>CAWIBC010000026.1:0-67920 GCA_963834255.1 uncultured Verrucomicrobiae bacterium | reverse complement strand
AACTCTATTTTCGGATTTTCTCCCGCAGCAATGGCTTTGTCGTGCGCGCGATTTTGACCAAGGAAAAACAAAACTGGTTCCGCGTCATCGATCCGAGAGAGTTTGGCGGTCGAGTGGAGTTGCAAAATAACCGGGCCGCTTATCTCTTCGTCCTGGCGAAGAAGATTGAAAACCGCGAGGTCTTTCTCCAGACACCGCAACAAAGCGATTACGCGCGGAAGTGGGAGGCGACGGCCAACAAATCCTCACCCCAAAGAGTCGCGCCCGCCGCCGGACTGCGGGCGATGCTCCCCGCGAAATGGAAGGAGATGTTGCGACCACTTGCCGCCAATCTTTCCATCGGCCGCCGCTACGCCTGCTATCAACCGATCGAGGAAGATTCGCTCCTGCGAGGAGGCCTCGCGCTGGACTGTCCGGAGGTATGAACCGCCTTCATCTTGCCCGGCGAAAGCTGGCGACATTTTCCGCCACGGTTCGCGCTTGTTCCAACTGGCCGGCCGTCGCTCGTGCCAGAGTGGATGCATCGGCCCGGCTCGGCACCCTCCGTTTTCGCAACGGTCTGCAGCTTCGGCCGATGCAGCCGCTGCAGCGCACCTGGGGCGAAATCTTCGAGCCCGCGATTGCGGATATTTACAAAATCCGCGACTGCCAGCCTGACCTGATCATAGATATCGGAGCCAACATCGGCGCTTTTGCCTGCCTGGCCGCGCGGGTGCACCCGCGCGCGCAGGTTCACGCCTTTGAGCCGTCAATGACGCACGCCGATTTGCTCGAGGAAAATGTCGCCCTTAATCGCCTAACGAATGTGATTCTGCACCGCGCGCCGGTCACGAAGGACGGACGGGAAGTGGTTTTCACCGAACTGGGCGCGGGTGGCGCTTCCGGGATCATCTTGCAAGAGGGAGGTCGCGCGGTGCCAATGAAGAGCGTGTCGCTCGACGGCGTGGATTTCTCGGGCAAAAATTTCGCCTTCTTCAAGATCGACTGCGAAGGCGCCGAAGGGGAGATCATCGAATGGATCTGCGCGCACTCTGCCCGCCTGCCGCGGCGCCTCCGGCTGGCCTGCGAATATCACCATTGGTGCCCGCTTTCGAGCGATGAGCTTCTCGCCATGCTCCGTAATCACGGCTTCAAAGCCGAGCCGCGCACGCTCTTTGATGAAGCATACTTGTTTGCCTCTCGAGGTTAAAAAACGATGACTTCCGCTTTCCGGGACTTCGAGAGCCTGACGTACTGCCCCGGCTGCGGCGCCGCCTCCTTACGGACCGCTGTTTCGCCCGACATCGGACAATGCACCGCCTGCCAGCTCTACATTCGTAATCCGCGACCGACCCAGTCCGAGATCGCGCGCTCCTATGACACTGGCGGAACCTTCGCCGTGTGGCAGGAGGAAGAGCACGCCCGCGCCGAGATGTGGAGTCGTCGCCTTAGCGTCATCCGCCGCTACGCCCCGGGCGGGCGACTTCTCGATGTCGGGACAGGCGACGGCCGCTTTCTCGCCACGGCACAACAAGCCGGATACGACGTGACCGGGACCGAAGTTTCCAAGGCCGGGGCGAATTACGCCCGGCAACGCGGGTTTGATGTGCACTTGGGGCAAATCACCGACCTCGATCTCCCGGCCGGAACATTCGACGCCATTACCATCTGGCATGTCCTGGAACATGTGCCCGATCCGGGAGCGGTCCTGCGCAAGGCGCATGCCCTCCTCCGTCCGGATGGGATCCTGGCCGTGGCCGTGCCTAACGAGGAAAACTTTTTTTTCCGCCAATCTCTTGGCCAGGCAAGGACGAGTCCGTTCGATCCGCCTATCTTCGGCGGCGAGATTCACCTGACCTATTTTCGGCCGGCTACCTTTCGCTCCACCCTGCGCGCGGCCGACTTCGAGGTCCTGAAATTTGGTGTCGACGATATCTATCATCATCGTGATCTGCCCATGCGTTTGAAATTGTGGCTGCAGCAGATCCTGGCGTGGACGTTCGGCTGGCATTTCGCCGTCGCGATGTACGCGGTTTGTCGCCGAACGGAGCGCACGTCCCAATGATCAGCCTGTTCCACGGAGTTGCTTCGCGCATTTACGGCTCCGCCGTCGCCTGGTCGTTCGTTTTCACCGCCATCCGCGCCGGCGGCAACCTGCTTGTGCTGCCTCTGATGCTGCACAAACTGACACCCGAAGATCTCGGCCTCTGGTATGTCTTCCTCTCGTTAGGGGGAATGGCCAGCTTGGTGGACTTCGGTTTTTATCCCACCATGTCGCGGGTGACTGCTTTTCTCTGGGCGGGCGCCGAGGAGATCAGGGAGACCGGCGTTCAAGCCGTCCGCGGTTCAGGCGCAGATCGACCCGAACCGAATTATCGGCTCCTCGCGGATCTGGTGAAAACGATGCGGCTTTATTATCGCGGGATCGGCATTCTCATCACCGTGCTGATGGGAATTTTCGGCACGATCTGGATCGAGCATAAGGCGCACCTCCTGCCCGACGCCCAGGAGGTCCTGTGGGCCTGGCTGCTTTTTCTCGCGGGCATCTTTGTCAACATCACGAGCGGGATGTGGCACCCGCTTCTTTCCGGGATCAACCAGGTGCGCCTCAATCAGCAGGTTTTTGTCGTTGGGCTGATTGTGAATTATGTGACCATCGTCGTCGGGCTGCTCCTCGGCGCCGGAATTTTTGCGCCGGTAGCCGGCTTTTTCCTCATGGGCGCAGTGTCGCGGACGGCAGCCCGAATCAAATTTAACCAATTCACGAGATCGCGTGAATTCGGGCCGGCTTCACGCTGGTCGGCGAAATTGTTGCGCTCCCTCTGGCCCACCGCCTGGCGCACCGGGATTGTGACCCTTGGCATCTACGCGACCATTAATCTTGGGACTTTGATCTGCTCCGCCTTCCTCGGACTCAAGGCCGCGGCCTCCTATGGTTTGAGCATGCAACTGGTGTTGGCCGCCGTTGCGATCGCGTCCTCGTTTGTGGCAGTGAAGCTCCCATTGATCGCCCAAATGCATGCGCTCGGCCGGGAAGCTGAAATCAGCAAGTTAGTCTTTCCGCGGATACGGTGGTATTGGGTGATCTTCATCGCCCTTGCCGCGACCGCCGTTCTCTTCGGCGATTATGTCATTCACGGATGGTTTCGTTCTCAAACTCCCCTCTTGCCCACGCCTCTCCTGATCGTCCTCTTTGTCGTTGGCGCCTTGGAAGGGCACCATGGTATTTTTCGCGAGCTGGCGGTAACGGCACACCGCAACCCGTTTGCGCTGCCGGTCGTGGTTTCCGGGATTATGATTGTGGTCATGAGTTCGCTGCTCGTTCCACAGGTTGGGCTGTGGGGTCTCATCCTCGTCCCGGGCGTCGTCCAGATTTGTTTCAACAATTGGTGGATCGTCCTGGAGGGCTTGCGCTCCATGGGGAGTAACTTCCGCGCATATCTCAGCGCGCTCTTTGGTTTGCCTGCAGCCGTCTAAACCTATGGTTTCCGCCATCAAACGATTCCTTCCGAAGTATCTCCTGGCCTTATCAGTCACCCCCTTTCTCTTTACCGCCGGAGTTTTGTTTCGCCGCCACCGATTCCTCATCTTCCAGATCGCGAGGCATTTTGGACTGTCATTGCCGACGGAAAATGAGCGTCTGCCCGTCATAGCCCTCTCGAAAGTCTTGCCAAATGAACTCGGATTTACGCTTCTCGAGCCCCTCGCGGAAGGAGGCAACGTTTCGATGCTGGAAGTGATGGTCATCGCTGCTTTGGCTCGGGAGGCGGCGCCCGCGAACGCATTTGAGATAGGTACTTTTGACGGACGAACCACGCTCAACATCGCGGCTAACCTCAAGGCAGACGGAAAAGTCTGGACCCTCGACCTGCCAAAGGCCGGACTCGGTGAAACAGAGTTTGAGCTGGCTCCGGGAGAGAGCGCATTCGTGGATAAGAAGGAATCGGGGGCGAAATTCAAGGGGACCATCTATTCGGAGCAGATCACCCAGCTATACGGTGACTCTGCAAGTTTCGACTTTTCTCCCTTTGCCAAACAAATGGGCCTTGTCTTTATCGACGGTTCCCATGCTTACGAATATGTGCTCCGAGACTCCGCCAACGCTTTTCGAATCGCGGCCCCCGGCGCGATCCTTCTCTGGCACGACTATCAACAGGATTGGCCAGGTGTGATTCGTGCCTTGAACGAACTCCAACAGGACAATCCTGAGTTTGCCAATCTGCAGCGAATCGAGGGAACTTCCCTGGTGATGCTTAAGCGTGAACATCCTTCTCGTCCGGCTTGATCATCTCGGAGACGTTCTCCTGACGACTCCGCTCATTCGGGCGCTGGCGCGCGGCGATCATGCGGTCGACGTGCTCGTGCAGGATGCGCTCAAGCCTCTCTTTCTGGAGTCTGCTTCTGTCCGCCATTGTTTTGGCATCGGTGAAGTTGCGCCGGGATTTCCGTCGCGCTGGTGGCCATTGGTGCGCTGGCTCCGTCGTTCGAGTTACGACGTAATCATCCTGGCCTACGCGAAAGAGCGGCGCCTCTGTTTAGCTTCGATGTTTTCCGGGATTGGTCGACGTATCGCAATGTGGGGAGGACTCTGGGGACGACTGACTCTGCACGAATGTCTCGCTTCTCATATCCTCGACAACCCTCGGCCTGTCTCTGAGATATTGCTCGACTGTTCGAGGAAGCTGGGTCTGCCAGACCAGGGTCTCAAACCCGACCTTGTCCTTACTTTGGCGGAGCGTGCCGAGATACCGACACATATCCCAGCCCCGATCCGCGAACGACGAATCGTGGGCATCCATCCCGGTTCCGCCGGAAATGCCTGCAATCTCCCGAGTCATATCTACGCCGAGCTGGGGAGCTTGCTTTTGCGGCAAACGGACTGTTCCCTGATCATTACCGGCACCGGGAACGAAGAGGGGCTCTTATCTGAATGGCCGGAAGAGATTCTCGCGTCAAACCGCGTCTGGCTTTCGATGGGAAAGCTGGGATTGCGCGAACTGGCTGGCGTCATCGCGGAGATGAATGTCTTCGTCTGTTCCAGCACTGGACCTTTACACATCGCGAGCGCGGTCGGGACAGCGACGGTCTCCCCGTTTTGCCCTTCTGTCCCCCTCAATGCTGCTATCTGGGGAAACGTCGGCGCGCCCTCACGCGTCATCGAGCCTCAGACCTGTCCGCGTTCCGACGGGACGAAGATCTGTTGTGATTTTCGCGGCCAGATAACGGCCGAGCAGTTACTAGGACAGATCCTGGAGCTTCTCTCCACGCCAGCGCCGGCGAACGACCTCTAAAACTTTCGCGGCGACCGATTCGGCATCGATTTGCGCGAACACTTGGGCTTGATCTTCGAGCGAGACGAACTCGACCTCCGGCGCGAGGTCGACCTCCGTCTCGCAATACCTGCTCGCCTCGACCTTGCTGAACGAGATATTGCGAATGTAGACGGGTGGAACTTTGGCGGCATTGGCGAGGTGACGCGGCCCGGAGTCTCGTACAAAACACCGCGGTGCACTTTTCAAGGAACCGGACGAGCGGCAGAAGTGAAAGTGTTCCCCCCGCCAGGCGTGCCTTGAGAGCAAACCTCTGTTTCAGCTCGTCGAGGAGGTGCCGATCCTCCTCGGAGCCCATGAGGACGGTCTGAACATCCGGATCTTTCTCGATCGCGCGGATTGCGGCGGCGAATTGCGTCGCCGGCCAGACGCCGCGCGCCTGCCGGCTGGTCACGAAGCAGGCGAGGACCGGGCGCCGTGATTCAAGCGCACACTCGCGCCAAAGTTCGTCAGCCCGCTCACCATCCCGTGGGCCAGGAAACACTTTCGGACGCAAAGACCACGACGGCTCTTTTCCCGCCAACTGAGCCACCATCGAGCGAAAGTAGGCTGGAAATGGCTGCGGAAATTCGATCCGCACGGGATGCGTGACGAGGGCGGAAAAGCCCTTGTGGACATATCCGACCCGGTTTGGAATCCCGCGCCGGACAGCACGCACCAGTTCGCGCCAATACCCGCCGCTGTTGTAGCAAAGCGCCACATCGATCGGCCCGAGCGATTCCGGCGAGCGAACGCAACTTTTGATAAAAGGATTGTTGGCCAGAATCTCAGCGCCTGCCGCGGAGCCGACGAAGTGCCATTCGCACCGCGGGAAAGATTCTGCCAATATCGGGAGAGAAGCGGTGTTGTAGAGGACGTCCCCGATGTGATCGGCGCCCAAGATGATGCCTCGACGCCACGAGGAGGGCGGCCCCGGGTGCTGGCTGGAGGACAGGCGTGCCGCGAGCTTGAGAAAAGGTGCGCCGAGCTCGCTCAATCGGGCCAGGGCAAGGTTTCGACTGTCGCGGAAGCTCGCGGCGTTGACCGGTGATCCTGGCATCATTCCAATCTGCGCGAATAAATTGCCGGACGCACCTGGGCAATCTATTTTCCGCCCATGTCTTTCGCCGACCGGCAAATATTTGGACCCCGTGCCGGGCTTATCTTCGTTACCGTCATCGGCCTTCTCCTGTGTGTCGGGATCGGGGTCACGATGGGTTCGAATTCGGTTTTGGTCGTGATCACAATTGGCACGATTAGCCTGGCCCTGGCTTGGCTCACCTTCGCTGGAGAGCGCTGGTGGCTCCTGGTTCCGGCGGCAGGCACGCTCGGGGGCTATTTTTGGTTTGGCTTTAAGCTCTACCCTCACGAGGTGGCCCTGGCCGGTTGTTTGCTTCCGCTCATTCTGGCGATGGCGGTGCGGCAAAACAAAAGGATCGAGAACCGGTCGCCTTTCCCGATCGTTCTATATCTCCTCAGTATTTACCTTCTGGCTCACTGGCTGGGGAGCAATATCTATAACAAGCTCGATGGCGGGGGCGGTTACGGCAATGTCAGCCGGGCCTACTTTAACGCTTATTGGGTCATCATCTTTCTGATCGCGTTTTGGCGATATGGCTCGACGACCTTTCTCCCGGCAGCGCTCATGCTCAGCTATCTGGCAGCGGCGGCGCGCGTCATCATCGGGCTCATCACTTATTTCACAAATGCATTCGCCTATATCCCTGTGGTTAACTATGTTCTGCCTGGGTCCACTCACGACCGCGGGGCGGACCTCCGATTCTCCGGATTGGCGCTCGCCACTCTTGCCGCGTGTTACTTCCTCATCAAAAAAGGATTTCTGCGCAAATCCTTCCACTTCCTCGTCTTCCTCTTTGGTTCCTTCGCCCTGCTCTTCGGCTCCGGTCGCACCGTTCTTGTCCTGGTCTGTCTCATCCCCCTCTCGGCGGCGCTCCTTTATCGAAAAGTGGTCCCGCTATTCTTTTCGACCATTTCCGTGCTGATCGTGGTCGCTGTTTTAAACGCGCGCCCCTCCCTGCTCGATCAAGTTGCGCCTCGCGTGCAACGTTCCGTCTCGATCCTGCTGCTCGATAAAACGCAGGCGGACAAATACGGCCGAGCGGGTTCGAGCGACCTATGGCATGCCAACCTCCGTGCCCTGGCGGTCAAAAAGTGGACGGGTTCATGGCACACCTTCTTTTTTGGCACAGGCATCCGGCCCTACGACAACACCATGCGCGAGACCATCGTCGGCCTGACTACGAATGAAGATTACCTCGAGTCTTCCGCCAAGGTGGGCGCCTACGAATCTGGCTGGTGGACGGTGACTGCGGTAACGGGCCTTATTGGGATGATCCTCTACCTGATCGTACTTTTTCACCTGTTGCGCCGACTCCTGCCCATTCTCCTGAAAGAAAAGGTGCGCGATCATCGTCACGCCTTTGCTTTCATGGCCGTTTTTGGAATTGTCATTTGGCTCGGCCTTGGCTGGACCAATGGTGGCTTTCCCAGCACAGAAATCATGTTTGGCTTCCTCGCCCTCCTCGCGATTCAGGATGACAGAATCCGGCAGCGGCCTTTGACGGGACTGGAACAGCGCGGTCCGATCACGCTCCCTCCCCCCAGACGGGTCCTGCCGTCCGCTCGATGAATTCGCGCGCGACTGGCCGCTGCGTCTTTTTTGAGCCCTGGAGCCTCGGAGACGTCATCATCGCCGCGGCGACGTTGCGGGAAATGACAGAACCGCCCGCGCTCGCCTGCCACTCCATGTGGCATCCTTTGCTGCGTCGCGCACTGGCGGACATTCCCAGCCTCGAGCTAATCGCCGTCGACCTGCCCTACACGACCCGCGACCGCACCGACCCGTTTGATACCGGAGGCGGGAACCAATCGCATTCCGGAATCTCCCGGGTCCTGAGTGTTCGGGGCGACTACCGCGATTTCGCAGCGGCCCGCAAGATTTTCCCGGGGGCGTCAATTCGCATGACCGGCTGGGTGCGATTTTTCGGACGCAAGAGCAGGCTCGTGAACTTACCCTACTCGTTAGGCGTGATCCCAGTCGCCAATCGCTACCGTTCCTGGGCTGGGCTCGCCCAAGTCGCTTTCGGACAAATCGAAGCCACTTACCGGCAACGCCAGGAGAAAGCTCCGCTCAACCGAAAAATTGCGCTTCACGTCGGCGCGCAGTGGCGGTCCAAACAGTTTCCCCATGTGGTCGAGTTGCGTGCGGCTTTGCGAAACGATGGCTGGACGGTCGAGATTCTCGCCGGGCCGCGCGATCCGCTCCCGCCGGGAGTGGAGGAAAACGATGTTTTGCGAGTGGTTGACGAAGAGTTGATCGAAACCCTTCGCTCCGCACACCTCGTCATCACAAACGATTCCGGGCCGATGCATGTCGCCGCCTATCTTGGCTGTCGCACAACCGCGCTGGTGCGCGCGTCGCCGATCGAAGAATGGGCTCCCCCGGCGACGCGAATCGTCCAGGCTCCGCTCACCCCGCGCGGATATCGGCCGCATCCTCGTTACATGTCCGACGACATCCTTCCCGGCTGGCCGTCGGCGAGTGAAGTTGTCGCCGCGCTAAACGGTGGCGAAGTAAACCACCGCCATCGCTAAAATGCCCGCGAGGTAGCTGGTGCGATCAGTCAGGGCAAAAACGACGGGATCCTGCGGCACCTCACCGCGATTGGCTTTGAACCAGAGTCGCGTGATCCAATACAAAAAGAGCGGGCAAAGCAAAAGCAGGATCGTCGGGTGACGATAAAGCAGGCGCACTTCCGGGCTCATAACGTAGAGAACGAGGACGAGGACCGAGATCATCCCGCTGGCCACGCCAAAAGTCCCGATCGGCTCTAGGTCACTGCGAAAATAACCGCGGCCTCCCGCGATTGAGCCGGCTTGTCCGGCCAGGTCGCGCAATTCGGAATAGCGTTTCACCATCGCCAGTCCGAAAAAGAAAAAGACGGAGAAAGCGAGCAACCAATCGGAAACACCAATGCCGGTCGCCGCGCCTCCGGCGAGCAAACGCAGGGTGTAAAAGCAGGCCAGGACGACGACGTCGAGCATCACGACGCGTTTGAACCAGGCGGAATAGGCAATGTTACTCCCGAGATAGATCCCGGTGATGACGAGAAAACTCCAGCCGCAGAGAAAGCCGAGACCGACACCTCCCAGGACGAGTAACAAGCAAACAACGACCGCGAACGGAATCGAAATCTCGCCGGAAGCCAGCCCGCGCAAGCGTTTGCTGACATGCGCGCGATCCGCCTCCAGGTCGAGCATGTCGTTGAAAAGATAAACCGCCGACGCGAGCAGGCTGAAGGAGACAAAGGCAATCATGCCGAGAAGAAGGACGTTTGAATCCGCGATCTTGTGCGAGGTCAGGATCGGGACGAAGACGAGCACGTTTTTCGCCCACTGATGCACCCGGCAGGCCCGGAGAAGCGCGCCGAATTTCCCCGTCGTTCTGGGGAACGATTTTTCAACCGGGGCAAGGGCGTTCACCGCGGCAATGAAGCGTGGACTGTTGGAGACCACAACTGCCCGCCGCGCCACCCGCCAGACGGGGAGATCGGCGCGTGAATCGCCGGCATAATCGAACTGGGCCTTCCCAAATTGTCGCTCGAGCCGATGCGCCTTGATCCCGCCCTTTAAGTTAATGAGACCGTTGCTGGCGATGATCTCGCTGAACATTCCGAGATGTTCATTCACTCGCCGGGCGAGCGCTTCGTCGGCGGCCGTGACCAGGATGAGCCGCCGCCCGCGTTGCGCTTCGCCGCGGAGGTAAGCAATCAAGTCATAGCGGTATGGCAGTTGATCAACGGCGAGATCCGCTCGCTGTACCATCTGCTGCTTCAGGAAAGCGCGACCCTTGAGCAGCCAGAACGGCAGCCAGAGGAGCAGCCAGGGGGAACGCTTGACCAAAACGAGAAGCGTCTCGTATAGGAGGTCGGTCCGGAGCAAAGTATCGTCGAGGTCGACGCAGAGCGGGGGTTCCTGGTGCGCGGTGAGATCTTCGGGCATGATTGGCGGCGCGCGATTCTGACCGTTTCCAGGCGCGGGGCCAGTGTAGAAAATTCACGGTGGGAAAACAAATCTATTACGGCATCGTCGCGGGCTGCGCCGTCCTCGTGGGCGCGCTGGCGGTAACGAATCAGAGCCTCTGGATCGACGAAGGCGCGGCCGCGCTCAAGGCGATGGAGCCCTCGTTAGGGGCCTGGTGGCATAACCTGCGCGCGGAGGGAAACTCAAACCTGCAACTCGTTGGCCAGCTTTTTTACCTCTGGGTGTGGGAGAAGATTTTCGGCGCGTCGGAGATTTCCCTGCGCGCCTCGAACATCCCGTTTTTCGTCGGCGGGCTCTGGGCGCTGGCCTGGGGGATGTCGCCGCACCGCGTCCGCCGGACCGCGGTTGTGCTGCTCGCCCTGACAAACGCGTTTCTCTGGTACTACCTGAGCGAAGCGCGGCCCTACATCGTCCTCTTCTGCTTTGCCTCGATCATCGCGGCCTGCCTTTTTCGGTTGCTGCGCTCAGCGGAGGAGGAACTGCAGTCGCCGCTCTGGTTCCGGTTCTTTTGTGTCGGTCTTTTCGGCCTTTGCCTAACGAGCTTGATCGCGGTCCCGTGGGCGCTTGGAGCGATGGCGGCGGTTCTCTACTGGAGCGGCCCGCGCGCCGTCGGCCGGGCGGTTTACCGGTTTCGTTGGTCGTTTCTTGTTCTTGCCCTCGCGATGGCCGGCCTCGGTTTCTATTACCTCTGGACAATGCAGGTCGGCGCCCGCGCCTCCGGAGTCGGGCGCACCGGCTGGTACGAGTACCGCCTTCATCTTCTATGAACTGCTCGGCCTGGCTGGCCTGGGACCCGGCCGGTTGCAGTTGCGCGCGGGCGGATTGGGCGAGTTGAAGCCGTTTCTTCCTTTCCTCGCACTCGGCGCCGGCGGGGTGGCGGTTCTGCTTCTCGCTGCCTTTGGCTCGCTTAAGGAGCGGATCGGGAAACGCGAAGTGATGTTCTTTTTCTGCGCGGTGGCGGTGCCGCTCCTGGTCGTGCTCGCGGCCGGTGTGTCGGGACAGATGCGTCTGCTCGGGCGCCATCTCACCCCGCTCCTGCCGTTCCTCCTCGTCCTCCTCGCCGTTGGCCTAACGAATTGCCTGACGGCGCTCTCCGCCCGGAGGAAGCTCATCGGCTGGGCCGCGCTTGTTCTTCTCCTGCTTTCCGCGCTCGAGATCCGGTTCGCGCCGCGGCATCGGCGCGATGATTACCGCTCCGCGGCGGACATCGCGCGGCAGGCACAGGCCGCGGGTGAACATGTCTGGTGGCTGGCGGATGTGAGCACCGGCCTTTACTACGGCGTTCCGCTCGGCTCGCCTCAGTTCAGCGCGTCGGCTGACCAGCCCAACGGCCGCCGGATCTCGTTCTTCTTTCCAAACCGGACATCTACGACGGTTCCGGCACAGCGCGCGCCTACTTGGCGCAGAATAATTTTACAGTGACGCGTGTCCTGCCGGCTTTTCAGATCTGGAGGCAGCCGCCGGCTGGGAAATCGCCGGATAAATCTGGCGAATAAACTCCTGAATCATCTTGTCGGTCTCCGCTTCGGTTTGACCAAAAGGCCGCAGGCCCTTGGTGATGTCGGCCGCGATCGTGATGTAAGCCCAGCGCTGATTGTAGCCCTTGAAGACGCGATCCCGGATGTCGAACATCGTGCGCTCGAGATGCGACGCGGTCAGGTGATTGTATCCGACGAACCAGTAGTAATTGAGATTGTAGATCGAAATCGTCGTCCCGTTGCGCAACGGCACCTGACGGACGTTGTGCAGACGCGTTACGGCCAAATTTTTTCTCCCGGTCTCGAGCGGGATGCGCAGAGGATCGGAGTCCGCAATCGTCCAACCCTGGGCGGGCAGGCAGCGTTCCGGGCGATGAATGCTGTTGTCGAGATCGGCGCCCGAAAGCACGATCGAGACGAAGATCGAGTTTCCCGCCGCGTCGGTGTAAAGCTTGCGCGCAAACTCGGTGTCGCCGGCCAGCATCTCCAGTTCGCGCTCGCTGATGGCCTGATCGACGCCGTACCATTTCCCGACGAATTGCGGAAGCTCGAGCCTGACCCCGGCCGGCTGCATGCGCGCGGTGGTGGGCAGCACGAAGATGGTGCTGAAGCCCGCCGCCAGAAAAACCAGGAGCAAAACGAGGCGTTTAGGCGTCATAGACCACCTCTCCCTTTTCGTTAGGCGGCTTGCCCCCGAACCACTTCCGATAGTCGATGTTGAGGAGCCGGCTGAACCCGAGCATGCAGAGCAGGGCGATCGGAAAAAAGATCAGCTGACTCGACCAATCGTGGTAAATGCCGCCGGCAAACTGCGGATAACCGAGCTGGCCGAGAATGATGATGGTGAAAATGCGGCCGGCGTTGCCGACAATGGCGAAAAGGACCGAGGCGGCGAGAATGGTGATTTTCTTCCAGACCTTCTTTTCATTCAGGTGCACGTAGATCGCCGTCAGCATGACCATGGCGATGAGCGACCGAATGCCGCTGCAACCTTCCGCGATTTCAAAGCCCCAGTCCCCATGCACCGGCCGGATGGAAGTGCCGACGGTATAAATCGCGATTCCAACGAGGCCGCTCAGCACCTTAACGAAGCCAATGATGAGAAATTGCAGGCGGAAAGTCATCTGCTCGATCGCGCCTAACGGGATCATGAAGAAAAGGAGCGCGATCGGAAAACGCAGCACGCGGGCCACCTCCCGGCCCCAGAGGAAGAGGACCAACCCGAAGGCGAGGAAAGGAAAACCGAAAAGCGCGACCCGCGGCTGGAAAGCGCGCGCCGCGACGAGGTAGCAGAGGATGCCGGCGGCGATAAAAACCAGGCCGAGATTGCTTCCTTCCTTGCGCGCGGTGCGCAGGCGCTCGCGGTGATACCAGACGAGGAACACGACCGCGAACGGGATGAGCTTGCTATGCTCCTGGTTGTATTGCGGAAGGAAACGGAGCCAGGCCCATTCCCAGATCGGCTGCGTCTGCCCGGCATAGAGTGGCAGGAAACCGAAAAAGTATACGATCGTCCCGGTGACCGCGAAGAAGAGGAAGGCCGGGAGCGGCCGCTCCCTCATCCAGCCCAGGAAGGCCTGAAGAAGGCCGCCGAATTGTTTGATCTGCTCCATCGCGGCCCCGACTTTAAGACCGACATCGGTGCGACGCAACGGGGACCTGTCGCCGTCTGCGGCGAACGGGGCTCGGCGAAGTTCGTGGCCGTCGCGCGGCGACTACTCGACGACTTCGAGGCCCATCTGGCGGGCGGTGCCGGCGATGATTTTGAATCCGGCTTCGTCGTTGCGCGAATTCAGATCTTTGCCCTTCGTTTTCACGATCTCCATGATTTGCTTGCGCGTTACTTTGCCGACCTTGGTCTTGTTCGGTTCCTTCGAACCGGCGGCGATGCCGGCGGCCTTCTTGAGCAGGATCGCCGCGGGCGGGCTCTTCGTAATGAAGGTGAAGGACTTGTCCTTGAAGACGGTGATCACGACCGGGAGGATGTCGCCCGCCTGCTTCTGGGTGGCAGCGTTAAATTCCTTGCAGAACGCCATGATGTTGACGCCGCGAGGTCCAAGCGCGGTGCCGACGGGAGGCGCGGGGTTCGCCTGGCCAGCCGGGATCTGCAGTTTGATGTGAGCAACGATTTCTTTAGCCATGATGAAGAGAAGTAAGAATTAAGAAGGATGAATTAAGAAGTGAGAGCGAAGGATCAGGCATAAACTTCTTCATTCTGCCTTCTTCCTTCTTCCTTTTCTTTAACCGCGTTCGACCTGCCAGTATTCGAGTTCGACCGGGGTGGCGCGCCCGAAGATGGTGACCGAGACGCGGAGTTTGCCGCGTTCCGGATCGATTTCTTCCACGACGCCGCTCTGGTTTTGGAAAGGGCCGTCCGCCACCTTGACCGTCTCGCCGACTTCGAAGCTGACCTTCGGTTTGACCTTTTCTTCACGCTCACGCATCTGCGCCAGCATGTTGTCGACTTCCGATTGCCGCATTGGAATTGGGCGATCTTTCGTCCCGGCAAAACCGATCACGCCCGGCGTTTCCCGAATGAAATACCACGTCCGGCCGATGAGCTGATTCTCCTCATCGAGCAGGTGCATGTTCACAATCAGGTAACCGGGGAAAAATTTCCGCGTCGTCTCGCTCTTTTTGCCGCGTTTGATTTCCGAGACGCGCTCCGTCGGGACGAGCACTTCGAAAACCACGTCGCTCATCTCCTCGGTCTTGACCCGTTTCTCAATGTTCTCGCGCACCTTATTCTCCTGTCCGGAGAGCACGTGCACGACGTACCATTGATCTTTTGGGGCGAGGACGTAGGCCATGATTTACAGGCGGGTGAGAAAGTGAATCACGTTTACGAGGATGAAATCGAAGAGCGCGACGTAGCCGCCGAGGAGCAGCATCGCGATGATGACGACGAGGGTGGAATCGGTCAGCTCCTTGTAGCGCTTCATCCCCTTCTCTTTGGGATCCCAGGGCCAGGACGCTTTTTGCAGTTCCAGCCGGACTTCGGAGAAGAATGATTTTGTTTTGCTTAGCATACGCCTAACGAGCTAATCCAAACCAGGCCAGGAGGGACTCGAACCCCCAACCGACGGTTTTGGAGACCGCTACTCTACCAATTGAGCTACTGACCTATTTTGGTTCCGCTCTAACGCGTTAACTTAGTCCAGAATTTCGCTCACGCGACCCGCGCCGACGGTTTTGCCGCCTTCACGAATGGCGAACCGGATCGTCTTTTCCATGGCGATCGGCGTGCCGAGCTCCACTTCGACGGAAACGTTGTCCCCCGGCATGACCATTTCGACGCCTTCGGCCAGCTTCACGCTGCCCGTCACGTCAGTCGTGCGGAAATAAAATTGCGGACGGTAGTTGGTGAAGAACGGCGTGTGACGGCCGCCTTCTTCCTTCGAGAGGACGTAAACTTCCGCCTTGAATTTGCGGTGCGGCTTGATCGAACCCGGCTTGGCGATGACCTGGCCGCGCTCGACGTCTTCCTTCTTCACGCCGCGCAGGAGCACGCCGACGTTGTCGCCCGCACGCGCTTCGTCGAGCAGCTTGCGGAACATTTCGATGTCGGTCGCAGTCGTCTTAGCGGTGTCCTTGATGCCGACGATCTCGACTTCTTCCATCTTCTTGAGGATGCCGCGCTCGACACGACCGGTCGCGACGGTGCCGCGGCCTTCAATGTTGAACACGTCTTCCACCGGCATGAGGAACGGCTGATCGACCGGACGCTCGGGGACGGGGATGAAATCATCGACCGCGGCGATGAGGGCCATGATCTGGGCTTCCTGCTCGGCGTCGCCGTTCGAGCGCCTTGAGCGCGCTGCCCTTGACGATCGGGATGGTGTCGCCCGGAAATTCGTATTGCGTGAGCAGATCGCGCACTTCCATTTCGACGAGGTCGAGAAGTTCCGGATCGTCGACCATGTCGACCTTGTTCAGGAAAACGACGACGGAAGGCACACCGACCTGGCGCGCGAGCAGGATGTGCTCACGGGTCTGCGGCATCGGGCCGTCGGCGGCGCTGACGACGAGGATCGCACCGTCCATCTGGGCGGCGCCGGTGATCATGTTCTTCACGTAATCGGCGTGGCCGGGGCAGTCGACGTGCGCGTAGTGGCGCTTGTCGCTCTCGTATTCGACGTGCGCGGTCGAGATCGTGATGCCGCGCTCTTTTTCTTCGGGAGCGGCGTCGATGGAATCGTAGGCGCGCGCCTGGGCAAAGCCCTTCTTCGCGAGCACAGTGGTGATCGCCGCGGTGAGGGTGGTCTTGCCGTGGTCAACGTGACCGATCGTGCCGACGTTTACGTGCGGCTTATTGCGTTCGAACTTGTCCTTAGCCATCTGGAATTCTCCTTGGGTTGCTTAATCTTTTCGCTGCTGTCTTTTCGTTAGGTTAATTTTTTCCGGTCCCGAGCTCACTCTGGAGCCCACAACCGGGCTTGAACCGGTGACCTCGTCCTTACCAAGGACGTGCTCTACCAACTGAGCTATGTGGGCCGCTGTTCAATTTTCCGGGCTCGCCCCGCGGTCGCGGGACAAACCGGTTGCTCGCCGTCGTTAGAAGCGAAAGTCCCAGAGTCGGTCAAATTATCTGCCGACCATGGGACTTGCCTCGTTCTCCGAAAAAGCGTCGGCAAGCTAACAGCGCGCCCCGCCCTGTCAAAGAAATTTCTTGGACCAGCGGCGCCGAAAATTACCCGCTGCTACTTCAAATACTCGACCGTGGTTCGCTTCTTCATCACCACCACGATGACGATAATGATGAGGAGTAAAATTCCGACCCCGATTCCGATGTTCATCGGTGTCATGATGCTGGTCGGCACCGGCGTCGGCTCGGGCGTGGCCACGGGAACCGGGGTCGGCGTGGCGAAGAGGGCTTCCTCGGCCCGGGCGCGGTTGAGCGCATCGCTGTCTTTCGGATTGAGCTCGTAGGCCTTGCGGTAATCCGCCGCCGCCTGCCGGTAGTCCTTCATCAAGTGGTAGGTGTAGGCGCGCCCTTTGTAGAGCGTCCATTTGCTCGCGTTTTGCTCGATCGCCTTGTTATAATCTCCGAGCGCTTCCGGCAGTTTGTTTTGGTTGCGATTGGCCTCGGCCCGGCGCTCGAGCGCGACTTGGTCGTTAGGCTTGGCCGCCAGGAATTTGTCGTAATCGGGCAGCGCCAGGGCCCAGTTGTTCAGCTTGGCATAGGCAAATCCGCGGAAGCCGTAGGCATCGGCATCATCCGGTTTCAACTCGATCGCCTTGGTCAGGTCGGCGATCGCGGCGTCCCACTGGCCGAGATAGGTTTCGGCCTGCCCCTTGCCCAGGTAGCTGCGTTCGTCGTCCGGTTTCATCTCGCTCGCCTTGGTGTAATCGGCCAGCGCTTCCGGATATTTCCCCACCGCCAGGTACATCGCGCCCCGGTTTTGGTAGATGGCGAAAGCGTTTGCCGGATTCGCCTCCAGCGCGGCGGTAAACTCGGCGATCGCGGGCTCGAACTGCCGTTGATCGACGAGCGCGAGCGCCTTCGCGATATGTCCGCCGGTATCGCCGCTCGTTTCTTTTTTTGCCTTTGCGGCAGCGACTCCGAGCGGCACCAGGCACAACGCCGCCGCAACGGCGACCAGTAGAATTCGTTTCATCTCGTTCATGGTTTGGTCTTTCCTCATCTTCTTCGTATCTGGAGGGCCGCTCGATTGCAAGTAGTCCGCGGTGGACGCAGCGGCTAACCTCCTTCCCTTTCACTCGCATGACCGCATTTGGAAACAATCGCTCGCAGGGATACGCCGCGGTTTTTGCCACCGTCCTGATCTGGTCGACGCCGTCGCTCTTCCAGTTTTACCTCCTCCCGTACTACGAGCCGTTTGCGCAGAATTTTTACCGCTACTCGATTGCTTTCCTCGCCATCCTGCCGCTCGCGCTTTACCGCTTTCAGCGCAGCGGTCCGCCGCTGAGCTGGGGCGTGATCGGCATCTGCCTCCTCCCGGCGGTGCCGAACGTCATCCATCAGGTCACCCAGGTGGCTTCGCTCCATTATATGGGGCCGGGCGTGTACGCCGTCTTCATTCGCTCATCCGTCATCATGACCGCGCTCCTCGCGCTGGTTCTTTTTCCCGAGGAACGCTGGATCATTCGACAATGGCAATTCCAGCTCGGGACACTGCTCGGCTTGATCGGCGCGGTTGGCGTCTTCTGGTTTCAACCCAGTTTTCAGGCCGGCCACGTGTCGTTAGTCGGGTTGGCCATTGCCTTCACCGCCAGTTTTTGCTGGGCGCTCTACGGCGTCTTCGTCAAAAAACCGGCCGCTCGCTACGGCACCATCCGCAGTTTCGGCGTGATCAGTTTTCTCACCTCGCTCATGCTTTTTCCGCTCACCTTCGCCTTCGGGAAAATCGCGACGCCGTTTCAGGTCAGCGCGGAGGTGAACTGGATCCTGGTCGTGTCGGCGGTCTTCTGCATCACGCTGGCGCACGTTCTTTATTACTTCGCCATCCGCGAGATCGGGGTCGCGCTTTCGCAGACCCTGCAATTGCTCAGTCCGTTAGGCGCGCTCGCGCTTTCAGCCTGGATTTTTCAGGAAAAGTTTTCCGCGGCGCAGCTCTGGTGCGCGGGCATTTTGCTTTTCGGCGCTTTCCTCGCCACCCGGGTGAAACCGCAGGTCGCGGTCGCGGCGGCCGAAAACCTGTAGCCGCTTGTTTCCTGGATCGTCGCGCCTCTTTGCGAGAGGGCGCTTTGCAAGCGCCCGCCCGCGGCGGTTACATTCGCCGCTCCTTGCGGCCGCTCACTATCGCCCGGCACTAACGATCGATGCGAGGTGAATTTTCCGATTGACAGCAACGGCCCGAATCGAATCAGATTGCGCACCGACGGATTCGATCAGGCAAAAGGCTCTCCCCGCTTGCTTCTTGGCCCTGACGAATCCGGCAGCCGGGAACAAGGTAGCGGGGGAAAGGATTAAACCATGAACCCACTATTTCGATCGAAGACTGCAACCACCCTCCCACTTCTCGTCCTGCTCATGCTCGGCTGCCTTGCCTTTTCCCCGGCGCCGAAGGCTTTCGCAGGGACCTGGATGGCCACCGCCGATATGCGCAGCGTGCGGAACGAGCACACCGCCACGTTGCTCCAAAACGGCCAGGTGCTGGTGACGGGTGGAGTCGGCAGCGTCGGCGTCATTCTTGGCAGCGCGGAATTGTACGACCCAGCCACTGGCAGTTGGACAGCTACCGGCAGCATGGGCAGCCCGCGCCGGCAGCATACGGCGACGTTGTTGCCCAACGGCCAGGTGCTGGTGGCGGGCGGATACAACGGTCCTGCCCTCCTCAGCGCGGAACTCTACGACCCCGCGACGGGAATCTGGACTGCGACTGGCAGCATGGGCGGCCAACACGCCGAGCACACAGCTACGTTGCTGCCCGATGGCCAGGTGCTGGTAGCGGGCGGATTCGATCTCAGTAGTGCCTTGAGGAGCGCCGAGCTTTATAATCCGGCCACAGGCACGTGGACCTTTACCGACAGCCTCGGCACGGGGCGTTTCGATCATACCGCGACCTTGCTGCCTAACGGCCAGGTGCTCGTCGCCTCCGGGACCGACAGTGACTTCCGCGCTCTCCGCAGTGCCGAGCTATATAATCCGGCCACAGGGATATGGGTGACAACCGGCAACCTGGTCGTCGCGCGCGGCCGTCACACCGCCACCTTGCTTGGCAATGGCGAGGTCGTTGTCGCGGGGGGCTTCAATGGCCTGAGCAGCGCCGAGCTCTACGATCCCGCCATTGGGGTGTGGAGTGCGACCGACAGCATGGAAACCGCGCGGTTCGGGCAAACCGCGACGCTCTTGCCCTCAGGTCAGGTACTGTTGGCGGGGGGATTTAATTTCGATGACAGCTACCTGGCCAGCGCAGAGCGGTACGATCCGGCGAGCGAAACTTGGAGCCCGACCGGGAGCATGAACGTCGCACGCACTTCTCACACCGAGACCTTGCTCCCCAATGGCGAGGTGCTGGTGGCGGGAGGAACCAATGGCGTTCCCTTGAAGAGCGCCGAACTCTACCAAAGCGACGCGGGCGGCGGACTGTCCCTGGAAAGCGCGGCCTCGGTCCAGCACGGTTTCGCCATCGACCTTCCCCTCAGCGGCCCGTCGGGCGTGGAAGACCGCTCCGGCATATCCAATTTCCGGGTCAAGATGACCTTCAATAACAACATCGCCGCGGTCGACGATGCGAGCTCGACCTGCGGCAATGTTGCGAGTTGGTCCATCAACCGCTCCACCGTGACCTTCACCCTGATCGCGCCGCGCGAATGTAACGAGTCCATCGTCACCATCACCGCGCACGACGTGATGGACGAGACGGGCGACACCCTCAGCTCATCCTCAGTGGCGATGGGCCTGCTCTTGGGCGACGTCAATGGCGATCGGGTGGTTGACGGGCTCGATCGCAAGATTGTCCGGAGCGACCGCGGGGAACGCATCGACATTACCAACTACCGCTCCGATGTGAATAACGACGGCTTTATCAGTGCGCCTGACGTCCGGTTAGTCGAACATCAAAACGGCACCGCGCTTCCATAACGGCGAGGGGCAGCCTAGCCTTTGCTGATCGCGCGCGCTTTGTGGACCAGTTGAATGAAGCTGGAGCGATAGCCGTTCGCATCAGCGCCTTTGCCTTCCTCCGCCCACTCCGCGACTGCCTCCAGGGTGCCATTGCCCTTAAACTCCGAGCCGCGCAGGATCATGCCGAACTCCGCCACCGCCGCGGCGAACTTCAGGTCCGGCGCCGCGCTGGCAAACTGCGCGCCTTGATCGACGAACGCCCGCTCGATCAATTTGCTCGTCTCCCCGGCCGGTTCCTTGTAGCGCAGTTTCACGGTCAGCAATTCGCTCGAGCCGGAGGTAGCGACCGGGACTGACGCCGCCGCCGGCCTGGCCGAATACTTCAAGGGGTCGACCGGCGGCACGCTCGCGGCCGGGTTCGGCTCGCTCCCCGCCGGCACCACTTCATAGAGCGCAGTCACGGTGTGACCGGCGCCGATCTCGCCGGCGTCGATCTTGTCGTTGTTGAAATCTTCCTTCCGCAACATCCGCTTTTCGTAACCGATCAGCCGATAGGAGGCGACCTGCGCCGGGTTGAACTCGACCTGGATCTTCACGTCCTTCGCGATCGTGACGAGGGTGCCGTTGATCTGTTGCACCAGCACCTTGCGCGCTTCGTCGAGCGAATCGAGGTAGGCGTAGTTGCCGTTCCCCTTGTTCGCCAGTTTCTGCATCATCGAATCGTTCAGGTTATTGTCCCCCACCCCGAGAACGCTGAGGAAGACGCCACCTTTCGCCTTTTCCTGGATCAGCCTAACGAGATCGCCTTCGCTCGTCGTCCCGATGTTGAAGTCGCCGTCGGTCGCGAGGATGACGCGGTTGACCCCGCCCTGGATGAAATGCTGGGCCGCGGTCTGGTAGGCGAGCTCGATGCCCTGGGCGCCGTTGGTCGAGCCGCCGGCCTGCAGGTTTTCGAGCGCGGCGAGAATTTGCTCCTTGCGGTCGCCGGTGGTGGAAGGAAGGGCCAGGCCGGAGGCGCCGGAGTAAACCACGATCGCGACCCGGTCGTTCTCGCCCAACTTCTCGACCAGGAGCCGCATCGCCTGCCGGACGAGCGGGAGCCGGTTCGCCGGTTCCATCGAGCCGGAAACGTCGAGGAGAAAGACGAGATTGCTGGGCGGGCGCTTCTCGTTAGGCACCTCCCGGCCTTTCAATCCGATCCGGACGAGCCGATGCGCCGGCTGCCAGGGACAGGAGGCGGCGTCTAGGCTGACCGAAAACGGCGTCCCGTCGTTAGGCGGGGGATAATCGTAGGCGAAATAGTTCAGCATTTCTTCCACCCGGACCGCGTCCTTCGGCGGGAGCGCGCCGCCCTCGATAAAGCGCCGGATGTTCGAGTACGACGCGGTGTCGACATCGATCGAGAAAGTGGAAAGCGGATTACTGGCGGCGGCGAGGAAGGGATTTTCCTCGATGCTGCCGTAGCGAGCGGTGTTGAAATCGTGTTCCTTCGCATCGTCGCGCCGGAGGCCCTCCAGTTTCATCTCGGCCGGAGCGGAGGCGAAGGGCTGCGAGGCCGGCCGCATCCGCGAGGCAGGGAGGCTGGCCGGTGACTTGAAGGCGGTTTTGCCGAGCCCCACGGCCGGCGGCGGAGCGGGAGGCGGTTCCGCCTCCACGATTGTGGCAAGCGCATCGCTTGGAGCCGGCTCAATCCCTTCCACTGGACTGCCGGCAATGGGAGGAGGCAGATAAGCGCGCGATTGGCTGGCGGAGGAACTGGCCACGTTGCTCCGGCCCGCGAAACCGCCGCGCTGGATCGTCCCGATCGCGACCGCGCCGAGGGTGGCGCAGAGCGCAATCGTCGCCGCCAGGGCCAACCGCCGCGAAATGCTCCAGGGCGCGTCCTCCTGCGGGAGCGGCACGATGTTGGTGTGCGCAATCGGATGCGCCTCGCGCTCCGTCTCATATTCAGCCCGCAGGTTGCCGGAAAGGAGGCGCAATTCCCTAACGAACTCCTGGGCTTCGGCGGAGGCGGCGACCGCCGTTTCCATTTCGGTCTTCTCCGCGCCGGAGAGTTCGCCGAGCGCGTAGGCGGTCAGTTTCGGGTCATCGAGATTGATCTTCATGAGGCAAGCCGTGGGTTGAAGGGAATGAAATCGCGCGCGGCCGCGGCGTGGCGGGCACGAAGGGTTTTCAGCGCGGTGTGAATGAGCACGCCGACGTGGCTGACCGAAAGCCGGGTGATCTCGGCGATCTCCTGGTAGCTGAGGTCGTTTTGAAATTTGAGCTGCAACACTTCCTGCTGCCGCGGCGGGAGAGTCGCGACGATGCGGAGGAGAAATCCTTTCGCCTCCTCCTGCTCGATCCGCTCGTTAGGCGCGGGATCGTGGCTTTGCTGGCGTTCGAGAATCTCGTCGTCGAGATAAGTCATGCGTTTTTCCTTCCGGCAAATGTTGAGGGCGCGGTTGCGGCAAACCGTGAAGAGCCATTTCGCCGGCGCGGAGTCGGTCTGCCGGCGCTGGTTACGCTGCAATTCGACAAACGTTTCCTGGACCACGTCGCGGGCCCGGTCGCGATCGCCGAGGATGCGCGTGGCGTACTGCAGGAGGGGCAGCTCGAAGCGACGCAGGAGCGCCGGCAGATCATTCTCATCGGCTGGGACTGGTTCGGCCACGCGCATAAACACTTCACTGGTTCTAACGCGCCAGCGCCCGAATTATTAGGAGAATTCTCGACCCGTTCAGCCGCGCGAGACCTGGCGTGGCAGGATAAAGGTCTGCCGGGCGACGTCTGATTGCAGAAGTGCCGGCTCGTAAAATTTTTTCAACAGATCCTTCTCCAGCAGGTCGGGATTGCGCGCCGCAAAACTTTCCCAGTCGCCGCAGGCCGCCCTCAGCCGCCGCTCCGCGATCACCGCCAGGAAAGCCGCTGTGATCGTCT
Source organism: uncultured Verrucomicrobiae bacterium (assembly GCA_963834255.1). Classification (GTDB taxonomy): domain Bacteria; phylum Verrucomicrobiota; class Verrucomicrobiia; order Chthoniobacterales; family UBA10450; genus Palsa-1392. The sequence continues at coordinate 44,641 of CAWIBC010000026.1, read as the reverse complement.
CATGATAAACCTCCGGCCGGCCGGCCCGCGCGGCCAGCCCGCGCAACCCGCGCGCGAGGTGCAGCAACGCTTCCGGGTAGGGGTGACGCTGGAGCAACTCGAAGCCCACTTCGACATGAGCGCGATGCGGAAAGTGCGCCGGATCCACCTCCCCGGCCTCGAATTCAGCCAGGAGCGGGGCCGATTTACTCGTCTGCATGATCCTCCTCCACCAGCCGGTGGCTGTCGCGCGCGGTCAGGTCGAGGCCGTAGATCGTGCGCAGCTTTTTGATGTGCCCGAGAGTTTTCGGGCTGAAGGCGGATTTGCCTTCGAGCGCATGCAGGGTGATTCCCTCGAGCAGATCGCCTAACGAGAGATCGAGATATTCGGCCAGGGCCTTGAGCGTCTTGACCAGCGTCTTCTCCATCCGTGCGCCGATCTGGACGCGCTCGATTTTCCGCGAAGCGGGTTCTTGTTTCATTGGGACATTGTTACCAATGTCCCAAGCTAGCGCAAGTCTAATTTAAGGCCGCTTGGCCGCGCGCGACCAGACGAGGAAGACGACCGCGAACGCGGTCAAAACTCCGGTCGCGAGAAGCCAGCCGTCCGCAGTGGGGAAGTGCAGGTAGGCCCGGCCATGGCGCACACCGTCGGCCCAGCCGAGCATGAAACAGAGCAACGCGACGGAAAAAAACATGATGCTGAAGGCGAGCATTGATTCGCCCTTGGTCGGGCGCGGTGTGGAATCGGAAGGTGTCATGAGATCGATGGCCATTGCTAAACGCCGCGGGCGGCGCCGGTCAAATGATTTTCCACCGCCCTTCGATCAGCGTCGTGTTCTTTTAGCGTAAAAATCTTAAATATAGGATTGACTCTTCCCCGGCCTGGCCCCACAAATCGCCCCGCGCAGCGCACCCGTTTAGCGCGGGTTTGCCGGGAAACCGCCCTCAGGCGTCGTCTCCATTTGACAGACCGTTTGCCGTCACGGCCGCGAGCTGCCGCATTTTGATTAACGAGTAACCGAATTTCTAATGCAATCCGGGTATCAAATTGGCTACCATCAGCCACGTTGCATCGCAGCGCGGCCTGGCGATGCCTCTGGTCCGCATTATACCCTGATGAAGCTCTTCACCGTCCGTGTCTTGGCCCTTCTCGGGCTGACGGTGTTCGGACTTCTGCCTAACGACGCCCGCGGCGAGGCGATGGTCCAGTATTTCAACACCGACTGGAACGAAATCGCGGCCAAGATGCCGGAGCTAGCCGAGGCCGGCTATGACTCGATGTGGGTCCCGCCGCCGACCAAAGGCAGCGGCGGTCTTTCCGTCGGTTACGATCTCTGGGATCGCTTCGATCTCGGGAGCAAGGACCAGCGCGGCTCGGTCCGCACCCGCTACGGGACGGAGGCGGAATTGCTGCGCATGATCGAGATCGCACACCGCTTCGGGATTCGCGTTTATTTCGATAACATCATGAATCACAACGCGTTTGACGTGCCCGGCTACAACTCCGGCACGCCGATCGACGTTTACCCGGCTTTCGTCCCGGAAGATTTTCACCTCAAACTGACCCAGGACGGCTTTTACCGGAAATGGGACAACACTCGCGACTGGAACGACGCCTGGCAGGTGCAATATCTCGGCCTGGCCGACCTGATCGACATCGCCCAGGAGCCGGGCCCGACCAATCTCAACTTCGGCGCGACCGAGGGCTCGACTTTTCCCAAGATCAAATTCGTCCGCCACCCTAACAATCCCGAGTATTACTGCTTCAAGCCGGACGGCACCTACGTCGGCTTCGGATTGGGCAACGGAATCACCACCCAGATGCTGGCGGATAATCCCGGGTTCTACGGCGAGTATGTCGAGAATTTCCTGAATCGCTCCGTCCGCTGGCTGATGGATCGCACCAAAGTCGACGGGCTGCGGCTCGACGCGGTCAAACACGTGCGGGCCGACTTTTTCGGCGCCGGATTTGGCTCGGACAAGGATTACAACGACTACGGGTATCTCGGCCAGGCGCAGCGCCAGTTTAACCTCACGCGCGGCTTCAATCACTCGCGCTTCAATTCCACGCCGCAGGGATTTCATGTGAACCTGCGGGAATCGGTTTTCGATACCGAGAAGCCGCGGCACAACGCCATGATGTTTGGCGAGCACCTCGGCGAGCCGCCGCCTTACGGCGACTATTTCGCCGTCGGGATGCGGCTGGTCGACAACGTCCTGCGCAACAACCTGAACAATATTCTCGGCAACCCGAGCGCCGGTCTGGGCGGGCTGGATAGCGACGGCAGTTACGGGTTCGCCGGCAGCCTCGCGGTCACCCATGCGCAGAGCCACGACAACGATTACGCAGCGCGCCGCGAGCTGCAGCACGCGCTTTATTTCACCCGCGCCGGGATCGGGTTGATCTACACCGACGGCAATCACCAGGCCCAGACGCTCGGGCAAAGCGGCGGCGCGTTTCCCCGGCATGCCAACACCAATTTCCTCGGGCAATTCGGTGATCCGCGGATCCCGAACCTGCTCTACATCCACGACCAGTTTGCGCGCGGCGATCAGCTGGGCCGCTTTTCCGATGCGGACGTCGTCGTCTACGAGCGAATCGACAAGCGCGAGAACCTGGGCATGTCAGACGCCGACGGGGCGACGCTGCTCATGATGTTCAATGACAACTTCGCCAACGGCCTGGGGCGCAATTTCAACATGAGCTTCGGTCACACGCCCTTTGTCGACGACGCTTACCTCTGGAACTACTCGACCGACGGCGGCGGTTTCTACGCCTGGGGGAGCAACATCGTCAATGGCTCGGTCATCGTGCCGCCCGGCGGTTATTTCGCCTTTTCCTGGCGCAACCCGGAGCCATCGAATCTCTGGGCGAATGCGGGCGGCAAGCCGGTCACGATTCTCCAGGGCGGGCAGCCGGTCGGCTCGCTCACTTATCTGCGCAAGGACGGACCGGACGGCGACCCGAACTTCAATCCTTATGGCGTGCCGGGCGCAGTTCCCGGGAGTTTCTCTTATCCCTACACCATCCCGCGTGTCACCAGCGGAACAAATCTCACCTTCACCGCCCGGACCGACGGCTCGACGAAAAACGTTCTCTTCGCGCTCGATGGCGGAGTCGACCTGAACGGGATCGCTCCGCCTAACGACGCCGATCCGGTCGGGAAACGGGACTACCCGCCCGGGCTCTCGACCGATGTCTTCCTCAGCTACGAGCAGCCGACTTACATCGACCGCCAGGGCCCGGAAAAATTTGCCGCGATCGACACCGCTCGCTGCACTTTCGGTTCCGCCGGAGCCGAGACCTATACCGGCGGCGGCGCGACCGTGAACGGCGGCGGCGCCAACCCGCAGGATCCCGCCGCGGCCACTTTCGTTTATCACGATCCCACCGCCGGATTCGATGACTGGACCGGCAACCATCCTCCGACGCAATACGTCGATAACGGATCGACCATCCAGGTTTTCGCCAAGACCAACTCGGTCGGCGCCGGCTTCAAAATGTTTCTCTATTACACCAACGACGGCTCCAATCCCGAGGGCGCGGGCGGCGCCGGGATCGGGACCACGCAGGTCGCGGAAATGTCCTATCAGCCGCCGAACACGAGCGATGGAGGTAACTGGTGGAGCAACGTCACCGTCCCGCGCCCGGCCGGCACGATCAAATACAAGATCGCAATCTACCAAACTGGCCAGCCCAGCGTCTTTCCTTCCGGCCCGGACGAAGCCGATCGGAAGAAGAACCTGATGACCACTTTCCAGGTCGCCAATTTCAACGCCACCACCGCCGTCCACTATCCGCATAACGATTTCGGGACAACCCAGACCGGGTTAACCGAGGGCTTCCATGTCCTGCGGGCGCGCGCCTTCCTCGATCGCGCCGGGCGGGCCTCGATTTACAACACCTTCACCCAGTCCTTCTACTACGACGCCCAGGCGCCGCAGGGCGAGATCAAGTTCCCTAACGAAGGCGATACCATCGGCGGGTCGGGCTATGGCGTGGTCGTGCGGACGGATCCGAGCGTGACCGAAGTCTGGTATCACATCGATGACGCCGACGCGGCCAACAACGACACCAACACCAGGACCCAGGGTGGCAATGGCAATGGCTTTGAGCCCTTTACGGACACCAACGCCAACGGCACCCGCGACGCCAGCGAACCGTTCGAAGATCTGAACTTAAATGGTCTTTGGGACAGTAACATCGCCACCACCTGGGTCAGGGCCACCGAAGTCACTGCGTCTCCCTCGATCGTGAGCACCTACCCGCGCGAATGGCGCTTCAATTACAACAACATCCCCTCCGGCTCGAGCACCGCGCAAATCAAGGTCCGCTTGCGCGAACTTTCCTCCGCGGCCTACAAGGATTTTTCGCTGAGCGATTCCGCCGGGCATTACACCACCCTCGCGCGCAACGTCACAGCCAACGGTCCGGTGCAGAAAATGTTCGTCGCTTTCCCGCCGACCGACGGCCAGGTGGTCGATGACTCCTACGTGATGAAAGTCTGGTTCAGTAAGTCGCTCGCCGACGGCACGAGCAACCAGGACCTGATCAATCGTTTCGTGATCAAGCTCGCGAGCAGCGAATCCGGCTCGCCCGCCAATGGCATCGCGCAGCCGCAAAGCGCCTACACGATCAACTACAACGTGACCTCCGACTACCACGAGCTCGCCTTCCTTCTCCCCAATCTCTACAACGATCAGCCCGATTTCCTGCACACGATCGATGTCGCTTACACTCCGCCGCCCGGCGGCACGCCGTTGCAGGCCTTCCGTTTCATCAAGGCCAAGCCAGTCGTGGTGATCAAGAACACGATCGTGACTCCGCCTGAGGTTGATTCGGACGGGAAAATCTACGTCATCACCTTGCCGGATGTGGCTAACCCGACGCCGGAACAGCGCCAGGTGCCGGTGCAGGTCGCGACCGATATCAATGCGACCAACGCGGTCATTAACTTCACCATCGGCAGCGGCAACGTCACCCTGAACCCCGGCAGTCCTACAGTCATTGGCTCGACGAAGTTCTGGGACTTCACCTGGAACAACGTCACGTCCGGCAGCTTCACCTTTACCTCGACGGTCACCACCCCTGAAGGCAGCTCGGTCGTCGCGCGCAACGCCACGGTGGTCTTCCGCCAGGTGGTCGATCCTAATCCAAACAAAAACGACGTCGATGACGACGGCCTCGGCCTCTACGGTCCTACCTCGGCACCGATCGAGACCACCGGCATCCCGCTTCCCACGACCAATTCCGAGACCTGGATCAATGCCGAAGTCCATATCTGGAACATCTCGGGCAAGACCAATCCGCTCAGTCCCGACACCGATGGGGACGTTCTTTCCGACGGCCTTGAACTCGGTTGGGCGGGCGCGGTCGGTGATACCAACGTCAACACCGACACCAACGGCGACGGGGTGAAGAATTTCCAGCCGGACCTCGACCCGCCGGTCTATAACACGACCGACAACGGCTCGGCCCCAGGGGACTACAGTTACTTCAGTCCGTGGCCGTATAACCTGAATAACTCGCGCACCGATCTGCTCGCCGGCTCCACCACCAATCCCACAAGCGCCGACACCGAGGGCGACGCGCTTCACGATGGCTTTGAAGACCGCACTTACCAGGTCAGCGGTGGGGCGGTTCCCTATCTGCCGATCTACAATGGCCGGGTCGACATCGGCGTGCCCGATGGCGGCGGTGTGCTCCGTTCGATTTCACATCCGCCCACCGTCTATAACACCTCGCGAGTCGATCGCGCCAAGGTCCTCGCCACTTCTCCATCCGCCGTCTGGCTGGAGACCGATCCGAACAATGCCGATAGCGACAGTGACAACGTCATCGACGGCAATGAAGACGCGACCCGCAACGGCATCCTCGATCTTGCCCTCATCGATCGCAACCAGACCGATACGAACGGCAACTTCGTTGTCCTCGCCACCTTCTCCGATTTCAAACAAAGCATTACTGTTACCGGCTCGGCCCCGGGCTCGACGCCGCAGACCTTTAAGTATTCCGATTTCTGCTCGACCTATGTTGAGCCGACGAACAGCCAGACCTTTACCTCGACCCGGCTCGATAAGACCAAGCTCGACAGCTTCTTCCGGCCTGCCGCTGCCATCCGGGGCGACAAACTCGATATTAGCTGGCTCGAGACCGATCCGCGCCGTTACAGCACTTCCGGCGACGCCCTGCCCGATGGCTGGAAGCTGCAACACAACCTCGATCCCTTCGATAACGGCGTCGTCGGCCAGTACAACCTCCGTACCGGCCAGCTCATCAACGACAACACCAACGGCCCGGCCGGCGATCCCGACGGCGATGGCCTCTCGAACCTGGACGAATTCCTCAACGGCTCCGATCCGAACGTCGCGGGCAATCCTCCGCCGCCGCCCGCAGGCTCGATCACGATCGGCCCCGGCGTTACCACCACCGTCGGCCTGGCGGTGAACAAGAACGAGTTCACCGACTGGAGTGCGGATGATCTCATCGCGCTCGATCCCTACGACGGCGACGGCTTTAACTTCAACCAGGGCGACGTCTATCATGGCGGCGATGGCTTTGATTCCTCGCGCGACCTCGTCGCCTTCTACGCGCACGACGGCGGCGCGACCAATGTCGGCGGCGACGGCAACTTCTACTTCCGCGTCGACACGCAGGACCTCAAGGCTTACGCCGAGCAGGGCAATCTCGATATCTACGTCGTGATCAACCTCGGCAACCCCGGCACCGGCGAGTACAACCTGCCGGACCAGATCGATACCGGCACGTCGCTAAAATGGCAGCTCGTTGTTGCTTCCTACCAGACCGACAAGGGCAGCGTTTACGTCTGGGACAAAAACAGCCCCACCCATTCGACCGCCATCGGCCAGGATCTCACTCAGTTTGGTGTCACCAACCGCGACCAGAATTCGCCTAACGGCTTTAAGAAGGCTTATTACAACTCCGATCTCGACGCGGTCGAATTCTCCATCAGCCGCCAGGCTTTGATCGATGCCGGCTGGGGCGGCGACCCGACGACTCTGCTTTACCAGGTTTACACAACCCGCGATGGCACGCAGAACAGCCCGGTCGGCCTGGGCGACATCGGCGGACGGTCGGACATCCGCGATTCCATTCGGAATGACAACATCGCCTCCGATTACTACCTCGATCAGCCCAACATCTCCGGCGCCAACAGCGTCCTTCATTCCTGGATCGGCCGGACGGCGGATAACGACCGGGGCAAGAATGTAAAGCTGGTTAGCCTGATTCACGGCAACCAGGCGATCCAGCCCGGGAGCACGATGCAGAAGTTGATCAACAACGGCGCCAGCGGCGGTTATTATCGCGCGCTCGACGCGCATCAGGCCTTTGGCGTTCCGCTTTCGCTTCACATCACGCCCACCCTGGCCTCGGCGGTGGAATGGGCGCGCTCGGCCACGCTCGGCGCGGATGACGGCCCGGCCTTTAACGATCGGATCGGGAACCTGATCGAGAGCGGCACGATCGACTTGTTAGGCAGCACTTTCTCCGATCACATCCTGCCCTATTTCCACACTGCCTTTAACGCCGACAACCTGAGCCTGGCGCGGGATTTTCTGACCAACATCTACGGCCAGATGCCCTCGACTAACGTGCTCTGGACGCCGGAACGTGTCTCCAGTTCGGGCGTGCTGCAGAAGGTCGCGGAGGCCGGTTACAGTTACACCTTTGTCGATCAGATGCGGCACATCACGAAATGGTTCGGCCGCACCTCCGCGCTGGGCGACGACGGTTATCGCATCAACCTGATCAACGGGACCAAGACCTTCGTCATCAACGACAGCGCCAGCAGCTATCTCTTCCAGAGCGACGACAATGGATCGCCTCTGCTCTCGCGCCAGCTGCTCAGCCGCAAAGCGCGCGCCACCCAGCACGACCAGATCGTGACCTTCATGAACGACTGGGAGACTTTTGGGACCAAGACAAACGCCGACAATTACGACAAGAACATGCGCTGGCTCGGGGCCCGGCCCTGGATTCAAATCGTGACGCCGGATCAGATCGCCGACGGCGCGATCGATACCTCGGTCCCGCCGGATGGAGTGGGCGACCAGTTCGGCACGGTGAATCGCGGCAGTAACCTCACTCTTGCCAATGTGGCGAAGGACTGGGTCGATCACGCCACGGAGGAGAACTACGACAATTGGTATAACGGGAGCGCCCTCGAGGAATCGCTCCGGGACAAGATCTTCAACATCCGCACCGGTGTCGCCCTGACCACTCCCTTCGGCACGGTCGGGGTGAGCGGAATTGCCAACAGCGCCTGGACCTCGGTCTCCAGCATTGCGCCCGGCCCGGCCACGATCGGCCTCGACACTCTCGCGCGGGCTGCGCTCCATGCCTCGGCCTTCGAGACTGCCTTCCACGACAACACGAATAACGACCTGAGCAAGTTCAGCACGGGCGCTTACATTTATCCCGACACCAGTTTCCAGAACCTGGCTGGTTTCTCCAAGGCAGCGCAGGCCCACACGCGGGACGCGGTCATCTTTGCCCGGGTCAACACCTGGGCACAGGCTGCGGCGAGCGGCAGTTATGCCAATTCCTCCATTTCCGAGCAGGCGGATTTGGATCTCGACGGGGAGAACGAATATCTCCTCTACAACGACCGCTTCTTCGCCCTCTTCGAGCGACTCGGCGGGCGCATGACCGCGGCCTGGCTGCGCGACATCAACACCGGTTACGTTTCGCAAGTGTCGGGTTCGCTCGCCAGTTATGCCGGGAGCGAAACCGAGGAAGAAGGTACGATTAACACCACCGGCGGCGCAGTCGTGGCTTATCGCACGTCCGGATTCAAGGATTGGTTCGCCAAGATCGACAACACCACGAGCAACGGCGTTTCCTACACCAACAATCTCTACAGCGCTGTCGCCGCGCCCGCCGGAGTCGGCTGGAAATTCACCAGCGCGGACGGAAAGATCGTCAAGACTATCACCTTGCCGGCGTCGAAGGGACAACTGACCGCGAATTACGCCGTGACCGGCTACGTCCAGCTCTTTGTGCGCTTTGGTTTGTCACCCGACCTGCTCGACCTGATGCAGAACGGCCAGAAATACCTGACCAGCCTGACGAGCGACGTGCAGGATGTGAATTTGTTTAATAACAATCCGAACCGGTCGGTGCGCGCCTATCTCCGCTTCAACGCACCTGGGTTCAGCGGCGCGACTTACAACGCTTCCGCCACCGATCGCAATTCCGACGTCGTCTTCAACACCGTGAACATGCGCAACCAGGCGCAGACTCAGCAGGTCGAAATGCAGGGCGGCACGAGCATGACTTTCGCGCTTGGCTTCGAGACCGGATCAACTCTGACTTACGACACGGATGGCGACACCCTGCCCGATGCGTGGGAAACCCAGTACGGCCTAAACCCGAACGATGCCACCGGCAACAACGGCGCCAGCGGCGACCAGGATGGAGACGGCCGCACGAACTCGGATGAATTCATCCTCGGCACGAACCCCGCGGTGGCCGACGCCGCCAGCGCCGCTCTGACCATTGCGCGCACCTCACCGACGACCGTGGCGCTGACCTTCCCCTCGGTGCGGGATCGGGTTTACAAGATCTACTACACCACCAGCCTAACGAGTCCGACCTGGACTCAGGCCGGCGGTGATATCGCCGGCACCGGTAGTTCCATCACCTACACCGATGACGGTAGCGGGACGGGCGGGCCGCCGACCGCTTCCCAGCCGCGGTTCTACCGGCTTGACGTCAGTCTTGCACCCTAACGATTTCCATCATGAAACGCACGCTTCCACTATCTCCTCGTCATTCTGCTCGGGATTCTCGCGAGCGCGGCCCAGGCCCAGATCGGCAATGCCTGGCACGTTCCGACCAATACGGTCCCGAACAGCAGCAGCACCATGCGGGCGCCGCTGAATAACTTCGACCCCGGCAGCACGGTCACGATCTACAGCGGCAACCAGTTCCAAGGCGCTGGCAACCCTGGCAACCAGAGTGGCGGCAGCGTTTTCTACAAGTCGGCCACCGGCTCCTACGTTTCCGTTCCGCTCGGATTCTTCACCCAAAGCGGGAACGACAAGTTCTGGGTCGCAAGCTTCACCGCGCCTTCGCCCGGGCCGATCCAGTATTACCTCCAGATTAACTACACCGATCGCTCCACGACCTATCTCTACGGGACAGATTCCGCCAGCAACGCGACTCTCGATCCCGCCGTGGCCGCCGCCAGCCCCTACTCGGTGAATGTGAACCCGACGCTGACGGTCAATGGCGTGAATGCGAACTACACCATGAGTCATGTCTACGTGGATGAGATCGCGGGAGACTCCGTTCCTTTCACCGTCGTGTTCAATCCCAACGCGGCCAACGTCGATCCGGCGACGGTGCAGGTTTTCACCAACTTGAACCGACGCGATTATGCCACCCTGCCGTATGTCGACAGCAACGGCATCGCGACGGAGGAAGGCATCCATCCGCCGAGCGGCGACCTCGTCGGAACGAACGACAGCCACTATTACAAAGCCTACCTGATGGCGGCGAGCGGCGGGCAATACAGTCTCACCCTCAACACCGCCAACGCCGGGCCCTCGCGCACCGGCGCTTATCGCCTGACCGCGCGCTATCGCACGATCGGGAGCAGCACCTGGCAGTACTACACCTCCAACGGCCGGCGCGATCACGCCATTGTCGTCTCGCCCAAGGCAGCCCGGAACATCAATCTCTACGAGATCAACACCCTCAACATCAACGCGACGGGCGATCAGATGACGCAGCGCAGCACGTTCGCCGACCTGCATAACAGCTCCGAGCGCTGGAATCTCGACTACCTGAAGAACCTCGGCTGCAACTATCTCTGGTTCCAACCGATTCACCCGAACGCCATCGACGGCCGTCAGATCGATCCGAACACCGGTCTGCCCTTCACCGTCGGCAGCCCTTATGCGGTAAAGAACTTCTTCGATGTCATGGAGCTGATGGGCCAGAGCAACACCCGCAGCGGGGCCCTGACTGAGTTTCAGGGCTTCATGACCGCGACCGACAACGCCGGGGTCGGTGTCATGCTCGACGCGCCCTTCAACCACACCGCCTACGATGTCGAGCTGGCACAAAAAGGCGTCGAGCTGATCAAACCCGGCTCCAGTCCCACAACCGAGATCCGCAGCGTCGAGGGACGCTTCTTTTCCAAGGGCGATCTGTTCAACATTGCGAACAACAACTATTGCATTCGCGCCTCGGGCGCGGCCAACATCGCGCCGGCCCCGGACCGGAACGACTTCGGCAAATTCGCCGACACCTTCGACATCTTTTTTGGGCAGTATTCCGCACTCGTTTGCCTGAATACATCAGGACAACGGGAATTACCTGAACGAGAGCGACGTTTTCCAGTACGGCGACCCGGCCTGGACGAGCATCGACTTCTCGGTCAGCGGCGTGAACCACAACATCACCCGCAATGCCTGGCGCTATTTCGCCCACTACATCCCTTACTGGTTAGGCCAGACCGGTCACAGCGGCGTCAACAGCACGCCGGCGGATGGCGACGCCGCGACCCGCACCGCCCTCGACAGCAAGGGAATCGACGCGCTCCGGGCCGACTTCGGCCAGGGCCTGCCGCCGCCGGCCTGGGAATACATCATCAATGTCGCGCGCAGCCACAAATGGAACTTCGTCTTCATGACCGAGTCGCTCGATGGCGGCGCGGTGACTTATCGTTCAGCGCGGCATTTCGACATCCTGAACGAGAACATTGTCTTCCCGTTCCAGGCGGCCACGACGACGAGCGACTACCGCGGCATCTTCGATTCCCGCCGCAGCGCCTACGGCCAGAGCCTCGTCCTGCTCAATTCCACCTCACATGACGAGGCGAACTACGCCGATCCCTTTCAGGCCCTCGTTCGTTATGGCGTGAGCAACACGGTGGACGGCGTGCCGATGATCTTCTTCGGCCAGGAGAACGGCATCTCCGACACCTTCGGCTTCAGCCATTACGAGATTAACTTCGGGAAGTACATCCCGCACTTCAAAGTCTTCAACGATCTCGGTCCGATTCTCGGCAACCAGAGCTACGGCCTGCAGCAACTCTACCCGGTCTACGCCGCCATGGGACAGGCCCGGCAGTTCAGCACCGCGCTGCGCAGCTCGAATCGTTATTACCTGAACCAGGTCGGCGGCAGCATCCAGCAGTCGATCTTCTCCGTCGCGAAATATGACTCGGCCAATGCCTCGCCGGCCCTGACCGATGTCGTCTTCGGTTTCATGAACCTGGATCGCAACAACGACCAGAGCGGCAATTTCAACGTCAACATCACGGAAAACAGTGCCAACCTTTTCGGAATTAAACGCGGCCGGACCTATGATGTGCGCAACATCGCGGCCTACACCGGCATCGATCCCAACCGGCGCAATTACTTCCTCAATCGCAAGACCGGCGACCAGCTGCTCGACAACGGTTTCTTCGTCGGGATGAAGAAAGTTCCGGCCGTCGACGCCGATTGGGCGACCGCGCCTTTCGAGGCGCAGTATCTCAAGCTTTACGACGTCACCGCCCCGACCGGGACACCGGGCAGCGCGAATCCGCCTAACGTTTACGGCTACATCATCGGCAACACCGCGAACATCAGTTGGACCGCGGCCGCGCCGGACAGCGAAGGCATCGTCCCGTCCTACAAGGTGAGTGTCACGATCAACGGCAACACCACGGTCTACTTCACGACCACGACTTCGCTCTCGTTCGCGGTCACGCCGGGACAGACCCTGCTCATCACGGTGCAGGCGGTGAATCCGAGCGATAACACCGTCGGCGGAGGCACCAGCGCCCAGACGACGATCAAAGCCCTCGATGGCGCGCTCGATGAGGATGGCGACGGCATGAGCAACAGCAACGAAGATGTTGCCGGGACCAATCCGTTCAGCAGCGTTTCGATTCTGCGCGTGACCGGGATTACCCGGCCCACGCCGACGACCCTGACCGTGACCTGGAGTTCGGTTCCGGGGAAAAACTACCAGCTCGACACCGCCCCCGCGCCGGACGGCACCTACACTTCGATCGGGCCGATCGTGAACGCGACGACCGCGACCTCGAGCGTCACAATCACCGCGACCACGCCGGCCTTTTACCGAGTCCGCGTGGCGCCTTGACACCTCTGTCATCCTGAGCGCAGCGAAAAAGATCTCGCCAGCCGCGCCCGGTGCGACTTGAGCGGTCCTCGCCGCCCCGGAACGACAACTTAGGTTCAAGATGATTCCAAAACGACTAACGCTCCTGGTCCTGCTCGGGTTCGCCGCCCTAACGACTTCGCCGGTGCGGGCGGAAACTCCCAAGGCCTTTCCGCAAAACAAAGGCGTTGCACTCGACCAACTGCATCCCGTTCCGGCGTGGGCCGCGGAGGCGATCTTCTACCAGATTTTCCCGGAACGTTTCCGGAACGGCGACCCGGCGAACGACCCGACCCGCGACACCCTCGAGACCCCGATCGTCCCCTCGAAAAGCTGGCGCATCTCTTCCTGGACGGCTGACTGGTATGCGCGCGACGACTGGGAAAAGGAACTTGGCCCCAACTTCTACCAGCATGGCGTCTTTGACCGGCGTTACGGGGGCGATCTCCAGGGCGTGCTCGACAAGCTCGATTACCTGAAAGACCTCGGGATCAACTGCATCTATTTCAATCCCCTCTTCGACTCGCGCTCGATGCACAAGTACGATGGCAACAGCTTCCATCACATCGATCCGACTTTCGGTCCCGATCCAAGAGGCGACCTCGCCCTGATCGAAAAAGAAACGGCCAATCCCGCGACCTGGCAGTGGACCGCGGCGGACAAACTCTTCCTCAAGCTGATCAAGGAATGCCACGCACGCGGCATCCGGGTCATCATCGACGGCGTCTTCAATCACACCGGGCGCGACTTTTTCGCCTTCAAGGATCTGCGCAAGAACCAGGCGAAATCGCGTTACAAGGATTGGTACGTAGTGAGCGCGTTTGACGATCCCGCGACCAAACGCAACGAGTTCTCCTACCGGGGCTGGTGGGGTCATGCCACCCTGCCGATCTTTGCCGCGAGCGAGGACGGGAAGGACATGCTGGCGGCGCCGAAGGAATACATCATGCAGGCGACCAAGCGCTGGATGCTGCCCGACGGCAAAGACCGCTCGTTAGGCATCGATGGCTGGCGACTCGATGTCGCGGATGAGCGCCCGGCGAAGTTCTGGGCCGACTGGAACGCCTTTGTCCGGAAGTGCAATCCCGAGGCCTACACCACCGCTGAGATCTGGAAAGATGCCGCGGAACTAGTGCGGGAAGGCGGCTTCTCCGCCTCGATGAATTACAATGCTTTCGCCATCCCGGTTAAGGGCTACCTCGTCGACGCCAACATTGGCCCCTCCCGGTTCGTCAACCTGACGGATGAGCGCCGCGAAGGCTTTCCGCCCGCCGTCGCCTACGTCATGCAGAACCTGATGGATTCGCACGACACCGACCGGCTCGCCTCCATGATTGTGAACGGCGAAGGCACGCAGTACCAGAACGGCGAAATCTCCTTCAACACCAACAATGACGCCCGCTCCTCCAGCACTTATCGCCTGCGCAAGCCGAACGACCGCGAGCGCGACATCCAGCGCCTCATCGTCCTCTTTCAGATGACCTACGTCGGCGCGCCCATGATCTATTACGGGAGCGAGGCCGGGATGTGGGGCGGCCACGATCCCGATGACCGCATGCCAATGGTCTGGGAAGACATGAAATACGATCCGCAGGCGATCGACCCGCGGGGCGATGAGCGCGAACCAGACGACGTCAATTTCGAGCCCGCGATTTTCAAGTTCTACCAGAGCGCAGTGGCGCTGCGCCGCGCGCACGACGCGCTCAATCACGGCGATTACCAGGTAATCTTCACCGACGACGAAACGAACTCCATGGCGTTCGTTAGGCGAAGCGGCCAGGAAAAACTGCTCGTCGCGCTCAACCGCAGCGGAGAAGAAGCGACCCTGGGCCTGGACCTCGTGCATACCAAGGCGACACCGATCTTCGTCACCAAAGGCGAGTTGACAGACATCAAGGCGGAAACCGCCGGCCAGGCGCTCGACCTTAAATTGCCGCCGCTCACGGGAGCAGTCCTGTCTTTCGAGTGAAGCGGGCCGGGGAAAATTTGGGACGGCTGGCGGGAACGGCTTGCCGGCACCTGTGTGCGTCGCTCCTCCTGCTCGGTTTGCTCGCCGGCTGCCACCGCACGCCCGACACCCGCACACGCATCCGCATCTGGCACCAGAAAATCGGCGGCGAGCGCGATCTCTTTCATCAGTTCATTCAGCAATACAACGCCGCCCATCCCGACCGCCTCGTCGAGGTCCTCTACAAGGAGAACGAAGAACTCCGGAACCTTTACATCATCGCTTCGGTCGCCGGGCAGGGGCCGGATCTGATTTACGGACCGGCCGATAACGTCGGCGTCCTCGTCACGACCCAGACGATTCGGCCGCTCGACCAGATTTTTGGGGCGGAATTTTTCGCGCGTTTCGTGCCGCAGGGCCTGGTCGATTGGAAAGGCTCGCACTGGCTGGCAGCCGACCAGATCGGCAACCATCTGACCATGGTCTACAACAAGGCCCTCGTCCCGGAACCGCCCAAGACCCTCGACGAGATGATCGCGACCGGCCGCCGCCTGACGATCGATGAAAATGGCGACGGCAAAATCGAGCGCTACGGCCTGACTTGGAATTACCGCGAGCCGTATTTTTTCATTCCGTTCCTGACCGGATTCGGCGGCTGGGTGATGGATGCGGACGGCCAACCCACGCTCGACAACGAACAGACCGTGCAGGCCATCCAGTTCATTCTCGACCTGCGCGACAAACACAAAATCATCCCGAAGGAAGGCGACTACGAGATCGCCGACATGCTTTTCAAGGAGGGCCGCACCGCCATGATCATCAACGGCCCATGGTCCTGGGAAGGGTATCAGGTCCCGGAGAAATCGATGGTCGCGCCCCTGCCCTTCAACAGCGGGACCGGACGCTGGTGCGAGCCGATGATTTCGGCCAAGGGCTACTCGGTCAATGCCAACGTCCCGCCGGAGAAATTCGGAATGATCCGCGACCTCGTCTCCTACCTAACGAGCGCCGAAGTGCAGGAGAAAATGGCCACCCAGCTCGCGACCACGCCGGTCGACCGCTCCGTCCTGACCTCGCCTGCGATCCAGAACAACCCGGCGCTCGTCGCCTCGATGGAGCAGATCGAGCACGGTCGGCCGATGCCGATCG
The DNA here is from genome assembly GCA_963834255.1 of uncultured Verrucomicrobiae bacterium. GTDB lineage: Bacteria > Verrucomicrobiota > Verrucomicrobiia > Chthoniobacterales > UBA10450 > Palsa-1392. The sequence goes on along the minus strand of CAWIBC010000026.1, from coordinate 28,421 downwards.
TGCCGCAGATGCGGCAGATCTGGGAAGGCATGCGCGGCCCTTATCAACTCGTCATGAGCGGCGCGATCACGGCCCAGGAAGCCGCCCGCCGGATGCAGCGCGAAGCCGAGAAAAATATCGCGGACAGCAATCTGTAGGCGTTCGAATCCAGCATGCAGCGCTCGCCTAACGGAAACTTTGTCATCCCGAGCCGCGCAGACGGCGAGGGACCTCGCGATTGCAATCGACGTCATCGCCGGCGAGAACGCTCGGATTGCAGTTGCGAGGTCCCTCGCCGCGCTGCGCCGGCTCGGGATGACAAATTGAGGAGTTGCGCGAGCACTAACTTCGTCCAGAAGTCTTCCCGTAAATGAACAGCAGCAATCTCAGAGCGCGACTCTTCATCACCTTCCTCCTCGCGCCCGCCCTGCTCGTCATTCTCGCGGTCGTCCTCTTTCCGTTCGTTTTCAACGTCATCCTCTCCTTCTCCAACGCGAACCTCTATCACATCCGCGATTGGCGCCTGATCGGTGTCGCCCAGTACATCTCCGTTTTTAAACAGGATCTTTTCTGGTCGATCCTGCTCAAGACCGTCATCTGGACGGTGGTCAACATCGTCTTCCACGTCGCGATCGGGGTTTTTCTCGCGGTCGTCCTGCACCAGAAGTTCATCCGCGGAAAATCCGCCTGGCGAATCGCGCTCATTCTGCCCTGGGCCTTGCCGCAATACATCAGCGCGCTCACCTGGCGCGGGATGTTCAATTACGAGTACGGCGCGGTGAACCTGCTCATCACGAAATATCTTCACCTCACGCCGGTGCAGTGGCTCACTTCGCCCTTCGAGGCCTTCCTCGCCATCATCATCACCAACATCTGGCTCGGGTTTCCCTTCATGATGGTGATCGCGCTCGGCGGATTGCAATCGATCCCGGACGAACTTTACGAGGCGGCCGACGTCGATGGCGCCTCGAAGTGGTTCCAGTTTTGGAATATCACCGCGCCCCTGCTCCGCCCGGTCATGATCCCGGCGATCACGCTGGGCACGATCTGGACCTTTAATAACATCAACGTCGTCTGGCTCGTTTCGAACATGGGCGAGCCGGCCGATTCGACGCACATTCTCGTCTCCTACGTCTACAAGGCCGCTTTCAACATGTATCGCTTTGGCTGGGCCGCGGCGTTGTCTGTCGTCATCTTCGCCATCCTCTTCATTTTCGCGCAGGTCTTTCTTAAGAACACTCGCGCGACCGAGCCGGCTTATTAAGCGGAGCGTGAGCTGCCCGCCCATTGCATCGGCCACGAGATGAACAATGCTGCTTCATGCACCGGAACGCATTCCACCGTTGCCTCATTTTGACGCTTGCCGGTGTGACCGCACTTTCCGCTTTCGCCGGCGCTCACGACGCAAAGCTGGTCTTGCGGACGACGGCGCGGTCCATGCAGGGAGAGAAGGTTTATCTCTTCACGCTCACTGCTCCGGGCGATCGTTCGGTTTATTACATTGCGGACAAAGACACCGGCATCGTCCTGCATTCCGCGGAGGAAAAAAAGGGCGCGCGCTGGGTCCAGGTGGGCAATCCCTGGTGCGCCCATCCCACTTATCCGAAACTCGAGCCCGGCAAGTCCGCCGAGATCTCCGTCACTGCGCCGGAAACGAAGCGGCCGTGGCGGATCGGGATCAAGCTCTACGAAAAGAAGCCCGCGCAGGACGTCCGGTTCACGGAAGTCTGGAGTACAGCAGTGAAGTAGTCGCCGGCCCGGATCACTCCGGGTGCGAGCGATGCGGGTCGGTGTAAGCGCGCAGTCCCAGCGCGCGGACCTTGCGCAATTCTTCCAGCGCCTTCCGCGCGATCGGCACCCGGCCTTCCGCGGCGCGAATGGACTGCGCCGCTTCCGTAAACCACGGCACCGCCTCGGACGCGCCAGAGAGCGCGAGACCGGCAAAAGCGGTGTCCGAAAGCTGCAGCGCGGTCTCGGCCGTGGCTTCGTCGCCGGGACCGCGCCAGTTGACTCGCTGCCGCCAATAGTCGGGCGCCAGCCCGGCGCGCAATTGTGCCAGCACCGCCTGCCGCCGTTCCGGCGAGGAGCGTCGCACCGCCTGCTGGCTGGCATAACCGAGCGCCATCATCGCGGCGCGCTTGGCCTGGTAGGCATCGGGTGAAAGCCTTCCGCTCCCGGCGAAGATAAATTTGTTTACTGCATCGATCGCCCCGGGCGTCGCAATGGCCGCCAGTGCCACCGCGGCGTTGCCCCATATTTTCTCCTGGCTCGGATTCGCCAGAATCCCTTGCAGACGCGGAACGTGCTCCGGCCCGAAACCCGCGACGTGCGCGAACGGGATCCCGTGCAGATAAATCCGGCCGAGATATTCCTCGAGCGTGGCCGGCGGCGGTCCGTCGTCCAGCGCTACGGTGAAGGGTTCATCTCCTGCGTTCGCGCCCGGCGTCAGTCGGCCGGAGGAACCGAACGACTTATTTTCGTAGCGCGCGGCTTCCGAGCGCAGGAGCACGCGATGTTGCGTCGCCATCTGCGGGTGCATGATGGCATTCGAATCCGCGCGGTGCGGCAATCCACAATTGTGCCCGAATTCGTGCGCCCAGAGAATGTCTTCGAAACTGGACATGCGCACGACGGCCAGGAGATTGCCCGACAACGGCGCGCAGCCGACGATGTTCGGAATAAAACTGCCGCAGTAATTGATGCCGGACACGACCACGATGTTCAGCCCGCTGGATTTCAACTGCGCAAAATCGGCCGCGCTATTGATGACCGACGGACCGCTGATCACGCGCATAGCGCCATCGCGCTGCAGGACGACATCGGCGGAGGAATCACCCGCCGTGTCGACACCCCTGAGGGCGTGGGTTGCGCCCGCCAGAATGGAATCCGCGGTCGTTCCGCCGATCGACGACGCCCCGGAAACGTAGCCGACCTTGAGGCGGTGAATCTTTGTCTGCGCAGTGACCGGCGGCGCGGGCGCCTGGCTGGTGGTGGGGACGGAGCTGCACGCGGCCAGGAGCGAGAAGGCGAAACCGGAGAGCGGTAACCAGAGGGTCGGCGTCCTCATCCTCCGCAGGTTAAGTAGCCTCCACTTTGGGTGTCAAAACCATTTCCCGGCACCCGCCCGGGTATCGTGCAGGAAGCGTTTTTTAACTCTGCTGCGCCGCTTCGTATTCTTTCCGCTTCAGGGAATAAACAATGAAACAAATGCCCCCTGCGATCAGCATCACCGAGAGCGTCTGCCCGCGCGTAAAAGGACCGGTCAACGGCGCATCCGGTTCGCGGAATATTTCCACGATCACCCTAACGAGCGCATAGAGGAGCAGGAAAAGTCCCGCCAACATCCCGCGCGGCTGCCTCGTGCGCACACGCAGAAACCAGAGACACCCAAAAAGGAACACGCCTTCCAGCAAGGCCTCGTAAAGCTGCGACGGATGCCGCGGCGTCAGCGTCTGGTGGAGCACATCCTGCAGGCCCTGGTCGCTCCGGGCTTGCTCGATGATTTCGTCGAGGCCGCCGATCTCCGGGCGCACGGCATGCGCCGCGGCCAGGGTGCGCGCCCCGATTTCGGGCAGGTCGAACGCTTCCTTCGGGAACTGCACCGCCCACGCCACATGGGCCGCGCGTCCGTAGAGCTCGCCGTTGATGAAATTCGCGCAGCGCCCAAGGAAAAGGCCGACCGTCGCCACGACCGCGATATTATCCGCCAGGCTGAACCAGGAGATGCGCTGCTGGCGGGCGTAAAGAAACGTCACCAAGGTCAGGCCAATCATCCCGCCATGGCTCGACATGCCGCCGTCCCAGATACGAAAGACAAAAAGCGGATCGCTCAGAATCTGCCCCGGCCGGTAAAAGAGCACGAAGCCCAGCCGTCCCCCGGCGACCACGCCTAACGCCGCCAGCAAAATAAAGTCGCCCACCTTGGCGGGCGAGAGCGCGCAGTAGCGATGTTGCGCCAGCCAGCGCAGGAGGAGGAAGCCGCAGAAAAAAGCGAGGAGATAGGAAAATCCGTACCAGCGAATCCCAAGGCTCGGTCCAAACCTGACCATGAAGGGACTGAAATTATCCAGATAGTAGGCGATCAAGCCGGCAAGGTAGAGCAAGCCCCGGCGGTTGCGGAGAAGAAAAATTTGCCCGGTCGCCGGGGCCCGGGGAAGTGTAGCAGAGCGCGTGAGATCGATTCTTTTCTTCCTCTTCCTCTCCCTCGTGAATCATCTCCGCGCGGGCGAGCTGGATCCCGCCGCCGTGCGCAAGGCGGCCAAATATTCCGCGGACCATCGCGGCACGTCGTTCCTCGCCATTCAGAACGGCAAAACATTGCTCGAGGAATATCCCGGCAAGGCGACGGCGGACGACCGGCAGCGAATCTACAGCGGGACAAAAGCGTTCTGGAATCTCGCCGCCCTGGCCGCGGCCGAGGACGGTCTCCTCGATCTCGACGAGCGCGTCGCCGACACCATCCCGGCGTGGCGGAAAGATCCGCGCAAGGCGCAGGTCACGATCCGGCAGTTGCTCGATTTTTCCTCCGGGCTCGCGCCCGGTTTTCAACTGCAGGTGAACGAACATCGCGACCGCGACACGGCGGCGCTGAAACTGCCGATGGTCTCCGCGCCCGGGAAAGCATTCATCTACGGCCCGGGCGCGCTCCAGGTCTTTCACCACGTGTTAAAAGAAAAACTGCGCAAGAAAACGCCGACGGAATATCTGGAGCGGCGCGTCCTGAAGAAATTGCGCCTCGGCCCGCAGCGTTATCTCAACGACCGTGCGGGCAATCCCCTTCTCGCCGCGGGCTTCGTTCTCACCGCGCGGCAATGGGCGAAGATCGGACAGCTCGTGCTCGAGCAGGGCAAGCCGGTCTTGAAACCGGCCTCGCTCGAACAGGCCTGGCGCGGCTCAGCGGCCAACCGCTCCTACTCGTTAGGCTGGTGGAATAATCGCGCCGCGCCCGGCGGGCGGGAGTTTGATTTTGAAAACATGCTCACCCCGAAATGGTCGCGGCAGGATTGGCGCGAGGCCTGTCTCTGCCGTGAGGCCCCGCGCGACCTGGTGGCGTGCGTTGGCTCCGGTTACCAGCGTCTTTACGTCATCCCGTCGCTCGACCTCGTGGTCGTTAGGCAAGGAAAGGGCGGCCGCTTCTCCGACGCCCGCTTTCTCCGGCTTCTTCTCGGCAAGTAGAAGCAGTCAGGGCGCGAGCCCGTAAACTTCCACCAGGGCGACACCGGTGCCGCCGTTCGCGCCGCGCACGATCGCGGTATAGCCGGCGCCGCCCGGACTCCCGGGCAAAGTCGCGACAATGGCCGCTTCCAGGTCGTTCGCCGGGGGCAACCCGGAAGCAGTGATGGCGCCCTCCTGGGTCTCGCGCCAGTTTTCATTCTCGGCCACGAGAAGGCCGTTGCCATCGCGCAATTCCAGGCTGGGATCCGCCAGCGCATCGTTCAGGCCGGCCGCGCCTAACGACGGCCCGAGCGCGCGGATGACGACGTTCTGCGGCTCGCTTCCGACAATGATGAGGCCTCCGATCAACAGGCCGTCACCCGTTTCCACCGGGCCGCGGGTGGAGATGTTGGCCAGCTTGGAATCGGCTGCGGCGTCGAGATCGTAGACTTCGACCACCGCGATCCCCGTCGTGTTGTTCGCTCCGCTGAGAATGGCGGTGTAGGCCAGCCCGCTCGCGCTTGCCGGCAGGGTCGCGACGATGGCGGATTCCAAATTGTTTCCAGGCGGAATGCCGCTGGCGAGAATCTCAGCCTGTTGTGAGCTGCGCCAGTCGTCGTTGGAGGCGAGAAGAGCACCGCCGGAGTCGTAAAGGCTAAGAGTCGGATTGGCCATGACCCCGGGGAGCGTCAGGGACGGTCCGATCGCCCGGACGATGACTTTTTTCGACTGCGTTCCGGTCACAATGAATCCGCCGATGCCGACCTTATCGCCGCTGCCGATCATCAATCGCGTCGAGATGTTGGCGAGAACGGACGGGGGAGTTGGAGTCGGCGTCGGAGTTGGTGTGGGGGTCGGCGTCGGCGTCGGCGTTGGCGTGGGGGTGAAAGTTGGCGTCGGTGTTTCCGTCGGCGTCGGAGTCGCAGTTGGGGTTGGCGTGGCAGTAGGGGTCGGTGTTTCGGTTGGGCTCGGAGTCGGCGTTGGCGTCGGCGTGGGCGTGGGGTCTCCTGTCGTGAGCGTGAAACTTCCAATCCGCGTGCGCCAATTGAAGGAACTGGTCGCGGAATAATATTCGGTCGTGAACCAGAAGGTCGTGTCATCGACCGGATCAACCGTCAGCGCGCTGTAATCGCCCCAGCGATTGCCGCTCCCGGTCTGGCTGCCGGTGCCGTCGAAGAGGTGAGCTTCGCCCTGGCCCAGGGTGTTGAGCGGATCGGTCGCGAGCCGGCCGGCATAACGAATCTGCGGGTGGATCGACGCGCTGGAAGCGCTGAAAGCGAGAGCCAGATTGCCCGCGCCATCCATCGCCACGCTCCCCATCCAGCGCGAAGTGTCGTCCGGTTGGTAGGTGCTCTCCTGGAAAACCGTGACTGGCCCCGCGCTCACCCCGCGCAATTCAAACCAGCGAATGGCGCCGACGCCGCCCGAGCGGACGCTGTAGTTGCCGACTAACGATTCGTGGTCGCCAAAATTCCGGTAGGCCAGGCGGAACATCAGCCGGTCGCCAATCCCGTCCAGCTTGTCCCCATTTGAAACATCCGCCTGTGGAATGCAGGCCCGCGTGCCCGGGCAGAGTGTCGTGAACCCGGCGGCGGGCACCGTTGCGAAAGGCGCGAAAGTCGAGTTCGACGGCGTCGTGAAGTCGACGTGGAAATGGTAAACCGTGTAGAAATTCCCGGCCGGAAACCCGACAAATGCGTTCGGCGCGCCGTCGGGCGGCAGAGTAAAGCCGTCCAGATCGGCCGGGAGAAACGGGGCCACCGCAGGTCCAAGGGGCCCGACCGGACTAACGAACGTAGCAACCGCGCCCGTCAGCATCGCCGTCCGATCCAGGGCAAAGGCCTGCGGGCCGAGGTAACTGGTCCCGTCGGCACTAAAGACATTCATGCTCATGTAGTAGGCGTCGGGCCAGACCGAGAGGTGCGGGTAATCGTAGAAGTCCGAGCCGAGATGAAAGCCGTAGCGATAATAGGCTGCCGGTGGCATCACCCGTGGTCGAAACCGCGACGCATTCATCCGTCATCGGAGCGGCACCATTGACGGAAGCAAACTGGGAAATCACCCAGCGATCGGCCAGTTGATCGTAGAGCACGACCGGATCGCCCGCCCCGCCGTTCTGGCAAGCACCGCCGAACCCGCTCCAAATGGAAACGATGCTGTTCGGCCCGAGAAGCGAAGCGCCGGTTTCCTTGTCGAAAACCTGGTAGGCTTCATTCACCATCTGCACGTATTGCGTCAACCCGACTGCGCCGTTCGTGTCCGGCGGGGCGCAATTGCAACCGACGCCCGGAAACACAATCCCGTCAAAACTCAGAATCGGCTCGGGAATACTCGGCGCGAGCATGCGCAGAAAGCCTCCGCGATCCACCACCTCGTCGGGGCTGTCGACGTGGGAGTTGGGAATCTTCGGATTCGCCGCCGCCTCGCGTTCCTGGCGGTTTTCGAAACTGTCGGTCGCCGCCAGCTCACGCAACGGTCGCGAGACATCGTGACGATAGGAAGCGGTGGACTGCACCCCGCGGGACGCCCCAAACGCCGGGCCGATCAGGGTCAAAAGCAGAAAACACCCGCCAAGGGCGAGGACACGAAAACGGAAGTTGGAAGACGTCATGGAAGCGGAATTCCACCGCCCGGCGCAGGGCACGCCCGGGCGATGCGATTAATTCCGTTCCTCCAAGCAGAAGTCGTTCCCGGAGTCCGCGCGGTCGCCGTGGTCGGCCACCATCCCAGCCTTCACACCCGCTCGCTGGGCTCCTGCGGACTCAGCAACCAGCTTTTGCCAGATTCACCGCTGACCCTGAATTCTCCCTCCCTGAGAAGAGGAAGCGAGCGTCGGGGTCAGCTCCAGATTGGGGGGACCCGGAATCGCGGTTGACCGAGCGGAATTCTGAAGCTGCCCTCTTACCTAACGACGCCCTTTAGTCACTTACCTACGACGCGTTGGGAAGATATGCGTCACCCTCCAAGGACTTATTGTTTGGGAATCCCGGCGGCAAACCACGACTGGGATGAAGCGCTCCGGATGAGAAGCACCGGGCTATCGCAAGTACTCGGCGGCGCAGGCGAAAGCGTGTCGTTAATGCGAAAATCGCCATCCACTTCAAGCGGGACGCCCGCAACATTTGAGTTGTGTGCGACATTCCCGTCATTTGAGCAGAACAACGTCGCAAAAACGCTCGCGCCGGCGTTGCTTCCGATGCCATCGCCTGCGCCCAGAAGGAGGCCCTGGCCACTAACCCGGATGCTCCCGTCCTGCTTCACGTCGGCGGCAAGGTCGCGGATCACCCAAATCTGGCCTGCGGCTGGGACGCCGCGCACGGTGGTATTTGTTGAACCGGTGGTAATATCGCCGATCCCTCCACTGAACCTGACGAGACCCTGGGCCCGGGCCGATTGAGCAATGGCTCCCATAACGAACACTACGGCGATCAACATGCTGATCTTTTTCACGATGACGCTCCTGCCTCTGTCCCATCGGGGATTCGATGTTGATTCGGTGACTGACAATGTAGAACCGATTATGTTTTTCATGACTCCGAGTTTCGGTTAACGCCCCTCTTAAATCAGGGTGTTTATAGTAACGGACTTGTTACCTTTCTAATCTCGGGTCGATCGCGGGCGTTCCTATTTTATCAGGTAGGTATCAGGTAGGGGGTCGGTCTGTGCATGTTGCCATTTAATTCGAGAGAATGCTGGTCAGCAGGTGCCAATCGAGATCTGGACCTGCACCAGCGACCCGAATGTCCAGGCGAACTGGAATTTGGTCGGCATCTTCAATGGCGGTAAAGCCACTCTGACGGGTTTCGCACCGGGCACGACCGTCTGGTCGCGTGTCCGCACGATCGGTCTCAAGGGCATCGAGGGTGCCTGGAGCGATCCGGCGAAGATCATGGTCGTATAAATTGCCAGCGGGTTATATGGGAGGGCCCGTCGGGAACAGCCCCGGCGGGCCTTTTTTTCCCGCGCGAGCGGCGGCAGGCAAATGGGGCGCTGCTTCTATTTCGTTCCCCCGCCGCCGTCCCTCAAGCGCCCTCTTGGGTGCGCCGGGGCGAGAGATAATAAACGGCCAGCCCGAGCAGGGATGTGGCCAGGCCCCAGAGCGAGGCTTCGCGGGTCGAGGGATCCTCCAGCAAATGCCAGAGCATCCAGCAGCTCACCCCGAGGAAAATGAGCGGCGTGATCGGATACCCCCACGTGCGGTACGGCCGCGGCAGATCGGGCCGCCGCCAGCGCAGCACGATCACCCCCAGCACGGTGAGGGTGGAGGAAAGCATGAGGCTGAATTGCACGTAGTTGACCACCTTCTGGAAAGTCGTGACCAGGATGAGCACATTCACGATCGCGAATTGCACCAACGTCGCGCGCACCGGAATCCCGCGCGCGCTCCGGCGCGCCAGCCAGGATAACGCTCCCAGGTCCTCCCCCATCGCGACCGTGACGCGCGGCCCGATCCACATCATCGCGCTGACCGCCGAGACGAGCCCGAGCGCGATGAACACCGCCATCACTTTCCCGCCCGCCTCCCCGAAAATGTGCACCCCCGCGATCAACCCGACCTCCTGTTTCCCGACCATCTCCGCGATCGGCGTGGTGCGGAGAAACACGGCGTTGATCCCGAGATAAAGGCCGGTCACGAGGAGCGTGCCGAGCCCGAGCGAGAGCGGAATGGTGCGGGCCGGATTGCGCACTTCACCGACGATATAAACCGACGCGTTCCAGCCCGAGTAGGCGTACATGACCCAGTAAAGGCTGATCGCGAACGGCGTGCTCACGATCAGCGCGGAATCGGTCGCCGCGGGCAGAAACGAGATCGGCTGCGTACCGCTGACGGAGAATCCGGCGACGATCAGCACCAGAATCAAAGCCACTTTCAGGAGCGTCGATGTATTCTGAAAGCCGCTCCCCAGCCGCAAATCCCAGAGCAAAAAAAAGGTCGTGATCCAGACGACCCCGAGCGAAAGGAGCAGCGGATTCAAGCCCGGCACGACGCCGGCGAGGTAAGTCCCAAATGGAATCGCCGCGATCGCGACGGGCGCGGCAAAACCGACCGTGGCCGAGATCCAGCCGGCCACGAACCCGATCGCGGGATGATAAATTTCGCGCAGGAAATGATATTCCCCGCCCGAGCGCGGCATCGCCGCCGCCAGCTCGGCGTAGGAAAGCGCGCCGCAAAGCGCGCAGAGCCCGCCGATGGCCCAGAGCGCCATGAGGGCGAACCCGCTCGGCAGATCACCGACCTGAAACCCGAGGCTGGTGAAAATGCCCGTGCCGACCATGTTCGCGATCACGATGCAGGTCGCGGTCAGGAGCGAGATGCTTCCGGGTCGTTGGGCGATGTCGGTGCTTTTCACCGCCGTTCACTAGCGGCAGCGCTCACGGGATTCAATCGCGAACAGTGCGCTACAGTTTCCACTTCTTCGGCAGCTTCTGCTTCAGCGTGTCGACCGGGGCGAAAAGATCTCCCATCTTTTTCACCCGCTTGAGCGTTTCATCGCAGCGGAAGACCAGTCGTTTCGCGTCCTTTTTCTTCAACGTCTGCTCGACTTCCTGCCACGTCACCGGGGTCGAAGCGGTCGGCTCGTCTTTCGCACGCAGGGAATAAACGCAGATGGTTGTCTTGTGCTCGTCGTTCTGGCTCCAGTCGACGAAGATTTTTCCTTTCCGCAGCGCCTTCGACATCTTGGAAACAACCAGGTCGGGATGCTCGCTCTCGAGGTGCTCGGCGAGCGCGTGCGAGAGTTCCTTCGTCTGGTCGTAGCTGACCGCGGTATTGAGCGGGACGTAAATCTGGAGGCCCTTGGAGCCGGAAGTTTTGGCCCAGCTTTTCAACTTCATCGCTTCCAGGATTTCGCGCAGCCAGAGGCCGACCTGGCAGCACTGCACGATGTCGGCGGGCGCCCCCGGATCGAGATCGAAGACCATCATCGTCGGCCGCGTCACATCTTTTTTGCGCGAGAGCGAAGTGTGCAGCTCGATGTCGGCCAGGTTCGCGGCCCAGACGAGCGTCGGGAGATCCTGCGCCAGGCAGTACTGCATCTCGCGCTGGTTGCCTTCGCTCCAGACCTTTGCCGTCTTGACCCATTTCGGGCGATGCGTCGGGCAATTTTTTTCGTAGAAAAACTCGGCTTCGACCCCGTTCGGATAACGCTTCATCGTGAGCGGGCGATCCTTCAGGTGCGGCAGGAGAACGGGCGCGATTTGGATGTAGTAATGAATCATCTCGCCCTTGGTGAAACCGGCTTTCGGCCAAAGGACCTTGTCGAGATTCGAAACCGCCAGAGTGCGGCCTTCCACTTCTAGCTGCGTCTTTTTGCTCATCGAAGAGATCGCTTAGGAAAGCAGGAAAGCAGGAAGAAGAAGGGATGAATCTGGAAGCCAAGAGACATGGAAGGGAACAAGAAAGCTCTCCCTCCCTCGCTCACGTTTTCCTGCTTTGCTCATTTCCTGATTCATAAATCTTCAGCTCCCTTCCTGCGTTCCTGCTTTCCTGAGATATCTCCTCAAGAGAAGAATCGTTCCGGGGAGAGCATTGGCTGTGGCTGGCAGATGCGGGCCACGCAATGCTCCCAGGTCTCGTGTCCGCTCAGGATGAGAATCTCGACCCGGAGAAAATAGATCGGCACTTCCGGTTTCGTTAGGCGGGGAAAGCGGACGGCGTCTTTTTCCGTCGTCACGATCATGTCGACGTCGCGCCGGATGCAGCGGTTGATGAAGCTCTGCAACTCCGCCTCGGTGTAGCGATGGTGATCGGTGAAGCGCTTCGTCAGTTCGACCCGGGCCCCGAGTTTGCGCAGGCCGTCTTCGAAACTCTCCGGCGCGGCAATTCCGCAAAAGGAACCGATGTAGGTATCGGTCAGGCGATCGAGCGGCAACTGCTCGCCGGTGTAGACGTCCTGCAAATAGAGCGGCTGGTGCGAGCATTCGATGATCTCGGCCGTGCGATTGTAGAGTCGGATGCGGGCGATCAACTCGTCGTTAGGCTCGCCCGTGCTTTTTGTAATGAAGATATAGCTCGCCCGGCGCAAATTCCGCGGCGGCTCGCGCAGGGTCCCGCGCGGGAGAAGATACTCGTTCCCAAACGGCGCCTGGCGGTCGATCAGGACGATGTCGAGCCGGTGTTTGAGATGAAGGTATTGCAGGCCATCGTCGAGCAGGAGAGTATCGGCCTTCATCTCGCGAATGGCGTGCAGCCCGCTCTTTACCCGGTCCTTGTCGACCAGCACGATCACGTCCTTCAAGTTATTCGCCAGCATGTAGGGCTCGTCGCCCGCGGTCAGGGAATCGAGGAGGAGCGATTGCCCGTCGGAAACGATGCGCGGCGGATCGGGCGCAACGCCGCGGATGCGATCGAACCAGCTCCGCTTGGACGGCTTCGCGACGCTCTTGTAGCCGCGGCTGAGGATGGCGACGCGACGCCCGCCAATCTGGAGGGCACGGGCAAATTTCTCCACCACCGGCGTTTTTCCAGTTCCACCGACGGTGAGGTTGCCAATGCTGATGACGAGGCAGCCGAGGGCGCGCTCGCGCAGGATGCGTTTGCGGTAAAGGAAAAGCCGCAGTTGCACGATCCAGGCGTAAACGAACGACAGCACGAAAAGCAGACCGCGCAGCATGGTGGCGCGGGCGCCATGGCGACGCCCGAGAATGACGTCGATCGCGAACTGCTCGAGATTCTCAAGCCAGCGGCGCATCGGGAGCGAGGACGGAAATGACGATGCGCACGCCGTCGTTATCGGCCGCCGTGACGCGCGTCTCGGCGTCGCTTAAACCGGAGGCGTCGAGCATGGCGGCCGCCACCTCCTCCGGCGCGCGGAGGGTCAGACAGGCGATGGTCGAACCGGAACCGCTCAGGAAACCACCCAGCGCCCCGGCCTTCTCCGCGGCGGCGATGACTCGATCGAGAAAAGGAACGAACTTTGCTCGGAAAGGCTGGTGCAGATGATCGATCAAGGCGCCTTGCAGGTTTTCGTAATGGCCGCTCGCGAGCGCGGCCGTGATGAGGCAAGCGTTGCCGCAGGACTCGACCGCACGCAAGCGATTGATTTCGTTAGGCAGGACCCGGCGCGCTTCGGCTGTCTTCACTTCAAAGGCCGGAATGAGCAAAACAAAGCGAAGCCGGGAATCGATCGGGAACTTCTGGTGCCGGTTATTGCGCGCCACGACGAAGCCGCCAAACTCGGCCGGGGCGGCGTTGTCGGGATGGCCCTCGAGCTCGGCGCAGAGCCCGAAGATTTGCGCCCGCTTCAGCGGCCGGTCGACCATCGCGTTGAGGGCGTGGAGCACACCGAGCCGCACCGTCACGCTGCTCCCGAGACCGCGCGAGCGGGGCACTTCGCCCTCGACCGTGCAGGAAAAAACGAAAGGCTCGCAGCGGGCGGCACTGAAAAATCGGCGCGCGGCCTGTTGCGCCATCGTCCCGGCCTCGAGCCGTCCCGACCGCGCGACCGTGACGAAATTATAGAGCTGCAAGGCGACGCCCAGACAGTCGAAGCCGGGGCCGAGATTCGAGGTGGTGGCAGGAATACGCACCGTGATCTGTTGCTTTTTCAAAGGAAACCGCCTGAGAATGTCGGCGCACGACTAATGGCCGCCCTGAGTCTAACGCGGGAGGTTCCCGCGGCAAGACACCGGCGGCGAGGGAGATGAAAGACTGGATCGATTTCGGACTGGTGCGCGACTTCGCCGCGGAAAATACCGCGGCCTACCGCATCTGCACCAAGGCCGACGGCTGGGTCGAGCGCTACGGCAGCGACGCGGTCGTCTCCTACAAAACCGAGACGGCGCGTGAAGAAATCCTGCACGAGCTGAGCGAGTGGGCTCTGCTCGCCAGCCTGCCGTTTGAACGCGTCTTCGGCCGTTTTTTGCCGAAACAAAACGACGAGCGCAACCCGCCCGTGCTCCTCTCGGGCGCGGCCGGCGCTTCGCTCCAGACGACGGTGCTGGAACGCGGGGTTTGTTACGGATTGGATTTCGAAGCCGGGTATTCAACCGGCCTGTTTCTCGATCAACGCGAGAACCGGCAGTCCGTCAGGCGCGCCGCCCCGCGCCGGTTGCTCAATTGTTTCGCCTACACCTGCTCGTTTTCGGTTGTCGCGGCAATGGCCGGCGCGGAAACGCTCAGCATCGATCTCTCCAAGAAATCGCTCAATCGGGGGCGCGACAATTTCATGCTCAACCGGGTCGCCACCGACGGGCACCGGTTCATGGCCGACGATGTCGTCTCCGTCCTCCCGCGACTGGCGCGCAAGGGCGAACGCTTCGACGCCATCATTCTCGACCCGCCGACGTTCTCCCGCTCCAAGACCGGCCGCGCCTGGCAGGTGGAACATGATTTCGAAAAACTCCTCCTCTCCGCGCTCGAGGTGGCGGAACGCAACGCCCGGATCCTGCTCGCGACCAATTGCACCAAGCTCAACGAACGCGCGCTCGAGGTGATGGGCCGCTTTTGTCTCAAGGCCACCCGGCGCGCCGGCACCTTCCAACGGACAGCGAGCCTGCCCGATTTTCCGCCCGGAGTGGCGGCCCGCTCGATTTGGATGATATTGCGCTAACGAATTCTGGACGCGCAAAAAGCATTCAGCATCCGAAGGATACTTATATGGACAGGGAACAAATGACCGGAGCTTCTGGAGATATCGCCGAACGGGGACTGCAGTACACCAAGGACCAGTGGGACGAGATCCTCGCGCAGACGGAAGACTTTGTCCGGGCGAACCCGACTCGCTCCTTGATGTACGGCGTCGCCGCCGGGTTCATCATCGACCGGTTGCCGATCTTTCGGATCCTGGGCGCGTTCCTGCGGCTTTTCCTGATGGCGTTCAAGCCCGCGATCCTGATCTACGGCGCGATGAAGCTGTATCAGGCGGCGAAAGAAGAGTAGCTCCGATTTGCAATCGGAGTTTCGTCGATTTCAAATCGACGCTACGGCCAACCCGCCCGCCGCCACCCTGCGCTTCGCGCCGCGGGTGGCCTATTTGTCGAGGGTGAAACCGACTTTCACCGTCACCTGCCAGTGATTGATCTTGTTCTCCTCGATGTGCCCGCGGGTCTCGACGACTTCGAACCAGCGCATGTTGCGGATCGTCTTCGCCGCCAGGGAAAGCGCGTTTTGGACGGCATCCTCGATGCTCGTCGTGGAGGAACCGACCAACTCGATCTTTTTGTAAACGTGTTCGCTCATTCCCGATAGTCGCCGCGAGCGACCAGAACTCAAACGCGATCTCGACCGGAACTTTGCGTTGAGCCGTCCGGAGCCGCTTGTTAGCGTGCGGTTCTGCTCATGGAAAAAAATATCGAGTCCCACCTCAAGGAAACCCGCGTTTTCAAGCCGGCCCGCAGTTTCGCCGCCAAGGCCCGCATCGGCAGCCTCGAGCAATATCGCCGGCTCTACCGGGAATCGATCCGCCAGCCGGAAAAGTTCTGGGCCCGCGAAGCGCGCGAGCTGACCTGGCAGAAGCCGTGGAAAAAGGTCCTCGAGTGGAAACCGCCTTTCGCAAAATGGTTCGTCGGCGGGAAACTGAACGTCTCGGAAAATTGCCTCGACCGTCATCTCGAGGGAGCGCGCCGGAACAAGGCCGCCATCATCTGGGAAGGCGAGCCGGGCGAGAAACGCACCCTCACCTATCAGCAACTCCATCGCGACGTCTGCCGTTTCGCCAACGTCATGAAGCGAAACAAAATTCGCAAAGGCGATCGCGTCATCATTTATCTGCCGACCATTCCCGAGGCCGCGATCGCGATGCTGGCCTGCGCCCGGATCGGCGCGGTGCATTCCGTCGTCTTCGGCGGCTTCAGTGCGGACAGCATCCGCGACCGAATCGCGGATTGCGGCGCGACCGCGGTCATTACGGCCGACGGCAGTTACCGCCGCGGCGCCATCGTCCCGCTCAAGCAAAACGTCGACAAGGCGCTCGCCGGCCAGACGACGATCAAGCGCGTGATCGTTTTCCGGCGCGCCGGGAACGACATTCACATCGAGCAGGGGCGCGACGTCTGGTGGCACCGCGAGCTGGAATACGTCGACGCCCACTGCCCGCCCGTCGCGCTCGACAGCGAGCATCCGCTTTACATTCTCTACACCAGCGGCTCGACCGGAAAACCGAAAGGAATTCTGCACACCACCGGCGGTTACCTGGTCGGGATCCATAGCACGCAGAAATACGTTTTCGATCTGCGCGAAGAGGACATCTACTGGTGCACCGCCGACGTCGGCTGGGTCACCGGCCACAGTTATGTCGTTTACGGCCCGCTCGCCGCCGGCGCCACGACGCTGATGTATGAAGGCGCGCCGAACTGGCCGGAACCGGATCGTTTCTGGCGCATCATCGAGGAATACGCGGTCAGCATTCTCTACACGGCGCCGACCGCGATCCGCGCCTTCATCCGCTGGGGCGACCAGTGGGTGAAAAAGCACGACCTCTCGTCCCTGCGATTGTTAGGCTCGGTCGGCGAGCCGATTAATCCCGAGGCTTGGATGTGGTACCACGAAGTCATCGGCGGCGGCCGTTGCCCGATCGTCGATACCTGGTGGCAGACGGAGACCGGCGGGATCATGATTACGCCGTTGCCGGGCGCGGTTCCGACCAAGCCGGGCAGTGGAACCCTGCCCTTTTTCGGCGTCGACGTCGCGATCGTCGACGAGGAAGGAAACGAAGTGCCGCCGAATGTGGGCGGAAAGCTCATCATCAGGCGCCCGTGGCCTTCGATGCTGCGCTCGATCTACGGCGACAAGCCGCGCTACAAAAAGCAGTACTGGAGCGACTACAAAAACTGTTACACCACCGGCGATGGCGCGCGGCGCGACAAGGATGGCTACTTCTGGATCGTCGGCCGGATCGACGACGTCCTCAACGTCGCCGGTCATCGCCTCGGCACCTCGGAGATCGAGAGCGCGCTGGTCAGCCACGACCTCGTCGCGGAAGCCGCCGCGGTGGGGCGCCCGGATGAATTAAAAGGCCAGGGCGTGGTCGTCTTCGTCACCCTGAAGAGCGGCGTAAAACCATCCGATGACCTCAAGCAAAAACTGCGCACCCACGTCGGCCAGCAGATCGGCGCCATCGCCAAGCCGGATGAAGTCCGCTTCGCCGAAGCCCTGCCGAAAACGCGCAGCGGAAAAATCATGCGCCGCCTACTGAAGGAAATCGCGAGCGGCAAAGCCGTCACCGGCGACACCACCACGCTGGAGGACTTCAGCGTCCTGACAAAGTTAGGCAGCGCGGAGGAGTAACCGCGTTTACTTTATCCCGTGAGTTTTATTTCGACCGGTCTGCGGGAGCTGACGCTGAAAGTGCGCCGGCAAAAAACCCGCATGGCGCTCAAGCACGAGAAGCGCCTCCTGCAAAAATCGGAGATCGCCCTCGGCCGCGAGGGGACTGCGGAGGCCGCCAAATTCCCGGAAGTGCGAAACGAAATCGTCGCGCTCAAGAAATTCGAGCAGGAACAAAAGGAAGTCGCGGTCCGGATCTCGAAAATCGAGGAAGCGCTCAAGCAGATCGACGCTCAGCGCCAGGAAAATTCAAAGGAGCAATCCGCCGCGCTCGCCAAACTGGAGGAGGAAAAACGCCCGCTGGCTGAACGGCGCGACGAGGCGAAAGCGACGGCCGACCGTTGCGACAAGGAACTGGCCACGGTCGATCGGCGCATTTCGGAGAACGACGCCGCCGATCGCGAACTGCTGAAAAAAGTTTCCGCGCTCCAGGCGACCGAGCCGCCGCCGGCCGATTTGCAGGCGCAAATGGACCGCTTGAGCTCGGAGCGTGCGCGATTGCCGCGGGAGAAAGCCGAAATGTCGCAGGCCCGGCTGGGCAGCGCGGATGCCTGCAAGAACGCTTCCGAGAAACTGAAGGCGGCGGAAGCGGCCGTCGCGGTAGTGGAGAAAAACATCGCCCGCGTCCGGGGCGAATTTGAAGCGCGCGATCGCGCCTTGAACGAAAGCGCCCGCGCCCAGCAGGAGGAAGTAAAGCAGGCGCGGCAGCAGCATCAGACAGTCGAGGAGAAAAAGAACCCGGCCTATCTCAACATCGGCCGGCATCTGGCTTCTCAGGGCATTGCGCCGCCGACCGCGCCGCACCTCCTCACCGAGGTGCAGCAGCGCCGGGCCGCGGTTGACCGCCACGCCGAGCACAAAAAAGAACTGGCCGAGCTTTCGGGCCAGATCGACAAGCAAGAGCTGCGGAAATTCTATTTCGCCATCGTCTCCATCCTCGCCCTCCTCGCCATCATCCTCCCGCTTGTTTCCAAGTCGCCGATCAAGCGCGATTGGCTGCCGCGCGAAACTCTCGCCATCCTGTCGCTCGACATCGAGCAATTCAACAAGGGGCCGCTGACCAATCGCTGGCGCAAGGAACAGCCGGAGGTCTGGCAGAAGGTCGCCACCGGCCTGCTCGGTCCCGCCGCCCACACCCCGGCGCTCAACCTCGCCGATAGCGGGCGCCGTGTGACCCGCGCCCTGGCCAGTGACGAGCGCGGACCAAACCGCGAGTATGTCCTGGTCGAAGCGCGCGGCGATCTCGCGCCGGTCGTGCGCACCCTCACGCAGGACGACAGTTTCTCCAAAAGCACTGTCGCCGGCCTCGTCGTCTTCCAGCGGCCGGATGTCTCGGTCGCCCGCGTCGGCCCGAAGACCCTGGCCGTAGGTTCGTTAGGCGAAGTCGACAAACTGGTCCAGGTGCGACTCGGGACCGAGCCCGATCTCAAGATCACCGATCCCCTGCTCGAGCTTTTCCAGGCGCTCGATCCGGGCAGCGCGCTCCGTCTGGTGGCGCGCAATCCGAACGAGCTCGCCGCTTCCTTCAGCCCGATGCTGCCGGCGGAATTATTGCAGGCGGCGGAGCTCCTCGGTCTGGAATTGAGCCTGGCCACGCCGAGCAAGGCGCGCCTCGTGATTAAGACGGGAGACGAGGCGAAAGCAAAAACCTGGGCCGCCAGCCTGCAAAATGAACCCGCCCGCTGGCTCACAATCCCCGGCTCCGATTTCGTCCTCTCAACCGGGACGCCCAAGGTGGAACAGAAAAACGAAACGCTCGATCTGCGTTTCGACATCCCGGAAGGCGCCGCCCGTCTCCTCCTCCAGCGGCTGGCAAAGGTGCCGCCCGCTCCCACGCCGGCGCCGGTCCCGCAATGAGATTCCTCCGCGCGCTCCCCCGTTGGACGTTGGACGTTGGACGTTGGACGTGGAGCGTTTCCCTTCTCCTCTTCCCCCTCGCCGCCTCCGCTGCGCCGGCCTACGATAACCTGATCGACATTCGCACCGTCGATCCGACGATCGTGGTTGAGTTGCGCTACGCCACCCCGCGCAATATCACCGGCCGCGCGCTTTATCCGCCGGACATGCCCGCACTCGTTAGGCCACAAACCGCCGCCCGCCTCGCCAAGGCGCAAAAATTTCTCCGGGAACGCCGTTATGGACTCAAAATCTGGGACGCCTATCGCCCGCTCGCCGCGCAGGTGGAACTCTGGGAGCGCACCCACAACGGCGCCTTTGTCGCGGATCCGCTCGCGGGCAACGGCTCTCTCCACACCTGGGGCGTGGCGGTCGACGCCACCCTGGTCGACGAGAAGGGCCGCGAAGTGGCGATGCCGACGGCCTTCGACGAGTTCACCCCGGCCGCGAAACTGCGTTACCATGGCGACAACCCGGAGGTGAAACGCCATCTTAAAATCCTCCAGGCCGCGATGCGTCACGGCGGGTTTTACGGGATGCGGACGGAGTGGTGGCACTTTGTCGCCTACGACTGGAAAAAATATGCGCCGATCCGTGAAGCCAAGCGGATCAGCGATTAGAATTAAAAAAATATGCTCGCGAACTTCTTTCAGGCCCTCCGCCAGCCCGAGTACATCCACGTTCTGATCAATCCGCTGCCGGTCTACGGCCTCGCCATCGCCGTCATCGGTTTGATCATCGCGCTCCTCCAGCGCAGCCGCCCGGCCCAGGTGGCGACGCTCGCGCTCATCTTCCTCTGCGGCGCGATCGCCTGGCCGGTGATGCATTATGGGGAGGCAGGAAAGGACATCGCCATCTCGCTTTCGGACGAACAAGGGCAGGCCTGGCTCGAGGTCCACGAGCATCGTGCCGAGGACCTCGTCTGGGCCTTCTACGTCCTCGCCGGCCTCGCCGCGGTCGCCATCCTCGCTCCGCTAAAGTGGCCCAAATCGTCCACCGCGCTCGTTCTTCTCACTCTCCTCTGCTCCTTCGCGGTACTTGGCATCGGCGGCTATATCGCCTATGCCGGCGGCAAAATAAGGCATCGCGAATTTCGCAACGAGCCGGCTCCGGCCCTCCCGGCGGAACACGGCGAACATCACGAGCATTAAACGGCGTGCGCGTCGACATCCTCACCCTCTTTCCGGAAGTCTGCCGCGTCCCGTTAGGCGAAAGCATGATGGGTCGCGCGCAGGAGGCGGGCGCGCTCGAACTGAAAATTCATAACCTGCGCGACTGGACGAGCGATCGGCATCACGTCGTCGACGACGCGCCCTTCGGCGGCGGCCAGGGGATGGTGATGAAACCCGAACCGATCTTTGCCGCGGTGGAATCGCTCCGCACGGAAGCGAGCACGGTCGTGCTCATGACGCCGCAAGGACGACGTTTCGAGCAGCCGCTGGCGCGCGAATTTTCCGCAACGAAGCACCTGATTATCCTTTGCGGGCATTACGAAGGCATCGATCACCGGGTTATCGAGCATCTGGTCGATGTCGAGATCTCGATCGGTGATTATGTCCTGACCAACGGCGCCATCGCCGCCGTCGTCTTCATCGATGCAATCGTTAGGCTGCTCCCCGGCGTGCTCGGTCACGAGCAATCGGCCGCGGACGACAGCTTCACGGGCGGGTTGCTGGAAGCGCCGCACTACACCCGCCCGGCGGAGTTCCGGGGCTGGAAGGTGCCGGAGGTTCTGCTTTCCGGCCACCACGGCGAGATCACCGCCTGGCGGAAGAGAGAGGCCGAACGCCGGACGCGCGAGAACCGGCCGGACCTACTCGCGGAAGACTAGAGCCCGACGCTAACCCGGCTTCGATTCGGAGTTTTGCCGGCTCAGGAGCACTTCGGCGATGTCGAGCACCTTGACGTTGTCGCCTCCCTCGGTCCCGGCCATGCCGTCGCTCATCATGTTCAGGCAAAACGGGCAGCCGGTCGCAAGCGTCTTGGCCCCGGTCGCGATCGCTTCCTCGGCGCGGAGGTTGGAGACGCGCTGCGCCGGCGGCTCTTCAAACCACATCCGGCCGCCACCCGCGCCGCAGCAAAATGTTTTTTTCCCGCAGCGCGGCATCTCGCGGTACTGCTCATCCCTCGCTGCGCCAAGGACGGCGCGGGGCGCGTCGACGATGCCGTTGACCCGGGCGAGGTAACACGGGTCGTGCAGCGTGATCGGTTCGCCGCCGGCCGGAGCCTCGTTCGTTAGGCGGCCGGCCGCGATCAGCTCGGCGAGGAGAGTGGAGTGATGTTGCACCTCGTACTCGCCGCCGAATTGCGGGTATTCGTTCTGGAGGGTGTTATGGCAATGCGGACACGCGGTCACGATCTTCCTCACCTGGCGCCGGCCTAACGTTTCGACATTTGTCGTGGCGCGTTCCTGGAAAAGGAATTCGTCGCCGATCCGCCGCGCCGGATCGCCGGTGCAGGTTTCTTCCTTGCCGAGAACGGCGAAATTGACCCCGCCCTTCTTGAGCAGTTGCGCAGTCGCGCGCGCCACTTTTTGGGCGCGCGGATCGAAAGAGGCGGCGCAACCAACCCAGAAGAGATACTCAAAGTCGGGATTCGATTCGACCGTCGGAACATCCAGGCCTTCCGCCCAGGCGAGACGCTCGCCGTTAGGCTTGCCGTAGGGATTGCCCTGGTTGCCGATCTGCTGGAGCGAGCGCGCGGGCGGGCCGGAGAGTTTGCCTTCGCCGACCAGGTAACGCCGCATGTCGCTGATCAGGTCGACGTGTCCGATCAGGACCGGGCATTCCTGCACGCAAGCCTGGCACATGGTGCAGGACCAGAGCGTGTCGGGATTGATCGCGACGCCATGGAGTTCGCCGCCCTTCGCCATCACCACGCGCAGATCGGTCACGATGAATTTGGGCGAGAGCGGTTTGCCGGAGGCGGTGGCGGGGCAGACGTCTTCGCAACGGCCGCATTCCATGCAGGCGTCGAGGCTGAGGAGCTGTTGCCGGTTAAAATCGCCGATCTGGCCGACGCCGATGAGGCCGGTTTCCTCGACCGTCTCCATTTTCAGCGGGACCAATTGCACCCATCGGGCGCTCGGGCCGGGCGGCGATATTCATCGGGCCGGTGATGACGTGAAGGAATCGATTCACCGGGATGGTGGCAAAAAATCCGGCGACCAGGATGGTGTGCAGCCACCAGGTCACGAGGTGCATCGCCTTGGCGGACTCGATGTCGATCCCCTGCAACATCGTGCGATCGATCAGCCAGCCGACGGTCGACCAGCGTGCCAGCCACGGTTCGACCTCGGTGTAATGCATCCGCAGCGCCTCAACCGCAAAGCCGGTCACGCCGAGGGCGAGGAGAATGCCGAGAAGCCACCAGTCGCGCCAGTTATGCCCGAGGCTCGGCTTGCGCGAAAAAGCGCGGCGATACATCGCGAGGAGGCAGCCGAGGATGAACACGACGCCGAAGACGTCCATCGTCAGTTCATAGATGAGGTAGTACCAGCCGTGGTGAAAATTATGGGGACCGTAATCCGCGATCCCGAGGAGGGTGGTGCCGATGGTGAGAACGACGAACCCGCTGAAGAGAAGGAGGTGGAGAAGCGCGCCGAGGGTTTTCTTGTGCACGCGTTTCTGTGCCAGCGCGTAAACGCTCAGTCGCTCGAACCAGACGCGCGGATTCTTTTCAAACCCACCCGGGCGCCCTTTGCGCCAGGCAAACCAATGCGAGAAAACCTGCCAGCCGAGACTGGCGATGCTGCCGAACATGAGGATGTAAAACACCGCCCGCATCCAGGGCGTGATGTTGCCGAAAACCTCGCGCGTGGCGTTTTCCAAGGCGACCGCAATCATGGTCAGAATTGTGGCTTAGCTCTGCTGCAGCGCCTTGATCAGTTGCGGCACGAGCTGATGGACGTCACCGACCAGGCCGTAGGTCGCCATCTGGAAAATGGGCGCATCGGGATCCTTGTTGATGGCGACGATGACGCGGGAGTCCTTGATCCCGGCAAGATGCTGGATGGCGCCGGAAATGCCGAGCGCAATGTAGAGCTCGGGCGCGATGACCTTGCCGGTCTGGCCGATCTGGTAGTCGTTAGGGGCGAGGCCGGTGTCGACCGCGGCGCGGGTCGCGCCGATGGCGCCGCCGAGGAGATCGGCCAGGCCGCCGACCAGACGATCGAAACTTTCCTTGTCCTTCAGCGGACGGCCGCCGCCGATGACGACGCGCGCCTCGGTCAGGTCGGGCCGGTCGGAGACGCGTTCCTCGCGGGAGACGAATTGCATTCCGTTAGGCAAGGAAGCGGCATCGACCGCCAGACTTTCCACCGGGGAAGCGGCGGCATCGGACGCCGGTGCCTCGAAGGAAGCGGCGCGAATGGTCAGGACACGCTTGTCGCCCTGCAGTTGCACGGTGGCGAGCATGCTGCCGGCGCTGACCGGACGGCGGTACGAGATGGCGCCCTCTTTTTCCTCGATCGCCACGACATCGGTCAGCATCGGCGCGTCGAGCAGGGCGGCGGCGCGGGGGAGAATGTCTTTGCTGAAGGTGGAAGAGGTCGCGAGGAGCGTGCTCGCGCCGGTCTTCGCGCAGGCGTCGGCAATCACCTTCGCATAACGATCGGCCAACGGCTCTGTGAGCGCGGCATCATCAGCCACGAGAACGGCCGAGGCGCCGTAGCCGGTGAGTGTTCTGGCCATTTCGTCGAGACCGCTGCCGATGAGCAGCAGCGCAAAATCACCGCCAAGCTGACGGGCGGCGGTCACGGCGTGCAGCGACGGGCGTTTCACCTGCCCGCGGTCGTGTTCGATGAGGATGAGCGTGGGCGTGGCCATCAAATTACCTTCGCTTCCTGTTTCAGCTTCGCGACCAGTTCCTCGACCGACTCAACCCGCGCGCCGGCCGTCCGTTTCGGCGGGCGGGCGGTGGAGAGGGTGGTGGTGAGGGGCTCGACCTTGACCCCGAGCTGCTCGCAGGTCTGAACCTCGATTGTTTTCTTGCGCGCCTTCATCAGGCCCGGAAGGGAAACGTATCGCGGTTCATTCAGGCGCAGATCGGTCGTAAGGATGGCGGGCAAATTCACTTCCACGACTTCGAGGCCGCCGTCGGTCTCGCGGGTGCAGCGAGCGCGGGTGCGATTGTCGAGGAATTCGATCTTCGAAACAAAGGTGGCCTGGGGCCAGCCTAACAATCCCGCGAGCATTTGCCCGGCTTGGTTGGAATCGTCGTCTACCGCCTGTTTGCCCATGAGCACGACCTGCGGCGCTTCTTTCTCGACCGCGGCGCGAAGAATGCGCGCCACCGCATAGGGATCGAGCGCGCGGGCGTCGTCGACCCGGATGGCGCGATCGACGCCCATCGCCATCGCGGCGCGGACCTGTTCGTCGACTGCCGCCGGTCCAATCGTTAGGCCAACAATCTCGGTCGCTTCCCCGCGCTCGCGGATGCGGAGCGCTTCCTCGATCGCGATCTCGTCAAAGGGATTGATGACCGATTTCGCGCCCGAAGCCGAGCCCGCCCGGAGCCGCCTCCGCGTAGGGATCGGGCACGCTCTTGAACGCGACGAGAATTTTTGAGACCGGCTCCGTCACAAGCCGATGAGCGAAGCGATGATGTTGCGTTGGATTTCGCTCGTGCCGGAATAGAGCTTAGCCCCGATGGCGTCGCGCAATTCGCGCTCCACCTCATATTCCGTCATGTAGCCGTAGCCGCCGTGAATCTGGATCGCGTCCTCGGCGCATTTCACCCAGGCGTCGGCGATGTGCAGCTTGGTCATGGCGGCCTCGAGATAGACCGCTTTCCGGTGACCGGCGACCCAGCCGAAGTGATAGAGCATGTGGCGCGCGCTTTCGACGCGCATTTTCATCTCCACGATCTTGGTCGCGACCTGCTGGAATTTGCCGATCGATTGCCCGCCCTGTTTGCGCTCGTTGGCGTAACGAATGCATTTCTCGAGCAGGCGCTGCATCGAGCCGACGGCGCTGGCGAGAATGCAGCCGCGCTCCCAGGTGAGCGAACGGGTAAAGAGAAAAGCGCCGCCGCCTTCCTTGCCGAGGAGATTTTCCTCCGGCACTTCACAGTTCTCGAAAAACACTTCCGACATCGGCGAAGTGCGCACGCCCATCTTCTCGATCTTGTGCGAGGGATCGAACCCGGGCATTCCTTTCTCCACGATGAACGCGGTGACGCCATCGGTGCCGCGCGATTTATCGACGTTGGCGAAGACCACGAGCATGTCGGCGACCGGGCCGTTGGTGATGAAAATTTTGCTCCCGTTGAGGATGTATTTGTCGCCCTTTTTCGTCGCCGTGGTGGCGAGAGCAAAGGCGTCGGAGCCGCTGTTCGGCTCGCTCATGGCGTTGCCGCCGATGAGGGTGCCGTTGCAGAGGCCGGGAAGAAACTTCTGCTTCTGCGCCTCGGTGCCGTTGTTCACCAGCGGGCTGACCGCGGTCCACATGTGGGCGTTGATGGAGAAAAGCAGCCCGTTGTCCTTGCAGGCGTAACCAAGCCGCTCGAGCGCGGCCACCGTCGTGACCGGATCCTGGCCGAGGCCGCCGTATTCGGTCGGAACGAGCAAACCCTGGATTCCGAAATCGCCGCATTTCTTCCAAGCCTCATGATTGAAAAGCGCCTTGCGATCGTTTTCGATCACGTCGTAATCGAGTTGCTCACGGGCGAAACGGCCGACGGCGTCGAGCAATTCTCGTTGTTGATCCGACCAGGAAAAATCCATTGTCTTGAGCTTGTTTTGGGTTGTGACCGCGGCCTGCGTTCCCATGCTGAGCAAGGCCGATGCCTGCCACAGGTGTCCCGCTCGCCGCGGCAGGCGGCAATTCTAGAGGTGCGGGGAAAGGCGGTCAAGCCAACCCCGCAGGCGCCAGTCGCCCAGCGTGGAGCCCGGCGCGATCAGTTGATCGTGCGCCTGCCGCCTAACGAAGGAAGGCTAACTGCAACCCAGGGCAGGACCCGGCCCTGATTCCGGGCGCCCGTGACTCAGGACGCCGATGAATTCCTTCAGGAAATCGATCTTCGAGAGCCGTTCCAGGCGCTCGAGCGAAAAGGCCTTGCTCACCCTCTTCTCGAGGAGCGAAAAAGCGTCCGGGACAAACAGGTCCTGCCGATGCACGCCAAAGCGCAGGACAAAAGTGGACATCAGGGCGCTCGCGCCGCGTTCATCGACCAGGCTGCTGTAGGCCATGATGGCGTCAAAGAGATAAAGCTCGGTCCATTGTTCACTCAGTTCGTAGGTCTCGTCTTTCTTGGCGTATTTAAAAAACATGACGGCGTCGCTCGGATCACCCCGCCGCGGTGGGAGCGGAGTCGAAGGCAGGTAGGCGGCGGAGTGGGGCCAAGCCGATTTTTCCCGGATCGCCGCCAGCTCAAGGAGGAGCCGATGCGCTGCCGCGGCCAGGGCGTGGACCGAGACATGGTCGTCGCCGACGAACCAAAGCCAAATAGCCGACTCGATCTGGCGGCGCGCGGCATCCAGCTTGGTCAGTCTAACGAGACGAGGTTTGATGCATCTATCCATGGGTTTTCGAGGGCGCGCGCAGGTAAACTAAGCCCCCGGGAGCGTTAGATTTGAGAATGCCTCGGTGTTCCCATTCTAGTGAATTTGATTTCGGGTTGTCAATCGTCTTGCGTCGTCCCTCCCGAGGCGGAAGCGCCTGATGTATCACCCCTCGCCCTCGCAGGCAATAAAACCGTCATAAGATTTTGCGTGCAACCCGGAGTTGCTCCGCCCACGATGCCGCCATGAACTTCAACAAGAACATCGGAATGATCCTGCTCGCGGTTTACCTGATCCTCGTCGGCATCATCGGGATCACCGGCATCGGCACGGGAATCCTGCTTCCGATCCTGGCCCTGGTCGCCGGCATTTTCATCCTGATCGGCAAATAGCGCGGCGCAGCGCCCGGTTGAGGTGCGGGTGCGCGTTTCCCCTTGGAGCGAGGTGGCGCTGTTTTGGCTTTGTCTTTCCGGCCCGTCGGGCGCAGGCTGCGGCGATGAAGATCCTCACCATCATCGCGCAAGTTCTTTTGGGATTGGTGTTCGTTGTTTTCGGCTTCAACGGCTTTTTTCATTTCATCCCGATGCCGCCGCCGCCGGAGGGGTCGCCGGCTGCGCTTTTCTTCACCGCCGTTTCCACGACCGGCTTCATGAAGGTGATTTTCCTCTGTCAGATTGTCGGCGGCCTGCTTGTGCTCCTGAACATCCTGCCGGTGCTCGGGCTTACGATTCTGTGCCCGATCATTTTTAACATCGTCCTCTTCCACGCCACGATGGAGCCGAGCGGCATGCCGATGGCCATCGGCATCGCGATCCTCGCGCTCTTTCTCGTCGGGATGCACTGGAATCACTACCGTCATCTCGTCCGCCAGCCGCAGTGATTGTCCTGCACGATCCGCGGAGCGCGGACTACGTTGCGGCGGGACATCCGGAGCGCCCGGCGCGGGTCGCGCGCAGCGCGGCCTGGCTCTGCGAGGCGCATTGCGATTGGGAATGGCGCGAGCCCGGCGAGGCGACGGTCGCAGCACTCGAACGCGCGCACACGCCGGAGCATATTGGGCGGATCCGCGCCGCGGAGCACGACTTTGACGCCGATACGCCGGCCTATCCCGGCATTTTTGGTCACGCCGCGCGCGCTGCCGGCGCGGCCTGCGCGGTCGCCCAGGCGTCGTTAGGCGGGGAACGCGCCTTCAGCCTGATGCGACCGCCCGGGCATCACGCGACGCGCGGGCAGGCGATGGGTTTTTGCTTTTTCAATCACATCGCGGTCGCGGCGCTCGACGCCCTGGAGCAGGGCGCGGAGCGGGTGGCGATCTGGGATTTCGACGCGCACCACGGCAACGGCACGGAAGCGATCATGACCGGTCACCCTCGGATCGCCTTTGCCTCGGTGCACCAGTTTCCCGGTTATCCCGGGACCGGCGCCCGGTCGTCAGGCGACATTCACAATTTTCCCGTCCCGCCTTTTGCCCCGCGCGCGGAGCATTGCGCGGCGGTCGAGCGAGCGCTGGCTGTCCTCCTAGAATTTAGGCCCAGCCTTCTCCTCGTGTCGGCCGGCTTCGACGCCTATGCGGGCGATCCGATCACGCAGATGAGCCTGGCGCAGGAAGATTTGCCACCTTCGGGA
>CAWIBC010000025.1:0-480772 GCA_963834255.1 uncultured Verrucomicrobiae bacterium | reverse complement strand
AGAATTTGTCGGATGCCCTCGCGAGTGATCGGGTGGGGATCAACGATCAGTATGCGCGCCGCGCTCATTCCGGGAGAAACGTGGTTGATTGATCAGGATCATGACGGCCCGTCTAGCGGGAAAGCGGGAGCATGGGAAGCGTTTTTTTAAGCAGGAAGACAGAAGCCATCTTAGGAACGCAGCCGAACGGCTTGCGAAGCAAACGGCCGGGCTTTCAAAGCAGGAGGTAACCCGTAACGCAGGCATAGCCGAGGCCGGGCTTTCAAATGCGCAGCAACGGCCGGGCTTTCCAAAGACTGGTTCCAGGGTGGAGGAGCTGATCGAGCTCGCCAAGCAGACGAGCGAGGCGACACAACGCAGCATCGATTCATGACCTGATGAGCCTCTCGTATTCGTCGTGCGGGCCTATCCAGAACCAAACGACGGCATCTTCCGTCATCACACCGAGGGCTCTATAGCTACCGCTTACTCGCGCCGACCAATAGCGCCCCACCTTTTTGAATCCCACTGATGGATGAGAGGGATCAGTGAGCCAGAGGCGGTACTGCTTGAGGGCGAGTGACTGTAGCCGATGCGGAAGTCGCCCGTAAAGACGCCAGAATGGAGTGGCGATGGAAGCCGCGACATGGACGGGGAGCAGCTAGGTTGCTGGCGCGAGCGCGGCAGCGCGAGTGATCAACTCAGCCGTCGCGTGACTGCGCATCAGGCGGGAATGGTGTTGTTCTTCCGGCGCGATATTCTTCCAGCGCTTCCTCAGCCAAACGATGCAGTTTACCTGCCTTGGCGTCTTCTTCGATCTGGCGATCCCACGCATCGTCATCAAGCTCATCGAGCTTGCGGCGAACCTCGTCGCGCTCTTTCACGGTAAGCTTCGGAAGCTCTTGAAGAATCTCGGCCTTGCTCATCGGCTCACCGTAACGCGGTGGTGGTGAATTGTCACCTTGTGAGCGGGTTCTCCCTCCCTGGTCGAATCGCTCGGTCGTGATATGCGTTCAGGGTCTTTTTAAGCATGTCACCAAATTCCCGGCCTTAGACGAGGGTCCACTTGGAGCGGACCACGTTCTTGTGCTTCAATGCGCGTATTTTGGCGAGAATTTGTCGGATTCCTTCGCGAGTGATCGGGTGGGGATCAACGATCAGTATGCGAGCGGCGCTCATTCCGGGAGAAACAGGGTTGATTGATCAGGTTCATGACGGCCCGTCTAGCGGGAAAGCGGGAGCATGGGAAGCGTTTTTTTCGCAGAAACAGAAGCAATCTTAGGAACGCAGCCGTAACGGCTTGCGAAGCAAACGGCCGGGCTTTCAAACCCAGGAAAAAGAATGGACTGGGGAGAGGATCAATTAGGAAGCCAGGAAGCGCCGCCCGCCGGCGCAAAACTTCTTCCTTCTGCCTTCATCCCTCTGACTTTGCAACGGCCGGGCTTTCCAAGGACCGCTCACCGCGGAGCCGAGTTGCGCGAACCACTCCAGCGCCGCCGCTTCCACCGCAGCTTCATACAGATTAGCCACGCCTTCTCCTTTCCGTTCGAATTCGGTGCAGCCGTTCGGTGAAACCGCCTTCCTCAGTGAAGGCGGCGGCCTGCGCTTCGATCTGTCGATCGAGAAGCGCACACGCCACACCGATAAGGATTAGCGCGGCATTCGCGGCGATCTCAGGGTAGGTGGACTTCATCGACAATATGGACTTCGAAGGCGGGACCTTCGGTTTTGACCGTCCATCAGGTCCATGCCGTCCATGTATTTCCCGCCCCCAATCCGCCACGCCCTCGGCCGTGGTGCAGCGCCGCCGCACCAGTGCGTTCCTGCGCGGGTCTTCCTTTGGCCAAAGCGGCAGGCTGCGCTGACGCAGATAGTCCTCATAATCCAGCCGCAGTTCTTCCAGACTTGCCCGGGCCACGTTGGTTAGCTTCAACTCCATCTTCCTGGAAGTTCCGCTCGCCTTGCTCCCCTCGGCGATATTCTGCACTCCGCTGCGAGCGGCTTGCACCATCTGATCGTGAGTGCGGCTGCGCTTCTCGACGTAGCGGTCACAAAACCGCCCCGTTACGTCGTAGCAAAGCTGCGCGATCATCCGCGATCACGATGATGTTGCGGCGCCTGGATAACGTACTGGCCTGACGATTCCCATTTCAGCTTCTCAGCGTTTCAGTTGTCAGCTTTTGCATGCTGCCTTCCCGCCTTTCTCCTCCGGCATGAATTTCTGAATCGTGGTGAATGGGGGAAGGCTGGACCGACCGACATAGACTGCGCGAAGCGGGGGGCGAAGCCCGACCAAGCGGGGCCGCGCGGGAGTCAAGACCACGCCGCCGCTCGCGACATTGAGCAGCTTGCGCAGATGCTCGACCGAAGCCCAGATCTCAAGCCGCACTCATCAACGCTGCATCCACCTGCGATTTCCAATCACCTTCGAGCACGAGCCGGAAGCGCATCGGACCTGGTGCGTCGTCGAGACATAGTTCGCCGACCGGCACGCCGCCGTCGCTGTGCCGTTCCAAGGTCTCGAATAGCTTCCGCTTGTATTCGGTGTCCTCGTTCTTGAGTGCAGGCCTTTCGTTTCGACGACGACGAGCTTCGATGGCTTGCCCGTCGCCTCTTCCAGCGCGACAAGGAAATCCGGGAAGACCCGCTTCTTTTTCCAGCCGTCGAGATACCAGTCGGCCTGCACGGCGATGCGATGCCACCAGCGCACCGCCTTCACGTCGTCGATGTAGAGCGCCACGTCCTTTTCGAGTTGTTGAAATGCCTGCTCCAGATTTGCTCGAACAAGTGATTTCTCCACGGGCTGTCCGTTGCCTTGTGCGTCGATCGGATAGTCCGGGGGCTGCGTCACCTCGAAGACCAGCTTCTCGGCCAGCTCCCACTTTAGCCCCTTGCCTTCGAGTCGGAACGAAAGCCCACCGCTGGCGAGCAATCGCAAAAGATCCGCTCGGTCTGCACATGGATATCAGCCAACAGGTCGGCACGCATCTTCTCAATGAGCCGATAACGACTGGCGAGCAATTGCGTCTTCAGTAATGCCCCGATCCCGCACGCGGCCAATGCGCTGCGCGAGATTCGTGCTGCCTGCCACGGATTGGGACCACATCCGCTAGGAGTCGCGCCAGCGCGGGAAAATCCAGTCCGGGTCTGACACCCGTTTCCGCCATGCCGAGCGGCTTCTTCGGGTCGGGGCCGAGTTGGTCCACGTCCACGGCGACGCGCGTATGAGCGAGGGACGAGGCATCGTCCGGAGAGAACTCCCCTGCCTTCGTCCATTCCATGTCCTCCCACGGCACCGACGGGAAAAGATCACTTTCGTAATCAAACAAGCCGCCAGTCGCCTCTTCCCGCGGAGAGGATGCGCGGAAAGAAAATGCGCCGCGAAACGGCGCACGTCGCTCCACCTCTACCGTCACCACATTACCGCCAGTTGAAGTCGTTCCAGCGGCGCGAACCAATTCTCCGAGGTCGCCCATGCCTTCGCTGGTAAGTCCTTCGCGCACTTTTGCGACTGCATCTGCCACGTTCTGCCGGTGAACAAAGACATGGCTTTGATTCAAAGCCGCGCGACTTTCGGGAAAATATTCCGCGTGCGGCTGTCGAAGGATGCGCCCGATCATTTGTGTCAGTGCGGTGCCGGCGGTCGTTTCGTCGAGACCGCCAAGACATAGGCGAACGGACAATCCCATCCCTCCTGCAACGCTGCCTTCGTGATGATGAACCGTACAGGACAGGTGTCCGCCATCAAGTCATGAACGGACAATTCATCTTCCGCGCTGCTCTTCTCGGCCACCTCGCCTTCTTTCGCCCCGAGTGTCTCGTGCAGAAACTTTCGCACGTCATTCGCATGAACCTTGCCTGCCTCAGTCTGGTCCTTGCCGGTGCGCTCTACGCGAATAAGCAGGATCGGGCGGTACGTAGCGATGGGTTTCATCCGATCGCGGTCGGCCATCGCCTGCAGTTTCGCGAGTTCGCCGTGCGCGGAAATGAGCGTGTCCTTCCAGTCGCCCTGCCCGGAATGTGTAGGTTTAGCGGCAACTTCACCATTTCTTCCTTTTTTAGCGCATGCCCGTCACGCTGTGCAGCACGTTGCTTTGCTGCTCCCTGCGCGGTTGGGTGTGGCCGAGAGTTCGAGGATGAAGCTCGGGTTGAACTTGGCCAGTGTTGCTCGCCGGATCGGTGAGAAAGCCGTGTGACCTTCGTCAAGAATCACCGTAGGGCGGGCGAGACAGAAACACATTGCCGAGACTTTGCTTCACAGCGAATCCCGCGCCCCAAGGAGCCTCCTCAGCGAGGTCCATTACATCAAGATTAGGCATCATGCGCCGCAGTTCTTTGTGTGCCTCCACATCTCCTCTGCCGGGAAGAATCCTGTATAGCGCCCAGTGTCCTGAAACATCTTCAACACGTCCGTATCCTGGCGCGCCGCTGCCGCCATCATCATCACGAACACGCACAAGTAATTCTCCACGTCCGTCTTCGTGAATGATCCCCGCGACGCAGCAGCTTCACCCGCCCGCCGCTGGCACGTTCCAGAGTCATTCGATAGGGATGCTCGCGATTGGCCAGAGTCTTCCAAGTCTGCGTATAAATGGCGTCACTCGGCACGATCCACAGCACCAGACCGTGAGCGCGTCGGTAATATAGCCGTTGCAGTTGCTCGATGCCGCGCGTGGCGAGTAGGTTTTGCCTGCGCCGGTCGGCAGCTTGAGGCACACACTCGGCACGGGCCGACCGATGCCATCCGCCGGGCAGCCAGGGCGGGACAAAAAGCACGCCGCTGGCGTCTTTGCCTTCGGCAGCACGCCGGCAGCCTTGAGCGCGTCCCACGTCTGTCCCGCACCAGTCCACATTCGGCGGCTCCATGCGCATTCTGCCGCGCCAGCTCGGCGAACTTCTCTGCCGTGTCGCGTTTCGGTCACGAGGGTTTCGAGATAACGTCGTGAACCGCTCGACGGTCGTTTCCTGATAGTCGAGACGCTTCATTCGGCTTGCACGCGGTGCAGCGCGTAGGGCAGTTGCGCGAAGTCCACCCGCAGCTCCGCAGCGAGCGGTGGTTGATGAATTTCGCGGCGGCGAAGACGAGCACCTGTTTGCCCGTGGCCTTGCTCTCGCGCGGCGATTGCCTCGGCCTGCGTGCGGGTGAAGGCGGCGGCGGGACTGCGCAGCCACGCTTCATCAGGGCGGTAGTGCAGGTAGATGCGCCACACCGCCGTCTCGCCAATCAAGACCGGGGCGCTCGCCAGTGCGCACCGCGCGTCTGGCGCCGTCGCGCAGCGTGTGGCCGGTGGCGGTGTGAGAAAAGGTAGCGCGCCAGCGCGGGAAGCCGGGCAGTGTGCCGGGCGTCTCGGCCAGCAGGCGCTCCGAGGTCCATCGCCTCGCCGAGTTCCACGTAAGTGAAACTGCCGCCGAGGCCGGGCATCTTCTCCTTCACCTGTTCTGCTGCCCGTGACGGTCAGCACGCCGTCGGTGATTTTCTTTTCGATCTTGTCGTAGTTCGCGCGTTCGAGGGTCTCGATGCCTTCGATCCGTTCGAGGATTTCATTCGCGGCTTCGTCCTTGGGGAAAGTCGTCCACGTCACCTTCTCCGGCGGATCAGCTCGGTCTCCTGCGTGCCGGTGTAGTCGTAGCCGCGGATGACGCGCCGCACGCGCTCGGCGGTGATATCGACTATTTCGTGAAAGCCGTGGCTTGCGGCTTCACTGTCGGCCTTAACTGTTTCGGGCAACTGAATTAAGATGAATTTTCGAGTCCCGCCGTCGTCTTCACTCCGTTTTAAAACCGCGTGGGCGGTCGTAGCGCTGCCGGCGAAGGAATCTAGAACGATGGCGTCATCACTCGGGCAGAGCGCAAGCAGCCACTCGAACAGTGAGACGGGCTTTGGAGTATCGAAAACCTTAAAGCCAAAGATCCGCTTCAGCTCCTCTGTGCCGTCCGCATTGTTACCAACGGAGTCGAGCCAGGAACTATAGACAGACTCTTTCGAGTCTCCGCGAACCTTTGCATATGGCACCCATCTTTCGGTCTGTCCGTTCACAGCGATGCCGGGATCGAAGGGACGTTTCTCCCAATGCGCTTCGTCTGGGTCGGCGAGAACTGCCTTTATGTATTTGTTGGCGGCACCCATTCGCCAGCGACCTTCCTTCCCGTCGTTTCGAATCGGCCAAACTTCCGAACCGTCAGGGGCGGTCAGCGGAAGCCACATCGTTTCTCGGTCAATTCGCCGCGAGCCTGCCCCCCATTTGGATAACTCCCGCCCCCTTGAAATAGGTCCCCTTCGAATCGGAATGCGCATGCTCATCGATCGCTGTCTCCTCCTTCGCAAACGCTTCGGATCGCTGTTGTGGTAGATGACGATATATTCGTGACCAATTCGCAGTCCGCTTTTCTGTTTTCCGCCGCTCGGGTCAGATTTCCAAGGCGCTACTGCAACCCGTCTATCCTCACCGAAAATGTCATCGAGGAGACGTCCGAGATTTCTAACTTCGTTGTCGTCGATCGCTATCGCGAAGATGCCATCCTGTGACAGCAGCTCTTTCATTAATTGCAGGCGTGGCCACATCATGCAGAGCCACTTGTCGTGACGCAGGAGATCTTCTCGATCGACGGGATTTGCTGAGTTCTTGAGCCACTCACGCATCAGCGGGCTACTGACGTCGTCGCTGTAAGACCACTCGACGCCAGTGTTGTAGGGCGGATCGATGAAGATGCAGTCGACTGTGCCCGCGTAGCGGGGCAGCAGCGCTTTGAGGGCTTCGAGATTGTCGCCGTGAATGATCAGGTTGTCGTCCAGATCGGGCGCCTCTCTCCTCCGAAACGCCATCTTCTTCTCAGGCACACGAGCAGCTCCCGATACGGCACCCCCAGGTGGTGCGTGTAAATGAAGCTTTTTCCCTTGAACTCAAGTGAAGGCATGGCGGGTCAATTGTTCATAAACGTCAACGATTAGCTCGTGCACTTTCTGGCAATCGACGAAAAGTTTTCGTGTCCACGTTTTTGAAAGCTGACCGGCGTCCGATGATCTAATCGCTTGAACAGGCGCGCGGCTTTCGATTTTAGCAAGAACCAAAAGCGGACGACGACGAAGCCGGCCATGTTGTCCTTCGCTTCGCTTACGACCTGCAGGTTAGTCCTGTTTCGTAAAGTCGCGCTTCCGCGCGGGGCAGTGTGGGGCGCGAGGCGTGAAAAAGTGCGAAGTCGGAAGGATGAAGGAAGAAGTTCTCCGGAAAGCGGGAAGCCGGTCTTAAAGTAGAAAGGAGGAAGGCGAAAGTATAAAGCGTGGCAAGCCGCAGCCCAGACCTTGGATTCAAAGCCCAGGTTGGCGGTGGTGTGGTTCTCTTTCGAGGAGGAGCGGGGCATGAAGGCGTAAGAAAAACGGAAAGCTGACACGCTGACAAGCGGAAAACGCCGTTGGCGTTTGATGCGCTCGCGCCCGCTCGCTTCCGCTACCTCGCGGCACCCCGTCTATGTCGCTCTCCCCAATCGCTCCATTTGGTTATTGGTTATCGGCTGTCGGTTATTGAGTGGCAGCCGTAACGCAGGCGAAACCGAGGCCGGGCCTACCAGCTGCCAGTCTTCAGCTTTCAGTTTTCAGTTTTCAGCTCTCAGCGACAGGGGAGCGGCGCGAGGCTGTCGCCGGGCGGCGAGTGCTGCCAGCCATCCGGCGGATGGGGCGGGCTGGGCGGCGCGAGGGGTTTGCCGGGCGGCGGATGGGGTTCGCTGCCTGGCGAGTCGGTTTGGCTGGCCGTCGCGATGGATCAGACGCCCGGCGCGTGGCTCTGGCTGCCTGGCGCAGCGGTCTCGCTGTCCGGCGGGGCGGTTGCGCTGCCCGGCGCGGGCGTCGCGCCGGGTGGCGCAGCGGTCGGGCCGGGCGTCGCAGCGGCTTTGCTGCCCGGCGGGTGGCTCTTGCTGCCCGGCGAACGGGTCGCGGCGACCCAGCGGAGGGCTGTTTTTGGTCAGTTCACGGCTCGAACCGGGCAGCGCATCATGGTTTTCCAGTAGATGACGGGCACCGGAAACCTGCATTTTGCCCGCGCGCTGGCACGGTGGCCGGTGGCCTGCTTTTCCTGCCGGTCATTATGATCGAACTACAAAAAGGGTTCAGTAAGGAAACCGTGGATGGTCTTTTCCATCTCGGTACTACGGTCGGCGGTAATATTCTGGGGAAGCCAATCCTGGCCACCTTGAAGCCTACGTCGGCTGAGGTTGTGACCGCGACCGATGAATACGGCGCGGCCAGAGCCATGATCGGGCCGGGGCGCAAACAGGCGCTCTCGGCGGCACGCACTAACCTCTCCGGCCTCCTCGCGGATGTGGCGATGAACGCCCCGCAAATCCCGGGCATCACCGACAGCGACCTGGCGCAGATCGGCCTTCGCGTCCTGCAAAAGCCGGGACCGAGAACGACCACCCCGCCCGAGAAATGCGAAAATTTCCGGGTCCGCTACAACGGGGCGCCGGGGACGGTGCTGGGCCAATGCCGCCCAACGGAGCCGGCGGTGCGCCTCTACGAGGGCCAGTGGGCGCTCGATCCCAACGGGACCGCCTGGAGCGAGGTTCATACCTTCCCAAACTCGAAGGCGTTTGAATGGAATGATCTCGAACGCGGCAAGGACACCTGGTTCCGCGTCCGCGCGCGCAACATCGCCGGGGCCGGGCCCTGGAGCGACGCGGCCATGATCATGGTAACTTAAGAAAGGAAGAAGTAAGAAGGAAGAAGTAGGAAGTAGGTGGAGCGCCGGGAAGGGAAACTTTCCCGGCGTTCTGCGTTTGCCCTGCAATCGTCTCATTGCGCGCGGGCGGTTCGGTTGACTTGCTCCCCGCTCGCGATAGCCTTTTGCAGCAATGATCACCGTCACCGACAGCGCCGTGAACCACCTCCGTTCCCTCCTGGCCGAACAACCCGACCCGGCCGGCAAAGGCCTCCGTGTGCAGGTGGCCAAGGGCGGTTGCTCCGGCCTGCAATACGAGATGTCGCTCGACCAGCGCCACGAGGGCGACGCCGTCGTGGAGCGCGAGGAAATGCAATTTCTGATCGACCGGGAAAGCGCCGATTTTCTGCGCGACGCCACCCTCGATTTCGAGGACGGGCTGACCGGCTCCGGTTTTCGCATCGTCAATCCCAACGCCGCCCGGACCTGCGGCTGCGGCACTTCCTTCGAACCGGTCCGCCCGGCGGCGGAATGACTAATTCCTAGTGACGAATGACGAAGTAATGACGAAGCACGAAGGACGAATGCCCGCCACCAGATGACGCTTATTCGTCATTTGAAATTGGGAATTGATTCGTCATCCGTCATTCGGAATTTGTCATTTCTCAGGGCCCTCTGAGGCTTGAGTGAGGACGCTATCCTGGCATGGAACCGGATCTTTTTCGCTTTGACGATCGGCGCGGATTTGCGCGCAAGCGGACCAACTTCTTTGCCTGGACGGTCGCGATCATTCTCCTCACCGGCGTCGCCCTCGCGGCCTGGCTCGGGAGCTTTTATGTCATCGGCCAGCCAGAGCGCCCCGAGAGTTATCGTCTCCTCCAGAAGCTGAACAAAATCGAGGCGCCGAAACGCTTTGCCCTGACCGCCGCCCCGCCCGGCGAGTTCCTCAACCCGAAGAAACTTTACCAGCGTTACCAGGCGATGGGCCCGGCCGAGCTGGCGCGCAAGGACGCGGAGCTGACCCGGAATTTCATCCGCAACTTCGAGCAGGTGCACGGCCTTGTGACTTATGTGGTCGGGCGTTTCAATATCATGGGCGCGCGCGAGCTGACCGAGGACGACGTCTTTACTTCGGGCGTGGTCGCCCTTGCCCGCGCCGTCGACCAGCCGGAGCTGCTGATGGAGCACGTCTTCACCACGGCCAACCAGAATGACGCCAAGCTTCTGCAGGAGCGGCTCGTCATGGGAATGGATGTGAACCTGGAGCGAAGCCACGATCTTTCCGCCGTCATCCACGTCGGGCGCCTCGCCTGACGGCCGGATCCAGATCACGGTCGTGCCGCTGCTCTACGGGAGTTACGCGGTCACGCGCGGCACGGGCACTTTCAGTCTCGAGCCGCCGGCCGAGCTCAACCTCGCGGCCGGCTGGCCGATTTTTAAAACCGACCACCGCCGCACGGTGGAGACCCGTTACGACGGTTATCGCTCGCGCCTCGCCCCCGCGACCAGCGCCCTGCCGATCGTCGGCCTGCCTCCGGCCAAGACCGCCCCGCCGCCGGAGGATGCGCTCGTGCGGGTGGAACCAGCCGTGCCGCTGGACGACGAACCGAGCGCGCCGCCGCTTCGCCCCGGCCGCAAACCGGTCGCGCCGAAACCAACCGAGACGGTCGCGGTCGCGCGTGCCGCCGGCACGCCGCTGCAAGCGCCGCGCGCCCAGCCGGTGACCGCTTCCGATCTTCAGCCTAACGAATCGCCGGCGGTCGCGATGGCCACGGCCGCGCCCGAACCGACCGTCATGCGCGCGCTGCCGGTGACAGCGGGTTCCCCGGCGGTCGCCCTGACCTCGACCACCGGCGCGACCTGGAAAACCTTCGCCCCCGGCGACGCCCCGTCCGGCCGCATGCTCGACACCGCCGGCCTGCGCGAGGTGGCAAACAGTGGCGTGCGCGGTGAACGGGTTTATTTGAAAGGGCAATTCGTGGTCAACTTTGCCGATGCCAATCGCGCGGTGCTTCGTCCGTCGAGCGGCGCGTCCGGCGGCCTCGCGCGGAATGTGCGCGTGATCGTCGATTACCCCTCCGGCGCGCCCCTGCCCGATCCCGGTTCCACCCTCAGCCGCGACGAAGCGCGACCCTACGAGATCACCGAGGTGCGCCGCCAATCCGACGGCCAGCTCAACGTCTTCGTGCGCGAGATTATCAAACAGTAGCCGGCGCGTGACGGGGCGCGCTGGAGAAGGCGAGAGCTATGGCGTGCGCGTAAGAGCGTAAATCTCGATCAGTCCAACGCCGACCCCGTTGTCTTTCCCACGCACGATCGCGGTGTAACTGCCGGGCGGGAGAGTTTCGGCCAGCGCCGATTCCGAGTCATTGCCGGGCGCAAGCGCAGTCGCTTCCATTGCTGCCTGCTGGCTGCTGCCATCGGGCCGGATTTTCCAATCGTCGTTCGAGCCGATCAGGTTCCCGCTCGCGTCATGCAACTCGAGGGTGGGGTTGGCCAGCGCGCCCGGCACCGGCAACGACGGTCCGAGCGCGCGCACGACGACATCGGCTCCCGCACCCGCCGGTCCCTCGCCGACGATGAATCCGCCGATGAGCACGTTGTCATCGGTCCGCACCAAACCGCGGGTGGAAATATTCGCCGCCACGGTGTTGATGCCCTGATCCAAAACGTAAACCTCGGTCAAGCCCATGCCCGCAGTTTCGTCCTGGCCTTTGAGGACGAGGGTGTAGGCGCCGGGCTCGAGGATTTGGTAAAGGGCGGACTCCAGTTCGTTAGCCGGGGCCAGTCCGCTGGCCAGGATTTGCTGCTCCTGGCCGGGGTCGTCTTGCCAGTTGTCGTTCATGGCGACGACCGCGCCGGAAGAGTCATGCACTTCGATCATCGGATCGGCGAGGGCGCCGGGCATGGCGAGCGAAGACCCCATCCCGCGCAGGACGACCGTCGCCGGGCGCGAGCCGGCGATAATGAAACCGCTGATCAAGACATTGTCGCCGGTCCGGACATCGAGCCGGGTGGAGATGTTGAGCAAGGAGGGGGGCGGGCCAACGTAGATCTCGGCGTTGGCGAGGTAGACGCCGCTGGCAACGGAACCGCCGGCGAAGAGCACCGCGCCGTCGTTCAGCAGAGTGGCGCTGGGGAAATACCTCGGCGTGTCCAATGTGCCGGCGGCGCTCCAAGTCTCACTAACCGGGTCGTAGAGTTCGGCGGCGGCGACGTTCCCGTCGGCGTCGAAGCCCGCCGCGACGAGCACGCCGCCGTTAGGCAGAAGCGTTGCCGTGTGTCCTAATCGGGCGGCCATAAGACTGGCAGTAGGCGACCAAAGTCCGGTTCCGGGATCGTAAAGCTCGGCCGCATCCAGGATACCCAAGCTCATGCCAAAGCCTCCTGTGACCAATACCTTGCCGTTAGGCAGCAAGGTCGCCGTCCCTGCGTTCCCGGGAATCGCCAGACTTCCCGTCGCCGTCCATGCCCCTGTCGCCGGATCATAAATCTCCGCGGTTTCGAGCGAACGCTCGTCATAATAACCGCTGTTTACGCCGCCCACGACCAGGACCCTGCCGTCGGGCAGGAGCGTCGCCGCGTGGCCTCGGCGAGGTCCCGCGAGGCTGCCGGTCGCCGTCCAGGTGCCGGTCGCCGGGTCGTAAAGTTCGGCGGTGTCGATCGCGCCTCCGCCTCCCGAGCCAACGTAGGCGAAATGACCTGCCGCCACGAGCACCTGGCCATTGTTTAAGAGTGTCGCCGTGTGATCCCCGCGCGCGGTGACCAGATCCCCCGTCGCAGTCATGACGCCGGTCGCCGGGTCGTAAAGGTAGGCAGCTCGCTGGCTGGCGAACGGATCAAAGCCCCCCACTACCAGCACCTTGCCGCCCGGCAGGAGGGTAGCGGTGTGGTAGACGATTGGTGCCGGGAGGCTGTCGGTCGCCGTCCACGTCCCGAGAGCCGGATCGTAGAGTTCCGCACTCTTGTTCGTAGAGGGGTTGCCGAATCCTCCGACGGCAAGCACTCGGCCGTCCGGCAACAGGGTGGCGCTGTGTCCCGATCGCGCGGCGGCCATGCTGCCGGTGGTTGCAAAATCAGTCGAGCTAGCTCGGCAGGGTGCGCAGAAAAAGAGCGCCGCGAAGAAAAGACAGGCCAACGGTCTTGGCCCGGACAAGGGGGCGCGTCTGTTCATCGTGGTTTAATTGTATTTCGCCGAATCGTTTTGGGCAAGCCGGCTTCCTCGCCGCGTGGCGCCCGCTGACTCAGCGCAAAATCACCACACCATCGCGGATTTCCGCGGTGCTGACGTTATACGGCGCGGCTCCCTCGAGCGCGTAGCCCATGATCGAATTGCCGCCGACGCTCATGGAAAGAATGCCTGACGGAACGGGAAATCCATTGGCCTGGATTTTCGAAACCTGTAGCCCGGTGATCGGGGTGGGTCCGTCAGTCGTGATCGTGAAGCTCCCGTTCAAGTAGCCCTTCGGAAAGCCCGGCACTTTCTCGGACTCGATGCTCATTTGCACAGTGGCGGTGTTTCCGCTGACCGAGACGTAGGCGTGACCGCGTGATTTCGGATTGGCGGAAATGAGGCCGTTGATCTCGCTCCCGGATAAGGTGAGCTGCCGGCCGGGCTCG
This sequence comes from uncultured Verrucomicrobiae bacterium, assembly GCA_963834255.1. Classification (GTDB taxonomy): domain Bacteria; phylum Verrucomicrobiota; class Verrucomicrobiia; order Chthoniobacterales; family UBA10450; genus Palsa-1392. The sequence goes on along the minus strand of CAWIBC010000025.1, from coordinate 467,522 downwards.
GGTGTGGGCGCGGCGGAATCCGGAGTCGCCTCGGGCGTCGCGGTCGCGGTCGCAGGCGGCGGCGTGTAAGAAGGCGTGGCCGGCGTCGATTGAAACTGGTCCACCCGCTGCTGGACTTCGGCCAGTTTCTCCGCCGGCAGTTCCTCGATCGGCAGCTCGGTCGGGGTGGATCCGCCGGAGAAGAGAAGATAACTGCCGAGCCCGATCACGAGCACGGTCAGGATGGCAAAAGCGACGAGAAAAAGGCAGCCCTTGCCCGCGCAACCGCTTCCCGCCTTTTTCGGCGGCGGCGCTTCGATCCAGGTTGGATTGGTGGAATCGGTCGGCATGGGCTCAGGTCGTTAGGCTATTCTGCGCTGCGATCAGCTTCTCGTAAAGGGTCTGCAAACCCTCGGAGAAAAGCCGGGTCGGGCCCAGCACCGGCATGAAGTTGGTGTCGCCGTTCCAGCGCGGCACGATGTGGAGGTGCAGGTGATCTTCGACCCCGGCGCCGGCCGCGACGCCGAGGTTGAGGCCAAGGTTGAAGCCCTGCGCCTTCATCGTCGCGCGGAGGAGCGCCTGGGCGTGGACCGCGAGGGCGAAAAGCTCGAGGATCTCGTTTTCGCCTAACGACGCCAGGTCGGCCGTCTTGCGATAGGGCACGACCATGAGATGCCCGACCGCGTAGGGATAGCGGTTCATCATCAGGAAAGCGTTCTTCCGCCGGGTGAGGACGAGGTGGGCCGCGTCGTCGCTCGCCTGGGCGGCTTCGGCGAGGAAATTGGGATTGCGGTTTTCGAGCTCGAAATACTCGACCCGCCAGGGGCACCAGAGGGCTTCGAGTTCAGCTTTGGGAAACTCCATCAGTTCGTTAGGCAAAACGGTCTGGGGGAGCGTATCGGCTGCGGCCGGGATGTCGAGCGCAGGTTTCGCCCATTCAATCCTAATCTTGCTCTTGCTCCTGCTCCTGATCCCAATTGAAGGCAAGATTAGGAGCAGGAGCAGGAGCAGGAGAAAGATTTATGGAGCGCGAACGAAGAGCAGATAGCGCGGCCGATCCTGCGCTTTTTCGGAGACGAGGCGCAGCTTCGCCCCCGGGAGCAGCTTCAGCCAATCCCGCTCCGGCTGGTTGCGCACCACCAGCGCATCGAGCTGGCCCGCTTTCCATTGCGCCACGGCGTCGTCAGCCGAGAGAAAATGGTCGCGCCGCAAATAGAGCAGCATCCCCTCCTCTCTTCCGCCGACGACCGCGTAACGCCAGTTCTCCTTCGCCGCCTCCGCCCGCACCGCGCGCGAGAACTGCACCAGCGCGCCGCTCCGCTCGTGCCAGGCCGAGCCGATTTTCCAGGCCGCGTAACCGCCCGTAAACACCGCGCCAAAAATCAGCGAAGCGGCCAGCCAGGGCTGGACTTTGGCCCGCCAGCGCTCGTTCTCGTAGACCCGCGCGATCTGCGCGCCTAACAAAAGACAGAGCGGCGGCAGGATCGGGAAAATCCGGTCGACCCGTTTCGAGGGGATGATCGACATCAGGAGCAGGCCGCCCACGCTCCAGCAGACGAGCCAGACCGTGGCCGGCTTCATCTGGAGCGAGAGACGTTCCCGCCGCCGCCAGAAGAAGATCGTCAGGCCGGCGAGGAGCACGCTCCAGGGCGCGAACTTGTGCAGCAGATGCGGAAAATAAAAATAGAGCGGCTGCGGCTTGTGCACCGTCTCGGTAAAGCGGCCGGCAAATTCCCGCACCACCACGCTCTCGTAGAAGCCTTCCTGGCTCAGGATTCCACCGCCAGCCCAGGCGAGAAAAACCGCCAGCGACAAAATCCACGGCCACCAGCCGCTCCAGCCGCTCGGCCCGCCGCTCCGGCGATGGAGCCATTGATAGACAATCAGGCCCGGCAGGATAAACGCGTAGATGATCGGCCCCTTGATCAACATCGCGCTCGCCAGGAGGAGAAACGCGATCACCCGGTCGCGGCTGTTCCACGCTTCCGCCCGCAGGATTTTTCGCCAGATCTGCGCGCCGATGAGGAAAGTCACCAGCGCCAGCGGCATATCCGTCCGCACCAGCGTCGCGAGGCGCGGCGCGAGCAGGTTCAGGCCGAAGGCGCTGCCCGCGATCAGGCCGGCGACCACGCCATACGCCGCCGTCCCTTCGGTCGCGATCAGCCAGAGCAGCACCAGCGCGGCGGCGAGCGAGGGAATCCGCCAGGCCCCTTCCCACCAGCGGGTCACCTGGAAAAGACCGGCCGAGATCCAGCCGACCATCGGCGGCTTCGTCGCCACGCTCTCGTTAGGCGTGTGCTGGTAGAGCCAATGCCCCTGCCCCACCATTTCAAAGGAGGTGTAGGCCTGCTTCGCCTGGTCGTAGTTGTCCAGCGTCCAGGGCAGGTTCGTGATCGCAAAAAAACCGACGACCAGACCGAGCACCGCCCACTTCGTCCCCGGCCGCTCCAGCCAATGACCGCTCACGCTCACTCTTCCCGCCACAAGACGGCGCGGACCGGCGCGCCGTCGCCCCCGGTGATTTTCAGCGGCAACGCGGCCAGCAGATAAACCCCCGCTTCGGCCGCGCTCAGGTCGAGGCCCTCGACGATCGCGATATCGGCCGCCGCCAGGGCGTGATGGTTTCGCAGGTCCTTGGAATCGATCGCGTCGACCGAGGGCAGATCGAGCCCGAGCAATTTCACGCCCCGGTTTCGCATCCATTCCGCGACTCCGTCGGCCAGGACCGGGATCGCCTTCGGGAACTTGGCCGAGTCCGGCCAGACTCCGGTCTTGATCAGCAAGCGCGGCGCGGTCGCGCCCGGCTCCAGGTCCGCGATCGTGATTTCGCCTAACGACTCCGCAAACTTCGCGCTCAGGTCCACCACCGCCGCTTTCCCGACGTAGCGTTCCGGCGGAAAACGATCGATCGTTAGGCCATCGTCCTCGAAATGAAAAAAGGCGTCGGCGTGCGTCCCGGAATGCAGGCTCGTCGTCACTCGGCCGAGATTGACCGAGGCACCCTCCGCCAGCCGCGCGACCAGCCGATAATCAAAACTCGCGTCCCCCGGCCAGGGCGCGAGATCGGCCTGCAGCGAACGCGTGATATCGAGGAACTTCATCTGCCGGGAGATTGGACGGGGGCAGTCGACAAGGCAAACGCAGTCGCTGCTTTGCAACCGCGCGGAATCTCCGTCATGCTCCTCCTTATGAGCGAGCATGAGAATCCCTGGGTCGACATCGCCCCCGGCATCAAGCGGCGCACGATCGCGACCGGCGCCTCGATGTATCAGATGCGGGCCGAGCTGACGGCGGGGAGCATCCTGCCCGTGCACCAGCACCCGCAGGAACAAATCGCCCACGTCATCAAGGGCCGGATGAAAATGACCGTGGCCGGCGTGCCGCACGAGCTGACCGCGGGCGACGCCATTTACCTCGGCAGCAACGTCCCGCACGGGGTGGAAACGATCGAGGACACTACCGTCATCGACACCTTCAGCCCGCCACGCGAGGACTATCTCGCGCTCGACGAAAAGGCGCGCGCCGCCTCCTGAATGAAAATCATTTCCGGCGGGCAAACAGGAGTCGATCGGGCCGCGCTCGATCTTGCGCTGTCGTTAGGCATCCCCTGCGGCGGCTGGTGCCCGGCCGGCCGGCTCGCGGAAGATGGCGCCATCCCACCGCACTATCCGCTCGAGGAACTGGCGGAGGGCGGCTACCTCGAGCGCACGGCACGCAACGTGGAGGAAGCGGATGGCACGCTCATTTTTCATTCCGGCACGCTCCAGGGCGGCACGAAAGCGACCGCGGATTTCTGTGCGAGCTCGGGGAAGCCCTGCCTGCTCATCGAGGCCGGCACGGTGGACACTGCCGCAGCCGCGAGACAGCTCGCCGACTTCGTTAGGGCGAATCGGATCGAAGTTCTCAATGTCGCCGGCCCGCGCGCCAGCCAATGGCCGCAGGGTTACGACTTCGCTTTCCAGGCGCTCGAAGAATATTTCCGCGCCAAAGCCCCGAAACTTTCCTTCGTCGTCCCCGCGCATAACGAAGAGCACGAGCTGCCGGCGAGCCTCGGCGCAGTGCGCGCCGCCGCCGAGGCCTCCGGTGAGACCTACGAGTTGATCGTGGTCGACGACGCCTCGACCGACGCCACGGCCGAGATTGCCCGGCAATTCGGCGCGCGGGTGGTGCGAATCGAGCGCCGGCAAATCGCCGCCTCGCGTAACGCCGGCGCCCGCGTCGCTCGCGGCGAGATCCTTTTTTTCGTCGACGCCGACACGCGAATCGCGCCCGGCCATGTCAGCCACGCCCTCCGCGCCCTCGCGGAAGGATGTTCCGGCGGCAGCGCGCGCGTCCTGCCCGACCGGCAAATGCCATTTTGGGCGAACGTTTTCCTCCACACCTTCTCCGCCGTCTATTTCACCGTCGGGCTTGGCGCCGGCGCGTTTATCTTTGCCCGGCGCGATTTGTTCGAAAAAACCGGTGGATTCGATGAGCAATATTTTGCCGGCGAAGAAGTCTATCTCAGCCTCGCCCTGAAAAAGCTTGGCCGCTTCAAAATCCTGCGCGAGCCGATCATCACTTCCGCGCGCAAGGTGCGGATGCACTCGACCCGGTTCGTTCTGACGCAGACCTTCTTTCTCTTTCTCGGCGGCAAAAGTTCCTTGCGCTCCCGGGATCGGCTCGCGCTTTGGTACGACGGCAAGCGCGAGCGCCCGGCCACTTGATGGTTGAGGGCCCCAGCGCCCGCGTTTAAAGAATGGTGGAGTCCTAAATTATGGAAACAGAAGTACAACCCGCGATCGACCTAACGAACTGGATCGAGGAACACAAGGACAAGTTCAAGCCGCCCGTTAGCAATCAATACCTCTACGACGGGCGCGACTTTTTCGTCATGGTGATCAAGGGACCGAATGCGCGGAACGATTTTCATCTCGTCGATTCGGAGGAGTATTTTTACCAGCTCAAAGGCGACATCAAAGTACGCGTCCGCGAGGGCGAGAAGATGGTCGATCACCTCGTGCGCGAAGGCGAAACCTTCTTTATTCCGCCGAACGTTCCGCATGCGCCGATCCGGCCGCCGGATACGATCGGCGTGGTGGTCGAGCGGCGCCGCCCCGCCGGCGAGCACGAGCACGTCATCTTTTACTGCGACAATTGCGGCGCGCTGGTCGAGGACATCGACTTCGATTGCGGCGACATCGTGCAGCATTTCAGCCAGGCGATGCTCGACTTCTGGAACGACGACGCGCGCCGCACCTGCCAGAAGTGCGGCACCAAGGTGCCGAAGCCGGAGCCGGTGAAACCGTTCTGATGGCGCATCGCGCTGTAGAGGCGGCTGTGTCAGCCGCAGTCATTCGGATGCGGGCGACATGCCCGCCGCCCCATCGATGAAGATCGATCTCCACACTCACATCCTTCCGCGCGAGTGGCCCGACCTCGATGCCAAATATGGCTACCCGGGTTTCGTTAGGCTGGAGCATCATCGGCCCTGCTGCGCGCGGATGATGATCGGCGATCGGTTCTTTCGCGAAATCGGCGACAACTCCTGGGACCCGGCGCGCCGGATCGAGGAATGCGATCGCACCGGCGTTTCGCTCCAGGTGCTCTCGACCGTGCCGGTCATGTTCAGCTATTGGGCGAAACCGGCCGACGGCCTCGATCTTTCGCGCCAGCTCAACGATCACCTCGCCGAAGTCGTTAGGGCGCATCCTGCGCGTTTCACCGGCCTCGGCACGATCCCGCTCCAGGCGCCGGACCTCGCGGCGAAGGAACTGGTCCGCTGCGTGCGTGAGCTCGGGCTGCGCGGCGTCGAGATCGGGACGCACGTCGACGCGAACGAGTTCTGCGATCAAAAAAATTGCCGCAATCTCGACGATCGCTCGCTCGATGAAGTCTGGAGCGCGGCCGAGGAAACGGGCGCCGCGGTTTTTGTTCATCCCTGGGACATGGTGGGGAAAAACCGGATGCCGAAATACTGGCTGCCGTGGCTGGTCGGGATGCCGGCCGAAACTTCGCTCGCGATTTGCTCGATGATTTTTGGCGGCGTCTTCGAGCGCTTTCCGAAATTGCGCGTCGCCTTTGCCCACGGCGGCGGGGCGTTTCCGATCACGATCGGGCGGATCGAGCACGGCTTTAACGTCCGGCCCGACCTGGTCGCGATCGACAACAAGATCAACCCGCGCCATTACCTCGCGCGGACGAACGAGCGCGGCGAGCAGACACCGGCGCGGTTTTATGTCGATTCGTTAGTCCATGATCCCGTCGCGTTGCGTTTGCTCTGCCAGCTTTTCGGGAAGCAGCGAATCGCGCTTGGCTCCGATTATCCCTTCCCGTTAGGCGAAGCGCACCCCGGAGAGTTGATCGAGTCGATGTCCGATTTTTCCGCGGAAGAGAAAGCGCAATTATTGAGCGGGACGGCGCGAGAGTTCCTCGGCCTCGCCTAACGGAAACTGGAGGGCACCGCTCTGTCGGTGCCGCGGGGGTGGGGCTTGCCTGGAATAGACGCGTTCTCCCAGTTCGCGGAAGCGACGGAGCGCTTCCCTCCAAAGCACAATCCGCGGTTCAGGAATGATCCTCGGTCTGTTCGAGCATCCGCGCGAGATGATGCTGCTCGGGGCCAACCTCGGCGAGCTGCAAGGCGCGCCGAAAACTTTCGGCGGCCTCTTCGTGCCGCCCGAGCTGCTGTTGCAACTCGCCCGCGACGGCGTGGTAAAGATGATGCGACTCGATGAGTTCGCGCCGCGGCATTTCGTCGAGCGCCGCGAGCCCAGCCTCGGCGCCATGAACGTGCGCGACCGCGACGGCGCGATTGAGGGCGATGATCGGCGACGGATTGCGCCGGTGGAGTTGATCGTAATGGCGCAGGATGCGTTGCCAGTCGGTCGAAGCCGCATCCGGCGCGAGGCAATGACAGGCCGCAATGCCGGCTTGCAAATGGTAGTCGCTGATCGTTTCGCCCTCGGCCGCCGCGGCGAGATGCATCAGGCCTTCGTTGATGAACGATTGGTTCCACTTCGAACGATCCTGATCATCGAGCCGGAGCAAATTCCCCTGCGCGCTCAGCCGGGTCGGAAAACGCGCGCTGCTCAGCAACATGAGCGCGAGCAAGGCGTGACTGCGCGGCGTGTTGCCCGCGGGATGCATGGAGCAGCAGCGTGGTGAGCCGGATCGCTTCGCGGCAGAGATCCTCGCGCAGAAGCGCATCGCCGGCGGACGCTTTGTAGCCTTCGTTGAACAGGAGATAAAGCGCGGCGAGGACGCCATCGAGCCGCGGCGCGAGATCTTCGCCCTCGGGAATTTCGAATCCGATGCCGGCCTCCTGGATGCGGTGGCGGGTCCGCGTCAGTTGTTTTTCAATCGCCGCCTCGCTGCTCAGGAAGGCGGCCGCGATTTCGGCGATGCTGAATCCGCAGAGCACCTTGAGCGCGAGCACGACCTGCGCGTCGGTCGCGATCGCTGGGTGACAACAGACGAACATGAGCCGGAGCGCGTCGTCGCGGATCTCGTGATCGCTGACTTTCCCAAGACTCGAATCGGCCATCGTCTGGTCGAGATGCGCGATGATGGCAGGCTCTTTCGTGTTCGACATCCGCTGATGACGGAGCGCGTCCTTGGCGAGATTCATGGCGACGCGCATGATCCAGGCGGACGGATTTTCCGGGATGCCGCCCATCGACCAATTGCGTAATGCGCGCAGCATCGCTTCCTGCGCCACGTCCTCGGCGAGCGCGAGATTGTGCACGCCGAGCAGCCGAATCAACGCGCCGTGCAGACGGCCGGTCTCGTGCCGGAAAAAATTCTCCACCAACTTCGCGGCGGGCGCAGAGATGGGCGGCGACGCAGCCGCGCTTTCGTCGGCCGCCGGATCGATCGACACGAGATTCACCGCGGAGTTATTCCACCAAAGCGGCCGCGCGCTTCTCCGCTTGGACCCCGAGATGGCAATGCCCGGCCAGGCGCCGCACTTCGATCACGAGCCCATGGGCGAGGCCGGGATGTTTCTGCGCGATCGCGGTCGCTTCCTCGATGTCGCCCACATTGAGCATGACGTAACCGCCGACGGCTTCCTTGGTTTCGGCAAAGGGGCCGTCGACAACGCGTTCGCCGCGCGGGCCGGAGACGATGCGGGTCTCGAGCTCGAGCGGGGTGCCGTCGAGCGCCTTGCCTTCGGCCGCGAGATCGTCATACCAGGCGTTCCATTTCGTCAGGAGCCGCTGGCGTTCCTCCGCCGAGAGATGCGCGTAGTTTTCCGGGCCGGAATTCCGGAAGAAGAGAATGTAAGGAGTGGTGTTTGTTTCCATGGTGTTTGATCAGGTTTGATGGTGAATGGTTGTCATCCTCTCAACGTGCGAACCGCCTCCGAACGGACACTCCTCAAAAAAATCGCGGGTCAATGTCCGAAGCGCGCCGGCTCGTTCGTGGACATAATGAAGAAACACGAGATCAAATCCGCGACAACCCAGGAGTCTTGACCGTGAAAAAAACGACCAAACTGCCGCTCCCCAAAATCGTCGCTCGCGCCGAGTGGAAACGGGCCCGCGTCAGGCTGCTGGTAAAAGAAAAAGCCGAGACGCGGCGGCGCGACGCGCTCGCCGCGGAGCGTCGACGCTTGCCGATGGTGCGGGTCGAGAAGGACTACCTCTTTAAGGGACCGGACGGTGAAGTCCATCTGCTCGATCTTTTCGAAGGTCGGCGGCAACTGCTCCTCTATCATTTCATGTTTGCGCCCGATGTGGAGGGCTGGCCGAGCGCCGGTTGCCCGGGTTGCTCGCTGGTGGTCGATCAAATTTGTCACCTCGCCCATCTCCATGCGCGCGACACTTCGTTTGTGCTCGTCTCACGGGCGCCGCTGGCGCGCCTCAAGGCTTATCAAAAGCGCATGGGCTGGAAGATTCCCTGGTATTCGTCGCAAGAGAGCGATTTCAACGCCGACTTCGGCGTCACGACCAGGGAAGGCGAGAGCTTTGGCCTGAGCGCCTTTTTGCGCGAGGGCGACGAAGTGTTTCACACCTATTTCACCGATGGACGCGGCGTCGAGGCGCTGGGGCCGGTCTGGACGCTCCTCGATGTCACGCCGCTCGGGCGACAGGAAGATTGGGAAGATTCACCGGCGGGCTACCCGCAGACCAAGCCCTTCGAATGGTGGCGACGGCACGATGAGTACGCCTCGCAGCCTGACGGGCGGAACAAGAAGAGCAGATAAAATCGATTAAAAGAACAAATCCTATGACCACACCTACTACCCACACCATCCAACTTCATCGTGTGCTTCGGGCACCGGCCGAAAGAATTTATCGCGCGTTTCTTGACGCCGAGGCCAACGCCAAGTGGCTTCCGCCTAACGGATTCACCTGCAAGGTCCATCACCTGGAGGCGAAGGTCGGCGGCAGTTTCCGGATGTCGTTCACGAACTTCACCACCGGCGCAGAGCCACACCTTTGGCGGCGAGTATCAGGAGTTGGTCCCGGACGAGCGCATCCGCTACACCGACAAGTTTGACGACCCGAATCTGCCCGGCGAGATGCAGGTCACGGTCACCCTGGCCGCGGTCTCCTGCGGAACGGAAGATAAACATCACGCAGGCGGGCGTGCCCGGCGCCATTCCGCGCGAGGCTTGCTACCTCGGCTGGCAGGAATCGCTCACGCTCCTGGGCAAACTGGTCGAGGCCGAGATCAGCGAGTAGGGCTTGAACGTGACCTTTGGATCGATCAAAACATCAACATGAATCGGGCCCGTTCTATATGGATGGAAGCTATAAAGCCGCGGTCGATTTGAAGCCATGAAAGTTCCGCATCCGAAAATTGTCGCGCGCGAGGAATGGCTGGCCGCGCGGCGCGCGCACCTCGAGCAGGAGAAGGCGCTGACGAAAGAATCCGACCGGGTCAACGCCGAGCGCCGCCGGTTGCCGATGGTGAAGCTGGAGAAGAATTACGTTTTCGCCGGTCCGGAGGGCGAACGCAGCCTGCTCGATCTCTTCGCAGGCCGGCGCCAGCTCATCATTTATCATTTCATGTTCGACCCGGAATGGGACGAAGGCTGCACGGGATGCACCGGCTACATCAATGCGCTGGGCGATCTCTCGATGCTGGCGGAGCGCGAGACTTCGTTTGTGCTCATCTCGCGCGCGCCCCTCGCGAAACTGGAGAAATATAAGAAGCAACAGGGCTGGGAATGGCCGTGGCTGTCGTCGCACGGAAGCGATTTCAACTACGACTTCCACGTCACCCTCGATGAGTCGGTCGCGCCGCCGCAGTACAATTTCCGCGAACAAGCCGAGCTGGAGGAAAGAGACGAGCCCTCTTTTCGCAAGGGCGAGCAGCATGGGTTGAGCGTCTTTTTCCGGCTCGAGCAGGAGGTCTTTCATACCTACTCGACTTACGCGCGTGGCACGGAGAACCTGACCAACGCCTACACGCTCCTCGACCGCACGCCCTATGGCCGGCAGGAAGATTTTGAAGATTCACCGTCCGGTTGGCCGCAAAAGCCGACCTACGGTTGAGCAGAGAAAACAAAAGAGGAGTCAACTCATGAAATACGTCGATGGATTTGTCTTACCCGTGCCGACCAAGAAGCTTCGTGCCTACCAGCGCATGGCGCAGAAAGCCGCCAAAGTCTGGCGCGAGCATGGCGCGCTGGAATGCCGCGAATCCGCGGGCGACGACTTGAACGTGAAATTCGGGATCCCGTTTCCCCGCCTGCTGAAGCCGAAACGCGGCGAGACGGTGGTGTTCTCGTGGATCGTCTTCAAGTCACGCGCTCATCGCGACGCCGTAAACAAGAAGGCGATGAAAGATCCGCGGCTGGCCGGGATGATGAATCCCGACGACCTGCCCTTCGATTGCAAGCGCATGGTCTACGGCGGCTTCAAGGTGCTGGTCGATGAATGAAGCGCGGAGCGCGAAATTTAGGTTTGCCTCGGCCGCCGCGCTGAAAATAGAAAGATCGCCATGAGCTCGATCCGCCTCCTGATTGGCACCCGCAAAGGCGCTTTCGTCATTACTTCCGACGGCAAGCGCAAGGATTGGAAAGTGAGCGGCCCGCATTTTGCCGGCTGGGAAATTTATCATATGAAGGGTTCGCCGGTGAACCCGGAGCGGATCTATGCATCGCAAACCAGCGCCTGGTTTGGACAACAGGTGCAGCGCTCCGAGGATGGCGGACAATCATGGGAACCGGTCGGAAACGATTTTTCCTACACCGGCACGCCGGGGACGCATCAATGGTACGACGGCACCCAGCACCCGTGGGAATTCAAGCGCGTCTGGCATTTCGAGCCGTCGTTAGGCGAGGCGGAGACGGTCTATGCAGGGGCGGAGGACGCGGCCCTTTTCCGGAGCACGGACGGAGGCAAGAGCTGGAGCGAATTGCCCGCGCTGCGCGAGACCAAAGGCAAACTCTGGCAACCGGGCGCGGGCGGCATGTGCCTGCACACCATCCTGATCGATCCGACCAATCCGCGGCGGCTTTACGTCGCGATCTCGGCCGCGGGCGCGTTCCGGAGCGACGACGCGGGCGAGAGCTGGAGCCCGATTAACAAAGGACTCAAATCCCAGTACGAACTGCCCGACCCGGACGCCGAAGTGGGCCACTGCGTTCATCGCATTGCGATGCACTCCTCGCGTCCCGGCGTGCTCTTCATGCAGAAACACTGGGATGTGATGCGGAGCGATAACGCCGGTGATCTCTGGAGCGAGGTCAGTGGCAACCTGCCCTCCGATTTCGGTTTCCCGATCGACGTGCACGCGCATGAGCCGGAGACGATCTACGTCGTGCCGATCAAGAGCGACTCCGAGCATTACCCGCCCGATGGGAAGTTGCGCGTCTATCGCAGCCGGAGCGGCGGCAACGAATGGGAGGCCCTAACGAAAGGCCTGCCGCAGAAAGATTGCTATGTGAATGTCCTGCGCGACGCGATGGCGGTCGATTCGCTCGACCAAGTGCGGCATTTATTTCGGCACGACGGGCGGACAGGTCTACGCCTCGGCCGATGCGGGCGACACCTGGAACGCGGTCGTGCGCGATCTGCCGGCGGTCTGCTCGGTCGAAGTCCAGACCCTGCCATGATCCGGGTCGTGCTCCCGGTCCACCTGCGCACGCTGGCGCGGGTCGAGGACGAGGTGCAGTTGGAAGTTGCGGAGCCGATCACGCAACGCCGCCTTCTCGACGCGCTCGAAGCTTCTCATCCGGTGCTGCGCGGCACCGTCCGTGATCAGGCCACGCAAAAGCGTCGCCCACTCGTTAGGTTCTTTTGTTGCGGGGAAGATTTCTCGCACGAGGCGCCCGACGATCCCCTGCCCGAAGCCATCGCCAACGGCCGCGAGCCTTTCTGTATCATCGGCGCGATGGCCGGCGGCTAGCCCATCTGCCGCAGATATTCCCGGTCCCAGGCGGCGGGAATGCTTTCGCGCGGCGAGTAAGGTCCCGGGACGTAAGCCCGCGAAGCAATCCCCTGCTGACTGAGCTCGCACACGTGCCAGTCCTGCTTGTTCGTCATGTCCCAGAACTCGATCGCGTCTTCCGGGTGGTAGCTCGGTGCACTTGCTCCAGCCGCTTCCGGATGAAAAAACCAATCGCACTGAATCAGCGTCCGCTCCGGTGACTGCGGCCAGAGCTGGTGCACCATGACATAGTCCGGGTGCATGCTGAGCAGCATGTTCGGAAAGATTGAGTAATAGAAGACACGCGAGTGATCTTCCGCCTTGATGTCGCCGACCGCTCGCGCACAGGTCTGGCCGCTCATGGTAAGGCTTTTGCCAGCGTTGATCGACATGAACCCACCCAGGAACGGACCCTCGGTCAGATCGTTTTCCGCCGAGTCGGAAGGCGAAACCTTGGAGAGGAGCGGGTGCACGCCCGGGCAATGATAGCACTCCGAGTAGTTCTGGAAGACCAGCTTCCAGTTCGCCTTCACATCGTACTCAATCCGCCGCGCCGAGCGCAGGAGCGGCAGATTCCAGTGCGTGAATTTCCCCGCCAAGGGCGCGAACACCTGCTCCAGCGGCGGCACGCTGTCGCCCAGACTAACGAATATGAAACCTTCCCAGAGCGCCAGCCGGATGGGATGCAGCGAATGGTCCGCCTTCTCGAAACCCGGGGCCTCGTCCATGTGCGGCGCGCCCATGAGCCGCCCATCGAGCGCATAGGTCCAGGCATGGTAAGGGCACTGAATCGCCGCGGCATGTCCGCTCGCCGCCTCGCACAAACGCGTCCCGCGGTGCCGGCAGACATTATAGAAGCTCCGGACGGCGCCTTTTTGATCGCGCACCACGATAAGACTCTCCCCGGCCACCTCCTGCACGAAGTAATCCCCTGCCCGGCCCAGCCGGCTCTCGTGCCCAACGCAAATCCATTGCCGGGCAAAGATCTTCGCCTGCTCCGCGGCGAACAGCTCCGGCGCCACGAAGTAACGCTGCGGCAAAGTCCGTGCGCCCGCTGTGAAAGTCTCCACGGTCTTTCGAAAGACCGCCGATTGCGCCTGGGACATGCAGAGTTACTTCAGGACCGCCTGGTGGAACCCATGCCAATCGTCGAGATTGTTCAGGTTCACCGCGTCTTGCGGCGCGGCGGCGTCATCCGGCAAACCGCAGCAACCGAGAATCTCCTTCCGCGTTTCGTCGTCATGGATGTAACCGCGAACCGAGGCGTTGTGCTTTTCGATCGATGCCTTGTCCAATGACTTGGCGTTCTCCTTCACCCAGGCCTCAAACTGAGTATAAGTCGGCTTCTCATCCTTGATGTAACTCTGCACCGCGGCTTCATCGAGCCCGAGTGCGGCGCAAGTCATCGCGTCATAACCGCGACCCATCCCGGGATAGCCGGCGGCGAGTTTGCCCTGCGACTCCAGTGAAACCTTTTGCCAGAGGCGCGGGAGATGAAGCACGCCAAGTGGTCCGGCCGTGCCGGAGCTGATTGTTGGAACATAAGTTGCGCTCATAATTGGATCCTTTCGCTGTTGCGCTCCACCCGCGGCGGAAATCGCCGGGCGCGAGCTGATTCGACCTCAGCCTACGGAGCGAGCCCGGCCCGGACAACAAAAATCCTTGAACGAGCGGCCGCGAACCTTAGCCTTGCACCCGGACCGCATCGGCCGCGAGAAATGCAGGAATTCGATCAGGATTTTGCCGACGAAGATGTTCGGACGATCGCGGACGAGAAGTTCGATCAGATCTATCCTGCCCGGATCCGCAAGTTGTCCTCGCTCCAGTGGACGCCCGTCCGAGTCGCGGCCGAGGCCGCGAAACTTCTCGTCACCGCGCCGCGCACCCGGGTTCTCGATCTCGGCTGCGGTCCGGGCAAATTCTGCCTCGTCGCCGCCACCCTCAGCGACGCCCGGTTCACCGGGGTCGAGCAACGGGCCGATCTCGTCGCCGCGGCGCGCGCTGCCGCGTCCGCCCTCCGGCTGGCCAACGTCGAGATCATTCACGCCAACATCACCGGCATCTCCTTTGCCGAGTACGACGCTTTCTATCTCTTTAATCCCTTTGACGAAAACATGTTTCGTGGCCACCGCATCGACTCCGCGGTGTCGCTCTCGGTGGAGCTATTCGAGAGATACACCCGCCACGTTGCCGTCCAGCTCGGCGCGCGCCCCATCGGTACCCGCGTCGTTACCTTCTCGGGTTATGCCGACGAAATCCCATCCTGTTACGACTGCGAACTCGCCCTCTTCCACGACGACCTGAAGTTATGGATCAAGCGGCGCGACTACGATCCTTTCCTGGATAGCCTGGCGCTGGGCGCCTCGCGCAGTCACCGCGGCGCGGCCGGGTGGAACCAGCCCCGCCGCCGCGCCACCTAGATTCGCCGGGAGAGAATCATTCCGCGGTGCCTGGCGCCCCCGTCCGCATTTAAAAAACAAATTGCGACGCCAAACGCACTGCTTAACCTGCGCGATATGATCAGCGTCCGAGATTTCGGAGCCACGGCAAGTGACGGCTCAGACGACACCATCGCGATTAACAAGGCGATCGCGGCTGGCGCCAGCGTCTACTTTCCGCCCGGGCGATACCACTACACCGGTCAGATGACTCTGCCGGCGAGCAGGGCCTTCCGCATCTATGGCGATGGCCCGGGTGTTTCCAGCATCTTCTTTACCGGCCCGAACGCCGGGATTTATGCGCCGAGCCTCAACGATAACGCGCTGAACATCGATGGCCTCACGCTCGCGGCCATGACTCCGGCGGCTGGCACCGCCATCTCCGCCACGTTTAACCGGGGCGATTTCGCCAAGATTCGCACGGCCTGCATCCAGAACGTCGAAATTCGCGGAAGCAATCGGACCGGCAATTCCGGAGGATATTGGACGAACGGCATCTATTTGTATCAGGCGCCCAATGCAGTCATCGATAAGGTGGTAATCGAAGGCAATGTGGGCCTGACTAAGACCGGGATTCAATGGAGTTCGCCGGAAGCCACCGCCACCACCGGTATTTTTCTCACCAGCACTGAGATCAAGTTCTGTGACACGGCGGTCCTGACCTCGGGCTGGGTGGAGGGCTTTTACATGTCGGGTTTCGAAGTGGTCCTGTGCGGGTCTGCGGGTCACGCCGCCCTCCACCTGCAATCTTCACAGGCCAAATCCCCCAGCCCGGTTTTCACGCTGATGAATGGGCATGTCGATTTTTTTGCCGATGGCGTCTGGATGATAAACCTGAGCGCGGTCAAAGTCTGCCATGTGGATTTTCACCACACCAGCCCACTCGCGCTCGATGGGACTCACCTGCTGCTGAACAACTGTATCGGCGCGATCGTCGCGGACTGCAGTTTCACGAGCCAAACCAACAAGATCAACAACGAGAACGGCGTTTTCCTGGTGGCGACTCATCAGGCGCGCGTTTCGGGAAACATTTTTCGCAACCATTATCCGTTGCAAACCGGAAGTCCCATCGTGGCCTTTACCGGGAGCACGACCGTGCGAGTATCGGAGAACATCTTCAAGGCGTGCCGGAATAGCTTCGATAACTATATTGGAGGCGAGGGCTATTACGACGGCGACAATGTGTTTGTCCCATAGTTAGAAATAGAAGAAGTGCGCGGCGATCATTAAACTTGGAACAGGACCGCGGATTTGAGTTGCGCGGAGGGCGCTGCGCCGGACTTTGGATGTGCCATGGGAATTCCAATCCAAAATCTCCACATCGGGATGCAGGTGCGTCATCCGCGCTACGGCGTGGGCACGATCAAGGCGCTGACCGAGCACACCGCCGACATTAATTTCGACGACGCACCGCGCACGATCGATCCCGCCACCAGCGAAGTGACCGTGGCCGAGCCGAACGCCAGCCTAACGGAAATGCAGATGCCGCTCTCCGCGCTCATCCGCCAGACGGCGCAGGCGATGGTCGACGCCCTCGGTCTCGAGAAACCGGATCAGTTGGTCGAGGGCCTCGCGACCCGCTGGCAACAGGGCACGGTCGTCCTGCAGCCGGCTGACACTTCGCTCCAGGCCAAGGAAGTGCCGCTCGAGACTTTCTTTCACAAGATCGTGATGATCCGTAACAACCTCCGTGTCCTCGAGCAGAAGGTAAACGCAAGCGACAAGCTAAGCGACGCCGACAAGTTCGATCTCCAGCAATACATCACCCGCTGTTACGGCTCGCTCACGACCTTCAACGTCCTCTTTAAAGAGAAGGAAGATCAGTTTCGGACGAGCGATAAGGGATAGGAAGAAGCGACGAGCAGCCGGCGACGCCACCGGTGAGTCCCGCGAGGGAAATAGGTAACGAATTTGAAACTATTTCGCGCTGGCTTTCCGGTGCTTCGGTCATGAGAGTTTCCCGCGTCGACGCCCAGGCGCTTCGATGCTGCAATAGAACCGCAGCTATCTAGCTTTTCGAATCTCATATGATGAAGATCAGGTCCCATTTCTTCGCTGGTGTGGCCGCTTGCGGGCTCCTCCTCAACTCCGCCCAGCCCGCTTTCGCGGCTGATCCAATCGTCTGGCAGCAGACGATCAACTACAGCAATTTCCACGACTGGGGTCCGAGTCAGCGCGGCGGTAGCGTCAACTCCGCCGTAGCGGATGATTTCGAGCTTGTCGGGACGGTCACCCGCGTAGACGTGACCGGCTTCGGCGCGCGCACGCTCGACGCAGCTTTCACCGGTATCTACGTCAGCTTCTACGCCTACGGCGCGGACAGCAAGCCGGGCACGCTCCAGGCGGAGTTCTTCATCCCCAAGGGCGATCCGCGAATCAAGAATCAGTTCAGCTCATCGGATTTCCAAGTCGAGCTCGGCTCCGCGTTCCAGGCGACCGGGAAACATTTCATCGCCGTCCAGGCCGGTGGCACTTCGGCATGGTATTGGCGCAGCGCCAATGAGCAGGCGCCACGCGGCACCGCGCTCTACTATCGCTCCAGCCCGACCGCGCAGTGGACGCACACGAATCAATTCGGCGAAGTCGCCAATGCCGACGTTGCCATGACTCTCTACGGGACGCGCACCCTCACCGCGCCGACCATCACCAGCCTTTCGGCCACCACCCTGCCGCAGGCCGGCCGGCTGATCATCAATGGTTCCGGATTTGGAGAAGAACAAGACAGCGGCATCGTCCAGATCGGCGGCGTGGCCGCGCCGGTAGCCGATTGGTCCGATAGCGAGATCGTCGCCTACGTGCCCGACGCCGCCCCGCTCGGCTCCGACCCCGTGCAGGTCGTGACCAGCGGCGGCACGAGCAATTCTCTCTCGCTCATCGTCACGGCCCGGCCCGCCCAGACCGGTCACGTGAAGTGGCGTTTCCAGGCTAACGATCTTTACATTCTCAGTCGGCCGGCGGTCGGGCCCGACGGGACGGTTTACGCCCTCGGCGTCGGCGGCCACCTCTACGCCCTCACCCCCGCCGGCGGGATCAAATGGATCTTCAACGCCGGCAAGATCAATGCCCAGCAACCGGTCAGCGTCGGCGCCGATGGCACGATCTACATCGCCATTATCTCCACCATCTACGCCGTGAACCCCGATGGCACGCTCAAGTGGACCTTCACCGAGCCCGATTTCTGGCGCATCTTCGCCGGCCCGACGGTCGGCCCGGATGGAAACATCTACGCCGGGAGCGAGAACGGCGACAACCCGGAAGGCCTCGGCGCTTTCGTCCTCTCCCCCGCCGGTACACTAATCGATAACTCCCAGAACCTTTATACCCGCAACGGTTACGGCACGATCGAGATCAAGTTTGGCCCGGATAACCATTGGTATCTCACCACGAACGCCTCCGGCGCGGTCCACTCGGCCGGCAGCCTCTTCGCCTTCATCCTCGGCACGGCCGATCTCGACTGGGCGCAGGGCGCCGTCGGCCAGATCGGCGTGCAACCCAATGGCAACACCGTCGTCGGCGACGGCAATTCCATCCATCCCGGCCTCCAATCCTTCACCCCCGACGGCGCGCGCGTCTGGCGCAGCCTGGGCGAATTCCCCGATAGCCTCGTTCCCGGGATCGACGCTCAGACCGCGCTCGACGTCGGCAGCGACGGAAATATCTACGTCGGCACACTCACGTTTGGCCAAGGCCGTCATCTCACTTCGCTCAACGCCGATGGCACCCTGCGCTGGCAATTTCGCGATGACGGCACCGGCAGCGCCCCAGCCGTCAGCCCGTTAAACGACCTCGTCCTTTTCAGCGCCTACGATTTCTCCGCACCCAGCCGGGTTCACGCCGTCAGCACGGCCGGGACACTTCTCTGGACGGAAAACCTGCCCGCGGAAAACGACGGCTACGTGCACGTCCTGAGCATCCCGCGCTTTAGCCCGGATGGCTCCTGCGCCTATGTCGGCACCGATGTGAATGACTACGCCACCGATCCCTACTGCTATCTCTACGCCTTTGACACGAGCACCGATGACGCCGGCCGACGTCGTCACTGTGAGCAGCGCGGTTTACACCACCTCGCGCCGGCAACTCCAGGTCCAGGCCACGACCGACGCCACCACTGCTACACTCCAGGTCTTTGTCACCTCCACCGACACCCTCATCGGCACCCTGACCAAGAAAAACGGGAGATACATCGGCAAGTTCAGCTGGTCGACTAACCCCGTGAACATCACCGTCAAGAGCAGTGCCGGCGGGAGCGCAAGCAAGGCCGTCACCATCCGGTAGCGTCCCAGCTGCCCGCCCGTCGCAGCGTCGATCGTAACCTGCCGCGCTCACCGCAAGATTTTTCTATTAACGGCTTTCCTTTTCTTCCGGCGCGCCTTTAAATTGGCTGCTTGAAAAAATCCTCCCATCTCCGTCGGGTACTCGTCTCCGCCGGCCTTGCCTTCGCGCTCGTGACGACCGCGGGTGGTTTTTCCACCCTGCCCAGCCGCTGGACACGGGGGGCCAGCTTCACCATGCAAATCGGGTTCGGGCCTGCCACCATCCCGCTTCAAGACGGGATGGCATCGTGGGACGTGTCGGCCGCCGATGCCTTCGATATCTGGCATGGATACCTCGATTTTATTACCGCCTCGTCGGTCATCAGCCCGACGGTGCCAAAGAGCTCGGGGGATGGAATCAATTCCGCGTTCTTCTCCAGCACCATTTTCGGGGACAGTTTTGAAGAAGGCACCCTGGCAGTCACGGTCGTGCTGGGCATCCACGGGGACACCAGCAAAACGGCCGAAGCCGACGTTATCGTCAATACTGCCTTGGACTTCGACTCCTACCGTGGGCCGCAGCAACCAGACAGCTACGATTTTCACCGGATCATGGTGCATGAGTTTGGCCATGTCTTCGGCCTCGGCCATGTCACCAATGATCCTCCCGGGCAGGCCATTATGGAACCGATCATCAGCGACCTGGATCATCCGGGTCCTGACGACATCGGAGGTATCAAAGGTCTCTACGGCGCCATCATCGCTAATGTCCCTCCCCAGCTTCTTCTTCGCGTGGGAGATTCGTTTCTATTTCCGATCGATTTCCTGCTCCCATTCAATGACCCAACATCTTTTACCGTTACTGGGTTACCCCCTGGAATAACTTACGACCCTGCGACCAGCTTAATCAGTGGCAGCGCGACCACCAGTGGTCTCTATGACTCTCTGGTTATCGCTCACGGTCCCTTCGCCGACGCCTATGCGGCCCTTCGTTTTAACGTTCAGAGCCTCGACCGCGTGAGAGGACTGCATAAAATTCTCCACGTGGGTGGCGCCGTAATGGTAGCGGACCCGGTCCGACCGCGCATCTATGCCGCCGGGCGCGAATTTATCAGTATGATCGACACGGATACCTTCGCCGTGACCACCCTTACGCCGGCGACCGGTGAGGATGTCACTATAGCGGCATTGTCCATCTCGGCGGATTCGTCGCAGCTCTTGTTTACCGATCTATTTCAGATGATGTCCCCCGTCCTCAATCGCATTGACCTGGAATCCCTCGCCGTTCTGACTCCTTTACCGATCCCGAGTAATATTAGCGCCGTTCTCCAAGGCTTGGAAAATCGCGATTATGTCGTCGACTGGAGCGGCGTTTATCAGTTTGACCGTAGCACGGGTGACACGCAAACCTTCTTCGCGCCAACCGGACGTTTCGGAGGCGGCAGTCCTCCAGACATTGCTCTCTCTCCGGATCGGTCAACCCTCTACGTGACTGAAACGGTTGACGGAGAACCCGACGGCCTGCTCCTGGTTTACGACGTCCTTGGTCCCGAGCCGATCCTGATGCAATCGGTCGCGGGAGACCTCAGGCACCCTATCCCCAGCCCGGACGGGCAGTTTCTTTACTACACCGAGGGTGACGGCATCGGAACTGGGCAGTTGTTTCAAGCCTACTTGCCGGATCTGAGCCCGGCGACGGCGTTTGCTACGACGGCGGAAGATAGCCAATTGGCGATAGGACCCGATGGAACTGTGTACGTGGCGGCGCACATCGACGGTCCTGCCATTACCACTTTTTCCCTCTTCGACTCAGTTTCACGGCAGCGAACTTTCAATATCGATCTCAATAATTTCGATCTGGGAGTGGGGACTACTTTCGCTCCGAGCACAGCTGTCTTTGATCGGAGCGGGCAATACCTGTTCGTATCCACCTCCGGACGCACCCCGGAGGTGTGGGTATTCTCGACCGACTTCGCTGCTTATCCCGAGCCTCCACCCAATCCCACGCGCAATCTTCTCAATATCTCGACCCGCCTGCGGGTCGAAGCAGGAGAAAACGCCATGATTGGCGGATTCATCGTCCAGGGTCAGGCCGCGAAGAAGGTCTTGATTCGCGGCCTAGGGCCTTCCCTGCCGCTGACCGGCGCCTTGTCGAATCCGGTCCTGGATCTCTACGACTCATCCGGCGCACTCGTCGCGACGAATGATGATTGGATCGCGGAGCACAACACTATCTTTGCCACGGCTCTCCCGCCCACGAGCGAACGTGAGGCGGCCATCCTGGCCACGCTCCTGCCGGGACCTTATACCGCCGTCGTGCGAGATCGCGACGGCCAGCCGGGGCTCGCCTTGGTCGAGGCCTACGACCTGGACCCGGCCAGCTCCGTCCTGGCCAACATATCGACTCGCGGCAAAGTCCAGAATGGAGATAACGCCTTGATCGGCGGCTTCATCATCGGGGGCGAGGAAATCACCAGCGTCCTGGTGCGCGCTATCGGCCCATCTTTATCGACGCAAGGAATTACCCAGCCCTTGGCCGATCCGGTTCTGGAATTGCACGACGGCTATGGTCAGATCGTCGGCACGAACGATGACTGGCGCGCGACTCAGCAGAGCGAGATCATCGCGACTGGCCTCCCACCTGCCGACGACAAGGAGTCGGCCATCCTCATGGCGCTCCACCCCGGCGGCTACACCGCGATCGTGCGCGGCCAGGCCAGCGCGGTCGGTGTCGCGCTGGTCGAGGTTTACAATCTCGACAGCGCCGCGGCGCCGTTAAAGTAAAGGCGCTCCCCTCGTTCCTTTTGGCTGGGTTTTCGTTTTCCAGACGCCGTCGACGCCAACTCGTCACTTGTCACTTGTCACTCGTCACTTCCCCATCACTTCCCACCACAAGTTAACTGCCACCCCGGCCCTCCCTTGACAGCCGCCCGCTTTTCGCGCACAACCCTCGCGCTCATGCTCTTTCCCGCGAGACGCCTTTTCCTATTCCTCCTCCTCGGTCTCGTCGCGTTCCTCGGCGACGGGCTCCGGCCTCTTTGCCGCCAACCCCGCCAAGGTCCCGGTCGCGTTTTCCATCACCCAGGATGTCGGCGCCGGGAATGAAGTCTTCGTTTCCGGCGCGCACCGCGATCTTACCTCCGGCGGCATCCAGCAGTTTGGGGTCAAGCTCCATTGGTCCACCGGCAACGTCTGGTCCGCCGCCATCGCGCTCGAGGCCGGCGCCCCGGTCACCTACACCTATTACAAGCGCCCGATCTCGGTCGTGAACCATTGCAGCGCCAGCTCCACCGCGATCAGCTCCGCTCTCAGCCTCACCGTCCCGGCCGCGCCCGCCCCGCCCTACCCCGGCAAGTTCATTCGCTATTACTCTTCCTGGACTTCGGCGAACCTCCTTTACCGAGACAACACCATCGGCGGCTCCTACCTCCAGGTGCCGATGCAGAAAGTCGGCCCCGGCCGCACCGCCGGCGAGAGTGTCTTTGAGCTCGGCGCCATCGCCCTGCCGGGTAACGAAATCGAGTTTGTCTTCACCGACGGCGCCGGGCAGTACGACAACGCCCCCGCCCCGCCCTACAATCCCCCGCAAGGCGCCGCCCCCGGCACGCCCGTTCCCTACCAGTCACTCGTCCCGCCTTATAACTACCGCACCAGCCTCGACGTCTTCACCGTCCAGGACGGCCAGGTCTATAACTACCAGCCACCCGCCACCGTCTCCGCCCCCACCATCGCCACCCGTTTCGTCAATAGCAGCGTCAGCGGCATCCCCGGGCGTAACATCAAGATCTATCTCCCGCGCGGTTACGTCGAAAACACCAGCCGCCGTTATCCCGTCGTCTATTTCCACGACGGGCAAAACGTCTTCTTTCCCGGCGGCACCTTTGGCACCTGGGACGCCGACCGCATCGCTAACTACGAGATCGCCCAGGGCCGGATGCGCGAAGCCATCATCGTCGCGGTCGACAACGGCAACGGCTACGGAAGCGATCGCCTGGTCGAGTACATCCCGCCCGGCGACCAACTCAGCGGTCAGCCGCCCGGCATCGCCGATAAGTATGTCCAGTTCCTGCGCGACAACGTCCTGCCCACCCTCGATTACAATTACCGCACCCTGAACCAGCCCGGCCAGCCCCTCCAGCCGGGAGCCAACCTCATCGCCGGCTCGTCGTTAGGCGGGCTCGTCAGCGCCTACATCGGCATGACCAACAGTGCGACCTTCGGCAGGATCGGCGTCTTTTCCCCCGCCTTCTGGGCCGCGCCCAACTTCCGCAGCAACACCCTCAATACCGCCCCCAAACTTCCCCTCACCATCTACATGGATATCGGCACGAGCGAGAGCTCCTCCTCGCAGGGCAGCTCCGATATCTATTGGCTCGACGCCCTTGGCGTTTATAACAAGTGGCTCGACGTCGGCTACACCGTAAACTCCGATCTCCTTCTCTATCCGAAATGCGGCGGAGTGCATAACGAAGCCGCCTGGAGCGGGCGGCTGCCCTCCTTCTATCAATTTGCGCTCAGCCTCTGGGGCGAGCCCAACCCGCTCGCCTTGGCGAAATTCCCGCCCCGACTCGAGATCCTCAGTCTCAGCCAGGGCGCGGGCACGGCGCGGCTGCGATACCTGGCCCCGTTAGGCGTGCCCTTCACCCTGGGCCGGTCCGGCGACCTCGTCAGCTGGCCCGAGCAAAGCGCCCTCCCCGTCGCCACCGCCATCTGGGAAGAGCGCATCGTCGACGAGACCTTCGACACCGCCATCACGAAACGCTTCTGGCGTTTGTCGTACTGATTCGATCGCGATCCTCCCCGCTGTCTGTCCACTCGTCACTCGTCACCTGTCACTCGTCACTTCCGCCCTCGGCGTTTGTCGTCCTGAGATTTTAACCGCCGAGAGCGCCGAGGCCGCAGAGAGAAAAATTGTAGGGCGGGCGCCTCGCCTGCCCCGCACTGGGGAGCAACCTTACTCCGCCCATTAGCAGACACCCTTGGAGGGACGTGCGCCGTCACGTCCGTGTTTCCAAAACCCCTCGCCCTCCAACCTCTGCGACCTCCGTGACCTCTGCGGTTAATCCCAGCGGCAGCCGTCGGCGGCGGAGCGCCCGCCCTACAATCGATCCTGTTTCAAATCCTCCTCGCGATCAGAGCCGAAGATCACGCTCGTGCCGTAATGCTTGCCCACACTGCCGCTGCATATGAAATCCCGCATCATCGAAAAATATCCGTCCGGGTTGCGCGTGGATACGCGGGTCCCGTCCGCCTTCGTCTCATATTCATAGATACCGTGATCGGTATGCGGAAAGACCGCCGTCACGATCGGCTTACCCTCCGCCGCGAGCGCGCGAAGGCGCCGCGCCGTCTCTGCGCTCGGCGCATCGGTATCGTCCGCGGCGAGAATCCAAAGCTGCGGCACAGCGAGATTGCGCAGCACTGGCATCGGATCGTACTGCGCCGGCACGCTGGCCAGAAGTTCGGGGCCGCGCGCGCGTAGTTCCGCTTCCGGCGTCTCGAGCAGAAAAAACGTGATGTTCCCATGGATATGCTTGAACCATGGCTCCTTCGCATACTTTGCCCGGACAGCATCCAGCCGGTCGTAGCCCTCGCGGAAGTCGCTGATCAGAATCGTCTCCGTCGCATCCGCGATCTCCATCGCCCTGGCCATCACATCCGGGCCATAGCCATGACGCGTCACATCGAGGGCGATCGCCTCCCGATCCTCCTCCAGAGGTGACACCGCGAGCCCGAACCCCACGATCACGAAATCAACCGGCTCGATCTTCGCCGCGAGCGGAGCGACCCAGCCGCCCTGGCTGCCACCCTGGTAACCGATCCTGCCCGCGCGGTCGCCCGCGAGTTCTTTCGCTTCGCGCATCGCGGCGATCGCATCGTTCGCCAGCAACAGATAGTCCTGGGTGTAACGTCCCGCCGACCCGCCGGTCCCGCGCTTGTCATAAACGAAGGCGCCGATCCCTTCGCTCGGGAAGAGCCGCTGCAGCGCGTAGAAATCACGCGCCGAATCGCGTTCCGATCCGTGGATCAGAACCACGATCGGCACTCGACTGTTCCCCTTGGGCATCACCAGACGACCCGCCAGAGTCACGCCGGCACCCTGGAATTTCGTTTCCGTCACATCGAATGCGATCCGCTTGCCCTCCACCCCGTCAAAGGTGATTTCCCCCCTGTCGCAATCCGAGAAAGAGACATGCTTACCGTCGGCACGCTCGGTCCAGCCAAGCTTGCTCGTCCAGCTCCCGTCGCTCACTTTGGTGAGCGCTCCGGTCGTGCCGTCCTCGCGCCGCCAGCGCAGATGCCGACCGTCCGTCGCTCCGATATCGACCTCCGTACCGTCCCGCAGGTGATAAGTGCCGATGCGGCAATCGCCGGCCAGATCGACCGCCGCGAGCGCGCCCTGGGCCGCGAGCGCGAGCGTCGCGGCCATTACAACTGCCATCTCAACTTTCATTTCGCTGTTTGAAGATGAGATGCGGCGCGCGATCCAGATGGATTCAAATATATGCTCTCCGCGCCGTTCCTGTAGGGCGGGCATCTTGCCCACCGGGCCATTCGCAGTCCGCTGTCCCCAGCGGAAAAACCGACCCTCCAGACGCGCTGAGACCGACCAATCTTTTTCTTTGCGGAGGACCGGCGTCCCCGCTAGAAATGCGCGCGGAATGTCGACCCCGGAGGAACGCACCCGCCAAATCATCGACGCACTACACAAAGGCGGGCCGCAGGAAATGCACTACATCAAATTTGATGTAGCAACTCCATGGAGTTCACCGTAGAATTCTACGAGACCGACGCCACTAACTCGCCGGTCCGCGACTTCCTCTTGAAACTGAAAGCCAGCAATCCAGATGACTTTGCCGCGGTTGCGGCCGGCTTGGATAAACTTCGGTACCGGCAATACCACCGCGAGCCGTTGACCAAGGCCCTCAGCGACGGACTCTTCGAGCTTCGGCACATCGGCAAGCTCAATACCCGCCTCATTTGGTTTTTCCAGAAGGGGCGTCGCATCGTCACCGTGCACGGTATCCGCAACAAAAGCCAATCCATCCCCAGGCGCGATCTCGAAACCGCCCGCGCCCGCATGCGCGACTGGCTCAATCGGCACCCCGCATGAAGAAGACAAACTTCGATCTCTTTCTGGAAGAACAACTCAAAGACCCGGACTTTGCCGAGCGCTTCAAAGCCGCCGGTGAAGCCTGGGATGTGGCCCTGCAACTCACCGCCCTGCGCGAGGAAGCCGGGCTCTCGCAATCGCAGCTTGCGCGCGTTCTCAAAACCACCCAGCAACAGGTCAGCCGATTGGAATCGCCGACCTACGAAGGCCACTCCCTCAGCATGCTCCGCCGCGTCGCCGCGGCCCTGCATGCCCGGGTGCGCGTCGTCCTCGAACCGTTGCCGACGCCAGCGAAAAGCGCGGTCGTGCGCGAGGGCAGCGGCAGCTACGGACGCAAGAAAAAGCCGGCCAAACCGACCCGCTGAGAAGCGCCCTTTACTCTGCAGCCCTTTGCCCCCAACTCGTCACCCGTCACTTCCTCTTTCAGCGTTTCAGTTGTCAGCTTTTCAAGGCGTCCCTCGTCACTTCCGAGACGTTTCTTCGCTCGGGCCAAGTCGCTTCCGGAAAAGAGGTGCGTTGATAATGTTTCGGCGATCCTTCTCCACCGTCTCTGGCCTGCCGTCCTCGCTCGGCTCAGCTTTCCGCTTTTCTACGCCGCTCCGCCCCCAATAACAAATAACCGACAGCGATTAACAATTCGCGCCGAACCCGCTTCCCGCATTTTCTTCTTCCCTTCCTCGGTCAGAACCTCTAGAACGATCGCGACATGCCCCGCTCCTCCGCGAACTCCGCTGCGCCTTTTCAGCATTCAGCTGCCAGTTTTCCGCTCTCCAGAAACCTTCTTCCTTCCTCCTTCTGCCTTCATCCTGTCAACGTCCGGCCCCGGATTTCCAGGCAAAGGCATACCGTGCCGTTCTCGCATCCGGCGAGCGTCTGCCACCAAAGAGCGGGTCATTCGCCCCAGCAACTCATCAGCTCCCGAATGTCGATAATAAACTCTGCCCCCGAATCGCCCCTGGTCCGCTATTCAAGAAGACAAAACCGAAAACCCAACTCCATATGATCAAACAAAACTTCCTCAGTTATATGCCAAATACCTTTCGTATCGTCCTCCTCCTTGGCGCGGTTGCGCTCCTCGTTCCTCAGCAACTCTCGGCCGCGAATTGCCAAAAATTGAGATTCTATCCACAGAAACAGTTCTTCTCGGGCGGGTCACCCCTTAGTATCGCGACCGGGGATCTAAACGGCGATTCGAAAGTGGATTTCGCCATTCCCGATCCGGGTAATAATTTCTTCTCGATCTTTTACAACGATGGCGCGGGTAATTTCACCGGCCCGACCAAGGTCACAACCGGATCCTATCCTCACGACCTGACGATCGGGGACTTTAATGGTGACGGCCTCGGGGACCTGGCTGTGCTCGGCGCCTTCAGCGTGGGTGTCGAGGTCTTTCTCAATAACGGCAATGGCACCTTCACTCCCCCGGTTGACTATCCCGTCGCGGGCGATCCCGCGAAAATCATCATGGCGGATTTCGACCTGGATGGGGAGCTGGATCTGGCCGTGAACTATTCTGCCGGCACCAACCTGGATGTATACCTCGGGACCGGGACCGGGACGTTTAGTGCGCCCGTCAATTCCACCGCTGCCGCCACGGGGCGAATGGCGGTGGGGGATTTCGATGAGGATGGAGTGCCAGATCTGGCGGTCTCAGACTATGGCGCGATGTCCTTGAGCATCCTGCACGGCGACGGGACCGGACACTTCACCCTCAGCTCCACCTACGGCTTGGGCGGCAATGCGGGTGCGGTGGTGACGGGCGATTTTAATCGGGATAGCCATCAGGACGTGGCGGTCAGTGTCTATAATATTTCTCCAAATAACCACATCGCGGTCTACTTCGGGAGCGGTAATGGCAGCCTGATCGCCGGACAGGAGATCTTGGTGAGCCCCACTGGGATGGTCGCGGCGGATTTCAATGCCGATGGCAAACTGGACCTCGCCGGCGCCACCTTCACCTCTCAGCAGGTCGTCTTCATGGTCGGCCAGAGGACGGGGAACTTACGCCCACCGCAAGGAGCTACCATCCGAGGCAGGAACCCACAGCCGATCGCGCTCGCGACGGCCGACTTCAATGAAGACGGGAGAGCCGACATCGTCACGGCCGACCACGGTCAGGGAACAGCCACCGTCCTGCTAAGTATCCCGTGCCAGCCTTAGCTTGGGGGCAAAGAAAGAGACCCGGAAAATAGATTCGACCCGGAAATGCGCCACATCACATTTGATGTGGCAGCCGGATGGAATTCACCGTAGGAATTCTACGAGACCGACGCCGCCAACGCGCCGGTCTGCGACTTCCTTTTGAAACAAGACCGCCCGCACCCGCGAGCTCACCCTTCGGGCTACGTCCATGTCGCTCGGTCCCCACCGGCTCCATTGATTCGCTCGCACCCGCGAGCTCACCCTTCGGGCTACGTCTATGTCGCTCGGTCCCCACCGGCTCCATTCAGCTTTCAGCTTTCAGTTTTCAGCTTTCAGCTTTTCGGCGTCACTCGTCACTTCCCCACAACGCTTCCCGAATTTTTTCTTCCCTCCCTCGGTCAGAACCTCTAGAACGACCGCGACATGCCCCGCTCCCGCCTCTCCTTTCCGAAAGACGCCGCGGCGGCGAATGTCAGATGTGCATCCACGCCCCCCTACCCCGCGCGCTTTTCTCCTTGCCGTCTCGGCGCGAAACTGGCAAAACAGCGGTCGTGATTCCGCATTTCCCCGAGCGTCCCGCCGGAGGCGGCTGGATTATACGGAATTATTCCGTCTTTAAATGCGGAATAATTCCGCCGAATACTCGTTAGGTCTATGAGACGTGTCTTCGCTGTGCTAGTCGTTTGTCTGGTCGTCGCACCGACCCGCGCGGAAATACATGCGCCGCCTCCAGATCCATGGCCGTTCGGCCGGATTACAAATGCCGACATGGAGCAGTTGGACGACTTTGCTACGAAAAATGGTGTCAATCTCAAAGTGGAGCTGGCACGTGCGTACTCTCGCGACAGAAAAATCGGTGACAAGGCTTTGGGACGCGTGTTTCGATTTTCGCGCGCGTTTAAGTCGTTCGATAAAAACGCGCACACTTACGGCCAAATTGTAAAGGCGAGCCTTCTCAACCTCGGAGAGGTTCTTGGCGTTGATTACTATGTCCGGATCATTGATCGTCAGCCAGTGGACGTGCAGCAGCGCGTAAGAGACTTTCTTTTCTACCCAGTTTCGATCCGCGTTCCAAGGGAGCGGTGGGACGAAGCTGCACGAGAGCATCGGCAGTTCTATCCCACATTGTTCCCGCCCGGATTTCGGTTCGGACGCAACGATCCCTTATTCCAACAATGACCTAACTAGTCGATGGAGCGAACGGCGGACCGCTGTGCGCGCCACTTTTGAGATGACTTCCACCGTTCCACTCCGAGCGACGCGCGCCCTCGTCTGCCGTCGCTCATCTTGTTCTCGTTAGACGACTTCACTCGTAATGTTTCGCCCAATCTTATCGCTGCTCGTTCTCGTGTTATCCCTCGTCGCAGCGCGGGCAGAGAAGCCCAAGCTATACGTCGACGAGGTCGAGGCGTCTGAGGGAGCGAAACCATTGAAGATGCGGTTTGAGGAGATCGAGCGTGCTCCGAGATATTCCATTGTGCAGGTCACACATAGTGGCGGAGCATCAGTTCCTTCGATTATGTTTGTGGTGCATGGCATGTGGGAAATCGCTCGGACTCGCAACGCGGCTTATTTCATCAATCTCAAAGAGTGGACAGCAGCTGATGGGAAGTGGCTGTATAAAATCGGCTTCGCCGACAGCGATCAAGTGGACGTAAAGCAGTATTTCGGCGAGTCACCGCCCGAGCCAAAGTTCTCATCGGTCAAAGAGTATGCGGAGATCTTCGGGCGATGAGCCGTCGCCTAACCATGCGATGGAGCGAACGGCGGACCGCGGTACGCTCCACTTTTGACATAACTTCCACACTTCTACTCCGGGCACCGCGCGCCCTCGTCTGCCGTCGCTCGTCTTGTTCTCGTTAGGCCGCAGAGCACGCCCACACGCCATGACCCGCATAGAGCAGACCGGCGAACTGGCAGACGATCTGGAGCGGCTTCGCATCGGCGGCCTCTCCGAGCGCGGCTTCCGAGCGAAGTATCGGTCCCAGCCGGAGGACAGCGTGGCCAGCATTATCTGGCCATATCTGGCGCACTTTCTCTCCGACGCCGACATTCGTGCTCGCGATGACGATTATCGCAAGATGCAAGAAGCCGAGTTCGCGAAGCTCATCTCCCTGCTACGTGCAGGAGCATCCGACGCCGAGCTGTGCCGCATCCATTTTCTCGGCTACTCTGGAGCCACGAATGCAGCCTAACCATGCGATGGAGCGAATGGCGGACCGCTCTGCGCGCCACTTTTGAGATGACTTCCACCCTTTCACTCCGAGCGACGCGCGCCCTCGTCCGCCGTCGCTCATCTTGTTCTCGTTAGATGGTGAGCACCGTGCCAGACCGAGAAGCGATCATCGACGCGCTGCTCACCGACATTCGCGAGCGGCGGCGCGTGATCAGACGTTTTGCCTACGTCCGAATGCTTTGGTCCGCACTCGCATGGCCCTTTGCCGTTCTCGGCGCACTCTACGTCGCGCGGTTTTCGGCCCGCTCGCTCTTGGTGTCTTCCTCGCGGCCTCGTTTTTGCATTTCTACTTCAGCTTCCGGTTGCTGCCCCTGGTCGAAGAGGCTCTTTGCCATCGCAGCGGCTTTGTGTGCCCCTACTGTGGCGAGCCGCTGGCCCCTCGCTCCGCGCATGCCGAGGACTTGCTTGAGCGAGGAGAGTGTCCAAGCTGTTTTCAGCGTATCGAGGCACCGTTCCCACAACCATCTAACCAGGCGATGGAGCGAATGGCGGACCGCGGTGCGCGCGACTTTTGAGATGACTTCCACATTCCCACCCCGAACGACGCGCGGTCTCGTCCGCCTGGGTCCAAAAGAGCTTCGACCAGCTTCCCTTCATGTCGGACGACGCGAAGCGCTTCTACCTGCCAGCGTACCTCCGAGTGGCCGCGCGCGCACCGGATTCTACCGTGGCTCAGTTCGTCCTGTTCGCTCTTACTTCGGACCACCGTTGGCAGCCTGTTGGTGGCTACACGTCGCCACAGCGATTGGCCGTCTCTGACTTTCTTGCGTATATCGAGCCGATGAGCGACACACTGCAGAAGGAAGATATTGCGAAGGCGCGCGAGCGATGGAAGCCCGTCATCTAACCAGGCGATGGAGCTGACCACGAGCCGCCGTACGACCTTGGTTTCCATGACCACTTCATTTTCATCCGCCGCCACGCACGCCTTCGCTCGCGGCAGCTCATCTTGTTCTCGTTCGCTCATCGCATTCGCTCACCCTTCAGGCTTTCAGTCTATGTCGTGGCTTGCCAGTCCACTCCATTCTCGTTAGATATATGAGCATTACCCGACCTCTAGCGAGCTCTCTTGCTTTGCTGCTTTTGAGCGCCTGCGGGACCCTCGAGGATCGGTGGTGGCAGACTGGAGTGCGACGCGAGCAGGTGTTGGAGATCAAGGCGGCAATTCGCGACGTAACGTCCTCCCCGGTTACGTCATGGAGCCATTCTCCAGACGATCCACCTGGGAAAGTGCTAGTGTGGACGGCGAATGGAAGCTCGTACGTTGCACGAAGAATCCACGGCAAGTGGCAATTTGAAGAGGTCATCCTTCTCTAATGAAGTGGCGCCGAAGATCTAACCATGTGATGGAGCTGACCACGAGCCGCCGTAACATCTCACCCGCTGCCGCGCGCGTTCCCGAAAGCGGATTGTGAATCTATGAAGATCAGCAGAATAAAGCCCAATATCCAATCCGAACGGATGGATGAGAGCCAGAAGTTCTACAAGGAGTTCTTTGGTTTGGAGGTTGCTATGGATATGGGCTGGATTGTGACGCTGGTATCGCCAAACAACTCCAAGGCCCAGATTTCGCTCCTGAAGGAGCCACCATCGGCAGCACCGCAGGCGCAGATGTCGCTGACTGTCGAGGTCGTCGACGTTGACGCGGCTCATGCCAAAGCCGTGGCGTCTGGCGTTCCGATTATTTATCCGCTCACCACCGAGTCTTACGGTATCCGCCGCTTTCAGGTGACAGACCCGAATGGCGTCGTTATCAACGTGTTGAGCCACCAAAAATGATGCCGCCTAACCACGAGAGCAGGAGGGGGTCAGAGCTTACTATCGATACTCTGCCCGCGGGGTGCAGCGAAAACGAGTCGTTTTCCTGCGTTCGAGGTCGACCGCCTCGTTCATCGCCTTGATCGTCGCCGTCGCGTGCTGCGTCGGTTTTCCGCGGCAGATGGTCCAATCCATGCCGATCAGCGTGCCGCTAACCATCGATTGACTCGAATGGCGCTGGTTCTCGGGGCCCGGGATCGCTTCTTTTAGGATTCCGCCGGTCCCCCCCTGGTCGACTGAGTTTCCCCCACACCTCCAGAAGCTCGCTACAGCAAATGCGCGTTGCGCGGGTCGGGGCTTCCAATCAGGCCAGCGAGAGCGCTCCTTTCGCTGAAGCAATCGCGGCTCCCGCTTACTTGAAGCGGCGGTTCGTTTAAATGGGTGTCGCTTTAGAGGGAACGGGGTCGGGTCTCTACATTTGACATTCCGTGGTCCAATAATGGAGGTGCCGCTTTACCCGGGCAGCACAAGGGGTTAGAGCTTACTATCGACACTCGTGCAGTGCCATGTTGGCTAGCTCGGGGATGCAATCTGATCTGCTTCGGGTCGATTGTTGATCTGCTTAGGGGGCAACACGATCTGCTTGGGGTCAATGTTGATCTGCTCAAGGGTGCAACACGACCTGCTTGGGGGTCGATGTTGATCTGCTTAAGGGTGCAACACGACCTGCTTGGGGGTCGACGTTGATCTGCTTAAAGGTCGCCAACACGATCTGCTTGGGGGTCGATGTTGATCTGCTTGGGGTGCAACACGATCTGCTTGGGGGTCGATGTTGATCTGCTTGGGGGTGCAACACGATCTGCTTAGGGGTCGATGTTGATCTGCTTGGGGGTGCAACACGGTCTGCTTGGGGGTCGATGTTGATCTGCTTGGGGGTGCAAGCAGATCTGCTTAGGGGGTTGATCCTCCAGTTACGAACAAAATGAGGCCCGAATTTTCGCTCCGAAACGGTTTTCTGTCTCGTTTTGATACAATCTGCCGGACGACAAGAAAAATTGGCGGGGCGGCGGCGGACGGCGCGACTTCTCAATGTCTTTTTGTAGGGCGGGCGCGTCGCCTGCCGCGGCCCGAAAGAATCGGCAGGCGGAGCGCCTGCCCTACAATCTCTCACCGCAGCGGCGGCAGTAGCGCGCGGCGGTGTCGGTCTCGGTGGTGCCGCACTTTGCGCAGGCGCGCGCTTTGAAGGCCTAAGCCGCGCCCGCAGCCCAAGCGAGAAGACAACTGAATGGAGCGGCTGTGTGAACTTCCTCTCCCGCCAATGCGAAAGAGCAGGTCACTCCACCGCCGCCGCCTCGCGACTTCCCTTGCGAACCTGGCCGCGAACCTCGCCTGCGGCAAAATTCGTCGTGTGCACGTTCACATAGGATAGACCCAGGCGGATGGCTTCCAGAGCCGCATCGAGGTCGCCCACGCCGATGCCCTGAGTCGTGGGCCCGGTCACATTTGCCGATGTGATCGTCCCCGTGATCGTTCCGTCGGTCACCGCCGGGCAATCCGGCTGGCCCCCGCCGCCACAGAGGAAGATCATCACTCCCCCTGCGACCTTTTTTGGTGCGAAGTGCAGGTGGGAGACAGTGAGCGGTGATGACAGCGCTGAGAAGGTCAACGAGAAGGTGATCGTGCCATTGTCGTTCGTCATCTCGAAGCTCCCTCCGGCGGGGGGACTAATGGGAGGTACCTCCCTTGTTCCGCTGAGGTTTGCAAAAAACTGCTCCGCTTGCGCTTGAGCTGCCGGTGCTGCGAGCGCTGTCGCCAGTGCTGCTATTGCCAAAAACCCGATATTTTTAATTTTCATAATGTCCTCCTAAGTACTTTATTATCGCCGCCCATTTCCCATTTAGCCGTATCGACCTCCCCCCGTGACCGAAGATAGGAGGGTTGGCGGATCGAACGGCGTGCTCGCCCAACGGTCAGAACGTCTTTTTTGCAGGGCGGCGCGTCGCCTGCCACGGGAAGAAGATGGCGGCCGATGGAATCGGCAGGCGGAGCGCCTGCCCTACAACCTCTCGCCGCAGCGGCGGCAGTAGCGTGCGCCGGTATCGGTCTCAGTGGTGCCGCACTTGGCGCAGGCGCGCGCCTTGAAGGCCTTGGCCGCGGCGCGCAGCTCGAGGGAGAAGATGCCGGTCGGGACGGCGATGATGCCGTAGCCCATGATCATGATGACGCTGGCGATGAACTGGCCGATGGGCGTTTGTGGGGTGATGTCGCCGTAGCCGACGGTGGTGAGGGTGACGATCGCCCAGTAAACGCTGTGCGGGATGCTGCTGAAGCCGTTGGCTTCGCCCTCGACCAGATACATGACGGTGCCCATGATGGTGGCGAGGGCGAGGACGCTGAAAAGGAAGACGACGATCTTGCGGCTGCTGGCCCGGAGGGCGGCGACGAGGGTTTCGGTTTCCTGGAGGAAATGGGCGAGCTTGAGGACGCGGAAGACCCGGAGCAACCGGACGACGCGGATGACCATGACGTAGTTAGCCGAGGTGAAGAGATAGATGTAGCTGGGCAGGATGGCGAGCAGGTCGATGAGGCCGTAAAAGCTGCGCGCATACAGGAGCGGCCGGCGGACGCAAAGGAGGCGCAGGATGTACTCGACGGTGAAAAGGCCGGTGAAGATCCACTCCAGGTCGCGCAGGAGAATGGCGTGCTCGCTCTGGATCGATTTCACGCTCTCGAGCATGACGACGAGGACGCTGGCGCCGATGGCGAAGAGGAGCGCGATGTCGAAGGCTTTCCCCGCTCCCGTGTCGCTCTCGAAAATGATGGAGTAAAGCGAGCGCTTCCAGGCGGGCGAATCGGCGCCGGGGCGGTTCTCCGGCGCAGCGGGATGCTTTCTCATGCGGGGAGCACTATAGCGATGACGCCACGGGCGCAGGGAAAATTTTTAGGCGCACAATGGAGGGCGGGCATCTTGCCCGCCGCGGGAGGTCGGCAGGCGGAGCGCCTGCCCTACAATTCTCCGCCTCCACGCTCCCCTTGTGGGGCGGGCGCTCCGCCTGCCATGCGAAATTTCGGCGTCCTCGCTTCCCTTGTGCAGCGGGCGCTCCGCCTGCCGTTGCAATTATCGCTGCGGACGGGCGCGCTGCTTCTGACCGGAATTCGATCTCTGCGCCGGCGCGGCCCGGCCCGGGGTCGTCCTGCCGCCGCGCGATACATTCGCCGGCCGCTGCCGCGATACGTTCGCCGGTCGTTGCCGCGACACATTCGCGGGTCGTTGCCGCGCGACGTGTCCGTAGCTCAGGCTATTCGGACGCGGCAAGGCGTGCTGTCTTTGCCGCCGCGGTGAGACCCGCGCTTGCTGCGATTGCCGTGACTGTGGACGCGCGGCCGCGTGCGTCCGGCGCGGGCCATGGCTGCGACGCGTGGTCTGGCGTCCACGGTTGGACGATCGCGAATTTGAAATGACGACGACCTGCGACGGCTGGTAGTAGCCATAACCGGCGCCGTAGGAGGAGGGGTAATAGTAATCGTTCCACAGGACCGGTTCGGGAAAAATCCCGACGGTATCGGGCGCGCCACCCGGCTGGAAAAGAATCCCCTGCGGCGCGACATAATGGGTGGTGGCAAAGCCCTGGTCGTATCCCGTGTCGTAACCCGTGTCGTATCCCAATTCTGCGTCGACATCGTCGCCTCCTGCCTGCCATTGCTCGCTCGCGAGATCGTCGACAAGGTAGTCGACTTGATCGTCCCGACGCTGCACCGGCTGGTAAATTGACGAAACCAGACCGACGGATTGATCGGTGATCTCGGGCAGGACCAACGCTTGCGGCGGCTTGCTCCAGGGCAGCCCGTCGAATGCGATCCAGGTGAGAATCGCGATGATCAGTCCGAGCTCGAACGCAATCACCTTGAGCCCGGTCGAAGTCCAGCGCGGCGTGCTTTCCATGACGAGATGTAACTTGCCCGAATCTCGGCGGCGGGACAAACGGAAAATCGGGACGAGAAACGCGACGGGCCAATTCCCGCCGCGGCGTGGCGGGCGGCGATCGACCCTCCAGGGATTTCCTTTCCGGTGCAGCGGGCGCATATTCCTCACTGTGAAAACGACTGAACGGTCGATCGTGCTGATCGGTTTCATGGGCACGGGGAAATCTTCCGTCGGACGCCGGCTCGCCGCGAGTCGGGGCTGGCCGCGCCTCGATACCGACGCCATGATCGCGGCCGCGGTCGGGATGCGGATCAGCGATATTTTCAGCCGGCTGGGCGAGGAAACTTTTCGCGAAGAAGAGAGCGCGATCCTGGAAACGATCGATCCGCAGCGGCCGGCGGTGATCGTTACCGGCGGCGGAGCGATCCTGCGCGCGGAGAATCGGGCGCGGCTGCATGAGCTGGGGACGGTGTTTTGCCTAACGGCGGATCTGGCCACGCTGATGGAACGGCTCGGGCGACGCTCGGACCGGCCGCTGCTGCAAACGGAGGACCCGCGGGCGACGATCGAGACGCTCTTGCGCGAACGGGCGCCGCATTACGCGGCGGCGGCGGATTTTACAATCGATACGACCGGGCTGAGCCACGACGAGGTGGCGCAAAAGATCGAGGACTGCCTTGCTCGCGCCAGTTGAAATAAAAGCGGAGCTGGTGCGGCGCGCGCTGGCCGCCGGGTTCGACGATTGCCGGATCGCGCGGGCGGGAAGCCCGGCGCACGCGGAGGAGTTTCGCGACTGGCTGGCGCAGGGCGCGGCGGGCGAGATGGAATGGATCGCGCGCGGGGCGGAGAAACGCTGTGACCGGAGCTGGTGCTGCCGGGGGCGCGCTCGGTCGTGGTGCTGGCGATGAGCTATTGGCAGGGAACGAAGAAAGGCAGAAGTCAGAAGGAAGAAGGAAGAAGTGGGGCAACCGGACGGATCGCGCAGTACGCGCTGGGGGATGATTATCACGAAGTGATGCTGGCGAAGTTGCGCGAGCTGGACGGGTTTCTCGACTCGTTAGGCGGGGCACAGAAGATTTATGTCGATACCGGGCCGGTGCTGGAGCGGGACTTTGCGGCGGAGGCGGGAATCGGCTGGCACGGCAAGAGTACGATGCTGCTCAATCGTACGCTCGGGACTTGGTTTTTTCTGGGGGAGATCCTAACGACGCTGGAGTTGCCGGCCGATCCGCCGCAGGTGGCGCGTTGCGGGACCTGCACGCGCTGCATCGATGCCTGCCCGACGGGGGCGATCACGGCGCCGCATGAACTCGATGCCCGCCGCTGCATTTCCTACCTGACGATCGAGCTGAAGGGGAGCATCCCGCTCGAGTTCCGGCCGTTGATCGGCGATCGCATTTACGGCTGCGACGATTGCCTCGACGCCTGCCCGTGGAATCGTTTCGCGCAGGTGTCGCGGGAGAGCGCGTTCGCGGCGCGGCCGGCGGTGGCGCAAATGTCGCTGCGCGATTTCCTCGGGCTCGACGACGAGGGATTTCGCGCGCTTTTTCGCGGGTCGCCGATCCGGCGGATCAAGCGGCGCGGGTTTCTGCGCAATGTCTGTGTCGCGCTCGGGAAATGTCGGGACTAACGAGGACCTGCCGGCGCTGGTGGCGGCGGCGCAAGATGAGGAGCCGCTGATCGCGGAGCATGCGCGCTGGGCAATTGCGCAAATCCATTCGCGCTGCGACACGGCTGTGGCTGATTAACCGCAGAGGACGCAGAGAGCGCAGAGAGAAAGTGGTTGACGATGGGGAAGCATAGAAGGCAAGCATGTCGCTTGATTCATCCTTCCGCCTCGATGTGCCCGCCCCTCGCTCGCTTTCGCGACCCTCTCAGCTACCCGTCCATTTCGCTCACCCAGGCGCTTGATTCATCCTTCCACCTTCCCCACCTCTGCGCTCTCTGCGTCCTCTGCGGTTAACATTCACCCCTCCTCGAAGTCCCCGAAAATGCCGTCGATGACTGAACGCGAAAGATTTGCAAACGTCTAAGAGCCCGTGAATCCTGCCCTATAGAAGAATCTGTCATGCATCAACCAGCAACCCCTGCACCCGCCGTTCGGCGCAAGCGAAAGTCGCGTCGCAAGCTCTATATCATCCTTGGCGTCGTCGGGGTTATTTTGCTCCTCATCATCAGCTCGGTCATCTCGGGCAAACGCGAAAAGCCGATCGCGGTGACGACGGAAAAGGCGGCCCGGCGCACGATCGTGGAGACGGTCTCGGCCACGGGCAAAGTGCAGCCGGAAACGGAAGTGAAAATCTCGCCGGAAGTGGCGGGCGAAATTATCGAGCTACCGGTGGTGGACGGGAAGGAAGTGAAAAAGGGCGCGCTCTTGATGAAGATCCGGCCGGATTCCTACAAGGCGTTCCTCGAGCAACAGCAGGCGGCGATCAGCACAGCGGAAGCGATGAGCGGCCAGCAGAAAGCCGCGGTGCAAAAGGCGGAGCAGGATTTCGCGCAGGCGAAAGATCTTTATAACAAGAAGCTGATCTCGCAGACGGAGATGCTGTCGGCGGCGACGAGCTACGACGCGGCGAAGTCGATGTATGAATCGGGCCTGCACAGCATCGAAGGGGCAAAGGCGAGCTCGAGCCAGGCGCGCGATCAACTTTCCAAGACGACGATTTATTCGCCGCTCGACGGCGTCGTGACGGTGCTAAACAGCAAGCTCGGGGAGCGGGTGGTGGCGACGAATCAATTTGCCGGCACCGAAGTCATGCGCGTAGCCGACCTGAACCACATGCAGGCGGTGGTGGACGTGAACGAGAACGATGTCGTGCACGTGAAAATCGGCGACTCGGCCAAGGTGATGATCGACGCCTATGGCGACCGGAAATTCAACGGCGTGGTGGAACAAATCGCCAACACCGGCAAGACAACCGGCACTGGGACCCAGGAGGAAGTGACGAATTTCGAGGTCAAGATCCGGCTCGAGGGACATGACATGCGGTTGCGGCCGGGCTTGAGCTGCACGGCCGATATCCAGACCGACATGGTGAAGGACGTCGTCTCCGTGCCGATCCAGAGCGTCACGATCCGGACCGGCGACAGCAACCTGAGCCCGGAAGAAATCGAGAAGGCAAAGGAAGCGAGCAACGCGAAGGACAAAGCCGACAACAACGCCGAGGTGGAAAACGTGCGCCTGGCGAAGGCAACCGAAAAGGCCGAGCGCGAGAAGTTGCGCAAGGTGGTGTTCCTGAAAAACGGGAGCGAAGCGAAGCTGGTCGAGGTCACGACCGGGATCGCGGATGACGCCAACATTGAGATAAAGAGCGGGATAAAGCCGGGGGATGAAGTGATCTCCGGCAGCTACAGCGCGATCAGCCGCAAGCTGAAGAACGGCGCGAAGGTGGAGATCGAGAAGGTGGAGAAGAAGAAGTGAGAAATTTAACCGCAGAGGACGCAGAGAGCGCAGAGGCTCGGATGAAACAAACGCTTTTCTCTGCGTGCTCTGCGTCCTCGGCGGTTAAGGAATGAATTCTTCAACTGCGGCGCGACCTCCGGGCCCCCTTGTCATCGACATCGAGAACATCACGAAGGAATACGTGATGGGGGAAGAAACGATCCATGCCCTGCGCGGCGTGACGATGCAGATTCATCGCAACGAGTATCTCGCGATCATGGGGCCGAGCGGGAGCGGGAAGTCGACGCTCATGAACATGCTCGGCTGCCTCGATACGCCGAGCTCGGGTCGCTATGAATTCAACGGCAAAAATGTCTCGGAGATGGATGGCGACGAGTTGGCCGCGATCCGGAACCGCGAGATCGGTTTTGTCTTCCAGACTTTCAATCTCCTCCCCCGCTCCACCAGCCTGCGCAATGTCGAGCTGCCGCTGATCTATGCCGGGATCGACCCGGCGGAGCGCGAAGAGCGCGCGGCGCAAGCCCTAACGAGTGTGGGACTGGGCGACCGGCTGTCGCATAAGCCTAACGAACTCTCGGGCGGCCAGCGCCAGCGGGTCGCGATCGCGCGCGCGCTGGTCAACAATCCCTCCATCATCCTGGCGGATGAGCCGACCGGGAATCTCGATTCCAAGACGGGCGAGGAGATCATGTCGCTCTTCGAGAGTCTCTATCAGCAGGGCAACACCGTCATCGTCGTGACGCATGAGCCGGATATCGCGCGCCACGCGCGGCGAGCCGTGCATCTGCGCGATGGCGTGGTGGAGAGCGATGAGATGACGCCGGCGGCCCGACCGGAAACCGTGGGGATGATTTAACCGCAGAGGACGCGGAGGACGCAGAGGGGATGAGTTTTCGAAGTTTCCGTTTTTCCGCCTTGTCTCTGCGACCTCTGCGTCCTCTGCGGTTAACCTTCCCTGAGCCGCAATGAAGCGCTTCCTTTACGAACTGACCGAGAGCTGGAAGATCGCCGCCGCGCAGATGGCGGCGAACAAGACCCGCTCCATGCTGACCGCGCTCGGGGTCATCATCGGCATCGTGGCGGTGACGTTGATGGGCACCGCGATCAACGGCATCTCGACCGGGTTCGACAAAAGCATGGCGATCATCGGCGACGACGTGCTCTACGTTTCGCAGCGGCCGTGGGCGCGGATGGACGATTGGTGGAACTATCGCGACCGGAAGAAAATCCGGACGGAATACGCGGACAAGATCACCCGCGCGATCGCGGTGACGCCAAACTCGAACCTGGAGATCGCGGTCCCGACGATGAGCCTGCTCCGCGCGGTCAAGGCGGGCGACAACACGGTCGATAATGTCTTCATCCTCGGCACGACGACGGATTACACCCTGATCTCGACGGTCGATTGCAGCGAGGGCCGGTTCTTTAACGACTTCGAAGCGCGCGGCGGCACGGAAGCATGTGTCGTCGGCTTTGACGTGGCGGATGCGCTCTTCGCCGGCCGCAGCGCGCTCGACAAAAAGGTGCTGATCAATGGGCACGCCTTCAAAGTGATCGGGACTTTGACGCGACAGGGCACCTTTCTCGGGCTCTTCAGTCTCGATTCGATCGTGATCATTCCGCTGCCGGCGTTTAAGAAATATTTCAGCGCCAAAAGCGAGGCCGATGTGCGGGTGAAAGTGCGCGACAAGACGCGGATGCTGGACGCGCGCGACGAGCTGACCGGGATCATGCGCCGGGTGCGTTCGCTGCCGCCGGAAAAGCGGGACGACTTCAGCATCAACGAGCAACAAGCGTTCAAGAGCACGCTCGACGGGGTGAAGGCGACGATCGCGATCGCGGGACTTTTCATCACCGGGCTGTCGTTGTTTGTCGGGGCGATCGGGATCATGAACATCACTTTCGTGAGCGTGAAGGAGCGGACGAAAGAAATCGGGACGCGCAAGGCGCTGGGGGCGCGACGGCGCACGATTCTGCTGCAATTCCTGATCGAATCGACTGCGCTCTGCCTGGTTGGCGGGCTGATCGGGCTGGGCGTCGCCTACCTGATGTGTTTCGGAATGGCGAAGGCGTTTCCGTCGTTTCCGATCAGCTTTTCCTTCGGGCTGGTGGTCGCGAGCATGCTCGTGTCGGTGGTGACAGGATTGGTCTCGGGGATCGCGCCGGCGTGGTCGGCCTCGCGGCTCGATCCGGTAACGGCGCTGCGATACGAATGAGGGGAATTCATCAACCGCAGAGGGCGCAGAGAGCGCAGAGGTTTTGAGGATGGATCTGAAGGAGCTCACTGAAAATGTGATCGGAGCCGCAATTGAGGTGCATCGCACACTTGGGCCCGGACTCCTTGAGTCGACTTACGAGATGTGTTTGTGCCGCGAATTGGCTTTGCGCGAGGTGCAGTTCGAGCGCCAGAAGGCCGTCTCAGTGGAATATAAAGGCGTGAAACTCGATTGTGGATACCGCGCGGATCTGGTTGTTGAGGGCTTGGTCCTCGTCGAGGTCAAAGCGGTGGAAGATCTCACTCCAGTGAACGATGCGCAGCTCTTGAGCTACTTGAAGCTGGGTGGGTGGAAGGTTGGTCTAATCTTTAATTTCAATGTGGCACTGCTGAAGCATGGCATCCGCCGTAAAGTGCTGAATCTCGATGAGGATTTCTGCCTTTAATTCTTCCAATCTCTGCGCTCTCTGCGTCCTCTGCGGTTAATTTCCCGATGCAGTTCCGTGAAATCCTAACGATGGCGCTGGCTTCGGTCGGCGCGAATAAGTTGCGCTCCTCCCTGACCATGCTCGGGATCACGATCGGCGTTTTCTCCGTCATCTCGGTCATGACTGCGATCGGCGCGATGCAGGCTTCGATCGAGACGGGACTCACTCTCTTCGGCTCGAATCTCTTCCAGTTTGCCAAGTACCCGGTGTCGGTGAACGCGGGCGGCCGAGGCTCGCGCAAATACGAGAACCGGCGCGCGATCGATTACCGCCAGGCGCAGCGCTACGCGGAGCTGATGGACGGCCAGGCCGCGGAAGTTTGCCTGAAGGTTTTCGACGGCGGGAAACAGGCGGTCTACAACGGGGTCAAGACGACGCCCAGCCTAACGATTGTCGGGACGAACAAGAGTTTCCTCGCCGCCAACGCCTATACTCTTGCCTACGGCCGCAATCTGAATGACGAGGACGTCGCGCTCAGCCGCCGCGTCGTGCTCATCGGGCGCGAAATCGAGGAGCGCCTTTTCCCGAACGAGTCGCCCATCGGGCGGGTGATCAATCTCGGCGGCCACACCCTGACCGTGGTCGGAGTCCTGGGTGAACGCGGAACCGCCTTCGGACAAAGCCAGGACGACATCGGAGTCCTCCCAATCACCCGGTTCTTTGAGAATTTCGGGTCGGCCAACCGGACGATCAACATCGCGACGCAATCGTTTTCGCAGCTCGATTACAACCGCACCTTCGACCGCGGGGTGGGCGCAATGCGGATCGCCCGCGGCCTGAGCGCGGAAGAGCCTAACGACTTCGAGATTTACACCAACGACTCGCTCAAGAGCGCCTTTGTCTCGATCGCGGGGGTGATTCGGATCGGCGCCTTTGTCATCAGCACGATCGCGCTGCTCGCGGCCGGGATCGGGATCATGAACATCATGCTGGTGAGCGTGACGGAGCGGACGAAGGAGATCGGCATCCGCAAATCGATTGGGGCGCGGAATCGCGATATCCTGCGGCAATTCCTGGCGGAAGCGGTTTTCATCTCGGAAGCGGGGGGAATTCTGGGGATTTTCCTCGGCGTGCTGGGGGGCGATCTGCTCGCGCTCTGGCTGGAGGTGAGCCTGATTTTCCCCGTCGGCTGGGCCGTCGCCGGGCTGGTGGTGTGCTCGGCCATCGGGATCGGCTTTGGCTTTTACCCGGCCTACCGGGCAGCCTCGCTCGACCCGATCGAGGCCCTGCGCTACGAGTAAAAGCGGGCTTTTCGCCCGGCGAAGCGCGCCTGGGGCACGCAACTTGCAATGGCGGTGCTTTGACATGGACGCGACTTCTCCTATCCTCGGACGCCCTATTCCTGCCTAACGTGCCAAACAACCCTCCAACTTCAGCCTCGGAAAACCTCCCGCGCGGCATTCTTCTGGTGGAAGAATATAGTGCGCTGGGGGTGGCGATTTCCGTCGCCCTGCAAAAATTTGCGCCCCTGCACGGGGTGCAGGTGGCGCACAGCTTTGAGCAGGCGGAGGCGATGGCGGCGACGATGCGGCCCGAGCTTTTCGTCCTCGATCTCGATCCGCCACCGAACGGGGAAATCGAAT
Source organism: uncultured Verrucomicrobiae bacterium (assembly GCA_963834255.1). Taxonomy (GTDB): domain Bacteria; phylum Verrucomicrobiota; class Verrucomicrobiia; order Chthoniobacterales; family UBA10450; genus Palsa-1392. Next base: position 423,625 of record CAWIBC010000025.1, on the reverse strand, counting down.
TTTTCAATCAACTCAAAACGCAGTATCCCGAGGCCCGCGCGCTCGTGATCGCGGCTGGAACCTCGCGCGAGCTGCGCTCCGAACGCGGGACCGGGAGCGCGATCCAATTCATCGAGAAGCCCTTCGATCTGGCGGAGTTTGGCGCGGCGGTGCAGGCGTTGCTCGGGCCCTGGGCCGTGCTCCCGACGCCGGGATTGCGCGGGACGCTGCGCGACTTGCAGGTGATCGATTTGCTCGAGCTGAAATGTCTCGCTGGAGGCACAGCGCTCGTCCCCGTGGAAAGCGCCGACGGCAAAGTCGGCGAGATTCATTTCCAGAAAGGTCAGATCTGTCACGCAGGCGTGGGCACGTTGACGGGCCTGCCGGCGCTGGAGGAAATCGTGCGCTGGACAGGCGCCCACCTCACGGAAGCGGAATTGCCCCTGGACGTGCCGCGCACGATCGACACCGATTGGCGTATCGTCCTGCTCGGCATCATCCGGAAAATGGAAATTTTCCGGCGCCGAAAGTCGCCCGCCGCACCTCCGCCGCCCCGGGCGCCGGCGAAGAAGGGCAAAAAAATCCTCGTCATCGACGACACCGAGATGCTCCTCATTTTCGTCGCCGACGTGCTGGCGACGGCCGACCAGAATTTCCAGGTCCTGACCGCTCCCAACGGCGCGGAAGGCCTGCGGTTGTCGGCCAGCGAACGCCCCGATCTTATCCTGCTCGATTACAGCCTAACGGACACGACCGGCGACAAGATTTGCCGCGCCCTGCTCGAGAACCCGGTGACGGCGCGCATCCCGGTGCTCTTGATGTCGGGGCACCTGACCGAATTGACCAAGACGGCTGAGGATTATGAGAACGTGGCCCTGGCCATGCCGAAGCCCTTTCTCTCGGGCGCGCTGATCAACGCGGTCGAGAAGCTCCTGGCGGCAGGACCGTTGCCGCCTCCGACGCGGCGCGAAGCGGCTGTGCCAGCCCCGCCCGCTTCCCCGCCTCCGGTGGAAAAGCCGGCGCCGGTCTCGCCTAACGGGCACGGCGACAAGGTCGCTCCCGTCCCGGCCCCTGCCGCCGAACCCGCACCACCGGTCGCGATTCCTCCGCCGCCACCCGGGCCGGAGCTGGTTGCGCCCGTGGCAACGCCGCCGCCAAGGCCACCGGAACCGATCCCATCGGTCGTGAACACGCCGCCGAAATCGGCCCCGGAAATCGCCGCGGCCGTTCCTCCGCCGCAAGCGCAAACGACAATCCCTTCGCCTGCCGGGGACACCGTTAGCCCGACCGCACTGAGCGTGACGCTCGCGCTCAAGGTCGTCGCCATGCAGTTCACCTCCTCTTTTGAGATGGAGACCGCGAGGATGCAGCCGTTCGATCGCATCGTCTCGGTGAAGATGGGCGAGAAGACAGAACTGAGCGGTGTGCCCCTCGAAACCGGATTTCGTCTGGGCAGGATCGCGCTGGGGAAGAACGGGCAGATCGAATCGCTGCGGCTGGTCCCAACCAAGCAACCACCGCAACTGCCGGTCCCGAGTTCTTCTTTTCCAGTCGCGATGAGCCGTTTCGGGCAGAGCCCGGCGGATCCCAAATTGCAGCTCGCCGCCCCGCTGGAGGGCGCAATGCGGGTGCGGCTGACCGCACATTTCGAGCTCTCAACCGTCGAGCTATCGGTCGGCTTCGAAGTCGCCGCGGTGCTGCTCAAGGCGACTTCACAACCGGTCCTGGTGAGGAACGATGGCGAGACCGCGGGCCGGCCTTTCCGGGTCGCGGACGTGGAGCTGGACGCCTCGTCCGAACTACAGAGCCTGCTCGTTAGGGCAATAAGGTAAACGTCAGGCCGCAGCGTGCGCGCGGACAAAGGGCTCGAGCTCGTCCATTCCGAAATCGGCCAGGACATCTCCATCCCAGACGAGGGTTGGAGTCTTGGCCTGGCCCGAGACTTCCCGCAGCTTCTGCATCTGCGCGGGATCGCCGCGCACTTCCACCGCCTCGTAGGCGATCTGGTGCTGGTCCAAATAGTTGGTCGCGGTTTTACAGAACGGGCAGCCGCGTTTGAGATAGAGAATGGGCGTTGCCATGCACTGCCGATTCGTGCGCCGGTCCTCCGCAGGACGGCTCCGCTCGTTTGTCAGGCGAAAAAAGCTCAAGCCTGCGCTGGTTCGCGCTTGAACCAGAGGAGCGCGAGAACGGCGAGGATGGAAGCGTTGAGGAGGAGATGCGAAGTGAAGCTGAGGTTGCTGCTGGCGGCGCCGAAGCAGCCGCAGGCGACATTGATCCCCTGCGCCTTCGCCCAAATCGACGCCCCGACAAAACCGAGCATGAGCGCGCCGGTAATGGCCAGCGCCCCGGAAAAAAGGCGGTGGAAAATGAGGGCGAGGCCGGCCAGGATTTCGAGCCAGGGGAGATAAAAGGCGAGGCGCACGCCGATCGACCAGGGCAGGAGATGGTAATTGCCGATGTCGTTCGCGAACTCGAGCGGGTCGCGCACTTTCAGGACGCCGGCGTAAACAAAAACCGCCCCGGCCGCGACGGCGAGTATGCGCCTAACGATCGGCCACGCACGGCTCGGGGCGGGCGCGGATTTCAGGGTGCTTTCTGCCATGCCTCCCAGCCTCCCTCCAGCACGTGGACGTTTTCCAAACCCGCTTCCTTGCGCAATCGCTCCGCCACCGCGTGGCTCGCGCTGCAACTCTGCGCGCTGCAATAAACGACGACCTTTCGCTCCGGCGACCAGGCGGTGAGAAAGGTCATGAGCCGCGCATCCCAGTCGTCTTCATTCAGCAGCAGTGCTCCGGGAATGTGGGCGCGCGCAAAATCCGCTTCCGGGCGCGCATCGACCCAGATGACAGGGTCGCCCCAGGCCTTCGCCTCGGCCACGCTGACGAGGGCGGAATCCACCGGCGGCTGGCTCCAGGTAACGGTGTTGCGATAATAAACGGCCTGGCCGATGGCCGGGAGAAAGGCCAGCCCAAGGAGAAGGAGAACCTGGCGGACTAACGAAGGACGCACGCGCTATTTCGGGGGCATTTTCGCCCGGCTATCGACCCGCACATTGGCGTAATAGCTCTTGGGCGCGTCTTTCGGAAAATCGGACTCGATCTTGAGCGAGGCGTTGATCGGGCGCCCGGCTTCCTGCGGCGTCACGACGATCTTGAATTCTTTGTTCTCCTTGTCTGGCACGACCTCGGTCGTGATCGATTTGTCGGTCGAGGTCACATTCAGTTTCGTCACCGGAAAATCGCCGCCCAGCTTCGCCGTGATCGTCTTCGGCTTCAGCTCGTCGTTAGGCGCCCAGTAGACGAAAACCGGTTGAATCTCGAGCAGACGCGGGATGTCGGCGGTCAAAGTGAGAATGGTGGCGTCGCCGGGCGCGGCGTCGGTCCGGACGGTGATCTTCTTGCTCTGGAAACCGGAACGATCGCCGATGGTGAAGGTGGCCGCGATCTCCCCGCTCTCGTTAGGCGCGACCTCGTTTTTCTCGAGGGCCGCCGTGGTGCAACCGCAGGAGGCGTCGACCGAGAGAATCTTTACCGGTTTGTCGCCGGTGTTCTTGTATTTGAAATGCGCCACCACCGACTTGTCGGAGAGCTTGGGATGCAATTCGGCGGTCGTCTTTTCCCAGGTGAGAGCGGCGCGAGCCGGGCCGGCGCAGGCGAGGACGAGGCAGAGTGAAGCGAGCGGAATGGAGAGTCTCATGATGCTGGTCTAGAAGAAGAAGCCGAAACCGACGTTTCCGCCAACGGAATCAATCCCGTGGTTCGGCTTCTTGATCTCGGCGTTCGAGATGTGGCGATAAACGCCCTCGATCACCAGCGACCAGCGATCGTTCAACATGAAGCGCGTCCCGCCGATGCCCTGGAGGTTGAACTCGACGGGGAGGCTGATCAGCCCGCGCGATTCCCGCTCGCCGATGTCGGTGTAAACGCCGCCGGCACCGATCTGGAGATAGGGAATGATGCGCGCGCGCGGTTGCACGAAGTTGTAGCGGAAGATCATGGTCGCTCCGGTCAAGACATTGCCCGGGCCCTGGAACACGCCGCCGCCGAAGACCTCGCCGAGGAACTGGAAATTACCCGAGAGAAGGCCCATCTCCGAGGGATCGTTCAGCATGAGCCCGAAGCGCGTGCTGTTGAGGGCGAAGTCGATCGAAGGCCGGTCGTTTTCAGTCGTGGTAAAATAGAAATAGGCGCCGGTTACATTCTGAAATTCCCAGGAGCCTTTGCTGAATTTGTCGGCGGTCTCCTGAAGCCGCGTCATCGGGACGGGCTGCTCGCCCGAGCCCGAGGCAGCCGGGAGCAAACTCAGCAAGACGAGGGCGACGGAGGCAAGGATCTTCATCATCTCGGCGCGATCAAACGCCAGCCTTGAGCGCTTGTCAATCGCCTCCGGCCTGCCTAACGATAATGCGCGCCGACATAGTCCGCCACCGCCTCCCGCCAGTGGCGCGGCGGGGTCCCGGTTAGGCCCTCGTATTTTTCGGTCCCGAGCACGGTGTAAACCGGACGGCGCGCGACAAAGTTTTTCATTTCGCCTAACGACACCGCGCCGACCGCCCGCGCCCGCATCGGCACACCGAACCGGTGGCAGCAATCCAGCGCCCATTGCGCGTATTCCTGCCAACTGCACTCCCCGCGGTTCGCCAGGTGCAGAATCCCGGCGGTGGAAGAGGACGCGAGTAAAGGCCGCAGCATCGCGGCGATATCCGGCGTGTAGGTCGGCGTGGAAAACTTATCCGCCACCGCCGCGACCTCCTCTTCGCTCCGGGCCTTCTTCAGGATGGCGTCGACAAAACTTGGCCGGTCCGGTCCGAAGACCCAGGAGACGCGAATGACGAGCGCGCTCTCGTTGGCGTCCAAAACCTGCACCTCCCCCACCCGCTTCGACTCGCCGTAGACGCTGATCGGTTCCGCCGCGTCGTCTTCCATGTAGGGCGAGCGCTTTTCGCCATCGAAAACATAATCGGTGCTGATGTGGATGAAGCGGCGACCTTGGGCGCGGCAAATCTCCGCCAGGACCCGCGGCGCCTCGGCGTTCAAACGCATCGCCTCCTCGTGATGATCTTCGCAGTAATCCACATTCGTTAGGGCAGCAGCGTTGATCAGGACATCGAAGGGCAACGGGGCGAGAGTCGAGCGCAGGCGCTCCAGCTCCGCGAGGTCGAGCTGGGCGTGCGCAAACCCGGTGACCTCATGTTGCGAAGCGAATTCCCGCGCGAGCGCCGCCCCGAGCCGTCCCCCGGCCCCGAGCACAACGATCTTCAGTTTTGGTTCGCTCGATTCCTGCACGATGCAGTTGATGAATCACACTTGGGCCATGGAGGCAAGGAGCAGAACCGGGAGCCGAAACGGCGCTTCAGGGTTTCGGAGGCGCGAGACGGGCCAGGACTTCCGGGAACCCGGGCTCATCATGCAGCGGCGTCCAGGCTGGATGCCGGAGAAGTACGCCGTAACTGAGATAGCTCGGATTGCTTGTCACTGCCTTGAGGTTCTCGATCGCCGCCGCCTTTTCGCCTGTCCAGGCGTGAATCGTGGCCAGGTTGGTCAGGAGGATGGGACCGACCACCGCGTCCTTGCCCGGAGGCATTAGCTCCACCGCTCTCTGGCCTTCACGGATCGCATTTTCTTTATCGCCGAGAGCCGCGTCCACCATCCCCAGGGCGGAGAGACCTTGGGCGAAATTCGGCTGCGCTTCCACCTTCCGCGCCACCTCCGCGCGCGCCGCGAGGAACGCTTTGTGCGCCGCTTCCGGATCGTTCCGCAGGCGTGCGATGACGCCTTCGCACCATGTCCTCGGGTAAGGCACACCCTCTTCGTGCGCGGCGGAGGGTTTCATCGCAGCCAGGGCGCGATTCGCGGCGTCGGGGTCGCGTTCACAAAGTGAGATCTGATACCAGAGATCGGCGATGGTCGCCCCGGCGCTGGGGTCCTTCGCCAGAACAGCGTCGATGGCAGCTAGCACTGGCTGGGTTTCACCTCGGGCATCAAACTCGACGGCGGCCCGTTGGACTTCGAGCGCGGGGTCGTCCGGGGCGATCGCCCGGGCCAGATCCAGCAGCCGACGCACATCCGCATAACGATGAAGCAGACTGTAACTATTCGCGAGCTGCTTGAGGAAAACCAGGTTGCGCGGGTCTAGTTCCAACGCTTGTTTAAAGTGCTCGATCGAGCTTTTCCAGTCACCCTGCCGGCGCTCGATGTAGCCGAGATAAAGGATCGGGAGTGGATCGTTCGGCAACTTCCCCTGGGCCTGGACCAGCGCCTTTAGCGACTCGTCATAGTCGCGATTGAAGTAATGGTATTGGGCCGACGCGAGATGCGTCTCGCCCGCATCCGGTCGCAAACGAACGGCCGCGTCGACCGCGCTCCGGGCCATGGCGAGGCGTTCCGGCGTCGGATCGATGGAATAAAACCAAGTCTGCCCGTGCGCGTTGGCCAGCTCGCAGTAGGCGAGATAAAAAGAAGGATCCCGCGCCGCCGCCTCCTGGAAAAGCTGAGCCGCTTCGGCCAGTTCGTCGGTGCGACTCGACTCAAAGGCGACCCGGGCAAGGAGAGCGCGGCCGCGGAGGTAGAGATCGTAGGCGATGACATCGTTTGTCGGCCGCTCTTCGATTGCGGCCTTTTCTTCCGGGGTAAATTTTGCCTTGAGCTGAGTGACAATGTTCTCCGCGATCTCAGTCTGGATTCTAAAGACGTCGGCCACGTCGCGGTCATAGCTGTTAGCCCATAACTGGGCGCCGGTAAGGCCATCCACGAGCTGAGATGCGACTCGCACCTGGCTCCCGGCGCGCTGCACGCTTCCTAAGAGAAAGTATCTCACGCCCAATTCTTCGGCGACCTGCTTGAGATCGAGGTGGGCCACGTTCCGATATTTCATTACCGAAGTGCGGCTAATCACTTTGAGATCGCGCACCTTCATCAAGAGAGTCAGGATCTCGCCCTGCACCCCGTCTGCCAGATAGGGATCCTTCGATTCAGCGCTCCAGTTTTCAAAAGGCAGGACCGCAACGCTCTTCTCCGGAGGTGTCAGGGGAATCCTCGACCCAAGACGGACAACGATAAAACTAGCGACCGCCCCGACCAGGAGAAGGAGCGCCAGGGCCGCAAGCCACTTGTATCTCCGTCGAACGCTCACCGCCTTTCGGACGATATCCGCCGTGGCACTGTCCGCTTGCTGGAAGCGGAGCGGACGTTCGGCATTTCCGATCGCGTTGTTGTGAAAGTTGACCAGATGCAGCTTCAAGCCGTGTTTCACCACGCATTCGCCCAGGTCATGCAGGTTTGGATGCCAGTGGCTGTATTCGGCGAGGTCGTCGGCCAGCCGTTTCGAGAGCAGAATATGCCCGGCATCGCCTGAATCCAGCACCCGTTGCGCGACGTTAATTCCCGCGCCGGCCACGTTGAGCCGGTCGTTCACATCCTCGATCTTGTTCACCGGTCCGCTATGCAAACCCATTCGCACCTGGATGTGCGGGCGCTCCCGCAACGCCTCGGTGATCTCGACCGCGCATTGCAGCGGCTCTTCCGGGCTGCGGAAAAAGAGCAACACCATCCCGTCACCGGTCGGCAGCCGAATGAGTTGCCCTTCATCTTCCGCCGCGCAAGCGCAACGAGTTTCGCGCACGATGCGCTTTAACTCGTTCAGGAGCTCAATCTGTTCGTTAACCAGAAGCTTGGAGTATCCGACAACGTCGATCGACAGGATGTGGGCGATCTCGGGTTCTAGTTTTTGCTCCTCCGGGGACATCGCAACGCTGCGCCTCCTTCCAAGCTGCCGCGAATTTCGTCATTGCCGCGCCCTTTGTCGAGCGATTTGCAGGCCGGCAGGTCCAGGGGCCGCTCTCGAGGGGGCAATCGCAGTCCGCCAGCGACGCTGGATGACACCGAATGCCGCGACGTTTAAGACGAGCATGATGAGTCCGAAGAGATACATCCCCATGAGCAGCGCGATCGCAAGATGCATCGCGCAGGTAGCGACCAGGACAGCGCGGCGCGACCAGCTCGGCCAGATGAGAAAGGCATAGCTCGTCTCCAGGAGACAAATCAAAATCCCCAATGCCGGAAGGATCGGCTGGAAGGAAGCGACGATTTCGATCGGGAGACGATCGAAAGGCGGTGAGGTCAGGGCGCGCCATAAGTTTTCCCCATTCCACCAGCCCGCCCCCAGACATTTCGTCGCGCCACTGGAGAAATAAATCAGACAAAGGTGGATCTGGAGAACGCGGCGATGAAACCCCAATCGTTCTGGGTCGGGCGAGCCAGGATGGTCTCTCCAGCAATACCATGCCCACCTGTCGGGGAGAGGCGCAAGCATGAGATAGAAGAGTCCAATCGTGATAAAGTTATCGGCGCCATAAGTGAAAAGTCCGCCTGTCTTGGCAGCCGCGAGTTGCACCAGCCAGGCGACGATCGCGGCCGTGCGCGGGACAAGGCCGATGAGCAAACAGGCTCCCGCGCCCAGCAACAAAAACCAGGCGAGCGACAAGGCGAAATCCTCCGTCAGTCCCACCCCCTGGCAGATCGAGACTAACCAGCCTAGCTTCGGAATGAGCGGGCTCTGAGTAGAGACAAGGCCTTCAAACAACTCCCGGCTGACAAGGCCCTTCCCCGTGCCGGCATAAAGATCGTTCCAATCCGTTCGCAGAGTCCAGGCGTACGAGACCACCACCACGCCGAGGCCGATTCGGAGTGCGCTCAGCCAGCGATCCGATTCCGCAGGAAAGAAGAACCGGCGGGCGCGGCCTTGTTTGGTCATAAGAAGGGTTCCTCGCCGGCGGTCTTCCGGCGAAATTCATAGACGTAGAGACAGGTAAAGGTTCGCTCCCGTTTGCCGGCGCGATACTCGACGCTTGTCGGTGGAGTTATCGTGCCGAAGAACGCGCGCAGCGACAATGCCTCCGGATGACGCTGCCAGGCTGAGCCGGCGAGAAGTTTAATCAGGGCGCCGCGCCAGCGTTCATAATCAGTCTGACCGATTTGGCCGACCAAAGTCGAGACGCGGAACTGCCCCGCCGCCCCCCGCAGGTTCGGTGTCTCGTATTCAACTCTTCCATTTGGATAATGGAATTCGAAAACGAGGGCTGACGCCGGCGGTATGTTCGGCGCGAAATAGCCGTAACCCAGCTCAATGCCCGCCAGGTTCGTGTAAGTCGCGACAGCTCGCTTCCAGGGATTCCCAGAAGGTAAGTCGGCACCGAGAATGGCCTCAGGAAACCGATCCAACGTCCCCCAGAGTAAACCGCGCCGGGCGGGAGTCGCGGCGAGACCTCGTCTTAGCAGCCAAAGAGTGTCATGCGCACATACCATGACTATGAGAGCCAGATGGATGACCAGCCACGCCAGGAATGCATTCCGGCGAGTCGTGCTCACAGCTTCGCTGCCTAACGAACGTTATTTCTTAACCTGCTCCAGGAGGGCATCGATGTCAGCCCGCTGCCCGGCGTTGAAGCCGACGCGCTGGGTCACGTGCTGTCGATTGGGATTGACCGTCGCATCCTGCGCGATCGCCAGGGTTTCGGTTAATCCCGAACCGAGCGGATTTGCATCACTGTTGGGGCTCGGATCGTCGCTCTGCTGCGGCGTGAAGTTGATGTCTCTCCGCCAACTCCCCCTTTTCAATGCTTCGATGAATTTAGCTCGATCGATGAGCCGGACGGGCTCGTCGAATGTGACGATATATCTCGTTTGCGGGGCAACCAGTGTGTTAACGTGCGGGGCACAACTCGCCACGATGACTACACCTGCAATAGCGAGGGTAAGATTGCGTGTTTTCATGATCTCGGTTTTCGGTCCGCGAGGCCGACCGTGTCAAGCCGATAGTCCTCCCGGGAATCAGGTTCGTTAGGGTTGACAGGTGGCCCGGAAGTAGCTCAGGTTTAGAAACTATGCGCGCGATCTGGAAGGGCAGCATCAACTTCGGCCTCGTTTACATCCCGGTTTCCGTCTATCCGGCGACGAAGGAGGAGAAGATTAGTTTCCGGCAACTGCGGGCCACTGACCTGAGCCCGATTCGCTACAAAAAGGTCGCCGAAGCCGATCAAAAGGAAGTGCCGGCCGATCAGATCGTGAAAGGCTTCGAATACGAAAAAGGGAAGTGGATCACGCTGAAGGACGAGGATTTCGAGAAGGTGCAGATCGAATCGACGCACTCCGTCGAGATCACCGACTTCGTCGACCAGGCGCAAATTAATCCCAAATTCTTCTACAAACCTTACTTCCTCGAGCCGCAAAAAGGCGGCGAAAAAGCTTATGCGCTTCTGCACAAAGCGCTCACCACCTCGGGCCGCGTCGGCGTGGCTAAAGTCGCCATTCAAAAGCGCGAATATCTCGCCGCGGTCAAACCCGACGGCCTTTTCCTCATCCTCGAGCTGATGCATTTCGCCCAGGAAGTGCTGGAACCCTCTTCTCTCAACAGCGGCTCCGATCGCACGGTTTCGCCGCAGGAATTGAAGATGGCCACCGCGCTCATCGATGCCATGACTTCCGACTGGGATCCGACGAAATACAAAGATCAATACCAGACGGCGCTGATGCAGTTGATCGAGGAAAAAGCGAACCATCGCGTGTCCGCGGCCAAGCCCGCGGCTCCCCGTGTCCAGCCTAACGTCATCGATATGGTGGCCGTCCTGCAGGAGAGCCTGCAACGGGCCGCGGTGAAGAAAAAGGCGCCGAGCTCGCGCGCGAACGGAGCGCGTTCGACCGCCACCCTGGTGAAACGGAAGCGGCGCTCGGTCGCGGCTTAAAGGCGGCCTCCAAGGCAGTAGTCCCGGCAGAGCGCTACAGCCCTCTTCTACAGGGTGACGGGAAACCGCATACGGTGATCCTAACTCCGAGGCATCCAGCGCCAAACGCCGGGGGCGGAATGGTGATCAAATGATGCTTTCAAGATCGTAATCTCGCGGTCATGATGCATTGCGGTGGCCCGTGCTCCCTGTATCAACCTTGGCACCATGACGTCCGTCGTTATGTTATCGAACGCCGCAGGCGTCCGAACGCCGCATGGAACGCGGAGGCGGTGCTGTCGCTGGAAGTAACGACCCTTTATCATGCACGTTTTAATTGTCGAAGATGAACAAAAGATCGCCGCTTTTCTGCGGCGCGGTTTGGCTGAGAACGGCTTCGTCGTCGACGTGGCAAGTGACGGTGAGCAGGGGCTGGAATACGCGCTCGCCCGCAAAATGGATTTGATCATTCTCGACGTTGCATTGCCCAAGCGCGACGGCTGGTCCCTCATCGCCGAGCTTAGAAAAGCGGACATTCACACTCCGGTGCTGTTCCTGACCGCGCGCGACAGTGTGCCCGATCGCGTCAAAGGCTTTGACCTTGGGGCCGACGATTACCTGATCAAACCCTTCCATTTCTCCGAGTTGCTCGCCCGCGTCCGTTCGCTCCTGCGGCGTTCGCCCGAACGGCGGGAGGAGACCATCACCGTCGGAGACCTGGAGATCGATCCGCGTCGCCACAAAGTCACCCGCGGCGGGACGGCTCTGAACCTGACCCCGAAAGAATTTTCCCTGCTCTTGTTTCTCGCTTCGTCGGCAGGCGACATCGTCTCGCGGACGGAGATCGTGGAACAGGTCTGGGATATTAATTTCGATACTGGCACGAACGTGGTCGACGTCATGATGCGACGTCTGCGGGCTAAGGTGGACGATCCTTTCGAGACGAAAATGATCCACACCATCCGCGGCGTAGGGTATGTCCTCCGAACTGAATAAGTCTGCGGCCGACTCCCCGCCTCCCCAGCCGCGCACGCGCTCCTGGTCGATCGCGCTCCGCTTGGTGTTTCTTTTCACGGTCGCCGCCGCGCTCCTCCTCGTCCTGGCCATGGGAGCAGCTTATTGGACGGTGGTGCAGCATGTCGGGCATGACAACGATCGCTACATCACCGAAAAGCTGGCCGCGATCCGGGCCGATATTGCCGCCGACTCCGGTCCGGAATCACTCAGTCGCGCGCTAAAAATCATCCGCGCGGCCGATAAGACCTACGCGGTGCGGGTGATGGACGCGGCCGGACGTGTCGTCGCGGAGAGCCCGAAGATGAGTGCGACCCTTCCGAGCGAGATTTTCCCCACCGCGATTTCGGTGAGAGGAGAACGACCGACAACGCTCAACTACCGGACGGAAGATGGAAAATATCTGGCCCTTGTGACCGCGATCTCCGAGGTCGGCGTGCACCGCCTGACTCTGCAATTGGCGCAGGACCGGACGCACGACGAGAGGTTCACGGCGCACTACGCGGCGTTGCTCACCGGCATGCTGGGTTGCGCCGTTCTAACTTGTGCCGGCATCGCCTCGCTCGTGACGCGGCGCGGTTTGCGCCCACTCAAGCACCTGGCCGACGCCGTGGAACGGATCGGCGCCACCCATCTCGATGAACGCATGCCTATCGGCGGCTGGCCCGACGAATTGCAGCCGCTCGCGATCAGCTTTAACAAGATGCTGGCGCGGCTCGAAGATTCGTTTACCCGGCTCTCGCAGTTTTCCGCCGATCTCGCGCACGAGTTGCGCACGCCGATCGCCATTCTGCGAGGCGAAGCGGAAGGGGCTTTGACCAAGCCGCGCACTTCCGAGGAATACCGCGAAGTCATCGAATCGAGCCTGGAGGAGTTTCACCGCCTCTCCGCCATGATCGACAACCTGCTCTTCCTGGCACGGGCGGAAACGAGCGGCTCCTTCAATCGCAATTATTTCGACGGGCGCTCGGCGATCGAGGAAATTCGCGAGTTCTACGAGGCGGTGTCACAGGACCAGGGAGTGGAGATTCAATGTCGCGGCGAGGGCAATGTCTACGCCGCCCCAGGGCTTTTCCGCCGCGCCTTGATCAATCTCATCACCAACGCGCTCCGCTTTACGCCGGCGGGAGGCAGCGTCACCGTAGCGCTCGAGCGGCGGAATGGCGGGAGCGAAGTCTCGGTCGCGGATACCGGCTGCGGCATTTCCTCGCAACATGTGCCGAACGTTTTCAATCGCTTTTTCCGTGGCGATGCGCAGCGCAATTCTCAAGGAACAGGCCTCGGCCTGGCGATTGTGAAATCGATTATGCAGGTGCACGACGGCGACGTTTCCGTGCAGAGCGAACTCAACCAAGGGACCACCGTCACCCTGAAATTTCCCGACGCCAAAACCAATGGCGCGCCGGCGCGACAGCCGCAGAAAGCCTAGCGATGCCACCCCGGCGCATCTCCTGCGATCATTTTTTCCGCCGGAGTGGAAATTCCGTTTTTCCCGTGCATAATAATCCGCCCTCCTCATGAGTAAATCCAAACTCCTTTTCCTCGCCCTGGCTTGTCTTGGAACTCAGTCCCTATCCGGTTTCACCGTCGAAGGGGAAGCCTGGACCCTGAACCGGACCGTGGTGATGCAACTCTCGCTCGGCGCGGCGGAAACGCTCTCCGATGGCAGCTCATCCTTCAACCAATCCGCCCTGAACGCGCTCAACATCTGGAACCCGCACCTCGCGCACATGCAGTTCTCGGGCATCCTCTTTTCTCCCGTCGTCCCCGAGTCGGGCGATGACCAGAACTCGGTCTTTTTTTCCGCCACCGTCTTTGGCGAACCCTTCGGCGACAGCGCCCTCGCCGTGACCCTGCTCAGTTTTCGCGACGATCTTTTTGAAGAAACCGACATCATCTTCAACACCGGCTACAACTGGGATTCCTATCGCGGAGGACTGATGGCGTCCGCGTTTGATTTCCGCCGCGTGGCCATTCATGAGCTTGGCCACGCCCTCGGCCTCGACCACCCCGACCAGAATGGGCAAACGGTCGCGGCGATTATGAATTCCCGCGTCAGCGGCATCGATACGGTGACCGCTGACGATATCGCGGGCGCCCAGGCAATTTACGGAGCCGGCCCCCCCTACCAATCGAGCCCGGACGCACCCGTTCTGAAAAATCTTTCCACCCGTGGCTACATCAGCACCGGCGAGAATGCCATGATCGGCGGCTTTATCGTGCAGGGCACGGAACCGGCGACGGTCATTCTGCGCGGGATCGGTCCTTCGCTCGCCGCCGTTCCGATCAGCGGACTGCTGGACGATCCGATGATCACCGTCTACGACGCGAGCCAGCGCGTGGTCGCGAGCAATGACGACTGGTTCACCAGCGCCGACGCCGTCACGATCGCGAGCTTCCATCTCGACCCGCCGAACAGCCGCGAATCTGCCGTATATCTCACCCTCGCTCCCGGCGCCTACACCGCGGTGGTGCAGAGTTTCACCAATGCCCAGCAACCGCCCACGCCCGGCGTCGGACTGTTTGAGCTCTACGACCTGAGCACGACCGGCGGGCGCGCTGGAAATATTTCCACCCGCGCCCAGGTCCTCGGCGGAACCAACGTGCTGATCGGCGGCACCATCATCGGCGGGACCGACCCGAAGACCGTCGTGGTGCGGGCGATCGGGCCATCGTTAGGCGCGGCCGGAATTTCGAATCCCCTCTCCGATCCGACCCTGGAGTTGCGCGACGTCAACGGCGCCCTCCTGCAATCGAACAACGACTGGCAGCAAGGTGCCGACGCGCAGGCCATCACCGACGAGAACCTGGCGCCGACAAACGCCAAGGAGTCGGCCCTGCTCGCCACCCTCGCTCCCGGCGCCTACACCGCCATTATGCAGGGCGTTGGTGGTGTGACCGGCGTTGGGCTGGTGGAAGTGTACGACACGAGCCCGTCGCCCTAACGACGCCTCGACTACAAACCCATCTCGCGCCCGCGCGCGGCGGCTGCTTCCACCGCCGCCGCCAGACCCGCCGCGGTTTCGCGCTTGTCCATTTCGGCCAGGCCGGCGGCCGTTGTTCCACCCGGTGTGATCACCATCCGGCGCAATTCCTCCGGCGAAAGTTTGCTTTCAAGCGCGAGCTGCGCCGCCCCCCGGACCGTCTGCGTCGCCAGGCCTAACGACGTCTCGGCCGCCAGCCCGCAATTGGTTCCGCCCGCCGCCAGCGCCTCGATCACAGTGTAAACAAAAGCCGGCCCGCTCCCGGCCAGCGCGGTCACGGCATCGATCTGCTTTTCCTCCACTTCCGCGACGAATCCGATCGCGGAAAAAATTTCGCGCGCCCGCGCCAAATCCTCGTCCGTCGTTCGCGCCCCGCGCGCCAACGCCGTCGCTGCCTGGCAGACCGCCGCCGGCGTATTCGTCATCGCGCGCATGAAGCGCGCCTTCGCCTTTCCCTCCATGCTCTCCAACCGGATCCCGGCCGCGAGCGAAATGACCAGCTTCCCCTCGATCTTTGCGCCCAGTTGCTCGATCACCTGCAGCACGACGCCCGGCTTCACCCCGATCAAAATCACCTCTGCCGCTGCGACCTCTGCGTTCTCTGCGGTTAACCCAATCCCCAATTCCTCCCCCAGCGCCGCCCGCGCGGCCTCGTTAGGCTCGCCCGCCACGATCTCGCCCGGGACGCAGAACTTTGCCCGCACCAGCCCGCGCATGACCGAGCCCGCGAGCTTGCCTCCGCCGATGAAGCCGAGCCGGTACCGCCTGTCGTTGGATTGTAAACTCATGGGAAGAGCGGATATTAACCGATGGTAAGCGTAGGTGTAAATTTCGGCCTCGACCTCGCGCAGGAAATCACGGCGCTCAAGCGGGAGCGTAACGCGGTCATCCTCGCCCACAACTACCAGGTGGCGGAAATCCAGGACGTGGCCGATTTCGTTGGCGACTCGTTAGGCCTGAGTTTCGAGGCGGCCAAGACCGATGCCGAGGTTATCCTCTTCTGCGGCGTCCATTTCATGGCCGAGACGGCGAAGATTCTCAATCCGAAGAAAAAAGTCATCCTCCCCGATCTCGATGCCGGCTGCTCGCTTTCCGAATCCTGCCCGCCAGAAAAGCTCGCGCAATTCCTGCAAAAACACGCCGAAAAAAAGTATTACGTCATCGCCTACATCAATTGCAGCGCCGGCGTGAAAGCCCTCTCCGACGTCATCTGCACCAGCGGCAACGCCGAAAAAATCGTCCGCGCCGCCCCGGCCGATCGCAACATTCTCTTCGTCCCCGACCAGAACCTCGGCGCCTGGGTGATCGAGCGCACCGGCCGCCCGATGGATCTTTGGCAGGGCAACTGTTACGTCCACATCGAATTCACCGCCCGCAGCATCGGCGCCATCCACGCCCGGTATCCGGGCGCGCCGGTCGTCGCCCACCCCGAGTGCCCCTACGCCGTGCGCCTTCTTGCCGACGAGGTTTGTTCGACGGAGAAAATGGTCACCTACTGCCGGGAATCGCCCGCCCAGGAAATCATCGTCGTTACCGAAGCCGGCATGCTGCACCGGCTGCAGAAAGAAATACCCCGCAAGACCTTCATCCCGGGCCCGACCGACCGTTGCGCCTGCGCCGAGTGCCGTTTCATGAAAATGAATACCCTCCAAAAAGCCTACGACGCCCTCCTTAATCTCACGCCCGAGATCATTCTCCCCGAGCCCCTGCGAGCCCGCGCGGAGCTGCCCATCCAGCGCATGCTGGAGTTGAGCCGTTAGGCGCCGCCTAACGACTGATGCCGTTCTTCAGCTCCCAGACCCGGAGCGCGGCCAGGATCAGGCGCCGTTCTCGCGGCCCGGGGATCTTCAGCAGAGTGGCCTCGCCCGTTGCTGAACACGACTCGAACATTTCCTCGCATGTGAGGGAGTTGCGGCCGCCTGGCGCCATTCGCCGCTGCGCCTTTCGGTTTAGCTTCCGTTTCATCAACTGAAACAGGGAGGTGGAATTGGGAAGTACCATCGAAGACGACCGGCGCCACGGAAACCTAATCAATGCCTAGCTCGATTCCCTAAAGGGTTTGGTGCGAGGAAACAGTGGGGAGACGATCCAGAGCTATTCCGCGATCCGAATGAGAGACTGTGAATGTCGCCGGTGTAAAAAACCGCCGGTCAGACGATCGGCTTCAGGACCATTCGGCCGTAGGCGATGAACGCCATCAGAAAGCCTAGCACGACGCTCATGACGATAGGCGTCATCTCGCCGTAGTTCACGTGCACCCCGATGAACAATAGGCTCTCGATCGCCAGCACCGTCGCGGCCACCACCGTGCTCCCCGCATGCCAGCGGAAAGCGGCGGGAACAATCAGCCCGACCGTGCAGACGAGTTCAACGATGCCCAGGGCCATCCAGGCCTCCCGCGGCAACGCGCCAAAGGACGGGACCCCCTCGCTCACCTTGTCGAACATGAAGACCTTCATCAAGCCTGATGCTCCGTAGATAAGCGCGGCGAGGATCTGCAGGACCCACAACAAGATGTTCATCGTAATTCCCCTCTCGGCTTCCGGTCAACCCGCGCAGGACGATTTCGCCGCTGCGGGCATGACGAGCGCGGCCGCCGGCATGATTAGATCTTTGCGTCGCCAGAAGCCATCAAGACTTCGTAGTGCGTCACCAACGGCTCGCGCTCCAAAAGATATTGGTCATCTTCGGGGTAATAGCGCGCACGCTCGTAGTCATCCCCCGCAAACGCCTTGATTGCGTCGTACGACTCCCAAAGCGTCGTCAATAAATAATGGGTAACTTCGCCTTCGTTTCTGCGAAACACGAAGACGCCGCGATTACCCGGCGTCGCGCGATAATCAGACAGTCCGGTGCGTAATAGGTAAGCGTGGTATGCGTCGGCCTTGCTGATGGGAACGCGGCCGTGCCAACTTCGAGCGATCATAGTTTCTGGCTCCATTTTCATAAAAGCACCATCGCACGGTCAGGCTTCTTTCACCCATTGGGGCGACATGATCCTGATCTCCGGCTCCCTGGCCAAAAGCGGCCAGCTTTCCTCGAGGTAGGCCAGGTAGCTTGGATGTTTCAGGAATTCCTGCGCTGCTTCGGGCGAGGAGTAGTGCTGAAAGGCGCAGACAGTGTCCGGATCGTCCGCATCGAACGAGTAGACGTAGGCCAAGTGCTCAGGATTCGCCTGAATGGCCGGTGCCATGCGGGACATCCAAACATTTTTCAGTTCCTCCCGTTTCCCGCTCTTGGCTCGGTGGACAATGAAGAGTGCAGATGTCGCCATAGAAGTTCCTCTTAATTTAGATGTGCAGCAAAATTATTGCAGTCAGCGCTTTTCAAAAGCCTGATACCACTGGTGTGGATCGAAGTCCGAGTCGAACGAGTACAGAAGCAAATAAAAGACAGCCAGCGATGACAACAATGGTAATACCGCCGATCCAGAAGGCTCCGAAAGTGTGTTGGCTCGCCACAGCGTAGCGAATCTCGGGAGGGGCCCGCAACAAAAAAGCACTCAGGGGGAAAACTCCTGCCGCTGCCTGAACCAAGTAGCCGGAGCGACGACGAACTAGTAGGAGCACAGCGCCAAGTCCGAAGAGGACTGCGCCCGCTACCCTAAGCGCGGAGACGAGCTCAGTCGGCATGCGAGAAGAGTCCGACGCCGCGATGAGAGTTGATACGGCTAGGCAACAGACCGGATACCAGCGGCTGGACAACAATGAGGCGAGTTGGGCGCTCATGCGTCTAACGAGAACAAGATGAGCCACCGCGCGCGTAACGAGGGGCGTTCATGTGCAGCAAAAGCTGGGCATAAGGACGGTTCGCGGTTGGCTCCATCGCATGGTTAGATGATTTCGGTTTTGCTGCGGTAAATCAAGAGGCTTACGAGCTGCCCGAAGATCAATCCGGCGGGAATCAGCCAGATCACAGGGGCGCCCCAGAACTCGAGGTCCTGCCGCACTCTGAGCGTACTTCCCAAGGCGATACCGATCCAAGCCAGATCGGTGTCGAACATCGCCTGCAGGGGGTCGTCGCTTCCAGGCCGCATCCGGAATACTGAAGGGCATGGTGGGCGAGTGATGGAAGGCAATGCCAGCGGCGATCGGCGAGTCGCCTTCCGCACAAGATAGGCGGGAATTAGCGCGGACACCACAAAGAGAACCGCGCAGGCCGCCAGATTGGGAGGGTTGTCCGAGTACATGGGCGATCGTGAAGAAAGAACGTAGACGACCACCGCAGGCACTACCAAGATCGCTAGATGGCCGCAAGCCCACTTCATCTCGCGTGCCGTCGTCATCTAACGAGAACAAGATGAGCTGCTGCGAGCGAGAGCGCGCTCTGTTGCGGGTGAAAGGAAAGTAGTAATGGAAAGTGAGGCCGTACGCCGGCTCGCAGTCAGCTCCATCGCATGGTTAGGCCTTTCGCATGGCAGACACTCACGGCGATGGACGAGGATTCTGCAACTCGGGATGCGCGCGCAAAGATGCAGCGTCAACGCGTGCGCGAAGCTCGCGGGACTGCTGCTCCTCACGAATGGCTCCGCGACGGTCTGCCTCCGCGCTGAGCAATCCGCATACGAGAATAGCGGCACCCAAAAGGCGGTAGAGACGCGGACCAACCAAGAGCGGCACCAGCCCAATGACCGAGAGCTCCAGGTAGTAACGGGGACAGGCACAAAGCGGCCAAACAAAGAAGTAAAGCAGGACAAAGAGCGCGCTGGCAAAACGAGAGACGTAAGCTGGCCAGCGTTTCGGACGTGGCGGCGCTTGCACCGGTGCCTCGCTCAACATAGCGGCTTGCATAGGCCTAACGAGACACAAGATCAGCTGCCGCGAGCCCTCTGTGCATGAATTGCAGCATACGCTCCCGATGGCAGACACTCCAAGCGTGAACGTCAGGCTTACTCGCGGTCAGCTGCATCGCCTGGTTAGATGCGTTCAGCGCTTCACGAAGAAGCCCCGTACCGTGCCGATCACCTCAGTCGGAGCACCCAATCCACTCGTAGTACGCTGTCCGGTGAATTCGCTGCCCGTGAAAACTCCATCAATGGTGTCATACGCGTCACACATGTCTCCACTGAGGTTGATCTGCAAGGCGCGGCCCTCTACCTGATAAATCGGCGGACCAAAAGGGACTTTGCCCTCGAGTACAACGAACTTCCGCCAAACGTTCTTCCACTCGCCGGCGTGCAGGCAGCTGACACCGGGCGTGCCTGTTACTCGCAGCGTAAGGATCTCGGGCTGCGGCTTCCCGGGCGACGGTGTTGTCATAAAGCGCCAGACAGCGCCAGCGCGCCATTCACGTGGAGTCGACTGCGATGCGAGCTCCTTGTGACGCCGTTCTGCCTCACGTGCCTGTTCGAGATACTTGCGATCCGAAGCACAACCGCCACCGGCGAGGACGCAGAGGAGGCTGATGCACGTGAGAACTGTAAGACGCTTTAGCATCTAACGAAAACAAGATGAGCGACCACGGGCGAGAGCGCGCGTGGCAGCGGAATGGAATGTTGAAGTCATGGAAAACGTGGGCGTACGGCGGTCCGCGGTTCGCTCCATCGCATGGTTAGGCCTTTTTCGTGGCTCGATATCGACGCTCTTCTGCTGCGAGGTGCGCTGCCTGACGACGTAAATGGAGCGGATGACAATTCAGTAGTTCCATGGCGCGGCGTTCCCACCGGCGCGAGACCACGCTCGCACGAGTCCTGGTAGGCAGGTAGTGCAGAAGAATGCGCGTCGTGACCGCAAAGCTAACGAGAACTGCCGCAAACCGATTGCGAGCGGAGGGCACGCTTCCGCCAGCTATGGTCGGGATATACCACACGCCCGCTGGCTGAGCAGCTCGCCGCGGCTCGCCGGCAACGACTGCACGGATGTATCGCTGGACCAAGCTGAATCCATACGGGAAGCCAGTGCTCGAGCGAGCCCAACGTGTTCGAAACATCATCGAGGAACGGCTCGGGGCCATGAATCATGACCCGGCCGACTCTTCGCTGCGGCAAGTCGACGACGAACGCGAGGTAGACGTCGTGCTCTTGCTCTCGCAGGCGTCTGACTGACCACCGGTCAATGGCGCGCAGCATAGGCCTAACGAGAACAAGATCAGCGACCGCGGGCGAGGGCGCGCGTCGCAAGCACGAGTGGGGTTGGAATCATGGAAAGTGTGATCGCAGAGCGGCCCGCGGTTCGCTGCATCGCCTGGTTAGATGCTTTGATGAGCGCACATGCTGCGTCGATCGAAAGGTCGAGACAGATCCAGATCGCGGCGCGAAGATGCCGCTCCGGACGCGAACTGAGACCACGGTGTGGCTCGGATAGACGATCTGGCCGCGATCCTGATAGCTGTCGCTGGGATGCCGCCGAAGCTGCACGCCGGTCGAAGTGATGCGTGCTGAGGATCGCTGACGACGACGTCGCCGCATCCAGCAGCAAAACCGACCCGCGAAGTGTAGCTCTAGCGAGCGGTCCAGTCGGTCGACGAATGCAACGGAAACACGTGCGACGCCAATCTGAGCGCGACTGTGACGTCGGGACAGCAACTGCACGACGGCGAGGCGACCAGCAGAATGGCGGCAAGTGCATCGACGTGCGCTCAGCATCTAACGAGAACAAGATGA
The DNA here is from genome assembly GCA_963834255.1 of uncultured Verrucomicrobiae bacterium. Classification (GTDB taxonomy): domain Bacteria; phylum Verrucomicrobiota; class Verrucomicrobiia; order Chthoniobacterales; family UBA10450; genus Palsa-1392. Next base: position 402,327 of record CAWIBC010000025.1, on the reverse strand, counting down.
GCTGCTGCGAGCGAGAACGCGCGTGGCAGCGGGTGAAAGGGAAGAAGTCATCGGAAAGCAAGGTCGTACGGCGGCTCGCGGTCAGCTCCATCGCCTGGTTAGACGTTTCGAGTCGCATCATCGCGATGCTGGCGATAGTCGTCAATGCGCGAAGACGAGAATCGCGTCCGAATGCGATCGCCGCCAGTGAATGCCGCGAAACGTGAGCACTGGCCAGGACCTCGGATGCGCGGGAACGAGCAATCGAAGCCGAATAACTGCCCGTCGGGCCGTCGAGTCGCGATACGCTCGCAGAAGGACGAGCCGCAGCGATGTGCGGACAGCCACCACGTGCATCGATGAAGCCGACAATGCGACAGCGATCATCGATGTGCGCGTGCCGAGCAGCTTCAACTGACGTCGAGCGAAGCAGTCGCTGCGCTAGACGTCATGAGTGCGCGGTACTCAGCGAACGGTGCGCATCACGTCTAACGAGAACAAGATGAGCTGCCGCGAGCGAGAGCGCGCGTGGCAGCGGGTGAAGTGGATGGCAGTCACTGGAAAGCGTGGTCGTACGGCGGCTCGCGGTCAGCTCCATCGCCTGGTTAGACGTTGGGTGGACGATCATCGCGGATCCAATGCACTCGGAGCATAAGCGTCGAGCACGAGCGTCGTCTGAGGAGAAGCTGACAGTGCACGACATGGCCGAGATGCGGACCGAAGCTCTCCAGCAGCGGAACGCCAAGACAATGCGCTGCGAGCGCCTCGCGATGACAGCGATCATGACCGATCAGCGTGAAGCATGGCACCGCGGGAATGCAGAGCGAGAGCGCAACGGCCGTCGATGCAAACGCGCGACGCGAACAGGCGTGCCGAATGCCCAGAAGCGATCGAGAAGTGCCGAGAGCGCCGACGACACGGCGAAATGGCAACTGCCGGTGCAAGCGCTGCGTCTGCATGCGAGCGCGCATAACCGTCTAACGAGAACAAGATGAGCTGCTGCGAGCGAGTGCGCGCTTGGCAGCGGGTGAAGGGGAAGTAGTCATGGAAAGTAAGGTCGTACGCCGGCTCGCAGTCAGCTCCATCGCATGGTTAGACGTTTCGTGTTGCTTTACCACTGATTCTGAAAATGACTTAGTCGGCTCCATGCTTCTTGCGCCGAATTGATTGGGATGTCACGCAGCTGGGAATCTGTGCGAAGCTGTTCATCTGAAAGAAACTTGGAATTACGCGTTGACGTGTCAAACACCTGCCAGTGATTCTTCCCGTCCCGCACGTCTGCAATAATGAACGGCTTGCGCCAACCAATCTGAGAAACGGCCGGACCGCCTGGGGCACCTGGCTCGAGCAGTGCGAACCCCTGTCCGCTATCGTCGACGTAAAGCGTGTAACCTTGGGCAATCTTCTTCTGGGTAAACCCAAAGGGATCGAGATCGCATGCGGATAGGCTCGCTAACGCCGCGAGGCACAAGACCGCTTCTACGACTGACGACTTCATGCGTCTAACGAGAACAAGATGAGCTGCCGCGAGCGAGAGCGCGCGTGGCAGCGGGTGAAAGGGTTGGAGTCATGGAAAACGTAGGTCGTACGGCGGCTCGCGGTCAGCTCCATCGCCTGGTTAGGTGCTTGGCGTTGCATCGCTGCGACGCGTCACGCGAATATCTCGTCGCGATCGGCGTGCTGAATGACCAGCGATCGACCAGCAATCTGCGGCCAGTAAACGCGAGTCCGAAGCATGCGACCAAGATCGACCGCTGCGCCGAGCGAACGGCGACGTGCCGAGATCGCGATGCCATCGACTGATGAGCTGCCGCTGCGTAAGGCGCAGCAACGTCAGCACGGCGTGCCGATGAGTAATCGCGAAGCCACTCGCGAATCTTGGCGTCGGAACGATGCGCACTGTCGGCAATCTGGCGACGCGAGCCGCACCATCGCGAATGCGATCGCGCTGATCCAGCGAAAGCAATCATGCGAGCAAGCGCGTCATAGCACCTAACGAGAACAAGATGAGCGACGGCGGACGAGGGCGCGCGTCGCTCGGAGTGAAAGTGTGGAAGTCATCTCAAAAGTGGAGCGTACAGCGGTCCGCCGTTCGCTCCATCGCATGGTTAGGCCTTGGCGTGGCATCGCTCGCTGTGCCATGCGATGGTCACGCATAGCTCGAACGCCGCTCCACGAGCGAACCTCAGTGATGCGCATGCGCGAGATGCTCGAAGCGGCTGACTCGCAGACGCGAGCCGAGATCAGTGTGACGCGCCAGCCGAGCGCATCGCCCGATGAAGACGCTCCGCGCGCAATACGCCGACGCGACGCTGCTGACGCGAACGCGAGCGACGATCAGTCAGGCGCGACATCGCGGCGAGCCTGCGCGCAGCTGCGACGCGATGCCAGCTACGAGTGCGCTCAGCGACGAGTCGCGGCAAACGCAGCGCGATCCAAACGCGAGTGACGTCGATTCAGCGACGAGACGATGACGACGTGCAACATGCGACGACGCGCATAGGCCTAACGAGAACAAGATGAGCTGCCACGAGCGGGAACGTGCGCGGCAGCGGGTGAAAGGGAAGTCGTCACGGAAAGCAAGATCGTACGGCGGCTCGTGGTCAGCTCCATCGCATGGTTAGATGACGGGCTTCCATCGCTCGCGCGCCTTCGCAATATCTTCCTTCTGCAGTGTGTCGCTCATCGGCTCGATATACGCAAGAAAGTCAGAGACGGCCGATCGCTGTGGCGACGTGTAGCCACCAGCAGGCTGCCAACGGTGGTCCGAAGTAAGAGCGAACAGGACGAACTGAGCCACGGTAGAATCCGGTGCGTGCGCGGCCACTCGGAGGTACGCCGGCAGGTAGAAACGCTTCGCGTCGTCCGACATGAAGGGAAGCTGGTCGAAGCTCTTTTGGACCCAGGCGTCCGAGAGCTCTTCTGGCGATTGGCCACGAAGAGCGTCCTGCAGATCGGCGCACTCTTCGCATTCGTGGGCGACGAGCGCATCGTCAGCAGGACGGGGAGCAGTGGCGAAGGCCTCGCGAATCTTTTGTATAAGCTCGTCATAGGACATAACGCGTAGTCATCTAACGAGAACAAGATGAGCTGCCGCGAGCGAGAGCGCGCGTCGGCAGCGGGTGAAAGGGTAGTAGTCACGGAAAACGAGGTCGTACGGCGGCTCGTGGTCAGCTCCATCGCCTGGTTAGATGTGGATGTTGCAGTCAGCTGACGCGTCTGTGGACGACAGGCTCTCGAACTGCGTCTGAAGCAATGTCGACGTGCGAGCTCGCATGATCCCGCACGTCGTTCTCCTGCTGCAGCAGGCTTCCCCCGGCGCCAGCTCGCTCGGGTGATCGATATCTCGGCCGGAGACACGCTAAGTACGCGATAATGCTCGAGGTGGCGCGTCGTCACCAGCAGCATCGCGAACGTGTGATCGGCGAACGGATCGCGACGCCATCGATAGCGTATTCTTCGCCAGCGGCCAACGAGCTTCGCTTCGGCGGTCGACAGGCGCTGTCGCTCGTCGTCGCGAGCATGGCGCGAATCGATAGGCGCATGTAAGCATCTAACGAGAACAAGATGAGCTGCTGCGAGCGAGAGCGCGCGCGGCAGCGGGTGAAACCGTGGAAGTCATGGAAAACGCGGTCGTACGCCGGCTCGCAGTCAGCTCCATCGCATGGTTAGATGATTCGCGTGGCTTGCTAACTGGCATGGCGCAAGACTCTGAAATCGCCAAAGGAATATAGTTCCCCGCTGGACCGCACATAAGAAAGATCATAAACCGGAACCTGCTCCGTGCGACGAGGATCGTAGAACGCCACGTCGTAAACTGCGATCTCGAATGGAGGAATCTCGATGATCGTCGTGCTCTCGCCCACCCTCGCGATCAGACGCTCACTGAGTGGCAAGCCGCGACGGACGATTTCGGCCTTCGCTCTGCCAATCAGCTCTTGCTCTCGGATGCGTCGGTCCGCCGAAAAGGGACTGGATGCGCAAGCTTGCAGGCAAACCGCGATCACGGTGCTAGCGAGTAGTGCAGGCACAATGTGCGCTCTCATCATCTAACGAGAACAAGATGAGCTGCCGCGAGCGGGAGCGCGCGTGGCAGCGGGTGAAAAGGAAGTGGTCACGGAAAACAAGGTCGTACGGCGGCTCGTGGTCAGCTCCATCGCATGGTTAGGCGTTTGCGCGTACCATGCCTCCATACCGGTCGATCGCAATCTCCACATGCGATCGCGTTGTCGAAGCCGCATCGATGCTGCGCATAGGTCGGCAACGCGCCAGTCGATCGGCGCAATCGAGTAATGGCCAAGATGCGCTCGACATGCCGGCGGCCGAAACGTGCGACTCGGCCGCCCGAATGAACTCGCTGCTGAAGCTGATCGCGGAGCAAAGCGCAAAACAGCAGCCAACGGACGTGCCAGTGGCGACGATCCAGCAATCTGCGTCGCGATTTGGCGCTGTAAGAGCATGCTGATCGAACGACGTTCGCAGACGCAGGAAGGCGTCGATGTCACGCAGCTGCGAGCAGGATCAAGCTGAAGATGTGCGACAGTAGCTTCATAGGCCTAACGAGAACAAGATGAGCGACGGCGGACGAGACCGCGTGTCGCTCGGAGTGAAAGGGTGGAAGTCATCTTAAAAGTGGCGCGTACAGCGGTCCGCTGTTCGCTCCATCGCCTGGTTAGATGATTGACGAGGCCGGAAGACAAAGCGCAAAAACAAAAACCCGAAGAGGGAAGTCCAGAAAATGATCCGAAAGGCACCTGCGACGTTGTAGCCGAACGCTGAGCCGAGCTCCTCTCGCGGATAATACCCTGAATCGAAAAGGCGGACGACGACGCTCACCAAACCGAACGCGTCAATGTCACCGAGCGAAAAGCCAGTCGGAACCACGTCCGAAGATCAGCGTCAGCATGGCTACCACGTAGAACGACGCAAGCCCAGCCGCCCCTGAGGCAAGAACTCGAAGAGTGATCGACCGCAGCATCTAACGAGAACAAGATGAGCTGCCACGAGCGGGAACGCGCGTGGCAGCGGGTGAATGGGAAGTAGTCATGGAAAGCAAGGTCGTACGGCGGCTCGTGGTCAGCTCCATCGCCTGGTTAGGTGGTGGACGTTGTGTCGATCGCTCAAAGGCGCGCGAGCACATGCCTCTGAGCGAGACAGCGACAGCGATGATGAACTCGCGAAATCGACGGCAACGGCGAGCAACCAAGCGCGCATCGATCGAATACGCACGAAACTGCGCTGCGCGATCGGCGAGAGCAGCCAGATCATGGCGACGATGCCAGCCGACGATCGACAGGCTATGCCGAGCACACCGTAATGGCGAACTCGAGCATCCGACGAGGATCGCCAGACCAGCGCGAGTGCGTGATGCGCACGATGTATGCAACCGAGCTCCCGGCGCGAGTAGCGCAGCGAATCGGCAACTGGAGCCTTCGTGGCAATGACTGGGTACGACGCGCATAGCACCTAACGAGAATTCGGCGACTGGGAGTCGTAAAAAAAGGCGACTTGGAGTCGCATATTTCGATTGTCAAGGAAGCTGCCGCTTTTGTAGTCTGGGGTCATGTTTCCCAAAGTAACAGGACGTGCACGGGACGGCAACGGTATTTTCCAGAGCAGGTTGGCCGGTAAAGCGGACGGGGAGGGACGAAGATCGAGCCCTGTCGTCCAGGAAGAGACGCCCGCTTCCGGGTCGGGCGCTGCGGCCTCCAAATCCCCTCGCCTCCTCGATCAAGTGCGAGGAGTTTTGCGCTTCCACCATTACAGCATCCGGACGGAAGAGGCGTATCTGGGTTGGATCCGGCGCTTCGTTCTCTTTCATGGCAAGCGCCACCCAAACGAGTTGGGAGCGGAAGAGGTGCGCGCATTTCTGACGGCGCTGGCGGTCGAAGGCAAAGTGGCCGCGCCGACCCAAAACCAAGCCCTGAGCGCGCTGCTTTTTCTTTATCAACAGGTGCTGAAACTGGAGATCGGCTGGCTCGGCGAGGTGGAACGGGCGCAGCGCCCGGCCAGGCTGCCGGTCGTGTGCACCCAGGAGGAGGTGCGTGCGATTCTGGGCAAAGTAAGTGGCCCGACGACTCGGCTGATGGCGCATCTGCTTTACGGAAGCGGGCTGCGTTTGATGGAATGTTGCCGCCTGCGGGTGAAGGACGTCGATCTCGCCTACAATCAAATCGTGGTGCGCGATGGGAAAGGCGCGAAGGATCGGGTGACGATGTTGCCGGTGCGCCTATGTCAGCCGCTGGAACGACACTTGCGCCGGATGAAAATGCGGCACGAAGACGATCTGGAGGAGGGGTTCGGGACTGTCTATCTGCCCTTTGCCCTGGAAAAGAAATATCGCAAGGCTTCGCGGGAGTGGGCCTGGCAATACGTGTTTGCGGCGCGGCGGCGCTCGCTCGACCCACGAGACCCGGCGGCCCCGGAGCGCCGGCACCACATTTCGGAGGCGGTGCTGCAACGAGCGGTGAAGAAGGCGGTGCACGACTCGGGGGTGGCGAAACCGGTCACGTGCCATACTTTTCGCCATTCCTTTGCCACGCACCTGCTCGAGAATGGCTACGACATCCGCACGGTGCAGGAGCTGCTCGGACACAAGGATGTCTCGACGACGATGATTTATACACACGTACTCAATAGGCCTGGGCTCGGGGTGAAGAGCCCGCTGGATTAGGTAAGTGCGTACGAGATGGATCATCGTCGTCGATGATTTATTGATGCGAAGCGCCCCCGCTTCGCACCGCCTACCCTCGGCGGCGCTGAGCGTGGGTGACGGCCTTTCGCCTGGGCCAAGCGTTAGAGGGGAAATCCCCTGCGCGGCACCGACGGAGCGGTGCCCTCCATGTCTATCCCGGCCGTTCCCAACGGGCCGGTATTCGCACGTACTCAATAGGCCTGGGCTGGGTGAAGAGCCCGCTGGATTAGGTAAGTGCGTGCGAGATGGATCATCGTCGTCGATGATTCATTGATGCGAAGCGCCCCCGCTTCACCGCCTACCCTCGGCGGCGCTGAAGCGTGGGTGACGGCCTTTCGCTTGGGCTAAGCGTTAGAGGGGAAATCCCCTGCGCGGCACCGACGGAGCGGTGCCCTCCATGTCGGCGGCGTGAGGAACAGCCGGTATTGATGAATAGCGGCCCCCCGCCATTCACCGCCTACCCTCGGGGGCGCTGAGCGTGGGTGACGGCCTTTCGCCTGGGCCAAGCGTTAGAGGGGAAATCCCCTGCGCGGCACCGACGGAGCGGTGCCCTCCATGTCGGCGGCGTGAGGAATCGGGCGTTTCGGCCGGGTTTCGGCCAAAAAGTGCGATCAAACACGGCAAGGACGACATCACTCTTAACGTGTTTGATCGCACTCTTGTCATGTTTGATGTCTCGCACGACAAGATGACGATCACTCTTGCCATGTTTGATGTCTCGCACGGCAAGATGACGATCACTCTTAACGTGTTTGATGTCACTCTTGCCATGTTTGATGTCTCGCACGGCAAGATGACGATCACTCTTACCATGTTTGATCGCACTCTTGCCATGTTTGATGTCTCGCACGGCAAGACGATGATCACTCTTAACGTGTTTGATGTCACTCTTGCCATGTTTGATGTCACTCTTGCCGTGTTTGATCGCACTTTTTCGCCCCGGAACGACCGGGTTGTGCCAAAACGGCCCTAACGACTCAATTTCGCAAATTTGCAAACTTGAGCACGGGCGACTCAGGACTCCACGAGTCTGCTTGTCGGGCGCGAAATGCAGGGGGCCAAGGGGCGCTCTGCGGGGTCGGGTCTAATATTCGATCTTGCGCAACAGGAAGGGGGCGAATCCGAAAACAAGCTTGGAATATTTCCTGACCGCCGAGTGCGCCCCGCCGCGCTCGCGCCCGGGAACGGGAAAACACCGCAAGCCGGCGTGCAATCATCCCCCGTCGCCGCCCCGGCCGAGATTTCAGTTTGTTTTCTCGCGGCGGGCTCCCTAGTTTCTGCGCCAATGCGTCGTCCTTCGCCCTGGCTCATCCTGGTCGTCATCCTCCTCGGCGTGTTCATCCTGCGCGAGGCGCGCCTGCAGCAGGTGGAGGATCTCTTCCTGAGCTTTTTCATGAATCACACCGAGAGTGCGCTGCCCCCGGCCCAGGTGACACTGGTGGAAATCGGGCGGAGCGATTTCCAGCGCATGACGCCGGCGGAAGAGGCGAAGCCGCTGCCCAAGGGCCAGGCCGCGCGCCGTTCGCTCTCGCCGCTGGAGTATGCGCTTTTCCTCCAGGCGGTGCTCGATTTCAAATCGACCGTCGTCGCTTTCGAGCCGATCGTGATCTGGCGCGATCGCGACAAGACGCAGGAGCAGGTTTTCATCGACCAGGCGATGCGGGTGCCGCGTCTCCTCCTCGCGACGGAGCTGGGCGGGAAAGGGCCGAACGATCTTTCGCCCGACGATGTGCTTTCTTTTGCCAACGTGACCGGGAACCGCGGCCATCTCGCGGAATTTTCCGGGGTGAGCCGGCAGCCGGACGACGACGTGCGCCTGATCTCGACCCCGGGCTTTACCAATCTCCCCGATGAACGGAGCGGGCGGGTGCGGGTGCCGCTGCTCTTCGAATACCGGGGCGAAATCGTGCCGTCGTTTCCGCTCCAGGCGATCCTGCTCTGGCTGCGGATCACGCCGGCGGAGGTGAAGATCGAGCTCGGGTCGCGGATCGTTTTGCCTAACGGATGGGAAATCCCGATCCATCGCGACGGGACCCTGACGGTGAACCCGGCCGCGCGGCAAAGTGTGCGGCGGCTGACCTTGAACGAGCTGCTGCTGGCGGCGCAGGAGCACGAAAGGAAGCGGCCGGCAGCGGTCAATATCGAGAACCTGAAGGACCAGATCGTCCTCCTGCGGCTGGCGGATGACCCGTTGCAACCGCCGAATGTGTTCTCGACCGCGATCGCGACGATCCAGAACGCGGCCTACATCCGGCCGGCGCCGGGCGCGATCGCGTGGGTGATCATTCTCGGGGCGGGGTTGCTCAGTGGTTTTCTCTGGATGATCTCGAAATCGAATCTGGTCCTGGGCGCGATTATTTTTGGCGCCGGCTACTCGCTCGTCGCGCTCGCGCTGCTGGAGCGGCATCGGATCTGGCTGCCGACGTTTCTGCCGTTTGCGCTCCTGGGATTTTTGCTGGTCGTCCGGCTGCTCACCCCGACGCGGGCGAAGAAGACGGCGATGGTCGATCGTTAGCCAATTGTGCGGGCTGGGGAGCCGGCCGCAAACCGCCGCGGCGAAGTGCGCTGAGACAGCGCGCGCTACAAGATCTTTCTCCTGCTCCTGCTCTTGCTCCTAATCCTCCGTTTTATGCTTTCGGGATGAGATTAAGAGCAGGAGCAGGAGCAGAGAGAAAGAAGGAAGTGCTCGGGGGGGGACTTGAACCCCCATGCCTTGCGGCATACGCCCCTCAAACGTACGTGTCTGCCATTTCACCACCCGAGCGCGAGCCCAGAATTTTGATTCAGGTTCGCCGGAAAGCAAGGAGCATAAATCCCTTCCCGCTCCCCTCCCCGTGCACTGGCTCGTGCTCCTGCTCGTGATCGGCCCAACCGGAAGAACTCCGGGCACGGCGCAGAACCTGCATTTATGCTGCGACGATGGCGCAGGGAATGGAAAATTCGAGGGAGGAGGACTGGATCAAGGTCGATCTGCATATCCACACCCTCGACGACCCGAAGGATCATCTCGATTACTCCGCCCATCAGCTCCTCGAGCGCGCGCGTGAGCTCGGGTTCGGCGCGCTCGCGATCACCCTGCACGACAAGGTGTTCGACCGGGCGGAAGTGTTTGCCGATGCCGCCTCGATGGGGATCGTGCTCATCCAGGCGGCCGAGATGCGGCTGGAGGGCGCGGATGTGGTACTGCTCAACGTCCGGCCTAACGAGATCGAGAACCTGCGCACTTTCGACGATCTGCGGCAATTGCGCGCGCGGCGCGGGGAATCACTTTTTTGTTTTGCGCCGCATCCGTTCTTCTACCTCGGGGCTTCGATCGGCGAGCGATTGCTGGAGGAGATCGATTGCTTCGACGCGATCGAGATCTGCCATTTCCACAAGGGAATCTTCGATCTCAACCGGCGCGCCCGGCGTCTGGCCAAGGCGCACGGCAAACCGCTCCTCGCCACTTCCGACGCGCATCGGCTGCAGGCCTTCGGCGGGCATTACACCAGCATTCCCCGCCCGCCCGAGCGCACGGTCGAGGCGGTTCTGCGCGGCCTGCGCGACGGTCCGCGCCGCCTAACGAGCCCGGGCTCGAGCTGGCGCGATCTCTTCAGCGTTTGCTATTTCGTTTTCATCAGGCATCCGCTGCGGAAACGTTTCGGCCGCGGCCGGAGCGAGGTGCATTGCTGCGCAAGTTGAGGCTGGCGTTGGCGCGCGGCTCTGATTATGTGAGGGAAGCCGATCGACTTCTCCACGATGAAAAACACGCGAATTCTCCAATGCCTCGTCCTGCTGCTCGCCCTCGCCTTTACGGCCTGCCCGACGACCGACCCGAAAAAAGACGCGAAGAAGAAGGCGGCCAAGGCCCCTCCGGCGCAGGAAAGTTCGGAGATGGATTTCCAGTCCTTCCTCGGGCGACTGCGCAAGGCGGTCAGGGCGCATGATGTCAACACCGTCGCGACGATGATGACGCCCGACTTTGCCTACGTCATGGGGGCGACGCCGGCGGAGGATCGGCAGGGGGCGGGCGTTTTCCAGGTACTGGGATGAAAACGGTTTGTGGGTGGAACTGGAGGGGATTCTCTCGGAGCGCTTCGTGACCAAGGGCGGCTACATGGTGGCGCCGCCGCAGTTTGCCGATCCGGCGGCGGAATACACCGGTTACCGCGCCGGCATCCGGCGGGAAAACGGGAGCTGGAAGTTTGTTTACTTCGTCAACGGCGCGGGCGGGGAAGCCGCCCCGACGGCGCCGGCGCCGCTGTGAAGGGCGCACCTTCGCCTAACGAACTCGGATTGCCCCATCGCCCGCCGTTTGTTTTCGTCCGGCAACTGCTCCGCTGCGAGCCGGGCCAATGGGCGGAGTGCAGCGCCCGCTTCGCGCGCGACGATCCGATGTTTGCCGGACATTTCCCGGGCAATCCGCTCGTGCCCGGCGTCATCCTGACGGAGGCGCTGGCGCAGACGGCCGGGATCGCGGCCGCCTCCGGGTTTGCGGAAAGCGAGCGCCCGCTTTTTCTCCTCTCGGCCATCCGGGGCATGAAATTTCTGGCGGCGGTGCTGCCGGAGGAGGAGATTATTTTGCGCGCGGAAAAGCTGGCGCAGGTGGGCGCGCTCTGGCAGTTCAAAACCGTCGCGAGGGTCGCGGGAAAAGTCGTCGCGGAAGGGCAGCTGGTGTTGAACCTGACCCCGGAAAATTCTTCGGGCGCAATGGAATAGCGCACGACGGATTTTCTCCTAGAGTGTCCTGCTGAGCGGAAGAAAGTCCTCTGACGCGTTGAATTCTTTCCGGTCGGAAACAGTCAGAGATGTTTCGCTGCGCTCCAGATGACAGGTGATAGAATAGCTTCAGCTTTGCCGGATCTTCCAATGCCTCTGCCCAAATTTGCGATCATTATTCCCGCCTGCGACGAGGCGGCCTGCCTCGGGCCGGTGCTGGATGAATTTCTCGCCACCCTCGATCCGGAAAAATTCGTCATCGCGGTGGGCGTGAATGGCGCGACCGACGAGACGGCGCAGATCGCGCGGCAGCGCCCGGTGCTGGTGGCGGAGACGGCGCGGCGCGGCTACGGCCACGGCTGCCAGGCGGCGATCGACCTGACGAATAATCTTTTCCCCGCGATTCGCGGCTACATTTTCTGCGCGGGCGACGGTGCGACCGATCCGCGCGACCTGCCTGCCCTAACGACGGCCTTTGAAGAAGGCTTCGACTTCGTCGTCGGCAGCCGGACGAAGCGCCTGCGCAACTGGCGCACCATGACGCTGCGGCATCTCGTCGCCAACGCCGCGCTCGGCCTCTGGTGCGGCGTGCTCTGCGGCCGGCCCTACAGCGACCTCGGGCCGCTCCGGATCATTGGCCGCCGTTTGTTTGAAAAAATCGCGCCGCAGGAAATGACCTTTGGCTGGACGATCGAGGCGCAGGTCGCCGCCGTCCGGCTCGGCGCGGCCATTTGCGAAGTGCCGGTGAGCGAGCGGCGCCGGCTTGCGGGCGAGCAAAAAGTCTCGGGCGTGACCTGGCGGCGGACCCTCTCGGTCGGCGGCCAAATCCTCGCGGCCGGCCTGCGCACGCGGCGAATTTATCGGCCCACTCCGGCCCCGCGAAAGGCACTCTTCGCGCGCCCCAACAGCCGCCGGCACCGCGAAGCGTGAAGTGGTGGCTCCTGCTGGCGGCGGCCCTCCTCAGCGGCTGCGGGACAATCGGCAAACCGGCGCTGCCGAAATTTGCCACCGGCAATGCCCCTCCCCCGGCGCCGCAGGACGAAGCCTGGACCGCGGGCCTGCGCGACGCGGACGTGATCTATTTTGGCCTAACGAAAAGCGCCGTGACCGAAAGCGAGGCGGCGTGGCAGATCGTCGAGACCCTGCAGCGCGGCGGTGCCCGCGTCGCCCTCGGCTGGAGCGAAGTGGCGATGACGCGGCAACCGCTGCTCGATCAATGGCAGCGGCAGGAAATTTCCGCGCAACAACTGGTGGACCAGCTCGGCGTGCCGCGGCGCACCGACTGGATGCGCCGGGCGCTGCGCCCCGACCTCCTGCAGGTGGCGCTCGGCGCGCCGCGCGAATTGTTGCGCAAAATCAGCGAAGGCGAGGCGCTGGGCGAGAACGATCGCGCCTTTCTCCCGGCCGATTACCGGCCGCGGCCGGAAGCGTTTGATCATTTCGTCGACCGCGTCTCGACTTCGCCGCGCCTGCGCCGCTACGACACGAAGCGGCTCTACCGGGCGCACCTCGCGGCGGAGCAGATCATCGCGGAAAATATCGTGCGCTTCATGGGCGAGAATCCGAACACGAAGCTGCTCGTTTTCCTGCCCGACGACGCCATGATCAATCCGCGGGAAGTGGCCGATTACGCGGCGCAGAAAAGTTCTTTGCGCCAGTTGATCCTCGATCGTTCGCAGACGCAGCCGGGGGAACGGCCGCAATTACTGGCGACCCGCTGAGGCCGGCCGCTCGAGATCGTAGATCGTCCCCCAGAAGCCGGTCGCGACCACCGCCGCCTGTCCCTTCCACGGCTGGGAACTGGCGGCGTACTCGCGTTTCTCCTCGCGACCCCAGAAAAGATAACGCGCCTGCAGCGCCCGCGCGCGCTCGCGCCAATCGGGCGCGCCGAGCATGAGTCCCTTCAGTTTTTGCTCGACCGGCGCGTAATCGAATCCCTGCGTCCAAAGGTGGCCGCCGTAGCCGAGGACGACTTTGCGGCCGTTGAGGAGGAGCGGGTGATTGTAGGTCGGGTAGGCGGCGAAGCGTTCCTCGACCGGGAGCTTGCGCACGACCGTGGCGACGGCTTCCAGTTCGATCCGGTTGGTGATGTCGAAGCCGGGCCGACCGACGGTCATGCCGCCAAACAGACTAACGAATCCGGAGAAGAAGAGACAAAAGCAGACCCCGGCGCGAATCGGCCAGGGTGTTTTTGCGATCAGCTCGCGCCAGAGAAACGGCAGGCAGATGAAATAGGCCCAGATCATGAGCTTGGTGTTGTCCCAGCCCCAGGGCGCGGTCTTGACGAAAATGGCGAAGAGAAAAATGCCCGCTGCCGGGATGACGAAGGCGAAGGCGCTGGAGAAGGCAAAGCGGACGGGCGGCGCGGGCGGGGCAGGCGCGGCTTCCGGGTTCGGTTCGGCTGCGTCGGCCGGGGAACTGGGCGGATTTTTTGTGAGCTCCCATTTTTTCCAGGTCTGCCAAACGACAACGCCGACGAGCGCGATCATGGCGGGCAGCGTCAGGCCAAAGTTGATCACCCAAAAGCTGACCGCGGAATGGGAGAAGCCGGGATCGCTCTGCAACCAGCCGGGCGCCCAGGCGAGGATCGATTTCGCCTGGAAATGATCGGTGATCATCCAGACGAGCGCGGTCGCGGGCAGGAAAGCGGCGGCGAGGAGGAGGGCGACCTGTTTGCGCTTCTCCCACGTGCCGATGAGCAGCCAGAAACCGAGCACGATCGAGAGCGCGAGAAAGGCATGGACGTGGAAGAGCGGCATCGTCGCGTAGAGCGACCACTCCACCCACCAGGGCAAAAAGCCGCGCCGCGCGCCGGGAGTGTCGTTAGGCGAGCTGGGATAATATTTTCGCCGCCAATGCAGGAGGAGGAGCAACCCGACGGGAATGGCGTAGAGCAACCCGCGCTGCGTGACGAACATGGTCAGCGGAATGCTTTTCCAGGCGATCCGCTCGGCCTGGTAATCGATGAAGGCGCGGGTGTGGAAAAAGGCGAAGCCGGCGAGGCCGCCGTTAAAAAGAAAACCGGCGATCCCAAACGGGCCGCCCCAGCGATAGAAGGCGTAGAAGGTCGCGGCCGAACCGAGCAACCCGGTCCAGACGAGCGCGCGGAAGAGGTCGATGTGCTGGAGGAGAAGGAGCGAGTTAAAGAAATCCATCCCGGCCGGATAACGCAGGGAGCTGAAGACGTAGATCGGGTTATCGGGCCAGAGCGCGACGCCGTTGGCGAAATATTTGATGTAGCTGAGGTGGAGCGAGAGATCGCCGAGATTGTTAGGCGATTGAATCTTGAGATTCGCGCCGTCGACCCAGAGCAGCCAGCAGAAGGAGCGGACTGCGAACATGAGAAAGACAATCCCGACCGCCCAGGTCCAGAAATGCCAACGTCGCGGCGGCGGCGCGGCGGCGGCGACCGGCTGGGTCTCGAGTTTCATCCGGCGCCGGGCGCGCTTCGATTTCGGCAGGGGCGGTGGCGCAGGCGGAACCACCCTTTTTCTCCGCGGCGCAAACGGTGCCGTGCCGATCCACGCGTAGATTGCCGCCGCCAGGCCGAGGAAGAGCGCGAGACCGGCAAAACCCTGGTCGAGCCCGCGGCCGAGGATCCCCAGCAACAAACCCGCAATTGTGGCGACGTTAACGAACGTCAGTCCGGCCGAGAGGAACTTCATCGCGGTCGGGCCGGCGTCGGAAGAGGCGCCCCGACAAAGTCAGGTTGTCTGCGCGGGTAGAGTTTCCGGAAAGTTTTCGCGTTCAGATAGAGCTTCGAAGTGTCCTGGTAGGGACGAATCGTCATCGGTTCGGTGAAATAACTTTCGTGAAGTTTTTTCTCCACCTCCTCGACGCGGTCTTCCTGCACGACGAGAAAATCGCCGTCCATCTTGCCGGGCGAGTTGTTCTTTTCGTAGTAGCCGACATTGGGGAAATCGCCCAGCAACCACGGAAACGGATAAGTGCTGGTGCGGATGAAGTGACCGACCATGCGGTAATTGAGCGGGTTGCTTTCCGCCAGGCGCATGAGCGGCTTCATGAGCTTGAAGATGTCGTCGTAGGTCTGGACGTAGACGTAAGGCTCGGTGTCTTTGCTGTAGCGGAAATAATTCAGCTGAATCGCGACTCCGATCGAGACCAGGAGCGCGACCGCGACGGCGCCGCGTTGCATTCCGCGCATCAGCGCGTCGCTGCACTTGAAGGCGTCTGCGATGAGAAATCCGAGCCCGCCGCCGAGGAGCGCGAAAGCGAGCGCGCAGGCAAAGAGCCGTTGCCCGATCTCGCCGCAGGCCGCACTGACGCTGGTCGCCGCGAGCGTGATCGTGATGGTTTCGCGCAGGTAAGTTCCCCAGGAACACGCCTCGCGGATCGCGTCCGGCTGGATGAGATAGCTAAACAGCACCCCGAAGCCAAACCCGACCGCCGCCGCCCCCACGATGACGAAAGCCTTGCGCGGAATCTTGAGCGCGACCGCGCCCGCCGCGAAAACAAAAAGCAGCGGCCAAACGATGCTGATGATGATCCACGGCGTCTTGTAAGAAATGATGCTGTAAGCCGCGAACACTCCCACGCCGTAGATGGCGAGGTAACGGATGACGTAATTGCGAAAAAACTGACACGCCCCGCAAAGGAACAACCCGATCAACACCGGCCACTCGTAGTGCAGCACCAGCTCGAGCCAGTAAGGCCACGGTTTCTCGTGTCCGTTGCCCTTGGAGCCGGTCTGGTACCAAACGGCAAAGGTCTGGTAGAGACCTTTCACCCCGGGCCAGTTGAAGAACGTGCCCGAGTAAAAGAAGACGATAAAAAAGATCATCGTCCCCGCGACCATCGCGAGATCGATCCAGTCCCACTGCTGCGGCGCGCGCCGGATATCGGGCGTTTCCTTCAACTTGTGCGAAATCCAGAGCACCACGCCCGCGATCAGCGCGCAGCCGATGTGGATGATGTAAGTCTCCTTCGTCAGGATCATCCCCGCGATCCCGATCCCGACGCACCAGAGATAGCCGCGCGCGCCAAATTTCCAGAGCCCGAGCAGTCCGAAGACGAAGAGCATCGAGAAAAAGAGCAGCCACACTTCGTGGATCGAGTAGCGCCCGTAGAAAATGAAAGCGGGCGAGACCGCCATCGCGAGCGCGGCGAGGCGCGAGACCCAGCGCCCGACAAACGGCTCAAATTTCAGGGTTAAAAAAATCGAGGCCAGGCTCACGAGCACGACCGGCAGCCGCAGGGCAAGGATGTGCCGGCCGAAAATCGCCTGCGAAAGGAAGAGGACGTAGAAATGAAGCGGCCCGTGATAATTCGTCGGGTCGTAGCGGTAGAACCCGTTCTTCATCATCTGGTCGACGAACCAGCCGTTGATCCCCTCGTCGAAGTGGGGCGGCTTCATGCTCAGGAGAAAAAAGCGGAAGACCGCGCCGAGCGCGATGATGCCCCAGAAAATCCAGTCGATTCCCGCGACACGCTCCGCCAGGAGCGGCGGCAGCGAGCTAGTTTCCACTCGCGCGGCTTCGTCTCCGCTGCTAGGTAGCGCACCAATGCGCATCTTGGTTACAGGAGGCTGTGGCTTCATCGGGAGTAACTTTATTCGTTACATTCTGCAACATTACAAGCCGACGTACGTGACGAATGTCGACGTCCTGACCTACGCCGGAAATCTCGCCAATCTCGACGGCGTGGTCGAGGAGCACGGCGAGCGCTACGAATTTTTCCAGGCCGACATCGCCAACGCCGACCAGATGGACACCCTCCTGCACGAGGAGCAGTTCTACGCCGTGATCAACTTCGCGGCCGAGTCGCACGTCGATCGCAGCATCAATTCCCCGCAAAATTTCATCCACACCAACATCGTCGGCACCAGCATCCTGCTCGACGCCGCCCGCCGCCATGGCGTGCAGCGCTTCATCCAGGTCTCGACCGACGAAGTTTACGGGTCGTTAGGCGAGACCGGGAAGTTCACCGAGCAATCGCCGATCGAGCCCAGCTCCCCCTACTCCGCGAGCAAGGCCGGGGCCGATCTCCTCGCCCTCGCCTGCCACCACACCTTTGGCCAGGAAGTCATCGTCACCCGCTGCTCCAACAATTACGGGCCCTATCAGTTCCCGGAAAAGTTGATCCCGCTCATGATCATCAAGGCGCTGAACGACCAGCCGCTGCCGGTTTACGGCGACGGGAAAAACGTGCGCGACTGGATCCATGTCGAGGATCATTGCGCGGCGATCGTGGCCGCGCTTTTCAAAGGCAAACCGGGCGCGGTCTACAACATCGGCGGCGACGGCGAGATGGTGAACCTCGATGTCGTTAGGCTGATCCTCGACCGGCTCGGGAAACCGCACAGCCTGATCTCGTTTGTCACCGACCGCCTCGGGCACGACCGGCGTTACGCGATCGATTCCACTTTCGCGAAGCAGGAACTGGAGTGGCACCCGCTCCACACCGCGCACGAAGGCATCGCCGGCACCGTCGATTGGTATCTAAACAATCGCTCGTGGTGGGAGACGCTTCTCACCCGGACCGAGCGTTTCGATTGAGGAAAATTCACCCCGCCAACCCCTTCCGGCGGAAGGGGTTTCGCGGCCCCCAAAAATCGGTCGCCTCCGAATACGACCGAGATGCCTCTCGGTCTCGATTCCTAGTCTTATGGAGATTCTATGAATCTCAAACTGGCCAGACAAATCCTCCAAGCCGTCGAGGCAAAGCCCGACGGCATCCTCGAATTACACGGCCGGGAGATCCGGCACGAAGCCGCGCTGATGAAGGAAATTGGCTGGCTGGAGCTAACCAAAACCGGCGGCGCGCGCTCTCACATCATGGCCCGCGTCACCGAGAGCGGACATAAAGTCAGCCTCCTCTTTAACGATGACGCCGTCGCCCAGCGGCTGCGCAATGCGTTCATGCGGCCGTCCGCCTGAGAACGCTTCGGCAATTTTACCAGATCGAAAACGTGTCGGCGTCAGTTGCCGTCATTCACGGCATCGGAAACTCCCTGCAAAATGCCGCGCATGGTCCGCTGCGCATCCGGTTCCGGCACCTGCTCGCCGCGAATCGCTCTTCGCTCCGGTCGCCGCGCGGCCGCGATCTTGGCGTCGCGACAACGCCGCAGAACCGCAATGTTGTGTTTCTCGACGTCGGAAAATTCCTTTTCGATCTCTTCGCTAGACACATCCGTCCGCGGCTCATACCAGGGAAATTCGGCGAAGGTCTGGCGCACTTTGGCATCCTTAAAGTTCGCCCCGTGGCGCGCCAGCATTTCGTTGATTGCATAACGAAGGTCGGACAATTCCAGTTCGTTGGCATCGGTCATGGCGATCTCCTGCTCGCGCGTGGCGGGGAATTGTTCGCCCTCCAGCCCGGCCTCCTCCTCCGCCGGCGCCTCCGCTTCCCCGTCCTGCAACCCGGTCATTTCCGTCGGCGTCTCCGTCGAGTCGTTAGGCGCGTCCGTCTCCGTTCCTTCCGCCACTTCCGTTGGCGCCTCGATCTGTTTCGCGGTCACATCGTAAACGCAGGTCCAGGGCTCGGGCAAAGCGACGTCGCTTTTGGTCGCGATCGGCGTGACCGCGACGGTCACACGATGAGCATCCGGTTCCCATGACATGCCGTCGATCGTGACCCGGCTCCGGTCCGTGTCCGCGCCTTGCTGGGTATCGGCGAGATAATTTTGCCAGACCACATCCTGCAGTTGGGCGCCGGCGCCGCGGAATTCCGCCGGCACTTCATATTTCAACGGCGTCGCGCTGGTGCGGTGATAAAGCTGCGCCCCGGCCGTGGCGCCGTCGCGATTGTTCAGGACGATCCACTCGTCATCGGGCGAAATCACCACCCAGGCGTTGCGTTTGTATTGCGCCAGGACGGTGGTGTTGGCCGGGTTCTGCGCTTCCTGGAGCGCGATCTGGCGGAGACCTTTCTCGCGATCGCGCAGGTATTGAATGCGTAACTTGCCGCTCGGAGATAAAATCTGACGCACCAATTTCATCCCGGGTTGCACGGGCGCAGGAGCGGGCGCTTTAGCCGCCGCCGATCCGGGATCGCCTAACGAAACGGACGAACCAAGAGCGAGCAGAAAACAAACGGAAATTCCCGCCATCTGAGAAGGATTCATGACGGCATTTGCGACCTTTTGCGGACGCAAAGTCAATCCAAAAATCCGCCTCCAGAAACAGACGAAGTGATTCGGCGGCAACAAAATAGCCTTGCCTTCGAGCCGTTGCTTTGTTGCACTGGCGGCTCCGGAGGATCCCTATGAAAAAGATCATTTGTTTGCTCGTTCTGCTTGCCCTCGCCCCTGGCGCTCACGCCGATAAGAAAAAGAAGCGCTCCGACGCGGGCAACAACGCGCCGGTCAAAGCCCCCGGTGGCGGAGGCGGTGGTGGTGGCAAGAGAGCTGGCGGAGGCGGCGGCGGATTCTCCGGCATGCCGCGGATGGGCCAACCGGCCAACCGCTCCGGCGCCCCGCGGGTCAAGTCTCCAGCCGCACCGTCCGTGAACCGAAAAGCTCCCTCGGCGCGGCAGGGAAAATCTCCACTCTCGCCGAGCGCGGGCCAGGCCGGCGCGGGGAAACGCGCTTCGAATCCGCTGCTGCGCAAAGGCGGCGCAGCCGGACCGAAAAACGCCGCTGCCAACCCGCTCGCGCGAACCAATCGCAACGCCGCGGGCAAAAAAGGCAATCCGTTAGCCAAACAAAACGCGGGCCAGGCGGGACTGAAGGGACCAAACGCGGGCAAGCTGAACCGGAACAATCCCAACGCGCAGCGCAATCGCGGACCGGTGGCGCAAGGTGCCCGCGGCCTCAGGAACTCCACCGGTCTTCGGGCCGGTCGGACCGCGCGCGCAAACTTCCGGGTGCGGCCCTACCGCGAAGTCTTCCGCAGCTATCGCCCCATCCGGCATGACCGTTATTGGTACGACTCGCGCTACAGCCAGGTCGTCTTCGTGGGAGGCGGCTATTATTATTGGGATGCCGGTTACTGGTATCCGGCCTGGGGATATGACCCGGCCTTTTCCTTCTATGTCTATGACGGGCCGATCTACACTTACGATAACCTGCCGCCAGATCAGGTGACGATGAATGTCCAGATCGCCCTGCAGGACGAAGGTTACTACACCGGCGAGATCGATGGCCAGGTCGGGCCCAAGACGCGGGACGCCCTCGGCGCCTACCAAAGCGATCATAACCTCGAAGTCACCTCCGCCGTCGACGAGCCCACGGTGGAAGCGCTCGGGCTGACCCAGAACACCTAGATTTTCCTCAGGTCGCTTCTTCGGCGACCCGGCCTGGCAGGCGGGGCGCCTGCCCTACAATTTTGCCATCGCCTGCTCGACGATGAGCGCGGCCAGTTCCTGGGTGGCATCGTCGAGGGCGGCGTTGGCCGCTTTCAGGCGCGGGGTTTCGTGGGTTGCGATCGCTTCGCGGACCGCGCTCGTTAGGGCCGCGATCTGTTGCTTCTGCTCCGCAGGAAGGCGGTCGCCGGCGAGGTGGAAGGCTTTTTCGACGGCGGCCAGCATTTCCTCGGATTTGAGGCGGGTCTCGGTCCAGACGCGCTCGCTCATGTCTTCGAAGGCGTGCTCGAGCGAGTCGGCGAGCATGGCTTCGACGGCTTCGTCGGAGACGTCGACTGCGCTCGTGAGGGCGACGATTTTTTCGATGCCGCTTTTGGTGTCACGGGCGAGGACCTGGAGAATGCCGTCGGCGTCGATTTCGAATTGGACGCCGACGCGGGCGACGCCCTTGGGCGCAGGCGGGAATTCGATTTCGAATTCGCCCAGGGCCCAGTTGTCGGCCGCCATCTCGCGCTCGCCTTGCAGGACTTTGATTTTCATCGCGCGCTGCTGGTTGACCGCGGTGGTGAACATCTCCCCCGCCTTGACTGGAATGGTGGAGTTGCGCGGGATGATGACGTTCATGAGACCGCCGAAGGTCTCGATGCCTAACGACAAGGGGGTGACGTCGAGCAGGACGACGTCGCGCACCGCGCCGGAAAGAATGCCGGCCTGGATGGTGGCGCCGAGCGCGACGGCTTCGTCGGGATTTTGCGAGATATTGGCCTCGCGCCCGAAAATTTCGGCGACGAATTGCCGGACGAGCGGCATCCGGGTCATGCCACCGACGAGGATGATCTCGTCGAGGTCGGCGGCGGCGAGTTTGGAATCGGTCAGGGCGCGCAGGCAATGAGCGCGGGTGCGCTGAATGATCGGGCGGGCGATTTTCTCCAGCGCCGCGCGGCTGAGCTCGTAGGTGAGATTTTGGCCGGCGACGAAGGGCGCGTCGATCCGCACGCTCGTCTCAGTCGAGAGGCGATGCTTGGCTTCGATCACGAGCTCGCGCTTCTGCCAGGTGGCCAGTGGAAGCTGGCAATCGGCGATGAGCGCCTCGTCGACATCGTCGCCGCCAAGATGGGTGTTGCCGCTGGTGGCGAGAACTTGGAAGACGCCGTTATTCAGCTCCAGGATGGAGATGTCGAAGGTGCCGCCGCCGAGGTCGTAGACGGCGATTTTCGATTTTTCGCCGAGCTTATCGAGCCCGTAGGCGAGCGCCGCCGCGGTCGGCTCGTTGATGATCCGCTCGACCGTGAATCCGGCGGCTTCGCCGGCGGCTTTGGTGGCGTTGCGCTGGGCGTCGTTAAAATAGGCGGGGACGGTGATGACGGCGCGCGAGACTGGTCGCTCGAGCGCGGCCTCGGCGTCGCGCTTCAGTTTCGCGAGCACGAGCGCGGAGATTTCCTCGGGCGCGTATTCCCGCTCACGCACGCGAATGCGCAGCGGCCGGCCTTTTTGCCTAACGATCTCGTAATCGGCCGGAAGTTCCTCGGCCGGCACGTCGTCGCCGCGGAGTCCAATCAGGCGCTTGGCGGAATAAACCGTCGTGGCCGGCGCGACGGCGCGCATGCGGCTGGCGGCGGCGCCGACCAGCGGCTCGCCCGTTTCCGGAAAATGCACGACCGACGGCGTCAGCCGCGCGCCATTGGCATCGGCGAGCAGGATAGGGAAGCCCGCTTCCATGACGCCGATGAGGGAGTTGGTCGTGCCGAGGTCGATGCCGACGATGTCGTGACTCATCGGCCCAAGGTCGCCCGGCCCGCCGCTCCGCTCAACCGACGCCGGCTCAGACTTTCTTCACCAGCGCGAGGATGACGAAAACGATCGCGAGCACGACGAGGACGTGGATGGCGGCGCCCAGGACGTGGAAGCCGATCCAGCCAATGAGCCACAACACAAGAAGAATGACCGCAATAGTCCAGAGCATGTAAACCTATCGCCGTTCGCAACTCCTTCGGTCGTGCGCAGATCGGCTTCGTTCGGCAGAGTTTGCCGATTCCCGTTGGAAAACCGGAGATTTCGGCAAACGTATCGCTGTTTTGAAACTCCCGTTCAGTCTTTTCCTCGCGCTGCGTTATCTGAAACCGAAGCGCACTTTCATTTCCATCATCACCCTCGTCTCCGTCCTCGGGGTGACGTTAGGCGTGACCGTGCTCATTCTCGTCATCGCCGTCATGACCGGGTTCGATCGCGAGCTGCGGCAGAAGGTGATCGATTTCGATGCCCACATCCTGGTCACGACCGACAGCGTGATGAACAACTGGCGCGACCGGACAGTGCAGATCCGCCACACGCCCAACGTGGTCGCGACCGCGCCTTACATTCAGGGGCCGGTGATCGTGGAATTCCAGGGCCGGCGGCTTGCGCCGATGATTCGCGGGATCGATCCGGTGGAGGAAGAGAAAGTCATTCCGCTGCGCAAATTCATCAAGCTCGGCAAACTCGATCTCGACGGCGACAAGACGATGCTCGGGGTGGAATTGGCGCAAAAACTTGGGCTGACCGTGGGCGACAAGCTGACGGTTTATTCGCCCGGCAATCTCGGCGAGATCCTCGACAAGCTAAAAGAGCTCGACCAAAAACAAGGCGAGGAGAAGCAACGGGCGGTCGACGATTTGCGCGAAGTGGTGCTGCCGAAGGAACTCACCGTCACCGGCATTTTCGAGACCGGGCAGTACCTGCACGACTCCGAGTTTCTGCTCGTGCCGATCTTCGTCGGCCAGGAGCTTTATGGGCTGGGCGATTCGCTCCACGGCATCACCGTGAAGACGACCAATCCCGACAACGCCTTTGAGGTGAAGGGGGCGATCGAGAAATTTCTCCAGCCGCCCGAGTACGCCCAGACCTGGATCGAGATGAACAAACAATATTTCGACGCCGTCAGCCTGGAGCGCACGGTGATGGCGTTTCTGCTATTCTTCATCGTCATCGTGGCGGCATTCGGGATCATGAACACGCTCATCACCGTGACAGTGCAGAAGCGGCGCGAGATCGGGATCATGAAAGCGGTCGGCGCGAGCATCGGGCAGATCATGGGAGTGTTCCTTTTCCAGGGGATCGTGGTCGGAATCTTCGGCACCCTGACCGGGCTTGGGATGGGCATGCTGCTGATCCGGTTCCGGAATGAATTCAGCCGCTGGCTCGCCAACACCCTGCAGATCGAGATTTTTCCCCGCTCCGTCTATCAGTTCTCTGAAATCCCGGCCGAAGTCATCCCGAGCGACGTGGTGCGAATCTGCGTCGCGGCTTTCATCATATGCTCGTTAGCCGCACTCATTCCGGCCTACTTCGCGGCGCGCGTCGATCCGGTGAAGGCGCTGCGTTACGAATAACCAGTCGTGAAGATCCGCCTGCTGCGCCCGTTTTTCGTTTGCGCTCTCGTTCTCGCTCTCGCTCCCCTCGCCCGCGCGGCCGAATGGAAGACTTTCGAGGATTGCCGTTATTTGCCTAACGCCGCCAATGACGGCGACAGTTTCCACGTCCGGGCCAACGGCAAAGAATACATCTTCCGGCTCTACTTCGTCGACGCTCCCGAGACCGACAGCATGATTCCCGAGCGCCTGGCCGAGCAGGCCAAATATTTCCGGGTTGGGGTTCCGGAAACGCTCCAGATCGGGCGCGAGGCGGAGCGTTTCACCCGGCAAAAGCTGGTCCGGCCCTTCACCGTCCGCACCTGCCTGCAGGACGCGCGCGGGCGCAGCCGGATGCCGCGTTACTTCGCCTTTGTCGAGGTGGACAAGGCCGACCTGAGCGAATCGTTAGTCGCAAATGGCCTCGCCCGGGTTTATGGCGCGGCCTCGGATGCGCCCGGGATGGACAAAGCCCGGGTGAAATGGAGCAAGCTGCAGGAGTTTGAGCGCAAGGCCAAACAGCAGTCGGTCGGCGGCTGGGGCGTCGGCAGCGGCCGGCTCAACATCCGCGCCCGCGAACAGCCCGGCGCGAGCAGCGACGACTTCGCCAGCTTCTTCCACCCGAAAAGTGCGGTGCCGAAGGCCGTCGCCGGAAACCCACGGGTGAAGCTCGACATCAACACCGTCTCCCTGGAAGCGCTGCAAAATATCCCCGGCGTCGGCAACGTCCTGGCCAGGCGGATTCTCAACGCCCGCCCTTACAAAAGCGCGGATGATCTGCGCCGCGTGAAAGGAGTTGGTGGAAAGACCTACGAAAAGCTCCGGCCTTACTTTGAGTAATGAAAGAAGATGCGCACGTGACCAGCCAGTCCGAGTTTGGAGCAATCACACAACTGGTCGTGAAGCACGCGCGGGATGCTTTCCGCGATGCGAAGACAATCGCCGACGAATGGCAGCCGCTGAATTTTACCGCCGCGCCCGACTTCGCGCGCGCGCTCGACCAATACGAGCGCTTCCTCGAGTTCCTGCGCGCCTCCAGTTGCGAAATCAGCATGCTGCCCGAGGCGAAAGGGGTCGGCATGGATTCCATTTACGTCCGGGACGCCGCGGTGGTTTGCGATCGCGGGGTCATTCTTTGCCACATGGGAAAGGCGCTCCGGCAGGGAGAACCCGTCGCGCAGGAAGCAGCTCTGCGCGAGCTTGGTTACCCGATTATCGGCACCATCCAGCCGCCCGGGAAGCTGGAAGGCGGCGATGTCGCCTGGCTCGACGAACGCACGCTCGCGGTCGGGCACGGCTATCGCACGAACGCTTCCGGGATCGCGCAACTGCGCGAGTTTCTTGGAGACGCGATCGACGAACTGATCGTCGTACCACTGCCGCATTGGCGCGGGACCGCGGACGTCTTTCATCTCATGTCGATCGTTAGTCCGGTCGATCGCGATCTGGCCGTCGTTTATTCTCCGCTCATGACGGTCCCTTTCCGGGAGCAGTTACAGGAGAGAGGTTTTACCCTGGTGGAAGTGCCGGACGAAGAGTTTGAAAGCATGGGCGCCAACGTTCTCGCGCTTGCGCCCCGCCGCTGCCTGATGGTCGCGGGTAATCCCATAAC
This sequence comes from uncultured Verrucomicrobiae bacterium, assembly GCA_963834255.1. Taxonomy (GTDB): domain Bacteria; phylum Verrucomicrobiota; class Verrucomicrobiia; order Chthoniobacterales; family UBA10450; genus Palsa-1392. The sequence continues at coordinate 376,697 of CAWIBC010000025.1, read as the reverse complement.
TCGCGCCCGGCTCAAAGCCGCCGGCGCCGAAGTCATGGAATATGAAGGCAGCGAGATCAGTCTCAAAGGAGGCGGTGGCCCCACTTGCCTGACCCGGCCGCTAAAGCGGAAAAGTTGAGCCCTGGAGGGCACCGCTCCGTCGGTGCCGCGGGGGTGGACTTCTCTTGCAAGAGCCGTCGCTCGTTTTGCGCGGAAGCGACAGAGCGCTTCCCTCCAGCGATCCAGGGTCCCTCGACAGATTCCCGTCTTCCCGGAACGCGAAACGGGCGGTGGCCCCACCTGCCTGACCCGGCCGCTAAAGCGGGCAAGTTGAGCCCTGGAGGGCACCGCTCTGTCGGTGCCGCGGGGGTGGACTTCTCTTGCAAGAGCCATCGCTCGTTATGCGCGGAAGCGACGGAGCGCTTCCCTCCAGCGATTCCACTGCGAGCGACGCGCGGTCTCGTTCGCTGTCGCTCATCTTGTTCTCGTTAGATGGTAAGCATCTCGTGAAAGTCGTAGCGCGAACACCGAGCTATGTTTATTTCGTGAGCATGGTGCTCGCGCTGCCAACGACGTGGATGCTCGTCGGCACGTCAGGAGAGGACGTTCCAGGCATGGTTTCCATGATCGTGATGCTGATTTGCATTTTTGTCATCGCAGGGATTCTGTCACGGATTCGACGATTCGTGATTCGTCGCAAGGAGCATGATGCACCAACCATTCAAACAGGCGATGCCGCGACCCGCCGGCCGCTCTGCGCTCCCACTTCTATGATTCCAACCCCTCTCGTGTTTGCGACGCGCGCTCTCGCCCGCGGTCGCTCAGTTCCATCACGTTAGATGTTATGTCCCTCCGCGCTGTTCCGCTGTTTATCGCTCCGGTGGTGTCTTTCGCGATCATCGTCTGGATTGTGTTGTGCCTTCTTTTCGGCTTTGCCGGCCAAGAACAGAATGCGACATCGTTGGCTTTACTCGCGTTCGTATCTGCCGGGATCTGCGGATACACGGCCCGTCGGCTTTATCCACGCAGATCGACGCCGGACGTTCGGGCTCCGTTCTTGCTGAACGTGGCAGGAGTCGCCGTGATCCTGAGTTGGGTTGCGCTATCGCTTTTGAGCGCGGCATGGCAATATCTGCTCCCGCGCCTTTATGAAGCATCTAACCATGCGATGGAGCTGACCACGAGCCACCGTACGACCTCGCTTTCCGTGATCACTTTCCTTCCACCCGCTGCCACGTGCGTCCCCGCTCGTGGCAGCTCATTTTGTTCTCGTTAGGCGTCGCTGCGCACATCCTGTAACGAATAGTTATGAACAACATTGAGAGCGAGCGCCCCGAACATGCCGCCGCCATCCACGCGCTGCTTGTTGCCTCTTTTCCGACCGACAGCGAGGCTCGCCTCGTGGACGAGCTTCGTGCCGCCGACGCGCTGCCCGTTTCCCTCGTTGCTTCCGAAGACGGTTCCATTCTCGGGCACGTTGGCTTTAGCCCCGTCTCCGTCCGTCCGACTGGCCTTGCCTCCGTGATGTGGGCACTCGCGCCCCTTGCTATTTCTCGAGCCGCACAGCGACGTGGCCTTGGCTCGGCACTAGTGCGCGCCGGACTCCTTGCTTGTGCCGATGCAGGCTGCGACGCGGTCGTTGTTCTCGGAGCCCCCGCCTTCTATCGTCGTTTCGGTTTTCTTCCAGCAGCCAAGCGTGGTTTGCGTTGCTTATTCGACGCTCCGCCGGAGGCTTTCATGCTTACCGAGTTGCGCCCTGCGTCCATTCCCTTTCACGAGGGCACCGTCTATTTTCATTCGGCTTTCAACCGCTTTGCCGCACCCACTGAACTCCACCGCAACGCCTAACCATGTGCTGCAGCGAACTACTCCATGCGTCACGCTGACTGCTGCGGACCAATGCGCGTCTCGGTTTAGCCGGCTTTGGCGCGGCCATCGTCGGCGCCCTTTGGAGCTACAACGGCTGGTCGCTGATCACCCTCATCGCGGAGGAAGTGCGCGCACCGGGCCGCACCCTGCCGCGCGCGCTGATCGGGGCCAGCGTGCTCGTCATCGTCCTCTATCTTTTTGTGAACGCGGGCTACTTCTATGTCCTCAGCCCGGAGGCAGTGGCGAACATTTCCGCGACATCCTCGGTCGCGGGCGAAGTGCTGGTGCGGCTGCTCGGGGCCGGCGGCGCCGCGCTTCTCACGGCCGGGCTGATGCTTTCCTCGTTTGGCGCGCTCCATTCCAACAGTCTCACCACTTCGCGGGTCCCCTTCGCCATGGCCCGGCACGGCCTTCTGCCGCGTCCTCTTGCCCGGGTTTCGCCTCGCACCCACGTACCGACGCGCGCCGTCCTGCGTGCCGCCCTTTTTCTTCTCGGCACCGCGTATCTCATGATCAATACCCTTTACGCCACAACGGGGCGCGCCCTTGCCGGGATGGGGATCGTGGCGCTTGGGCTTCCCCTTTACGTCTACTACGCGCGACAAATGCCGCGGGCCCGGCCGGAAGATTGGCTGGAGGAAAAATAAATGCCTGCGGGCGAAGTTATCGCCGCAGCGTCGAAACCGACTGCGTTCACTGCGGCCGTACCCGCGAACGGGTACGACCGCAATAACGTTATGACTGATTACGGAGTCGGTACCGGGCTCTGATCGCGGACGGCGTCGGCCTGGTTTTCGAGCGCGTCAGCGTTCTGTTCCGCGGCGTCGCGAGTCGCGTCGGCCTTGTTTTCCATCGTGGCATTGGTCGAGTGGTCATGAGACGTCGACTTCTGCTCTTCGATCGCGTCGGCTTTCTTCTCCGCGCCGTCGCGGACTGCGTCAGCCTTGTTTTCCATGCTATCGGCTTTTTGTTCGACTGCGTCCTCGCGCGCGTTTTCCTGTTTGGAATCGCATGCGCTCAGGGCGAGCGCCGAGGCGGCCGCTACGAGGCACAGAGTGAATTGTTTGATGGTGCTGGATGTGTTCATTGCCCTTAGATCGTGGCTCGGAGGCAGGGCGGACGTTCCGTTATGCATCCAAGTTGCGGGCCGTGCGCGCTTTGTAGAGTCAACCGCTGCCCAGCGCACGAACCTGGCCGAGAATTATGGGACCGAGTGTCGCGGCGCAGACGAATCCTAAATGCAACATGGAAGGCGCCTGAGAAGGCGCCGAAATGGGCTGTGTGTGCCGGCCGCACCAGTTGCGGCTGGGGGTTAAGTGCTGCTGGCCGGCGGGGATGACGCCGGGCCAGCAGCCAACGCTGGCTCCAAGGGAAGTCAGCCCGCGAGCCCTGCCAGGACAAGAAGGACCCCCAGCACCAAACCAAGCAGGCCCCCATAAACCAGCATGTCCTGCCGCCGCGCGCGGCGCTGGGCCTCGGCGTAAGGGATGTTGGTGAAGCTGACCATGGTGTAGAGCGGCAAATAAAGCCCCGGCAGAAGCCCCTCGAGGGCGTGATCGAGCTTCTTTTTTGCGCGGAAAACGCGCGAGGCGGTCTTGTCGCGCATTTCGATGAAGTTGTGCACCGCGAGGTCGGCGAGGGCGTCGGCGTTTTCCTTGCGACGCGCGAAATATTCCGCGAAGGCGCGTCCGCGGTCGTTAGGGAACTCGGCCAGGCATTCGTCGAGCACGAAGCAATCCTCGAAGGCGGCGTTCATCCCCTGGCCGTAGAACGGGACCACGGCATGGGCGGCGTCGCCCACGAGCGCGACCTTGTCCTGATAATGCCACGGGGCGCACCGGATGGTCACGAGCGAGCCGGTGGGGTTCTCGCGGTAGTCCTCGAGCAGCCCGGGCATGAGCGGGACGGCGTCGGGGAATTCCTCCTCGAAAAAACGGCGGATTTCGTCGTCGGTCTGGACGGTGGCGAAGCTGCGCGGGCCGTCGAATTCCCAAAACAGGGTGCAGGTGAAGGAGCCGTCGGGGTTGGGCAGCGCGATCATCATGAAACTTTTGCGGGGCCAGATGTGGAGGGCGTTTTTTTCCATCCGCCACGAGCCGTCGGGCGCGGGCGGAATGGTGAGCTCCTTGTAACCGTGGGCGAGATAGCTCTGGCTGTACTCGAAGCGATTTTGGCGCTGCATCGCGCCCCGCACAGCGGAGAACGCGCCATCGACGCCGAAAATGGCTTCGGCCCGCGCGCTCACGGTTTCGTTCGTCGCGGTATCGACGATCTGGGCCGCGGGCGCGTCGAGATCGACGTCGAGGCAGCGGTGGTTGAACTTTACCCGCACGTTTGGATAACGCTGCGCGGTTTCGATGACGACGGTGTTGAGAATGTCGCGCCCGATCGAATTGATGTGTTTCGCCGGGTCACGGTCGTAGGGGGAAAAATGGAGATCGCCGGTCCTGTCGTGAATCATGCGGCCGCGCATCGGGATGGCGTGCCGGAGCACTTCGTCGGCGATGCCGAGCGCCTCGAGGGCGTGAATCCCGCGGGTGGAAAGGGCGAGATTGATGGAACGGCCGCCGACGGTGTTGCCGGCGCGCGGATCGGCCCGGCGCTCGTAGAGATCGATCTCGTGGCCGCGCCGCCCGAGGTAGCCGGCGAGCAGGCCGCCGGCGAGGCCGCTGCCGATGAGGGCAAATTTGGATCCCATGCGCGCTCTACCGTGGCTGTTTCCGGCATTTTGCCAAGTCCGGAGGACGGGAGCCGACCGATCTTTCACTGGCAAATCTTGAAATTGGCACCATCACTGCTCAGTGAGGCAGGCAAGGCGATGAAATCCGATCCGGATCCGGGACAAGAACACGGCAACACGTTTGAGCTCAGAGCCATCCTCGTGGTGGATGACGACCAGCAACTCGCCTCCGCCCTGCAATGGATCCTGGCCGATGCCAATTTCCTCGTCGACGTCGCCTTCGACGGCGCGGAGGCGATCCTGAAAGTGAAAGCGCACGAATACGACGCCATCATCTGCGACTTGAAAATGCCGAAGTTGCGCGGGGATGAATTTTATCTCAAGGCGCGCGAGCTGCGGCCGGAACTATCGGACCGCTTTATTTTCATCACCGGCTACGCGACCGATCCCGTCCTGCGCTCTTTCCTGGTGGAAAACGAAGTGAAGTTTTTGGTCAAGCCGTTCCCGATCAAAGGTCTCATCGCCTGCGTGGACGAGATGTCGCGCTAAGGTTTCGCCTTTTCCGCCGGGGGCAGTTTTCGCAGGACGAGTTCTTCCGGCACCGAAATGATGAACGAGGTAACCTCTCCCTTTCCATCTTTCACAAAACGAAACGTGCGATCGGAGCCTTCTTCGAAAAACGCCGTCTCCGATTCGGGAATCATGATGATCTTTTCCCCGAGCCAGGTGGTTTCGAGATGGTCGCCCACAACGCTCAACGTCACGCTAAAGCGGTCCTCCATGCGATAATCGCCCGCGTACGAACTCAGCAACGCCGGCGCGATTTTTCTCGCACTGTGCACGGGTGGCGCGAGCGCCGGCACGTAGGAGCTGGCGACGCGTTGCGCGATGTAGCGCGCCGGGGCGGCAAAGCGGTTGGTCAGGACCACAACCGTGAGATGATCGTCGGGATACCGCGCGATATAGCCGGCGAAACCCTGCCAGACCCCGCCGTGCTCGAGCACGCGATGACCGCTGGGAGTTTCATGGATGCCCCAGCCAAATCCGTAAGGCGCGGTGCGGCCGTCGTTCAGCTTCACCGGCGCCCACATTTGTTGGTAGCTGGCGCGGCTGAGCAGCTTCCCGTTCTCCAGGCCCTCGGCCCACTTCGCCATGTCGTCGGCGTTCAGATAAAGACAGCCGTCAGCGGTCGTGTTGATACTCGGCGAGACCCACTCCTGGTTCTTGAGCACGCCCTGCTCCAGCCGATAGCCGGCCGCGCGATGCGGCACGATGTCGCTCTCGCTGATAATCCGGGTGCTCTTCATTCCGAGCGGCCCAAAGACGCGCTCCTGCAGAAAGTCGCCGTAAAACTTCCCTGTCACCTTGTGAATGAGGATGCCTAACGAGACGTAGCCGAGGTTGCTGTAGGACCACTTTTCCCCAGGCGCGGAGGCGAGCGGCTGGGCCTTGATCATTTTCCAGAAATCATCCTCGGTGTAGTCGTTCTTCATCGAGAAATCCTCCCGGTAATCCCCCAGCCCGGCAGTGTGCGTGAGCAGGTGGCGCACGGTGATGCCCGACCAGCTGGGCGGCACGTCGAGAAACTTGGAGACGGGATCTGCCAGCGCGATTTTCCCGTCCTCCACCAGCAGCATCACCGCCATGGCGGTAAATTGTTTTCCGATCGAGCCGGACTGGAAAATCGTCTGCGGGGTGACGCGCACGTCGTGCTCGAGATTGGCCATGCCATACCCTTTACAGAGCGCGACTTTGCCCTCATGCCGGACCATGATCGCGCAGCCTGGAATTTGCCTTTCCTTCAGGTAGTGGCCGACGAAAGCATCGGCGCTCTCCGCCGCGGTGGCGATCGGCGCCAGCGCGATCCAAGTCGTGAGGAAAAAAGCCGGCCCGATCGATCTCATTCCACTCAATGATGCTCCGCCAAAATCTGCGCGAAACTCCAGACCTCGTCGAACGTATTGTAGAGCGGCGCGGGCGCGACCCGAATCACGTTCGGCTCACGGAAGTCGGTCTTCACGCCCGCGGCCTCAAGTTTCTCGAAAAGCTCTTTCGGATGTTCGTGCACGAGAATGGAAAGCTGTGCGCCGTGGTCGTTAGGCGCGGGCGGGGTGATGACGGTGAATCTGTCGGAGCCGATCTCGCCCAGCAGGAATTGCAGGTAGCCGGTGAGGCGGAGCGACTTTGCGCGGAGCGCTTCCATCCCTCCCGCCTCGTCGAAAATGGCGAAGGAGGTCCGGAGCGGCGCCATCGCCAGGATGGGCGGGTTACTCAACTGCCAGGAATCCGCCGAGAGCACCGGGATGAAATCCGGCTCGAGCTGCATGCGGAAACGCGTCGCGGGGTCGTTCCCCCACCAGCCGGCAAGACGCGGCAGGTCCGGGTTGGTCGCGTGCCGCTCGTGCACAAATGCGCCTGCGACCGCGCCGGGGCCGGAGTTGAGATATTTGTAGGAACACCAAACCGCAAAATCGACCTTCCAGTCGTGCAGGTGAAGCGGGACGTTGCCGGCGGCGTGCGCGAGATCGATCCCGACGGTGCAGCCGCGCTTCTGCGCCGCGGCGGTGATCTTCGCGATGTCGAAAAGTTGGCCGGTAAAAAAATTCACGCCCGCGAAAAGGACGAGCGCGATCTCGTTGCCCTCCTTGTCGATCAGGGCCTCGATCTCTTCCTGTCGCAGCGCCTGCTCCCCTCCGCCTGGCTGCGCGAGAAGGAGCGAGTCGTCAGGGTCGAACCCGTGATGCGCGATCTGCGACTTGATCGCGTAGGTGTCGGACGGGAAGGCCGGAGCTTCCATCAGGATTTTGCGGCGCGCTTTGGTCGGGCGGTAAAACGTCGCCATGAGCAGGTGCAGGTTCACCGTCAGGCTGTTCATGCAGACGACTTCGTTAGGCTGGGCGCCCACCAGTCGCGCGGCGGGTTCGCGCAGCGTCTCGTGATAGGGATACCAGGGCGTGGCCGCATCAAAGTGTCCGTCCACTCCGAGCCGCGCCCAGTCGTCCAGTTCCTGGTTCACGATCTCCCGCGTCGCCTTCGGCATCAAGCCTAACGAGTTGCCGACAAAATAAATCAGCGGCTGACCGTCCTCGCCGGCGGGGATGTGAAAGCGCTCGCGAAAAGCGCGCAGCGGATCCTCGCGATCCTGTTGCCGGGCGAAGTCCTGGTCGTCGGAAAATTTCTCGTTTGTCATAGTTTGTTTGGCGGCGGCTGCATGAACTCGATCGTGGTGCCGTCGGGGTCGCGCACATAGACGACTCGCCTGCCGGCGTTAGGCCCGGCCGACAAAGTTTGCGGTTTACCCGCAGCCTGCCAATCGGCGGCGGCAATGGTGCTCAGGACGGCGTCGAGATTATCGACCACGAGGGCGACATGGACCGAGCCGACGTCGCAGGGACGCGGACGCACATGCTGCCGATCGGCTGGCGCGAGATATTCGAGCAATTCGATCTTGTGCCCGTAGCCTTTCAGGACCGCGATGGAAATTTCCGCCCCGGGAACGCCCGTGATCTCGCTCGCGAGTTCGCCTCTCTGGTGCGGCCGGTGCGAGATCTCGAAGCCAAGCACATCGCGCCAGAAAGCGAGCGAACGATCCAGATTCGTCACCGTAAGGCCGGTATGATCGACCGCCATGATCTTGAAGGGCTGCGTGCTCACGTCGTTAGGATGCTTGCCCGCCGCCATCTCGCAAATTGATGGTCGGCGGATCTGCTCGCTTCGTTGGCGAATTTTGGGTGTGATTTTTCCGCCGTGTCCGCGAATCACCTTCACAACAGCAATTCTCATTCGCTCCCATGCACGCCCTTTCACCAACCATGATCGCCCCAGCCGAAGAAGAAATGTTCCTCCGGCTGCTCGAGCAACACGCCGGGATCATTCGCAAAGTTGCCTTCGGTTACACCAGCACTTTTGCCGATCGCGAAGACCTGGCCCAGGAAATCACGCTCCAGCTTTGGCGCTCCTATCCTCGTTATGCGCCGGAACGGCCGTTTTCGACCTGGATGTACCGGATCGCGCTCAACGTCGGGATCTCGTTCCTGCGTCGTCATGCCCATCCCGTCAGGCGAACTGTCCCGCTCGAGGAAAATGAAAGCGAACCGATCGATGAAAGCGTCGCCGGAGCCGAGCCGGACGATCGGCTGCCCGTCCTGCAACAAATCATCGCCGGGCTCGCGCCGCTCGATCGCGGTCTCATGCTCCTTTACCTCGACGATCATTCTTACCGCGAGATCGCGTCGATTCTCGGCCTCACCGAGACCAACGTCGCGACCAAACTCAACCGCCTGAAACAGCGTGTCCGCGAGGAAATGCTGAAACTCAACCGCACCGAATCATGACCTACACCGAACTCGACGACCTCAAATCCACCTGGCAAACGCTCAATCGCAATCTCGAGCGGCAACACGCCCTCGCCTTGCACGCCTTTCGGGAGAAAAAGCTTAGTCGTTTCCGATCGGGCTTCCGACCCCTCGTGGCCGGGCAAATCATCCAGATCATCTGCGGCGCGCTCCTCGCCCTCGTCGGCGGAAGTTTCTGGACCGGTCACCTCGGCGTCGCGCACCTGATGATCTACGGAATCTGCGTCCACCTCTACGGCATCATGCTGATCGTCTTCGCCTCGCGCGATCTTCACCTGATCAAGCAATTCGATTACGCCGCGCCAGTCCTCGTCCTGCAAAAACAGATCGGCGCCCTCCGCGAATGGCACGTCCGCGCCGGACTCTGGTTCGGCGTCACCGGCTGCTTCATCTGGATTCCGCTCATGCTCATGATCTTTCACGGATTGGGCGCGGATGTTTGGAAACGGAACCCGGCGGTGGTCGGATGGTTCTTCGCGAGTGCCGTGGTATGCCTCGCGTTCATCTACGGGCTCGTCGCGTTCTCGCGCCGGCCCGGCCGGGAAAAATTCGCCCGGAGTCTCGACGACAGCTCCGCCGGCCGCAGCGTCAAACGAGCAGAGTCGCTGCTCGAAGAGATCGAGCGCTTCGAGCAGGAGTAGCTGGGGATCTACGCCAGCGCCGCGATCACCTTCAACTCGATCGCGATCGGCGTCGGCAAAGCCCCAACTTCCACCGTCGTACGCGTCGGATTCGGTTTTCCCGGGCCGGCAAAGTATTCCGGATAAATGCGGTTAAAGATCTGGAAGTCGTTCTTCATGTTCGTTAAAAAGACGGTGACATCGACGATGTCATCCCACTTTGCGCCCGAGTCTTCGAGCACGAGCCGCACGTTCTCGAAAACGGCGTGGCACTGCTTTTCGATATCGTAACTTGACGATGTTGCGCTCGGAATCGAGAGTCACGCCGGGGATTTCCTTGCTCCCGCGAACGCGGGGTCCGATGCCGGAAAGGAAAAGCAAGTTCCCAACCCTTTTCGCGTGCGGAAATGCGCCAACCGGTTCGGCTGCGCGCTGGCTTTCGAAGGTTTCACTCATGTTATTTTGCGATGCAGACGTTTTTCGGCTCGGTGAAAAAGCGGAGCGCTTCCTCGCCCCCTTCGCGACCAACCCCGCTCTGTTTCATCCCGCCAAAAGGCACTCGTAGGTCGCGCACTAGCCAGCAGTTCACCCAGACCGTGCCGGTGTGAATCTGCTCGGCGACGCGATGGGCGCGGCTCAGGTTTTGCGTCCAGACGCTGGAGGCGAGGCCGTATTCGGTGTCGTTGGCGTAGCCGATGACTTCGTCTTCGCTCTCGAAGGGCGTGATCGTCACGACCGGTCCGAAAATCTCCTCGCGGTTCACCCGGCACGCGACCGGCAAGCCGGTGATGACCGTGGGCGGGAAAAAATAACCGCCTTTGCAGCGATCGTTAGGCGCGGGCGGCGCGGCGCCACCGAGCGCGATCTCCCCGCCCTCCTTCTGCGCGAGGTCGACGTAAAACTTCACCTTCTCCAGCTGCGTCTGGGAAACGATCGCGCCCTGCTCGGTCTTTTCGTCGAGCGGATCGCCCTGCTTCAGTTGCGCCACCTTTTCCGTGAAGCGTCGCACGAACTCGTCGTAGGCCGGTCGCTCGACAAAGACGCGAGAGCCGCAGAGACAAACCTGGCCCTGGTTGGCAAACGACGAACGCACGCTTCCAGCGATGGCCGCGTCGAGATCGGCGTCGGCGAAGATGATGTTCGGATTCTTCCCGCCGAGCTCGAGGGAGATTTTCTTGAAGAGTGGCGCGCCCGCTTCCGCCACTTTGCGGCCGGTGACGGTGCCGCCGGTGAAAGAGATGGTGCCGATTTTCGGATGCGCCGTGATGGCGGACCCGACATTCGGGCCGGTCCCCTGGACAATGTTGAGGACGCCGTTAGGCAAACCAGCTTCACGACAAACTTCGCCTAACAAATACGCCGTCATCGGCGTCAGCTCGCTCGGTTTCGCGACCGCCGTGTTGCCGACGGCAATGGCAGGCGCGATTTTCCAGCTCAGAAGATAGAGCGGCAAATTCCACGGCGAGATCAGCCCGACCACGCCGCGCGGCTGGCGCAGAGTGTAATTGAAAGCGACGCCATCCATGACGTGCGCCTCGTTCTCGGTGTGCAGGATGGCGGTGGCGAAAAAGCGAAAATTGCTCGAGGCCCGCGGAATATCGAGGCTGCGGGCGAGCGCGAGGGGCTTCCCGGTGTCGACCGATTCCGCGCGGGCGAATTTTTCGAGATCGCGGTCGATCAACTCCGCGATGCGGAGAAGAATGCGCGACCGCTCGGCCGCCGACGTGCGCGCCCAGGCGGGAAAAGCCTTTTCCGCCGCCGCCACCGCGCGCTCGACATCGCGGCTGTCGCTATCCGGGACTAACGAATAAGGCTTCCCGGTGGCGGGCTCGATGTTGTCGAGATATTTGCCGCCGAGCGGCGGAACGAATTCACCATCGATAAAGTTGGCAATCTGGTCGAGCTCGGTCATGGCGCGTCCCGGCTACAATAGCTGGCGCAAAACGCGCAGCCAATTGCCGCGCAGGATTTTCTCGATCTGCTCGTCGTTGAATCCGCGCTCGATCAGCTTGCGCGTGAGATTGCGCGCGTGGCTGTGGTTCCCGAGGTCGGGCAGGAAATTCGGCGTCGTCAGCTTCGCCTGCAGCGCTTCGCGCTCGGCCTCGGGCAACTGCCGCCAGAGAAATTCGCAAAAATCGAAACCGATCCCGACCCCGTCGATCCCGATCAGGTTCGCGACATGCTCGATGTGATCGACATAACGATCGAGCGTGGCCTTTTCCTTCTTCGGGCTAACGAGGATAGCGTTAATCCCGATCACTCCGCCGCGCGCGCCGATCATCTTGATCTGTTCGTCGCTGATGTTGCGCTCCATGTCGTAGTAACGGCGCGCGTTCGTGTGCGAGACGATCAGGGGCTGGGTCGTCAGGGCGCAGATCTCCTCGAAGCCGGCGGGGTTGATGTGCGCGAGGTCGATCATGATCCCGAGCCGCTCGCACTCCAGGACCAGCTCGCGCCCGAAACTCGTTAGGCCAGTGGCGGGCGATCCGCTGGCCGCGAAAATACCGCCGGCCGCGGCGGCGTTGACGCGGGCGTGGGTGAGCGAAATGGCGCGCAGCCCGAGCTCGTGAAAAATGTGCAGGAGATGGAGATCGTCGCCGAGCGGCTCGGCCCCTTCCATCGTGAGGAGGAGCGCGATCCGCCCTTCGCCGCGCGCCCGCTCGATTTCGGCAAACGTCCGGCAAAGGACGAGGCTTGGATTCGCCGCCACCTCCGCCTTGAGCAATGCAACCTGGTCGAGGCCGACGCGCAGGGCCGGTTCGCCGAGGTATTCGTCCTCGATGTAGATCGCGACCCCGAGCAGGCCGATGTCGCCGGCTTCAAACTCGGGCAGGAAATCCGCCGCAACCACACCTTGACGTGGGCGGCTGAGAAAAAGGCTGAGCGGCAGGTCGAAATGGAGGTCGACCAACCCGCCGGCGTGCAAACGTGAAACTTTATCCTCCATCATGGGGAGACTGCGGGTGTGATCGCCTCGAGAATGGCGTGCGCCGCCTTTTCATTCGCGCCGCCTTGGCCGAGGCGGGCGATCACTTTGTCGAAATCCGCCACCATCTGCTTGCGCCGGTCGCGGTTGTCGAAGAGCTGGAGCATGGCATTTGCGATCGCAACGGGCTGCGCCCTGCCTTGGATGAACTCCGGGACAATTTCGCGATCCGCTAGGACGTTCGGCATGCCGAGGTGTTTTACCTGAATCAACATGCGCCCGGCAAGATAGGTTAGCGCCGCCACTTTATAGACGAGGACGAAGGGCAGCCGAAAAAAGGCCGCCTCCAGGGTCGCGGTACCGGAGGCGACGACGCCGACCGCGCTCCGCTGCATGATTTGCGCGGCCTGGCCGGCCACGACCTCGACTTGCCCTAACGAGCCCACGACCGGCTCCAGCTCAGCGCGGATCGTGCCGGCGAGCGCTTCCGACGCAGCCGCAATCTCGAAATGCAATTCCGGCCGGCGCGCGTGCAGCTCGCGCATGACCTCGATCAGGATCGGCAGGAGCTTGCGCACTTCCCGCGTCCGGCTCCCAGGAAAAACGCCGACCAGGTGTGGGGCGCGCAGAGCGTCGATCCGCTTCTCGGCCAGGTCTTCGATCATCGGGTGACCGACGAAGATCGTGCGCAACCCGGATTTTTCGTAGAGCTCGGCTTCGAAGGGAAAAATGCAGAGCATGAGATCGAGCCACTTCGCCATCTTGGGAATGCGGCCACGGTTCCAGGCCCAGACCTGCGGGCTGATGTAGTAGATGATTTTTCCGGCGAACGATCTTTCGCGCAGGGCGCGCGCCAGCCGGAGATTGAAGCCGGGATAATCGATCAGCACGACCGCATCCGGCCGGGTGGCCGCGACCTCGTTCAGGGTCTTGCGAAATTCCTCCCGGAAATAGCCGTAGTGCTTGATCACTTCCCAGAGGCCGACCACGGCCGCTTCCTCGCTCCAATCGATGAAGCGCTCGCCGCCGTAGCGTTTCATCCGCGGGCCGCCCCGGCCTAACAAACGAATCTCGGGTTCCCGAAGCCGGAGCGATTGCATCAGGGCGGCGCCGTGATTGTCGCCGCTCGCTTCGCCGGCGACGAAGTAGATGCTCAGCGATCGATCCATCGGGAGATCACAGCGCGGCCTGGATGCGTTTCGTGATGTCAACCGCAAGCTCGAGCGCGGCGGTGGCCTCGAAGCCCGAAACTTTCGGCTGCAATCCGGTCCGGGCGCATTCGATGAAAGACAAAATCTGGCGCTTGAGCGGTTCTTCCTTTTCGATCTCGACCTCGGAGCGCTCGATCCCGCCGCCGGCCTTTCGGTAGATCTCGCCCGACTGCGCCTGGTAATCGAGCGAGAGATAAGCGTCCTCCTGGAAGACGCGAATCTTGCGCATCCGCTCCGGGCTGATCCGGCTCGAGGTAATATTGGCGACGCAGCCGTTCTCGAAACGGATGCGCGCGTTGGCGATGTCCTCGCGCCGGCTCAGGACCGGCACGCCGACAGCGTCGATCGCCTGCACCGGCGAGCGCACGAGATGGAGAATGATTTCCAGGTCGTGGATCATGAGATCGAGCACGACCCCGATGTCGGTACTGCGATTGGGAAAAGGCGAAAGCCGGTGCGCCTCGATGAAACGCGGATGAGTCAGGCGGGCCTCGAGCGCGCTCAGGACGGGGTTGAAGCGCTCGACGTGGCCGACCTGCAAAACGAGTTTCCGCTCCAGCGCGAGTTCCGCGAGCTGGCTCGCTTCCGCGGTGTCTTCCGCGATCGGTTTCTCGACCAGGAGATGTTTCCCTTTTTCGAGAAGCGGCCGGGCGATGGCGAAATGGGAGTTAGTCGGCGTGGCGACGGAAGCGGCATCAATCAGGCCGGCAAATTCCTCCAGCGAACTGGTCGCGCGGACGTTGTACTGCTGCGCGATCTGGGCGGCGTTTTCCGGGCTGGTGTCGTAGATAGCGGTGAACTCGGCAGTGTCCGTCTCCGCGTAAAGCCGCGCGTGGTTTTTCCCGATGTGCCCGACTCCGACGACCCCGACGCGAAGATTGCTCATGAGCGCGGGCGATTAGAAAATGCAGTGAACATGCGAGATGGTGGCAGTGAACCGCACCGATGAAACAAACGCAAACTGATTGGGAAGAGGCCTATCAGCGTCGCGAGACGCCGTGGGAAAAAGGAAAGCCGCATCCGGGGCTGGTCGATTTCCTGGCGGAGAACGGCCCGCTGCGGGGCGAGATCTTTGTTCCCGGCTGCGGCTCGGGGCAGGACGTGCGCGCGTTGAGCGCGCCGGAGAATCATCCGGTCGGCGTCGATCTCGCGCCCTTTGCGATTAGAAAAGCGCAGGCGCGGCCGGCCATCGCGCACGAGGAATATCTCCTCGCGGACCTGTTCGACCTGCCGGCGAAGTTCGATCGCTCGTTTGACTGGGTTTTTGAACACACTTGTTTCTGCGCGATCGATCCGCGCCTGCGGCAGGATTATGTGACGACCATCGTCCGGCTGCTCAAGCCCGGGGGCCGGTTGCTCGCGATCTTTTTCATCAATCCCGCTCACGACGAGGACGGGCCGCCCTACCGCGTCAGCACCGCGGAGCTGGAGGGATTCTTCGCCGCGCACTTCCGGGTGGAAAAGGAATGGGTCCCGGCGCGAACTCATCCCGGCCGCGAAGGGCGCGAGCTGATGCGGGTCATGGTCCTCGCCTAGCGGAAAGATCTCCAGCCTTTGAAACGTCTCCTTCTTATCCTGGTCCTCGGGCTCATCGCAGCCGCTACCGGCATCTATATAGACTGGCATTGGAAACGCCCGGTCGCTCCACGCGGCGGGCGTTACTTTTTCCAGCGCGTCGAGCTGCCCGTGCCGAGTCTGCGGCAGGGCGACGACCTTTGGCGCGGCGACGCCATCGGCGGCGTGCCCGGGAACGGCAGCCTCGGCAGTGCCGGCTGCGCCATCGCCTCGGCCGCGATGGTTTTTCAGTTCTACGGCATCGCCACCGACCCGCAGCAGCTCAACTGGTTTCTCACCGATGTCGGCGGCTACACCGAGCAAGGCTGGATTTATTGGGAACGAGCAGCCTGGTGGGCGCCGAACCGCGTCCGCCACATTTACGAGGACCTGCCCTCCTATCACCTGATCGATTCCAACCTCGCCCGCGGCAATCCGGTCATCGTCCGCGTGCGCTACCAGAGCGGGGTGACGCATTTTGTCGTCATCGCCGGCAAGGACGGTTTCGATTACCTCATCCGCGACCCCGGCGCCGGCGCGATCAAGGGCTATTACCCCCTGCGCGAGCTCGGGAGCGACATCGAGGCCCTGAGATTCTACGAACCGCTGGCGGCGTCGGAAGAATTGCAAAACCACTCGTAGGTCTGCGCGATGCCTTCGCGCAGCGGCACCAAGTTTTTGCTTGTTCCGGAAAAACGCTCCGTTAGGATGACTTCCGCAATCACTCCAAAATGTGCGCTCCCCAACGATCCAGAGCGGGCACAGCCGTGAAATCTTTCCGACGCGGCGCGATACTTTTGCTGGTTCTTCTGCTGGCGCCGCTACGCAGTTCCCCGGCACTCGAATCGGACATGGCAGCGCGGGGAACGGACAGATTATCCCATTCCCCGGCGGAGCTTGGTATTTTCAGATTGCTCCATGTCTTTAGCGGTCCGGACGGTGCCCAGCCGGCCAAGCTGGTGCTGCAGGAGTCGCAGAATTTTCTCGGAGTGACGCCTTACGGCGGGGCAAATAATTCCGGCACGATTTTTGAGGCGACGACGGCGGGGGTGGTGACGACACTCTTTGATTTTGCGGCTGTCCCGGAGTTGATCAATCCGCTGACTCTGGTGCGGGCGACGGATGGAGCGTTCTACGGATTTTGCCAGGGGACTGAGTTTGTCCCTGGAGCGGTTTTTCGCTATGAGCCCGGGGGCAGCGCGACGGTGGTGTTCACCTTCGACATGGAAGGGCCGCCGCATTCTCTCATCGCCGGGTCGGACGGTTTTCTCTATGGCACAATGGGGTTGGCGTTTAACCCGGCGGGCGGTGTCTTCCGGCTCTCGACGGCGGGGGATCTGACGGTGATCCACGAGTTTCATCAAACCTTTGCCGGCGTGCCGCGGCTGACTTACGAAAGCGCCGATGGCAATTTCTATGGCAACCAAACTCTGCCCACACCGAGCATCTTTCGGATCAACCCGGCCGGCGACTTCAGCGAGGTGGTGCCGCTGCGATTCACGCAGGATTTATATGGCGACATCATTGAGGATCAGGCGGGGGACCTGATCGCGACGGCTCATCTAAGCGATGCGGTGCAGCGGGTGACGAAAGAGGGTGTGGTCACGACGCTGCACAATTTTTATCAGCCGATGGAGGGTCGAGGGCCGCTGCGGATTATCGAGATGGCGGAAGGAAATTTTATCGGAATCACGAGTGCCGGAGGCGAAGGGGACGGCGGGACGATCTATGAAATGTCGCCGGAGGGCGGCTTCGTGGTCCTGCATCATTTTAACGTGGCGGTCGATGGCTGGGCTCCCTCCGACTTGGTGGCGCATCCGGACGGGAATTTCTATGGCCTGACGCAATTTGGTCCCGGGATTGCCCAGGGAATTTTCTTCAGTGTGACGCCGCCTGATCCGGCGGTCTTGCCGACGCCGGCGTTCCTGAATGTCTCGACCCGGGCGCAGGTGGGCGACGGGGATGCGCAGTTGATCAATGGGTTGATCGTGAGCGGAGCGATGCCGAAGAAAGTTCTGCTGCGCGCAATCGGACCGTCATTGGCGGCGGCGGGCCTGCCCGGCACGCTGGTTGATCCGATCCTGGAGTTGCACGCGCCGGATGGGACGGTGCTAAGCAACGATAACTGGGCGGACGCGCAGGCGGCCGAAATCGAGGCTACTGGCCTCGCGCCGACCGACGGCCTGGAATCGGCGATCCTCGCGACGCTCGCTCCGGGTGCCTATACCGCGGTGATGCGAGGACAGGATGCAGGGACCGGCACGGGTTTGGTGGAGGCTTATGATCTTGACGTGCCGATTGCGTCGCAGCTCGTGAATACCTCTGCGCGCGGGTTTGTCGGGACGGGGGACGAGGTGATGATTGATGGAATCATCTCGAGTGGAGGTAACGTGAGGATGTTGATCCGGGCGATCGGACCGGGGTTGACGGCGCAGGGTGTCTCGGGGGCGCTGCAGGATACGACGCTCGATCTTTATGACCGAGACGGGGCCTTGATCGCCTCGAATGATAATTGGAGAGAGACGCAGGAGGCAGAGATCGAAGCGACAACGCTCGCGCCGGGCGACGAGCGGGAGGCAGCGATCCTGGCGAACCTTTTGGCGGGCAGCTTTACCGCGATCATGAGCGGGAAGGATGGAACGACCGGCGTGGCGCTGATCGAGACCTACAACCTCGGCCTTTGAAAAAGGCCGTTACGATTGCCGGCAAAACCACTCGTAGGTCTGCGCGATGCCTTCGCGCAGCGGGATGGTGGGCTCCCAGCCTAACGATTTGATTTTCGAGATGTCGAGCAGCTTGCGCGGCGTGCCGTCCGGTTTGCTCGCATCCCAGGTCAGCTCGCCTTCGAATCCGACCACGTCGCAGATCAGCTCCGCCAGTTCCCGGATCGTCAGGTCGGTCCCGGTGCCGATGTTGACGATCTCGGGGCTGTCATAATTCCGGAGGAGAAAAAGACAGGCGGCGGCGAGGTCGTCAACGTGGAGAAATTCGCGCAGCGGTTTGCCCGAGCCCCAGACGACGAGTTCGCGCGCGCCGGATTTTTTCGCTTCGTGCGCCTTGCGCAGAAGGGCGGCGAGGACGTGCGAGGTTTCGAGATCGAAGTTGTCGTTAGGCCCGTAAAGATTGGTCGGCATGCCGGAGATGAAGTTGTCGCCGTACTCGCGGGCATAGGCCTGACAAAGCTTGATCCCCGCGATCTTGGCGATGGCGTAGGCCTCGTTTGTCGGCTCGAGCGGTCCGCCTAACAATGCGCTCTCCGGGATCGGCTGCGGCGCCAGCTTCGGGTAAATGCAGGAGCTGCCGAGGAAGAGCAGCTTGCGCGCGCCGTGCTCGTGCGCGGCGCGGATGAGGTTATTTTGAATCTGGA
The DNA here is from genome assembly GCA_963834255.1 of uncultured Verrucomicrobiae bacterium. Taxonomy (GTDB): domain Bacteria; phylum Verrucomicrobiota; class Verrucomicrobiia; order Chthoniobacterales; family UBA10450; genus Palsa-1392. Next base: position 358,136 of record CAWIBC010000025.1, on the reverse strand, counting down.
GGTTGGCGAGCAGGAACTCGACTGGCCGGTCGCTGTTCGCCTTGATCCCACCGACCTTGGCTGCCGCAACCACGACCACCGCCGGTTTTTCCTGCGCGAAAAATTCATCGACTGCGGCGCTGTCGGTCAGGTCCAGCTCCGCCCGGGTGCGGGTGAGCAGGCGGGTGAAGCCTTCCGCCTCGAGCCGGCGCCGGATGGCGCTCCCGACCAGACCGCGGTGGCCGGCGATGAAGATCGAGTCGTCCTTTTCCATCAAATTCCCGCCAGCATCCGTTTACCGTTTCCTTTTTCAAGCGGTTAGGCAATGCTCCCGCCGTGGCTAGAAAAGACGCGCGACTCCAGGTTCAGAAAACTTACAAGCTTTTCATCGGCGGAAAATTTGTCCGGAGCGAGAGCGGCCGGGTCGAGCCGGCCGCGGCCGGCGGCGCGGTCCTGGCCAATTACGCGCGCGCATCGCGGAAGGATTTTCGCGACGCGGTCGGCGCGGCGCGCAAGGCTCAGGCCGGCTGGTCGAAAACCAGCGCCTACCTCCGCGGACAAATCCTCTATCGCGCGGCCGAGATGCTGGAAATGCGCCGGCCCGAGCTGGAAGCCGAGCTCGCCCGCTCGGCCGCAAAGAAAAACGGTAAGACCGCGGAGGAAGCCAGCCTAACGATCGAGCGCCTGGTGCATTACGCCGGCTGGACGGACAAGTTCAGCCAGATTTTCAGCGCGGTGAATCCGGTCGCCAGCTCCCATTTCAACTTCACCATGCCGGAACCGACCGGAGTCGTGGTGGTGGTTTGCCCTAACGAGCCACCTCTGCTCGCGCTCGTTTCTCTGGTCGCACCGGTCATCCTGAGCGGCAATACCGCGGTCGTCCTGACCTCGTCGACGCAGCCTCTCCCGGCCCTCACTTTCTCCGAGATCATCGCGACGAGCGATCTCCCGGGCGGCGTGATCAATCTGCTCTCCGGCAACCCGGCCGAGATTGCCTCTCACATCGCCAGTCACATGGATGTGAACGCGATTGTCGACGCCTCGGGCGACGCAAAAGTCGCCGCCGCCTTGCAGCAGGGCGGCGGGCATAACGTCAAGCGCTACGTCGAGCGCGCGCTCGCTCCGGCCGACTGGCGCGGCGCGGCGGCAGAGAATCCGTATTGGATTCTCGACACGGTCGAGATGAAGACGGCCTGGCACCCGATCGGACTCTGAAGAAAAGGATGAAGTAAGAAGGCAGAAGGAAGAAGATGCTGCCGCCAAACTTCATCCTTCTTCCTTCATCCTTCTGATTTCTCTTCGTGCGCTCGCTTGTTCTGGTTCTCGACAGCGTGGGCGTCGGTCACGCTCCGGATGCGGCGGAATACGGCGACGAAGGCGCCGACACGCTGGGTCATATTTTGGAAGAGTGCTCAGACTTGGCCCTGCCGAACCTGAACTCGCTCGGGCTCGCGCGCATCATGGGTGGAGGGGGCGAGGCCCGGGCAAGCTTTGGCCGAATGCGGGAACGCTCCGCCGGGAAAGGATACGACCACCGGACATTGGGAGATTGCCGGCGTCGTGCTGGAGGAGCCATTTGCGACCTTTACGCGGTTTCCGGACGAGCTCGTTAGGCAAATCGAGCGCGACGCCGGGGTCTCATTCATCGGCAACTGCGCGCGCAGCGGCACGGAGATTCTCAATGAACTCGGCGAAGAGCATCTCCGCACCGGCCAGCCGATTCTTTACACCTCGGCCGATTCTGTTCTGCAGATCGCGGCCCATGAGGAGGTGATTCCGACAGAGCGCCTGTTTGCGATCTGCCGAGGCGCGCGCGCGGTCGCGGATCGATACCGGATCGGGCGGGTGATTGCGCGACCCTTCCTGGGGAAACCGGGAAGTTTTCGCCGGACGGCGAATCGGCACGATTTTTCGCTGCGGCCGCCGCGGACGATTCTGGACTCGTTAGGCGAGAACGGTGTGACGGTCATCGGAGTCGGAAAAATCAGCGACATCTTTGCCGGGCACGGCGTCGCGGAATCATTTCCGACGACTTCGAACCAGGACGGGATGCACCGGCTCGATCGAGCTTTGGCAGACGCGGAGGGACGGGCTCATTTTCGCCAACCTGGTCGACTTCGACATGCTTTTCGGGCACCGGCGCGACGTCGCCGGCTACGCCGCTGCGCTGCGCGAGTTCGACCTTTGGCTCGGGACTTTTCTCGAGCGCGTTTTGCCGGACGACCTCGTGATCATTACCGCAGACCACGGGAACGATCCGACTTTTCGGGGGACGGATCACACCCGGGAAGAAGTGCCGCTGCTGGTTTTGGATGGCGGCGAGAGCCGCGACCTTGGGACCCGGGAAAGTTTCGCCGACGTGGCCGCGACGCTGGCGGAGTTTTTTAAACTTCCCGAGGCCTGGCCGATCGGGGAATCATTTCTCGCTCCATGCACATCCCGACCCTGATCGAGCGCAAGCGCAACGGCGAGGAACTCGCGCCGAACGAGATCGCGGCGCTGATCGACGGCTTCACCCGGGGCGAGATTCCAGATTACCAGATGAGCGCCTTTGCCATGGCCGTTTTCTTTCGCGGGATGACGCCTAACGAAACCGGGGAGCTGACCTCGGCGATGATGAAGAGCGGCCGCGTCCTCGAGTATCCGCCCGGTTCGCCGCCGAAGGTAGACAAGCATTCGACCGGCGGCATCGGTGACAAGGTCTCGCTCGTGCTCGCACCGCTCCTGGCTTGCGACGAAGTCTGGGTGCCGATGATCTCCGGCCGCGGACTCGGCATCACTGGCGGGACGCTGGACAAACTCGAGAGCATCCCCGGTTTCAATGTGAACCTCGACGAAACCCGCGCGCTCCGGCAGCTGGAAAGAATCGGCGTTTTCATGATCGGCCAGACCGCCGACATCTGCCCGGCGGACAAGAAACTCTACGCGCTTCGCGATGTGACCGGCACGGTGCCGTCGCAGCCGTTGATCGTGGCCAGCATCATGAGCAAAAAGCTGGCGGAGAATCTCGATCGTCTCGTGCTCGACGTGAAATTTGGGAGCGGCGCCTTCATGAAAACGCGCGCCGAAGCCGAAGAACTGGCGGCCGGGATGACGGCGGTGGGTGAACAGATGGGGGTCGAAATTTCCCATCTCCTGAGCGCGATGGATGCGCCCCTCGGACGGACGGTCGGGAACGCGCTCGAGGTGGCGGAAGCGGTCGAGACGCTTCAGGGCCGCGGTCCGCGGGATCTGGTGGAATTGACGCTCGACCTCGCGGCCCAGGTCGCGACCGCCGACCGCGCGCAACTTGCCCGCTGGCTGGGGGACGGCACGGCCTGGCGCAAATTCGTCGCCCTTGTTGAAGCGCAAGATGGCGACGCGCGTGCCTTGGAGAAAATGGTCGCAACCCATCCCGCGCCCGTCCTGCGTCCCCTACCCGCGCCCCGCAGCGGAGTGATCGCGCGCATGGACGCGGAGGCGATCGGCCGTGCGACACTTTTCCTGGGTGCTGGAAGAGCCAGGGCAACGGACAAAATCGATTTCGCGGTCGGGTGTTCGCAGATCAGGCGACCCGGGGAGCGGATCGAGAAGGAGGAGCCGTTGATGCTGGTCCATGCGCGCACGGAAAACGACCTGGCTTCGGCTTGGCCGCTGCTGGAGCGGGCAACGCAGATCGACTAGCTGGAAGTCGCTTGTAACCTTCACGGCAACGCGGATTTGTCTTGCCTTGTGCGGCCGCCCCGTGGCAGCCTCGCGACATGAACCGGCCATCCTCGGGCCGAGGCCCTGAAGTCGAGACAGTAGGGCGTAAACCTGCCGGACGCCTCCGCGGTTACGCCGTCCCTTCAGACCCCCGGCCGACACAGAAGGCGACTAAGTTTCGCTGCCGCAATTGCGGTCAAAAAGTCTGGGTCGACGCCGCGCTGGCGCGCGAAGTCATCACCTGCCCGACGTGCCGGCGCCAGATCCGCGCGCCGCATCCGGGACGTCTCTGGTTGGAGATTTGCGGCGGCGTCATTCTATTTCTCTCCGGCTTCGCCATTGGTCACGGCCCGCCGGCCAAGGTCCCACCGCCGCTGCCGGCGCCGGCGACCACTATTCAGGACGACGGGAAAATGGGACCGGGAACAAAAACGGCCGTGCCCAAACCGCGCTGGTTTGCCACACAGGCGGATAATAATTAATCGGACCCGGCTTCATCCCTGGGACGCCTGACACGGCCATTCTAAGATCCACGGCCGAATTCATTTAGCGGAGATTGTCAGCGGCAATCAAAGGCTGGAGGGGGAAATGGGAAAATGCCATATGAGACCGAATTAACCGATGACTGCATGGGCGTGGTGCATCGCGGCAGCGGGATGGTGACGGGGGCGGAAATCCTGCGCGGCAGTCTGGCGGTCTCCCAGCTCGTGCAGAACACGGAGAATTTTCACTACGAGTTTGTCGATCTCTCGGAAGCGACGGGAATTCAAATCACGGACTTTCAACTGAAGCAGATCACCACCGTCGATCGGATGACCGCTTTTTTTCGACCGCGCGCGACCGTGGTCGTAGTCGCTCCCGACGAACGTCTTTTTTCCATTGCCAAGCAATGGGAGAGCCGGGTGCAGGGCCTGGGGTGGAATACCCACGTTTCGCGGTCGCGCACGGAAGCGAAAAACTGGTTGAAGGAGAACTTCGATCCCCGCGCGACCGAATTGGCGTCGCACGGACCGCACTTGTAGGCGCGCCGGCGTGTTCGCGCCGGGTCGAGGATTTCGTTGACAGGTTCGGCGCCGCCTGTTGCATAACGACGCTGCGCAAAGCGGCGCAAAAAGACACTCATGGCTTACCTCAACGAAAATTATCTCAAGCTCCAGGCTGGTTACCTTTTCCCCGAGATCGGACGGCGGATCAAGGAATTCTGCGCCGCCAACCCCGAGGCGGGGAAGCGTCTGATTCGATGCGGCATCGGCGACGTCACGGAGCCGCTCCCGCCTGCGGTCGTGACGGCGATGAAGGCGGCGGTCGATGAACTTTCGGTCCGCGAAACATTTCGCGGCTATCCGCCCGATCAGGGCTATGAATTTCTCCGGAGCAAGATCGCCGCGATCGACTACCGCGAGCGCGGAATCGAGATCGCGGAAGACGAAATCTTCGTCTCCGACGGCTCCAAGAGCGACTGCGGCTTCATCCTCGATGTGCTCGGCGACCAAAACAAAATCGCGATCACGAATCCGGTTTATCCGGTTTACGTGGACACGAACGTGATGGCCGGGCACACCGGCCCGGCGGACGAGACCGGGCGCTTTGGCGGGATCATCTACCTGCCCTGCCGGGCGGAGAACGAATTCGTGGCCGAGCCGCCTAACGAGCACGCCGATATCGTCTATCTCTGCTTCCCGAACAACCCGACCGGCGCGGTCGCGACGCGGGCCCAGCTCGAGCAGTGGGTCGCCTACGCGCAGGAACACAAGGCGATCCTGCTCTACGACGCGGCCTACGAGGGCTACATCAGCGACCCGGCAATCCCGCGCTCGATCTTTGAGATCCCCGGTGCGCTGCAACGGGCGGTGGAGTTTCGCAGCTTTTCCAAGACCGGCGGATTCACCGGGGTGCGCTGCGGGTTCACTGTCATGTCGAAACGCCTCCTGGCCTCGACCAGCGACGGCCGCGAGCTGCCGCTGCACGAACTCTGGCACCGGCGCTGGAGCACGAAGGCGAATGGCGTGAGCTATCCGGTGCAGCGCGGCGCGGAAGCGCTTTACAGCCCAGAGGGACGTGCCCAGGTGCGCGAGCTGGTCGAGCACTATATGGGGAACGCCCGCCTCCTGGGCGCGGCCGCGACCAAGACCGGGCTGCCGGTTTACGGCGGCAAAAATGCACCTTACATCTGGGTCGGTACCCCGCCTGGCCTAACGAGCTGGCAGATGTTTGACCGGATGCTGGGAGAACTCAACGTCGTCATCACGCCGGGGAGCGGTTTCGGCTCGGAGGGCGAAGGCTATTTTCGCATCTCGGCTTTCAACAGCCGGGAGAACGCGGAAGAAGTCGCCCGGCGAATGGAAGCCGCGAATTTTTCCTGATCTACGACTCGCTCAGGATGCGAAATTAGGAGCTGGATTCGAAGCGGCGGGCAAGCGAATGCCTTGCGCGAGACCGCAGCGCCGATCAACTTACCGGCTTGGAAAAAAAAGGAGCACCCAAGTTTTCCGAGAGCCTGCCGCAGCTCTACCGCTTTTGCCTGCTCATGACTGGTGACGCGGCCAGGGCGCTCGACGCTTTTCAAAACACAGTGCGCGAAGCGGCCCTCCTCGCTTCGCGCGGCCAGTTGCCACCCGATCGCCTCTGGTCTTTCCACGAAGCGCGGCACCAGTGCCTTCACCTGGCGAAAGACGACGTCCAACCGGAGAGCACAGCGATGCCGGAAGAGCCGATCTCTGCCGACGCCGCCGCGCGGGTGGCGCAGCTCGAACCGGAACAACTGGCGGCCTGGATCTCGGCCGCGCCGGAGCCGCAACGGAGCGCGCTGGCGTTTTATTACCTGAACGAATTTTCCCACCGCGAAATGCAGAACCTGCTCGATGTGAAAATGCAGGAGCTGGCCAGCCTCATCTCGCATGGACGCTCCCAGTTCCAGGCCTGGCTCAACAACGCGACGGAGGCACCGTGAGGCGCTGGCTGTCGCGGCGCAAACGCGCCTTGATCGAAGTCGCGCCGATCAGCGACGCGCCCGCGAGCAATCGCGCGATGCGCTCGGCGCTGGAAATCGCCCGCACTATCCCCGAAGCCGCCGCCAGCCTGACCGCGCAACAGCAATTCGACCAGGCCCTGGCCGGCCTGGTGCGACGGATCCAGATTCCGCCGGCCGCGGCCGAGTGGTTCGTCAACGCCAACCTCATCCGCGGCGAAAAACGGAGCTGGAAAAAAACGGCGCGGAACCCGGCCATCCTGGCCACGGCACTGGCGCTGCTCGTCCTGACCGGGATTGCGGTTTTCCTTTTTGTCGAAAAGCTGAACGACTTTCCCGGCTCCGAAACGGCCGAGCGCCTGCTCGTTCATGCCAGCTCGACCCGGCAATATTCCTTCGAGCCGTTGAACACCGACGCGATCAACCTCGGCGATTACTTTTTCATGAAATCGCAGCTCGAGCACTACGATGTGCCGATGCAGTTTGCCGATTTTCGCGCCCGCGGCGCACGGGTGTTTGAAGATGAGGACGGGCACCGCGTCGCGCAGATCCTGCTCGCGGAGAACGCGGTGCAATTCTTCCTCTACCCGGCCGACAAAACGGCCAATCGCGCGACGCCAAAACCCGGCACCCGGCCGGCCTGGGGTTATGTGGAAGTCGACCATTGGGCGGGCGCGGTGCTGGAGCGCGACGGCGTTTGTTTCATGATCGCGATGCGCGGGACCGAGGAAGAATTGCGCACCTATCTCGGCGATCGCATGCGCTAGAGCGCCGCCCGCCGTCCGTTGACAGAATCGGCGGGCCATTCAATCATAGCGACTCGCGCCGCCAGGGTAGCTCAGTGGTAGAGCAGGGGACTCATAAGCCCTTGGTCGGGAGTTCAACTCTCCCCTCTGGCACTCCCCTCCCCGTCTATCGTAATCGTGCTCGAGAAAAAGAAGCCGCAGTCATGCATTTGACAATGAATGAACGTTCATTCACTGTGTCGGTTCAATGGCCACGAAACCCAACGAAGTTGTGCTCGATCGCCGCGAACAGATCCTGGAAGCAGCCATGATTTGCTTTGCCAAGCGCGGGTTTCATCAGGCCAGCATGCACGACATTAGCGCCGAGGCCGGAATCAGCGTGGGCCTGATCTATCGCTACTTTAAGAACAAGGAAGAAGTGATTGCGGCCATCGCGGCTGAGCACAAGAGACACATCGCCGAGTTGCTCGAACGGGCCGGCGAAGCACCGACCTTGCTCGAGGCCATGGAAATTCTCTTTACCTGTCATTGTGAAAAGCGATCGCCCCAGATCCTTTCTGCTTTCGTGGTCGATCTCTTTGCCGAGGCCAGCCGCAACACCCGGGTCGCAAAAATCCTGCGCAACGTGGTCAAGACCAAATCCGATGGTGTAGCCGATCTGATTGCCCGCTCGCCCGAAGGCCGCAAGCTCGCCCCCTGGCTCAATGCCCACCAGATTGCGGAGATGATTTTCGCCGTCAACGACGGCACCATGATGCGCAGCGTTTTTCGTGCGCCGGGTACGTCCGCTGCGAAACAGCGCGAACGTCAACTAGATATCGCCCGTACTCTCTGGCGGCTCCTCTTCAGTCGTACTTCCCATGCAAACGGTCATAACTAAAACACCCACTCGCTCCACCCCTGCCGCCACCGCTCCGGCCGCGCCACCGCAGAAGCGCAAATCAAGAAAAGGCGCGATCTTTCTCGTCGTCCTTGGCCTGCTCGTGATCTTTTTCCTGATCTTCGGCACCAAGGTGGCGCAGATCGTCGCCATGATCTCCGACGGCAAGGCGATGGTCGAACCGCCGACCACGGTCACGAGCGCGAAGGTAACCAGGGCGAATTGGGCACCCACTCTCACCGCCGTTGGATCGATCGCGCCGGTGCAGGGGGCCACGATCAGCGCGGAGCTGCCCGGGATGGTGGCCGAGATCGGTTTTGAGTCGGGTCGTCCGGTGAAAAAAGGCGAACTGCTGGTGAAACTGGATGCGTCCGCGGAGCAGGCGCAGTTCCGCTCCGCCCAGGCCGATCTGGAATTGATGAAGGCGGAATTCACGCGGGCGCAGGACCTCTCGAAACGCAACGTCATCTCGAAGGCGGAGTTTGATGCCGCAGCTTCCAAATTTGCACAGGCCAAGGCGGCGGTGGAAAACATGCAGTCGGCCATCGATAAGAAAGAAATCCGCGCACCGTTCGATGGCATCGCCGGCATCCGCGAAGTGAACCCGGGGCAGATGGTGCCGGCGGGACAGGAACTCGTGACCTTGCAGGCGCTGGACAAGGTCTTCGTCGATTTTTCGCTCCCGCAACAGGATCTCGGAAAAGTGAAAGTCGGGCTTCCGGTCAAGATGACGACCGACGCGATCGAAGGCCGTGAATTCACCGGCACGCTGAGCGCGATCAACTCCGCCATCGATCCCGCGACCCGCTCCGTCTCGCTCCAGGCCACGATCGACAACGCCGACCACGCGCTCCGCGCGGGAATGTTTGCCCGGGTCGAAGTGCAGCTCCCGGAAACGAAACCGATCCTCTTCATTCCCACGACTGCGGTCGCCTATGCGCCCTTCGGTAACTCGGTTTACCTGATCGAGAAGAAGAAAAACGAAAAGACGGACAAGGACGAGCTCATCGCCCGCCAGCAATTCGTCCGGACCGGCGAGACACGCGGCGATTTTGTCGCCGTCACCAACGGGGTGAAGGAAGGCGAAGAAGTCGTGAGCACGGGCGTCTTCAAGATGCGCAACGGCATGCACGTGGTGGTGGACAACCAACTCGCGCCCAAGGCGGAGATCTCCCCGAAGCCGCCGAATACCTGAGCGCGCCGCCGCCCCGCGCGCCCCTGAGATGAAAAATTTTACCGACCTCTTCATCCGCCGACCAGTCCTCGCACTGGTCGTTAGTCTGGTCATCGTCATCGCCGGTGTGCAGGCGATTTCGTCGCTCAATGTGCGGCAATATCCGCGCAGCGACATCGCGTCAGTCACGGTCACGACCGCCTACGTCGGCGCGAGCGCGGAGCTGGTCCGCGGTTTCATCACCACCCCGCTCGAGCGCGCGATCGCGGCCGCGGACGGGATTGATTATCTGCAATCCTCCAGCGCGCAGGGCGTCTCCACCATCACGGCGCGGCTGCGGCTGAATTACGACTCGAACAAGGCGCTCTCCGAGATCAGCTCAAAGGTCGACCAGGTGCGAAACGACCTCCCGCCGGAGGCGGAGGTGCCGATCATCAACATCGAGTCGGCCGATTCCCAGTTTGCCTCGGCCTATCTCAGTTTCACCTCCGACATTTTGGAGGCGAACGAGATCACCGATTACCTGAACCGGATCGTGCAGCCGCGGCTGACCGCGATCGAAGGCGTGCAGCGCGCCGAAATTCTCGGCGGCCGCACCTTTGCCATGCGCATCTGGCTCAAGCCCGAGCTGATGGCGGCGCTCAATGTCAGCCCCGCGCAGGTGCGCCGGGCCCTGTCGAATAACAATTACCTCGCCGCGCTCGGCCGGACGAAGGGCGCGCTCGTCCAGGTCGATCTGACCGCCAACACCGACCTGCACACGGCGGAGGATTTCAAGAAACTCGTCGTGCGCGAGGAAAACGGCACCCTCGTTAGGCTGGGCGACATCGCCGACGTCGTCCTCGGGGCGGAAGATTATAATTCCGAGGTCCGTTTCTCCGGCCAGCGCGCCGTTTTCATGGGCGTTTTCGTCCTGCCCAATGCCAACTCGATCGACGTCATCAGGCGCGTCCGGACCGAGATGGAGTCGATCACGCGCGATCTGCCCTCGGGCATGCAGGGCCGCATCGCGTATGACGGCACCGATTACATCAACACCGCGATCAAGGACGTTTACGTCACGCTCTCGGAGACGCTCCTCATCGTTTGCGTGGTCATCTTTCTTTTCCTCGGTTCTTGGCGTTCCACCATCATCCCGGTCGTTGCTATCCCGATCTCGCTCATCGGCGCGGTCTTTCTCATGCAGGTCTTCGGTTTCTCGATCAACCTGCTCACGCTCCTCGCGGTCGTGCTCTCGGTCGGCCTCGTGGTCGATGACGCCATCGTGGTGGTGGAGAACGTCGAGCGCCATTTGCGCGACGGGCTGACCCCGGTCAACGCCGCGCTTCTCGGCGCGCGCGAGCTCATCGGGCCGATCATCGCGATGACGATCACGCTGGCCGCGGTTTACATTCCGGTCGGCATCCAGGGCGGCCTAACGGGAACGCTCTTCCGCGAATTTGCCTTCACCCTCGCCGGCGCGGTCGCTATCTCCGGCGTGGTCGCGCTCACTCTTTCGCCGGTCATGACTGCGACCTTCCTCCGTGAGGGTGACGCCGAGCGTGGCTTTTCCGCAAAGGTAAATCATCTCTTCGATCGGCTGCGCGATTGGTACGGAAGGCGGCTCGACGCCACCCTGCGCATGCGGCCGGCGGTTTACACCGCGTGGATCGGCCTCACGGTCATCGCTGCGACCATGTTTTTCCTCCTTCCCAGCTTCGCCTCGAAGGAACTGGCGCCGACCGAGGACCAGGGGGTTATCTTCGGCATCGTCAACGCGCCGGCAAATTCCACGATCGAACAGACCGCCGCCTTTGCCGACGCGGCGGGCAAAGTCTTCATGAGTTTCCCGCAGACCGAATTCACGTTCCAGATCACTTTCCCGAGCAACGGCTTTGGCGGCATGGTCCTGAAACCGTGGGACCAGCGGAAAGAGACCGCCTTTGAACTCCTCCCGCAGGTCCAGGCAAAACTTGGGACCGTGCCCGGGATCGAGATGTTTCCCGTCATGCCCCCTGCCCTTCCCGGCGGTGGCCAGTTCCCGGTCGAGCTCGTCCTGCTCTCGACCGAGGAACCCGAACGCATGGTCGAGTTTGCCAAAAAACTTCAGGAAAAGGCCATGGAGAGCGGCACCTTCTTTTTCCCTCCGATCATCGACACCAAGATCGACCAACCCCAGGCCGAGCTCGTGATCGATCACGACAAAGTCGGCGCGCTCGGCCTGAACCTGCAGGAAGTCGGCGCCGATATCTCGGCCATGCTCGGCGGTAATTTTGTTAATCGTTTCAACATCGCCGGGCGCAGCTACAAGGTGATCCCGCAGGTGCAGCGGGTCGATCGGTTGAACCCCGAGCAGCTCAAGGACATTTACGTCACCGGCCCGGACGACAAGCTCATCCCGTTGAGCACGGTCGCCACGATCAGGGAAAAGACCGTGCCGCGAACCCTGAACCGTTTCAAACAGCTCAACGCCGTCACCATCAGCGGCATGTCCAGCCGCCCGCTCGACCAGGCGCTCAAGCTCCTCGAGGACGAGGCGGCGAAGATTTTGCCCGCTGGATACTCGATCGATTACACCGGCGAATCGCGCCAGCTCCGGGTCGAGGGCGACAAGTTCCTGCCCGCTTTCGGTCTCGCGGTGGTCCTGATTTTTCTCGTCCTCGCGGCGCAATTTAACAGCTTCCGCGATCCGCTCATCATTCTCCTCGGCTCGGTCCCGCTCGCGCTTTTCGGGGCCATGATTTTCATGTTTCTCCAGCTGCCGAATCCGAACATGGCGTTTTTCACCAACGCCTTTACGACTTCGTTCAACATTTACTCGCAAGTCGGGCTCGTCACCCTCGTCGGGCTGATCGCGAAAAATGCGATCCTGATTGTCGAGTTTGCCAACAAGTTGCAGGAAGACGGACATTCCAAGCTCGAGGCTGTCTCCCAAGCCGCCCGCATCCGCTTGCGGCCGGTCCTCATGACCACGATCGCGACCGTTGCCGGTCACATGCCGCTCGTCTTCGTCACCGGCGCCGGGGCGAAAGCGCGAAACTCGATCGGCCTCGTACTCGTCGGGGGGATGACCATCGGCACTCTCTTCACGCTCTTCATTGTCCCCTCGCTTTACGTGCTGATCGCACGCACACACAACGAACGGCGGACCGCCGAAACCGCCCGTGGCGTTTCCCGGAAAGAGGAGCCCGAACCTGACCTCGTCCCGGACTACGCCGACGCCTGAGCCGCGGGGCGATCTCTGAACTTGACCTCCCGCGGGGAATCATTCATACAGGAAGCAGCCTAACTACCTATGATTTCCACAATCTTCGGCTCGCGCCTGGCGAAGACCGGCTTCACCCTCGCCCTCGGAATTGCCCTCACGAGTGCGCTCTGGATCGTCACCCTGCCCGTCGCCAACGCCACGCTGATGTCGCCGACGGAGATGATTGAATCGGGTCTGCCGCCGGGGGTCATGATCAACACCGCCGGCAAACCGCAATTCCTGACCGCGGTTTGCGCCGCGGTGAAGAGTAATCCCAATGCTGCCGCCACGATCACGAAGGCCGCCGTCACCTCCCATCACGAATACGCCGGCGACATTGTCGCGACCGCGATTCGTTGTGCGAGCGGGGAAGAAATCGATTGCGACGTCACCGGCGCGATTGTCGCCGCCGCGATTGTGGCCTGGCCGCAATCCGCCGCGCTCATCGATGACGCTGCGCTCGCCACCGCGCCCGATTGTGCCGACTCGGTCCAGACCCGGACCGAGAGTACGCGCAGCGATGGCAAACAAGTGATGGACGGGAAAGAAATGATCGACGGCAAGGAAATGCTCGACATTCCGGAGGAAGGCCCGGGCTTCGGCGCGCCGAGTACACCTCCGTTTTTCGACGGCGGCGGCGGCTTCCACCCGGGAGACGATATCGTCATCATCTGCGACAACGGGCAGCAGCGCCGGATCCTGGTAGCCAGGGCACAGAGCGACCATGGGCGGGAGCGCCGGATTCTGGGAAGAAACGTTCAGAGGTTCCTGGATAACCATCCCGGCGCCTACATTGGCCCCTGCGAGGTCACTCCCGCGACCGCTCGTTAGGCCGGGACGGCGCCTGGCACCGTTTTATTCCGCCCCTTTCGCCGCGACCTCGCTGCAGCGCCGCAGGTCCAGTTTGCCGGTCGCCAGGACCGGGATTTGTTCCACGCGCAGGATGATTTTCGGGATCCAGAGATTCGGCACTCCGCCTTCGTGCAATTGCGCGCGCAATCCGGCCTGATCGATCTCGATCGTGCTCAGGAGAACGAGGGCCTCGCCCTTTTGCGGATCGACGATCGAGGTCACGACGATGCTGCGCTCGCTTTCGTTGCCCAGGTTCAACGCCAGCAGAATTTTTTGTTCCACCGTCTCGTGCGGCACCATTTCGCCGCCGATCTTGGAAAAGCGCGACAGCCGGCCTTCGATATAGAGAAACCCGTCTTCGTCGAAGCGGCCGAGGTCGCCGGTTTTCAACCATCCGTCGTGCAACACTTCCGCCGTTCGCGCCGGGTCGTGCAGGTAGCCTTCGAAAATATTTGGACCGCGCAGCCAGAGCATCCCGGTCTCATGCAGCGAGAGATTCTCTCCCGATTCCGGATCGCGAATTTCCGCCGCGATCCCCGGCGCCATTTTCCCGACCGAGCCCGGCCGCTGCGACGGTTGCACCAGGTCGCCGGGATGCTTCGGTTCCGGCTCGGGCAGGTTCACGCTCACCACCGGCGAGGTCTCGGTCAGGCCGTAGCCCTCGAAGACTGGTTTGCCGAAGCGCTCGGCGAAAGCGTCGGCCAGGCTGCGGGGTAATTTTTCCGCGCCCGTGATCGTTAGGCGCACGCTCGCAAGTTGGTCGCGCTCGGCTTTGCGCAGATAGCCACGAAGAAAAGTCGGCGCCGCCAGCACGATGGTGGCGCGATGACGCTCGATCAGTTCGGCGCATTTCGCCGTCTCCAGCGGGTTCGGATAGGTCACGATCCGCACCCCTTCAATGAGCGGGAACCAGAGAGTGACAGTACAGCCGAAGCTGTGGAAAAACGGGAGCGATGCGAGGAGCAGATCCTCGTGCGTGGCGTCGAGCATGACGCGAAACTGCGAGACATTGCCGATCAGGTTGCGGTGGCTGAGGACGACCCCTTTCGGATCGCCCGAGCTGCCGCTGGTGAAAAGAAGGACGGCTTCGGCGTGGTCCCCTTCCCGCGGAAGTCCGAGCAATCGGACGAGCAGCGCCCCCGGCAAGATAATGGCCGCCATCCACCAGAGGAAAATCTTTGGCTTCAGCGTGGGCAGGAGTTCATCAAGTTGCACGACGTCGTTAGGCCAGGGGAAATCCGCCAGGCGCTGGACGAAGGCGTTGGCCGAGATTGCGACGTTCAACCCCGCGATCTCCTGCGCGCGCTCAAGGGCGGCGCGGCCACTGGTGAAATTCAACCCGACCGGCACCTTGCCCGCGAGCACGACCGCGAGGTTGGCCACGACCCCTCCCTTGCTCGCCGGGAGGACAATGCCGATGCGCTCGTCCGGAAAATTCTTGCGCAGATGGCGGCTGAGCGCGGCCGCCGCCCCGAGAAGTTTTCCGCGGCTCAGCTCGCTGTGATCCAGGCCATCGATCACCGCGGTGCGGAAAGGATGACGCGCCAGCCCGTGCACCGCCGCCCGCCCGAGATGCCCGCGCAGGGCGGGACGACGGCTGTAGCAGTTTTCTCCCAGCTTGAGCAATTCCTCGCGCACAGTGGCGATGTCGGCGTCGTCAGGCGCGAGCGGCTGGCCAAACTCGACCGTCGCCGGATAAGGAAAATGCTGCGGCCATTTCGTAAAAAAACGTCGGCCCTGGTAGGAGAAGATCGAGCCCCAGAGTTGATCGAGCCAGACCGGCACAACCGGTCCTTCGGCCTGCCGAGCAATGACCTCATAGCCGCGCCGCAGGCGCAGGAGCGTGCCGGAACGCGAAAGCTGGCCCTCCGGAAAAAGACAAACGATCTCGCCTTCGCGAATCTTTTCCGCCGCCAGCCGCATCGCGTCTTTCGCCCGGCGCGCGGTGATCGGGATGCAGCCGACCGCCCGCAGCACGGGATGAAGGAAACGGTTTTCGTAATATTCCTGATCGATGATGAAGCGAATCGGCCGCGGGCAGGCGACGAGCAGAATCAACGCATCAATGAAGCTGATGTGGTTCGGCAGCAGCAGGAATCCGCCTGGCGGCAGGCGTTCCAACCCGACCGGGGTGACGCGATAAATCAGCCGCATGAGCGGCATTCCAAAGAAGCGCAGGAAACGTTCGGCGGCGGAAATCGGCGTCATCGTTTTATGATTTACAATTTCCGCGACGCCCACTGCAATCGGCAATTCGATGACCACCCGATTCAAGTTTCAGCCGGGCGCGCTCACCGCCCTCGGTCTTCTCCTCGTCATTAACCTCTTCAATTATATCGACCGCTACATTCTGGCGGCGGTCGAGCCCGAGATTCGCGCGGCTTTTTTTGCGCCTAACGACCCGAACGCGATGGCCGTGAGCGGATTGTTAGGCACGGCTTTTTTTGTCACCTACATGCTTTCCGCGCCGGCGCTCGGCTGGCTCTCCGATCGTTTCTCGCGCTGGGTCATTGTCGGCGTCGCGGTCATTCTCTGGAGCCTGGCCAGCGGCGGCTCCGGCCTGGCTGCAACTTTCGGCATTCTCCTTTTCACCCGCGTCCTCGTGGGCATAGGCGAAGGCGGTTACGGCCCGGCCGCGCCGACGATTCTGGCCGATCTCTTCCCGCTCTCGGTCCGCGGCCGCGTGCTCTCGGTTTTCTTCGCCGCCATCCCGGTCGGTGGCGCGCTCGGCTATGTCCTCGGCGGATTGATCAACGCGCATCTCGGCTGGCGCTGGGCTTTTTACCTCGTCACCCCGCCCGGCCTGCTTCTCGGTTTGCTTTGTTTCACCCAGCGCGACCCGCGCGGCCGCGGCATCGACCGCCAAACTCAGGCCAAACCGAAATGGGATGATTATCTCGCGCTCTTCCGCACTCGCTCCTACGTCATCAATTGCTTTGCCCAGACGGCTATGACCTTTGCCATCGGCGGCCTGGCCTTTTGGATCTCCGCCTACCTTCGCTACCGCGGGCTGCCGCCGTCCTCGACCGCCATCTTCGGCCTGATCACGGCGGTGGGCGGATTGCTCTCGACCCTCGTCGGCGGGGTCGTGGCCGACTGGCTGCGCCCGCGCCATCCCGGTTCGTATTTTTCCGTTTCTGGAATTGGGATGCTGATCGCCGCGCCCTTGTTTGTGGCGATGCTTTTCACCCCTTTCCCTGGCGCCTGGGGTTTTCTCTTCGGCGCGATCTTCTTCGCTTTCCTCAACACCGGCCCATCCAACACGGCGCTGGCGAATGTCACCCCGCCGGCGGTGCGCGCGACCGCCTTTGCCTTGAATATCCTCGTCATCCACGCCCTCGGCGACGCCCTAGCCTTCCCGACGATTGGTTACATCTCAGGCCACACCAACATGAACGTCGGCTTTTTCCTCATCTCGGGCATGATGGTCGTCTCCGGCGTCATCTGGCTCTTCGGCATGAAGTCACTCGGCGCGGATACCGCGCGAGTCGAGAAACTCACAGCGACACCGGCCGCCTAACGATTCGGGTCAGCGAGGAGTCGGGCTGGGCGCGACCGTGTTCGTGGTCTGCGGCTGCGTGCCAGCAGGCGAAGCGCTCGGCAACGGTGTGACTGTGCTGGTCGGTTGCGGCGTCTCCTGCAGCGGCGTCACCGTCGCGGTCGGGCGCGGCCCGGCCGGAATGGTCGGGGTCAGAATCGGCGTCGCGGTTTCGGCGGGGGAGTTCGCCAGCACCGTGGCGGTGAAGGCCAAGGCCGAGATCAGGAGCGTCAGTTTAAAGAATCTTCTCACCACCACTGCATCGGACCCGCCCGCCCCGACGGATGTAAATCCCTAGAGCGGAGCGCTCCCGCGGGCGCGGAGGTGGACGTCGTTCGCTTCTGCCAGGGAAAGGGCCACCTCGGCCTCGTTCGGCCGGCCGATCCGTTGGAGCAGCGTGCTCATCATCTGCCAGCTCTCCGCCCGATACGGCGCGGTCGCCAGGCAAGTTCGCAATTCCGTAATCGCGCGCTCGGGATAGTTCAGATCCGCCAGCGCCTTGATGTAGCGCTTCTCGATCGTCCAATTGGGTGGGCCGAGCCGTGCCGCCAGCCGCAACCGCATCAGGTTGACCCTGCCGCTTTCACGATTTTCCAACACAGCGAGACTCTCTTCCGCCCGCGCCCGCAGCTCCGGTGGGTTCTTGATCCGATTCAGAATGGCGCGCGCTGCCGGGTAGTCGCCCTCCTTCATCGTCACCGCCGCGAGATTGAGCAGGGCGAGCGTGTGTTTTGGGTCCTTCGCGAGTGCGCGCTCGAGCGCCTGCCGGGCCGCGGCGAGATTGCCCTCGCCCAGTTCCAGCCCACCAAGATTGATCCACATCCGGGCCGAATCGCCCCCATCCCTGATCGTGCGGGTGAGAAACGTGCGCTGGTCTTTCCAGTCGAACGTGCGGAGGAAAGTCCGGACCGGCAGAAAAAGCAGCCATGTCGTTAGGCAAACGATCAGTGCGCGGGAGCGAAGAGTTTTTTCCGTCAACCAACCCGAAGCTGCCAGGGCCGCGGCCGCGCCAAGAAAAAGGAAGGAACTTGGCAGGTAGAGCCAGTGTTCCGCCAGATTGGCGTTGAGCGTGATGACTCCACTGATCGGCAGGTAACAGACCGCCGCAAAGACGAGTGGGAGGAAGATTGCCGGCTGCCGTCGCGCCCGCCAGAGAAGGAAGCCCGCCGCTGCCACCAGGAGTAGCCCGGCGAGAGTCTGCAACTCCAGCCAGGAAGCGGCCGCCATGCTCTCCGGGCTGTACCCGCTCGGCCGGGTCTCGACTTCCCGCTCCATGTGCAGACGCACTGGCGCGACGAGGAGACCGGCATACTCCGCCACTGCCCGGGCCGATACAATTGGCCGAACGAGGAGAGTCGCCGCCGGCGCGACTGGCGCCGGGAGATGCTCGGCCGGAAGGCGCAGGCTGAGATAGGCGAAAAGAACTCCCGCCAGCAGGCCGGCCGTGCCTAACAATGCCCGGCGGGGAGGTTGCACGAGGGCGATGATCAGCCAGAGGAGAAGAAAGATCAGCCCCATTTCCTTGCTCAGCGCGCTGGCGAGGAAGCAAAGACCGGCCCCAATCCCAAACCCCCAGCGCCCGTTTCCCTCCGCCCGCAGCATTCGCAGCCCGAGATAAAGCCCGAGAAAACCAAAAGCCGCCGCCAGCGGATCGGCCCGCCCGGAGACGTAGACCACTGCCGCGCTCTGCACCGGATGCAGCGCCCAGACCAGCGCCGCACCCAGCGCAATCCAGCACCGGCGCGCCGGCTCCAGTTTGCAGCGCGCGAGGAATTCCTCCGCAAAAAAGAAGAACGCCACGGCCGCCGCCGCATGCCAAAGGAGACTAACGAGATGATAGCCCATCGGCGAAATGAAGAAGGCCGCGTAATCAAAGGTGTAGCTGAGCCGTTGCAACGGTCGATAGAAATCAGAGGCCGCTGCGTCCGTGAAAAGGAAATGGGTGAAGCCCTCGCCGATCAATTGCCAGCTGCGAATAAGCGGGTCGCGCAGGATGAGGGCGTGGTCGTCCCAGACAAAATCGTTCTGCAAGGCCGGTGCATAGGCGCCGATCGCGCAGAGGATGAGGAGGAGCGCCGCGATTCTTTTCTTCATTTCGAATTCAACTGGACAGAAGGCGCAGGCTGCACGTCTAAGTTTTGCCATGCGCTTCCTTTGCCTCTTTGTCGTGCCCGCGTTGTTCTTCCTGCCCAGCAGTGCGCGTGCCGCCGGCGTGCCGCAAGATTGCCGGCAACTCATCGTCGCCGTGGCCCCGGGCTGGGACTCGATGCAGGGCGAGCTGCAGCGCTTCGAGCGGGCCGCCTCCGGGCCCTGGCAACCGGTCGGCCAGCCGGTCCCGGTCCTGTTTGGGAAAAATGGGCTCGCCTGGGGGACCGGCCTGGCCGGCCAGGAGGAAAACGGACGCCGCAAAAAAGAACGGGACGGCCGGGCGCCGGCCGGGCTCTTCGAGATTGGCAAGATTTACACTTACGATCCGGCGTTGCCGACCGGCGCGAAGTTTCCCTTCCATCAGGTGACCAAAGCCGATGCCTGGATCGACGATCCGACCCGGCCGGACTACAACCTGCACGTCACCATCGACGACCCGGAGAATCCCCCGCCCTGGTTCGGCAAACAAAAGATGCGGCATAACGACTTTGCCTATCGCTGGCTGGTCGAGATCCGGCACAATTCCGACCCGCCCCGGCCTAACGACGGGAGCGCGATCTTCTTTCACATCCGCCGCGGCGAAACGCGCCCGAGTGCCGGCTGCACGACGATGGCGGAGAGCGCCCTGGTTGAGCTGATCAAGTGGTTGCGGGCGGACGCGCATCCCTGTTACGCGCTCCTCCCGCGCGCGCTCTACGCCGAAAAAGCCGCGCCCTGGAACCTGCCGGCGGCAGGGTGGCGCGCGCGGCGCTGAAAAATTTTAAAATTCGTGCGGCCCGCATTTGCATAAGCGAAAAGTTGACCTTACCCTCCACTCGTTAGGCCAAAACAATTCTTATTATGAGGAAACGATCCAATCCCGACTCCGAGCAAAACATCAAACGCATCGACACCAAGCCGCGCGCGAAGAAACAGACGCATGGTTTCCAGGTCCATTTCGTGCGGGGATCATCGACTGGCACGCGGATGTTCAGCGATGCGGTCTACGGCGGCAAAGAGCAGGCCCGCAAAGCGGCGCGCAAATATCGCCGCGACGTGATGGGCGATCTGCCGCCGCGGACGACGCTTGCCGCCACCGGCAAGAGCAAAGCCCCCGCAAAAAAAGCGCCCGCGAAGAAGAGCTCGGCGAAAAAGAAACGTTAGGCGAGTCCCACCTCGTTAGGCGGTTTGATCCCGGAACGGTAGATCCGCCAGCATTCGAGGAAGCCGGGCGCGAAATCGCCCGGCCTTTCCTCAATCCACTGCGCCACTGCCTCCGGCGCAAAGAACTGCACCGCGTCGATCTCCGACCGGGCCGGCGTAAAGGGCCCGGCGTGCTCGCCGCGGTAGAGCCAGATGAATTCCTGGCCGGTCATTTCCGAGGCCGGCAACTTCCCGATCCGGGCCAGGTTGACCGTCACTCCGAGTTCCTCCTTCAGTTCGCGCGCCGCGGTCTGATCGTACTCTTCTCCCGCGCCGACATGGCCGGCCGCGCTCGAGTCCCAGAGGTCCGGATGACGGTCTTTCCAGCGCGAGCGCTTCTGTAAAAGCAGCTCGCCGGCAGGATTGAAAAGGAAGATGTGCACGGCGCGATGGAGCAAGTTATTCCCATGCACTTCACGGCGCGACGCCGATCCGGTAACCCGGTCCGTTTCGTCCACCACCGCAAATTGCTCGGAAAGATCCGTCCCCGCGCTGAACGATGCCGGCGGGCGCACGAAATTGGAGAGCGCGATCCACTGCGCGAGCGACAGTTCCTCCGCCCGCGCCGTCAGCGAAGCGCCAATCTCCCGCGCCGCACCCGGCCAGTCCGCCAGCAGTTCCTTGAGCAATTTTCCGAGTTGTTTTCGGCGCTGCGCAAAACCGCGGCGAACGAGCGTGAGAAATAGTTCCCGCTCGTGCTCCGGCAGCTCGTTAGGCGCGCGTGGCGTCAGCCGCACAAAGGCGGATTCGACCTCGGGCTGCGGCAAAAAGACGCTCGCCGGAACGGTGCGCAAATATTCGACGCGATATTGTAGCTGTACGACAAGAGTAAGAATTCCATAATCCTTGGAGCGAGGAACAGCCGACAGACGGGCTGCAACTTCACGCTGTAACAGCAACAATGCCAACGTGATGGGAGTTGGCTGTTCAAGATATCGCAGAAGAAGTTGAGTCGAGACATAGTAGGGCAGATTGCCTAACAACTTGATCGGTCGGTGTGGAAAAAGCCGCCGCGCCTCAAACTCGAGCGCATCGCCGTGGATAATTTCGAAGCGACGATTTGCAAAACGTGTCCGCAAAAATTCCGCCAGTCTTCCATCCTTTTCGATCGCGAGGACTCTGGCTCCGGTGGCGAGCGCAGGCTCGGTGAGCGCACCCAATCCGGGCCCAATCTCCAGGACGAAATCGGAGGCGGAAATCCCCGCCTCCTGTACCACCCAGCGGGCGAGGTTCTGATCGTGCAGGAAATTTTGCCCGAGAGTTTTTACCGGCACCACTCGAATCTCGCGGAGCGTGTCTGCGATCTCCGACAGTTTCATGGCGTGTAAAAAAAACGTCTCGGATTTTTGCCTAGAGGAGAAAAGCTGTTCACAAATTTGTGTGAACAATATGCGCCGAAAGCGGGAGTTTATTCACAAGTTATTCGTCGCCGTCTTCGGCTCGTCGCCGCCTGTTTCTGGGAGGTGCAAACGGACCGACCCGCGCCTCGATTCCGTTTTGACCTAGTGCTTTGTGCTCGGCTCCCGCAAAGCCTTGGGTTTCTTTCCCGGGAGCGCGATTCGCTTCTTTTTATTCTGCACAAAAGCCCGCCGCGCATCGCGCAAGGTCGCGCCCTCGATGAAATAAACCGTGGCGGCGCGACCGATGGCGAATGTTCCCGCGCCGGCGACCATGCCGCAGACCACGTTGCCCCAGCCTGGGAAAAATTTGAGCGCCGCCCGGGTGCCTTCGCGCAGGACCATCCCGAGGCCGACGTTCGCACCGAGCGCGGCGATAAACTCGGTCGCCGCCCGCATGCTCCGTTCCCGGCCGCTGATGTACATGATGCCCGACACCATGACGAGCTGGAGCGTGGTCAGGATCGGGAGATCGGCCAGCGGAATCGGCTGGGCTCCGATCGCGGCGCAGATGGCGCTGGTGGATTTGACGAGCATCTCGGCGATCTGGCTTTGCGCATCGCGGTCGCCGCCGATCCGGACCATTTCGACCCGCGCTTCGTTAGGCAATTCGCTTGCGAGGGTCGCGAGGAGACTCTTGCCGAGGGCAAAGGTGCCGAGCAGGCTGGCCCGAATCGCAGGCGAGTCCGGCGCCTGGGCGAGCGGCCAGGCCGACTCGGCGGCATTGCTGCGCAGCTCGATCAATTTCGCGCCCACGCCGGAGCCGCTGTTCCAGTTCAGCAAATTCTCCAGGCGCTCCGCCTCGCGCCGGGTGGCGACTTTCGCGTCGTGCTCGGCCGGGAGGAAAAAGAACAGATCCGCCGGCTGGCGTTGCAATTCTTCCCGGATGAGGGCGAGCGCCGCTTCATCCGGGCCGCGCGCATCGAGCAGTTGAATCGAGCCGTGCTGCCCGAGAGAAATCTTTTGCCAGCGGTAAAGCCCGGTCAGCGTTTCGCGGGCCGGCGTTTCCTGCGCGCCTTCGGCGAAAATCTGGGCGCAGAACTCGAGCAGCGGCATCGGATGCGAACCGGTCAGGACGAAACGCGGCGGGCGTTGCTGGAGGAAAAGTTCCTTCAGCGGCGTGAGCTCATTCAGGACCGGATTGCGAATGGAATCGGGGAGCTTGCCAAGGAAGCCTTCGAGACGTTCCACGATATGGAGGAGGACGGTGTTGTTCATCGTTCGCGGCCAACATGAATCGAACGCGGGGGATTTGCGAATCGGGGTGGGCCGCGGCTGGAAAGCGCGGTCACTTCATGGTAGTGAACCGGCCCCGGAGAGACTCCCGGCCTAACGACTTATGTTTTCACAACTCGGCGATAAACTGCAGGACATCTTCAAGGATCTCCGCGGCCACGGCTCGATCACAGAGACGAACGTCACCGACGCCATGCGCCAGGTGCGGCTTGCGCTGCTCGAGGCGGATGTCGATTACCAGGTCGCGAAGAAATTCGTCGCCCGGGTGAAGGACAAGGCGCTGGGCGAAGACGTGCTGCGCAGTGTCACGCCCGGCCAGCAGGTCGTGAAAATTTTCCATGACGAATTGACCGCGCTCCTCGGCGGCGATGCCGAGCCGCTCAATCTCGACAAGCCCGCCCGCATTCTCATGGTCGGCCTGAACGGCGCGGGCAAAACCACCTCTTCAGCGAAGCTCGCCGCCTACCTGAAAAAGCAGGGACGCGCCCCGCTTCTCATCGCCTGCGATTTGCATCGGCCAGCCGCGATCGAACAACTCGCGACTCTCGGTAAACAGGTCGGAGTTCCGGTTTATAGTCCGCCGCCTGACGAAAAGGACCTAAAGCGGTCCGCCGCCGCGAGCCTCGAATGGGCCGCGGAACAAACCGGCAACGTGCAGATTTTCGACACCGCCGGTCGCCAGGAAATCGACGCTGCCCTGATCGAAGAAATCAAGCAGCTGAAGGAATTTCTCAAGCCGCAGGAAGTGTTGCTCGTGGCCGATTCCGCGACGGGCCAGCAGGCGGTCAGCGTCGCGACTCATTTTCACGAAGCGCTCGGCATCACCGGCATCGTGTTGACCAAACTCGACGGCGACGCCCGCGGCGGCGCCGCCCTCTCGATGCGCGAGGTGACGCAGCGCCCGATCAAGTTTGCCGGTGTCGGCGAAAAACTCGATCAGTTCGAAGCCTTCGTGCCCGACCGACTCGCCGGGCGAATCCTCGGGATGGGCGACATCGTCGGCCTGGTCGAAAAAGCGGCCGAGGCGATCGACGAGGAAGAAGCCGCGCGGATGGAGAAGAAACTCCGGACCGCTTCCTTCGATTTCAACGATTTCCTGGCCCAATTCAAAATGATGCGGAAACTCGGCCCGCTGGAGAACATCCTCGGGATGCTGCCGGGCATGGGCAACATCAAGGACATGAACGTCGACGAGAAGCAGATCAAGCGGACGGAAGCAATCGTCCTCTCCATGACCGACGAAGAGCGCCGGCGCCCGGATATTTTAAACGCCCGCCGTCGCCAGCGGATCGCGGCCGGGAGCGGCAGCACCGTCACGCAGGTGAACGATTTGCTCCAGCGTTTCAACCAGATGCGCAAGCTGATGAAGAACGCGGGCAAGATGAAGCGGATGATGTCGCAAATGCCGCGAATGAAGAGCTGACTTGCGATTTCCGCGGATTGGGCGATTCGTTTCCTCCCCCGCAGACCGCAAAACTCAACACCTCACCCTTTTAGCATGGCCGTTTCAATCAGATTACGCAGAGAAGGCGCGAAAAATCGCCCCTATTACAAAGTCGTCGTGGCCGATAGCCGCAGCCCGCGCGACGGCAAGTTTATCGAGATCATCGGGACCTACGATCCGAAGGTGAAGGGCGACAACAGCACCTTGAAGGTGGACCGGGTCGAGCATTGGATGGCGCGTGGCGCCCAGCCCTCAGATACGGTGCGCAGCATCCTGAAAAAGACCAAGGCCCGCGCCGCCGCGGCCCCGGCAGAACCAGCGCCGGCCGAAGCCGCCGCGGAATAATTTCTCCCTGGAAATCGGTCCTCCCGGTTCCGGTTGGACAACGCGCGGACGCGTCGCTACACTCCGCCGCGTGAGACAATTCCTCGAGTTCATCATCCGGCAGCTCGTCGAGTTTCCCGATGAAGTGATGCTCTCGGAAGTCGCCAACGGCCGCATGACCGTCTTTCGCCTGCGCATGCGGCAGACGGATGTCGGCCGGATCATCGGTCGCAACGGACAAACGATTCGCGCCATTCGCGCGCTCCTGTCCAGCGCCGCCGCCCGGCATGGGGATAAGGCGACGCTCGATATCGTCGAGTAGCGCTAACGATAAATCTCGACGCTCACCCTGCCGTCCGCGTCGACCTGCCCGCGATACATTCCCGAAGTGTTAAACGGCATCGCAAAATTGCCCTCCTTGTCGAGCGCGATGAGCCCGCCGGTGCCGCCAAGTTTCTTCGCATTTTCGAGCGCGGTTTCGGCCGCTTCTTTCACCCGCATCCCTTTGTAATTCATCAGGTCTGAGACGGTGTGCGCGACCGCGGCGCGGATGAAATACTCGCCGTCGCCCGTGCACGAGACGGCGCAGGTCTCGTTGTTCGCGTACGTCCCGGCGCCAATGATCGGCGCGTCGCCGACCCGTCCAAATTGCTTGTTTGTCGTCCCGCCGGTGGAAGTGCCGGCCGCGAGGTTGCCGGCCTTGTCGCGCGCGACTGCGCCGACGGTGCCGTGCCGATCCTTGTCGCTCATCGGAACGGGCGAGGCTTTGATTTTCTGCAAGGCCTGCCAGCGCTCTTCCGTGTAGAAATATTTCTGGTCAACAAGCGTTACGCCCATCTTTTTCGCGAACGCCTCCGCCCCCTCGCCCGTGAGCATGACGTGCGGCGATTTCTCCATCACCATCCGCGCGAGGCTGATCGGATTGCGAATGTGCTTCACTCCCGCGACCGCCCCGGCGGCGAGCGTTTTGCCGTCCATGATCGAGGAATCGAGCTCGTTCGTCCCCTCGTGGGTGAAGACCGCGCCTTTGCCGGCGTTGAACATCGGGTTGTCCTCCAGCACATGGATCGCCGCCTCGACCGCATCGAGACTCGTGCCGCCACGCTCCAGCACCGCGTAGCCCGCCTCGAGCGATTGCTCGAGCCCGGCGCGATAGGCTTTCTCTTTTTCCGGCGTCATCGTGCTGCGCTCGATCGTGCCGGCGCCGCCATGGATCACCATGCCGTATTTCATCGGTTGGTCTTTCGTTTGTGCGGTGATGGAACCGGCGAGCAGAAAAATGCCGAGGCCGGCGAGGAGTTGGAATCGGTGCATGATTGAAATTTCGCACCGGGACGTCCGGTCGCCAGGAACACTTGCCGCTCCCCCGAAGTAAGGCAACTTCCCCGCAATGGCCGCGAATCCTTCGCCGACACCAGGGACCGCCGAGACGCTGGTCAATGCACCAGCCGATCTCGTCGCCGAAGTGGGCGAGAAAAGCCGCTCCGTGCTCCAGGAAATCGGGAGCATGTTCTGGTTCATCATTAATACCGTGGCGGAGACGACCGATCGCATCCGGCGCGGGCGAGTGCCGTTCAAGGCCGCGACTTTCTTCCGCTACACCGAACGCGCGGGCGTCGGCTCCGTGCCGCTGGTGGCGATGGTGTCGTTTTTTCTCGGCCTCACGATGGCGCTCCTCACTGGCTACCAATTGGAGCGCTTCGGGACGGAGCGGCTCGTCCCGGGGTTGGTCGCGATCGCTTTCACCCGCGAGCTGGGCCCACTGCTCACTGGCATCATGCTCGCGGCCCGGATCGGCGCCTCCTACACCGCGGAGCTCGGGACGATGCAGGTCTCGGAGGAAGTCGAGGCGATCGAGGCGATGGGGATCGGACCGCTCCGCTTTCTTGTCGCACCGCGGATGCTTGCGCTCTTCGCCCTCATGCCCTGCCTCAGCATCATCTCGAGCCTGGCCGCGATCTTCGCCAGCGCGCTGATCTCGCGCGCCTATTTCAATATCGCCTTCGTTTATTTCCAGGACCTCGTCCTGCACAGCCTGCTCATCCGCGACATCGTCACCGGCATTTTGAAAAGCTTCATGTTCGGCCTGCTCATCGGCGCGATCGCCTGCTATCGCGGGCTGACGGTGAAAGGCGGCGCGGCCGGTGTCGGCACCTCCACCACCTCGAGCGTGGTGACCGCGATCACAGTTGTGATCGGGTTCGATACGCTCTTTAACATCGTCTACATCGTTTTCTTCCCGTGAACGAGGCGCCAGATTATGTCGTCGAGCTGCGCGAGGTGGAGCTCGAGTTCCCCGGGAGAAAAGTCCTCGCCGGCGTCTCCCTCAAGGTCGAGCCGCTCGACCGGCTCGTGATCATGGGCCAGAGCGGCAGCGGCAAGAGCACCATCCTGCGTTTAATTCTCGGCATCCTCCAGCCGAGCGCGGGCGAGATCTTCTTCAAGCAATTTGAGATCTCGCGCCTGAAACGGCGCAAACTCCAGCAAGTCCGCACCCAGATCGGGATGGTTTACCAGTATTCCGCCCTTCTCAGCTCGCGCAGCGTGCGCGACAACGTCGCCCTCCCGCTCGAGGAACTCACCCGCAAGACGACCTCCGAGATCGACCAGATCGTGGACGAAAAGCTCGAGCTCGTCGGCATGATCGAGTCGAAAAACCAGATGCCCTCCGAGCTCAGCGGCGGCATGCGCAAACGCGTCAGCCTCGCGCGTGCCCTCGTCCTGGATCCCGAGCTCATTCTTTTCGACGAACCCTCCGCCGGGCTCGACCCGGTCATCAGCTCGGTCATCGACGAATTAATCATCGGCCTGACTGAGACCGCCAAGGTCACCTCAATTATCGTCACTCACGAAATGGACAGCGCCTTCCGCATTGCCACCCGCATGGCCATGCTTTACCAAGGCGCAGTGATCGCGGACGGCGAACCTGAGCAACTTAAACAATCGGACGATCCGGTAGTGCAGCAATTTCTGAGCGGCAGCACCGAGGGTCCCATCCTGGAAGGAAGCAAAGATGCAGTTGCGACGAAATGAGATCATGACCGGCCTGCTCGTCCTGAGCACGGTCGCGATCCTCACTTTTATTCTCATTATGCTCGGCGCGCCGGGGCTCTTCCGGCCGCTCGTGACCTACCGGCTTTATTTCGATAATGCCGCCGGGATCAAACTCGGCGCGCCCGTCCTCCTCGCCGGCCGCAAGGTCGGCCAGGTCAAGACCCTCAACTCGCCTGTCTCGCGCGACGAAGCCGCCCGTGCCCTCGAGGCCGCGGCTAACCTCGGCACCGTCACCGGCCCCGAAGGCAGCGGCCCGAAGGCGCTCCCGCGCTTTGAAGTGCGGATCGACGTCGAAGTCGATCGCACCTCGGTCGTTTACAAGAACTCCAACGTCCGGCTCATGAACCTCGGCTTGCTCGGCGAAACCGCGATCGACATTTCCGGCGGCAACGATCGCTCCGGCCGGGCCGAGGCCGGGCAGGTCTTTGCCGGAAACCGCGTGCCCGATTTCGGGGAAGCGATCGGGAAACTTCTCGGCATCGTCGGCCCGGTCGCGACCGAGGCCACAGTGGCGCTGAAGTCCTTGCAAGGCACGGCCGCCAACCTGAGCAAGATCACCGCGGAAGACGCCCCCCTCACCCTCGCCCTCGGGAATTTCAAAATCTTCACCGAGCACCTCAACGAGCTGACCGCGCCTGGGAGCGACCTCTCGAAATCGCTCGCCCACATCGAGGACCTGAGCAACCAGCTCACCAAGAACGACAACATCACCGTGACCCTGTCCAACTTCCGCGACAGCTCCGAGAAACTGAAAAACGCGCTCGACAGTCTCAGCCCCGATCTCGAGGAGACGCTCAGCAATACCAGAGACTTCACCGCCACCTTGCGCACGCAGCCCTGGCGCCTGATCTGGCCGAGCACGAAGAAATATCCCGAGGCAGAGGCCACCCCAATCCCGGTGCGCAAGGCGACCCGGGTAAAATCACGTCGCAACAATCCCTAGCGCTCAGCTTCCCGCCCGGCGCTCTATTTCCAGGCTTGCCGGAAAGGCTCGCGGCCGGCAGACTCGGCGCCATGACTCCCCGTTGGCTTTCGATTGCGCGGTCAGCACTCCACCTGCCATGAACGAAATCAACCCTGACGTTCCCACTCCTCCACCCGAGCCCATCGGCCGTCATGGGTGTCTCACGGCGTATTTGATCTTCATCATCATCGTCAACTCCGCCCTCGCTTTCACTTACCTCCTCGGTTCCGGCTGGATCCAGGGCCAGGGCGCTCCGGTCCCCTACTGGGCCTTCTGGGCGCTGGCGTCCCTGGGACTGGTGAACGTCGTCGCGGCGGTCGGGCTGTTGCGATGGAAACGCTGGGGATTCTGGCTTTTCGTCGCCTCGGCGCTGGCCAGCGTGGTCATCAATCTCTCCATCGGTCTCGGCATCCAGGGACTCCTGGGGTCGATCTTCGGCATCCTCGTTCTCTACGCAGTGCTCCAGCTCGGGCAGGAACGGAAAGCCTGGCCGCGCCTGCAATAACTCAATCAGGGCGAGGCTGGCTCCCGCTCGCGCTCTTTCGCCAGCCACTTCAGTAGCGGAAGACTGAGCAGCGACGCCGCCGCCATGGCGAGGAATGCTGGGGCGTAATTGCCGGGGCCGACGATGCGCCCGCCGGCCCAGGCGGACCACGATTCGCAGCCATTCGTGGCCGACATGAACGCGCTGAATTGCGTCCCGCCCAGGCGCGCATCGGTCAGGTCCATGAACAGCGCGTAAGAGGAGGCGGTGAACATCCCAATAAAAAAGTACATGCCCGTCAGCCAGCCGATCAGCACGGACGGAGCCGGCTTCGCCATGACGAGGTCCGAAACAGCGAGTCCGGCAATCATGACGACAAAGCCGACGAGGAAAATCGCCACCGCGCGGATTCGTCCCCAGCGATCCGACAGCTTCCCGCCGATCAAGCCGCCGACGAGGGTGGCACTAACCACCGCCACGCCAAAGAACAAACCGATCGTCTTCTCCGACAATCCGCGGTCGACAAGAAACGGCCCGGCGAGCTGGCCGGTGGCCTCGAAACCGGCCGCCGCCACCAACGCAAACGCGAGCCCCAGCCACGTCGTCCGCCGGCGCAGCGCGGATTGCAGGTGCCGACGGAAACCGGACAGGCGATGCCGGAATCCGGCCAACTCCGGCGGTTCGCGGGTGAAGATCACGCAGACGAGCGTGATCCAGATGCAGGCGACCAACGCCGCGATCACCCAAGCGATTCCGCCCGTGGCGGCCACGACCAGAGCGCCACCGCCAAAGATGCTGCGACCCGCCAGCATCCCGGCCTGCATGCAGCCATTGAGACTCCCGCGCTCATGCTCGGGCACGAGGTTGATCGCCATCGCGTCGATCGCCACGTCCTGCGTCGCGGCGAAGACTGCGTGCAGGAGCAGGAGCAGGCCCCACCATTGGAAATGCCCGAGCGGATCCAGCCAGATGAGCGGCAGCAATGTCGCGCCCATCGCCAGCTGCGCGCTGATGATCCAGGCGCGAAATCCCCAGCGCGGCGTGCGCATCGCATCCACCAGCGGAGCCCAGAGAAACTTAAACACCCACGGCAGGACCAGCATCGCGGTCAGTGCGGTGATCCTCGGCACGTCCACTCCGGCCGCGCGGAGCAGCGTCGGCAACGCCCACCAGATGAATCCGATCGGCGCGCCCTCGCTCAAATACAGCAGAGTGAAAAGCGCGATCCGGCCCCGGCGTTGATTGAGAAGGCTCATGCTCTTCTCAGCAGCGTGAGCCAGATCGTTCGACTTCGCACCGCTTAAGTCCCTGCTCTGCCGTCACGGCGATCGTTCAGCATTGATCCCCGGCAAAAAAGCGCGCTAGATTTTCCCTGCGCAGTCGCTCACCGGAGAACCAAGCCATGACCAAATACCGCAACTCACTGCCGCAGTTGTCCGATCGCGTTTTTCTTACCGACGGCGGGATCGAGACGACGCTTATTTTCCAAGAAGGACTCGACCTGCCGTACTTCGCTGCTTTTCACCTGTTGCGGGACGAAGCCGGCCGCGAAGCGCTGCGGAAATATTTCCGCACCTACGCTTCCCTCGCGCAGCGCTATGAGAAAGGGCTGATCCTCGAGAGCGCCACCTGGCGCGCCAGTGCCGACTGGGGTTCGAAACTCGGCTACACGCCCGAAGCGATGGCTGCGGCCAACCGGAAAGCGATCGAGCTGCTGCACGAGATTCGCGATGAACTCGAGACAGAGAAAACGCCCATGGTCATCAGCGGCTGCATCGGTCCGCGCGGCGACGGTTACGTCCCGGCTGACAAAATGTCGGCGGAGGAAGCGCAGGCGTATCACCGCGGGCAGGTGGAAGTCTTCCGCGACGCCGGCGCCGACCTCGTGACCGCGATCACGATGAACTACGTCGAGGAAGCGATCGGGATCGTAAACGCGGCGCGGGAATTTGAAATGCCGGTGGTGATTTCGTTCACGGTGGAAACGGATGGCAAACTGCCCACCGGCGACTCCCTCAAGGAAAGCATCGAGAAAGTCGAGCGAGTGACGGACGGCGCTCCCGCCTATTACATGATCAACTGCGCGCATCCGACTCACTTCGAGAAGGTCCTCGCCGCCGGCGAATCCTGGACCGGAAAGATTCGCGGTCTCCGGACCAACGCCTCGACCAAAAGCCACGCCGAACTGAACGAGTGCACGGAACTCGACGCCGGTGATCCGGTCGAACTCGGTCGCCAGCACCGTGACCTGCTCGCGACGCTGAAGAATCTCAACGTCTTCGGCGGATGCTGCGGCACCGATCACCGCCACGTCGAAGAAATCTGCAAGGCGTGCAGCCCTCGCTGAAGCAGCCCGGGTCGTCGGCTGGAATTTCGTCCGAATTGCGCCACACTCTGCCGAATTTCGGCCGATACCTTTTCGATTTAGCCTCGTGGAACCGCAACTGATCAGAGCAGAGGAAGCCGCCCGACAGAGCGAGCAGCGTTACCGCGAGCTCCTCGCCTCCGTCACCGATTACATCTACAGCGTGCACCTGGATAACGGCGACGTTGTCGGCACCTCGCACGGCCCGGGCTGTCTCGCCGTGACCGGTTACCAGCCGGAAGAATATGCCCGCGACCCCGATCTCTGGCATCGCATGGTCCATCCGGACGACACCGCCGCCGTCGTCGCCAACGCAGCCGAGATGACGCTCGGCAAAGTCCCGCCGCGCATCGAGCACCGGATCTTTCATCGCGACGGCTCGATTCGCTGGGTGCGGAACCAGCGCGTCCCGCGCTATAACGCCGGGGGCGAACTAGCGGGCTACGACGGGCTGGTGGCGGACATCACCCCACGCAAAGAAGCGGAAGAACAGCTCACCCAGGCCAACGCGCGGCTCCGCGAAGTGCTGGCCAGCCTGACGAAGTCGCACGCCGATTTGCAGGCGACCCAGCTACAGCTGATCGAGGCGGAAAAGATGCAAACCGTCGGCCAGATCGCGGCCGGCGTCGCGCACGAGGTCAAGAATCCGCTCGCCGTGCTCCAGATGGGCCTCGGCTTCATCACCAGGCAGCCATGGTCGGGCGATCCACCGATCCTCGCCGTGCTCAAGGAGATGGGCGAAGCCATCGAGCGCGCCGACGCGGTCGTGGGCGATTTGCTCGAGTTTGCCAAGCCTAACGAACTCAAGCTCCGCCCGACCGAGATCGAGCCGCTCATCCGACAGGCCCTGCGTTTCGTGCGCCACGAGATCAGCGCGGCCAAGGTGACGGCGACGACCGACTTTGCCGGCCAGCTCCCGACCTGCGCGCTCGATCGGGACAAGATCAAACAGGCGCTGGTCAACCTTTTCGCCAACGCCTGCCACGCCATGCCGGGTGGCGGCCGGCTGTTCGTTTCAACCCGGACCTGGCACGTCGGCGAAGGGGACGCCGTCCCGCCCTTCCAGGCCGGGGATCTCGTCGTCATCGTCGAGATCGCCGACAACGGCACCGGCATTCCCAAGGAAAAGCTCTCGAAAATTTTCGATCCCTATTTCACGACCAAACCGCCCGGCAAAGGCACCGGCCTCGGCCTGACCGTGACGAAAACGATCATCGACTTGCACGGCGGACGGATCAATGTCAGCAACCGCAGCGAAGGGGGCGTGGTCGTCACCCTCGCCGTGCCGAGCCAGAGCGAAGATGAAAAATCGTAAAGCAAAAATCCTGATGGTCGATGACGAGGAAGGGTTCACGAAACTCTCCCGGCTGACCCTGACCGAGTACGAGATCCGGGAAGTAAACGACTCCGCGCGAGCCCTCGAAACGGCGCGCGAGTTCCGGCCCGATCTTATCCTGCTCGACGTCATGATGCCCGGGCTCGACGGCGGCGACATCGCCGCGCAGATCCGCGCGGATGAGAGACTGAAGAAGGTGCCAATCGTCTTCCTGACCGCGATGGTGACCCGGACGGAAACCGCGGCGCGGCCGAATTTTGGCGGTTTTCCCTTCATCGCCAAGCCGGTCACCCCGGAGCGCCTGGCCGAGAACATCGAGAAACACCTCGTTCGGTAGAAAAAAGGCGGCTAAATGCCGAAACGAGAGGAATTTCTCTCGCCAGAAAGAGCCGGACTTCGTTATGCTCGACAACTCATGAGCGAGCGTCTTCCTCTCCGTTCCGACCGCGTCCTGCGAGTGGTCACTCACTCCTCCCCGCACGGACGGCAGCCGCGAAAAGGGAGGTCGTTAGGCGTGGCCGCCGTTCTTCTCGTCCTTGCGATCGTCGGCGTCGCCTGGGCCACCACGCGCGAAACCACTCCCGCCCATGGCGAGCGCAAGATGCGCTCGACCGGCCGCAACTTTGCCACCCAGACCGATGTGCAAAAGCAGCCGCGCGCCTCCGACGCCGCGACGGGCTGGGACTCGGAACGCGTCTGGAGCGGACAGGACGACTGGGAACCGTACGTGGGCGCAGATCGCACCTCCAATTACGTCTACCAGATGACGACGCGCTTTAACGAGCGGCGCTCGGGAATTTTCATCCGGCGCTCGGCCGACAGCGGGCAAACCTGGGACGCAGACCACCTCGTTAGGCGGGTCCAGGTCTGGCAGGCCGATCCGCAGGTGCAGGTGGATGCCAACGGCACCGTCTTCGCGGTCTGGCTGGCCGGTCCCAATTGGACAAGCGCGCTGATCAAATCCTATGACAACGGCGCGACCTGGACGGAGCCAGTCGTGATTGCGCCCTCGCTGCAATGGACCGATCACCCGTGGCTGATTGTTTCGCCCGACGGGCAGGACGTCTATGTCGGCCTGAACATGGGCGACAGCTACGTCGTCTCATCGCACGACGGCGGAGAAACATTCGAGGCGCCGATCAAAACCAATCGCTCGAATCCGGGACATTGGTGGGATGCCAACGGCGCCGCCATCGCGCCGGATGGGAGCGTCTATTTCCTGGTGATCGATTTTCTTCTCAACTATCGCGGCCCGGCGGAAATCACGCTCGTGAGTTCGCACGACAAGGGCGCGAGCTGGCAGACCAGGCTGGTGGACCGGTCGGCCCCGCCACCGAGCTGCTCCGGCGTGCCCGGTTGCGAATACGGATTCTTCTCCTCCACCGGCGGCGTGGCGGTGGACCAAGCCGGACAGATCATGGTCACGTATCACGCCAGCGACGTCGAGTTTGAGCCGCAGCCGATGTGGGTGACGACCTCGAGCGACGGCATCAACTGGACGCCGCGGGTGCAGATTTCCCAGCCTAACGAAGAGAGCACAAACGGCTTTCCCGCGATCGCGGCGGGCCCGACCGCGGGAGATTTCCGCGTCGTCTGGCAGGGCAGCACGGAGGGAAACAATCGCGCCTGGAATACCTTCTATCGCCGCACGACCGATGGTGGAACGACCTGGAGCGAGATTGTGCGCTTGTCGGATCGCAGCGACGGGGCGCCCTACAAGAGCGCCGACGGTTACACCTTCCCCTATGGCGATTACATCGGCCTCTCGGTCGATGGCGCGGGAATGAACCACGTCATCTGGGGCGAAGGCGCCAGCTACAACGGCCCGGGCGGCGTCTGGTACACGCGCGGGATGTAGCCGCAAAGCCTCACTGGCCAGCAGGGAAAAATTCTGTTAGGTAGCGGGCCATGCCTTCCGCCGCCGAGTTCCAACACACTCTCGCCAAGGCCGCTTCTCTCAGCGGCACTTCACTCCACACCGGCGCCAAGGTCTCGCTTAAGATCCAGCCTGCGCCGGCCAATGCCGGGATCAAGTTCAAACGCAAGGACCTGGCCGACGAGCCGACGATCGACGCCACGATCGCGAACGTAAAAACGGTTGAGCGCGCGACCACGATCGGCGAAGGCTCGATGCGCGTGCACACGGTCGAGCACGTCCTCGCCGCGCTCTCCGCGCTCGGAGTCGACAACGCCGTGGTCGAGATGGACGCCAACGAACCTCCGATCGGCGACGGCAGCGGCCTGATGTATGTCGAAGCGATTCGCAAGGCCGGGCTGGTGCAGCAGGAAGCGCCGCGGGTCTTCTTTCATGTCCGCGAACCGATCTCGATCGAGACGAAAACGGGCTCGCTTCTCGTCCTGCTCCCGGACGACGAGTTCCGCATCTCCTGCACCCAGGCGGGACCGGAAGGGCGTTTCACCCAATTCATGTCGACCGCGATCACGCCGGCGATCTTCGAGCGCGAAATCGCCCCCGCCCGCACCTTTGTTTACTACGAGGACGTCCAGGCGTTGATGGAGAAAAACCTGATCAAGGGCGGAAGCCTGGAAAACGCCATTGTCGTCCGGGGCGAATCGGTCCTGAGCAAGGAACCGCTCCGGTTTCCCGATGAATTTGTGCGGCACAAGATCCTCGACATCATCGGCGACCTTGCGCTCGTCGGGCGGCAGATCCGCGGGCACGTCGTGGCGGTGCGGCCCGGCCACGGCGCCAACACCGACCTCGCGCGCGCGGTGGCGAAGGCGCTGGCCGCGACCGAAGCGATGTTGCCCAAGCGCAATTTCCCGGCCGGCGAAGGCGGGCTCGATATCAACGCGGTCATGAATATTTTGCCGCATCGGTATCCGTTTCTCATGGTCGACCGCATTCTTTCCTTCGAGGGCGAAACCAAATGTCTCGGGATCAAATCGGTCACGATCAACGAGCCGTTTTTCCAGGGCCACTTTCCCGGGCACCCGGTCATGCCGGGCGTCCTCCAGGTCGAGGCGATGGCGCAGGTCGCGAGCGTGCTGATGATGCGAATCAGCAAAAGCGCGAGCCGGGTCGGTTATTTCATGAGCGCGGATGGAGTAAAATTTCGCAAGCCGGTTTTCCCGGGCGACACCCTATTCATTCACGCGGAGTTGACGAAATCGCGCGGAAATAAACTGGCCAAGGCCATGTGTCGCTGCGTGGTGAACGACGCCGTCGTTTCGGAAGGCGAGCTCATGTTCACTTTCCTCGATAAATGAGCGCGGACGTCACGGTCCATCCGACCGCGATCGTTGACCCTGCGGCCAACTCGGCGCCGGCACCGTCGTCGGTCCCTATTGCCTCGTCGCCGCCGGGGTGTCGTTAGGCGAGAACTGCTGGCTGCAGCATCACGTCACCCTGGAGGGGCCGCTCTCGGCCGGGCGTGGGAACAAGTTTTACGCTTATTGCTCGATTGGGCAGCAAACGCAGGACCTGAAATACAAGGGCGAGCCGACCTACCTCGAGATCGGCGACGAGAATGTCTTTCGCGAGTTCGTCACGATCAACCGGAGCACGGGCGAAAGTGGAAAGACCCGCGTCGGGAGCGGCGGAAACTTTCTCGCCTATTCGCACATCGGGCACGATTGCGTGGTCGGGGATGCGGTCATTTTTTCCAACAACGGGACGCTCGCCGGACACGTCCAGGTCGGCGACCACGCCGTCATCGGCGGGCTCACCGCAGTCCATCAGTTCTGCCGGATCGGCCGCTTCGCCATCACCGGCGGCTGTTCCAAGATCGTGCAGGACGTGCCGCCGTTCATGATCGCGGATGGCAACCCCGCTGAAGTCCGCGGCATCAACCAGGTCGGCCTGGAACGGGCCGGTTATGCGCCGGAAAAGATCAAGCCGATCAAGGAAGCATTCCGCATCATTTACCGGGGCAAGATGAACACCGGGCAGGCGGTGGCGGCGTTGCGCGAGAAGCTGGGCGCGAGCGAAGAGGCACAGTCGATCGTGCGCTTCATCGAGGAAAGCGAACGCGGAATTATTCGTTAGGCCGCGACCAGCGGCGTGTCTTCCGGGCGTGAGAATCCCGTTGAACTTCGGATAAAGAAACTTTGCCACCGGCGCGTTGCTCTTCGTCAGGGCCACGGCGCGGGCAAGCCCGGCTTCCTGGAGCTGGCGGAGCGATTCCCCGAGCAAGGCGGTGCCGAAACCGCGGTTGCGGTACTCCAGCAGGACGCAGGGCCCTGGCGAGAGATGATTTTCGCTCTCCGGATCGGGAATTAAAATCGCGGCGCCGATCATGCGCAGGCCGTGGCGGAGGGCGAGGCCGAGGCCGATCTTCTCGGGATCGAGCGCGGGCTGCAGCCAGCCATCGAGCTGGTCGGTGACCTCCTGCATGGCGTCGCTCCAGGAGGTGTCGTGGACGAAGCAGCGGCGGATGACGATGCGCAGTTCCTTTTCGTCGGCGAGGGTGATCGGGGTGAAGGAATAATGCGGCGGAAGGGCGGCATCCAACATTGGAAGCTGGTTCAAATCCCACTGAAAACGCACCCATTGAACAAACTTCATTAGCGGCCGAAATTATCATGGCGCGGCGACGGGCC
This sequence comes from uncultured Verrucomicrobiae bacterium, assembly GCA_963834255.1. Lineage (GTDB taxonomy): Bacteria > Verrucomicrobiota > Verrucomicrobiia > Chthoniobacterales > UBA10450 > Palsa-1392. The sequence continues at coordinate 320,592 of CAWIBC010000025.1, read as the reverse complement.
GCAACTGCCGTTTAAGAAAATCGCTCGCGCGCTCGCGCGAAAAATAAAAATAATCCTTGCGCGGAATCTTTTTCCGTTTCCGGATTCCTAGTTCGCCTGGACGACGCGCAACGCTTCCTGGAAAGGCAGGTAGAGTTCGTGGTGCTGCGCCACTCCGCGCCGCAGGACGGGCCGGAAGTTGGCGATGTCGGCGATATTCAGAATCTGGTCGACGCTCTGGACGAAGGCGCTCATGGCGTCGTTCGTCGGGCTGCGGTGAGTGAGGAGGACGAGGAAATGTTCCCGCCGCAGGGTGCTGGAGCGGAGGACCATTTCCTTGAGGATCGGATTCTCGCCCACGCTCGCGCCCTTAAAATTTTCGTAAATGATGACGACGTTATAGCTGTAGGTCGCGAGCTTGAGCAGGATGTCCTCCTCGAAAAGCCCGAGGTGAACCTTGTAGCCGAGCTCGACCAGCTGCGGCACGATCAGCTTTTGGTAATTGGGATGGTCGATGCAGACGAGGGCGGTCTTGTCCCCGAGATCGAAAAAGTTGCTGTCGTGCTCGATGTTCATCTTTTTGCCTAACGAAAAGCGTTGACGGGCCGGTCGAGGCGGAGGCCGGCCTCGAGCTGGTTGTCGATGCCGCGGGTTTTCTGGATGAGATCGATCCCGCGTGTGACCCGGCCCTTCTTGGAAGAGAAGAGGCGCGCGGTCTCCTCGCTGATGATGCCGTTCTCGTAGGCCCGGAGGATCGACTGGTCGAAGGTAATCCAGCCGAAGGGCGCGCTTGCCTCCGTGATTTCGTAGAAGCTGCGATTCTCACCTTCACCGAGGGCGACCGTTTCGCGTGTGCGCAGGTTATGGCCCATCACCTCCATCAGGAGGTGACGCCCGCCGCCGAGCTTGGGCGCGAGCCGCTGGCTGACGATGAAGCGCAGGCTGTCGGCCAGCCGGATGCGCAACTGCTGTTCTTCGCCTAACGAAAAGAGACCGAGAATACGGTTGATCGACTGGCCGGCATCGACGGTGTGGAGGGTGCTGAGGACGAGATGGCCGGTTTCCGCGGCCATGAGCGCAACCTCGACGGTCGCGCGGTCGCGCATTTCGCCGACGAGAATGACCTTTGGCGCCTGGCGCAGGGCGGCGCGGAGGCCGTTGGGATAATTATCGAAGTCCTGGCCGAGCTCGCGTTGGCTAAAGGTGGCGCAGCCCGGGGGATGAACGAACTCAATCGGATCCTCGAGCGTGACGACGTGAACCGACTGCTTGCGGTTCACCTCGTTCAGAATCGCGGCCAGGGTGGTTGTCTTGCCGCTGCCGGTGGCGCCGGTGACGAGGACAAGCCCGGTTTTTTCCTTGGCGATTTCCTCGAAAATGGAAGGCAGCTCCAGAACTTCGAGCGACGGAATCTCGGCCTGCAGCTTTCGCATCACGACCGCGAAATTTCCCTGTTGGCGAAAAATATTTACGCGGAAGCGCGCCTCATCCGAGAGCGAATAGCTGCAATCGCAGGAACCGGCGCGGAGATATTCGCGCATGAGCCGGCGGTCGCCGCGCATGAGGGTGAGAGCGATCTGCTCAGTCTGGTACGGCGTCAGGCGATCGATCGGCGGATCGACGTAAACCGGCTTGAGTTCGCCAAAATCTTCCACCTGAAGGGGATGGCCAACCGAAAAATTGAGATCGGAGATGCCATCATAAGTTTTCAGCATCGCCGAGAGAATCCGGTCGAGATCTGGTGTTCTCATGTAGCGGGCTTCCTACTCTTCGAAGTCGTCGGGCGGCGGTGTCTTGAGGAAGGGACGGAACTTCTTTTTATCGATCGCCTTGTCGTATGCTTCCTCGGGCGAGATTCGCATCTGCCGCAGATGTTCCATGATCGCGTCGTCGAGCGGCTGGTTCCCTTTCTTTTTCCCGACCTGGATCATGCCCGGGACCTGGTGGGTCTTGGCTTCGCGGATGAGGTTCGCGATCGCGGTGTCGACGACGAGAATTTCCAAGGCGGCGACCCGGCCTGGCTTGTCGACGCGTTTGAAGAGGTTTTGCGCGACCACGCCTTTGAGCGATTCCGCCAGGGTGGCGCGGATCTGGTTCTGCTGGTCGGTCGGGAAAACGTCGATCACGCGATCGACTGCCTTGGCCGCGCTCGAGGTGTGGAGCGTGCCGAAGACGAGGTGGCCGGTGGCGGCGGCGGTGAGCGCGAGTTCGATCGTCTCGAGGTCGCGCATTTCACCCACGAGCAAAATATCCGGATCTTCCCGCAGCGCCCCGCGCAGGGCGGAGGCGAAAGAGCGGGTGTGCACTCCGACTTCGCGGTGCTGCACGAGGCAATTCTGGCTGCGGTGCACAAACTCGATCGGATCCTCGACCGTGATGATGTGGTCGTGCCGCTGCAGGTTCGCGTAGTCCATCATGGCGGCGAGCGTGGTCGATTTGCCGGAACCGGTCGGGCCGGTGACGAGGACGAGGCCTTTCTTGAGGAGCGGAAATTTCTTCAGGACCGGCGGCAGATTGAGGTCGTCCACGGTCAGGATCTTGGACGGGATCAAGCGGAAGACGGCGGCGATGCCGTACTTTTGCTGGAAGAAATTGGCGCGATAGCGGGCCACACCCGGGACCTCGTAGCCGAAGTCGACGTCGTTGGTTTCCTCGAAGACTTTGATTTTTCCCTCAGGCGCGATCTCGTAGACCATCGCCTTGAGGTCGTCGTTCTGGAGCGGCGGATAATCGACCCGGACGAGCTCGCCGTTAATGCGGAGCATGGGCGGATTGTTGGTCGCCAAGTGGAGATCCGAGGCTTTCTCCTCGGACATGAGTTTAAAGAATGCGTCGATGCGGGCCATGGATCGTTCTCCTCCTCAAAGCTAAATTGATGCCAGCGGCGGCGAATTTACCCGAATCCTCCGACGGCATGGTTCGTTAGGCATCGAGGATCGAGCGCAACTGCTCGATCAGCTTCTCGTGCGTGTAGGGTTTCGGGATGAAACCGCAGAGGCCGCGGGCGAGCATGCTGCCGATCCTGGCCTGTTCGCCAAAACCGCTGCTCAGGACGACCCGGACCTTGGGATTAATCGCCTTGAGCTCGTCGAAAACGGCGTCGCCATCCATGACCGGGAGAAAGTAATCGAGCAGAACGAGGTCGATCTTTGCGCCGAGCCGGCCATAGACCTGGAGCGCCTCGATCCCGTCCTTGGCGGTGATGATGCGGTAATCTTCGAAATCGAGAATCTCGCCGGTGTTCTTGAGAATGTCTTCGTCGTCGTCCACCAAAAGGACGAGCTCGCGCGTTCCGCTCGGATTAAGAATAACCGGATCATCCGAGCCTTCCTCGGCCACCTCTACCTCGCCCACGGGCATCTTGATTGCCAAGGCGGGAAGCGGTGCGGCAGCCAGGCTGGCGACCGCGTGATCGACGCGCAGCCCAGGACCCGCGCCCGCCAAGATGCGACTTGTGATGCGATCAAAAATCGCCTGCGAGGATCGGGAAGCCCGCTCGAGCTGGTCGCCCAAGGACTCATAAAATCCCGTCTCTGTTTTGCGCAGGCGCGCTTGTTCCGCCTGGCGCGCCGTTTGTTGCAAAAGGCGGTTTAATTCAGTGGCGTTCGCCGCCAGCCATTTCAAATCTTCGTGATCAAGCATCAGTGTGTGTCAGGTTGCGTTTCTGTCGTTCATGCAGGCCCACCAGACCGAGCCAAACAGCCCGCAAAAAATAATGATAAAAAAGCCAATCGAGAGCATGCTGAACGAGGATCGGATGTGCACGTTTCATGCCCAAAGGCGTCCGATTTTCGAATGAAGACAATCGCTCGCCCATGCAACTCGCGGTTCGCGCGGAGTTAAAGCCTTGCCCTCGACCTTTAAGATCAGCTTTTATGCCGGCGCGCTTTTCGCGGCCATCGTCGGGCTTTGGCTGGCCCAGCTTTGGCAGGCGGAGAAGCAGGTGCGTCTGCACAGCGAACATTTCCTCGAGCAGATCGCGCTGAGGGACTGGTCGGACGCGGGCGATTTTATTGCCGCCGATTACCAGGACGACTGGGGCCACGACCGGAAGGAAATCCTGAACCGCCTGCGTCTCGTTTTGCGATTCTTTACTTCCCTCACGATCAGCCCGGCCAATCCGCAGGTGAGCGCGAATGCTCCCTCCGGCTGGTGGAGCGCAAAGGTGCAGATCGCCGGAACCGGCTCGGAATTCGCACCGGAAATTATCGAGCGGGTCAACAGCGTGAAGGAGCCGTTCGTTCTCCATTGGCGCCGCCAAAGCTGGCGCCCGTGGGATTGGAAACTGATCCGGGTCAGCAATCCCGGGCTGGAGATATCCAGCCGCGGCTACTAGGCGGCGCCTACTTCCCGAGCGCCTGGCGCAATTCGGTCTTGGCGGCCTGGACGTCGTTCGCGCTGTGATGACAAAGCACAATCCCGCGCAATTTTTCCCCCTGGAAATAACGCAGCGCAAACCGGCCCTTGGCGTATGAGCCGGTGAGATCGACCCGCGTCGGCGGAAGATTGAAGTCGCCGATGAAGTCGAATTTCAGCTCGAACATTTCTGTCCAAAAATACGGAATCTGTTCGTAACGCTGGCGCTTTTTGCCCGTGATATTTGCGCCGATGATCAGCCCCTGTTCGCGCGCGTTTTCCCAATGCGTCTGGCGGCGCATCCCGCCCATCAGCCGGTCGGGATAAAAAGCGAGGTCGCCGACCGCATAAATCCCCTTCTCTTCCGTCTCGAGATAATCGTTCACCGGCGAACCGTGCGGGCCGGAGAGCGGCGTGTTGCGCACAATTTCCAGGTTCGGTTCCGAGCCGCAACAGACAACGGCGACGCCGGCCGCGACCCGCTCGCCGCTCTTGGTTTGGATATTGCGCAGGACGGTCTTGCCTTCGAAGCCGTTCAGGCTCGAACCCATGAGCAGGGTCACGCCGTGTTTCCCAAATTGCTCCGTTACCCAGGCCGCCGTCTCCGGGTCGAGGTAGCGGTTGAGGAGCGAGGCATGGCGATGCATGAGCGCGACCTTCAATTTTCCCTGACGCAAACTGGCTGCCACTTCGCAGGCAAGGAGTCCGCCGCCCACGATTACGATCATTTTTTCCGAGAGCGACATCTCGCGCAGGGCGAGGGCGTCGCGGGTCGTGCGCAGATAAATCACGTTCCCGAGCCCAATCCCCGCGACCTGCGGCCGGACCGGCCGGCTGCCCATGGCGAGACAGGCTTTCTTGAATTCGATCGTCTCCCCGTTCCCGAGCACGGCGAGCCGGCGATCGATGTTGAATTGCGTCACGACCGTGCCGAGGCGGGTCTCGATCTTGTGCGACGGATACCAGCGCTCGTCGACATGCGGCAGCTTCTTCAGATTCGCGGTCTTATCGCGAAGGAATTGCTTCGAAAGCATCCAACGTTGGTAGGGAGGAAACGTCTCCCCGCCGACCAGCGTGACGCTTCCCTTTTTGTCGTATTTGCGAATGCCTTCACAGACACTCGCGCCCCCGATGCCGCCGCCGATTATCAGATAGTCACGTTGAATCATTTGGGAAAATCGGACGATAGAGAATGGAATAACGAGATGGCGAGGGAAATCTTTCCCCTCGGCGAATCAGCCGGTGCAACGCCTAAAGTGGCACCTTTATCCGCCGCCGGGCCGTTAGTGTAAATCGAACACTTCCACAAGCGCAACGCCGCTCGTTTGATCCACGCCGCTGACGATCGCGGTGTATGGGCCGGCCGCCAGCGCCTGCAAGAGAGCGGATTCGAGGTCGTTTGTCGGCGCGAGCCCGGTTGCTTCGATCTCGGCCTCGTCCGTGTCGCGCCAGTTGTCATTGGACGCGATCAGGACACCGTTGCCATCGTGCAATTCCAAGCTGGGATTTGGCAACGGATTCGTGATCCCGGCGGTCGCGAGCGATGGCCCGAGCGCTCGGACGATGATGTTATCCATCGGTCCTTCCCCGCCTCCGAGAATGAATCCGCTGATCATCACATTGTCGCCCGTGTCGACAAGACCCCGGGTGCTGGTGTTTCCCAACGTGGAGATGGCCGCGGCATCGAGGTCGTAAACTTCGACCAGGCCGACACCGGTCCCGCCACTTTTTCCAGAGAGAATGGCGGTATAAAGGCCGGGATCGAGGGTGGCGACGATGGCGGATTCCGCATCGCTGGTCGGGGCCAGGCCGCTCGCTTCGATCTCCACCTCCTGGCCGTCCTTCCAATTGTCGTTAGTCACGAGAAGATCAGCGGCGTCATGCAATTCGAGCACCGGATCGACGAGAAAGTTCGGCACCATCGCTTGCGCCAGCGAGGGACCGATCCCGCGTAAAAGCACCCGCTTCGGCGCGGTCCCGCTAATGATGAAACCAGCGTCGAGAATGTTTTCCCCGGTCAAGACCTGCAATCGGGTCGAGATATTGAGTGAATGATCGGCCTGCTTTTCAAAGGCGCCGATGTCACTGTTGTCTCCGTCCTCCGCCGGCGGGATCGCTGCCGCATCCACTGGACGAAAATGGCCGCGCTGATCCGTCGTCACGCCATCAGCCAAACCCTTATCAATCGCGGGGCTGCCGTAGAGGGGAGCATGGGTCTCGGTCGATCCGCCATTGTCCTGCAAAGGACCGAGCAGCGGGTCGATGGGAGAGTCGGCGGTGCCGACTTGATCACCAGTCGTCGGCGTGAAGGAAGCGTCAACGTCTGTCCCGATAAGATTGTAACCATCGGAGTTGACGAACCCCAGGATGTCGTTAGGGGTCTGAAACTCAGGCTCGTCACCGCCAATCACATTCCCCGCGATGATGCAGTTTTTGATGTGAATCTCATCGGGAATGTTATCCGCGTAACGGGCAATCCCCCCGCCGCCCGAGCTGCCATTGTTGTTGTTGATGGTGCAAGCGACCATCGTGAGGGTGCCCACAACATTCGCGATCCCGCCGCCATATCCCTTCTCCACCGAGTTACCCGAAATTGTGCTGTTAGTAAGGATTAAGGCGCCGTGATTATAGATACCGGCGCCTTCATAAACGGGAGGCCCTCCCACTCCACCCTGAGCCTGATTGCCCGAGATGGTGCAGCCGGTGATCGTCATCGTTCCATCGTTGCGAATTCCGCCTCCTCCCTCGCCAAAACCTGCAATAATGTTATCCGAGACGGTACAATTCGTCAGATTGAGATTCCCGTTGTTCTCCAAGCCGCCTCCCTCAATGCCGAAGTTGGCGGTCAAAACACAATCCTGGATATTGACCGTGCCGGTGCTGACATTTAGCAACCCGCTCCCATTTGTGTAACCACCCTTGGTAATCGTTAGTCCGCTGATCGCTACGTCCAACGTCCCCGGACCGATCTCGATGACTCGCAAGGAAGGGTCGCCGTTGTCGAAGAATCCAATGCTCAGGCTTGCCGCCCCCGGTCCGGCGATCGTCAGGCTCTTGTCGATGAGAAGTTCGTCGCTCGTTAGGCCGATGACCGCGGGAGTGGGCAGATCGAAATCTATGGTATCGCCAGCCGCGGCATCCGCGATCGCCTGACGCAAGGAACCGGGACCGTCGTCGTTGGTGTTCACGACCGTAAGGGTCTCACCGAAGACCAGGGCGATGTTTGATCCGAACAGGGCCAGAACGAGGAAGAACGTTTTCATAAGAATGATGGGAACGATAGCGGAGACGTCTGGTTCGATCAAAGAACCGCCCGGCAGATGATAACCGAAGCCACCACTCCCGCGAAATCGGCCATCAATCCCGCCGGGATGGCGTGGCGTGTCTGCTTGATCCCGACCGAACCAAAATAGACCGCCGCGACGTAAAAGGTCGTCTCGGTGCTTCCGTAGATCGTGGCCGCCATCAGGCTCGTAATGTTATCCGGCCCGAGCCGCTGCACGACATCGGTGAAAAGCGCCAGGGTCGCGCCGCCGCTCAACGGCCGCATGAGAGCGATCGGCAGCAGGTCGGTCGGGAAATTGAGCGGATTGAGGAGCGGGGCCAGCGCGCGTGCCAGGAGATCGATCCCGCCGGCGCCTTTGAACATGTTGATCGCGACCAGCATGGTGACGAGGAACGGAATGATCCGGAGAATGACGCCGAAGCCTTCCTTCGCCCCCTCGACAAATTCGTCGTAGACCTTCAGCCCGCAGAGCGCGCCGTAGAGAATAAAAAACGAGAGCAGAATCGGGATGGCGAGGAGAGAAAGCGCGCTCACGCTGCGGACGAAATAGCTCGCGGCCATGATGTCCGAGCCGACCGGCAGGCCAAGCGCTTCCGGGAAAACCTGCCTAACGAAAAGCCAAAGAAAGAAGAACGCCAGGAGCAGGAGGATCCCTTTCCCCCAGAGCGGCACTTGGGGCGCGTTGTAGCCGGGGGCGTTGACCCCGGCCGCATCCTCAACCTCTGAGTTTTCTTCCGGCCGAGCCACCCGGCCGGGGTCAACGCCCCCGGCTACAACGTCATCGCGGACGCGAAACCACGGCACTTTCTCGAGCAGTTTGACCATCGTGATCGCGACCGTCGCGGCGCACAAAGTCGCGAGCAGCGATGTGCCGACGATGCGGGTCGGATTAGTCGAGCCGGCGGCGACAAGGATGGCGATCGCCGTGGTCGGGATGAGCTGGACGGAGCTGGTGTTGATCGCGAGAAAGGTGCACATCGCGTTGGTCGCGGTGCCGGGATGCGGGTTGAGCCGCTCCAGGTCGCGCATGGCGCGCAGCCCGAGCGGGGTGGCGGCGTTGCCCAGGCCGAGCATGTTCGCCGCCATGTTCATGAGCATCGAGCCCATCGCCGGGTGATCGTTAGGCACGCCGGGAAAGAGCCGGCTCATCACCGGCCGAAGGAAGCGCGCCAGCTTTTGCACCAGCCCGGCCCGTTCCGCCAGCCGCATCACCCCGAGCCAGAGGGCCATGATCCCGATCAGCCCGAGCGCGATCGTGACCGCGGTCTTCGCGCCCTCGAAGGCACCCTCGGTCACTTCCTTGAGGTGACCGTTCCAGCCGCCGATCGTGACCGCGAGCAGGACGAGGGCGAGCCAGATGTAATTCAGCACGCCTGTTCTCTAGCAGCGGTCCCCCGGCGGCGAAAAGCGATTTGTATCAGGTGGCCCGGCCGCCCACCGCGATTGCATGCTCGGGCACCGGGCATTGAAGTTCGCCCTCGGCTTCGGGAACCGCCTGCGGCCCGGCATTCGGCAGAGCCACGCCGGATTTCTTCTTGCGCGCCCGTGCGGCGGCGGGCGATTCCGTCTCTCGCAATTCCACCCAGAACGTGCTCCCCTCGCCCAGGATGCTTTCGACGCCGATCTCTCCCTGCATCGCCTGCACCAGTCGGCGCGAGAGCGCCAGGCCGAGCCCGGTTCCTTCCACTCCGGAACGCTCGGCCCCGAGTCGGTCGAACGGCGTGAAGACGCGGCTCAGCATCTCGGGCGCAATCCCGATCCCGGTATCGTGAACCGCGACGCGCACCTTGCCGCCGCCGGCCCGGCACTTGATCAGGACCGCGCCGCCCGCCGGCGTGTATTTCACCGCGTTGGTGAAAAGATTGAGCAGGACCTGCTGTAATCGCCGGCAATCCGCGAGGACGAAATAGTCGATTTCTTCCGTCGCCGGGGCGAAGAGATCGACCGAACGCTCCGTCGCCAGCGGTTGAATCAACTCCAGCGCTCCCTGCAGGGCGAGACGCACGCTGACCGGTTCGAGCGCCAGCTGCATCCGGTCGGATTCGATCCGGCTGATATCCAGCACTTCATTGATCAGGCCAAGGAGATGCCGGCCGGCGGTAAGGATCTGTTTGACGTGCGGGCGCTGGTCGGAGCGCAACTCGCGCCGGTCCAGCAACTGGCCGAAACCAAGAATGGCATTGAGCGGCGTGCGCAGCTCGTGGCTCATGCGTGAAAGGAACTCGCTCTTTGCGCGGCTGGCGCGGTCGGCGATTTCCTTGGCCTCGCGCAATTCCTTCTCCACCCGCTGCTGCTCGGTCACATCGTGCGCCACGCAGACGAGGATTTCATCCTCGGCCGACCAGCTGGCCGACCAAAGCACATCCACGATCGTGCCATCCTTGCGCAGGCAGCGATTGACGAAATCGCTCCGTTTGCCGCGCGCCCGAGTCCCTTCTTCGGCCTCGCGCGACCAGGCGCGATCCTCCGGGTGCACCAGGACGAGAAAGCAGCGGCCGATCAATTCTTCCGGGTCGTAACCCCACAAGCTTTGGCAGGCCGCATTCGTCGAGAGAAAGACGCCGTGGGCGTCGAGACTGCAAATCACGTCCTGGGAATTATCCATGATCAGCTTGGTGGAATGGTGCACTGACTCCAGTTGCCGGTTCGATTTTTGCAATGCGACCTCGGCCCGTTTGCGGTGGGTGATGTCGCGCGCGACCTGGAACAGCGCCTGGTCGCTTTCCGACCAATAGGCGGACCAAAGCACATCGACCGTGCTCCCGTCCTTGCGGATGTAACGATTCTCGAAATCAGTCACCGGACGGCCGGCCATGATCTCGAGGTTCGTCAACCGGCTCCGCTCGAGATCGTCGGGATGCACCATCTCGATACAACTCTTCCCGATCAGCTCCTCGGGTTTGTAACCCCAGAGCGGTTCGCAGGCGGCGCTCACGGTCAGGAAACGTCCCGCCGCGTCATTCGCGCAGATGACGTCGCGCGAGTTGTCCCTGATCAATTGATTGGCGTGCCGGCTCGCCTCCAGGGCGGCAGTGCGTTCCGCCGTGGCGCGCATTTCCTCGGTGCTGCGCAGGCAGGCGATGCCGAGGAAGATGTCTTCAAACATCACCCAGCCGCAGTGTTCGAGCGACTTCCAGGCGGTGCCGCCGCCAGCGCCAAAAATGGAAAACGGAAAGTAGGCGCCGCGCAAAAAATGATCCAGCACCACGACGAGCGTGGCCGGGATGAGGACGCGCCAGTCGCGATAGAACGACAGGATGACGAGGGAACAGAAAACATGAAAATGCGTTTCCAAACGGCCGCCGCTCAGGCTGATGAGCAGGCTGGAATGCAGCATCTGGCAGGCGGCAATAGTGTATCGCGTCACCGCCGCGCCCGGCCGAAAACGAAAAAGTGCCAGCGGGAGCAGGGTGATCGCGCCGCCAAAAAGGATCGCCAGCCACAAATGCAAATCGGGACTAACGACCTGGTCCTGCCAGCTCTCGGGCGCCACGACCAGCGCGACGATAATGAGCACCGCCCATTCGAGCAGGAGGAGGCGGACAATGAGCTGGTCGGTTTCGCGATAGACCCGGGCCCGTTGTTCCCGGAACAAAGTCGCGGCGCGCCCGGCGGAGGCAAAGACGCCGGGACCGCTCTCGCTTGTCGTTAGGGTGGAGTGCTTCGTCATCGGCCAGACGCCCGGAGGGGCGCCTGCATTCTTTGAGCAGACGCTGTTCCACTGCTCTCGTAAAAATGGCGCGCGGCGGTCCGGCCTAGCGGAGCAAAGTGGCGGCGTGTTGGAGCGCGGAATCGCTTTTCCCGCCAAGCATGCGCGCGATTTCTTCCTGGCGCGCCTTGCCTTTCACCTCCCGCAGCCCGGAAAAGGTGCGCCCGCCCGAGACTTCTTTCGTGACCACGAAATGGTTCGCGGCGGCGGCGGCCACCTGCGGGAGATGGGTGATGCAGAGCACCTGGTGCCGGCCCGCCAGGGTGCGCATCTTCGCCCCCACGGCATTGGCGATCTCGCCCCCGACGTTGGCGTCGATCTCGTCGAAGACGAGGAGCGGGATCGCATCCTGCAGCGCCAGTGCGGACTTGATCGCGAGCATGACGCGCGAAATTTCGCCGCTCGAGGCGACGGTTCGCAGCGGTTTCAACGGTTCGCCCGGATTGGGTGAAAAGAGGAGTTCCACCGATTCGGTCCCGCTTAGGCGCGGCGCATCGAAGGCCGTCAGCTCGGCCTCAAATTCCGATTGGCGAAAGCCAAGGTCGATTAATTGCTGGCGAATATTTTTCGCCAGCCGGGGAGCGGCCGCTTGGCGCGCCTTCCGGAGCGCGGCGGCCGCGCGCTCGGCATCTTTCTTCGCCTCCGCGATTTCTTTCGCCAGCCGCTCCAGCTCGACGTCGCGGCCTTCGATCTGGCGCAGCCGCTCCGCCGCCCGCTCGCCAAACGCGACTGCTTCCGTGATCGAGCCGCCATATTTTCGCTTCAGTGTCTCGAGCAAAGTGACGCGCTGCTCGAGCTGCGCGAGCTGCTCGGGATCAAGGTCGAGATTCTCGGCGTAGCGGTCGAGGGTGCGCGCAATTTCCGTCAACTCGATCACGGCCGCGGCGTGGGCGCCCGCACTTTCCGCAAGACCGGGATCGATCTTTTCCAGCTCGCGCAGGAGCCGCTGCGTTTCCGCGAGCTGATTCAGGACGGAGTTGTCGACTTCCGAGAGCTGGCGCGAAATCGCGGTTGCGAGCGCGATCAGTCGCTGGCTGTTGCTCGCCCGGCGATAGCGCTCATGGATTTCTTCTTCCTCGTTAGGCTCGAGCCGCGCCGCGGTGATTTCCTGAACCTGGTGGCGGAGAAGTTCGATCTCCTGCTCGCGCACCGCCTCCGCCCCGCTCAGGGTTTGCTCCTCCGCGATGAGCGACTGCCAGCGCCGGAAAGCTTCCTGGTATTCGCGCAGGAGCGCCTCCGCCTGCGCGAAGCCGTCAAGCAGCGCGAGCTGCCGTTCCGGCGCCAGCAGCGACTGGTGATCGTGCGGCCCGTGCAGGTCGACCAGCTCGTCGCCGATCTTCTTCAACAATGCGAGCGTGGTGGGCGAGCCGTTGACGAAATGGCGGCTGTTCCCGCCTAACGAGAAGGTGCGCTTCATGATCAGCTCCCCGGCGCCGGGTTCGACCCCCGCTTCCTCAAGTCGCGGATTCAGTTCCGCAAAATCATCCCCCGCGAAGATCGCCTCCACCGTGCAGGCCTCCGCCCCGGTGCGGATCAGCGATTTGTCCGCCCGCTCGCCGAGGAGGAGCTTGAGCGCGCCGATGATGATCGATTTACCGGCGCCGGTTTCGCCGGTGATGGCGGTAAAGCCAGGCGCCAATTCCCATTCCAGGTCCTCGACCAGCGCGAGGTTTTTGATTCGCAGCAAACTGAGCACCACCGGCATCGGGAGAAGTTGACAGTTGAGAGCGAAGGTTTGCCAGATGAAACTTGCGCACTCTGAAGGCCGACCATTCTCCACTTCGCCTCACCTTTCTCGGCACCGGCACCTCCCAGGGCGTGCCCATGATCCGCTGCGACTGCGCCGTCTGCCGTTCGACCGACCCGCGCGACAATCGCACCCGCGCCTCGATCTACCTCGAAACTCCGGAGGGCTCCTATGTCGTCGATACCGGGACGGATTTTCGCACGCAATGCCTGCGCGAGGACATCTGGCAGGTCGACGCCGTACTCATGACCCATTCCCACACCGACCACGTCATGGGGTTCGACGACCTGCGCCGTTTTGCCGCGCCCCGCGGCGGGATCATGCCGGTCTATGCCTCGGCCGAGACGATGGCTGACTTGGAGCGGGTTTATGAATTCGCCTTCAAGAATCCGAGCCCGTGGCCCGGCTACCTCAAACCCGAACCGCACATTGTCGACGGTCCGTTCTCGTTAGGCGAAACCCGCATCACGCCCCTTCCCGTGCCGCACGGTCGCTCCGAGACCTACGGCTATCTCTTCGCCCGGGAGGGCGTGAAACTGCTCGCATACCTGAGCGATTGCAGCGCGGTGCCTGATGCCATCGCGCAGGAAATCGCCGGCGTGCAGTTGATGGTGATCGACGCCCTGCGAGAAAAGCCGCATCCGACTCATCTCAGCATCGCGCAGGCGCTCGAGGTGGCGGAGCGCGTTCGGCCGGTCCGGACGCTTTTCACCCACATCTGTCACGAACTTCCGCACAGTGCCGGGAGCGATCTCCCGCCGGGAGTCGGGCTGGCCTACGACGGGCTGAAAATCGAGCTCTCGCCATGAAACGGATCGTCGGTCTGCTCCTTTTCCTGTCGTTAGGCGGCAGTCTTTGTCCGGCAGAAGGAGCGCCCGATCCTGCCCGGGCCACGATTGTCGTTTACAATCGCAACGCGCCGGAAGCGATCGCCCTCGCCTACTTTTACGCCAAGGCACGCCAGATCCCGGACGATCATCTGGTGGGACTCGAATGCCCCCTGGAGGAAGAGATCAGCCGTCAGGATTACGACGCGACCATCGCGGAACCGCTTCGTAAAATTTTTTCTGAGCGCAAATGGTGGACGCTGCGCGACGGCGCGTCCGAGCAGCCCTCCGTCCGCAGAAACAATATTCGTTTTGTCGCCCTCATCCGCGGGATGCCGCTCAAGATCGCCGGCGCCATCGACTATCCCGGGGACGAAAAAGAGGAAAACCAACAGACCAACCAAAACAATGCCTCGGTCGATTCGGAATTGGCGACGCTTGGCAGTTTCTCGCGGCAAATTTCGGGCCCGTGCGAACAATCCCTACTTCCAAAGTTTCCGCCCGATTCTCGAGCTCGAGGAGCTGCCGATCATGCTCGTTTGCCGACTCGACGCGCCGACTCCGGAGATCGTTAGGCGAATGATCCGCGACGGGATCGAGGCCGAAAAAACGGGCCTTTGGGGCCGCGCCTATGTCGATGGCGCGAACAACACTTCCGGCGGCAAGGCCGACGGCGATCAATGGCTCAAGGCGGTGGTGAAGGATCTGCGCAAGGTGGGTGTGCCCACGGTTTACGATACCGGGACCGATCTTTTCCCGGCTGGCTTTCCGATGAACGATTGCGCCCTCTACTATGGTTGGTACGCTGGGGGCGTGGCCGGACCGTTCACCGATCCGGGCTTTGTTTTCACTCCCGGCGCGGTCGCGGTCCACATCCATTCCTATAGCGCCAACACCCTGCGCTCGCCCGGCGCAAACTGGGTCGCGCCCCTTCTCGAGAGGGGGGCGGCCGCTTCGTTAGGCAATGTCTACGAGCCGTATCTCCAGCTCACCGCTCATCTCGATATTTTCAACGACCGCCTGCTCCACGGCTTCACCTTTGCCGAGAGCGCCTACATGTCGCAGCGCGTCGTCTCCTGGATGAATGTCGCGGTTGGCGATCCGCTTTACCGGCCCTACGCGTCATGGCTGGAGCTGGAGGCGAAACGCGAGAAAGCCGCCAAGAACGACTGGCGGATGTATCACGATTTCGCCCTGAAAAGCAGCCAGGGCGATCTGGCGAAATACCAGGCCGCGGCGCGCAAAGCCGCGGCCCGGTCGGGCAACGGAGCGATGCTGGAAGACCTCGAGCTTGATGCAAAAGGAGAGCGGAAATTTCTCCTCTGCGATCAGCCACCTGCAACAGGCACGGACGTTTTATCAAAAGCCTGACGACATCCTCCGGACCTTGGTCGAAGAGGCAGAAGCGCTGATCGAATCGGGAAACAAGAAAGCAGCGCTGGCTTTGATCCAAAGCGTGCCGCGCCTGGCGCCGAATGCTCCGGCGATTCCGCTCCTGCGGAAAATGGAAACAGAACTGAATCCGCCGCCGCCGCCCCGGCCTTCCCCCTAACGACGCCGACGCTAGGGACGCTTCGGACGCGTTTCGAGGCGGAAGATGGTCTCGCCTTCTTTCATCAGCTCGAGGCTGTCACGCGCGATTGTTTCCAGGTATGTCGGATCGGTTTTCAGGAGCGCGACTTGTTTCGTCTGCCGCGCCAGGAGCGACTGCTGATCGTTTAACTGCGCCTGGAGCTGTTCCATCTCGGCCCGGTTTTGCTGCAGCTTTTTGTAGGGCGGGAGAAAGAAACTAACGATGAGCAGCCAGACCGCGATGAACAGGAGCACGCGCAGGACATGGTTCATCTGTTGCCAGATGGTGGCTTCGCGTCGCGCCCTTAACTCGCCGTAACCAGTGCCGTCCACTAGCGCATCTTACCTCCGTAGACCGCCTTGTCACCCAGTTCTTCCGCGATGCGCAGAAGCTGGTTATACTTCGCCACCCGATCGGTCCGGCAGAGCGATCCGGTCTTGATCTGCCCCGCGTTCGTCGCCACCGCGATGTCGGCGATGGTGGTGTCTTCGGTCTCGCCCGAGCGATGACTGATGACCGAGGTATAGTCGTTAGCCTTGGCCAGATCGATCGTGGCGAAGGTCTCGGTCAGCGTTCCGATCTGGTTCACTTTCACGAGAATGGAATTACCCACTCCACGCTCGATGCCCTTGCGCAAAAACTCGACGTTCGTCACGAAAAGATCGTCGCCCACGAGCTGGACAGTTTTGCCCAGCCGATCGGTCAGTTTCTTCCAGCCATCCCAATCGTTCTCGGCGCAGCCGTCCTCGATCGAGATGATGGGAAATTTTTTCGCGAGCGATTCGTAGAGATCGATCAGTTCATCGGCCGAGCGTTTCGAGCCGTCGGATTTCTTGAAGACGTAGGCGTTTTGTTCCTTGTCGTAGAACTCCGAGGAAGCGGTGTCGAGCGCGATGAAGATCTCCTTGCCTAACGAGTAGCCGGCTTTCTTGACCGCGGCCGCGATCGACTCGAGGGCGTCCTCGGCCGATTTCAATTTCGGGGCGAAACCGCCTTCGTCGCCGATCGCAGTGGAGAGGCCGCGATCCTTCAGCACGCTTTTGAGCGCGTGAAACACCTCCACCCCGTAGCGCAACGCCTCCGGAAAAGTGGGCGCGCCTTTCGGCATAATCATGAATTCCTGGAAATCGATCGGCGCATCGGAATGCGCGCCGCCGTTGAGGATGTTCATCATCGGGACCGGCAGGACATTTGCCTCGCTCCCGCCGAGATAACGAAAGAGAGAAAGGCCTTCGCCATCGGCCGCAGCGTGGGCGGTGGCGAGCGACACGCCGAGCAATGCATTCGCACCCAGCTTTTTTTTGTTCGGGGTGCCGTCGAGCTTGATCAGTTCCTCGTCCACTTTCGCCTGCGCGAGCGCATCCATGCCGCGCAGGACCGGCGCGATGGTTTCGTTCACGGCCGCGACCGCTTTGGTCACGCCTTTGCCGCCGTAGCGCTGCTTGTCGCCGTCGCGCAATTCCCACGCCTCGTGTTCGCCCGTGCTCGCACCGCTCGGAACTGCGGCGCGGCCGAAGCCGCCGCCTTCAAGATGGACCTCGACCTCGATCGTCGGGTTGCCGCGCGAATCGAGAATCTCGCGCGCGTGAATTTTGCTGATACTGGTGCCCGCCATATCGTTAGGGAATTAGCCGCTCTTCCGGAGAGGTGCAAATCCTCTTTGGCGCGTCGGTTAAAAATCGGCCGCGCGGCGCTCGCGGGAGTGAATCGGTCGTTTTGGCCCGCGCCTCCCGAACCGGTGCCGCCCCGTCCGCATATTTCACATTGGCATTACAGGTGTCCGTGGCTAATCTGCCGTCGTGTTTATCAGAATCGGAAGCGCGGTGATTTGCTCGCTCCTGGCCCTGCCGATTTGGGCGGCGGCGCAGCCAAGTGCATCTCCCGCCACGCCCGCGCCGTCCGCAACCGGCACCTTGTCCACCGCGGACAGAGCCCAGGCGGTGAAAACCGACACCGTTACCATCCCGACCCCGGGCGAACTTTTTACCGCCCTCGGCAAACCGGCGAAACCGGATTGGGCCGCGCGTTATCGCGGGCCGATCCCGATGAACTACAAGACGCGGCCCCAGATCGCGCTCAACCTCGGCGGGTTGATCGCCGACGGCTTCATCGCGGTCGAGGCGCAGGACACGCAACAGGTGAAAAACATCGGCGGCGATGTCGTGAAACTGGCCAAGGCGCTTGGCGTGAGCGAAAACATCCTGGCGCGCGGGAACAGCATCAACCAGTTCGCCGAGAACAATGAATGGAGCGCGCTGCAGGAGGAACTGGAGGCAACCCAAAACGAGGTCAAAGCCTCCATGCAAACGCACCGCGACCAGGACCTGGTTATTCTCGTTAGTCTGGGCGGCTGGATCCGCGGCACCCAGGTGGTGAGCGGCGTGGTCGCGAAAAATTATGACGAACGCCTCGGCCAGATCCTGCGCCAGCCGGAGCTGCTGCGCTTCATTCGCTCGAAAATCAGCCAGATTTCGCCCGACTTGCGGAACGATCCGCTGGTCAGCAGTGTGAACCGGCAGCTGCTCGGGATCGAACAGGTCGTGGCCAAGCCGTTTGGCCAGTCGCTCTCCGCCGCCGAGGTCACGCAGCTGAACGAACGCGTAAACCAGGTGATGAAGGAAATTCAGACGAAGGATTGATCATGCGCCGCCTTTCCTTTTGCCTCACGATCGTAAGCGCGCTCGCGCTCTGCTCGTCCGCCCTGGCCGAAACCGACCAGGAAGTCGCCGCCCGGCAGGTCGCCCTGGAACTGGCCGGCGCCTTCTCCAACGACGGCTTCAAGCTCCGGGATGGACATTGGACCGGCACCCTCGCCCAGAGCGAAGGCAAGGTCATCGCGGTCAACCTCTATGCCGGGAACGAATACTGGTTTTCCGCCGGCGCGACCGGAAAAGCGAAAAAGATCTCGGTCGAAGTCTTCGACGAGACTGGTGCGCCGGTCGCCGGAGAAAAGTTCGACTCCGGCACGAAAGCGGCTTCCGGAGTGTCTGTGGAAAAGAGCGGCGAATATTTTGTCCGAGTCCGACTGGACGAGGGTGAACCGGCGGGTGTTTGTTTCGTCTACAGTTACAAATGAAAGCGCGTTACTTCCTCCCGTTGGCCGCGGCTTCGTTGCTCGCGGCGGGTTGCGGTTCGGTCGCCAAGCCGAAGGTTTTTTCGGGCGGGACCGACACCTGGTATTCCGTCACGGCTGAGCAGACTCCCTTTTACAAGTACGGCCCGCAGCAAGGGAGCGGACCTGATACGCAACTGGCGCAAAACTCGATCCTGAAAGTGATCCGGCCGTCGTTCGGTTACGTGAAAGTGAAATTGCAGGATGGCGCGAGCGGCTACGTCGCGAGTGAGGACATCCAGCCCGCCCCGCCCGCATTGGTGGCCGAAAAGCTGGCGCCGCCCCCCGAACCTTCCGCTCCGACCATCGCCAGCCACAGCGAACCGGGTGAACGCTTCGGACTTGATTCCGACGATCCGCGCCTGATCGCGCCGCCGGAGCCGCTTCCGGAAATGAGCCCCGCGCCCGATTTCCGTTTCGAGCCGGCGCCGATTCCCGAGCCCTAGGCGCTCCGCGCCACCTTCTGCGCCGTCGGTCCTCCCCGCGGCGATAAGCTTGCGCCCGACCGCGCGTTTCGAGTAAGACCGCGCTTGCGTCGCGTCCCTCCTCGCGCAAGCTGCAAACTTTCGCCGTCATCGCGCTCATGATTTCATTGCAGGTTTTCTTCGAGGGCAACGTCCAGGGCGTCGGCTTCCGCTGGTCGGTGAAACGGGTGGCGAAGGGCTTCGACGTCGTCGGCTGGGTCCGCAACCTGCCCGATGGCCGGGTCGAGTTGCAGGCGAGCGGGGCCGAGTCCGAAGTGCGCGCCTTTATCGAGGCGATCGGGCAAAGCGAATTGCGCGCACACATTCGCCAGCAAACCGAGACTGTGTTGGCCGAGCCGCCCGCGGCGCGCGGTTTTGAGATTCGCCATGACTGAGCCCGCCGTCTCCGTCCAAAACCTGACCAAGGTTTTCCCGATTCCTTTTCGCCGAACGCGGCTGGTCGCAGTCCGCGGGCTGAACCTCGAGGTCGCGCCCGGCCAGGTTTACGGGCTGCTCGGGCCTAACGGATCGGGCAAAAGCACGACCTTGAAGATTATTCTCGGCTTGGTCACGGCCAGCACCGGGACGACGAAAATCTTCGGCCGCGACAGCCGCGAGGTCGGGAGCCGGGAAGCGGTCGGTTTCCTGCCCGAGAATCCTTATTTCTACAAGTATCTCACCGGCGAGGAGACGATCCGCTTCTACGGGAAACTCTGCGGGCTGCGCGGAAAAAAGCTCGCTGCGCGGACGAACGAACTGCTCGATCTCGTGAGCCTGCAGGAGGCGCGCGATCGCCGGCTCGGCGGCTATTCCAAGGGCATGCTGCAGCGCATCGGCCTCGCGCAGGCGCTTATTCAGGAGCCGAAACTGGTCGTACTCGACGAACCGACCGCGGGCGTCGATCCGGCCGGTTCGCGCGAGATTCGGGACCTCATTCTCGATTTGAAACGGCGCGGCATCACCGTCCTGCTCTCCTCCCACCTCCTCGCGCAGGTGCAGGAGATCTGCGACCGGGTCGGGATCCTGGCCAATGGCGTGCTCGTGCGGGAAGGCCGGGTCGAGGACCTGCTCGCGATCGAAAACCAAACCGAGCTCATCCTGGAAAACGCCACTCCCGAAGTCCTCGCGCAAATCTCCGCGATCCTGGAAAAGTCCAACACCCGCCTCGTCGAACAGCGCCAGCCACAGACCACGCTGGAGGGCCTGTTCCTGGAAGCGACCAAACCTTCCGAGGAGCAACAAGGCTCGCAGCTTTGATGACCGAAACCCGACATCGCTCGTTTTCGCTCGCCCGGGTGGGCGCCATCACCGGCATCACCTTCACCGAACTGGTGAGGCTGAAGGTCTTTTATTTCCTCCTCATTTTTGCCCTCCTCCTGATCGGCAACTCCATCTTTATGGCCCGGCTCAGTTTCCAGCAGGAATTCCAGGTCCTGAAAGATGTCTCGTTAGGCGCGATGAGCATCTTCACCTCGCTCCTCGCGATCGTGGCCACGGCCCAGCTCCTCCCGCGCGACCTCGAGGATCGTACCATCTACACCATCCTGGCCAAGCCCGTGCCGCGTTACGAATACCTCATCGGCAAGCTGGCCGGCGTGCTCCTGCTCCTCGGCCTCAGCATGCTGGCGATGACCGCGCTTTTTCTCGCGCTCCTCTTCGCCCGGGAACAGATGCTGATCCACGAAACCGTGCGCGAGACGGCCGGTCTGCGCCCCGAGCAGGTCGAGGCCGCCCTCCGCAGCCTGAAGGAATCGGCCTTCAACGCCAACCTCCTCCCGGGAATCGCCGTCATCTTTCTCAAGGCCGCCCTGCTCGCCGCGCTCACCCTTTTCATTTCCACTTTTGCCACCTCCAACATCTTCACCGTCGTGGTGATGGTTTTCATTTATTTCATCGGTCACCTCCAGGCGACGGCGCGCGAATACTGGCTCGCGGAACACGGCGGCGGCTGGCTGGCCAAGACGTTTCTCGCCCTTGTCGCTCTCGTTTTTCCCGATCTCCAGCTCTTTAACCTGGTCGACGATATCGTCGCGGGCACCGCCATCCCGATGGCGGTTTTTGGCCAGACCGCGGTGCTCGGGTGCGTTTACACCTCGATCTATCTCTTCTTTGCCTGGGTTTCATTTCACGGGAGAGAACTATGATTCGCGGCGCCATCATCGGTGCGCTCCTTCTCCTCTTCGGCGCGCTCCGTCTGCCGATCGAGGGGGCTCTCACCGAGCAACATCGCAGCGCTTATTTCCACCAGGCCCGGCTCGGGCTCGACTTGCGCGAACAGATCGGTCAGCTCGGTTTTCTGGCCGCGCTGAGCGGGTTTCGGTCGCTCGTCGCGGACGTCGTTTTCATCCAGGCGCACGTCGCCTGGGAACGGACGGAATGGGGCCGGGTCCTGCTTCTCTTTGGGCAGGCGACCACGCTCCAGCCGCGCTCGGTCCTTTTCTGGGACATGGCAGCCTGGCACATGGCCTGGAACGCGAGCGTCGCCGCGCTCCAGAACCGGGAATTGCCTAACGACGCCATGCGGCGCAAGGCGCAGCGCGAATTCATCGAGCTCGGGAAAGATTTCCTCGAGCGCGGGATCAAGAACAACCCCGATCGCCCGCAGCTCTACGAATCGCTCGCCCGCCTCTACAAAGACAAGCTGGGAAACCACGCCGCCGCCGCCACCTATTACGCGCGCGCCGCCGCTCTCCCCGGCTCGGCGGAATACAACAAGCGTTTCGCCGCTTATGAGCTCTCCTTCGCGCCCGGCCACGAGCGCGAAGCCTACGCGGCGCTGCGGCGTCTTTACGACCTCGGGGAGCAGGAGCGCCTGCCCACTCTCATCACGCGGCTGAAATTTCTCGAAGAAAAGCTCGAGATTCCGTTGTATGAGCGCATCCCCGAGAAAGAAAAGTAAGTTTTCCGCCGATGCGTTTTGCCATTCTCAGCGACATCCACTCCAACCTCGAAGCCCTCGAGGCCGTGCTGGCTGATGCCAAGACCCAGGGTTGCACCCACTTCGTCTGCCTCGGCGACATCGTCGGCTACAACGCCAATCCCAAGGAGTGCCTGAAAATTATCCAGGACATGGAGTGCCCGGTGGTGAAAGGAAACCACGACGAGCAGGTCTCGATCGTCAGTGCGACTGAGGGCTTCAACGAGCTGGCCGAGGAAGCGATCGACTGGACCCGGGCGCAGCTCTCCACCGACGACAAAGCCTGGCTGGCCGATCTCCGCCTCACGCGGCAGGTGCGCGATTTTACCATCGTCCACGCCACCCTCGATACGCCCGGCCAGTGGGGCTACGTCTTCAACGATCTCGACGCCATCGCCAGCTTCACCTACCAGCACACCTCGCTTTGCTTTTTCGGCCACACTCATTGGCCGACCGCGTTTGTGCGCGAGGACAATGTCCGCCGCATCACCGTCGGGCAGATCGTTCTCTCCGCCGGGAAAAGATATTTCATCAATCCCGGCAGCATCGGGCAACCGCGCGACCGCGACTGGCGCGCGGCCTACTGCATCCTCCACACCGACCGCCAGGTGGTCGAGGAGCGCCGGGTCAAATACGATCTCGAAACCGCGCAGCGCAAAATCCGCGCGGCTGGCCTGCCCGACCGGCTGGCCGACCGCCTGGCCGTTGGTCGTTAGGCCAGGCCGCCGGCTTTGCCATTCTCCAACGGAGCGAAGAATTTGGCCCGAATGTCGCGCGGTGGAGAAAGTTCGTGATGGCGGTCGGTTCCGCGCAGCTCGTGGCTCCGATTTGCAATCGGAGCATCGTCGATTGCAAATCGACGCCACGTCTGCCTTGCATCCTCACGTTTCGCGCGCAGAAAGGGAGTGAGATTCGTTCAGAATGACAACCCCTGAAATTTCCTCCATCCTCATCGTCAAGCCGAGTTCGTTAGGCGACATCGTCCACACACTGCCCGCCGCCGCTCTCCTGCGCGAGGCTTACCCGGAGGCCGATATCACCTGGGTCATCAACCCGGAGTGGGCGCCTCTCCTCCGCGGGAACAGGAGCGTCGACCACGTCCACATTTTCCCGCGCGGCGATCTCGGCGGTTTTGGAATGTCGAAACATCTTCTGCCCTGGCTGCGCGTGGTCGGTCGGCTGCGGCCGGACGTGGCTTTCGATTTCCAGGGTCTGCTGCGCAGCGCGCTCATCGGCAGGATGAGTCACCCGAAAGAATTTCACGGCATGAGCGATGCGCGCGAAGGTGCCCGCTTTTTCTATCAGCAGACCGCGCCGGTCGATCGCAGCGCGCACGCCGTCGAACGCTACCTCTCGCTCGTCGAAAATTTCGGCGTGCCGATCCAGCGCCCCTTGCGTTTCCCGCTCCCGACCGGCGACCGCGTCGAGCGCTTCGATGAAGACGAGCCCTTCGTCCTTTTCCATCCCTTCGCCCGCGGCCGGAGGAAGTCGCTCAGCGATTTGGCGGTGGAAGAATTTTGCCACGCCCTTGCCCCGCGGCGGGTGGTCATCGTCGGCCGGAGCAAACGCGACCTGCCCGTGCCGGACAACTGCGTCAACCTCCTCAATCACACCACCATCCTCCAGCTCATTTGGCTCATCCGCCGGGCGCGCTTCACCGTCAGCGTCGACAGCGGCCCGATGCACATCGCAGCCGCGATTTCGGACCGGCTCATTTCCGTCCACACCTGGAGCGACCCGAGAAAAGTCGGTCCTTACAACCCCGAAGCCTGGATCTGGAAAAACGGCGAACTGCTCCGCGTCCGTGAGCTCCCCCCGCCGGCCAAACGCGAGAAGGGTCGCGCTTTCAAGCCGGCCGACGTAAAGACGCTTTTGCCTCTCGTTAGGCAAAGCTTCTGAATTACCGTTTAACTGGCGTCGCCGAACCTGATCCCGGTCTTCTGCACCTCCCGATAGGGCAGGAGCCAGACGAGGGATTCATCATGCAGGTCCACGACCTGGATGCGGTTGCCAAAGGGATCGTGGAAATCGCAGCGAAATCCCTCGATCAATTTCAGTCCGTATTTCTTCGTCAGCTTCTCGCGCACTTCGTTGAGCTGCGCATCGTCGCGCACCATCAGGCCGAAATGTTTCGCGCGGTCGGGCTGGA
The DNA here is from genome assembly GCA_963834255.1 of uncultured Verrucomicrobiae bacterium. Lineage (GTDB taxonomy): Bacteria > Verrucomicrobiota > Verrucomicrobiia > Chthoniobacterales > UBA10450 > Palsa-1392. The sequence continues at coordinate 296,473 of CAWIBC010000025.1, read as the reverse complement.
GCTTGGCGACCTTGAAAATGGCCAGGAACTGGTGCTCGCCGATTTTGAAGAAGGCGTCGCCTTCGCCCTCATCCATCTTCTCGAGCTCGAAAACGTCCTCGTAAAACGCGACCGCTTTCGCGACATCGTCCACCTCGATCGCGAGGTGGTTGATTCCATACACGTGCACACTCATGGCACCAGGTTACCAGCGCGCTGGCGAAGAAGAAACTCGGCCAGCGGCAAATCGGCCGGGTACGTGATCTTGAAATTTGGGGTCTCGTTAGGCAAGAGAGCCACTCTGCCCCCGGCGTGCTCGACCGCGGAAATTTCGTCGGTCACTTCCACGCCCGCTGCAAAAACGGCGCGATAAGCGTCTTCCAGCAGCTCGCGCCGAAAAATCTGCGGCGTTTGGACCGCGAACAGATCCGCCCGTTTCACCCCGCCGGTCACGAAGCGATCGCGATCGACGCGCTTCAGGGTATCGATCACCGGTGCGGCGCTGGCGGCTCCGCCATGGCTGCGCGCGAGCTGAAAGATCTGCTCGATCAAATCCGGACTAACGAGCGGGCGCGCGGCGTCGTGGACCGCGACATACTCAACCTCATCCCCGAGTTTCTCCAGGCCACAGCGAACCGAATCCTGCCTTCGGACGCCACCGGGGATAACGGCCGAAACTTTTTTGAAACCCTCGCTCGCGACAACCTTCTCAAATTCGGAAAGCCGCTCCGCGCGCCCGACGAGCACGATGCCGGTGACAGATTCGGTTCGCTCAAAGGCGCTGATCGAATGCGCCACGACGGGCCGGCCGTTCAGAGTCGCGAGGAGTTTATCAAACCCCATGCGCTGGCTGCTCCCGCCGGCGACGATGATGGCGGTGAGCATGGCGGCGCCAAATCAGGCGAGTTGCCGCTGCACTTCCTGGCTGAGCGTTTTGCCGTCGGCGCGGCCGGCGACTTTCGGGCCGAGCGCTTTCATGACCGCGCCCATCTGCGCGCGCGAAGTGGCGCCGACTTCGGCGATCGCTTCTTTCACGAGCCGGGCGATGTCGTCCGCGCTCATCGCGGCCGGGAGGTAGCTGTTCAGAATCTGGAGCTCGGCTTTTTCTTTCTCGGCCAGCTCGGCCCGGCCGCCTTTCTCGAAGCTTTCGATCGAATCCTGGCGCTGTTTCACCTGCTTGCGAATGACCGCAGTTGCCTCGGCTTCGTCGAGTTCGCCTTCCGCGCCCGACTTTTCGATCGCGGCGTACTTGAGCGCGGACTTCAGCATCCGCAGGACGCCCAATTTAGCCGCGTCTTTGGCGCGCATGGCGTCTTTCAGGTCGGAGTCGATTTTTTGGGCGAGGCTCATAAAGAGTTTTTGTTAGGCAAGCGCCAGTTCGCGCGGAGCGACGGCGGCGGGACGGGCGGCGGTCGACTGCGGGAAGGGCGAGGCGATTTCGATCCAGCCGGCTTCGTCGAAGAACCAGACGCGCCGGTCGAGTTTCACAAAAACCGAGCGGCTCGCGGCGAACCCGTGCAGCGGGAGCAAGATTTCCGCGCCAAAGGCGTCGCCCTGATAACGACCGACGCAGGCAATGGCGCCGGTGGCGCAATCGATGAGGTCGATCTTGGTGCTGCGGCCCGGAAGCGTGGTGCGGAGGCGGCGGAATCCGCCCTTGTCATCGTGCCCGAGCAAATAAAGCGAGGCTCCCTCAGCCCGGAGCGGCTTGAGGGTAAAGGCGACATGCAAACGGAGTTCGCCGCGGTCGCGCAGGAACGAATGGATGGGCCCGTCGCAAGCGCGGATCGATTTTGGATGGCCAATGACGAACCGCTCCGGGCGTTTCGCATAGGCAAGGAAACGCCGGCGGGAAAGCGCGACCTGGGTGACGTGACAGACAATGGCGCGCTGTTTTATCCTCTTCTCCAGCGGGCTGCTGAAAAGTGTGCTTGCTTCGCGGGCGAAGGATTCGCTCGCCCCGTGCACCAAGTATTGGAGCCGAGTCATCCCGTGCTGCGGCGGCAGGTAATCGTCGAGCACCACTTCCAGGAGAACGGCCAGCCCGCTGTGATCGGGGTGCGTGTCTGCTGCCGAGGGCACGAGCAGATGCGTCGGCGTCCAGGACCGGATGATCTCCGCCAGGCGGCGTAATGTTTCAACACAGCCCTCGAGCAGGAGATCGGTCACGCCCTGGTCGGGCAGGGAAAGGAATTCCACGCTGGCCGGCTCCACCCCGAGCGTTCGCAGGGCCGCCCGCGCCTCCGCCTGGCGCCGCATGCCCCAGCGAATGCGATCGCTCTCGCGGATCCGGACCTTGCCTTCTAGAACGCGTTGCGGCCAGCAATTGCGCTCGCCATCTGTCGCATACACGACCCGGACCGCGGCCCCAGCGGCGATGGCCCGCTGCAGGAAAACGCCGGTCGCGAGGGACTCGTCATCCGGATGTGGAGCGAAGAGCATCACGCGGGAGCGTGAAGTCAGAGGCGGCAGGTTCATTTTGGGAATCCCGGTCTTACCAGAACTAATCGTTAGTGCAAGTCGGGACAGCCTTTGGGCGGAGCACGAATTCGGCAATTAAACCTGCTTGCAGAAATCGAGCTCGCGCAGTTTCTCCACGCAATTCTGGAGGGAAGCGACGTCGCTCACGCTGAGAACTTCCGTCCCCTTACGCGTCCGCTGAAGCAAACCCGCCAGGACGCCGCCCGGGCCGAGCTCGAGGAAGAGGTCGCAGCCCATCGCCAGCATCCGTTCCATGCAATCGGTCCAGCGCACTGTGCCGGTCACCTGGGCCTGGAGGGTGTGGCGAATATCGTCAGCGGATTCCACCTGTTTGCCGTTGACATTGCTGATCACTGGAAAAGACGGTTTTTGCACAACAACGTCCTTAAGCGATTCACCCACTTGGATGTAAGCCGATTCCATGAGGCGGGAATGATATGCGCCGGCGACGTTCAGGAGCGTTGCCCGCCGAATGCCATGCTCCTTCGCCAAACCGACCGCGGCTTCGACTTTCGCCCGCTCTCCCGAGACCACGATCTGCCCGGGCGAGTTCAAATTTGCGACGTCGACATCGGCCGCTGCGGCCAGACCACGGACCGCCGCTTCGTCGCCGCCGATCATCGCCGCCATCGCCCCGGAGGTTGCCTCGCAGGCCGCTTCCATGAAGCGCCCGCGCTGTTCGACCAGGCGCAGGCCCTCTTCAAAGGAAAACGTTCCTGCGGCAGCGTGCGCAGTCCATTCCCCAAGCGACAACCCGGCCGCGGCCGTGATCGGCAACTCGCCCGCGATCTCGCGCAACACGCTCAGGCAGGCCAGCCCGTGCACATAGAGCGCCGGCTGACAGTTCGAAGTCCGGGTCAATTCCTCGATCGGCCCGTGCCAAGCGATCTCGCTCAACTTGCGACCGAGCACATCGTCCGCGCGTTGGAACAAATCCGCCGCCTCGGTGAATTCCTTCGCCAGGTCCTGGCCCATGCCGACGGTCTGCGCGCCCTGACCCGCGAAAAGAAGTGCGATTTTTCTCATCCTGCTCCCGATCATGCGCGACCTGCGTTCAGATTCAATCTCCAATCGGCAGCGCGCCGGCTGACATTCTCACTTGCGCGATGATACGGCGTTGCGAGCATTAACCGCCGCTCATGTCCAATACCACCCGCGAAATCGAAGCACCCGATCCCCTCGCCCGCAGTATGCAGGCCGATGCCGCCGCGGCAGGCGGCGATGATTTCGGCGAAAAGATGGTGCTGAACATGGGCCCGTCGCATCCCGCGACCCATGGCGTTCTGCGGCTTGTCCTGGAACTCGACGGCGAACTGGTGACGAAGGCGACACCCGACGTCGGCTACCTCCATCGTGGCGATGAAAAGATCGCGGAGAACATGCAATACAACCAGTTCGTGCCCTACACGGACCGGCTCGATTATCTCGCCCCGCTGGCGAACAACGTCGCCTACGCGCTCGCAGTCGAAAAGCTGATGGGTTGGGAACTTCCGCCCCGCGGAAAAGCGATCCGCGTCATCTGCTGCGAAACGGCGCGGATCTCCGCCCATTTGCTGGGCCTCGGCGCGATGGCGCTCGATCTCGGGGCGATGACGGTCTTCCTCTACACCTTCACCGAACGCGAAAAGCTCTATAACTTATTCGAGCTCCTCACCGGCGCGCGCTTCACCACTTCCTACACCCGGGTCGGCGGTCAGATTCGGGATTTGCCGGAGACGTTCATCCCGCAGCTCGAGACTTTCCTCGACGGCTTCATCCCGCAACTGGACGAAATCGACAATCTCCTCACCCGCAATCGCATCTTCGTCGATCGCACCCGCGATGTCGGGGTGATCACAAAGGATCGCGCCATCGCCTACGCCATTTCCGGTCCAAATCTCCGCGGCAGCGGGGTCGAGCACGACCTGCGGCGCGCCCACCCCTACCTCGATTACGAGAAATATGATTTCGAAGTCGCGGTCGGGAGCGCGGGCGATTGTTATGATCGTTACCTCGTGCGGATCGAGGAAATGCGGCAAAGCGTGCGCATTCTCCGGCAGGTGATCGACAAACTCCCGGGCGGACCGATCAACGTCGTCGACTGGAAAAACATGCTCCCGCCCAAGGCGCGCGTGATGACGAAAATGGAGGAGCTGATCCACCATTTCATCGTCGTGACCGAGGGTCTCGATGCGCCCCCGGGCGAAGTCTATTTCGCGGCCGAGAATCCGAAGGGCGAGCTCGGCTTTTACATCAACAGCAAGGGCGGCGGCGTGCCGCACCGGCTGAAGATTCGCGCCCCTTCATTCGTGAACCTGAGCATCTTGCCCGAACTCCTCCCCGGCAGCATGATGAGCGACGTCGTCGCCATCCTTGGCAGTCTGGACTTCGTCATGGGAGAATGCGACAGATGAAAAGCCTTATGAAAAACAAAACTCAGCTCCTCGGAATCCTCTTCGCCGCCCTTGCCCTCCTGTCGTTAGGCGCATGTAATCGGAGCGCGCTTTCCGGCTCCAAATTGACCAGCGCAAACTACGACCAGATCAGCCTCGGGATGTCGAAGTCACAGGTCGAAACCATCCTCGGTAGCCCGACCAGCGCGGAGACGAAGGACATGGTGATCTTCAAAAAGACGACCTACCGCTACGAAGACGGCGCGAAGTTCGCCATGATCACTTTTAAGAACGACGAAGTGGACAGCAAGGACACCAACCTGGGACGCGAGCCCTAAGCCAGCCGCGATTTTAGAGAGATGAAGATGCATGCGAAATCCTGGCGCTGGCTCAGCCTGCTCATGGCGGTCGCCCTCGTCTTCACCGGCTGCCGCGGGAAACGCCTGACGAGAGCGAATGTGGACGAAGTTTCCGACGGGATGACGCGGAAACAGGTGGAGTCGATCCTGGGTCCTCCGACCTCGGTCGACAGCACCAACCTGCTGGTCACAAAAAAGGTGACTTACGTTTACGAGCAGGGCGGCGAGTCGGTCACCATCGTCTTCTTCAACGACAAGGTCTCTTCCAAAGAGAGCAACCTTCACGACTAGCCGTCATCTGTGGAGGCGACGATGACGACCAGCGTTCCGGCCGAACTGGAACGCCAGATGGAAGAAGCAATCGGGCATTATCCGTCCGATCGTAAACGGAGCGCCTCGCTCCCGCTCCTGCATCTTTGGCAGGAACATTTCGGCTACATCAGCGACGAGGCCATCAGCTGGATCGCGGCAAAGCTCGGGCTCGAGCCGATTAACATTCTCGAGCTCGTCACCTTCTACCCAATGTTCCGGCAGGCGCCGGCGGGACGGAAACACATTCGGGTCTGCCGCACACTGAGTTGTGCCATGGCTGGCGCTTATCCGTTGATGGAGAACCTGGCCAGCCTAACGAAAATCGATCGCGATCATCAGGCGGCCGGGATGCACAATCCGGTTTCGGTCAGTCCCGACGGCGAATACAGCATCGAGTTCGTGGAATGCCTCGCCAGCTGCGGGACCGCTCCGGTCTGCATGGTCGATGACGATCTGCACGAAAATGTCGTCCCCGAGTCGGCGCCTGAGATCCTGGCGGCCTCGGCACAAATCGCTCGTCACCCTGCCCCGCACCCCCTCGAGCGCCGTCTTATTTTTAAAAATATCGGACGTGAAGACTACACCGTCGACATCGATTGTTACCTGCAGAACGGCGGTTACGAGGATCTCAAGACGGCGGTCAAGATGAGCCGGAGCGAGATCGTGAACGAAGTGAAAAGCTCCGGCCTGCGCGGGCGCGGCGGCGCCGGTTTTCCCTGTGGCGTGAAGTGGAGTTTCATCAAGCCGGACGAGCAAAAGCCCATTTACCTCATCTGCAACGCCGACGAATCCGAGCCCGGCACGTTCAAGGATCGCTACATCATTCACCAGGATCCGCATCAGCTGATCGAGGGGATGTTGATCAGCTGTTTCGCACTCAACGTGCACACCGCCTACATCTACATCCGGGGCGAATTCCCCGAGGGCGCAAAAATTCTTGAGCGCGCAATAGAGGAAGCGCGGGCGAAAAATCTCCTCGGGCGCAACATGCTCGGCACCGGATTCGACGTCGAGATCTACATCCATCGCGGTGCCGGCGCCTACATCTGCGGCGAAGAAACTGGGCTGATCGAATCGCTCGAAGGCAAGCGCGCCTATCCGCGAATCAAGCCGCCTTATTTTCCCGCCGTCCTCGGCCTCTACATGTGCCCGACGATCGTGAACAACGTCGAGACCCTCTGCCACGTGAAGCACATCATCGCGATGGGCGGCGGAGAATACGCCCGGATCGGCCGGCCGAACAATACCGGCACCCGCATTGTTTGCGTCAGCGGCGATGTCGTTAGGCCGGGTTACTTCGAAATCGAAGTCGGCGCCCTCACCATGGGCCAGGTGATCAACGAAATGGCTGGCGGACCGAAGCCCGGCCGCAAGATCAAAGCCGTTATTCCCGGTGGCAGCTCGGCCAAAGTGTTGCGCGCCGGCGACACCTTCAAGCTCAAGGACCGCGAAGTTTCGCTCGACGAAATCCCGATGGATTTCGATTCCCTCGCCGCCGCCGGTTCGATGGCCGGTTCCGGTGGCGTCATCGTCCTGGACGATTCGCGCGACATGGTCTGGACGCTCAATAACATCAACGAATTTTACGCGCACGAGAGCTGCGGCCAGTGCACGCCCTGCCGCGAGGGTTCGCTCTGGATGAAGAAAATCACCCAGCGCATGCTCGAAGGCGGCGGCGTCACGCAGGATCCCGCCACGCTCAAGAACGTCGCCGACAACATTGCGGGCCGCACCATCTGCGCCTTCGGCGAAGCCTGCGCCTGGCCGACCCAGAGCTTCCTGGAAAAATTCCCTGACGAGTTCGCCGAGCGCGCACAAAAACCCGTGCCGCCGCCGCTGCCGCCGGAATACACGCCCGAGGAATTAATCAGCGAGCCCACCATTCCGACTGTCCCCCTCGCCCGCGATCCGGGCTGGGAAAAAGCCGGCTCCGCCGGAACCATCTGATATGTCTGAGGAAAGCAGGAAAGCAGGAAGGGAACTAAGGAATGAGGGTATTACCCAAGAGGTAATTGCGGCCGCGATCGCAGTGCATAGCGAGCTTGGACCAGGCTTTCTCGAGTCCATCTACGAACAGGCGTTGGCAGTTGAGTTTGCCATCCGCGGAATTGCGTTCGTTAGGCAAAAACCTATCCCACTTTTTTATCGTGATCACCAGATCGGCGAACACCGGCTCGATTTTTTGGTCGAGGAAAAAATTATTGTTGAACTCAAGGCGATCGAACATCTGGAGAATGTCCATTTCGCGATTGTGCGAAGCTATCTAAAGGCCGCGAGCTGCTCCGACGGCTTGATTCTAAACTTCTCGTCCATGCCCTTGACGGTGAAGCGAGTTCAACGCGAACGCACCTTTCGACCGCCCGATCTTCAATTCTGAAAACTTCCTGCTTTCCTGCTTTCTTTAGACATGCCTGATCCCATTTCAATGGTCAACGTCCAGGTCAACGGCGTCTGGCATCAGTTCCCGAAAGGGCACCCGCCTGATCGAAGCCTGCGAGCAGGCCGGGAGCTACGTCCCGCGCTATTGCTATCACAAAAAACTTTCCTCGCCCGGCAACTGCCGGATGTGCCTGATCGAAATGGGCATGCCGAAGATGGGCCCGGACCGCAAGCCGGTGCTGGATGACGACGGCAATCCCGAAATTAACTGGATGCCGCGGCCGCAGATCTGTTGCGCGAGCGATGTCTCGGAAGGGCTCGGCGTGCGCACGAATTCGCCCCTGGTCGAAGAATGCCGCCGCGGGGTGATGGAATTTCTCCTCATCAATCACCCGCTCGATTGCCCGATCTGCGACCAGGCCGGCGAATGCCGTCTTCAGGAATTCAGCGTCGAGTACGGCCGGCAGGATTCGCGCTTCCTCGAGAACAAAGTGAAGAAGCCGAAAAACGTCGAGCTCGGACCGCGCGTCACGCTCGATGACGAGCGCTGCATTCTCTGCTCGCGCTGCATTCGTTTCTCGAAAGAGATCGCGAAAGACGACGTCCTTGGGTTTATCGATCGCGGCAGTCACACTGTTCTCACTGCGCATCCGGGCAAGCGGCTGGAGAATAATTATTCGCTCAACACCGTCGACATTTGTCCCGTCGGCGCGCTCACTTCCTCGGATTTCCGCTTCAAAATGCGGGTCTGGTTCCTGAAGGAAACGAAAAGCTTTTGCACGAGCTGTGCCACCGGTTGCAACACGCTCATCGGCACGCGCGAAGGCGTCATTCATCGCCAGACCCCGCGCGAGAACGACGCGGTCAACTCCTGCTGGATGTGCGATTACGGCCGGCTCAATTTTGATTACCTGCAAAGCGAGCGCCGCTTGCTCGAGCCGCTGGTTCGTGAAGAGAAAAAGCTCCAGCCCGTGACCTGGAAGCACGCGATCGATCGGGCAGCCGAGCAGTTGAAGCCGTTCATCGGCTGGCAAACCGCCATCCTCGCCTCGGGCCGGATGACGAACGAAGAGCTCTGGCTCACCAAACGTCTCGCGAAATTGTTGGGCACGACGCTCATCGATATCGTGCCGCGAACCGGCCCGGGTGATGACATTCTGCTGAGCGAAGATCGCAATCCCAACACCAACGGCGCCCGGCTCCTCGGCGTGGCATCGCCCTCCGGCAACACTTTGAACCAGATCAAGGAAGCGATCTGGTCCGGCCAAATCAAAGCCCTCATTTCGTTAGGCGAAAATCCGGTGCGCTGCGGAATCTCGACAGAATTTTTGCAACGGCTGCCGGTCTACGTCGTCATGGACATCCTCTCGAACGAAGCCACCGGTTTCGCCAGCGCCGTCCTCCCCTCCTTCGGCTTCGCCGAAAAGCGCGGCTCGATGATCAACGGCAAAGGCCGCCTGCAACGGCTCAATCGCGCGATCCGCGGCCCGGGCCAGTCGCGCGATGACTGGGAAGTTTTGCGCGACCTCATCCAGGCGCTGGACGGTGGCAACGGCATCTACACGATCGAGGACATCTTCCGGCAGATGAGCGAATCGGTTCCGCAACTGGCCGGCCAGACCCTGAGCCGGATCAGCGATCTCGGCGTGCAGGTGATGAAGACGGACAGATCGCCCAATCCGCCGGGCGAGCCCTCCGAGGAAAAGGTGCGCGAACGCGAACGGGAGAAGCATCCGCAATAGCGGCGCGTATGAATCCGACCGCCTTCCTCGTTCTCACCTCGCTGCTCAAGATCCTCGGGATCGTTTTTCTGATCATCCTCCCGATGGTCTCTTACACCGTTTATGCGGAGCGCCGGGTCAGCGCGCTCATCCAGGATCGGCTCGGCCCGAACCGCGTCGGACCCGCCGGTCTTTTCCAGCCGATCGCGGACGCGATGAAGTTTATCCTGAAAGAGGATTTCACCCCGGCGCACGTGAACAAGTTCTACTACTGGCTCGCCCCCTGCCTCGCGATGGTCCCGGCGATCATGACGATCGCGGTCGTGCCCTTCGGCAGCACGCTTTTCGGCGTCCCGATGGTGATCGCGGATATCAATGTCGGCGTCCTTTATGTCTTCGCCATCGCGTCGTTAGGCGTTTACGGCATCGTCATCGCCGGCTGGTCCTCGAACTCGAAATATCCTTTCCTCGGCGGGGTCCGTTCCACCTCGCAGATGATCTCCTACGAGCTCTCGTTAGGCCTGGCCGTTATCCCGATTTTTCTCCTTGTCGGCCAGCTGCGCCTAACCAGCATCGTCCAGTACCAGATCGAGCACGGCTGGATGATCGCGCCCTTTATTGGCCACTGGACGGATCCCTGGAAATGGCTGCTCGCCATTCCGATGTTCATTTCGTTTGTCGTTTTCACGATCGCGATTTTCGCGGAGACGAACCGGCTCCCTTTCGATCTGCCGGAAGCCGAAACCGAACTGGTCGGCGGTTATCACACCGAATACGGCTCGATGAAATTTGCCCTCTTCTTCCTCGGCGAATACGCCGCCATGATCACCGGCTCGGCCATTATCGTGACTCTTTTCCTCGGCGGCTGGCACTTGCCGGTGCCGTGGTGGGACCAGGCCAATGGCTTTCAGTGGCTGCTCATCGACGGCTCGTTAGGCGGATGGCGCGGCGTCCTCGGCGGGCTCTTCAATATCTTTGCCTTCTTCGGCAAGGTCTCGGTCCTGCTCCTCGTTTTCATCTGGGTCCGCTGGACCCTGCCGCGATTCCGCTACGATCAGCTGATGCGGCTCGGCTGGGTCTTCTTTTTCGAGATCGCCTTGGTCAATATTTTCATCGCCGCGATCATCATCGCCTACCTGCCGAAATGAGTGAGACAGGATTCACAGGATTGTTAGGATTTGGGAGAGCGGAGAGTTCCTCTCGCCTCCCCTTCTTCAATCCCGAAAATCCTGTAAATCCTGTCTAGATTTTCCATGCCTGTCGTCGTCAAACGTCCAAAGCTGACCTGGTCGGAGAAGGTTTACCTGCCTTCGATCATCGGCGGCATGGCGATCACCTTTCGCCATCTCAAGAACATGCTCCTTGGTCGGACCAGGGTGACGATGCAGTATCCCGAGCAGAAATGGGACGACCAGATGCCGGACCACTACCGCGGCGCGCCGGCGCTGGTGAAGGACGAGAAGGACCGCGTCCGCTGCGTCGCCTGCCAGCTCTGCGAATTCATCTGCCCGCCGCGCGCGATCAAGATCGTGCCGGGCGAGATTCCGTTAGGCAACCGCTTCGCCAAGGTCGAGAAATATCCCGAGGAATTCGATATCGACATGATCCGCTGCATCTATTGCGGGATGTGTGAGGAGGTCTGCCCGGAGCAGGCGATTTTCCTGCGCAAAGACTACGCCATCACCGGCTACACCCGGGAAGACATGGTGCATAACAAAGAGAAGCTGATCGAGATCGGCGGCGTCATGCACGGTCTGGTCTTGAAATGGAACGAGAAGAAGTAGCGCTTCCCTAACGAACCATGTCTCCGACCTTCTTCTGGATCTCTTCCGCGCTCATGCTCATCTTCGGGGCCGCGGTTATCATCAATCGCAACCCGGTCGCGAGCGCGCTCAGCCTGGTCGTTTCCTTTCTCGGCTTGGCCGCGCTCTTCATGTCGCTCGACGCCTTTTTCATCGGGATCATCCAGGTCCTGGTCTACGCCGGTGCGGTCATGGTGCTGTTCCTGTTCATCATCATGCTGCTCGACCTGCGGGCGGAAGAGCGGCGCAAGACCAACTTTGTCGCCTTCGCCGGCGGCGTCGCGGTCGCGGTTATTTTCTTCGGGCAGCTTTATCTCGTCATCGGACATCTGCGGCAGGCGAAGCTGCCTTTTCCGGCGCTGCCAGTCGCGCCGCATGACGACGTGCAGAGTGTCGGCCTGCTGCTCTTCGGCGGTTACAATCTGCCGTTCCAGATCATCGGCACGCTCATCCTGGTCGCGACCATCGGCGTGATCGTGCTGAGCAAACGGGAGCTACGTTGAGGATGGTCACGCTCGGTCATTATCTTTTCGTGAGCGGGCTGCTTTTCACGCTCGGTTTTGCCGGCGTGTTGCTGCGCCGCAACATCATCATCATTTTCATGTCGCTCGAGCTGATGTTGAACGCAGCCAATCTTTCGCTCGTCGCTTTTTCCCGGTTCCGGGTCGACGCGGCCGGCCTGCCTAACTATCACGGACAGGTCTTTGTTTTCTTCATCATCACCGTGGCCGCGGCCGAGGTCGCGGTCGGTCTGGCGATCATCGTCGCGCTCTACCGCGCCCGGCGGACGACCCATGTCGAGGATATCAACAGCCTGAAATTCTGATGCTGCCCTGGATCGCACTTCTTCTGCCGCTGCTTTCCGCGTTCGTCATCATGAGCGCGACGCGCACGCTGCGGACGTTAAGCGCCTTCATCTCGGTCGGAGCGGTGCTCGGCAGTTTTCTTTGCGCGGCCATCATCTTCTTCCAGCAAACATCCGGCGCGCCTTCTCTCTCCTGGATTAATCTCGGACCAACCTTCTCCATTCCGCTCGGGCTGACCCTCGATGCGCTCAGCCGCTCCATGCTTTTCATGGTCACAGGCGTCGGCGCGCTCATCCATATCTACTCGTTAGGCTACATGGGGGCGGACGAGGGCAAGTCGCGCTACTTCGCCGGGCTTTCCCTCTTCATGTTTTCGATGCTCGGCATCGTACTCGCAGACAATTTCGTGATGATGTTCATTTTCTGGGAGCTGGTCGGGGTCAGCTCCTACCTGCTCATCGGGCACTGGTTCGAACGTCCGAGCGCGGCGGAAGCGGCGAAGAAAGCGTTCATCACCAACCGACTCGGCGACTTCGGTTTCATGCTCGGCATCCTCATGGTCTGGACCGCCACTGGTTCGGTCGTCTTCACCGATATCGCCGCGGGCATGTCGGAATTCGCCGGGCATCCCGCGTATCTGACTGTGGCAGCGTTGCTCGTTTTTTGCGGCGCGGTCGGAAAGTCGGCGCAATTTCCGCTTCACGTTTGGTTGCCCGACGCGATGGAAGGTCCGACCCCAGTTTCCGCGCTCATCCATGCCGCGACCATGGTGGCGGCGGGCGTTTACATGCTCGTCCGGGTCGCGTTCCTGATCGAGGCGTCGTTAGGCGCACTCCAGGTCATCGCCTGGATCGGCACGATCACCGCCGTCCTTGCCGCCCTCATGGCGACGCAGCAAAACGACATCAAGCGCATCCTCGCCTACTCCACTCTCTCGCAACTCGGCTATATGGTGATGGCGGTCGGGCTCGCTTCGGGACAGGCGGCGATGTTCCATCTTTTCACTCACGCGGCTTTCAAGGCGCTCCTCTTCCTCGGCTCCGGCTCGATTATCTACATGCTCCATCACGAGCAGGATATTTGGCGGATGGGCGGTCTGGCCAAACGTCTGCCAATTACATTTCTCACCTTCGCGGTCGGCACGCTCGCGCTCATCGGCTTCCCCGGGTTTAGCGGCTTCTTCAGCAAAGACGCCATCCTTGCGCTCGCCTACGAACGCAGTCTGCCAATTTTCGCGCTCGCCGCTTTCACCGCACTCCTGACCGCCTTCTACATGACACGACTGGTGGTGGTGGCGTTTTTTGGCTCGCCCCGGAGCGAGTCGGCCGCGCACGGCGCGGAATCACCGGCGGTCATGACCATCCCCCTCATGATCCTCGCCGTCCCGTCGGCCCTGGGCGGCTTCGGCTTTTTCGCCAACCGCTTCCTCACTTTGCCGCATGAGGAAAAACATCTTCTGATCATTCCGGCGATCGCCTTCGGTTGCCTCCTCGTCGGCGTGCTCAGCGCGGCGCTGCTTTATCGCAAACGCACGACCGATCCGATCGACATCGCGCTTTTCCGGAACCGATTTTACATCGACGAACTGTACACCGGGCTGATCAAGGCGACCCAGGGCATGCTCGCATCCGTCTCCGCTTTCCTTGATCGCTGGGTCCTCGATGGCGCGATCGTCCGCGGACTGAGCGGCGGCACCTGGGGCAGCGGCTTCCTGCTCCGGCTTCTCCAGGTCGGCAACCTCCAGGCTTACGGTTTCATCTTCGGCCTCGGCATCATTGGCCTCATTTACTTCACCGTTTTCCACTGATGCTGCTCTTCATCGTCATCGCGCCATTGCTCACGGCGCTTCTCATCCTGGTCGGCACGCCGGCGCGCCTGACCGCCTTGCTCGGCTCTGCAGCCACGCTCGCCGCCAGCCTGGTTTCATTCTTCCTCTACGACGTGGCGCGGGGCGGATTTCAGCTCGTCAGCTCGTTTCCGATCAGTGAAACGTGGCGGCTGCAGTTCTTGTTAGGCGCGGACGGGCTCAGCCTGATCATGCTTTTCCTGGCCGCGCTCGTTCTGCTCTGCGCGGTCTGGTTCACCCCGCCGGTCGAGAAATGGGAACGTCTTTTCTATGCCTGCCTGCTCTTCATCGCGGGCGGCGCGATCGGCGCCTTTGCCTCGCTCGATTTATTTTTCTTCTACGCCTTCCACGAGCTGGCACTGATCCCGACTTTTCTGCTTATCGGCATCTGGGGCTCGGGCAATCGCTCCGCCGCGGCGTGGAAGATCACGATCTATCTCGGGCTGGGCAGCTTTGTTCTGCTCCTCGGGTTGATCCTGCTTTACCGGAGCGTGCCGGCGGAATTGCGGAGCTTTGACCTGCGCGTGCTCCAGGAAGTGGCGGCGAACGGCGGCATTCTTCCCCGCGCGCAAAACCAGATTTTCTTCCTTCTCCTGATCGGTTTCGGCGTTTTGATTTCGCTCTTCCCGTTCCACACCTGGGCACCGGAAGCTTACGCCTCTGCCCCGGCGCCGGCGGCGATGTTGCACGCCGGGGTTTTGAAAAAGTTCGGGCTCTACGGTCTGCTCCGCATCGCCCTCCCGCTCCTGCCGGAAGGCGCGCAACACTGGCAGACGCTGCTCATCGTACTGTTGTCAGGCAACATCATCTACGTCGGTCTGGTCACGATCGCGCAGAAGCGGCTCGATTGGATGCTCGGCTACTCCAGCGTGATGCACATGGGCTACATCTTCCTCGGAATTGCGAGCGCTAACATCATCGGACTGAACGGCGCGGCTGTGCTGATGTTCGCCCATGGCATTTCGATCGCGCTCCTCTTCGCCCTCGCCGGAGAGATTCGCCAGCGTACCGGCACGCTCGTCTTCGCCGATCTCGGAGGTCTCGGGAAAGTGATGCCGTTTGCCGGATTTGCTTTTGGAGTTGCGACCTTCGCCTCGATTGGTCTGCCGGGCTTCGCCAATTTCGCCGCCGAAGTGATGGTCTTTTTCGGCGCCTTTCGCGTCGGCGCGGAATGGCAGGGCTTCCACATTTTTCAGGTCGCGACCGTGCTCGCGCTCTGGGGCGTGGTCATCTCCGCGGTCTACATGCTGCGCGCCTACCGCGCCATCTTCATGGGCGCGCCTAACGAGCGCCTGGGCGCCTTCCCGGATCTCGCCCGCACGCTCCGCTTGCCCATCGTGCTCCTGATCGCCGCCACCATGATCGTCGGCTTTTTCCCCAACACCTTCCTGCGCCTCCTCCGAGCCGACCTTTTCCGCGCCTGTCGCGGCTAACCGATGATACCCGCGCCCGCACTTGAAATCGCCGTCCTGGTCTGGGGATTGATCCTTCTCCTGGTGGAATCGTTTGCCGGGAAAACGGACCGACGCGGCGTCGCCTACGCGGCGATCGGCGGCCTCGTCGTTGTCCTCGTCGCCACTTTCTTTCTCGCTCCTCCGCCGGCCGCGGCCTCGGCCGGTTTCTGGAGTTTTTACACCGCCGATCCGCTGGCCATTTTCTTTAAGCGCTTCGCGCTCGTCACCACCATTCTCGTCCTCGTGATGGCGATCGATTACGCGCCCGCCATTCGGATGGGCGTGCCGGGCGCAAATCCGCACGCCGGGCCTAGGAGAATTTTATACGCTTCCGATTTTCGCCTGCGCGGGGTTGATGTGGATGGCGTCGGCCGTCGACTTCGTCATGATCTTCGTCTCGCTCGAGCTGGTGACGATGTCGTTTTACGTGCTCGTGAGTTTTACCCGGCGCAATTCCGCGACGCTCGAGGCCGGCGTGAAATATCTCATCCTGAGCGCGCTCTCGACCGGGTTTTTGGTTTACGGAATCACCTGGATTTTCGGGGTCACGGGCGAGACGAACCTGGCGCGCATCGGCGAGGTGCTCGCCCGGCAGGAGGTCGATACCATCCCGCTCCTCTTCGGCATCTCGCTCGTGCTCGTCGCGCTCGGGTTCAAGATTGGCGCGGTGCCGTTTCAGATTTGGGTGCCCGATGTGTACCAGGGCGCGCCGACGCCGGTGACGGCTTTCCTTTCGGTCGGCTCAAAGGCGGCGGGTTTTGTCGTCCTGCTCCGCGTGCTCGCGCCATTCTCGATGCTGCCGCAGATGGGCCGGCTGCTCGTCGTCGTCGCGATCCTTACGCTGATCTACGGAAATTTCGCCGCGCTCCCGCAGTCGAACCTGAAGCGCCTGCTCGCCTATTCGAGCATCGCCCACGCGGGCTATCTGCTCATCGGCGTCGCCACGTTTTCCGGCGCGGCGGTGGCGTATTACCTCGTCGGTTACCTGCTCATGACGCTGCTTTGTTTTTCGGTCCTGATCGTGGTCGGGAACCAGAGCACCGATCAAATCGAAGATTACGCCGGCCTCGCCAGGCGCTCGCCGTTCCTCGCCTTCGCGATGCTGGTCGGGATGATCTCGCTCGCGGGGGTGCCGTTCACTGCCGGCTTCCTCGGAAAATTTTTCATCTTCGACGCCGCCATCCGGCAACAGCAGATGCTGCTCGTCGTGATCGGCGTCATCACGGTCGGTTGCGGATTTTATTACTATCTGAAAGTGGTGCGCGCGATGTACTGGCTCGAACCGGTGGCCGAGGCCGGGCCGATCCCGGTCAGCGCGCTTTCCCGCCTCACGATGACGCTGCTGATTGCCGCGATTTTTATTCTCGGCGTTTACCCACAGCCGATCCTGAACGCGCTCGGTCGTTAACGCCGGAGCGCTTCTTTCTTGTCATCCTGAGCCGGCAAAGCGCGGCGAAGGACCTCGCAGTTGCAATCGACGTCAACTGGTCACGAGAAAGCGTGGGCTGCGGTTGGGAGGTCCCTCGCCGTCTGCGCGGGCTCGGGATGACAAATTGGGAGGCACGAGCCGCGACTTGATGGCCACCGCGCTCGGCCGCTAATCGCTCAGCTCGACGTTCCAGTAGGCGAGATCGACGAAATGCCGCCAGCTTTCGTGCTGCTGGCTGTTGAAGGTGACGTGCACAAACGGCCGCCATTTCGGGCGCTTCGGTTTGCGGATGAGCGCCATGTGCACCTGGTGCGGGAGCCGGTTGCCCTTGCGGGTATTGCAGGGGATGCAGGAGCAGACGACGTTTTCCCACGTCGTTAGGCCGCCTTTGTCGCGCGGCAGGACGTGATCGAGGTTCAGTTCCTGGCGTTCGAATATTTTCCCGCAGTACTGGCAGGTGTTGCCGTCGCGCTCGAAGACATTGTGCCGGGTAAATTTCACTTCCTTTTTTGGCAGGCGATCGAAAAGGAGGAGGACGATGACGCGCGGGACCCGGATCTTCCAGGAAATGGTGGTGACCATTTCATGCTCGGCTTCCGGCGCGCTGATCGAAAAATCCCGCCAGCTGGCGAAATCGTGGGTCGCGAAATTGTTCTGCTGATCGGCCGAGACAACCTGGGCGTGCCCCTGGTAAAGGAGGGTGAAGGCACGACGCGCCGAGCAGACATTCACCGCCTGCCAGAGGCGGTTGAGGACTAGAACCTGGGTTTCAAGTGTCGTTTGCAGAGGTTCCTTCGTGCAGCCTAACAAATTCTCCTCGCACGAATTGGCGCGAAATTATCATCCGGAAAATTTTTTGTCAACGTAACGACGGCCTGACAATGGAAGGAATCCAGCACCGCCATAGACAAAAGCACCGCCTGGCGGCGTCTTTGGAGAGAACGTCATGACCAAATTTCTTTGCCGCCTCGGCTTGGCCGGCTTCCTTTTTTTGCTCCCGACAGGCAGCCCGCAGGCCGCGGCCAAATCGATCACGGCGCGGCAGGCGTTGGAATATTTCCAGGAAGCCGATGCGCTCACCCGGGCAGACGGCGGGAAGCTCTGGGGCGTCTCGTTAGGCGGAGGCCTCCTCCTGGTCGATCCGGAAACGCGGATCGCCTACGCCAACCAGCCCGACACCGAGGGACGTCTGCGGCGGGTGGGCCAGGTTTTGCGCGGCGAAATTTCCACCGATGTAAACCTCGCGCACACGAGCCTCGATTGGGCGGGCGGCCGCTGGTCGATGATCCTGCTGCCGCTCCCGGAAAACAAGGAAGTCCGCGGCACTCTCATCGTGCATGAGCTTTGGCATGGCGTGCAGGAAAAGCTGGGCCTGCCCGCGTCGACGGCTGCGAACAACCATCTCGATACCCCGGACGCTCGCTACTGGCTGCAACTGGAGTGGCGCGCGCTGGCGGCGGCGCTCGCCGCGAAAGGTGCGAAACAGGCGGAAGCGATCAGGGATGCCGCGCTCTTCCGCGAGCGACGGCGCGCTCTGTTTCCCGGCAGTGCCGCGCTGGAGAACTCGATGGAAATCCACGAAGGCCTTGCTGAATACACCGGGGTGAAGCTTTCCGGCGCGTCTGATCCCGCGAAGTTTGTGATCGAAAACGAACTGCGCGATGCGCCAAAGAAGCCGAGCTTTGTCCGCTCTTTTGCCTACGCGAACGGCCCGGCCTACGGACTTCTACTCGACGCCACTGGCGCTCCGTGGCGCGAGCATCTCCATCCGGCGGCTGATCTCGCGGCGCTTCTCCGCCAGCGCTTGAAGATCGAACTTCCGGCCGAGATCAGCGACGCCGCCGCGGCGCGGGCACGCCAGTACGACGGCGCCAGCCTGGCCGCGGCGGAAGAGTCGCGCGAAAAAACACGGCGCGCGCTCGTGGCCGATTATCGGGCGCGACTGGTCGAGGGCGCCGTCCTGAAAATTCCACTCCGCCAAATGCAGATGCAGTTCGATCCCGGCAACCTCGTCCCGCTTGAATCGTTAGGCACGGTCTATCCGCAATATCCGGATTGTGGACGAATGGGGCATCCTGAGCGTAACCAACCGAGGGGCCCTGCTCAATGCCGATTTCTCGCAGATCGCGCTCTCGCTCCCGAAAAATATCGCTACGCCGAAAGCCGAAGGAGACGGCTGGTCCTTGGAACTCAAACCGGGCTGGTCGATCGTCCCCGGCGCGAGGAAAGGCGACTTCACCCTGCACTCGCCATCCGCGTCACCGCCACCTTGAGAATGCGACCCGCGACAAAATCACGGTTGCGTCCCTTTTCGTCAGAGCCCAGTTTGCCAACTCATTCAACCTCATCCTTATGCGTATACATCTTCGATTTTCCGGTCTCCTGCCCGCCCTGGCGGCAATCCTTTTCTCAGGCGGCTTTGCCAGCGCACAAAATCTCCCGGATACGACGCGCCTGCTCCGTTTCCCAACCACCAACGGGGACCAGATTGTTTTCACTTACAGCGGTGAGCTCTACACCGTCGGAAAAGGCGGCGGCACCGCCCGCCGTCTCACCAGTGGCCCCGGCTACAGTTCCTTCCCGCACTTTTCCCCGGATGGAAAACAGCTCGCCTTCACCTCGCAATACGACGGCAACACCGAGGTCTACCTCATGCCCGGCGACGGCGGCGAACCGAAACGCCTAACGACCACGGCGACGCTCGGCCGGGACGACATCTCGGACCGGATGGGGCCGAACAACATCGTCATGGCCTGGAAAAACACCGAGCCGGCGGTCGTTTTCCGAACCCGGCGCACCTCATTTAATTCCTTCATCGGCGATCTCGAAGTGGTCGGCCTGAATGCCGAGCTGCCGAAGCAATTGCCGGTGCCGCGCGGCGGGTTTGTCTCCTTCGCCCCGGACGATTCGAAGATGGCGTTCAACCGCGTTTTTCGCGAATTCCGCACCTGGAAGCATTACCGCGGCGGCATGGCGGACGACGTCTGGATCTACGATTTCAAGACCGAGACGACCGAGAACCTGACCAGCAATCCCGGGCAGGACATCTGTCCGATGTGGGGACCGGATAACCGCATTTACTTCATCTCCGATCGCGATGGACGCATGAATCTCTTTTCCATCGACCTAACGAGCAAGGAGACCAAACAGCTCACCACTTTCAAGGATTTCGACATCAAGTTCCCCACCATCGGGAAGGACGCCATCGTCTTCGAGCAGGCCGGCTACATCTGGCGCTACGACCTGGCGAGCGGGCAGGCCGCGCCGGTGCCGATCGAGATCAAGGAGGATTTCGCCTCCGGCCGGGCCGCCTTTGTCGACGCCTCGAAGCACATCGAGTCGGTCAATCTCGCGCCCGACGGCCAGCGCGCGATCGTGGTGGCGCGGGGCGATCTTTTCTCGGTACCGATGAAAGACGGCACCTCGCGGGCCCTGACCAAAACTTCCACCGCGCATGAGCGCGATGCCATCTGGTCGCCCGACGGCAAATGGATCGCCTATAACTCGGATGAATCGGGCGAGAACGAACTTTATGTCCGCGCCCAGGACGGGAAAGGTCAGCCGCAACAACTGACCAAGAGCGCCGACACCTACTACTACCAACCGGTGTGGTCGCCCGACAGCAAGAAGCTGCTCTGGAGCGATCGATTGCAGCGCCTGCGTTATGTGGACGTCGCCAGCAAAGCAGTGACCGAAGTCGCCCAGAATAAGGTGTTCGAAATCGAGTCTTACGACTGGTCGCCCGACAGCCAGTGGATCGCCTGGGGTCAGCCGGAACTGAACGGCCAGTCCCGTGTCTATCTGTACTCCGTCGCCGGGAAACAAACCGTGCCGGTGACGGACGAATGGTATAACGCCGGGCAGGTTTCGTTCAGCGACGACGGGAAGTATCTCATGCTCTCTTCGTCCCGCGATTTCAAGCCGACCTTCGGCGACCAGGAGTTTCAGAATGTCTACGTCGACATGCAGAGAGTGTATCTGATCACTCTCTCGAAGGAGACGGAGTCGCCCCTCGGGCCGCGCAGCGACGAGGTCGGCAAGGCGGACAAGAAGGACAAGGAAAAAGAGGGTGAAAAGAAGGATGACAAGAAAGACGAGAAAGCGAAGAAACCGGTCACGGTGAAAGTCGACACCGACGGGATTCAGAATCGGATCGTTGGCCTCGAGATCGTCCCGGGGAATTACAATAACCTGCGCCTGGTCGATGACCGCGTCTTTTATCTTCGCCGAACGGTCGGCGATAACACCGGCGACGACGATGACGCCGGCCCGGGCGAGCTGAAGTGGCACCTCTGCTTCTACAGCCTGGAGGACCGGAAGGAGACCGTGCTGGGCGATGTGAACGCCTACCAAATCAGCTTCGACGGCAAAAAGATGCTGGTGAAGATCGAGAAGGAATATTCGATCATCGACCTGCCCAAGGACAAGCTCGAGACCAAGGATCACAAGCTGGAATTAAAAGGCCTCGACGTCATGGCCGATCGCCGGGCGGAGTGGAAACAGATCTACTTCGAAGCCTGGCGCCAGATGCGCGACTTCTTCTACGCGCCCAACATGAACGGCGTCGATTGGAAAGTCATGCGCGACAAGTATGCGGCGCTGCTTCCTTTCGTGAACCATCGCAACGATCTCACCTACCTCATCGGCGAATTGATCGGCGAACTGAATAACGGTCACGCCTACGTCGCCGGCGGGGAACGTCCGGAGACGCCGCGGATCAAGCTTGGTTTGTTGGGCGCGGAGCTTTCCCGCGATCCCGCGAGCAAGGCCTACCGAATCGACAAGATCCTGCCGGGCGAGAACTGGGATAAGGAGAATCGTTCGCCGCTTACTGCGATCGGGCTCAATCTCAAGCCCGGCGATTACATTCTGGCTGTCAACGGCACGCCGGTCTCATCACTCGCCAACATTTACGACGCGCTCATCGGCACCGCCGACAAACAAGTCATCCTGCGGGTGAACTCCACCCCGAGCGAGAGCGGCGCGCGCGACATCACCGTCGTCCCGACGGCGGATGAGTCGTCGCTCTATTACCTCGACTGGGTGCAGCACAACATCGACTACGTGAACAAGAAGACCGGCGGTCAGGTCGGCTACATCCACATCCCCGACATGGGTCAGCCCGGCTTGAACGAATTCACCAAGCGCTTCTTCCCGCAGATCCGCAAAAAAGGCTTGATCGTGGACGTGCGCGGGAATGGCGGCGGCTTTGTTTCGCCGCTGGTGATCGAGCGCCTGCGCCGCGCCCTCGTCATGGTCGGCGTAGCGCGCAATGGCGTGCCGCAGACCGATCCGCCGCACGCTTTCCTTGGGCCCATGGTCACACTCATGAACGAGTTCTCGGCCTCGGATGGTGACATTTTCCCTTATCGCTTTAAGGCCATGAAGCTGGGCAAATTAATCGGCAAACGCAGCTGGGGCGGCGTGGTCGGAATTCGCAATCCCCTGCCCCTGCTCGATGGCGGGCAGCTCTTCCGGCCGGAGTTTGCGCCCTACGACATGGAGGGAAAGAACTGGGTGATCGAAGGCCACGGCGTTGACCCGGACATCGTGGTCGACAACGATCCGGCGAAAGAGTTCAAGGGCGAAGACCAGCAGCTCGACCGCGGCATCCTGGAAATCCAGAACGAAATGAAAAGCAAGAGCTACGAACTCCCGCCGATCCCGCCGTATCCAAACCGGAACCCGCCGCCGGGTGGTTGAGCCGGGCGACCTGTGATAAAATAAGGCGTGTTTCTGCCAAACCAGAAAGTTGTCTGCGTGAACGGCCACTTCCCGCTCGGGATCGAGCAGCTCTACCATGAGCTGCCGAAAGAAGGCTCCACCTACACCATTCGCGACATCGTGCCCGGGGTCGGCTTGACCGGCGACGAGGGCGAGATCGCGGTTTATCTCTGCGAGATCACCGGGCCGCTCAACGCGCACGGCATTGAACGCGGTTTTCGCGCCGATCGCTTCGCCCCTCTGCAAACGACGGAGGAAAGAGCCGAGGAAGAATCGTTCATCGGGCTCCCCGATTTTCTGCCCGCGTGAACTCCCGATCAATGCTTGCCCGTTTCCTTTCTCGGTTGCTCTGCGGCCTGGCGCTCCTTCCGGTTCTGCACGCCAGTGGCGCAGAGAATTCCTCCACGGGGAAAGACACTCCGGAAAATCGCATCAAGGCGATTGAATCGCGTCTCGGCGGACGGCTCGGCGTTGCCGCCCTCGACACCGGCAGCGGCCGCCGGATCGAGCACCGCGCGAACGAGCGTTTCCCGATGTGCAGCACCTTCAAGACGCTCGCCGCGGCCGCCGTCCTTCATCGCGTCGATGCCAAAGAAGAACAGCTCAGCCGGGTTGTTCCATACACAGAAGCCGACCTGCTCGAATACGCCCCCATCGCCAAAAAGCACCTCGCCGAGGGCGGCATGTCGCTCGCTGCGCTTTGCGCGGCCGCGATCGAGTACAGCGACAACACCGCAGCCAACCTGCTCCTCCAAAACATTGGCGGACCGGCGGGCCTCACCCGCTTTGTCCGCTCGTTAGGCGACGAGAAAACCCGGCTCGATCGCATCGAGCCCGATCTCAACAGCGCCCTCCCCGGGGACGAACGCGACACCACCACGCCGCGCGCGATGACCGACACGCTCCGCTCACTTTTGGTCGGCGAGGCATTGTCCGCCTCGTCGCGGCAACAACTCGAAAGTTGGCTCGTCGCCAATACCACGGGCGGCGAAATGATCCGGGCCGGCGTGCCTAACGACTGGAAGGTCGGCGACAAAACCGGGCGCGGCAGCAACGGCGCGACGAACGACGTCGCCATCCTGCGTCCGCCCGGGAAGCCTCCGATTTTGCTCGCGGTCTACTCCGTCGGGTCAACCGCGCCGGCAAAGGAATTGCAGCGCGCGATCGCGGAAGTCGCCCGGATTTCAGCCGAGACGCTCTAGGGCGGTCGCCGCTGTTTCGCCGGCAACCTAGAGGCTCGCCGAGCAAAGGTTACAGTCGTGTAACCCTTCAACGTTCGCGGAACTGCGTTCTGCCGCGGTATGTGATCTGACAACAAGAAGATCAAACTGGAGAAACATATGAAACCGACCTGCAAACACGACTCCGTCCCAACTAACCGTCCGATTTTGTCCGACAAAGTCGCTTCCCACCTTCGCGCCACCGCGTTCGGCATCCTCGGAGCGACCGTCCTGGTGTTCTGCAGCGTCGCTGCCCCGGCGAGCTACGCGCAGCAGAATGCTCCGATGGACGATTCCAGTCCGTCGCCGAGCCCGAGCCCGTCGCCGAAACCTTCCCCCAGCCCGAGTCCCTCACCCAAGCCTTCACCGAGCCCGAGCCCAAGCGCCTCACCGAGCCCGTCACCCAAACCCTCGCCAAGCCCGAGTGCGAGCCCTTCACCCAGTGCCTCGCCGAGCCCATCACCGAGCGCTTCGCCAAGTCCATCCCCGAGCGCTTCGCCGAGCCCGTCTCCGAGTCCGAGCGGGACACCGACTTCACAGCCGGTCAATATCTCGACCCGCGTGCGGGTTGAAGGCGGCGACGGCGTTGTCATCGGCGGTTTCATCATTACCGGCGACGTGTCGAAGAAGATCATTGTGCGAGGCGTCGGCCCTTCCCTGGTCGACTCTGGCCTGACCGACGTGATTGATGATCCGACGTTGCAACTCTTCGGCACCGGCGGCCAGATCGCGTTCAACGATGACTGGAGAGATTTGCAGGAATCCGACATTGCCGACACGCAGCTGCAACCCAGCGACAATCGCGAACCCGCCATCATCGCAACGCTCAGCCCGGCGGCCTACACCGCGATCGTGAGCGGAAAAAATGGCCAAACCGGCGTCGGACTCCTCGAGATCTACGACTTGAACGCCCCGCTCGGCTCCCGGCTCGCGAACCTGAGCACTCGCGGCTCCGTCCAAACACAGGAAAACGTCATGATCGGCGGCTTCATCCTCGGTGGAACGATCACGCAGCCGGCCAAAGTGGTGGTGCGCGCGATCGGGCCTTCCCTGAGCGGTTCCGGCATCACCAATCCTCTGCCCAACCCGACGCTCGAGCTCTTTGACGGCAACGGCCTGAGCGTGGGATTCAACGACAACTGGCAGGACGATGCGGCCCAGGCCCTGGAGTTGCAGAACTTGAACATCGCGCCGACGGCCGCCGCGGAATCCGCCATCGTGGCCATCCTGCCGCCCGGTCCTTACACCGCGGTCGTCGCCGGCCAATCCGGCTCGACTGGAGTCGGCCTGATCGAAGTCTACGACGTGCAGAACTGATTTAGTCGCGGCCGCGGCGGGAGCCTCTTCCGTCGCGGCCGTGCGGCGGTCGATTCTGCGGTTGCGCTTTTCCGCCGCGGGCGATAACCCGATGGGGTGCCCGCGCGCGTTCGAGTTCGGACTCATTTTATCCTCGGCGCTGTCGCGATCGTTCTCGCGCTGCTCGGCGTGATAGGTTGGCTGACGATGATTCGGATGCCGGGGAAAAGTTTCGGCGGAACGGCCGCACCTCTTTCGGCGGAAGAGAAAGCTCTGCGCGAGGAGCTGGTGGCTCACGTGCAGAAACTGGGCGGCGAAATTGGCGAGCGGAACCTGGCGCGCTACCCGCAGCTCCTGGCGGCATCGCAATACATCGAGAGCCAGCTCGGCGCCGCCGGCTGGAAAGTGCGGCGCGACAGCTACGAGGTGCAGGGCAAGATCAGCCACAACCTCGAAGTGCGAGCTGCCCGGCTCATCGCCGGAGATTGTCCTCATCGGCGCGCATTATGATTCCGTCTTCGGTTCGCCGGGCTCAAACGACAACGCCAGCGGCGTCGCCGCGCTCCTCGCGCTCGCCCGGCGTTTCGCGGGCTCGGAGAACGTTCGCACGCTCCGCTTCGTCGCCTTCGTGAATGAAGAGCCGCATTATTTCCAAACCGCCGACATGGGCAGCTTCGTCTACGCCCGCCGCTGCCGGGAACGGAACGACCCGATCAAGGCAATGATCAGCCTGGAAACGATCGGATATTTTTCCAATAAAGCCGGCTCCCAGAGTTATCCCGCGCCCGGACTTGGTTTCTTCTACCCGCGCATCGGCAACTTCATTGCCTTCGTCGCCAATGTGGGTTCAGCGCCACTGCTGCGCGAGGCGCTGGGAGAGTTTCGGCGCCATGCCCAAATCCCCTCCGCCGGCGGCGCGCTGCCCGCCGCTGTTCCCGGCGTTGGCTGGTCGGATCAATGGTCCTTCTGGCAGCATGGTTATCCCGGCATCATGGTCACCGATACCGCGCCGTTTCGTTATCCCGCATTACCACGCGCCAGCGACACGCCGGACAAGCTCGACTACGACTCGATGACGCGCGTCGTGAGCGGACTCCAGCCGGTCATCGCGCGCCTGGCCGGGCCGCACTGACCACATTCTGCTCCTTCGTTAGGCAGGAATGTTGGCGGTCTTCTCGCGTTCCCAATTTCGGTGTTGCGCGATCGCCTTGATGAACCTGCCGGAGACTTTCTTCGCGTCGCTCTTCTCTTCCACGATCAGGGCCGGATCTTTTTTCGCGGCCTCGAGGTCGATCGCGGACGCGCGCAGCACTTCCACGCCACGGCCGGTCGCGGCCAGCGCTTTGCAATGTTTAAAAGTCTCGTTCACGAAGAGGATCGCCCGGTCGTCGCCCGCGAGGGTCGCGGCGCTTTTCTGGCCGCCGGGCACGTAGGTCGCGTCGAAGAGGACCGAGGCTGCGTTCATGAGGCTCTTATCCACCATGATCTCTTTCCCGCCCGCGGTCTTTAGCGTGCCGCCGCGCGGCCCGACGATCTTCACCATCGCGCCTTCATTGGTCAGGGCGGCTTTCATATTGGCGAGATCGTTGTCGTCGACGCCGTCCGCCACGAGGATGGCGATTTTCCGGGTGCGGATGGTGTCCTTGACCGTGTTCGCCATGCTCAGGGCGGGTGATTTGCCGTAGGTGTTGTTTGTCGGCTTCGGTTCGGTTTCACGTCCCGCATCCGCGCCGACGGCCTGGTTCACTCGCCCGGCGACCGAGCCCGGGACTTTCATGCCCAGGCCCTGGGCGATTCCGTTCGCGAGATTTTTGTCGACCTTGTTCAGCATCCCCAGCATCCGCTCAACGATCGCCGGCCGCGTCACCATCCCGAGCTCGAAGGTGAGAGCGTTGATGATGTGCTGCTGCTCGTGCGGCGCCTGGCTGTTAAAGAAGAGCGCCGCCTGGCTGAAGTGATCGAAGAATTTGTCCGTCTTCCCGCGCACTTTCGCACCCTGCATTTTCTCGGCGTAAGTGACGAAGCCGCCCATGTTTTCCTTCGCCTGCATCGGGCAGCCGCCGCTGATCGTGTTTGGGAAATAGCTCGTCTCACCCCGGTTCACGATCTGCTGCATGAAACCGTCGCGCTGATTGTTGTGCATCGGGCAGGTCGGCCGGTTGATCGGGATCTGGGCAAAGTTCGGCCCGCCGAGGCGGATGAGCTGGGTGTCGGTGTAACTGAAGAGCCGGCCTTGCAGGAGCGGGTCGCTGCTGAAATCGATCCCGGGCACGAGATGCCCCGGGTGAAACGCGACCTGCTCGGTCTCGGCGAAATAGTTATCGGGATTGCGGTTGAGGACGAGTCTGCCTAACGGCGTCACCGGCACCACTTCCTCGGGAATGATCTTGGTCGGATCGAGCAGATCGAAATCGAATTTGTGCTCGTCTTTTTCCTCCACCACCTGGACGCCAAACTCCCATTCCGGAAACTCGCCCGCCTCGATCGCGTCCCAGAGATCGCGGCGATGAAAATCGGGATCTTTGCCGTTGACCTTGAGGGCCTCATCCCAGAGGACGGAATGCATCCCGAGTTTCGGTTTGAAATGAAACTTCACGAAGCGCGATTTCCCCTGCGCGTCGATGAAACGGAAGGTGTGAACGCCAAAGCCTTCCATCATGCGCAGGCTGCGCGGAATGGCGCGGTCCGACATCACCCACATCAGCATGTGAAAGCTTTCCGGCGTGAGCGAAATGAAATCGTAAAAGGTGTCGTGCGCCGATTGCGCCTGCGGGATTTCGTTATGCGGCTCCGGCTTCACGGCGTGGATCAGGTCGGGGAACTTGATCGCGTCCTGGATGAAGAAGACCGGGATGTTGTTCCCGACCATGTCGAAGATGCCCTCGTCGGTGTAGAACTTGATCGCAAACCCGCGCACGTCGCGCGCCAGGTCGGCCGAGCCGCGCGAGCCGGCAACGGTCGAGAACCGGAGGAAGACCGGGG
Source organism: uncultured Verrucomicrobiae bacterium (assembly GCA_963834255.1). Classification (GTDB taxonomy): domain Bacteria; phylum Verrucomicrobiota; class Verrucomicrobiia; order Chthoniobacterales; family UBA10450; genus Palsa-1392. Next base: position 268,311 of record CAWIBC010000025.1, on the reverse strand, counting down.
TCTGGCGCGAAGGGTCGTTCAGGAAACCGGCTTTGGTCAGGTGGGCGTGTGACTTGTAGGCCTGGAAATATCCGTGGGCCGCGACTCCCCGGGCATGCACCGCGCGCTCCGGGATGCGTTCGTGATCGAAGTGCGTGATTTTTTCACGCATGAGAAAATCTTCCAGCAACGACGGCCCGCGCTCGCCCGCCTTGAGAGTGTTGTTGGTGTCGTTGACGGCGACGCCCTGATTCGAGGTCAGGGTCGTCCCGTCCATTTCGGAAATGTCGGGAGCCAGTTCTTCGATCTTCTTGTTCGCGCGGTCGGTTCTTTTCCGTTTGATCTTGGGCATACAGTTCCATCGCTTTCCTGCGCGGTTTCGGTCGTCCAGACGGTGAGAAAGATCGCGGTGTGGTGCGCGGGTTGGCAGCGTTCGCTCGGCTCCATCCTCTGGCGTTGCGCCCTCCACCCCGGCGCCGCATAATCGGCTCGGCACTATGAAACAAATCGGCACCGTCGAAAGTCTCTGGCGTTACCCGGTGAAGAGCATGCGCGGGGAGGAATTGCCGGAGGTCTTCGTCGGCTTCGCCGGGATCTATGGCGATCGGGTTTACGCTTTCCACAGCGCGGCCAACTCGAAGGGGTTTCCCTATTTCACCGCCCGGGATAAACGGCAGATGCTCTCGTTTCGGCCGCGTTTTCAGCAGCCCGAGCCACCGCTCGCGCCTCCGAATCTTGCAGAGGCGGAAAAGCTCGGGTCGGGGGTAACGCCGGTTTACGACAGCCTGGCGGACCTGAAACTCGAGGTCGCCACGCCCGATGGACGCACGCTCGCGATCGATGATCCCGCGCTCATCGAGCTGTTGCGCAACGGCGCCGATCCAAAACACGAGCTCAGCCTTCTGCGATCAGACCGTGCCTTGACGGATTGCCGTCCGGTCTCGCTCATCTCCCTGCAGTCGATTAAACAAATCGCCAGCGAGACCGGCCTCGAGATCGACAAGCGCCGCTTCCGCGCCAACCTCTTTCTCGACCTAACGAATGGCGAAGGCTTCGCCGAAGATGGCTTGGTCGGTCGCACCCTGCGCATTGGTGAAAGGGCGAGGCTCGCCATCTTGCAACGCGATTCCCGCTGCATGATCATCACCCTCGATCCCGAAAACGGCGAGAAGACACCCGCCGTGCTCAAGACCGTCGCCCAGCAGCACGGCACCTATGCCGGCGTTTACGGCGCGGTCCTGGCCGAGGGCATGATCCGTCGCGGCGACGCCGTGGAGTTGCTCGATTAGTTTTCTCGCTTGTCGTCGTCCGGCGGCGGCGCGGTGTTGAGACCGCTCCGGAACTTATCCGCCGCCCGCGCCACCGCGTCTTTCGCCCGGTCGCGTGGCCCGCTCGTCTCGCGCTGGATCTGGTTGATCGCCCGGTCCATCGCCGACTTGATGCTGCTGGCGGTGCCGCCTTTTTCACATTCCCGCACGACCACTTTTTCAAGCCGCGCCATGACGGCGTCGACCGTGTGGTTTGGATTCACCGCCGGCCGTTCCTGCGGCGGGAGCGCGCTGTAAACGTCGATCATTTCCTCGCTGTGCGCGCCCCAGCGCAGCACCTGGTAGAAGAGCGACCCCTGCCGCTCGCCCTTGACCAGGAGATCGATCAGGGCCGCAACGAGGGAGACCGGCATGAGCGCGAAATCGCGGATGTTATCGAGCAACATCTTGACCTCGAAGACGGCCACATCGCGGAGAAATTTCCAATGATCGTCGGGACGCGGCGTGGGCGGCGGCAAGGCCGCCAGGGATTCTGCTGAGCTCATGCCAACAATGTAACCAGAGCTGGAAAGGGAGGAAAGTCCCCGCGCGTGGCACCGGCCTAACGACCAAGCGAGGGGTGCGCCGCGTTGACAGCTCTGGCCCCGCCGCCGTAGCGATAAGGCATGGCCCGGTATGCAGTGGCATGGATCGGCCGAGTGGCGCAAGCCCTCCTCCTCGCCGCCTTTACCTCCTGCGCCACCGTCGCGCCCGCACCGGCCACCGGGAAACCTTTCGTCTGGCGGGTGACCAACCTGCCGGTGCCGTTTTACCTGGTCGGATCGATGCATAACCTGTCCCCGCGCCATTACCCCTTGCCGCCTGCTTACCAGGTCGCCCTGACGAATTCGCGGCGCCTCGTCTTCGAACACGACCCCCGGCAAGGCGCCCTCCTCTCGCGCAAATATCGCGAGGCCGCCCGCTATCCCGCCGGCCAGACGATCGAGAGCGAAATCGCCCCGGCCACGCTCAGCCTCCTGAGGAAAAACGCCTGGCGCTCGCGCCTGACATTCGAACAGATGCGCCGCTTCCGGCCCTGGGCCGTCGCGCTCCATCTTCTCGCGGCAAAGGGACCGGTCGGCGCCGATCATGCGCGCAGCATGGATTCCCATCTCAGCGCGCAGGCGCGGCGCTCCGGCAAGGAAGTCGCGGGTCTGGAGACGACCGACGAGCACATCGCTTTTTGGCGGGAGATGCTGGAACCCGACGGCGAAAATCTGCTCCGCTACACCCTCACCCGTGGGCAAACCGTCGCCGTCCTCTTTGATAAAACGCGCGACATCTGGCAGCGCGGCGATGTGGAAGCGTTGACCGCGGCCAACGCCCGGCTCCGGCGAACCAACCCGGGCTTTGCCCGCCGCCTGCTCGATCGGCGCAACCTGCGCTGGATCGATCGGATCGAGGCGGAAATGAAAACCGGCAAACCCACTTCGATCGTGGCGGGCGCGGGCCACTTCACCGGCGAGCGGGGCGTGATCGCGCTTCTGCAAAAGCGCGGCTACAAAATCGAGCGGCTTTAGCGCGCCCGTTTCATGAAACCAACGCGGCTTTGTTTCCTCACCTGCCTCGCCATGCTGGCCTTCGCCGGCAACTCGCTCCTTTGCCGCGCCGCGCTCAAACACCTCACCATCGACGCGGCCAGTTTCACTTTCATCCGGATCGCTTCCGGCGCGCTCGCGCTTTGGTTGATCATGCAGCTGCGGCGCGGAGAGACGGTCAGGGCCGGGAGTTGGATTTCCGCCGGCGCGCTTTTCGCCTACGCCGCGGCGTTTTCGTTTGCCTACCACACGCTCTCCGCCGGCACCGGCGCGCTTCTTCTTTTCGGCGCGGTCCAGGCGACGATGATTCTCTGGGGCTGGCGCCGCGGTGAACAACTGCGCGCCCTCCAGCTCTTCGGGCTCGCGCTCGCGCTGGCCGGTCTGGTCTGGCTCCTCCTGCCCGGCCTTTCCGCGCCGCCGTTAGGCGGCTCCATCCTCATGCTGGGCGCGGGTGTGGCCTGGGGCATTTATTCGCTGCGCGGCAAGAATGCGCGCAATCCGGCCGCCGCCACCGCGGGAAATTTCCTCCGCGCGGTGCCTTTCGCCGCCGCGCTCGCCCTCGCTTTTCTGCCCTCGGCAAAGGCCGATGGCGTGGGCGTGCTTTACGCTGTTCTCTCCGGCGCGCTCGCTTCCGGCGTCGGTTACGTCATCTGGTATGCCGCGCTCCCCGGCTTGAAGGCCGCCAGCGCCGCCACCGTCCAGCTCAGCGTGCCTGTCCTCACCGCGACCGGCGGCATTCTCCTCCTCGGCGAGCCGCTCAGCCTGCGTTTCCTGCTCGCTTCCGCCGCCGTCCTCGGCGGGATCGCGCTCGTCGTCCTGGAAAAGCGGGCCGCAGCCTGATTCGTTAGGCGAAAAAATTGGGCCTTTCTAATTCCCGCCCGCACTGTTAACCCCACCAGCGTGAAACGGCTTCTCTGGCTCGATATTGCAAAAGGCCTGGCCATTCTCATCGTCGTTTACTTTCATTTCTTCCGGACCTACTTCGAGCATGGCGCGCTCCCGCCGCCGGATTGGACCAGCTTCGCGGCCGGCCTGACGACTTTCCTCGGGCTGGCCTGGATCGAGCTTTCCGGGCTCGGCTTTCATGCCGTCGGCGTCTTCATCATCCTGAGCGGCTGGGCGCTCATGCAATCGACCGGCCGCCGCGCGGACAAAGGACCGATCGCCTGGGGCGAATGGTACTGGGCGCGTTTCATTCGGCTTTACCCGATGTATTGGGTCGCGCACCTGGTTTATCTCGTTTCGCCTTTCACCGCGCGCTTCGAGAAAATCGACGGCCGCTTTTTTCTCAGCCTGCTCGGGCTCCGCTTTATCGAGATCGAGAGCACTTTTTTTTACCTGAACGCCGCCTGGTGGTATTTCGCGATGCTGATTCAGTTCTACCTGATTTTTCCCCTCCTCTTCTGGGCGGCGCGCAAACTTGGCCCGTGGCGCTTCTTGTTAGGCGCGTGCGCCGTCGGCTTTTTCGTGCGCTACCTCATGCTCGTCGCCTACCCGCAAAACGGCATGTGGGTGCAGGGCGGTTTCGCGATCTGCCGCCTGCCGGAGTTTGCCCTCGGGATGGCGCTGGGGATGTGGAACAGCCGCGCGCCCGCGCGGATGGAACGCTTTCTTCTCGGCGGCCTCGGCTTGCTCGCTGGAGTCGCGCTTTATCCGGCCGCGCTCCAGTTCTATCACGGCCTCGGGCCCTACATCTTTGTCGACTTCGCCACGGGCGCGTGCTGCTTTCTCGTCCTCGTCGGAATCGCTGGGATAATCGAGCGCTTTCCCGCACCCGCGAAAGTGCTCGGCCTCGTCGGCGCTTTTTCCTACGGCGTCTATCTCATCCACCACCCGTATGTCATCTGGCTCGGGCTGCGCATCCGCGAACAGCCGGCCTGGATGTTTTTGCTCATCACTGTCGCCACCCTCGCGGTCCTGTGCGCGTGGGGCATGATCCTGGAGAAGGCGACCAACGCGGTCGTCAACTTCCTCCTCCGCGCCAAAACAAAAGCGGCGCGCTGAACGACGGCCCCGGCCCGCCGTTAGTTCGAGCGCACCCGCACCACCACCGCCGCGACACTCTCGATCTCGACCACGGCGTCGTAAAAATCGGCGTCGGCCAGCTGCGAGAGATGGGCCAGTTTATCGCTCACCTTTTCCAGTTTGCCCGCCATCTTTTCGCCGGATTTCATCCGTAACTCGACCGGCTTGCCCACCTGCTGGGCAAGGATCGAGTGGATCGTGTCGTTAGGCTGAAGGACCGGCTTGCTTTGCGCAAACGCGCCGGGAGCAGCGAGGATGATGATTGCCAGGAAGGAGAGCAGCAGTTGTTTCATAGGCGCTCAGTCTTACGGAATAGAGGGAGCGATTGACGAGCGAAAATCTCGGCCGCGGACCGCGCCGGCGCGGCATTGGCGAAAGGCCCGGCGCTGCTAGCTTCATTGGATGAACGCAAATTTGAGCCACGCGCCCGATCTCACCCAGCGTCCGCCGCGCAGTCCGCGGGTCCGCCTCGGCGGCTACGTCGTCCTGCCGCGCATCCTCGACAAAGGCCGCGCCGAGCTGGCCGGGACGGCGGGCGAATTCAAGTACAACAACCCGGCTGACTATCACTGGTTCCGTTTCACCGGGATCACGCCCGAGGCGCTCAAGGCCGAGCTCGCGACCGGGAAGAGCGACGGCGAGATGCTGAAGTGGATCGAGGAAACCGCGCCTCACAAACGCGCCCCCTGGGAAATCCAGCAGTGGAGCGCCTACTTCAACGAGCGCGGCCCCGATAGCGACGTCGAGACGATGGAGTTTTTCGCCAAGCGCCTGGCTGAATTCAACAAGGACCGGGAAGACGTGAAGACCTGGTTCGATCTCCTCGATCTGGACGATTACGTCACCTTCGGCGGCAAGGCCTAAGCGGCGGCCGCCTTCGTCGCGACGTAGACCGTGCTCTCCGAAGTGCTGTCGAGGAGCGGATTCGCGAAGGTAACGATGTGCGCGCGGGTGGTGGCAAAAACGGCGCCGAGCGCGTCGAGAAATTCATCGTCCGGCGGATCGTCCGACCAGAGCCCGAAGACGCCGCCCGGGTGCAGGTGCGCGGCCAGGGCGCGCAATCCTTCCGGTTCGTAGAAAGCCGCGTTCGCCGGGGCCAGGAGATGGCGTGGCGAGTGATCGATATCCAACAGGACGGCGTGAAATTTTCGGCCGGGCTGCGCGGAATCGAATCCCTCCGCCGATTGCGCCCGCGCAAAAAAATCGGCGTGCACCATCTCGCAGCGCGCATCGCCCGTCAGCGTCTCGCCCAGCGGAACGAGGCCGCGCTGGTGCCATTCGATCACCGCCGGGAGCGCGTCGACGACGAGGAGCGAGCCGACTTCGCGATGTTCGAGGGCGGCGACCGCGGTGTAGCCGAGCCCGAGCCCGCCCACCACCACATCCCACGCGTCCCCGCTCAATTCCGAGAGCCCGAGGTGCGCCAGCGCCACTTCCACTTCATGGAACAGGCTCGACATGAGAAAGGCATCGCCCAGCTTGACCTCGAAAACCTCCATCCCGCCTAACGACAGGACGCGGCGCCGGCGCAGGCTGAGTTCGCCCAGCGCCGTCTCGCGGAAATCGAGTTCTGCAAAATCCCGGCTCATGATGGTCGTTGAGAGTGCTGCGGCCTGGCGCGCGGCGCCGATTTCAGCCCGCGTCGTTAGGCTGGCCGGGTTTTTTCGACGAACGCCTCGTAGCCCTCGATCAGGGCTGCAACCTTGGTCTGGAACTGGTCCTGCGCCGAGTAAAGATCGCCGATCGGGCCGGCAAACTCCTTCTGCTTGAGTTCGTCCTCAATCGTCAGGGAGAGCTCGGCCAGGGTCTCGATGTTAGCCCGGGAATGGAACTCCATTTCTTTCAGCTTCGAGAGCACCGCGACCGATTTCTCGTGCTCCACCACCGCCGCCTCCGGCGGCGCCGCCGGGGCCGGATCATCCTTCTTCTCTGGCTTGGCCGCTTTCTTCTTCGTCGCGGCCGGTTCGTGCTCCTTCTCGTGCTTCACCTTTTTGTCGTGCGCGACGTTGCGTGGATCGGACATGCCCGAGCATACACCCGTTTTGCCAGCTCGGCCCGACCGCATTCCGTGCCGCCCCCTTTCATTCTTCATCGCCTTTTTAGCTTCCCGGTTTCCCTCCATTGTTGTTTAACGCCCGGGCCGGCGTTCACCTTTTCATGCAAGCCTTTGTCATCAACCTCGACGCCGACACCGAGCGCTGGGCCTTCGTCGAGAAATCTTTTGTCCACGCCCGGCTGCACCTCCGGCGCGTCCCCGCGATCGACATCAAACAGCTCACCTTCCCCCACCCCGATTATTCCGAGAATCTCTATCGCCTCTTCCACGGTCGCACGCCCAACCGGCGCGAACTCGCCTGTTACCTCAGCCATCTCAAGGCGCTCGGCGTCTTTCTCGACAGCGGCGACAGCCACGCCGTCATCGGCGAGGACGACATCGTCCTGCGACCGGATGTCGATGCCGTGCTCGAGGCCGCGCTCCGGCACGCGCACCGGTGGAATATCGTCCGCCTCAGCGCCCTCGGCACCGGGCATCCGCTCCGGATCGCTCCGCTCCACCGCGATTATTCGCTCTGCGTAAACATGGGCCGGCTCAAAGGCTCGGGCGCCTACCTGGTCGATCGCCGCGCCGCCGAAACCCTGCGCAAAAAACTTCTCCCCATGCGCCTGCCCTACGACCACGCGCTCGACCGCGAATGGCTCTGGGGTTTGCGCGCCGCCTGCATCCATCCTTTCCCCATTTCGCAGACCGAGAACGACTTCGATTCCACCGTCCAGCCCGGCACCTGGCCGAAGCTCTCGCGGCCCCGCCGCTGGCTCACGACCTATCCCTACCAGGCGACGAACGAAATGTCGCGCTGGCTCTTTCGCGCTTCCTATTCGCTCCGGCTAAAGCTCGCCACTCGCGTCGCCTAACGAACGCGCCTAGGACCGCGTCCGTCGCCGCGGCGCCGAGTGACCGCGGTTGTTCATAAACCGGTTCAGCAGTTTGCCTGCAACCGAAATCATCACGAGTCGAAAGATCCAGCGAAACATAGGAGTGACCTTAGGCCTGCGCGCCGGGAAGTTCCATCGACGAGCCGTGAGTGCGTGATTGCATACCTCTGATTCGGACCCGCGCCGGTCGCGGCTGTATCTATTTGCGGGTCGCTCGCCGCGCCGAAGCCTGCGCGCAGGTCGCGAATTTTCTCAGAATCCGCCGGCGCTCCCTGCAACGAATCAAGAAAGAGTATTGTATCTTGCCATGCCACCGCGAAAACACATCAACCGCCTCGCCCCGCGCGTGCCGCCGGTGAAATATTTCGCCATCCTGCACGGTGCCGCCCTCATGGTCGGCACCGACCCCGGCCCCGGCGGCGACGATTTCAGCCGCAAATGGACGCAGCTGAACAAGAACTGCCGCATCCTTCCCGCCGACGACATGGCCGCGCGCTATTTCCTTTTCGGCGAAGCCGGCTGCGCGCAGATCGGCGCCAAGGCCGCGGCGAAGTTGGCCGTGGAACTCGGCGGCTCGCTCGAGATGCTCATCACCGGCGAGACCTGGCGCGCCACGCCCCGCCCGAAACTGCGGGTCACCCCGCGAAAAGCTCCCCTCCGCCCTCCAGCCAAATCCCGGAAACTCACCCCGCGCAACCTCAGCTAGCCGGCGCTCCCGCATTTCGCCGGCCGCGCCGTAGCGAAGCGAAGGCGGATCACACCAATTTCAGCTTTCAGCTTTCAGCTGTCAGTTTTCCTCCCAAGTCCGTTTTCGTCCGGTTTTTGTCCTTCCGATCGCCAGTTTTCCTCTTTCTACTTTCCCCTTTCTACTTTCTACTTTCCTCCACCATGCACCTGACACCTTCGCGGCTCGCACCTTTCATCGCCCTCGTCGTCACCGCCCTCAGCGCCGGCGCGCAAACCGAGCTCGGGTTGCCCGACCGCAGCCAGCCCGCCATGGTCCAGCAACGGCTCGGCGTCACCGACATCACCGTGCGCTACAACCGGCCGCTCGTTGCCGGACGTCCCATCTGGGGCGCCCTCGTCCCCTACGACAAAGTCTGGCGCGCCGGAGCCAACTTCAACACCACCCTCGAAGTGAGCGACCCCGTCTCCGTCGAGGGCAAGCCGTTGCCGAAGGGAATCTACGGCCTGCACATGATCCCCACCGCCGACACCTGGACGATCATCTTTTCCAAGGCCGCCGAATCCTGGGGCAGCTACACCTACGACCAGACCGAGGACGCCCTCCGCGTCACCGTCAAACCCACCCCGGCCGAGATGCAGGAAGCGCTCCAGTATTCCTTCGAAGACCTCAAGATCGACAGCGCCGCCCTCACCATGCGCTGGGAAAAACTCGCCGTGCCCGTCCGCATCAGCGTCAGCGACAAGGACACCGTCCTGCCCTACATCCGGCGCAAGATGCGCGGCTTCCAGGGCTACCTCTGGGGACCGACGAACGAAGCCGCCCAGTATTGCCTCGAGAAAAAGATCGCCCTCCCCGAGGCCCTGAAGTGGGTCGAGCTCTCCATCCAGGCCGAGGAACGTTTTGAAAACGTCGCCACCAAATCCGACATCCAAAAAGCCATGGGTAAAACCGACGAAAGCAAAAAGACATGGCAACAAGCCCTCACCCTCGCCCAACCAGTCCAGCTCTACTCCTACGCCCGCGGACTCCAGGCCCAGAAACGCGAGGCCGACGCGATGGAGATCTTCAAGACCGTCGTGCAACAAACTCCCAACGACCTCTTCGGCCACATGGCCCAGGCGCGGATCAAATCCAACGGCGCCGACTACCCCGGCGCGGCCGAGGACGTCAAGAAAGCCATCGCCCTTGCCCCCGACGGCGCCCGCAAAGAAGCCCTCAAAGGCATGCTCGACAAGCTCAACGCCGGCCAGGACATCAATAAGTAACCGGCTGCCGGTTACGGTGATTTGTTATCAGTTATTGGTTGATGGGAAGGGCAGGCGCCTTCGATGCCCAATCTGCACAACCAACAACCATTAACCAATAACAACATTAACCGATCGCGAACGAGCGGCGTTTTATCGGCGCGGCCCGCTCGGCAGCAAATCCCAATAGCCAGGCTCCAGTCCGGTACGCTCCGTCTCCCTGTGATCGATACGACCAGTCGATTGCTCGCCCTCGATATTTTTCTGTTCCTCCCCGAGAAACCTCCATCTTTCATGAAAAGAAAACCCTTCCTGCTGGTCGCGCTCGCTCTCGTTGGCGGCGCTTCGTCCGCTTCGGCCCAGTTCCTGCCCGAAGCGATCGCGAGCAATCTCGTGCCGAACGACGTAAACAATTTTTTCGATGTCTTCGTGCATGACCGCACCGCTGTCCCGAGCCTGCTCGAGCGGCCCTAGCGCGTCAGGGATTTCGTGATGATCGACCTCCTGCAATGGCCGGCCATGGTCGTCACGGTGCTCTCGGCCTGGCTGGTCGGCTCGCAACAAAAGTGGCGGCGCAATTGGGGCTTTTGGCTCTTCCTCACCAGCAACCTGCTCTGGGCGATCTGGGCCTGGCACGCAAAAGCCTACGCCCTGATCATTCTCCAGGTTTTTCTCGCCATCACCAACGTTCGCGGGGTGGCAAAAAATGAGCCGGAGACCGCGGGAAAAGCCTAGGTTCCTCGCAGCCCGGTCGGAACCACCAACAACCATTAACCAATAACAATTAACTGCGATCGCGACCGCGATTGCCCTTCGTGCACCTGCACATCGGGAAGTTCGAGCAGCCCCAGAACTGCGTCCCGGCCCGCGGACCATGCCGCGCGACCCGTTTCACCATCGGCACATTGCACATCGGGCAATCGGGAATGCTCTCCCAGGTCCGATTAATCGCCGACACCCTTGCTCCCGCCCGGCCGCGTCCGTTGCGATGGGAATGAATCGCGCGCGGCGCGTGCAACTCCCGCCAGCGCCAGACCCCGCCCACGAACAGCGTCACCACGCCCGCCAGGAGCAGAAAAGGCAGCACCTGCCCCGAGAGCGCATGGACCAAAGGAATCAGAGCCGCAGCTAACATCTCCATCCCCTACTGCGACTTCCGTGCCACGCGCGCGCTTGTCGCGCCGGAGCCTGGGCGAAGGCGGACCCGACACGTCAAATCCCCACTTCATCCTTCATCCTTCTGCCTTCATCCTTCTGCCTTAATTCCCTCTCCCGCTCCCAATCCGGCTCAGGCGGACACGTCACGCCGTACGCCGCGGCGCAGGCGGATCAGCTTTCCCCTCCGGCTCCCTGTCCGTGGTTCGCCATTCAACTTTCCGTTTTCAGCTTTCAGCTTTCAGCTTTCCCTCGCGGCTCCCTGTCCGTGGTTCGCCATTCAGCTTTCCGCTTTCCGCTTTCCGCTTTCAGCTTTCAGCTTTCCCCTGTGACCCCAATTTGTAATCCGCCTATCAGGGTCGTTTTAGAAATGCTTCGCTATACCTCTACGCATGACTTTTCGTACTTGGTTTACCGCGTCCACCCAACCGGCCACGATTCGACGCGCTGCGTTCACCGCGCTCCTCGTCGGCTTTGTCCTCACTGCGATCAATCACGGCCCCGCCCTCATCCAGGGCGCGGTGACCGAGGAAAGAATCTGCCAGATCCTCCTCACCTTTCTCGTGCCCTACGCCGTCTCCACCGTCTCCAGCGTCGCCACCCGGCACGAGCTGAACACCGCACGGATGCGGACAGGCACAGCGGACACTGCTTTCTGCGGAGAGATCGGGCCGGCGTGATCGACCCGCGCCGCTCAGACTCTGCTTCCCCCGACCCGCTCAAATCAGACGCGTCGCCTCGCAGCCGCGCGCCAGCCGACAAGTCAATTCACAACTCCGCGAAGGCGCATCCGGCTTCTCCCGAGAGACCGCTATCCGCGACCACCTCCGGCAGGATAGAAGAGACCTCCGACGAGTCCCCGCGGCGGGAAGCAAGCCAAATGCGCACCCGTCGTCTCATCCTGGCCGCAGTCCGGGTCTGGGAACTCAAGCGCGGTTTCCGCAATTAAATCCCTGCTCCGCTCCGCTCTTCAGTCCGCCTCAGGCGGACACGTCACGCCGTAGCCTTGGCGAAGGCGGATCAGCTTTCCCCCGCGTCCGTCTCCCACAACTTTCCGTTTTCAGCTTTCAGCTTTCCTTCCTGCCTCTCATGCCTTCATCCTTCATCCTTCTGCCTTCTGCCTTCCCCCGCTCTCCATTAACCAATAACAATTAACGAATAACCGCGATCGTTCACGATCGCTCGAGCGGCAAGAAAAACTCCTCCCGCACGATCTTCCCGTCTTTCACCGTGTAGATCCCCGCCTCCGACATCTGGATGTGGCGACCCGGCGGCGTCTTGTCGACGAAATCCATGTCGTAAATCACGACAAAGCGGTCGTGCGCCACAAACAGCTCGGTCGCCTCGAAGCGATGCACCTCCACATTCTCGACCCACCAATCCGTCTTCGCGCGGACCGCCTCGATCCCGCGTTTCTCGGCCGACTCGCCGTCCCGGCCGCGCGCTTCCACGCTCACCACGTCATCCGCGTAAAGCGTATCGATCGCCTCGCGCCAGGCGCGTTGGTGGACGAGCTGCACGATCTTCCGGGCGACTTGGCTGGTGGTCATACAAATCGGATCGTCCAAACTGGCATCGCGTCAAACGCAGATCCGTTTCTGCCCGCTCCGGGGAGCTCTCCCAATTTCAGTTTCTCAGCTTTTCAGTCCGCCTTAGGCGGATCAGTTTTGATTGACTCGAACTACCCAGTTCTTGGGCTCCGCCCATGCTCCGCATGTCTATGTCGCACCGCCCCCGCGGGCTCCATTCGCTCGCATCCCGCTCGCTCACCGCTACCCTCGCGGCGCCCCGTCCATGTCGCTCACCCCAGTCGCTCCATTCAGCGTTTCAGTCCGCCTCAGGCGGACCACCACTTCATCCTTCATCCTTCATCCTTGATTCGCTCACATCCCGCTCGCTCACCGCTACCTCGCGGCCTTCCCGTCCATGTCGCTCATCCCAGTCGCTCCATTCTGCCTTCTGCCTTCCCCAACTCGTCACTGGTCACCTGTCACTCGTCACTTTCCGCTGTCACTCCGCCTCAGGCGGATCGGCATTTCAGCATTTCAGCGTTTCAGCTTTCAGCTTTTGCCCCAACCCATTCCCCGCTCCGCCGGCGCGAGCTCCGCCGGCGTCGCCGGGCGCCGCTGCGTTGTTCTTCCTCGAGACGCTCCGCCCTTTTCACCGACCACCGGTCCACCAGCGCGAGCGCGAACCCGACCATCGCCCCGGCCAGCGCCACCCCACCGATTTGAAGAAACAAAGCCGGACCGGACGGATCGAAAGCAGAGACAGGCATAACGCCCCCGTAGTGCGAGTTCCGTGCCAGAGCGCCAATGGATCGAGCGCGAAAGATCACTCCCTCGCTCCCAGTCCGCCTCAGGCGATCGCTTCCAGCTTTCAGCGTTCAGATTTCCGTTGTCAGTTTTCGGAACTCCCGCTAGAACTGCGCGGCAATGTCGACCCCTGAGGAGTGCCCCATCCCTAAAGCCGTAAATTCGCTGTTCGAGCCAAGTGAGCCCGTCTGCCAAGATAAGCGAGAATAGCAACAATGCTCCGACCGTTACGGTGTATTTATTTGGCTATGGCCAATTCGAAAAAATGGGCCGCGTGAATCTAATCCTAAACCCGCTCCCGTCGGCACTTCTCGAATCGCTTCGGAGCATCGGCTATACGCTCGATACCGCACTCGCAGACATAATCGATAATAGCATCACCGCGCGGGCGAGGAGAATTTCGGTTCGGTTCCTCTGGAATGACGGCGCCCCTTGGGTCGCAATATGTGACGATGGCAAGGGAATGTCTCGCGACGGCCTGACAAAGGCGATGAGGCTAGGATCACAGAGTCCGGCCGAGAAAAGGACATCCGACGATCTTGGACGGTTCGGCTTGGGTATGAAGACCGCTTCAATCTCGCAGTGTCGCCGCATGACGGTGGTCTCCCGCCAAGCAAAAACGATTTCCGCTCTGCGAGTGGGATCTTGACGCTATCGCCAGCAGCGGCACGACGGAGTGGAACGCCCTAATCCTTGAAGCGGATACAATGTGGCGAAGATGAGGTTCTCGAAGAGACATCATCTCGAAGCATTTCGTCGCTGAAGAATCCGGAACGATTGTGGTCTGGCGAAACTTGGATTCGAGTCTTCGCAAGTCGTCGTGAGTCGACCGGTGAAAACCATTTCTCGGCCCAAATGGACGCCGCCAGAAACCACCTCGAACTTGTTTTCCATCGTTTCCTCGTGCCTCCCTTGCGACAACCGAAAATCGCGATCCGACTCCAACGAGACCCCATTGGAGGCATTTGATCCTTTTGGCCCTTCGATTCCCGCCAAGGTAAGAGTTGCCCTTGGAGAAAATCATTGTTCAAGGACAAACCATCAGCGTTCAACCCTACGTGCTTCCACACCGGTCCAAGGCTGGGTCAATTGCCGACTATCAAAAGTAACGCCGGGGGAGACGCGGCTATCCGCAAAACCAAGGCTTCTATGTCTATCGCAACCGACGTCTAATAATCAAGGCCACGTGGTTTCGGCTCATACCGAAAGATGAGCTCAATAAGCTAATCCGGGTCAAAGTCGACATTCCAAATTCCCTCGATGACTTGTGGAAGATTGACATTAAGAAGTCACAAGCCTCGCCGCCCGAGGCGGTGCGACGAGAGTTCAAAAGGATAATCAACAAGATTTCCGGGGCGGGGCGCATCGTGTTTACCAACCGCGCGACAATCCTGAGGAATAGGACGATAACCCCAGTTTGGAAGCGCGAGGTGGTGGGAGGTGTCGTTCATTACGTCGTTAACGAAGATCACCCGCTGGTGAAGGCTCTTCTGAGGGACCTGCCGGCTTCACAGATCGCTGGATTGCGGGCATGCTTCGCCCTGCTGAACTCGACCTTTCCCTACGAGATGCATCACGCTGATGCCGCGGATGACAAGACGAAGTTCGCCACTTCCGGACCCGATCGGGAGCTGGTCATACAGGTGGGCGTCCAGCTTGTCGAAGCGCTTCGTTCCTTCGGCTTTGAGGGGGCAGAGTTGCGCAAACAGCTGGAGGGCGCCGAATTTTTCAAATGTCCTCCTGAAATGACGAGAAGAAATCTTGGCAGAGAAAGCAAACATAGCAATGGGTAACCTCGATAAGCTTGTTGATTCAGTGGCGGTCATCCTTGAGAACAGAGAGCCTCCAAGCGAGGAGGCGCTGTTCGCGATCGTTAAGGCTCAAGCTGCGGTTCTTTCCTCGATGCCCGCTGACGCTTGTGCCGATGGGGTTGTCTTTTCTGCCGAGGATCTCGATGCGGCGGTCAGAATCCTTGAGACTCGTTTTTCAATCCGGATGTCTATGGGGTCTCTTTTCGAGGCCGAGTATCACCAGCCATGGCTTGTCGCCAACAGGGTGAGATCGACTGGTATTATTGGACTCGATATCGTAAGCATCCTCCTCAAAAATGGCTTTCCTCCTCACATCGTGTCCACCTTGGACCGCCTCACTGATAAGATTCTCGACCATCTCGAGGATCCTGGAGAAGCACGGAAATTGGGCGCGCAAGGGGATGGTGGTGGGACATGTCCAATCGGGCAAGACCGCCAACTATACTGGCCTTGCATGCAAGGCCGCGAGATGCTGGTTACCGCGTTATCATTATCTTAGCCGGCACCTTGAGCTCGCTGCGAAATCAAACACAGGAGCGGATCGACAGCGACTTTATCGGTTGGAGGACGATCGACAAAATTCACATCGGGGCCGCGACGTTCGGAAGCGAACGCCGTCCGGTCTGCTCCACCACCCGGTAGAAGACTTCAAGAGTCAGACGGCCAATGCCATTGCAATGGGCCTTGATGCCTTAAACGAGCCTATCGTTCTCGTCATAAAAAAGAACAAACGCACTCTCGAAAATCTTCATTCCTGGCTGGAGGACAATAACCAGCACAAATTGCAGAATTTTCCCATGCTTTTGATTGATGACGAGGCTGGATCATGCCTCCATTAACACGAACGCGGAGGACAGAAGTCCTACTGCCATCAACAATGCTATTCGAAATCTTCTTTCTCTTTTACGCGCTCATCTTTTGTCGGCTACACGGCACGCCCTCGCCAACATTTTCATCGACCGGAGACAGAAGAGGAGATGGAGAATGGCCTTCTTTACCGGGATCTTTTTCCGCGTGACTTCATCCTTAGCTTGGATCCGCCCGACAACTACGTGGGACCAGAGGCGCTCTTCTCGGATGAGGCCGGCTTCGATTGCGTTCGAGAGATAGCCGACAACGAAGAACTTCTCCCAATCCGGCACAAAATCGATTTTGTCCCGAAAAGTTTCCTAGTTCTCTCCGCTACGCCACCTGCTGCTTTCTTCTGAGGCAAGACCATCTCGCCTCTTGCGCGGCCACACGGGCAAATGCCACTCCATGATGGTGAACGCCAGCCGCTTCACTGGTGTGCAGAACATTCTTGCTGGCTTGGTGTTCGAACAGCTCAAGGAGTTGAAGCAGAGTATCGCCAACTACGCAGCTCTTTCGGAATCCATCGCACTGCAGAACAAAGACCTTTCGACGCTCAAGGCGGTCTTTGACAAGGAGTCCTCGCGGCCGGATTCAAGTGGACCCAGGTCCAGAAGTCGCTCAAGCTCGCGGCCGACCCCGTGGAAGTGCTCGTGGTAAATTCGGGCTCCACCGACAGACTTGATTACAATGCCAAGGACTATCCCGACGGGCGCAGCGTCATTGTCGTGGGGGGTCTCGGACTATCCCGGGGCCCACTCTCAAGGGTTTGATTACCAGCTACTTCCTCCGCAACTCCATAATGTATGACACATTGATGCAGATGGGACGCTGGTTCGGCTACCGCGATAACTACGCTGACCTTTGCCGAATCTTCATGACACCGGCAGCGCGTTCGTGGTATTCGCACATCAGCACCGCCACGGAAGAAATCGACCGGGATTTTAAAGCGATGGAACGCGCGAGCTGACCCCCAAGGAATTCGGTCTGCGCGTGAGAAGCCATCCCACTGCGCTAATTGTTACGGCGCGAAACAAGATGCGGACGGGAAGAATGATACCGATCCAGATTGCACTTGAGGGCAGGCTGGCCGAAACGGCTGTGTTACTTGGAAACGACGAAAGTCTTCGCCACAACAGGGAGTGCTTGAGGTCGGTGTGTGTGCGGGCTCGAAAAGGATACCCCGGGCCAACAACAGCGCGGTTTGGGGTATATTTGGAAATCCGTGTCGCCGGGAATCATTACAAACGCCATCGAAGCTTTTGAGAACCACCCGGAAAGCCTGCGGACCGACAGCGAGCCACTGGTCCAGTATATTAAGTGGCTCGCAGCAGGCGGCGCTGTTTTCGATGTTCTTCTTCGATCCTCCTCCAACAGCACAGCTGACTACGAGGTAGCAGGCTTGAAGATCGCGCTGGTGCTCCGAACCGTTCCGGACCTTGATGAATCCAGAATCGAGTTCAACAAACGACGGATAGGATCCAAGGGTGATGAGCGTGCTCGGCCTGACGGACCCGGAGATCCGGGGAGTCGAGGCTGCTCATCGGCGAGAACATTCCGGATCGTCTTTATCGCCAAGTCCCCGGCCGCAACCCTCTCTTTCTGATATACTTCGCAAAGGTCACGAGAAATACTCAACCGTGTCCAAAATCGTTCCGGCCTACGGGGTGGTTTTCCGGGTGACCCCGGCTCTTCCAAACGTCCCGAGAAACTGGTCGAGTACGTCGTCACCACAACGTGGTGGCAGCAGCACTTCGACCTGACTGAAGAGGAACCTCCGAAGAGGAAGAATGAACAACCCTTGGTCCGTGATCGACAAGCCGCCTGTCGACCTCAATGTGCGGCTAGTCGACGAACATCATCCGCTAAAACTCTTTTGGGCCGTCGATGCTAAGTCGCGACATCTTTTCGCTTTTGACGCGAAAATCAACGGGCACCCCCTTCCGCCAGTCTCTGCCAAAACTCGCGGGAATTGAGGTCTACCTCTCCCTGCAGGGAACGCGGGGCAGCCCTGACGCTTCTCCTCCAAGACAAAGTCAACTGGGAGCTGTTTCACGCTTTATGCTGGGACCTTGTCCGTGCGACCGGCGCGGTCAAGGATGACGCCGCTGCCTCGATTATCATCGTGCGCCGACTACAGCGCTGGCAGGAGCTGCTGAAGAGAGATCGCCCGGGCATTCTCTCTCCGGGACCGGATAAGGGGCTGATGGGGGAGCTTCTTTTCCTTAAGAAGTCCCCTCGCCGCGGTCTTTGGATACGACGCCGCAGTCAGCGCGTGCGCGAGGGCCGGAGGATGCGCCGCAGGATTTCGCAATCAATGACAGCGCTGTAGAAGTGAAATGCCAGTCCGGCGGATCCCAGCCTGTGGTGAGGATAAATCGGCCGATCAACTGGAGTCCCACAGCTGCCGACCGGTTATCTTGTGGTCTACACGCTCGCCAGTCGAACGGAGGACGAACCAGATACTTTGAACCTGAACTCTCTCGTTACAGAAATCCGGGTATTTGATGGGAGGCGCGGCTGGATTTACCCGCGAGCGATTTGAGATCTGCTCTATATGGCGGGTTATGTGCCCCACGAGGGCTATGAGGATTACCGCTTTTCTTTGGTTGCGATCAAGAGCTACCTCCTGGCCAAGCGATTCCCCCGCATCGAAAGCTCCGACCTTCTGGCAGGGGTTGAACATGTCTACATTCAATCCGCTTGGAAGCTTGCACCGGCTTCCAAGGTAAACCTGACTGGTGGCCCTCATCCTTATGAACATTCGAGAGGACTTTGCAGATTTCACGCAGAACCTGCATGCCCAAGCCGCGCGGATGGCGATTTCATTCGACCTAAGTTTGTTGAGCATCTGTGCTCACTGATAGAGGCGGACGGGTTCATTCCGAGTTATTCGTCGACCGACTACAAGTTCACGGCGAAGGGAATGGCGGTAGACGCACGGTCTTGGGACGAGCCGTTCGCAAAGCTGACGTCTCTTCGTCAGTGACTATCGCGATTCAGGCAATCTCGAGAATCTGACTCAGGGCGAGGTCACCGCAGACTTCAAGCGGCTCTCACGGTTTCTCGAGGCCTGCCCTACAAAGCGCTTTCCGCAGTCTCTTCGAGGAAGCCAACCCGGCCACCGACTCGCGTGGCTTCGTTTCGAGAACCAGGGAACTTAGAGCAACCATCCTTGGTCCTCCTCTCCAATGCGCGACTCAGCTCGAAGGTCATCGCCCTCCCCGAAGTCTCGGGGTAAAGGGCATTTCTACAAGCTTTGAAATATGGAACTTTAAAGAAAAGCTTAACCGCGTTGAAACATCTGGAAAAGCTCGCGAGGACATCGAGATTGACTTCCGCCAGTTTAAAGCAAAGAGGGAATCCCCTGTCTGCCCGCTCGATCCGACTGATTCGGTTAGGTCATATCTGCCGGTCATGCCCGGCCAGACACTTTCTGAACTTTACGAGACCTACGGCGAGCGACTCCTCGAGCAGAAACGTACGCCTGGCACTTTTCTACAGTTCCGCGGCAACATTAACAAGGGGATGCGTAATACCATCGTCAACGAACCGGACATGTTTTTTTCTTGACAACAATGCGGTCTTTCGGCGACTGCCGAGGAAGTGGCAACGGATGATTCTGATTACCGCCTTTTATCCGTTCGCAACCTGCAAATCGTAAACGGAGGACAGACGACCGCTTCCATCTTTACCGCTCGAAGCAAAGAGAAAGCCGATCTCTCGAAGGTTTATGTGCAGGTAAAGCTCTCAGTCATAGCCTCCGACAAGGTGGAAGACATCGTTCCCCGCATCTCGCAGATATGTCCGGAACACGCAGAATAAGGTTAGCGCCGCTACTTCTCTAACCATCCCTTTCATCGCAAAAATGAGGAGTTCTCCCGGCGTCTGTGGGCTCCGTCTCCGGCGGGATTGGTTCAGCAGACGCACTGGTTCTCGACGAGCGGGCGCGCGGCCAGTTCGTGAACAGACAGGCGAGCCTCACCAAGGCGGAACAAAGGAAGTTTCTGATCCAGAATCCCAAAAATCAGATGTTCACGAAGACTGATCTTGCCAAGTATGTCCGCACTTTCGAGGAGCTGCCTCACGAGGTGAGCAAGGGAGCCCAGAAGAACTTCAGCGGATTCGCGAGCGAGCTGGGGTCGGGATGGGAGCGATGCGACGGAACCGATTTTAACGAACTATGGTTCAAACGCCTGATTGGTAAGGCCATTCTTTTCCGCCAGCTCGACGCGAGGGTGCTGCGTGCCAATTGGTATGTGGGTTACAAAGCAAACATCGTTACCTACGCGCTGGCCAAGTTTTCGCAGCTCGTACGGGAACGTCGCGTTTACATTGACTTCCTCAAGATCTGGAACCTGCAGCTCCTGCCAGAGGAGCTAGCCAGCCAATTATTGGAGATCGCGAACAGTGTTCACACGATCCTCCTGAGCCGCCCTGGGGGCATCACATCCAACGTCAGCGAATGGGCGAAGAGCGAGGAGTGCTGGACGGCGATCCGTTCAGAGAAGATGCAGCTCGGGGCGGCGGTCGAGGAATACTTCCTCGACAGCGAGGAGAATAAGGATTTGGAAAAGGACGAGGACGTACCGACATCATCCAAGGCGGAATTCAAGACCAGACCTACGTTTTGGAGAAAGGCGCCGAGCATTGGCAACTCTTGCGCGACTGGAATTCTGTCAATCGCAAACTTACCGCCAAGGAGGTCGACATCGTCAATATTGCTTGTTCTATGCCGCGAAAAATCCCCTCTGAAAAACAGGCACTTATTCTAATCGGCGCTGAAAAGCGTGCCAAGATCGAGGGGTTCTTCCCCGGCTGAACCTTCCACGTCGACACCGATCGATGCCGATTCCAGTTATTGATTTGTTCGCCGGCCCCGGCGGGTTGGGTGAAGGTTTTTCATCGCTCACACGGGACAACGGCTCGCGAGCATTCAAAATCAAACTCTCTATCGAAAAGGATGAGCATGCGCACCGAACATTGGCACTGCGTGCATTCTTCCGCGCGTTTCCGGTCGGTGAGGCCCCCGCCGACTATTACGATTACCTTGCACGACGAATAAGCCGCGAGGAACTCTTCAAGCGACATCGCGATGCAGCGGCCAAAGCGGGAGATGAAGCGTGGCTCAGCAGAACTTGGCGCTAAAGAGACTTCCCATCTCAGAGTGGATGAGCGCATTCGTGCCGCGCTCGGAAGTCGGCGCAACTGGGTCCTCATTGGCGGGCCCCCCTTGTCAGGCTTATTCAATCGTCGGTCGTTCCCGGGTAATCGGGGCTAAGGGCGGACAGGCAAGATACGATGCCGATCCGCGCCACAGACTCTATCGACACTACCTCCGCATCCTAGCAGTTCACCGGCCGCCTGTATTCGTCATGGAGAACGTTAAAGGACTCTTGTCCGCAAAACTGAAGGAAGAACGCATCTTTGATCGGATTCTCGCAGACCTCGCAAACCCGGCGGCCGCGATGCCGGAAGCGGGCGGGGAGGCCGTTCAATATCAAATGATTCCGTTGACCGTGCGCAAACAAAAACTCGGCCGACTCCATATCCACCCGGAGGATTTCGTTGTATCACGCTGAGAGGCATGGCATCCCCCAGGCGCGACACCGCGTCATCATTCTCGGCATCCGCTCTGATGTGGACGGTGAACCCGGTATTTTAAGCCGTCTTGATCCTGTTACGATTCGACAAGCGATAGGGGACTTACCGCGGCTGCGGAGCGGTCTTTCGAAAGAAGAGGACTCCCTCGCCGCGTGGCGCGCTGCGGTGCTCGCGATAGAGCATTCATCGTGGATGCGAAAAGGCGACTCTCGACGACGGCTTCCGCTCAACCTTGCGGTCCGCCCTCATTCGCGTCGCCGCCAATATTGACCGCGGCGGCGCATTTGTTCCGTGGTCGGAATTGCCAGCGTGCCAATTGGGCTGGTATCTTCGACGCCCGCCTCGGCGGAGTATGCAATCACGAAACGCGCGGCCACATTCGTGACGATTTGCACCGATACTTTTTCGCTTCGATCTTTGCCCGCAAGCACGGGCGCTCACCCCTGCTGGAGGATTTTCCACCGGCACTCTTGCCAAAGCACGAGAACGTCGCCGCCGCGCTCAAGGAAACGAAATTCAACGATCGCTTTCGCGTGCAGTTGGCGGGACGTCCCTCGACAACCATCGTCTCCCATATCTCCAAAGACGGGCATTACTACATTCACTACGATCCGGCGCAGTGCCGCAGCCTCACGGTGCGCGAGGCCGCACGACTGCAAACGTTCCCGGACAATTACCTCTTCGAGGGCCCGCGGACGGAACAATATAAGCAAGTTGGAAACGCCGTGCCGCCACTGCTCGCGCGGCAGATTGCGGAAGATAGACGCGACTTGATAGGCAGATGAATTTCGCGCCTGGCAAACGTACCGGAACTTGGTAAGAACAAAGGCATGAGAACCAATGTTGTCGTCCCCTCCACACTGCGCGGCGCGGGCCGCGAGGTTCGCCGCGCTTTTGCCGCCCATCTCGAACAACTATCGAAACCCGATTTTGTCCGAGCCTGGTGCGCTGTCGCTTACGCCTTTCCCGGTCTGCATCCCGACGGCTACCAGGACGCTGAGAGTGGCTGGCCGCGCGGACCAAAAAGGTTTGCCACCGAAGCATGGCGTCGCGCGGACGCGGGCGAGCTCGAAGACCACGAACTCTATCCGTGCGATGCGCAATGGTCTGGCATCTATGATCGGCTCGACACCACGACCGTCGAAGAGAACCAACACCGCGTTGAAATCAGCGAGCGTTGCGGCTCCCCTGCCGATGCCTGACGTTTTTACGCTCGAGAAGCGCAGCGCCGTTATGGCGCTCATCCGCAGTAGCGGAAACAAGGATACGGAGCTGCGAATGATTGCGCTCTTCCGCGCACACGGGATCACCGGCTGGAGGCGGAATTCACGCTTGTTCGGGAAACCCGATTTCGTTTTTCGGCGCGAGCGTGTAGTCGTGTTTGTTGACGGCTGCTTCTGGCATCGACATGAAAATTGCAAATTTGCTTATACGCCAAAAACTCGAACCGAATTTTGGTTGCCAAAGTTCGCTCGTAATGTGGCACGCGATAAACTCGTGACGCGCACCCTCCCAAAAGCGGGTTGGAGAGTCATGCGCGTTTGGGAGTGTGAGCTGGCAGTTCATTCGTCAGACCGGGTGGTTAGGCGGCTCAAGCGCGTGCTCCAATCGATGCCTCGGTGACCGATCCATCGCCGAGACTCAAAAGTTCCGTCATCAACGAAGACAAAAATTCATCGGAATTTCATTGTGCCTGAAGATGGACGCGTGCATGATTTTCCCTGGATCAAGACCCCTCATATGAACACAACGACACTCAAGGTAGGCAGCATTGTTAGATACGCTCATCCAGCGGAGGGAGAATCCGAGTTCCGCTTCGTTTTGAAGGAGGACAACGGGGATCGAGTGTTAATCGAGCTGATCTGCGACTATCGAATCAAGCCGCTCGAGACCGTCCCCATTGGCGAAATCGCACCGACGTGAAGAGATTCGGAGGAACCCCCATGAGACTTGCTGATGATCTTGCCGCCATGAAGCCCCTTTCGAGGGTGCCCGAGTCGTTATCCTCAAGGCCGATTTTGCCGGAGAGCATGGTGTCTGCCTTGGGCCGGCAGCAGCGCAGTCGAAGTGGGCGATTTCACCTGATTCCGGCGAATTGGTTCTGGAGTTGGAGTTCGAAAGCGAATTCGCGCTGTTGGTCGACCTGTCTGCCGATCCCTCAATGAACTAATCCCGCCCCACCCTCCTTCCTGCCCGTCGAGAGGCATGGAGAGGCAGGGGGTGTCTCTACTCCGAAAGCCTTCGCCCACCGCGGGGGCAGGCTATTTGACATCTTAATTGCCCCTGAGCGCGACCACGCGGTTTTATGCTGGTGCCCTCTTGTTAGATACGGACGGGGTCTTGCCGCATCCCGGTTCGATCCTGCCTCATCGGGCTCGGATCTTGTTTGATCGGGCAGCGATCTTGCCGCGTCTTTCTCCGATCTCGCCGCGTCCGGCCGGATCTAACCGCTCTCTTTACGAATCTCGCCAGCCGATGGCGGCCAGTCGAGGGGGGCCAGCCGATCTGGTCGTGTCTCTACATTTGACATTTTGAATCCCCCCGGGCGTCCCTAATGCGGCCCGTTCTGGTCGCTCATCCCGCCAGGCGCTCGCTAATTCGGCGGCGGCTCGGGTTCAGGTTGCGGCGTCGGGGCTTCTCGTTTCTGTGCCATGCCCGGATTCTGCGCGAACGGGAAACCCCGGTCGAGGGAAAAGTCTCCAAGTCGCTGAGCTAGCCCCGACTTCATCCGTGGGTCTGGGAAGGGCCGCAGCCCGAGACCGCGTATCTACACTTTGACATTTCGTTCGCGCGATTGCGAAGAAAGTCGCGGTTGAAGCAGGTTCGCTAAACATGACGGGCGCCGCTTTGATTGACTCGAACTGCCCCCAGTTCTCGGGCTCCGCCCACGCTTCGCGTGTCTATGTCGCACCGCCCCCGCAGGCTCCATTCGGCGATCGCCCATGCGCTTACCCCTTCGGGCTTCGTCTATGTCGCTCGGTCCCCGCCGGCTCCATTGATTCGCGCATCGCCCATGCGCTCACCCTTTCGGGCTGCGTCTATGTCGCTCGGTTCCCACCGGCTCCATTCGCTCCCGCCACCTGGCGACGTTCGCGCCTTTACCGTCCATCTCCCTCACCCCAATCGCTCGGTTCCATCCTTCTATCCTCTTCTTTTTCCCTCTCCTCACACCTCCTGATTATGGTAATTACAAGCCGCACGACCGTAGAAGGACGTGGTGTGCGTCACGTTCCTGCGCGGCACCGACAAACGCGGTGCCCTCCAAACCGGGCCCCTCACCCACCTGGGACGAACTGTTTCGTCGATATACGTGACTCACGTATATCCTCTCTTCCCGCCTTTGCGGGTCGTCTGCCTGGCCCAAGTCGTGATCGCCCGAAAGCAAACTGAGCCGGATTTTGCGTTCCGGTTAACTGCCGAGCTTGCCTCGATTTCCTCGGAGACCGTCCCGGCAACACAATAGGATTGCCTCGATATCATCCGAGCTTGCCCTGGCAACACTATAAGGTTGCCACGACATCATCGGAGCTTGCCTTGGCAACATCGGAGCTTGCCTCGACTTCATCGGAGCTTGCCTCGACTTCATCGGAGCTTGCCTCGCCTTCATCGGAGCTTGCTTCGCCTTCATCGGAGCTTGCCTCGCCTTCATCGGAGCTTGCCTCGCCTTCATCGGAGCTTGCCTCGCCTTCATCGGAGCTTGCTTCGCCTTCATCGGAGCTTGCCTCGCCTTCATCGGAGCTTGCCTCGACTTCATCGGAGCTTGCCTCGCCTTCATCGGAGCTTGCCTCGCCTTCATCGGAGCTTGCTTCGACTTCATCGGAGCTTGCTCTCGACCTTCATCGGAGCTTGCCTCGCCTTCATCGGAGCTTGCCTCGCCTTCATCGGAGCTTGCCTCGCCTTCATCGGAGCTTTTTTTGACTGCATCGGATGTCCGCCCGCTGCCTTGATGCGCTCGACCCTCTCGCTTCTGATTAGCGCATCTCCCATGCGCTTACCCTTCCTACTTTAACCTTTCTACTTCCTACTTTCTGTCCTGTTAGGCCCTAACGTGGGTAAGATAAATATTTTTGAGGGTTGGCATGGAACCCGCTTATTCAGCGATCCGTAGATTAAAATATGTAACCAACAAAAACTTTCCCATGAACTTCTCCCAGTTCCATTCCACCCAGCTTCTCTCGCTCCCCAGCGATTCTTCAAAGGCACCTTCGCCTCGGATTGACTCGAACTGCCCCCAGTTCTTGGGCTCCGCCCACGCTTCGCGTGTCTATGTCGCACCGCCCCCGCGGGCCTCCATTCACTCGCAGCCCGAACTGCAATTCCGCAGCCATCGGTTCTCTCATTTCAGTTGTCAGCTTTCCGCTGTCAGCTTTTCCACCTTCTGACTCATTTTCTACTTTAGCCTTTAAACTTCTACCTCCTCTCTCCCATGTCCCCCGCCCCAAACAACCGCAAGACCCAGAACAAGCCAGGCGCGAATCCTCCGCTTCCCCCAGTCGCGCCTGGTCCTCTCTTTCCCCTCCCACCTCCCAGCGAGACGGCGCTCCTGCTTCCTCCTCTGCCCCCAGGCAGCGAGCGCCGTTCTCCCGTCGCTCCATCAGTCACCACAAGAGCGCGGGTTAATCGCCTTCCCACCAGAGCACTCGCCAGTCCGCGTCCGGGGGGTTAGCAGGGAAGGCTCCCCTCGTAAAGGCTGTGTCCTATCTGACCGATGTCATGGGTGAGCTCAACGCCAGCGGCGCCGATTTGATTCTAACCGCGCGCGATCTTATGCGTGCGCCGAATCCTCTGCCAGACAGCATCTCGTCGCTTTGCGAGGCCTTGCTCCGGTGCGCGGGATACCTCCTCGAGACCAGCGATGACATTGGCTCGGAATGCAAAGTCATCTTCCGAGCGCAGGATCGAGCACGCCAGCGGGCGTCGCGCGCGAACTCTTTCCCTAACCAAAGCCACTTTCGCTCCTCCCCGCCCGCTGCCGGCCCGGGAGAAGCGATGACAACAAACACAAACAAACCACGCAGAGAGCAGCACATCAGTCACAAACAAGATGAATACAAACCCTAAACCGCGCGTTTCGCGCTCCTTCACCAGACTCCGGGCGGCGTTGCTGCTCCTGTTTGCCCGTAACGTCGTCACGATGATGACGGGTAACCCGGCGTTCACCACGCCCTTCCCAACCCTGCCCACGGTCGCAACCGGGCTCGACACCCTCGAGACCACGGCCGAAGCGGCCCTGGACCGGAGCAAGGTGGCGATCGCCAATCGCAATGCAGCCTATGCGGCGGCCCTGTCGCTCCTGCGTCAGCTCGCTGCCTACGTCGATTCACACTCGGTCGACGACGTGGCGGTGCTGATCAGTTCCGGCTTCGAGCCGGTGAAAGGTGCCACACCCGTCGGGCCGTTGCCGACGCCTTACACGGCGTATCTCCGCCAGGGGCCGATCAGCGGCTCGATCCGTGCCCGCACGCCGAAGGTGCGCGGCGCCTACAGCTACAACTGGCGGGTCGCGCTCGACTCGGCTCCGAACACGTTCCTGGAGGAGGTGCAAACCACCGCCGCCCGCTACGTCTTCGAAGGGCTGACTCCCGGCGAGACCTACATCGTGCAGGTGAGCGCCATCGGCGCCGCCGGTGAGACCAGCTGGAGCGCTGTCACCAGCATCATGGTGGTGTAACTCCCGAAAGTTCCCCTCAAAAGGAATTTGTCTGGTTCGTTGCCGCGGCGGAGAGCAATCTCCGCCGCGGTTTTGTTTTGTAGCGGACAAAATTGTAGGGCGGGCGCGTCGCCTGCCTGCGCTTTTGTAGCGTCCGCTGTCCTCAGCGAAAGCAATTGTAGGGCGGTCATGTTGACCGCCATCCCATCCGGATTGGAGGGACGTGCGCCGTCACGTCCGAATCTGCAGGGCGACAATCTTGCGGCCGACACGGCCGCCTCTACATTTGTTGCGTTCAGGGTCCTTAGCAGAAGCATTTGTAGGGCGGGCGCATCGCCTGCCTTCGCGGCACCGACGGAGCGGTGCCCTCCAGGTCCACGTCGCTCACCCCAGTCGCTCCGTTCCTACTTCCTACCTCCTACTTTATTTCTTCTTTCTACTTTCTCCTGACACCTCCTGATTATGGTATTTCTATGCCGTGCGCGGCACCGACGGAGCGGTGCCCTCCAAGGCACGAAAAGCTTGCAACCGGGGACGCGTCCTGAAATCTTTGAAAACGCCCCGCCGACACCATTTCAGGATTTAGACAAGGCGCTATGGCTCCTAGACAACGAATCTTTCACGAATTTGAGGAAAACCTATGCCCAAACACGAAACGCCAATGACCCGCTGGTTCTGGGAGCGGACGCGCGGGACCTTAATTGAAGAATTCTATGCGGTGCCACGAGCACCAGACTGCGGCCCGAGGTGTATCGATGGAGTCATCATCAAAGGCGGCGAGCATCGAAGAGCCAAGATGTCTGAGATCGATTTGACAGGTAAAGATATCATCGTGGTTCAAGCAAAGGCCTCCAGACTCGGGATGAATGTGATGGGTCAGGCTCTCTTTTCGAAGCATCTGCTCGAACGCTTCAATCCGCGCTCAATTGAGTCGGTTGCGTTGGTCGCCAAGGACGACAGTGTTTTACGCCCGATCTTCGAAAAATACGAAGGCATGCGCGTTGTCGTGTGCCCGCCCGAAGCAATGTTCCGGGCGATTCTGCCAGATCCAGGCCCGGTGACTTCTGATCCGGTTAATTCTCCCGGACCCGTAGAAGGCAGTGATTCAGCGTCCCGCTGATCTCCCACACGTAATAGAGAGACGATTTCCCGTTCGAATGGACGAACGTTTCGTCAGTCCTCGAGTGGCTGATCCCTTTCTGCTTCTGAATCCGACGCCAGTGACTGCGGTTAATCGAGATATCAAAGCTGGTGACGTCATTGTCGTGCACCTTCACCCAGACTCCGCCCCCAGGCATGTCGACGTACTGGTCTTGATCCAAAGCGACATGATGATCGGTGCCGGCCGCCCTTGCTGCTTCCTGGCGCTGGCGTTCCGCGTTCAACCGCATCTGCTCCGCCCTAGCTGCTTGGTCCTGGGCTGTCTGTTCTCGCTGACGTTTCTCGGCGAGGAGTCGTTCGGTGTTTCCGCGTTCATTTCGATACGGTCTTGGGGCCGAACGAAACGCCTGCGGTTGCCTACGAGGACTGGGAGTCGTTCCGGCGACCACAGGCAAGGTGACGTGGGGCTGGAAAGCCTCGGCAGAGCCAGAAGAACGCTGGCTCCAGAAGTAGAAGGCGGCTCCTGAGAGAAGCAGGGCGAGCAGAGCTATCGCCAAGACTATCGGCAACACAGGGCGGCGCATTGGTGGATCGTCGAAGGCGAGGGACTGCGGAAGCGGACCATACTTTAAGAGCGGGAACAGTTCGTCGATCGTGCGCCAAGTTCTTTTGCCGAGCGGCCTGCAGGGGAGATGGCGATCGAATTGCCCAGCCTCGAAAAGCTCGGCGATTTGCTGGGAGGTGAGGGGCGTGTGACAGCCCGCGGCCATCACGTCGTAGAGATCCATTCCAGACGATGGAGCATATCGGATGCCGGGCCGCTCATCGTCCACGCCTGTCATCGGTCCTCAGCAGAAGCATTTGTAGGGCGGGCGCATCCGCCTGCCTACGCGGCACCGACAGAGCGGTGCCCTCCAGGTCCA
This sequence comes from uncultured Verrucomicrobiae bacterium, assembly GCA_963834255.1. Taxonomy (GTDB): domain Bacteria; phylum Verrucomicrobiota; class Verrucomicrobiia; order Chthoniobacterales; family UBA10450; genus Palsa-1392. The sequence goes on along the minus strand of CAWIBC010000025.1, from coordinate 239,188 downwards.
CGTCGCTCACCCCAGTCGCTCCGTTCCTACTTCCTACTTTACTTTCTACTTTCTATTTTCTACTTTCTACTTTCTACTTTCTACTTTCTCCTGACACCTCCTGATTATGGAAATTACAAGTCGGACGCGGCAAGACGTTCGCGGCACCGACAGAGCGGTGCCCTCCAGGGTGTTTGCGGCTTCGCTTCTTTATTGCGAGTGGCAAAAGGCTTCGGAATCTGACTAATCCGGCTGAACCCTGGGCCGCGAGGTTTGGCAAGGTTGATGCCACAAAGTAGACACTCCGCGAGCGGTGCCTTTGGTAAACCGTGAGAGCCAGGGCCGGGCGCGGGACTCGATCGGGTGTTCTTTCTTCATGATCCGCGGTGAAAGTGACCTCCATTGTAGGAGGATCCATGGGTATCCGCGTCTCCGAACCGTCCTCATGACGCTCAATTGCTGCGGTCGATTGCCAGGTGCCAATGAGTTGGCGCTCGTCGACCGACGGACGATGACAGCCACCAAAAGTGAGCAATGCTATTGCCAACACGAGCCGTGCGTTCAGCAGACGATTCATCGACGAAAACTCTCCGTCTAACACATTACCGCCGCGGCGATGGTCGGGGAGCCGGAACATGGGTCTGCACGGCGTTCTGCCAGACCAGTCGACGCCGGTAAAGCGCTTTCTCCAGCTCACACTCACGCAGACCCGGCGATCAAATGGCGGTGCCAACGCGCAACAACCGATGGCTGGCGCGAACTCTCCCCGGCAAAAAAGCGTCCTCGAGCCGCTCTTTTCGCTTTCGTGTTTGCGCCGGGGCGGCATGGTTGCGGTCGTCTCCTTTTGTTCGCATGCCTGACCGCACCACCGGCTCTCCCGCCTTGAAAAATCTCTCGCCGCTGCGGGCGGAGATTCGTTTCCTGGGCGACGCGCTCGGGCGGGTGATCTCGCAACTGGAAGGCCAGGCCACTTTCCAGACGGTGGAAAAACTCCGCACCCTGGCCAAGGCGAGCCGCCAGGGCGACGCCGGCGCCGCCGCCGCGCTCGCGAAAACGGTCGCGCGCCTCAGCCCGGAGGACGCCATCCACCAGGCGATGGCGTTCACCCTCTACTTCGAGCTGGTGAACCTGGCCGAGGAAAATTTCCGCGTTACTCTCCTGCGCCGGCGCCGCGCCACCCAGGCCGCGGACGACAGCCGGCGCGGACGCGAGCCGATCCGGGAATCGATCGAGGCGGCGATCAAGGAACTCAAGGACAAGGGGGTGTCGACGGCGCAGATGCAGGCGCTGCTCGACCGGCTCAGCATCGAGCTGGTCTTCACCGCGCACCCGACGGAATCGAAACGGCGCACGCTCCTGACCAAGCTGCGCCGGATGGCGGAGATCCTGCGCGAACGGCATTCGCCCGAGCTGCAGGGCGAGGCGCCCGACCCGGCGCGGGTGGAACGCGAGATCGTGTCGCTCTGGCTGACCGATCGCAGCCGGGTGGCGCGGCCGGAGGTGACGGATGAAGCGCGGACCGGCCTTTGGTATTTCGACACCACGCTCTTCGACGCCCTGCCGCGCCTGCAGAACGACATGTTGCGCGCGTTGCGCCGGTATTATCCGAAGGTCCGGTCGCCGGCGCGGTGGCTCACTTTTGGGTCGTGGATCGGGGGCGATCGCGATGGCAATCCGAATGTGACGTCCGCGGTTACGGCCGAGGTGCTGTTGCTGCATCGGCAACTGGCTTTGAACAAACTCCTGCAACAGGCGCGGGAGCTGTCGTGGTCGATCAGCGTCTCGGAGAAGCGGGCCCGGATCTCGCGGGCGGTGCGCCGGTTGGTGGAGGAGAACAGGAATTTCTCGAAGCAGGTGCGGCAGATGAGCGAGCGTTATCCGCACGAGCCGTATCGGCTGTTGCTCAATGTCCTGCGCGGGCAGGTAGCGCGCGGCCTGGGCGAGATGGGCGACGCCAAGAGCCTAACGAGTGAAGCTGTAGAAGACGCAGCCTATCTCCAGCCCGATGCGATGCGCGAACTGCTGGAAGTGATTCGCAAGAGTCTGGCGGAAGGCCGCGGCGCGATCCTGGCCGAGGGGGAATTGCAGAGCACGATCCAGCGGCTCGATACCTTTGGCCTGCACGTGGCGCGGCTCGATCTGCGGCAGCATTCCGCTGCGCACGAGGCCGCGATCGCGGAGATCAGCGGGCGGCGCGACTATCGGAAGCTGGGCGAAACGGAAAAGCGCAGCCTGCTGGCGGGCGCGATCGCGGGGGCGCGTCCCCTCGCCCTCATGGCGCTGGTGGAGCTGTCGCCGGCGACGCGGCATGTGCTCGAGCCGCTGCGGCTGGCGGCCTTGACGGCGCACAAGTTTGGGCCGGAAGCGCTCGGGATTTACATCGTGAGCATGACGACGGAAGTGTCGGACCTGCTCGAGGTGCAGCTCCTCATGCGGCTGGCGGGGGCGACCATGCCGATCGCGCCGCTCTTCGAGACGCTGGACGATCTCAACGGCGCGCCGGGCATTCTCGCCGAGCTGGTGGAGCAGCCGGAATACGCCGCGCTCCTGAAAAAACAGGGCCGGCATCAGCACGTCATGCTCGGTTATTCCGACAGCAACAAGGATTGCGGCTATCTCGCGGCAAACTGGGCGCTCTACTGCGCGCAGGAAAAAATCGCGGCGGTGGCGAGCGAGAAGAAACTACGGATCACTCTCTTCCACGGCCGCGGCGGGAGCATCGCGCGCGGCGGCGGCCCGGCCGCGAAAGCGATCCTGGCGCAGCCGGTCGGGCTGCGCGACGGCAGCATCCGGGTAACGGAACAGGGCGAGGTGTTGTCGACCCGCTATCACGATCCCGACCTTGCGCATCGCGTGCTCGAGCAGATGACCTACGGCGTTCTGCTCGGGAGCCACGCCGCGCAGAAACCGGCGCAGGTTCCGAAAAGCTGGACGGAGGCGATGACGCGGATGAGCCTAACGAGCGTAGCGGCCTACCAGAAGACTGTGGCCGATCCGGAGTTCCTCGAGTTTTGGCAGCAGGCGACGCCGATCGATCTCATCGGCGAGCTGCGCTTCGGCTCGCGCCCGAGTTATCGCAAAGCGACCCAGACGGTGGCCGACCTGCGTGCGATCCCGTGGGTGTTTTCCTGGATGCAGAGCCGGTTCAATTTCCCCGGCTGGTTCGGCCTCGGAACGGCGCTCGAGACTTTTCTCGCGGAAGGGCCGAAGGGAAAACGGCTCCTGCGCCGGATGCACGCGTCGTGGCCATTTTTCGAGACGCTGATCGACAACGCCGAGCTGACCATGCGCAAAGCCGACATCGGGATTGCGCGCGTCTATTCCTCGCTGGTCGAGGACAAGGCGATCCGGGAACGCATCCTTCGTTTGCTGTTGGAGGAATTCACCCGCACGGAAAAAGCGATCCTCGCCATCACGGGGAAGAAACAGCTCCTGGGCAGCGAGCCGGTGCTGCTGAACTCGGTCGAACTGCGCAATCCCTACATCGACCCGTTGAACTATCTCCAGGTCGATCTGCTGCGGCGGTTGCGCGGCGGGAAAGTGAAAAAAGCGGCAGCCGAACACGCCCGGGCGGCGATCGAGCTCACGATCAACGGCATCTCCGGCGGATTAAAGAACACCGGCTAATCCTCGCGGAGGCGCGGGGAGGAGGATCAGCTGTAAGGCTGTTCTTCCTCAGGCACGATCTCGTGCCAGCGCCGAATGATGTTAAAGGTGCGGGCGGTGACTTCCTCGAAGTTGTTCTCGCTCGCGGCAGTCTGGATAACGATTTGCTCGTTAGGCTTGAGATTGAGGAAGGTGACGCTCTGGCGGCGCGGGCGACTCGAAGCGCGGTAGGAAAAGGTCAGGCGCAGGCTGCTCCAGCCGTTAATCGGGTAGGCATCGGTTTCGCTGCCAACAACCGCGACCTCGGTGGATCCCGGCGGCAGGAGCAAGGTCGCGGCCTGGCGGTAGAGTTCGAAAGTCTCCGGCCCGAAACCGGTTTGCGCCGGGATGGTGGAAGTGCGCAGACGCGTCGTCGCTTCGGGAAATTTCTCGAATCGGAACATGGCCCCGCCTTCCGAGGCCGAGAGGCTGGTCTCAGCATCGAGCTTGATGCCGTATTTCTTCGCCCCGTCAGCGAAGTAGGGTCGGCGCACGACCACGCCCTCGGTCAGGTGCGAGATGTAACGCGGGGTCAGATCGACCGCGCCAGCGGAGAGGCGTAAGACCGGCGAAGAGAAAGGCGGAAAGCGATAGAACTTTCATTTGGATTTAGAATTTCGCCCAGCTCCCGCGAGCGATGACGACAGCGTCGACCGCGCCGGGCGGCGGGGTGGTGCTGAACAAGGTGTCATAGTTCCAGCGACGGTTCGGCGGGTTGTAGATATTGCCCGTGTCCCATTCGCCGGTGAAGATCTTGCTCTGAAAGAGCTCGACCATGGAGCCGTAGTAAGTAAGACTCTGGCCGGTCCACTTCTCGAGAAAACGCGGGAAGTTAATCGCGCCGCCGGAGTATCCGTACTGCGCGCCGGTGGCGGGCTTGAAGCCCGAAGGCATGAAGCCGGACATAATGGCGGTATTGTAAGTGGTATTACTTGCGATCCGACTGCCGAGAGCGAGCGAAGAGTTTGAGTCCTTCCAGCTATTGGAAAGGAGCATGACCGCGTCGGCGATAACGGCGGCGGGCTTTTGCCGTGTAACCAGGGCGCGACGGCAGAGTCGGTGTTAGTCGGGTTACCGGTGGCATTGGCCGGGACGACATTCGGGTTGGTTGTCGTGCCGGTGTTGTAATCGCCCTGGATGTAAACCGGGTTCTGACTCGCGACAGTGAGGCCGACTGTCGGGCAGCGTGCCGCCATTCTGGAGACGGACGGTCTTGACGTTCGGGTCGAGCACGCCTGGCGTGATGTCGTGGATATAGAGGACTCCGTTGAAATCCTTTCACCTTGTTGATCGCGGACGTGACCTTCGACCATGTCGACATTCTGCACGGTGACATTTTTCCCTTCGCGCTGATCCCATATCGTTGTCTTGCCGGTAACGACGGCTTGAAGCGCGGTGATGTCCTTGGACTTGAGCGAGGTGCCATTCTGCGCCTTCACCGATCTTGAGAGGGCCGATGATCTCGAGCACGATTCCCGGCCTTGTTGTAAAGCCGGCGCTGCGCAATTTCGGGCGGGTCGCTAAAGCCCAGGACGGGCGGCTCGATCAACTCGCGGAAGCTATCGTTGTTCGGATTGCCGTCCGCTATTCTGCCGGTGCAATCGGGTTGCCACTGCCATCGGTCGTCGGAGCGCGGATCGAGGACGGCGGAGGGCTTGTCGCCGAATGGTTCGAAACGCGAGACCTGGGAAAGCTGGACGGTCTTGCCGCCGGCATTGTATTCCGGCGGCAGCTTGGCGGACGGCGCCCACGGGCCCCAGGTATTGATAAAGGGCGCGTCTTTGGTTTCGGAGTAGCTCCCCGAATAGGAGGCGTCCCCGCTCACGGTCAGTTTGCCGATGGTCGAACCATTGAGATAGAGATCGGAGTTGGTATGAATGAGCCCGCCGACGATCATCTCGGCCGGCTGCGCGATGGTGAGATCGTGCTCGAAGAAGAACATCGACTGAAAGATTGGCACCTCGACATACTGGACCTGGCGTTTCACCCCGGCAACGGAGCCGACGCCGTAGCCGCTCGTCTGCCGCATCTTGGTGCTGACGATGTAACCGTAGGCGAAGCCTTTGTAGCCCGGGTAAGCCGGCAGGTTGGTATAAACGCGGGTCGAGGTGGCGGCGGGCGCGCCGTATTCATCGGTCGCGGTAATCTTGAGCGGTCCGTTTTCCGCCACTGTCCCATAAGACATATTGGGGAAAGTCGGGCCGGTAAGCGGCTTGGCATTCAGCTCCGCCTGGGTCAGGGGGCTGGCTTTAGCGAGGATGCGGGCTTTCCAGATGCCAAAGCCGTGTTCAATCGCGCCTTCGGCTGCTTTCTGGACATTGACGTAACTCCGGGCGCGCGCGCTAAGGCGGGCGGTTTCACCGGTGCCGGTCATGGCGACGCCGACAAAGACGGAAACGACGGCGATGGTCGCCAGGACGAGGAGCAGGCTGCTTCCCTCGGCGGAGCGCCGTCGCGAGGAAACCCTCAGACTGATGCAGGTAGGTCGAGAAGTTCTCATAGCTTTAGCTTTTCGGTCGGAGCCGGGACGGCAGAGCGATATCCATCTGGACGAAAGTGTTGAAAGAATTGGCCTGCCGGCTGGCCAGGGAATAGACATACTCACGGGCCTGCATCCGAAGACTGGCCCGGACAAGTTTGTCACCCGTGCTGGTATCAATGGAAAACGGGGTGACATCGCGACGGGTGCCATCGGGCAGCTTCACGGTGCTGATATCGGGGGTGACAATGACGTATTGGGCCGGGTCATTCAGGGCCGGCATCGGCTCGAAAGTTTGGTAATAGCGGAGCTCGTTGCGGGCGCCGTTAGGCACGACGATGAAAGCCTGGCGCCGAACGATCTTGGCGGCCTGGATCTGGGCGGAATCAAAGGCGATATCGACTCCGAGCGCGTTGACAAGCGTGAGATCCAGGGTTTGGAGCTTTTTCGCGGCATCCGTCTTGGCGATCTTGACTGAAGCGACCTGGGCCCGGAGAGGACTGCCGCTCGGGAGATCAAGGAGAAGGACGTCGCCGGCCGTGGGCAAAGGCGGGGAAGCGAGCACGTCGGTCGAGCGAATAATAGTGACCTTGGTATCCTTGGCCTTAAAGCCGGAGCCGCCCGGGTCCTCGATCTTGTAAGGAGCCCCAACCAGCCGGTCGTAACTCAGCCCGGCGGCCGCGGGAGCGGCGGTAGGAGTGCCGGTTTCATCGATGAGAGTGGGCAGGCTCTGAGTCTGCTGCAGCTCATTGGCGAGGCGGTCGAGGGCGCGCCGGGCGGAGCGATGAGAGTTGTTGAGGGCAGTGTTCTTGGCGAAGAGCCAGGTCTCGGTGACGGTGAAACTGGTGACCATGATCCCGACAATGACGAGGATGACGATGGCAATGAGGAGCTCGATGAGGCTGAAGCCCGAGCGCGAGGCGGAAAGACGCGAGATTTTCATTCGTTAGTCGTCAATCGCGCGCTGCGTCACCATCTGCACGGAGTAGGGCCGGCCGAGATAGTTGTAATCGAGGCGGAAAGTGACATTGCGGATAATGGCGCCATCGGAGTTTGCCACTGCCGTAACGATGCGCCACAAGGTGCCGGGGACGGTGGTAGTGGTGCCGTCTTCCATGACCGCGATCTGGACGATCCCATCGGCACTGCTGGCCGGGGGCGCGTCGTCGTCGTAGGGCGTGCCGGTGGCCGGAGTGACCGTAAGGATGGCCGGTTCGGTATTAAAGTTCCATCCGACGGTGAGCGCGGTATCGATGTTGCGCTGCACGATCCCGCGAGCGGCCGTCATCGTGCGCATGATGGCAGCCTGCCGATTGGACTGCATGAGGGCCTGGGTGGAGGAGACAACCATGAGGGTGAGAAGGCCAAGAGCGACGGTGACCTCCACCAGCGCCATGCCTGAAGTATGTCGTCGGAGCGAGCGCGGCGACCTGTTTTCAGATTGTAGGATCATGCGAGGGCGAAAAGTTCAGAGATAGACAGCACTGGACGTGCCACCTGCCCGGGTCTGCCCGCGGCCTGGAAGCGCGGGCGGCGAGTTCTACTGGGTGTACCAGCGAGAGCGCCGGTAATTAAATGAGGCGAGGAGTCCGGGAGGCGGGCTGGCGATGAAGCTGTTGTCGAAATACCAGGCGCGATTGGGCGCGCCGTAGACGTTGGCCGAGCCCCAGATGCCGATGGCCTGTTTGCTGTTGTAGAGCTGGATCATGGACCCGTAGTAAGTGAAGTTCTTGCCGCCCCATTTCTCGAGAAAGCGCGGGAAATTTTCCAGCCCGCCGCTGTAGTTGCCATTGGCGGAAGGGACAATGCCCGCGACGATGGCGGTGTTGACGGTGGTGCTGCTGGCCGTGGGGTTGGTGCCGGAGGCGCCATCGGTCCAGGAGTTGGAGAGAATGGTGACGGCATCGCCCACGACGGCAGAGGGCTTGCTGGTGTAACCAAGAACGGTGTTCGAAGTCGGGACGCCAATGTTGGAGAGCGGCTGCAGGAGGGCGGTGGTGCCGGTGTTGTAGTCGCCCTGGATGTAGACTGGGTTGCCGCTGACGAAGGTCATGCCGCCATTAGGCAGAGTGCCGCCATTCTTGAGGCGGATGGCGCGCTTGGCGGTGACGCCATTGGGGTCGGCACTGGTATCGACGACGTATATAATGCCATTCCAATCGGAACCAAACGTGCCGCTGTTCACGGAGTTCTTCAGGGTTCCGACATCGATTGTGGCGACCCGGATGGTGCCATTTCCGGTCGTGGCTCCCTCGCGATTGTCGATGAGGGTTTCGTTGGTGGTAATGGCGTTTTTGACTGCGGTCGCCTTGGAAGAGCTGATCGAGCCCCCGCCACTCTTAAAGACGCTTACGACGTTGGAAGCGTTGATTGTCACGACGATGCCGGCCTGACTCTGGAACCGATAGGGATCGAGGGACGTGGCAGTGGTCGTGTATTCGATGAGCTCATGATAATCGTCGAGGTGGACACCATAGGGTTGCTGCTCCTGATCGGAGGCCGGTGGCATGCCGGCCGACCAGGTGGGACTGGTCGGGGTCTGGCCAGCGTGGGAACTTTCCGCAGCCATGAACCCAATGGTCCAGTCCTGGGTATAAGTGGTTTTGCCGCCAAGATTGAGAGTGTTGTTGCCGGTGTAGAGACTGCCATTGGTGTGCACGTCGCCGGTGATGTTCATCTGCGGGCCGGGGTGAATCTCCATGTCGCCGTTGTAAAAGGCGGCGTAGCGCCAAAGCGAGATGATCTCCTTCTGGAAGACTCGCCGCACCTTGACCACGATGTTCCCCTTGTCGGTCAGGCTGGTCGGGTTCTTCGAGGTCACCGTCGGCACGACGACGTCGGCAGTGGCGAGGTAATAATAGCTGAGGTCTCCATGGTTAGGTCCGGCGATCGGGGCCGGGGTCGAGCTGCCGCCGCTCTTGACGTTCCAATAGGAATCGAGCGGGTAGATGGCGTAATTCGAGAGCGTGTAGGCGTTAATCCCGGGGAAGTTGCCGGGCGTGGGGGTGGGAATCTCGCTATCCATGTCGCTCCGCTTATAAATTGTCGTCTGATTCTGGCGGCAGATGGCCCGCCAGGCGGCGAACGCCATCTCGGTGCTGGAGTCGCCGATGTTGGTCGCCTGCCGCAAAAGGAGACTGCGCTGGACATTGCGTCCGATGGAGTTGGTATAGGTCAGGGCGAGCTCGACGAAGACGCCGACGATGGCCATGGTGATGATGGTGACCAGGAGAGTGTTGCCGCCGAGGGCGGCGCCGCGCAGGGGTTTCGTCTTCATTGCATGTTGGTCAGGCGACAGCGAAAAGGAATGAGCGAGCTGATGAACATGTTGACCGCGGCGTAACCACGCTGGGTGAAATTGGGCTCGACGGTCGAGAGATTGACGGCCGCCACGTAACGGTTCTGCAGGCCGCCGCCAGGCAGGATGGGGACGGTGAAGGGCTTGGGCGAAATGATGTTTCGGGTCACGACTTTGTAGGTCGCGAGGTTATTCGTCGGGTAGTAGCGCAGCTCGGTGCTGACTACGGAGTAGCTGAGCCGGGTGGTTATGAACGCGGTGATGATGTAGCTGACGCCGGATTGGCCCTCGATCCCGCTCGCCGCGACATCCACGTCGGTCCCAATGGGAGAAGCAAAGACGAATTTCCGATTACTACCGATCAGAAGCGAAGAAACGACATCCAACTCGATGCCATGCGACGGGATGTTGAGCCGGGCATTGGCCGGCGGCACGTAGCTGCCGCATTGGAGCACGATCGAGGTGGAAGTGGAGCTGGCGTCGAGGACGACAGGAAAGGGTCCGGCGTTGAAGGTCTGGAACGAAATCCCGGCGGCCGGAGCCGGCTGGCCACTTCCATCCAGTTCGGGGACGGGCTGGAGATTGGCGTCGGTCAACTGCGGGATGGAGACGGAGCTGTGCAGATTGGTCAGCATCTGGTCGACACCCGCCCGCGCCTGCTGGTGGGCGGAATTGACGGCGGTGTTCTTGGCGTAGAGGACCATCCCTGTATTCAGGACGAGAAAGACCATCAAGCCGACAAGAGTCAGGATGGCGACGGTCACGAGCATCTCGGGGAGAGTGGACCCGCTCCGTGGCTGACGGCGCAAGCGAATCATACGTCGGAAGCGCGCATGGCGTGCAACTGGACCTTGTAGTTTTTACTTCGAAATGTGTAGGTGACGACGACGGTGGCGGAATAGAGATCGAGAGGTAGGGAACTCTTGGCCACGACGTTAATTTTGGAGACGGTCGTGACCATCTGGCCGGTGACGGCATGGGATTGGCCGCCAGCGCCGGCGGGTTCCGTGTAGATCGTGACGGTCTGCGGGGCGCTGCTGCCGAGGGTAAGGACCGGCGGCGCCTGCGGCGGGGTGTATTGGGGATTGAAGGGGGCATCGGTCATGACCACGTCGATCTGGTTCTGCGCCGCCGTCATTGCTCCAGTGTAGAGACGTGCGACCGACGCGTAGTTATTGGCCTGGACGAGCGCCCAGATGGCGCTCCCCGCGAGGACGCCCAAGACTGCGGTCGCGACCAGCACCTCGACCAAGGTAAAGGCGCCAAGGGCTCGTCGCGTTTTCGACGGCGCGTTTTTTAGAGAAAGAGACATGGCGGCGCCCGTTTCGAAGCAATGCCTGTGCCCGATCCCTCCCCTTGCACCGGGGCTACCGGGGATTGGCCCGCCCGACCCCGGGGAACAATGCGCTTCGGACGCTTCGGAATGAATTAATCTATTATGGAAATTGTAGTTGGCATGAAAATAATTCTGGACCTTGCGAATCAATTATGAGAATTATCAATTTCATGAAGCCTAACTGCATCGCCCGCTCCGCTCGCTCCGCCCAACTTCATTCTGCCGGCGTCACCTCTCCCCGCGCCCGGACCCCGCGCATTCGTTCGCTCCGGCTGACCGCTGGCGCATTGCTCGCCTGCCTCTGCCTCGCCGCCTCGGCCCAAGCCACCGTCACCACGCTGAGCTTCCAGCCCAATCCGGTGGACATGAACGATCTTGATCACCACCTCGCCTACACCTGGAGGCTCGATAACATCAGCGTGAGCGGCATGACGATCACCAGCGCCTCACTTTCGTTCACGAACATTTCCAACTGGGACAGCAACCCCAACGTGCTTCACATGCACCTCCTGGATACGGCGATTAACCCCGGGGTTGCCTCTTTCGTCGACGACCCGACCAACGGCGTCCCCGTAACCGATCTGACCGACGACTTCATCAATACCCGCTATCACGGCGACTCGAAATGGCTCGTCAAGTCGGGCACCGGCGACACTTTCCTGGCGGACAAGAGTTTCACCACCACGGGCGTGAACTACACCTATAATTTCACCTCCAGCCAGCTCCTGACGCTGGCCTCGTATATCGCGAAGAATGGCGATCTGGCCTTCGGCCTCGATCCCGATTGTCACTTCTTTAATGACGGCATCAAGTTCACCATGACGCTCACCCCGGTGCCGGAAATGGCGGCGCTCTATCCCATTTTGAGCCTGCTCGCGGCGGTCGGCTTTACGCATATTCTGCGTCGGCGCCGCAGCGCCCAGTTGGAGGCGATCGAAATCAGCGAACGCTAAGCCTTTCGATTTCTCGTTAGGTTAGGGTGGATGCGGCCGCTCTCCGGAAGGAGGCGGCCGTTACCCGTTTTGGTAGCCATGACGAGCGGCTAGTGGTCCGCAGCGGCTCGGCCTGGACCGGTCGTTTTTAGATCCGATAAAAAGTCGCCATCGCACCTCTCGCATTATCGGCCGAGATCGGGGGAGATATTTTTTGGACGATGGTGGCATTCGAAAGCGAATGTCATGCCAACCGATCGCTTTTCGCTCGATTTTACTCCCAGATACCGTGCGAAAGCACCTTTTTCAGAGGGATTATAGCTTTTATGATCAAGCGAGTAAAAATAGTGACCATTAAAATAATTATTGACCCTGAGTCTCAGTTATGACAAAAAAAGGGCCTTCCAACAGAAAATTCTTGCCTTTGAACACTTCATCCCTTTAAAACATCCCAAGCAACAGCCCCATGAAAAAAACGATGATTCGCAGCAGCAGAAAAACCCTCGCCGCATTTTCAATTCTCTGCGTTTTCACCGCCACGTCCGCCTGGTCGACAGTGGTCACTTGGAACCTCAACCCAAGTGCGACGGAGGGCACGGTTGGCTCCACTTCAAAAACTTTTACCTCGTCGGGCTATTCGATTACCGCCAGCGGCTACACCGTGGGCTGGCCGACCCACACCCCCCTCGGCCTTTACTACAAAAACCAAGGCGGGAACATTGGCCTTGGGGTCACCTCCACCAGCGATCACGAACTGCAGGGAAATGGCTGGTATCCGACTCAGTTCATCCAATTCGACGTCAGCTCAATCATTGACCTGGGATTCACCGACGGAAAACTGCAGATCGGCAGCGTCTCGGGCTCGTCGAATGACACCTTCGTGATCTGGGGTTCTTCGAAACTGGGCGACCCGGGGAGCCAGATCGGAGGAGTTTACACCAGCTCCTCGAATCTGCTCTTCGTGAACATCGCTGATTTTGCCAGCTACGACTTTATCTCCATCGGCGCTCTGTCGGGCGGCGTTCTTCCGGTGGCGTTCCAGGCGACTTTGGCGCCCGTGCCGGAGATGAGCGCATTGTTTCCGATTGTCGGCCTGATCGCGGCCATCGCCATTACCCAGATCTTGCGGCGGCGACGAATCGCACAGCTCCGCGCGGGTTCTCCTGGCGGAAACTGATTAACGACCTGACTTTGGCTTGGCGGCCGTCCTCGCGAGGGGGCGGCCGTTACTTTTTCTGCTGAGGGCGCGCGTTCCTAGCCGCCAACTGCCATCTGGGCAGTTGCGATCTCGAGCAACTCGGTGGTGATGCTGGCCTGGCGCATCTTGTTATACTCGAGGGTGAGATCTTTAATGAACTGGTTCGCATTGTCGGTCGCGTTTTTCATCGCCACCATCCGCGCACTGTGCTCCGACGCCCGCGCGTCGAGGATCATCTGGAAAACCTGATACTGAATGTAATACGGCAGCATGAAATCCAGCACCGCCTGTGCGCTGGGCTCAAAGGTATACTCCAACATCGGGTCAGCGCCGGCATCCTCGGGGTTACCGCCGGCCTGGGGCCGCGCCGAAGGCAAAGCGATCGATCGGCAGAAGGGTCTGTGCGACCGGCTTCTGGTTGATGGTGTTGACAAAATGGGTGTAAAGCACCGTCACCTTGTCAACTTCCCCGCCGAGAAATTTCTCCACGCAGAATTTCGAGATGGCCTTGGTTTCCAAAATGGTGGGCGAATCCTTCAGCTCAAAATCCGCCAGCAATTCGCGCTTCGTCCGGGTGACGAACTGGCGCGCCTTGCGGCCCGCCGTGACATAGACCGTTTTCGCCGGATCGAAGCTGGCCGCCTCACGCATGATGTTGGTGTTCAAGGCGCCGGCGAGGCCTTTATCGGTGCTGATAATCAGCACCAACTCCTTCTTGGTCGGGCGAATCTGGAGCAGCGGGTGGAGGAGTGGATCGGTCCGGCTCTTGAGTGAGACGAGGACGCGATTCATCAACTCCGAGTAGGGACGTCCCGCGAGCGCGTGCTGCTGCGCCTTGCGCATTTTCGAAGCTGCCACCATCTGCATCGCCTTGGTGATTTGCGCGGTGTTGCGGATCGATTTGATCCGGCGCCGGATGTCTTGCGTATTCGCCATGTCGTTAGGGCGTTATTGCCAGGTGGCTTTGAAATCGTTCAGCGCCGTCGCCAATTCGACTTCCAAATCTTTGTCGATCGCCTTCTTCGTCCGGATGGAGGCGAGAACGCTCTCCTTCCGCGTCTGCAAATAGTCCTGCAGCTTCGTCTGGAATTCCTTCACCCGGTCCACCGGCACCGGGTCGAGATATCCGTTTTGCATGGCCCAGAGGACCGCGACCTGTTCTTCCACCGGGATCGGGTTGTACTGAATCTGCTTGAAGAGCTCGACGATGCGCTGCCCGCGATCGAGGCGCGCCTTGGTGGCAGCGTCAAGATCGGAACCGAACTGCGCGAAAGCCGCCAGCTCGCGGAACTGCGCGAGGTCGAGCTTGATCTTGCCGGCGACCTGTTTGATCGCCTTGATCTGCGCGGCCGATCCGACACGGCTGACGGAGAGACCGACCGAAATCGCCGGCCGGATGCCTTGGAAGAAAAGATCGGTCTCGAGATAGATCTGGCCGTCGGTGATCGAAATAACGTTCGTCGGAATGTAAGCCGACACGTCGCCCGCCTGTGTTTCGATGATCGGCAACGCGGTCAGAGAACCGCCGCCGGCTTCTTCCGTGACGCGCGCGCTGCGTTCGAGCAGGCGCGAGTGGAGATAGAAAACATCGCCCGGATAAGCTTCGCGACCGGACGGCCGTTTCAGCACGAGCGAAACCTGGCGATAGGCCACAGCGTGCTTGGAAAGATCATCATAAATGATGAGCGCATCCATCCCGTTATCCATGAACCACTCACCCATCGCGGCACCGGCGAACGGCGCCAGATACTGGTTCGTCGCGCTCTCGGAAGCGGGCGCGGAAATGATCGTGGTGTAGGGCATCGCGCCATTCTTCTCCAGGACGGCGAGCGTGCGCGCGACATTGGAGTTTTTCTGACCGATCGCGACATAGATGGAATAAAGCGGCCGGTAGTCCTTTAGCTGGCCCTTCTCCGCCGCCTGATTCAAGCGGGCTTGGGCGATGATGGTGTCGACCGCGATCGTTGACTTGCCCGTCGCGCGATCGCCGATGATCAACTCGCGCTGGCCGCGCCCGATCGGAACCATGGCGTCGATGGCCATGATGCCGGTCTGCACGGGCTGGTTGACGCTCCGGCGTTTAATGATGCCAGGAGCAATCTTCTCGACCGGATAAAAAGTATCGGAGTTGATTGGACCCTTGTTATCGACCGGCTGACCGAGAGTGTTCACGACTCGGCCTAACAATGCCTTGCCGACCGGCACCTGGAGCAGGCGCCCGGTGGTTTTGACTTCGTCGCCTTCCGAGACCTTTGTCGGATCGCCGAGCAAAATGACGCCGACCTCGGTTTCTTCGAGGTTGAGCGCAAGGCCGAATTCGCCGCTCGGGAATTCGATCATCTCATTCAACATCACCTCGCTCAGGCCCTCGACCCGGGCGACGCCGTCGCCTGCTTCGCGCACGATCCCGACGTTGCTCTTGGTGGTCGAGGTTTTCAGCCCCGCGATTTGTGTTTCGATTTCTTCCAGAATGCTGCTCATGATTTTTCGTTAGGTTAAAGTTTCTGCCGCAGGCGCTCGAGTCGGTTGCGGACGCTGCTGTCCCACACGTCGCTGCCCACGCGGACGCGCACGCCGCCGAGGAGCGCCGGGTTGACGATAAATTCAGTCGTCAGGCCAGCGCCGTGGGTTTTCTCCAGGCCCGCCACAATCTGCCGCCCCGCTTCCGGGTTGAGCTCCGTGGCGGACTCGATCGTGACCCGCTTTTTGTCCAATTCGAGCCGCAGGAGGCGGTGATAGTTTTTCAAAAGCTGCGCGTAATTGCGCGGCTTCTTCGCCGTGATGGCGCGGCCGATAGCGCCGATCCGCTCGCGATCGAGCGTCCCGTTCACATAGCTGCCGCGCACGAGGTTGCGTGAGAGCTGACGGATTTCCTTGCTGATCTTCACGCGATTACGGGTTCGTTAGGAGGCGACCTGGCGGCTTGCTTCCTCTTGCAGCCGCCGCTGATCTTCCGGCGTCAGGACCTTGCCGGTCACTTTCGCGGTGGTGTCGATGACGAGCCGCCCGAGCTCGCGCTTGAGCTGGCTCATCGTGCGCTCGTGCTCGAGAGCGCTCGCTTCCCGCGCCTTGGCCATGATCTGTTCCGCGGCCACGATCGCCTCCTGCTGTTTGCGCTCGGCGATGACGCCAGCGCTGGCCCGCGCTTCATCGATCATTTTTTGCGCCTCGCCGTTGGCCTTGGCCAGGATCTCCTGGTAACGCTGCTCGGCTTCGGCCAGTTGCTCCTTGATCTTTTCGGCATTCAGGAGCCCCTCGGCGATTCGTTGCCGCCGCTCTTCCAGGATGGTGAGGATCGGCTTATAGGCGAAGCGCTTCAGGAGAAGCGCGACGATCACAAAGCTGATCACCTGTGAAAGGAACATCCACAGGTTAAACCCAAAGGTTTCACCCGTGGCCCGGGCGATATCGGTCAGGCCACCGGCCTGAGCAAGGATTGCGAAGTTCATGCGAATGAAACTGGCGCGGACAAAAGGCTCGCCGCCTCTTTACCGGACAAGAAACAGGGCGTAGAACACGATCGCTTCCGCGAGCGCGATGGCCAGAATCGCCTGGACCAGAATCGGTGTCGCTGCGCCGGGGTTGCGTCCGACCGCCGAGGCCGCGCCCATTCCAATCAATCCCACCCCGATGGCGGCGCCGAGGGCGGCGAGACCGACGTGAATGCTTCCGGTAACCTGAGCTAACATTGGTAGTATCATATTTTTCCTTTTGGTTGTTTCTGCCTCAGCCACTCCGCGGGATCCACGGTCATGTGGCCGAAATTTGTTTTAATGGTGGGCTTTTTCGTGCCCTCCCTCATGGGAGGCGATGAGGAGGGTAAAGACCGCAGTCAGGAGCATGAAGACGAGCGCCTGGACGAAGCCGACGAGGACTTCGAGGAAATAGAACGGGAATCGAGATCAACCAGGCGAAAAACTGCCCGCCCGCGACGGCCATGGACTCGAGCATGATCTCGCCGGCATAAACGTTGCCGAACAATCGGAAGCTCAGCGAAATGGGCCGGAAGAGGATCGACACGATTTCGAGCCAGCCGACGACGAAGAAAATGAAAATCATGAGGAACTTGAGCAGCCCCTTGGTGTCGCCTTTCGGCGCGAAAAGATGCGTGATCACGCCGCCGACGCCGTTGGCCTGTACCGCCCAGATCATCCAGCAAACGAAGAAAATGCTGGCCATCGCGAAGGTCAGGTTCAGATCCGCATTCGCGCCCCGCAACAATGGAGTGGTGACGGCGAAGCCGCCCGCGGCGGTGGCGTGCCCCCAACCGACGGTCCCGACTCCCGGGATGAGCGCGAACCAGTTCAAAAAAAGGATGAAGATGAAAATCGTCGCGAAAAACCAAAAGGTCTTTTTCACCAGGTCCTTCCCGATCATCGATTCGAGGAAGTTGTAGAGGCTTTCCACCATCCATTCCCAAAAATTCTGCAGTCCGCTCGGCACCGCCTGGATTTTGCGCGTGGCGAGCTGAGCCAGGAGGATGATGCCAGCGGCCACGAACCACGTCACCAGCATCGAGTTGGTGACGACGAAGTTGCCGATGTGGAAAAGCGGGGGCGGCTTCAGCGGGAGAACGTGATGCTCTTCGGCGTGCGCGCCGTGGTCCGCCTCGCCTGGGTTCGCGTGCATCTCGGCCGCGGAGCCGGCCGGAGCCGCACCCGAGCTGATGGCGGCGCTGCCAAGGACAAAAAATGCCCCGGCGACGACTAAGAGCAGAAAACGAAGATAAGAGTGGCGCATCGGCAGTGTCGAAAAGCGGCGCTGCCGGTGGCCGGTGCGGCGCGAACTGCTCCCGATGGAACCGACGTGCGCCGCAAGGCCGCTTACGTCGCGCATAAAGAAGAGCATGTTGCCATGACTGACAAGCGACTTTCCCGAGTTTTTTTCCCGGGGAAGGAGAAGTCGGAAAACAGCGCCCGGCGCCTATTTTGCCGGGACCCGTTCCTGCTGAAGTTCCTGCTGAAATGGCGGCACGACGGGTGCCGCCTTGGCCTGCAAGCTTGCTTCAGCCTCCTGCACAATCTCCACGGCTTCGCGGTAATGCCCTTCCAATTGCGCGATGTGCGAACCTTGCTTGAAATTTGCTGCGACCGATTCGCTCGCCAGCACACCCATTTCCGCAAAGGAATAAGGCGCGCGCGTGATCTTTTTCATCTCGGCCGCCAGCGCCTGGTAGTCGCGCTCATCGACCAGTGCTCCGCAGCGCCCTTCCTCGACTGCCTCCGGAATGCCGCCGTGCCGGGTCGCCACCACCGGCATGCCGGTCGCCATCGCTTCCAGAATTGAGTTGGGAATTCCTTCCTGGTTCTCGTCCGCCGGCATCTCGCTCGGATGCAGAAAGACGTGGCAGCCGTGATAGAGCTCGAGCAAATCTCTCTGCGAGAGGAAACCGGTGAAATGGACATGCGCGGCGACGCCCAATTGCGCGGCGAGCGCTTCCAGCACCGGCTGGAGCGGTCCCTTCCCCGCGATGAACAACTCCGCGCGCGGATTCTCCCGGTGAAAAAGGGCGAAGGCCCGGAGGCAGGTCGTCAGGCCCTTTTTCGGAATCAGCCGGCAGGCCTGCAGAAATTTCCATTGCCCATCCACCGGCGCCTGCCGGCGGGCCATCGGAAATTGCGCCAAAGGAATCCCGGTCCGGTTGATCCGGATTTTTTCCGCCGGGCAACCGAGCCGGATCAGGCGCTGCTCGAGCGAGCGCGACCGCGCCAGGACGAGCGGAACGGAGTGAAAAACCTTCTTCAATTTCGCCGCGTAATCCGGGCTTTCCGCTTTCAGCATCACATCCGCCCCGTGGAAGGAGACGATGCACGGTTTCGCCCAGCACTGGATGAAGGGAAGTAGATGCACCCCGGTGTGGCCGAAATAAATGTGCATCAGATCCGCGCCGCGGCGTTCGAGGAGATTGGCCAGAAGCTGGTATTCGCCCCGATAAACGATCGGCGGCTGGCGCTCGACAAACTTCAACCAGCCGTGCCGGAACGGGTTCGGCCGCGGTGCCGGTATGACCTCGATGTCATCGAAGGGGAAGCGGTCGTTATTCTGGACCTTCTTCGTCATGACGAAGGTCTGGACGTCGCGCAGAGCCGTCACCTGCCGGTAGATGTGGAGCATCTCCGATTTCAGGAAAGTTGTGCAGTAACTTGCGACGACCAATTTCGACATAATTATTGGGGAACACCCGGGTTGCGCCAGAAAGTCGTGAACTGATAACGCATTCGCTTCGGTTGTCTAACTCTAATCGCTTTTCCCCCCACCAACGGCCTCCGCATAAGTCGAATCCGGTGAATTGACTTGTCCCATGTCCGGTTCCCGCAGCCGCCGGTCGAGCGCCTCCTTCAGCTCTTCGATTCCCTCTTTTTCCTTCGCCGAGACGGGCACGATCTCGCGCTCGGGAAACCGCTGCCGCATCGCGGCCAGGTGCTCTGCTGCTTCCGGTAAATCCATCTTGTTCGCCACAATCCACCACGGCCGCAGCGACAGGCGCGGGTCATACAAATCGATTTCGCGCCGCAGATGCTGCAAATCTTCGATCGGGTTGCGGCCCTCGCTCCCGGCCATGTCGAGGACGAAAAGGAGCAGCCGGCAACGCGTGATATGCCGGAGGAACGCATGGCCAAGCCCCAGATTCTGGTGCGCCCCTTCGATCAATCCGGGAATATCCGCCACCGTCGCGCGGCGGTAATCGTCGAATTCCACCACTCCGATCATCGGATGCAAAGTCGTGAACGGATAGGGCGCCACTTTCGGGTGCGCGGCCGAGACCCGGCGCAGGAGGGTGGACTTCCCGGCGTTCGGATAACCGACCAGCCCGGCATCCGCGATCGTGCGCAGCTCGAGAATGAAATGCCCTTCCTCGCCTTCCTCACCCTCGGTGTACTCGCGCGGAGCACGGTTGCGCGAGCTCTTGAAATGGACATTCCCTTTCCCGCCCTTGCCACCATGGCACAAAATAAATTCGTCGTTAGGCCGAGCCAGGTCCGCGATTTGTTCGAGCGTCCCGCCCAGCGCCGTCTCGGGCGACGGCGCAATCGGCTCCGCCGAAGCGGTGAAGGCCGTGGGATCGCCTAACGCATTCAGCCGGTGGACGACGGTCCCGACCGGCACCGGCACGATCTTGTCCACCGCGCCCCGGCCATGCATCTGCTTGCCCATCCCGTGGGTGCCCTTTTTCGCCTTGATCAGCGGCTCATAAAACAGGCTCGCCAGGTTGTCGGTATGCTCATCTGCGCGCAGGATGATGTCGCCGCCCTTGCCGCCGTCGCCGCCGTCGGGGCCGCCCCGCGGCACGAATTTCTCGCGCCGGAAACTGACGCAACCGCGCCCCCCGTCTCCCGCCTTGGCGAAGATCTTGATCCGATCGACAAACATCGCCTAACCATACACGCTCCGGCCCGGTAGGGCGAGACTCCGTCGAGCCGAGGGGAAGACGTCTGCCTGTAGCGGCGTGCCCTCCCCGGCTCGACAGAGTCTCGCCCTACCGGGAGCAGTGCCTAACGTTTCGGCAAGAGCGTCTGGTACAGCCGCTGCGTTTCCTGCGCGATCGCAGCCCAGCCGAACTTTTCCTCCGCCCTCTTTCGTCCCGCGCGTCCAAATTTCGTCTGCAACTCCGGGTCCGCCATCAACTGGTTGATCCGCGCCGCCAGGTCGCGCTCGAATTTCTCCGGATTCGTCGGTGCAAACGGGCTTTCCGTCATCTGCTCGACCGGGACCAAAAACCCGGTCTCGCCATCGACCACCACTTCCTTGATTCCACCGACCGCGCTCGCTACTACCGCTGTCTCGCAGGCCATCGCTTCGAGGTTAATGATCCCGAAGGGTTCATAAATCGACGGACAACAAAAGACTGCCGCCCCCGCATAAAGCTGGTGCACGGTTTTCTTGTCGACCATCTCTTCGATCCAGATGATGTCGCTCCGTTTCCCCTGCGCCTCGCTCACCGCCGCCTTCATTTCCGCCGCGATCTCCGGCGTATCCGGCGCGCCCGCGCAGAGCACAATCTGAAAACCGGGATCCATATGCGGAATGGCGCGCGCGAGGTGAATGATCCCCTTCTGCCGCGTGATCCGCCCCACGAAAAGCAGGTAGGGCCGAATCGGATCGATCCCATAACGAACCAGCGCGTCGATTTTTTTCGTCGGCCGATATTCCTCGAGATCGATTCCGTTGTAGATGACGTGCAGCCTTTCTGGCTTGATCTCGAAAAGCCGCTCCAGGTCCGCCTTCGTCCCGTTCGAAACTGCAATCACGGCGTCGGCCATCTCCAGCGCGGTCTTCTCCAGCCAGACGGTGAAATCATAACCGCCCCCGAGCTGCTCGCGTTTCCACGGCCGCAGCGGCTCGAGCGAATGGACGGTGATGACGAGCGGAATGCCGTAGTTCAGTTTCGCCAGGATCCCGCCAAAATGGCTGTACCAAGTATGGCAATGCACCAAATCGGCCGTGATGTTTTCGGTGTTGAAATCGAGCGAACGCTGGACCGCGCCGAAGACCGAGCGCAGCGGTTTCGGAGAAGTGTATTCGTCGGTCGACAACTCGAAGCCGCGCACCGCGGGATTCGTGCCTAACGACTCCTGGTCGCCGAAACAACGCACTTCCACCTCCATCAATTTCGCCAGCTCGCGCGACAGATAATCCACGTGCACGCCGGCCCCGCCGTAGACGTGCGGGGGATATTCGTTAGTCAGAAAAAGGGCCTTCATGCTCATGAATCGGAGGAAGCGCTGGCGGCGCGCCGGAGAAGAGAGAAGTTTTTCAGAGCCACGCCGTCGAACTTAAAGCTTAAACTGAAGCGGAACGCGATTTAATTAGCTCATGCCTCGCCGCCGCACCGAACCAGTCGTCCTCGCCCTCGATCTCGGAACTTCTTCCGTGCGCACCGCGCTCTTCGACCAGAAAGCACAACGCCTCCCCCGCTCCAACGCCCACCAGGTTTATCGGGTCCGGCATTCAGCGGGGCGCGGGGCGGAGCTCGATCCGCAAGTGTTGCTGCGCGCGACGCGAAAATGTCTCGCTCACACCCGCCGCCTAACGAAAGCGCCCGTCGCCGCCGTCGGAGGTTCCGGCTTTTGGCACAGTCTGCTCGGGCTCGACCGCTCCGGGCAGCCGCTCACCCCCATTTTCACCTGGGCCGATGCGCGCTGTGCGGACGACGCGGCGGCGCTGCGGGAAAAATTTGACGAGCGCGCCATCCAGCAACGCACCGGATGCATGCTGCGCGCCTCCTTCTGGCCGGCCAAGCTGCTTTGGCTGCGCCGGACTCGGCCGCAGGTTTTCCGCCGTGTCGCGCGCTGGGTCTCGCCCGCGGAATGGATCTTCGAGCAGGTTTTTGACGTTCGCGCCTGCAGCCACTCCATGGCCAGCGGGACCGGTCTCTACAATTTCGCGCGCCGGGATTGGGACGACGAACTGCTCCAGCTCTGCGGCCTAACGAGCGCCCAGCTTAATCCCCTGGGCGATGAAGTGGAGCAGGATAATCTCACCATTTACCCGGCGATCGGCGATGGCGCGGCGAGCAACCTTGGCTCCGGCGCCTCCGCCAGGGGCATCGTCGCGATCAATGTCGGGACCAGCGCGGCCGTGCGCACGATCCTGGCCAACGACGCGCCGCTGCCCTTCGGTCTCTTTCGTTTCGTGGTCGACGCCGACCGGGCGCTTCTCGGCGGGGCGGTCAGCAACGCCGGCAATCTGCGCCAGTGGTGCCTGCGCGAGCTGCGCTTGCCTGACGGCGACAAAGCGCTCGAGAAAATCCTCCGCCAGGGCAGCGCCGGAGCTGCCGGCCTGACGATTCTTCCATTCTGGGTCAGCGAACGCGCCCCGAGCTGGCCGGAGCATCTCGAGGGCGTCATCCACGGGCTCACCCAGGCGACGACGGCGGCCGATCTTCTGCACGCCGCGACGACGGCTGTATGCCATCGGCTGGCGGAGATTCTCCTTGAATTGGAAAGCGCGCTCGGGCGGGCAAAAAAGATTGTCGTTTCCGGCGGCATCCTGCAATCGCCTGCCTCGCTCCAAATTCTCGCCGATTCGTTAGGCCGGGACCTGGATATTTGCGCGGACCAGGAAGCCTCGCTCCGCGGGGCCGCGCTCCACGCGCTGGAGCGGGCCGGGCGGAAGACGGCGGCGCCAAAGTGCAACCTGCGCATCCGGGCGAATCGCGGCCACGCCACCCGCCTGCGCCAGCAGCGCGCACGGCAACTCGCCCTCGAACATTTCCTCGATCGCTGGAGCCGCTGAGCGCTACTTCACGCGCGCTTCGCGATCGAGCGCCTTCAGCCAGCTCATGACGAGAGTGTGCTTTTGGCGTTCGCCGGAGCGCTCAAAAATGAACAGCAAGTTGGCCAGCATCCGCATCAGCACCAGACGGGGCGAGGCGGGCGCGAAATAACTCGACTGGGTCTTGAGGCGTTGCCGGGTCAGGATCGCCTCGCAATCCGGCCGCGACAGAATTCGCCCCTGGTGAAACGGGTCGAACAAAATCCGCTCGTAGCGCGCGATGAAATGCCCCGGGAGATTGATCCCGTCGATGTGCATGTTGGCCCGCCGGCCGATGATCACATAAAGCATGGCGAGCGAAATCGGGATGCCGAGCCGGGTCTCGATCACATCGCTGAGCAGAGAATTTTTCGGATCGTAATATTCCTCGGCGTTGCCGCGAAACCCGAGGTCCTCCGCCATGAAAGTGGTCAGGGTCTGCAACCGTTCGCGATTCGAGCTGGCCTTGGCCACGAGAGTCCGCAGCCGGCGGCCCCAGCCATCGAGCTTGCGGCGCAACTTGGCCACCGGCGCGTCCGGTTCAAAGCAAAGTGTGAGCAGCCACCAGACCGCCTCGATGTCGCCGTGCTCGGGAAACAGATGCGCGCAAAGCAGCATATCGTCGTGCGCCTCGTCGGTCTCGATTTTCTCGAGCACTTCGCGGACATGCGCCGTGACCGCTTCGTCGTCCAGATTGAGCAGGTCGCGCAAGGCAGCGATGCCGTCGCTCCCGGATTCGATCAGCTGCTCCTTCAGGAGCGCGACTGTCGCGGGATCGTTGTCGCGCAGGAGCCGCACGATCGCGTCCTTCTGGAACATGGCTCCTTTGTACGATTTTCCGAGCCTCCGCGCAAGGTGTTCAATCTTCCTCGCGCACGCTCAGCACTTCGCCGGGGCGACATTCCAGCTGCAGAGTGATCGGCCGGCAGCAAACGCTGCAATCTTCGATCATCGTCTGGTCGCCCTGCGAGGTGTCGACCTGGAGCGGAAAGCTTTCCCCGCAGTGCGGGCAGGTGACGTCAATTTCCACGAGCAGATCCATCGGAATTTTCCCGTTTCAGTCCCGGCGCAGAGCCGCCGCTCTCGTGCTCCCGGCCTTCCACGACGGCGGCATGGTCGGCCACCGTCCCGGCCGTTGTTTCATCGAAGCGCTGCAACGTCATCCGCATCTGGGGTAAACTTTCCGGGTAACGACTGCGCAGGAATTCAATCAACCCTTCGCGCACTTCGCAGCGCAGGTCGAAGCTGTTACCCGCGTTCGGGCTGCTCACCAGCGCGCGCACTTCGACCGTGTTCGGTTTCGTCTCGGTCACCTGCAACTTGCAGACTTCGCCGTCCCAGTTCTCGTTTTTCTCGACCAGTCGTTTCAGTTCCGCGCGCAGCTCGCCAAACGGCACCTGATAATCGAGATAAAGAAAAATCGTACCGAGAATCGCATCCGATTTGCGGCTCCAGTTTTGGAACGGATGCTCGATAAAATAAGTGATCGGCACGATCAGACGGCGCAGGTCCCAGGTGCGCACGCTGACAAATGTGAGCGTGATGTCCTCGATCCGACCGAACTCGCCTTCCACAATGACGACATCATCGATCAGGATCGGCTGGCTGAGCGCAATTTGAATTCCCGCGAGAAGATTGCCTAACGTCTTCTGGGCGGCGAAGCCAAGAATGATCCCGGCAATGCCGGCCGAGGCCAGAATGCTCGTGCCCAGCTGCCGCACGGAATCAAACATCATCAGAATCGAGCCAATCCCGATAATGATCACGATTGAGATGACGATTTTGCGAATGACCGAGACCTGGGTGTAGATCCGGCGCG
Organism: uncultured Verrucomicrobiae bacterium; assembly: GCA_963834255.1. GTDB lineage: Bacteria > Verrucomicrobiota > Verrucomicrobiia > Chthoniobacterales > UBA10450 > Palsa-1392. The sequence continues at coordinate 214,248 of CAWIBC010000025.1, read as the reverse complement.
CCGTGTAGTTATCGGCCACATCGAGCCGGTGTTCGCGCAGGAGCGCGACCTGGACCGCGCGCATGCCGCGAACGACGAGGAAGGCCAGACTAACGATAAGCAGAATCCCGATAACCTTCTGCGTGATCCAGGCCCACTCCTCCGGCAGGTCGAGCAACGGCAGCAGCAAAATGACGGCGAGCAAGGGAACGGCCAGGCGCAACGTCTGCCCGACCACGGGCACGATAACATTATTCAGAACGCTACCGCTCTTTTGCGCCCAGTGGCGCATCCGCTTCTCGATTGCGCGAATCACCTGAAAAATAAGCCACAGCACCGCGATGACGCGTCCGGCGTAGAGAATTGCGGTCAGACTATTGGCAAAAAAGAGCCGTTCCGATCGCGCCGAAAGACCGGCGACAATCGGCATAAACGCGAGGAACCCGCCGATCACCCAGACGAGAAGAGCGAGCGGCTTGCGGAGCGCGGCCGCGGCCAGGGCAAGCCAGGACTGCTGCTCACGCGACTCGATTTCGCCGGCGCGGCGCCTGACGAAGACGAGGAACGCTCCGTTCAGGACTGCGATGAACGCGAGAGCGCTGGCACACGCCAGCAGGCGCATCCAGGTGATGCGGTCGACCACCTGGCGTTGCAGAAATTCGCTTCCGCTTTGCGCCGCGAGGCGATCGAGCCAGCCGGCATAAACCAGACCAGCCTGATACATCCGGCTTCGCTCCGACGCGGCTCGCTGGGCGGAAAGGCTTTCCGCCGATTCGGGAGCGGGCGTCGCTTGCGCCAAGGAGCCCAGCGGCGCCAGAAAACAAAGGAACGCGATCGCGACGCCGAGCCAGCCGCGCCTCATCACTGGTCGTGCGCTTCGAGGATGATCGTCGCCATTCCGCTGTTTTCGGTGTGGCTGAGACTGATCCAGATATGGGCGACCTCGCGCTCGTTCGCCATCTTTTCCGCCCCGCCGCTCAGGATGACGAAGGGCTCGCCGCTTTCTTTTTTCTGCACGTCGAGATCGCGCCAGCCCATCGATTTGCCGATGCCGGTCCCGAAGGCTTTGGAAAGCGCTTCCTTGGCCGCGAAACGCGCCGCGAAATGGCGCGCGGGAAATTTCATCGAGTTGGAATAGGCGATTTCGCCCTCGGTGAAGACGCGTTGCAAAAAGCGCTCGCCGAAACGCTCGATCGAGTTCTCGATCCGGGCGCAATCGACCAGGTCGATGCCAATGCCGATGATTCTCATCCCTTGTAGTTTTGCATCAAGGCGAGCATTTCGCTCACCGCGGTTTCGAGCCCGACCCACATCGCCCGCGACACGATGGAATGACCGATGTTCAACTCCACCAGATGCGGGATGCGATGGATGAGGGAAATATTGCGATAATTGATGCCGTGCCCGGCGTTGACCTGAAGGCCGAAATTGGAAGCGCGAATCGCGGCCGCGCGCAGCCGTTCCAGTTCCTGTTGCTCGACCTTCTCGGTATAGGCATTCGCGAGCGCGCCGGTGTGCAGTTCGACGATGTCGGTCGCCAGTCGGACGGCGACGTCGACCTGCTCCGGTTCCGGGTCGATAAATAAACTGACGCGAATTCCGGCGGCGTGCAGCCGCTTCATCGTCGGAACCAGTTCGCGTTCGTGCCTAACGAGATCGAGGCCGCCCTCGGTCGTGATCTCGGCCCGGTTTTCCGGGACGAGACAGACCTCATCGGGCTGGAGGCGGAGCGCAAAATCGATGATCTCGGGGGTATTGCCCATCTCGAGATTTAGCTTGGTCATGATATTGGCGCGGAGCCGTTCCAAGTCGCGGTCCTGCATATGGCGGCGATCGGCGCGCAGATGAGCCGTGATCCCGCTGGCACCGGCCCGCTCGCAAAGGCTTGCCGCCACCACCGGGTCGGGCTCGGCATTCTTCGATTCCGGCGTGGTCGCGTAACGCGCCTGCCGGAGGGTGGCGATATGGTCGACGTTGACGCCGAGCTGCATTTTTCCCATCAGGCTTCAATAGGAGCGCAGCGCGGGGAAAGGCAACCGCGAAGATGGTGGAACTGCTGATGAGCAGAGCGCCCGGGTAGGGCACGCGGGACGCGTGCGCTATCCGGGCATTCGCCGCGGCCCGTTAGGGCAGCACCTCGAACTGGCTCATGAGCCGGAACATTTCGTAACGTTCGTCTATTTCCTCGCTCGTTAGGCCGCGCAGGCGCTCGAGGCTGAAGGCCTCGACGTTGAAACTCGCGAGCACGCTCCCGAAAATCACCGCCCGGCGCAGGAGCGCGAAATCCACCACGCCGTCGCCTTTCCCGGCGAGATAACCGGCCAAACCGCCGGCGAAGGTGTCCCCCGCCCCGGTCGGGTCGTGGATGTCCTCGAGCGGATAGGCTCCGCAGCTAAAAAAATCGTCCGGCCCGAAGAGCAGCGCGCCATGCTCGCCTTTTTTGACTGCGACATATTTCGGCCCCATCCGCCGGAGCGCGCGACCCGCCCGGATCAAGCTGGTGTCGCCGGTCATCATGCGAGCTTCGCCATCGTTCAGAATGAGGAGGTCGACCCGCGGGAGGAGCGCATCGAGATCTTTCCGCGTCGTCTCAATCCAGAGGTCCATCGTGTCGGCGACCACGAAACGCGGCCGGCGCATTTGGTCGAGGACGTGCGATTGCAGGGAAGGCGCGATGTTGGCCAGGAGGACGAACTCAGTTTCGCGAAAATTTTCCGGCAGCTCGGGCTCGAAATTTTCGAAGACATTGAGCGCGACCGATTTGGTTTCCCGGGTGTTGAGATCCCAGGCGTATTCGCCCGACCAGCGGAAAGTTTTGCCCGCGACCTGCTGCACGCCGGAGGCATCGATGTTGCGCGATTTCCAGAACTCGAATTCCGCTTTTGGAAAATCGTCGCCCACCACTCCGACGAGTTTGACCGGGGCGAAAAAGCTCGCTCCGACGGCGGCATAGGAAGCGGAACCGCCGAGCTGATCGGCATGTTCTTCGACCGGGGTTTTGACGGTATCGAGGGCGATGGATCCAACAACGAGGACGGACATGGGTAATTTCAGATTTAAGATTTCAAACTTCAGATTGGGTGAGCAACGCCTTGGCGGCGCGAGTGGCACCGGCCACATCGTCACTTTGCAGCAGCCCAGATACGATGACGACGCGCTTTGCGCCAGCGGTCAAAACGTCCGGTAGATTTTGCAGCTTGATCCCGCCAATGCAAAAAATGGGAAGCGGCACCAGTTCGTGCACCCGCCGGATCTCCTCCGTCCCGATCGGCACGTAGTCGGGCTTGGTCGGCGTGGCGAAAAGCGGACCGAAACCGATGTAGTCCGCGCCTTCCGCGACCGCGGCGGTGGCCTGCGCCACGCTGTGGGTCGATTTCCCAATCCAGCAATCGCGCCCAACGATTTCCCGCGCGTCCGCAATCGCGAGATCGTCCTGGCCGAGGTGCAGACCTTCCAGCGCCACCTCGCGCGCAATTTCCGGGTAATCGTTGATGATCAGGGGGACCCCTGCGCTGCTCGTTAGGCGATGGAGCTCCGCCGCAAGGCGAGTCAGCGCTTCGACACTCTCATTTTTCCCCCGCAATTGAATCAGATCGGCTCCGCCCCGGATCAGGTCGCTCGCGACAGCCTCCGCCTTCCCCAGCGCGACGTAGCCGAGATCAAGGATGGTGTAGAGCCTCGCCCGCTCTAGCGCCGGCACCGCGCTCAATCGCGCAGGCTGCCGTTCGACGGCCGCAGCTCAAACGACTCGGAGTTCATCAAACGATCGACGAAACCGGTGTCGTAATGCCCATTCCGGAAATCGGCGTTGCGCATGATCGCGTTGTGAAACGGAATCGTCGTCTTGATCCCGGTGATGAGATATTCGCTCAGCGCGCGCCGCATCCGGGCGATGGCCGATGCGCGGGTCGCCCCGACCGCGATCACTTTCGCGATCATCGAGTCATAGTTAGGCGGGACGGTGTAACCGGTGTAGGCGTGGGAATCGATCCGCACCCCGCGGCCGCCGGGCGCGTAGTAGAAATTAATCCGCCCGGGCGAAGGCTGGAAATTGCGCGCCGGATCCTCGGCATTGATCCGGCACTGGATGGCGTGGGAGCGCGCCAGCGGTTTGGCCACGTGCGGCGAAAGTTTGTCGCCCGCCGCGATGTGAATCTGTTCCTTCACCAGATCGCAGCCGTAAACCTCCTCCGTGATCGTGTGCTCGACCTGGATGCGGGTATTCATTTCGATGAAGTAGTAGCCGCCGTTTTGGTCGACCAGAAATTCCATCGTCCCGGCGTTCGTGTAACCGACCGATTGCGCCAGCTTGACCGCCGCGTTGCCCATCCGCTTGCGCTGCGCGGCCGAGATGAGCGGCGACGGACATTCCTCGATCACCTTCTGGTTACGGCGCTGGATCGAGCAATCGCGTTCGCCCAAGTGCACCGTATTGCCGTAATTGTCGGCCACGATCTGAAACTCGATGTGGTGCGGGTTAATGATGAGCTTCTCGATGTAAACCTCGGCGTTCCCAAAAGCCTTTTCCGCTTCCATCCGTGCGCCGTGGAAGCCCTGGAGCAAGCTCACCTCGTTGTGCGCCGCGCGCATCCCGCGGCCGCCGCCGCCGGAGACGGCCTTGATCATGAGCGGGTAGCCAATTTTTTTCGCGACCTTGATCGCTTCCGCTTCGGTTTCAACGATGCCGTCGCTCCCCGGCGTCACCGGCACGCCGGCTTTGCGGGCCGCGGCCCGGGCGGAATTTTTATCGCCCATCGCGCGCATCGCGGCCGGGGTTGGCCCGATAAATTTGATTTTGCAGCTCTCGCAGACCTCGGCGAAGTGCGCGTTCTCGGCCAGGAAGCCGTAGCCGGGATGGATGGCATCGACGTCGCCGACCTCGGCCGCGCTCATGATGCGATCGATGCGCAGATAACTGTCGGAGCTGGGCGCGGAGCCGATGCAGATCGACTCGTCGGCCAACTGCACATGGAGCGAATCGACGTCGGCCTCGGAATACACCGCCAGGGTGCGAATGCCGAGTTCCTTGCAGGCGCGAATGACGCGGAGGGCGATTTCTCCCCGGTTGGCGATCAGGATTTTTTCAAACATGGATCTAAAGCGGAGCGCGCGACGCGTGCGTCATCCCGATTCAGCAGCAGCGCAGCCTAACGAACCTTGAAAAGGGCCTGACCGAACTGGACCGGCTTGCCGTTTTCCGCCACCACTTCCGCGATCACGCCTTTCACCTCGGCTTTGATTTCGTTCATCACTTTCATCGCCTCAATGATGCAAACGACGGTGTCTTCGTTCACCTCCCGGCCGACATCGACGAAGGGCGGCGACTCCGGCGAAGCGGCCCGGTAAAAGGTGCCGACCATCGGGGAAGCAATCTCTTTGCTGGGATCGCTCGCCGGCGGCGCGCTCGTGGTCGAACCCGGACTGGCCGCGGGCGCCCCTCCGCCGGCCGCGGGCGCGGCGCTCATTTGCGGCATCGGCGGTGCCGCGAAAACGGTCTGCTCGCCGGCTCCTTTTTGCAGCTTCAGACGGAAGCCGTCCTTCTCCATCTCGAAAACGGAGAGGTCGTTCTTTTTCATCAGGTCGATGATGGCTTTGATATCTTTGAGTTCCAAAGGCGCTTCCTTTCCGGTTTGGTGAGACGTTAGGTAAAGCGGTTTTGCCGATTGGGTCAAGCCGTCGCTTGCTCGGAGAGCGCGGGAAGATGCTCCCTCCGATAATCAAAAATCCGCTCCAGCTGGGGGCGGATGACGAGCCGATTGAGGATCGCGCCCAAGGGCCCGAGCGGCGGCACGTAGGTGACAAGGTCATGCACTTCGGTCCCGCCCCCGGGCAGCGCGCGGAAGAAATGTTCGTGATGCCAGATCTTGTAGGGACCGACCCGCTGCTCGTCGACGAAGCGATTGGGCGCCTCGACCTGCACGATCTCGGTCAACCAGGTGAGCGGGAGGCCGAACAACGGCGTGACGGTGTATTCGATCATCAGTCCGGGGTAAACTTCCGGCGGCAGTTCGCGCTTGATCACGAAATTCATCGAGGGCGGGGTGATTTTCTTCAAATTGCGCGGATCGGAAAAAAAGCGCCAGCAATCGGCCAGGCTCATCGGGACGATTTGTTTTCGTTCGAGCTGGTAAATTGGCATACTGACCGTAACACGGGCGGCCTGTGGGTGCCCCTGCCGGGTAGCGCACACGTCTTGTCTGCTGGCGACGGTGCCTCGCCGTCGCGAACTTTCTTGCTAATCCCGCACCGGCCGTGCACCCGCGTGATTCAGAAAAGTCCGTCGCGCCGGGACAGCGCGACCAGCACACGGGACGTGTGCGCTACCCGGCGAGGCCCGCCGCGGGGCTGGCGCCCGAGGTTCGGTCATTCACGACCCGGCCGTCCCGCAACTCGATGAGCCGTGAAGACGCCGCCGCCACCTCGATGCTGTGCGTGACCAGAATGAGCGTCGCCAATTTCTCCTCGGCGATCTCTTTCAGTAAATCCAAAACCCGGGCGGCCGAGGCGGTGTCGAGGTTACCGGTCGGCTCGTCCGCGATGAGAAGCGACGGCCGATGCACCAGGGCGCGCGCAATCGCCGTCCGCTGCTGCTCCCCGCCGCTTAGCTGGTGAACGAAGTGCGTCGCCCGGTTCGTTAGGCCAACGAGCTCCAGTAGTTCGCGCGCCCGGGTCTCGCTCTCCGCCAGAGAAACCCCCTGCAAAAGCAAGGGCAGAGTCACGTTCTCGAGCGCGTTCATCGTCGGGAGAAGATTAAAAAACTGGAAGACGAGTCCGAGCTTCCGGCGGCGAAAATCGGTCAGCTCCGCGTCGCCCGCAGTCGTTAGGCTGATTCCGTCGACCTCGATCTCGCCGGCGGTCGGGCGATCGAGACCGGCGATCAAATGCATCAGCGTGCTCTTCCCGCACCCGCTCGGGCCGACCACGGCGACAAACTCGTGCCGGCCGATGTTGAGCGAGACTTCCTCGAGGGCGTGCACTGAGCGCTCGCCGGCTTCGTAATAGCGACTTACTTTTTGCAGGGAAATCATGCCGGTGTCCGCTCATCTACCTACGGCCAATGACCGCGCAAGGACGCCGCCAAAGTTTTGCATCGTGGCCGAGACGGAGGATTACCTTGTTGTCGACAAACCGCCCTTCCTCCTCATCCACCCGAGCAAACCCGACGGCACGCCGACGCTCTGGGCCGCCTTGCGCGAAGTCCTTGCCTTCGAATTGATCAACGGCGGGCGGGTTTCGATCGTCAACCGGCTCGATCGCGAGACGAGCGGGCTGGTGTTGATCGCAAAAAATCGCGTCACCGCCCGCCGCTACGGTCAGGCGATGGAGCGCCGACAGATCGAGAAGGAATATCTCGCGATCGTGCGCGGCTGGCCGGAATGGGAAGCGACGACGGTGGACGCGCCGCTCGCGCGGCAGGGCGAGCACGGCCCCTCGGCCATCTGGCTGAAACAAACCATCCATGAAAAGGGCGCCCCGGCCGCGACTGATTTCCGGGTGGAAAAGCGCATCGTTAGGGAGAAAATGCAGTTCGCGATTATCCGCGCGATTCCGCGCACCGGCCGGACGCACCAAATCCGTGTTCATCTCGCCCATCTCGGCCACGCTATTGTCGGAGACAAAATTTATGGGCCTAACGAAAAGCTTTACCTCCGTTTTATCGAGTCCGGCTGGACGGATGAGCTCGCCGCCGCTCTGCTTCTGCCGCGCCACGCCCTTCATTCCGCCCGGCTCCGCCTCGCGGACGAGTTCGACTGGGAGAGCGCGCTTCCGCCCGATCTGAGCGCGTGGGTCGAGGGTGAAGAATCCTGATTACCTGGTCGTGACCTTGAGATTCAGGATCTTGATCTCGACCTCATCCATCTTGTGCTCCGTCGCCAAGGTCAGGCCGCCGGACTTCTGGTAGCTTTCCCACGTCCCGCGAACCGTTTTGCCCGGCTCGGGCAGGTAATCCCACGCCGCGAGCAGTTTCGTCGCAGGATCGATGTAGAGCCGGTATTGATCCTTGGGCGTGAGACCGACCTTGTCGAAACTCAGGAGCAGGACCTCGCGTTCGGCGCCGTCAATTGTCTTGCGACCTTCTGCCGTCACCTGCAGACCGCGATCCTTTAATTTTAGGGGCGCGAGCAGCCAGTAAGAATCGTTCACCCAGCGCGCGTAAGCCGCTTTGGCATCTTCGTCCGCGGCCGGGTCGGCCAGGTTCACGCTCACATCCTTGCCCTTCCATTTTACCCGGTCGGTCTGCGCCACGACATCCCAATGATGCTCCGCGGAAACCAGGGTCTCGCCGCCTTTCACGACCGCGAAAGTAAAGTCGATCGTCTTGACGTCCGACCAGGCTTCTCCGCCGCTCGCTTTCCAGACCGCGTCGGCCAATTGCGCTGCCTCGTCCGCGGCCGCGACCAGTCCGGGGCGGAGAGCGCAAAGAACTGCGAGAACGATCAGGGCGGATTTTTTCATGACCGCAGCATGACGACGGGCCGAGTCGATTGCAATTGCAGCGAGGCGAAATATGCTGCGAGCCTTTCATGAAACGAATCCTCCTTCTGCCCACTTTGATCGCGGGAGCGGCCCTCTTTCTCGCCGGCGGCGTCGAGGCGGGCGAAGTCACCGCTCCGGCCCCGGCAAAGACGTCCCTCGCGGGCAGCGACTTCGAGCCGCCGCAGTTCGAGTTCGCAACCGAGACCGCGTTTCTGCTCAGCTTTATTGGAAATCCAAATGCCTACGAAATCGGCGCGCAGTTTTTCACCGCGCGTGTGCGTTGGGGAGTGAATCGCGACGACGACAGTATTTTTCGCGGCTACAACCAGGTTTATCTCCTCGGCATGATCGAGCCGATTTTTCGCGGGCCGGAGAATCGGTATTTCGGAATTTCGGCGGGGTTTCGGCACGTCTTCGTCCGGCCGGGCTGGCGCCTGCAACCCTACGCTTCCGGCGGCGTCGGCCTCGGCTTTATCGACAGCACGGACCAATTTCGCCAGGGTCAGGGACAGGATTTCACCTTCAATATCCTGACTCAGGTGGGCGTTGATTACCCGATCAACGACCATTGGAAAGTGAACGTCGGCGCGCTTTACCAGCATCTCTCCAACGCTGGCCAGACCGATCCCAATCCGAGCCTGAACCTGATCGGGCCGCAGATCGGCGCGACCTTTTCGTTTTAGTCGCGCAAAAAGAAATGGGCGCGCCTAACGAAAACGTCCTGGTCGTGAAGCGCAGTCTTTTCGACGATCTTGGCAGCTTCCACGGCTTGAACTTCGAGCCGCAGCGCTACCTCGACGCCATGCTGGCGCGGGGAAACAATTATTTCCTCGCCCGGGCGACGGCCGAGAACGATCCGGGCCACAAACAAATCATTCCCTACGCCGTTCTCGTTTGCGGCGACCGCGTTCTCCATTACGTGCGCGGGAAAAAAGCGGGCGAACAGCGCCTCGTTGCCAAGGGTTCTATCGGGATCGGCGGCCACATGAACGACGGGGACGAATCGCTCTTCGCCTGGGATGAGCAGGCTTACCGCGCCGGCGTCGAGCGCGAGGTGAACGAGGAAGTGGAAATCACGACGCCGTTCCAAGACCGGATCGTCGCGCTTTTAAACGACGACACGACGGAAGTCGGCCGCGTCCATCTCGGCGTGGTCCATGTCTTCCGGCTCGAGGAAGCGAAAGTGCAGAAGCGCGAATCAATGATCACCAATCTCGCTTTCCTGACCCGGGCCGAGTTGCAGGAGCGCCGCGAGAATCTCGAGACCTGGTCGCAAATCTGCGTCGACCATCTCGACCAGCTTTTGGCCTAACCACTTCGAGAGCCGACTTCGGCTTGGAGTTCCCGGCATAGTTGCTTGTTTGCGATCGCCTCTTCAGGGTGTGCGCCGCCAGATGCCGTGCTCACCCCCTAACCAGCCCTGGTCGGCGTCGAGGAATTCCAATGAAGTAAAGTACGGCCGGCTGGTCGACACGGTCTCGCGCGTCCAGGTAAGGCCGCCATCGGTGGTGCGCGCCAGATACTCATAACCAGCGATCCAGGCGGTGGTCGAACTGACGGCATCAACAGCGAGCAAAGTCCTATCCCCGAGGCCTGGAGGCCGCTGCTCCGTCCAGGTTCGCCCGCCGTCCGCGGTGTGCAGCACCAGCCCGTAGAAGCCCACCGCCCAGCCATATTTTCGATCGACGAAAGACACACTATTGAGCTGGTCCGGACCTGTGCTCAAATCTCCGCGCTGCTGGATCCAGGTGGCGCCCGCGTCCCGGCTCTTCAGCACCACACCTTCCGTCCCGACGGCCCAACCTGTCTTGCCGTAGAATTCCACGTCGAGCATCTGCGCCGAGGGCTGCGGATACGGGACCTCCACCCAGGTTGCCCCGCCATCGGTGGAACGCCGAATGACGCGCGAGCCTCCGACCGCCACGATGGTCTTCCGGTTTACGGCGTCGATGCCGAAGATCGGCGTCAGGCTGGCGGAGGCTTCAAATTGCTGAGTCCAGGTAGCGCCGCCGTCGGTCGTGTGAAAAATCAGGCCGGCATAATCGTTCGATATGTCACCGTCACCACCCACCCAGCCTTTCAGTTTATCCGCGAAATCCACCGTGCGGAGAGTGCCGTAGGCATACCCAATCTCCACCCGCTTCCAGTAGCTGCCGCCGTCGGTCGTGTATTCGAACTCGCCGTTATCTGTCACAGCCCAGGCGTGGTCGGCATCGAGCGCCGCAATGTCATTCACCTCTTCCGGGGAACCACTCTGTCGGTTTACCCAGGTGGTCCCGCCGTCACTGGTGGTGTAGACCCCGCCGTCCGCCGCCACCACTGTGCCGTGCTGCGGATCGGCGAAACTGACATCCCATAGCGCGCTAAACAACTCAATCGGCTGGAAGGCCCATGTCTGCCCCCCGTCGCTCGTGCGGACGACGTTTTCCCCCACCGCCCAGCCGTTCAAACTGTCGGCGAAGGTCAAGCCGTAGGCCCAGGCGCCGGCCGGCGGGTTCTGTTGGTGCCAGGTCGCGCCCCCATCGGTCGTGTGGAGGATGGTCCCGCCGCCGGCGGCCCAGCCTTCAGTTCGGTTAACGAAACTCACGCCGTCCAGAAAGGCATTCGTCCCACTCGGCTGAAGCACCCAACTGAGACCACCGTTTGTGGTGTGCAGAATGGCCCCGTTCCCGCCGACCGCCCAACCGTAACTGGCGTCCACAAAGTCCACGTCTTTCGAGTTCGCGGTGGTGAGGGGCCAGGCGGTAAAGGTCCAGTTGCGACCGCCATCCGTGGTGCGCCAGGCGCCGCCGAAGGCCACGATCCAACCGTGGTTGAGATCGACGAATTCCAACCCATAGGAGGTGCAGCAATAACCGGCGCCTTCCTGCCACGTCTGGCCGCCATCGGTCGTGTAGAGCGCGACATTACCCGTCGCCCAACCGTGACTGGAATCCAAAAACTGGACCGCCCAGAGTGTGTCGTCAGTATGAAATTGCTCCGTCCAGGTAATGCCGCCGTCGGTGGTGTGCAGGATGACCCCGCCCTCATCCCCGCCGGATAGGCCATCCCCGCCCACGGCCCACCCTTCCGTTGCCGTGAGCATGTGCACGCCATGAAGCTCGGATGTCGTCGGAAGCGGAGCCTGATGAATCCAGTCAGCGCGGACGTGCGCGCCGCTTCCGAGCATTAGCAGGAAAACCAGGCTGGTCGTGATCGCGTGTTTCATTCGCGGTACTCCTTTAGGGTTAGGGTTGATTGAATGAATGGAAGAGAGCGTGGTCCGCCTCCCTTTATTCTATCGCCACCGCGGAGGAGCCAGGACTTCCCTCATTTCCAGTTTTTTTGGGGAGGCAGCGGGGGTCAAGAACGCAATGGTTACAGCACCGGCGGAAAGGCCCGTGCTAGAGATTGCGCGCTGCACACGCCCAAAGCTTGGGATCGAGATCGGCCCGCGCCCGGCGGGCGAGCGCATCGGCCCCAGCCGCTTCCCGCAGGACGGCAAACATGGTCGAGCCGGAGCCGGAAAGGAGCGCTGCGGTGACCTCCGGTTGCTCGCGCAGCCAGCCCTTCATGCGCGCGAGGAAAAGATGCTTTTCGAAAACCGGGCGCTCGAGATCATTCTGGAAGGTGATCTCGCCGATCCGCTGCGCCGCGTAGTCGACGCCGGGCAACTCGCGCGAATCGCGCCACCTTTGGTAAGCCCACGGCGTCGGCACCCCGAACTCCGGTTTCAAAAGCAGAAGCGACAGCGGCGGCAACGGCTGCACCGGCTCCACGATCTCCCCGCGCCCACTGCAGCGCGCCGCCCCTTGCGCCAGGAAAAATGGCACGTCCGACCCGAGCGCCGCCGCCAGCGTCGTTAGGTCGTCAGGGGTCAGCGGTTGTCCATTCAGATCATTCAAACCGAGCAGAGTGCTGGCGGCGTCGCTGCTCCCGCCACCCAGGCCGGCGCCATGGGGAATCAACTTGCGCAGCCTGATGCGCACCCGCGGCTCCGCCCCGATCGCCTCGAAAAAACTGCGCGCCGCCCTCACGACCAGATTGTCCTCGCCCGGTGGCAAAGTCGGGTCATCGGTCGTAAACGCCATCCCGCTCCCGGACTCGTCAGGCTCAATCGTCAGTTCGTCGCCGAGCGAGATCGGCGCCATCAGCGTCTCGATCTCGTGAAAGCCATCGTCGCGCCGGCGCAGGATTTTAAAGGATAAATTGATCTTCGCGGGCGCGAAAAGCTGCATACGTTTCCGCAACCCTGTGTGGAACCGCATGAACTGGCAAGCCGCTGAACTCACCGCCCGCGATCGCATCATCGTCGCGCTCGATTTTCCCATCGGCGCGGAGGCGCTCGCACTCGTGCGCCGCTTCTCGCCCCACGGCGGGCTTTTCAAGATCGGGCTCCAGCTCTACATCGCGGCCGGGCCCGAGATTGTGCGCGCGGTCCACGATCTCGGCGGCCGCGTCTTTCTCGACCTGAAACTGCACGACATCCCAAACACGGTGGCCCGCGCGGTCGAGAGCGCCGGCTCGTTAGGCGTGGAAATGCTCACCCTCCATCTCGGCGGCGGACGCAGCATGATCGAGGCGGCCGCAGCCGCGGCTGCGCCCGACCTGATGCTTCTCGGGGTGACAATTCTGACCAGCTCCGACGAAACGACCCTGCGCGAGGTTGGCGTCGGGGCTTCGATGGAAGAGCAAGTCCTGCGGCTGGCAAAACTGGGGGTGGAATCGGGGATCGGTGGCATCGTCGCGAGTCCGCATGAATTGAAGGCGCTGCGTTCCGCCCATGGGACAAAAATCAAGATCATCACGCCGGGAATCCGCCCGACCGGCTCGGTCGCGGGCGATCAAAAACGGGCCATGACCCCGGCGGAAGCGCTCAAGGCTGGCGCGGACTACCTCGTCATCGGCCGGCCGATCACCGCCGCGCCCGATCCGCTGGCGGCGCTCGAACGGATCGTGGCTGATGCTGTTTGAGCGACTGCTGGTGTACGACGATCGCGGGGCGGCCGACGCGCCGCTGAACATGGCGATCGACGAGGCATTGCTCGAGCAGGGCTCCCTGCCCACGCTGCGCTTTTACGGCTGGCGCCGGCCTTCACTTTCATTCGGCTACTTCGGAAAATTCGCCGACATCGCCGCGGAAAGGGAGCAGCGCGATCTCGTTAGGCGTTGGACCGGCGGGGGCAGCGTCCTGCACGGCGAAGATCTTACCTACTCGCTCGTGACTCCGGCCGCCGAACCCGCTGCGGCGCTCGGGCCGGCGACCATCTACGCCGCTCTCCATGGCGCGATCCGCGACGCGTTGCTCGCGACCGGAGAGGCGGCAGAGCTGGCTGCCAACGCCGCGCCAAAAGTTTCCGACGCCTGTTTTGCCAATCCGGTGCGGGATGACGTCATGCTTCTCGGGCGCAAAATTGCCGGCGCCGCGCAACGCCGGACGCGCGGCGGTTTTCTACACCAGGGCAGCATCCAGCTCCCGGGCCTGGACGAATCATTTCGCGAGCGATTCGCAGCCGCCCTGGCTCCGGAAGTGCAGCAAACAGATATCCCGGCGCCTGTCCTGGAGCGCGCCGCCATTTTGGCCGCTGAAAAATACGGCACTGAGGATTGGCTGCGCCGGTGGTAAACTGCTGTCGAGTAGCTTTGACATTAAAAGCCGACCTTCTATCCTGCGCTTGTGAAAATTTCCGCGAACTCAGCTGCCACCGCCAACGGCGTGGCGGGGCCTCTGAGTCGCGTCTTTGAGCCGGTCCAAACACAGCTCGATGAAGTAGATCGGCGAATCACGGCCCAGACCGCCGCCTTCGACCCGGCGATCGAGGGCTACGTCGCCTATGCCATTGGCGGGGGCGGGAAACGCCTCCGCCCGCTCCTCGCGCTCCTCAGTGGCGGGGCCACCGGTTCGTTAACCACAGGCCATCTCGATCTCGCCGTGATCGTGGAATTAATCCACCTCGCGACCCTCGTGCACGACGACATCATGGACGAAGCGGAACGCCGCCGCTCCCAGCCCACGGTCAATGCGCGCTGGGGCAATTCGCTCAGCGTCCTGCTCGGCGACGTGCTTTTTGCCCACGCGTTGAACCTGGCGACCGATTTCGAAGACACCCACATCAGCCGCACGATCGCGCGGACCGCGACCGAGGTGTGCTCGGGCGAAATGATCCAGACCCAGCGTCGTTTCGATTTGCAGCTTTCGCGCGAGGAATATTTCCGGATCATCGGGATGAAAACCGGCTCGCTCTTTGCCTGCGCGGCGGAATTGGGCGCGGTCATCAGCGGCGCGCCGGAAGAACACGTGGCGCGACTGAAGAGTTTCGGGGCCAAGATCGGCACCGCCTACCAGATCTACGACGACTGCCTCGACATCGCGGGCACGGAAGCGGAGACCGGAAAAACGCTCGGAACCGACCTGCGCAAAGGCAAGCTGACCCTTCCGGTGTTAACGCTCCTGGAATCCGCCTCCGCTTTCGATCGCGAACGCTGTTGCTCGTTAGTCCTGGAAGGGAAGCTGGTGGAGGTCACCGCACTCCTGCAGAATTCGCCGACCGACGGCGCACTCAATAAATCAATCGACACCGCCGCGGAATTGATCCGCGAAGCGCAGGCCGAACTCGCGCCGCTCGGCACGAACCGCTACCTCGATTCGCTTTTAGGCCTGGGCGACGGACTGCTCGAGCTGCTCGAACAACTGCGGAGCTGAGGTGCAGCCGGACGGCGCCGCGCTCTCCCAACCTGCAAGATGACGGCGCAGCTGAAAATCAGCGAAATGCCGGAAGCGGAGCGTCCGCGCGAAAAACTGGCGCACCGCGGCGCGTCCGCCCTGAGCGACGCCGAACTGATCGCGATCCTGCTCCGAACCGGATTGCGGGGCGCCAACGCGGTCGAGGTGGCGCGGCAGCTGATCGAAAAATACGGATCGTTAGGTCAATTGAGCCGCTGCTCAGTCAAAGAGCTGGCCGGAACCAAGGGCATCGGCTTCGCCAAGGCGACGCAACTGGCGGCCGCCTTCGGCCTCGGACAACGACTGGCGCGGGAGAATTTTGCGGGGAAGAAGATCGAGACGCCGGAACAGGTTTACGAACTCCTTGGCCAGGAGATGCGCGCCCTGCACAAGGAATCGCTCCGCATCATCCTGCTCGACACCCGCTATCACTTTATTCGGGTCGAGGAGGTTTCGTTAGGCAGCGTCAATGAAAGCATCGCCCACCCGCGCGACGTCTTTCGCCCCGCGCTCATTTATTCGGCCTACGCCGTCATCGTGGTCCACAATCATCCCTCAGGCGATCCTTCGCCGAGCCAGGCCGACCACAGCCTAACGAGACGCCTGCGCGAGGCGGCGGAGCTTTTGCAGATCAAGCTTCTCGACCATGTCATCATCGGCGCGCCCGCGGAGGGACGACTGCCCTATTTCAGCTTTAAGGAAATGGGGGTGCTGTGAAAATTCATCCGAGTGCGATCATCGATCCGAAGGCCCGGCTGGCCGAGGACGTCGAGGTGGGGCCGTTTGTTTGCATCGGCAGCGAAGTGGAGATCGGCCCCCGCACCATCGTGCAATCGCACGCCGTGATTGAAGGTGCGGTTCGGTTAGGCGCGGATAATCGGATCGGGCGCGGGGCAATCATCGGCGGCTGGCCGCAGGACCTGAGTTTCAAGGAGGGAACTTCCAGCTCGGTGGAAATCGGCGATAACAACGTGATTCGCGAACACGTCACCATCCATCGCGGAACCGCCGCCGGCTCCGTCACCCGCGTCGGGAACAACAATTTCCTCATGGCCGGCGCCCACCTCGGCCACAACTGCGAGATCGGGAACAAGGTGATCGTCGCCAACAACTGCCTGCTCGGCGGCCATGTCATGGTGAACGACGGCGCGTTTCTCGGTGGCGGCGGCGTTTTTCACCAGTTCATGCGCGTCGGGCGACTCGTTATCACGCAGGGCATTTCCGGTTTTGGAAAAGACATTCCACCCTTCTGCGCCGCCGCCGGGGTGAACAAGGTCGTCGGCCTGAATGTCGTCGGGCTGCGCCGGGCAGGATTCGACGCGGCCGACCGGGCGGAGATCAAGGCCGCTTTTCGCCTGCTCTATGAAAGCGGACTGAATGTCAGCCAGGCGCTGGAGCAAGCACGGGAAAAAACCTGGCGCGAACCGGCGCAGTCGTTTTTCGATTTCGTGGCGGCGGCGAAACGCCGTGGAATCTGCGCCCTCCGGCGCAGACACGAATCGGAGTAGTCGTTAGGGCGCGGGTGTGCTCGTTGGCACTGTCGGGTTGTTCAACTTGATCCCGAATTTAGTGACGAGCTTTTGCGCTTCTTCGTCGGTCTTGGCCAGTTCGACCAAGCCGCGGACAAGTTTTTCCAGTCCCGCCTGAATCTTGGTCGCCTGCTCGACCACTGCCACCTGCTGTTGCTGGAGCTGGCGGGCGCTTTCCCGGGTAGCGATGTTGACCCGAACCTCCCAGGCGAAGATGAGGAGTATGCTCAAGCCGATGAGGAGAACCGGCCAGAAGCCGTGGTAACTCCGCGCGACCGGTTGTGAAATTGGCGCTTCGGATTCCATCGTCAGGGAGCCGGCGCGGCGGCGGGTTCGGTGGAAAGGCTGAAACCGTTTTCCTGCAGCAGCGCGCGCATCTTTTCATTCGTCTGCGCGACCGCGGCCATCTCGCGCAGGAGATTGGTCCCGATCTGCTGGCTGAGGTTGCCCTTGTTGATGATGACCTGCTGCTCCTGGATGCTCTGCTGCAGCTTGCGGTTCTCGCGCGCGAAAACAATCGTCACCAGGCTGAGGCCAAGGCAGGCGATGGCGAGCGTGAGCAGGATCGTAAATTGCCAGCGCTTCATTTGCCTAACGAGTTACAGAATCAGCCGACGATCGTCAAACAGAAAGTCACGAACGCAGAGCGAGGAGGGCGAGCATCCGGCCGGTGCGGGCTTTTTCCGCCCGGTAGCTGTAGTAGCGCGCGAGGTCGGAGGCGGTGCAGCGGGCGCTGTCGTGCACCTGCTCGACGCCGGCCCGTCGTGCCTGCCGGATAATCTCAGCGGCGAAGTCGATCTCGTAATGGGGCGGGCGAATGCACGGGCTGAGCTGCACGACGAGGTCGCGGGGTTCGCTCCCGAAATTTTCCGCCAGCGCGCGAATCGCCTTTTCGACAATCGCCA
The DNA here is from genome assembly GCA_963834255.1 of uncultured Verrucomicrobiae bacterium. GTDB lineage: Bacteria > Verrucomicrobiota > Verrucomicrobiia > Chthoniobacterales > UBA10450 > Palsa-1392. The sequence goes on along the minus strand of CAWIBC010000025.1, from coordinate 196,654 downwards.
GCTCCGTCCCTTTTTTCCCGGAATGAACCAGCCCGAGGCAGCGCCGCACCGGATCGACGAGGTAAACCGCGCCGCAATCCGCAACATAAATACCTAACGACACGTCCGGTTGATTGGTAATCAGGCCGTCCGCCCCGTCGTAACAACGATCTTCCGCGAGCGGCGAATCGATCACGGCGACTTTGTTGCCGTGCACTTGTTCGGCGGTGGCGAAACTTTTACCCGCCAGCCCCACCTCGCCGCGGAGCGCGCGATGCGCGGCATCGAGCCGCGCGAGAGCCGCCGCCCGATCGGTCGCGACATCGATCCCCGGGATGCGCCCGAGAAAAGCGTGCCTGACGATCGCGATCTCGTTCAGCGCCGGAAAAAACTCCAGCGCCGATTCCAGGCCACCCGCATGCGCCGACATGGCGCCGCTTATTTCCCCGACGACTCGGTCGTGGTCGTCTTGATCATCCGCGTCTGGCCGCGTTTGCGCATGAGCGGGTCGTCGAATTCGTCGTGATAAATCGTGTCGGTCGCAGTCACGCGATCGAACTCCGCGAGATCGGCGTTGTAACTGAAGAGCGCGGAGAGCCGGGTCGACTGCGCCTGGGTGAGCGCGACCTGCGCGTTCAGGACGTCCAATTGCACGCCCGCCCCGACGCCGAGACGCGCGCTCGCCAGCCGCAATGCTTCGTGCGCCTGGTCGACGTTTTTCGACTGGCTGTCGTAGAGCTCGCGGTCCTGCTGGAGATTGGAAAAAGCCTGCTGAATTTCGAGCTCCACCTGCCGGACGGCGTCGTCGTAGGTGATCTTGGCCTGGCTGAGAGTGGCGCGCGCCTGTTTCACCCGGCCGACCGTTTCGAGGCCGTCAAAAATCGCCCAGCTTCCGCTGATCCCAAAAAACCAGCCTTCCGCGACATCGCGCAGCCTGGAGGAAAATTGCGAGCTCTCAAACGCATAGCCGCCATTCAGGCTCAGGGTCGGCTGGATGCCGGCATAGGCGCCGGAGAGCGACGCCACTTGCACGAGAATGTTGGAGCGCTGCTGTTTCAGGAAAGGCCGGCGCTCTTTGCCCAGCTGAATCGCGGCCGCGAGCGGAATCTCGCGCGGGATAAAAGCCAGTTTGCCGACGGCCTCGAGCGGCGGTTGATTGCCGCGCAGCGGATCGAAATCGAGCCCGATGGTTTTCGCCAGTTGCAGTTGGGCGATGCGGAAATTATTCCGCGCGGTAATGAGCGCGGGCTGCTGGTTTACGAGCGCGACCTCGGCCTGGAGGACATTGAAGCGCGGGACGGTGCCGGCCTCGAAACGATTTTGCTGGTCCTTCAACTGGCTCTCGAGCAGGCGGACCGACTCCTCCTGCACCCCGATCAGATCCTTGTTTAAAATGACCTGGTAAAACTGCTGGCGCACGAGCGCGATGACGCGATCGATCGTGTCGCGCAAGCCGTAAAGACTGGCGTCGGCCGCCGACCCCGCGCCGCGGATCGCCGGAATGACGCTGCCATTATAAAGCAACTGCGAGGCGGTGATGCGCAGGTTGTAGGAGTAATCGGTCAGCCCGGAAGAAGTGAAGGTCGTGGTCGTGCCGGGCGTGGCCGACGGGAGCGGCGTGGCGGTCGGAACCGGCGTGGGAGTTCCGCCGACCGTCGTGGTAGTGAAGCCGCCGCCGCTGCCACTGCGCAGGTTCGGGTCGGTGTAATTATAGGCGGCGCTCGCGTCGAGATGCGGCAGGGCCTGGGACAGCACTTCGATCTGGACGCCCTTGGTCCGCCGGATCTCCTGGCGCGCGCGCAGGATATCCGGATTGCGCTGCAAAGCCGTCTCAATCGCCTCGCGCAGGGTGAAACGGCGCGCTGACGTCGACGAAGCGGACTTCGTCACCGTCGTCTCGCTCCCGGCCAGCGCGAGAGAGCAGCCGGCCAGAAGAAGGAGGCAGACGAGCGATCGGAAACGGATCGTTGGGGCAGAAGAAAGATGCATTTTGAAAAATCCTTGATGTCCCTTTGCGGCCTTGTGCGAGGCCCATCGGGGTTAGAAAAACAATGCGCGTGCGGCGGAAGCAGTTGCGGCGCTGGAGGACGAACCAGGTTCCGGCCGCCGCCAATCACGGCTCATTTATTTTGGCAGTAATCGTATATCTTGCTGTAAATTTGCAACCACGATTTCTGCTCACTCGGTGAGAGGTGCTCCATCATCTTCATCAGGTTGCAAATCATCTCCTCACGGATGCGCCGGACTAGGGCCGACCCGCGCGGGGTGATGCAAACCATCACCTTGCGCCGGTCATCCGCGGCGTGGGAACGCATGACATAACCAAGATTTTCCAGCCGCGCGACGAGCCCGCTGGCGGCGGCGGTGGTGTGGCCCATTTTCTGGGCGATGGCCGACATCGTCAGCACCTCCTTGTGGTCGAGATAAGTGAGGAGGAAGAACTGCGGGAACGAGACATTTCCCGGGGCCAATTCTTTCGAGAGCCGGAGGATGAAGCAGCGCTGCATCTCCATGATGATGTGGGCGAGCTGGGCGGCATCGACCCGGAGTGCGTCCGTGTCGTTAGGTGGATATGCCGTCGCTGTGCCCATTAGTTAACGGCCTAAAGTATCGGGAGCCAACGGAGTGTCAACCGACCGCGGCCGCCTCGACTCGAATTGAAACTCTTGCTTCGTGGGCGCGAAAATGTTCTCCTCGCCGTCCTGCAAATGCCGCTGAGCCCAAAATTAACCGCCGAGCAGCTCGCCACCAACCTGGGAGACATCGCCCCGCGCTACACTGAGCAGCAGGCGATCGTGGAATCGTCCCGCTGCCTCTTCTGTTTCGACGCGCCCTGCATCACCGCCTGCCCCACGGGCATCGATATTCCGGCCTTCATCAAAAAGATCATGACCGGGAATGTGACCGGCGCGGCCCGCACCATTCTCACCGCCAATATCCTCGGCGCGAGCTGCGCGCGCGTCTGCCCGACCGAGGTTCTCTGCGAAGGCGCCTGCGTCATGCTCGATCGCGACAGCGACCCGATCAAAATCGGCCGGCTCCAGCGCTACGCGACCGATCATGTTTATGAAAACCGAATCCCGGTCCTGAAACCGGTCGCGAAAAAATCCGGCAAACGCGTCGCCATCATCGGTGGCGGCCCGGCCGGGATGGGTTGCGCGGCGGAACTGGCGCAGCTCGGCCACGAGGTGGTGATTTTCGAGAGAAAGCCGCACGCCGGCGGCCTCAACACCTACGGCATCGCCTATTACAAGATGAAGCCGGCCGTGAGCCTCGAGGAAGTCGATCTCGTGAAATCGTTAGGCGTGGAATTCCGTTGCGGGGTGGAAGTTGGAAAAGATGTCACGCGCGAAGAGCTGGATAAATTCGACGCCATTTTCATCGGCGTCGGTCTCGGCGACGGCCAGCGACTGCGCATTCCGGGCGAAGATCTGCCCGAGGTCATCGACGCGCTCACTTTCATTGAGCAGATCCACACCGATCCGCTCCACCAGATCCCGGTCGGCGCACGGGTGGCGGTGATCGGTTGCGGCAACACCGCGATCGACGCCGCCACTCAGGCCCGCCGGCTTGGCGCGACCGAGGTGATTGTGATTTATCGCCGGGGCGAACTCGACATGTCGGCCTACGCCTTTGAATACGACCTCGCGAAACGCGACGGCGCGAGTTTCCTCTTCCATCACGCCCCAGTCGAGGTCGTGGCCAGGGACGGACACGTCGCCGGGCTGCGCCTTGCTCGCACTCGGTTCAACAGCAGCGGCGAACTCGAGCAAATCGCGGGCTCCGAGTTCACCGAGCCATTTGACATGGTGCTCAAGGCGGTCGGTCAGCAAAAGCAGAGCGATTGGATCAAGAATGTTTTTCCCGAGCTGGAACTGAATCGCAACGGCACCATGGTGCGCGACTTCGAAACCGGCCGGACGAGTCTGCCGCACGTCTTTACCGGCGGCGATTGTGCGAATGGCGGCCGCGAAGTCGTTAACGCCGTCGGCGAAGGGAAGAAGGCGGCTCGCGGAATGCACCTTCTATTTGGCGAAGCCGAGGTCGTGGGCCCGATCCAGCCTTCGCGCTGGGGCGTGGCGCGTCCGTTCGGCTCCGGTCTAGACGCGCCCATCCGCGTCCCCGAGTTGGAAGCAAAATACGAACAGCTCTCACCCGCCTCGCATCCCGAGCCCGCCACCAGCGCGCTGACCTCGAAAAACCAGGAGTAGCCTAACGATGGCCGATCTTTCCACCAACCTCGCCGGGATCAAATCCCCCAACCCCTTCTGGATCGCCTCCGGCCCGCCGGGCAACACCGCTTACCAGGCCCATCGCGCCTTCGAAGCCGGCTGGGGCGGCGTGGTCTGGAAGACGATCGGCGACCCGATTCGCAACGTCTCTTCGCGCTACTCCTCGATCGATTACGGCAACATGCGCATGGTCGGCCTGAACAACATCGAGCTGATCAGCGACCGCTCGCCCGAGACCAACTTCCGCGAGATCGCGGAAGTGAAAAAACGCTGGCCGAATCACGCCGTCATCGCCTCGCTCATGGTCGACACGCGCGAAAACTGGCACGATTTCGTCAAGCGCTCGGCCGACTGCGGCGCGGACGGGATCGAGCTGAATTTCGGTTGCCCGCATGGCATGTGCGAGCGCGGCATGGGCTCGGCCGTTGGCCAAAATCCGGATGTGGCGCAGACGATCATCGAGTGGGTGATGGAAGTCGCGACCATTCCCGTGATCGCGAAACTGACGCCCAACATCACGGACATCACCGCCGCCGCGCGAGCCGCCAAACGCGGCGGCGCGAACGCGATCTCGCTCATCAACACGATCAACAGCATCACCCAGGTGAACCTCGACACCTTCGTGCCCGAGCCGTTCGTCGGCGGGCTCAGCTCGCATGGCGGTTACTGCGGACCGGCGGTGAAGCCGATCGCGCTCAACATGCTGCAATCGTGCGCTTCCGATCGCGAGGTCGGCCTCCCGATTTCCGGCATCGGCGGCATCACCACCTGGCGCGACGCGGCGGAGTTCATCGCGCTCGGTTCCACCACCGTGCAGGTCTGCACCGCGGTCATGCACTACGGCTTTCGCATCGTCGAGGACATGAACGACGGCTTGAACGACTACCTCGAGGCAAAAGGATTCCAGAGCCTCGCAGAACTCCGCGGCCGCGCCGTCGACACCGTCCGGAAATGGGAAACGCTCAATCTCAATTACAAGCGCATCGCCGAGATCGATTACGGCAAATGCATCGGCTGCAATCTTTGCTACATCGCCTGCGAAGACGGCGCGCACCAGGCCATCGCCCTCGCCGATCCCGCCGGCTACGACCTCGGCCCCGGTCGCGTTCCCGGCAAACCGGTCCCGGAGATCAAGGAAGAGGAATGCGTCGGCTGCAATCTCTGTTCGTTAGTCTGTCCGGTCCATGGCTGCATCACGATGGTCAGCGTCGAGACCGGGCTCGAGCCGCTGGCCTGGGCCGATTACCAAACTCGCCTCGCCGCCGGTGACGCGACCGCGTTCCCGCCGCATCCTTAAAGTTATGGTCACGAAAACATTGGAACCCTGCCCCGTCTTCATCGGCGGCGAATGGCGCGAAATCTCCGGGCTCGAAACTTCGCCGGTCTACAACCCTTCACGCGGGGACGTGATCTCCGAGGTGCCGATGTGCGGCGCAGATGTCGTGAACGAAGCGGTCAGCGCTGCGGCCGACGCCTTCCCCGCCTGGCGCGACACGCCGCCGGTCGAGCGCGCCCGCTTGTTTTTCCGTTACCGCCAATTGGTTGAGGAAAATTTCGATCACATCTGCCAGCTCGTCTCGCGCGAGCACGGCAAAACGCTCGCCGAAGCGCGCGGTAGCGCCTACCGCGGCCTGGAAAACATCGAGTACGCCTGCGGCATTCCGACGCTGCTGATGGGCGACACCCTCGAAAACCTCGCCCGCGGCGTCGACTGCGAAACGATGCATCAGCCGTTAGGCGTGTGCGTCGGGATCACGCCCTTCAATTTCCCCGCGATGGTGCCGATGTGGATGTTTCCGCTCGCGCTCGCCTGCGGAAACACCTTCGTCCTCAAGCCGAGCGAGAAAGTTCCGCTGACCGCGAACTACCTCATCGAGTTGCTCGAGAAAGCCGGCCTGCCAAAAGGCGTGCTCAACGTCGTGCACGGCGGCCGCGCCTGCGTCGACGCGCTCCTCAGGCATCCCAAGGTCCGCGCGATTTCCTTCGTCGGTTCGTCGCCGGTCGCGAAATACATTTTTGAAACCGGCACGAGCCACGGCAAACGCGTCCAGGCCAATGGCGGGGCGAAGAACTACATCGTCGTCATGCCTGATGCCGACGTTCCGCGCACGGTCGAGGCTCTCGCGACCGCGGCCTTCGGCTGCGCCGGCGAACGCTGCATGGCCGGCTCGACCGCGCTCACCGTGGGCAAGGCGGCGGACCATCTGCTGCCGTCGTTAGTCGAGGCGGCCCGCGCGATCAAAGTCGGGCCGACCGACGTCAGCGCCCAGCCCGACATGGGCCCGGTCATCACCGCACAACATCGCGACCGGGTCCTGAGCCTCGTCGCGAGCGGAGAAAAAGAAGGCGCCAAGATCATCTGCGACGGCCGCGAATCCCGCATCGCCGATGCGCCTAACGGATTCTACGTCGGCGCCACCATCGTCGACCAGGTGCAAAACGAAATGACGATCGCGCGCGAAGAAGTGTTCGGGCCGGTTCTGAACGTGATGCGGATGGACGACCTCGATCACGCCATCTCGATGGCGAACAAATCCTCCTACGGCAACGGTACCGCCATCTTCACCAACTCCGGCAAAGCCGCGCGCGAGTTTAAGCACCGCGTCAAAGCCGGCATGGTTGGGATTAACATCGGCGTGCCCGCGACGATGGCGATGTTCCCCTTCACCGGCTGGGACGATTCCTTCTACGGCGACCTCCACATCCAGGGCAAGGAAGGCGTGCAGTTCTACACCCAGCAAAAGGTGGTGAGCAGCCGCTGGTTTGGCGAAGGCGTGGGCGACGTTTGGAAAAAGTAGCATGAGCCTTCTCATCAAAGGCGGCGAGATCGTGACGCCGGCTGAGCGCTACGTCGCGGACATCTATTGCGAAGACGAAACGATCACAAAAATCGGCCGCGACCTCGAAGCGCCTAACGACGCCGAGGTGATCGACGCGACCGGGAAATATGTCTTCCCCGGTTTCATCGATCCGCATGTCCACATCTACCTGCCCTTCATGGGTACGTTCGCGAAAGACACGCACGAAACCGCGAGCAGGGCCGCGCTCGTCGGCGGCACCACCACGTTCATCGAAATGGTCTGCCCGAGCTGCGAAGAGAAGCCGCTCGAGGCCTTCGAGCTTTGGCTCGGCAAAGCGGAAGGCGCGAGCGCCTGCGACTTCAGCTTTCACATGGGCGTGACCCGCTACGACGTGGAAGCGGAGCGCGATTTTCGCGAAATCGTGAAGCGCGGAGTGAGCAGCTTCAAGGTCTTCCTCGCCTACAAGGGCGCCTTCGGCGTGACGGATGAGCAGCTCTACAAAACGCTCGTCCTCGCCAAGTCGTTAGGCGTAATCACGACCGCGCATTGTGAGAATGCCGAGCTCGTCGCCGCCCTGCAGCAAAAGCTCCTCGCCGAAGGCAAAACCGGACCGGAATGGCATTACTGGAGTCGTCCGCCGGTAGTCGAAGCCGAGGGTGTTCATCATCTCATGACTTTCGCTGAGATGACCGGAGCACACGTTTACATCGTGCACCTGAGCTGCGAGGAATCGCTCCGCGAGGCGACGCGCGGCGCGGAGCGCGGGGTGAATGTCTGGGTGGAAACTCTGATTCAATATTTGCTTCTCGATCGGACGGATGCGGAGAAGCCGGATTTCGAAGGCGCCAAGGCGGTCATGTCGCCGCCGTTGCGCGACAAGAAGAATCAGGAAGTGCTTTGGAACGGACTGCGCCAGGGCTTCGTCTCAACTCTCGCCACCGACCACGCTCCTTTCGATTTCAGCACCAAGAAAGAGATGGGCGCCGGCGATTTCACCAGGATCCCGAACGGCATTCCTTCGCTGGAAGACCGGATCAATCTCTATTTCACGCACGGCGTGAAGGGCGGCCGGATCGATCTCCATCAATTCGTTGCCACCGCAAGCACGAACACGGCGAAACTCTTCGGGCTCTTTCCTCGCAAAGGCACGATTCAGTTAGGCAGCGATGCCGACCTCGTCGTCTACGATCCCGATTATCGTGGGAAGATTTCCGCGAAAACGCACCAGATGAATCTCGACTACAACTCCTTCGAGGGATTCGAAATCGAGGGTCGCCCGCACGTCGTGACCGTGCGCGGCAAGGTCGCGGCGCGAGAGGGCAAGTTTGTCGGTGAGATCGGCCGGGGGAAATTCCTCGCCCGTCAACCGAATCATTTCTGATTCGTTAGGCGGGACAGCTTTACTCGTCCGCCCCGATCGGCGAGCCATCGGGGATACGCGGCGGCTTTGGGAATTCGAGCGCCTTGGGATCACGGCGGAACTGGTCGATCTGCGCGCGCAGGTAGGCGTTATGGGCGACTTCTGCCGGTTCGTTGGAGGCGATTGCTTTCCAGGTAGTCGCGAGCTGGTCGATCCGCTGCAACGCATAGGCGTTGACCTGCGGCTCGCTCTCCCGGTTCAACGCCAACTGCAGGAGATGGTTGAGAAACCGTTTCTCCACTGCCCGCGCGATTTCCTTTTGCGGATTCGTCAGGCCAGCACCGCGTCCGGCCGTTTGCAGGATCGCATCGAAGAGTTCGTTGACCGAAACTCCCTGCGGCGCCTGCGCATTTTGACCCACGATGCGGGCGAGCCGCTCGGGATTGAGCAGCAGATCGAGCGCGGCGTCGATCCAGCTTTCGGCCGCAGCCTGCGGATCGAAGATCATCCCGGTGTGCGAATCGAACGACTCGCGATCCCGCGAATATCCGGGTGGAGGCGGCGGAATCATGGCCACGAGCGCGGGCGGCAGCTCGAGAAAGCCGGGCCGCAAAGTTTGCAGAACCGCGGCGAGCGCGGCGCGTTGTTGTTCGGCTGGAAGCGGTTCGTTTGTGACCTGGCCGTCCCCGCGCGCGGCATAGGTGTAATTCACGCCGCCGATCAATTTCGTCGCCGCTTCCGCCTGGTAACGATGCATGAGATAAACCGGCACGAGCACTTTTTCGAGCGTCGCCATCGGCGCGCCGGGCGGAATATTCTTCTCGCCGAGGCGCCCCAGGGCGAGCGCGCGCACTTTGACGAGCCGGTTCAACTCTTCGGTCGCCGAGGCGCCGCTGTCCCAGAGATGCGCAAATGGATTCGCGCTTCCGGGCGGGCGCGCGTCGTCATCGGTCAGGTAGCGAAACCCTTTCGCGATGTTTTCCTGCAGGATCGCCGCCAGCTTCTCCGGCTCGTTAGTCTCGCCCGGGAAATCCTGGTAACCGTAAAGAATCGTGCGCTTGTCCCAGGCGCCGATGCCGGTGGCGTAGGCCTGGCTGAGGTCGACGTCTCCTTTCTGATCAATCGTCGCGACCGGCGGCGGATAATCCATGACCGAGGCGCGATCCTGCGTGCTGGCGGCGAAATTGTGCTGCAACCCGAGGGTGTGGCCGACTTCGTGCGCTGCCAGCTGCCGCAGCCGCGCGAGCGAGAGTTCGAGCAAGCGCGGATCGGGCGTGGAACTGTTCGCATAGGCCTCCACCAAACCCTGCGCGAGGAGAAAATCCTGCCGGACCCGGAGCGAGCCTAACGAGACGTGCCCCTTGATGATCTCGCCCGTGCGCGGATCGATGATCGAGACGCCGTAGGACCAGCCGCGGGTGGAGCGGTGAACCCATTCAATGACGTTGTAACGCAGGTCCATCGGATCGACGCCCTCCGGCAGTTCTTTCACCTGAAACGCATCCTTGTAGCCGGCGGTCTCGAAGGCCTGGTTCCACCACGACGCGCCCTCGATCAAAGCGGACTTGACCGGCTCCGGCGCGCCGCGATCGACGTAGTAAACGATCGGCTCGACCGCCTCGCTCATGGCCGCGGCCGGATCTTTTTTGCGCAATCGATGGCGGGCGATGAAGTGCTTCACGAGCGGCTCCGCGATCGGCGTCGCATAGTCCGCATAGCTCATCGGATAAAAGCCCGAGCGCGGATCGAAGGCGCGGGTTTGGTAATCGCCGTCAGGCAATTCGACGAACGAATGATGCTCGCGCACTGTCACCGCCTTTGGCGACGGCGTTACGGAGCGAATCCAATCGCCTTCCGGATCGCCGGCAAAGGTCAGCGTGGCTTCAAACTCGGTGTTTTTCGGAAAGTTTTTCGTCAGCGCCAAATAAATGGCCGAGCGCGTGTCGTCGACCTTGTAGGTGCCCTGTTTCTTCGCCTTCAGCTTGTCCGCCACGCCGTGCGCGTCGTGCAGGAGAAAGGCGGTGGCGTCGACCAGGACGCGCCCGTTTTCCTCTGCCTCGACCTTGAAACCCCAGAGAATGGAACGGGCAAAGGCCTCTTCCACCGAACGCTGTTCGTCAGCATTTTTCGTGACCGCGCGATAGCCGAGGTTCCTTTCGACCAGGAGAACTTTCGGCCCGACCCGCTCAAACTTAACGACGTGCTCGGGGCTGGGCGCGTTCGGTTCGAGATCGCCAAATTGCCCGCGATCCAGCCCGATGTCGTTGGAGCCGACGCCGGCCGCGAGCGAGACGACGTAGAGAAACTCGGAGTCGAACTTCGCGATCTCGAGCCAGACTTTTCCGGCCCGCGCGTCCCAGTAAATATTGAAGAAGCCCGGCATCGCCTGCATCCCGCGCGTCTTCGCCGCGATGCTCGGCAGCGGTTTGTTTTCCTCGTCGGCCGGCTTTGGTTTCGGCGCGGACTGAACGGTTGAAGAAAACAGAGCCGCGAGGAAAAAAGCAAAAACGAGACGACGCATCTTGCCGGCGAAAGTAGCAGCTCGCTTCCCCGCGCGCTCGGTGAAAGTCGCGCTTCCTCTCCCTCCCTCGGACGGAGCAAGAAACGCCCAGCTTTTCCCAACCATGGTCGAGCGGTCCGGTCGCGGCCGACCGACAATAGCCAGCATGGAGAACCAGAGACTGACGGCGCCGGCAGCGGTGAAGATTTTCGTCTCCAAAAAAGCGCAACGCTACGGCCCCTACACCCTTGAGGAACTGCGCCGGGAAGTTTTGGCCAATGTTTTTCGGCCCGATCATTTCGCCTCAATTGACGACGGGCGCAGCTGGCGGGAGATCCATTCTCTGCCCGGGATTGGTCCACTCGAGTTCGCGGTGGAAGTCGAGCCTAACGAGAATCTGCTCGTCATTCGCTACCGCGGTTCGGTCAGGTCTTCGGCGGTCGCGTCCTGCGCGCGGGAAATCGAGCAGGCGCTGCCGAAGTTGCGCCGTGGCTTCGCGCTCCTCGTCGATTGCACTGACCTTGAGGCGATGGATCTGCACTGCAGGCAGCCGCTGAAAAGGATCATGCAGCTTTGCAACGAGCACGGGGTCCGCACGGTCGTGCGAGTGATTCCCGATCCGCGTTGCGACATCGGCCTGCGCATCATGTCGTATTTTCATTACGGCCCGGAGGTCTCGATCGCGACCTGCCTGACGCTGGCCGAGGCCGAGGAGATTCTCGACCAAGAGCGGGACGCGCCGGCGGCAGCCGCGACCTCCGCTCCCGCGTCGAAATTTGTGATCCGGCCAATTGCAGTGGTAGGATGAGCGCGCGCTCATCTTTTTCGATCCATGCAATTAAACAGAACGGCTTTTGGAATGTGGGGTGGCGGTCGTTTCATGCACTTCGGCGAAGCGATCGACGACGAGCGGTTCCTCGCCCTCATCCGGCTCTCCTACGAGAAAGGCATTCGCACTTTCCTGACTGCGGATGTTTACGGTGCGGGTGAAGCGGACACGCTTCTTGGGCGGGCCCTGGAGGGAATCCCGCGCGAGAGCTATTGCCTGGTGGGCGCGGTCGGGCACGATTTTTACGATGGGGAGCGCGAAGGCTCGAAAGGATTTCCGCGTTTCACGAGCGAGCGGCTGCGCAAGCCGGGCGATTACGCCAGCTATCTGCGCGCGGCGACGGAGAAATCGCTCGCCCGCTGCCGCGCCGATCGCTTTGACCTTCTCCTCCTCCACAATCCCGACGCCACCGGCTACGCCAGCGACCGGGTGTGGAAAGGAATGGAAAAACTGAAAGACGCCGGCCTAACGAGCCAGCTCGGGATCGCGCCCGGTCCGGCGAATGGTTTCACGCTCGACTTGATTCTCAGCCTCGAGCGTTTTCAGGGCCTGATCGATTGGGCCATGATCATCCTCAATCCGCTCGAGCCCTGGCCGGGCCGGCTCGCCCTGCCCGCCGCGCGCAAGACCGGGACAAAAATTCTGACCCGGGTGGTCGATTACGGCGGGCTCTTTCACGATGACGTTAAGCCGGGTCACCAGTTCGCGCCGCGTGATCATCGCACTTTTCGCCCGGCCGGATGGGTCGAGGCGGGCGCGGAAAAGATCGACCGGATGCGCGCGATCGCCGAAGCGCACGGCCTAACGATGCTGCAACTGGCCTGCATCTGGAACCTGCAGCAGCCGCCGGTGCAATGCGTGGCCCCGACGTTCATTCAGGAACCGGGCGCGGCGGCGAAGCGGATCGAAACGAAAGTCGAGGAACTGGCCGGCCTGCCCGAGGTCACGCTTACCGCCGACGAGTGCGCGCAGATCGCCGAGATCGGCGACAACGCGAATTGCATGAGCCTGAAAGGCGCGAGCGCCGAGCACACTGGCGATCCCCTGCCCGACCGCTGGCCGCTCAGCGCCGAGTTGGAAGCGGTCGCGGCGCGCTGGCAGATCGACCCGGCACAGGACCTGGCCAACACCATGCAGCCGGCGGAGACGGCGAAGTAGCGCGAACTTCGGGGGCACGTTAGTCTGGAAAAATGAAACGAATCCTCGCCGCGCTTTTACTCCTCACGTTTGCCAGCACCGTTCCGGCCGAGACCGAGCCCGAGGCGCCGGTGCTGACCAGGCTGCTGCACGAATTTCTCGCTGGCGCGGGGCGCAACGACGCCGCCATGCACGAGCGTTTTTGGGCGGACGATTTGATTTACACGACCTCGAAAGGCGAGCGCAAAGACAAGGCCGCGATCATGAAGGAAGTCCGCTCCGAGGGGCCGGCAAAACCAGGCGATGAGACGACCGTTTTCACCGCGGAGAATATCCGCATCCAGCAATACGGCGAGACTGCGATCGTCGCCTTCCGCCTCGTCGGCTCGACGGAAAAGGAAGGGAAAAAGACGGTCCAGAAATATCTCAACACCGGCACCTTCCTGAAACGCAACGGCCAATGGCAGGCGGTGGCGTGGCAGGCGACGATGGTGCCGCCAAAAGACGAGCCGAAGTCGTAAACGTCGGGCGACGGCGCCCGGACTGATCAGCGACCGATGATCCGCGGGCTCTTGCCGCTCGAGTGCTCATAGGAGGCGCCGACGGTGATATGCGTATTACCCTCGACGATTTCGCTGATGAAATATCCCGCTTCCACATCGCGGCTATATTTCCCGCTGCCCCGGCCGAAGAAAAAGCCGACCTCGCCCCCGACATAGTCTGGTTTTGGCAGGAACCCGAATTTTTCATCGGAAGTGGACCGCACCAGCGTAGATCCCGGCGTGACCCGCGGTAACTCCACCGCCGTAAAAGCCGGCAGAAAACCTTCCTGCGTCGCCTCGACCCAGCCGAACGCCCCTGGAAAAGAAAAATGCCGCCCATCCACCAGGGTCAGCGGACCATTGCCGGACCAGACATTCGACAGCGTGCGGAACGAGCCCGCCTGCCCGAGAGCGGGCCGGCTTTTTACCATCTCGCTCGGGCTGGCCGGATTGAGAACAAAGACATCATCCGCCGGCTTCTCCGCCCAGAGTGAGACGCTGCAGCCGAGACTGGCCGCGACGATGAGAGCGCGCATGAGCATCCGAGAACCCTCCCCAGAAACGCCGGGGATGCCAGCAGAAAGATTTCGTCGGCACGCCGTCGAGCGGGTTTTTGCGGACATCGCGCGGGGGTAAATACACGTTTTTTTCCGGCCACTTCGATTACAGGATGAACGCGTTACCTGCTGGCAACTCCCGCGAGGGTTTGATTGAATACTTTGCAGCGCTGCCGCGTCTGCGTTTGAACACCAAGGTCACAAAAATATTATGAAAACAAAACTATCTATCGTTGCCCTCGCTGCAGCGCTGCTTTTTGCAGGGTTGCCGGTGGCTTCATCCTCGGCCGCCGTGAGCGTGGCGATCGGGATCGCGCCGCCGCCGATCCCGATTTACACCCAGCCCTACGCGCCCGGTCCGGGCTATATCTGGACTCCGGGTTACTGGGCCTACTCCGATTTCGGTTACTACTGGGTGCCCGGCGTCTGGGTTCTGCCACCGCGCATCGGATTCCTTTGGACCCCAGGTTACTGGGGTTACAACGGGGGCCGCTACGCCTTTTACGACGGCTATTGGGGCCCGACCGTCGGCTACTACGGCGGCATCAACTACGGCTTCGGCTATGTTGGCAGCGGCTACTATGGCGGCCGCTGGGATGGCGGCATTTTCCGCTACAACACCGCCGTCACGCGAGTGAACCGGAATGTCATTACCAACACCTACGTCAACAATTCGTTTCCGCGCACGACCCGCAGCCGCGCCAGCTTCAATGGCCCGGGCGGAGTGAAAGCCGAGCGCGCCGGTCAGCCAGAGGTGCCAAAATCCCAGCGGATCGCTCCGGTTCGGGAACAACGCACCGTGGTTGAGGCCGCGCAAAAAAATCCCGCCCTGCACGCCAAAAATAACAAAGGCAAGCCCAAGGCCGAAGCCGTCGAATCCGTCCGCTCCAAAGTGAATCCCGACCGGGCGGAAAGCGGAAGAGGCCGCAATGAACAGCAGGGCCAGGCCGAGAATCGCCGCACTCGCAATGAACGCCAGGCCCAGCCTGAGAACCGCGGCGCAGACGCCAACCAGGCCGGCGCCCGGAACGAAGACCGGGCCGAGCGATCCGCGCGCCCGGAGAGAACCAAACGCGGCGAGCAGCAGGCCAATGGCGCCAACCAGGCGGCCAGAGAGCGGGCGAACCGCACGGACAATCGCAGCGGCGCCCGGACGGTGGAACGCAATACCGCTCCGAAAGTGGAACGTTCGCGCTCGGTCGCCAAACCCGAGCGCACTCAGCGGTCAGCTCGGCCAGCGGTCAAGACTCGACCCACGGTTGAACGCAAGGCACCAAGCCGTCCCCGGACCGCGGTGCAGCGTCCGCAACGCGCGCCCCAGCGCCAGCAGGCCACGATGAAACGCCGGCCGCAATCCGGCGCCGTGCGCAAGGCTCCGGCGCAGGGCCAGCAGCAGCAGCCGCAGAAGGGCAAAAAGAAAAAACGCGAACGGCCTGACGGTCGGTAGTCGCTAAAGCGAACCCATTCAACCCGGCGTCGGGATGCAACCAAGGACGAAAGTCCGCGGCATCCGGCGCCGGGTTTTTGCGTTTACAGGAGAACGCCAACGCTGAGGCGCGGCACGCAATTGTCTCGCCATCCGCGAGGGAACTCATCGCGGACGTGGTCGCTCGAAATCAAAAAGCCCACATGCCCTGGGCGAAGCGGCCGGTGTAGAGCGCGAGATAAAGCAGCGACCAGACCGTGACCATGGCAAACCAGAAACGGCGCCCGGTGCAGACCTTGGCGAAAAGAAGAAAGATGGGAAAAAGAGCGAGCGCGTAGCGCGGCACGCTCAGGACATAGGCAGTACTGCAGATGAGCAGCCAATTGAACGTAATCCAGACCGCGTAGGAAGCTCGTAAGGCGATCCAGGACCAGATGACGCACACTGTAACCAGAACGATGCCGATCAATTCGTTCAGGCCTTCGTTCACGTTCATGCCGAGAGCGCGCAGGTAAACGTCGTAAATGCCGAGCCAGGGCGTGGCAAACTTCTTATACCAATGCTCATGCATGATCTTGGTAAAGGCGAAGAAGTCGCCCGTGATCTCGTGGTTGAGCCAGAGATAACCAAGGAAACCAAAGGGCACGAGGCCGAGCCAGAGCCAGCGGAAATTGATCCGGCGGGTCTGCCAATACTGTAAAGCAACTTCAGTCGCCAGCGCCGGGAGCAGGACGAGACCATTGACCCGGGTAAGGCAGGCGCCCGCGCCGAGCAGGCCGGCCACGGCCCAATGCGACTTCCGCGCGGCGAGGAAGCAACCCAGGGTAAGAGCGAGGAAAAGACTTTCCGTGTAACCGATGTGAAGAAAGTAGCTGGTGGGAAAGATGAGGAGAAACCAGACCGCGTTGCGTGACACTGCCTCCGATTCGTCGCACCGGGCGAGCCGGCGGAGCAGCAACGCCGCCGCCAAGGACGCAAAACCCGAGACGATAAACGCGGCCAGCATGTAGTCGCGGGCAAAGAAAGCCGTCAGCCTAACGAGCCAGGGATAGAGCGGGAAGAAGACGAGCGAGACCCGGCCGTCGCCCGCCGTGACGTAGCCGTGTTCCGCCAGCCGGAGGTAATGCATCGCGTCCCAGTTATTCCAGAGCTCGAGCCAGCCGGCGTGCTTCATCGTCATGGCCGCGACCGCCTGCACGCCGAAGGTGAAAAGCAGGGCCTTGATCGCGAGGACCCAGCCGATCGTTTCCCAATCCGCCCCGCGCACGCCCGCGAACGAGCGCTCGCGGCGCGGCACGTGGGAAGAGGGCTCGGTTGGCGCAGCGGATGAATTCATTGCAGCGTCCTAGCAAACGATCCGTCAGAGGTCGATTGCGAAACAGGAGTGCACGCAGGAAGTAGCTTCATTTCGTTCCCTACCGATTCGACTACCGTGCGCGCAACGGATTGCCTCAAGATGCGAGTAGCGGTTTGCGTCGCGTCTCGATTCGTTTCAAATTCGGCGCATGAAACCGAGAAGCACGGCAGACGAGACAAACGGGCTGCGGTATTTTCCCCGACTCCTGGACAAGATCCGGCTCCATGCCGAAGGGAAGCTGGATCCTGAATATCATGAAAACCTCGGCCGGGGCGCGGATCGCCGTTTGATCAAATTTCTCCGGGTCGAGTACGACAAGTTGCGCGAGCGCGTCCTGCAAGGCGGGACCGACGCCGAAGTCCTGGAGTGGTGTTACAGCAACGGACACCGGCTCTACAAAAACGACATCGAGATTTGGAACGGCTTTATTTCCAAACTCGGCTGGAACGATTTCGCCTCCGGCCACCTCGCCAAATGCAAAGCCGAAGCCGGCCTCGCCGACCGCGACGATATCCAGACGCTGGCGTCAGCTATTTGAGGTGGAGGAAGGGCGGCAGAAATAGGAATCGCCGCGCCCGGTGCGGTCGCGCCGTCGGGTCCAAAAGCTTGACTATGGACTCGGACTAGGCGTTGGTGTTGGTGTTGGTGTTGGTGATAGATAAAGCAAGGCTTGTTCGAGGTTTTCTTTGCTATTGAATCCAACTCGCTGGGTCACCTGTTGGCCCATCAGCGGCACTGGCTCGGACTTACTTTTCATAACGGAGTTGGTTGTGGTGTCGGCATCCTCTAATCCTGGCGGCGTCACCGGAGGGCCGGACGGCCCCTGAACCCTCATATCCCGCCGAAAGATGGCTTTGTCGGGGACTTTGAGAGCGGCAATGAACGCGGTTGGGTTCGCAAGAGGCACCTCTTTAAAGGCAATAACATATTTGGCGTCCTCGAGGAGGGGTTGGGCGGGTTTGAAATAATAAAACGCGCCTACGGCACCCACCACGAGGCCCACCGCAAGAAGCGTTAGGCTACGTAGTATATTCATAAGGCCGTTCTGAGCAGGCGGCCACCCGGTGTCAAGCACCGAAGTCTCAGCGCTTTGGGTCCGCGACGTCTACCACGATTCGGGCTGGTAACCTCCCGACCTTCAAAGAGCCGAATGACTCTCAGACGACTCGTGAGGGAGCCGTCTCGATCAACTCTGCCATGCGGAATTTCTCGAGATAATCCCACTGCCGCGCGCCCATGCTGGCGCCTTTGCGACGGTTCAGGCTCCGGGGCAGCAGTTCCAGGTTCGCGATCTCGCGGTCCAGCGCCGGCTCCACCGCGAGCGGGACGATGTGGTCGACCTCGGCGAGTTCGCCCAGGTACGGTCCGCGGCTGATCACGGGCGACCGGCCTCGGCGCATGCGGTCGAGGTTTTCCGAAGTGAGACAGCCGAGCTTCCCAGCGATATCGAGATTCCGGAGCAACGCGGCCTCGACCAGCGGGGCGCGGAGTTGCGAGGCTGAGAGGTTCAAGGCCTGCGCTTCGTCGATCACACTCTCCGGTTCGATCCCGCGGCTGCGCGCGTCGTTCAGCCAATAAACGCACTTCAGGAGGCGTGGATTTGCCGCCCGGTCTCCGCTCAAGGTGACGAGCTTCGCCGGATCGATGAGCGACGCGATCGCGCGGACGGCGACATCCTGCGCCATGGCTTCCCCGGCAAAGAGGAGGCAAAGCGCCACGGTTAGGAGTTTGAATCGCATTCGGCTCATTGGGGCGGCCACGCTACACCATCTCCGAGCAAATGCCGGGCCGAAGCTGGCCGTTGCCACCCGCGGCGGAGGGAGAATTTGCTTGATCTCGATCGGCCAACTCCCTAGACCCTTCCGCACTCATGGTTATTCACAGCCGCTCCAAAATCGGGCCTCTCAGGCGAATCACAGGTTTCCTCATTCTTGCCGCTGCCGTCGCCGCCGTCCTCGGGGCGGTCGCTTCGACCCGCGCCGTCAAACCCGCCGCCAGCCCGGAGCAGACCGCCGCGTTGCGCAAGATCGCGCCCTGGGTCACCGAGCACACCGCGGATGGGAAACAGGCGGAATTCATGATCGTGCTGGCCGACCAGGCGGATCTGAGTGGCGCGGCGCTTCTCAAGACGAAAAAAGAAAAAGGGCGCTTTGTGCGCGACGCATTATGGAACAAGAGCCATGCTACGCAGGCGCCGATCTTGAAAATGCTCGAGGCGCGAGGGCTCGAATATCGTTCCTTTTATATCGTCAACGCGATCCTCGTGAAGGGACGACAGGACGATGTCATGGCGCTGGCTTTGCGCTCCGATATTTCCCGGGTGGAAGGCAACCCGCAAGTGCGCGGTCTTCCGGAAACGGAAGCCGGGATTCCCGCGCCCGAGCAGCCGGGCGCCCCGGCAGCGGTGGAACCGGGCATCACTTATACCAAGGCGCCCTCGGTCTGGACCTTGGGCTTCCTTGGCCAGGGCCTCGTGGTGGGCGGTGCGGATACCGGCATCCGTTGGACGCACAACGCCCTGAAGCCGCATTACCGTGGCTGGAACGGCACCACCGCCGATCATAATTACAACTGGCACGACAGCATTCACAGTGGCGGCGGCGCCTGCGGGCCGAACACTTCCGCGCCCTGCGACGATAATGGCCATGGCACCCACACCATCGGCACCGCCGTCGGCGACGACAATGGCGCCAACGAGATCGGGATGGCGCCGCAGGCTCAGTTCATCGGCTGCCGCAATATGAATGTCGGAGTCGGCACACCGGCGACTTACACCGAATGTTTCGAATGGTTTCTCGCGCCCTACCCCATCGGCGGCACGCCCGCCCAGGGCGACCCTGATAAGGCGCCCGACATCACGACCAACTCCTGGGTTTGCCCTCCTTCCGAAGGATGTTCACCGACCACTCTGCAGGCCGGAGTCGAGGCTCAACGTGCCGCAGGCATCATGATGGTGGTGGGGGCCGGTAACGCCGGGCCTGGCTGCTCGACGGTGTCGGATCCGCCGGCGATCTACGACGCCGCCTACACCGTCGGCGCCCTGAACACCAACACCGACACGATCGCTTCCTTCAGCAGCCGCGGCCCAGTCACTTCCGATGGCAGCATGCGCCTCAAGCCCGACATCACTGCCCCGGGCACAAACACGCGTTCGGCTTATAACAGTTCGGATAGCTCTTATGCATCCCTGAGCGGCACCTCGATGGCGACGCCGCATATCGCCGGCGCGGTGGCCTTGCTCTGGTCGGCTCACCCCGAGTTGCGCAACGATCCGACCGCGACGGAGAATGTGCTTAACAGCTCGGCCGTCCACATCCTCTCCAACAGTTGCGACGGCGGCTCTCCCGCGACGCCCAACAACACCTTCGGCCATGGCCGGGTCGATGTCCTCGCGGCCGTAAATACCGCGGCTCCGTTCTCGATCACCTCCGCCGCCTCGGTCAAGATCCATGGCGCGACCGCCTTCGGCATCCCGTTGCCGCTGACCGGCGAGCCGGGTGTTGAATGCCGCCTTAGCCGCAACTCTCACACGCTCGTCTTCACCTTCAGTGACAACGTCGTGAGCGGAACCGCGGCTGTCACCGCTGGTCGTGGGCGGCTCGAGGGCGCCCCGATCTTTTCGGGCAACACCATGACGGTGAACCTCTCGAAAGTGAAAGATGTCCAGGAAATCACCCTCACTTTGTCCAATGTCACAAGCGACTCGTCGGAGGTATTACCCTCGACGGCCATTACCATGGGTATCCTCGGGGGCGATGCGAACGGAGACGGAAGCGTCGACGGCACCGATGTCGCCCTCACCCAGGGTCAGGTCGGCATGCCTGTCACTGCTTCCAACTTCCGCGAAGACGTGCGCCTGGACGGCACAATCAACAACAGCGACGTGCGCACCGTGCAGAACGCGGTCGGAAACACCCTCCCGTAACAGGCTGGTTTTTCGCAATCTTCACCGGCGCGTCCAGTAATGGGCGCGCCGGTTTTTGCTTCGAGCTAGCCTTTGCGCGCGCGCGGTTTAACGAAATCTCCCGGCGGCCGTTGCTGGTCGTCGGGCGCGGCGCCGGCGGAATTGGCCAAGCCTGCTTCATCGGCGGGCAGGAATTTCTTGAAGAGATTCTTGTCGATCGCCTTCATGAAAGCCTCGTGCGGCGAGACCACGCCCTGCTGGAGCAACGCCCAGATGGCGTCGTCCATGAATTGCATCCCCTGCCCCTTGCCGCTCACGATCACGTCCTGCAATTTCTGCGTCGCGCCCTCGCGGATGATGGAGGAAACGGCGTTGCTGGAAATGAGGATTTCGTTCACCGCGATGCGGCCGCTGCCATCGGCGCGCTTGAGCAGGAGCTGAGCGAGAACGCCGCGGAGCGAATTGGCCAGCATGGTGCGCGCCTGGGGCTGCTTGTCGGCCGGGAAGACGTCGATCATACGATCGATCGTTTTGCGGGCGTTGTTGGTGTGCAGGGTGCCGAAAACGAGCAGGCCGGTCTCGGCCGCGGTCAGGGCGAGCGAGACGGTTTCGAGATCGCGCATTTCGCCGACGAGGACGATGTCGGCGTCCTCACGCAAGGCGGCTTTCAATCCGGCCGGGAAGGTCGACGAATGTTCCGGCACCTCGCGCTGGGTGATGATGCTGAGCTTGTTGTTGTGCACAAACTCGATCGGTTCCTCGATCGTGACGATGTGCCGCGCGTAGCTGGTGTTGATGTAATCGATCAGGGCCGCGAGCGTGGTCGATTTGCCCGAGCCGGTCGGGCCGGTGACGAGGACGAGACCGCCGCGCAGATCGCCAAACTGCCTAACGACCGGCGGAATGCCGAGCTCTTCGAGGGTGGCGATGCGCGTCGGGATAAGACGAAAGACCGCGCCGTAGCCGTTGGTTTGCTTGAGGAAATTGCAACGGAAACGCGATTTCTCGTCCATCTCGTAGGCGAAATCGAAGTCGCCGCGCTCCTCGAAAATTTCCCAACCCTTCGGGCCGGCGATCTCGCTCAACATCGAGATCGCTTCCGCGCGCGTGACCGGCTCCGGGCGAATCGGCATGACGTCGCCGTGCCGCCGGATTTTGGGCGGTTGGCCCTCGCCGATGTGCAAATCGGATGCGCCCTCGTTCACGAGCACATCGAAAAATTTATCGATATACGGCATCGCTAAGTTCCTTTGCCGACATGCTGGCGCATCGCCAATTTCTGATCGGCCCGGCTGTAGGCCTCCTCGGCGCTGATCACTCCCTGGTCGTAGAGTTGCGTCAGCGAGTCGTCCATCAGGCGCATGCCTTGTTTGCGGCCAGTCTGAATGATGCCCGGCAACATGAAAGTCTTCGCTTCGCGAATGACGTTGGCGACGGCGGGCGTGTTCGTGAGGACTTCGAGGGCCAGGACGCGGCCTTTCCCATCGATCCGCGGCACGAGTTGCTGGCTGATGACTCCGCGCAGCGATTCGCTCACCATGACGCGAATCTGGTCCTGTTGATCGACCGGAAAGACATCGAGCAAACGGTCGAGG
The DNA here is from genome assembly GCA_963834255.1 of uncultured Verrucomicrobiae bacterium. Lineage (GTDB taxonomy): Bacteria > Verrucomicrobiota > Verrucomicrobiia > Chthoniobacterales > UBA10450 > Palsa-1392. Next base: position 174,435 of record CAWIBC010000025.1, on the reverse strand, counting down.
GTGCGGGAGGCGTTGCTGGTGTGCAGCGTCCCGAGGACGAGGTGACCGGTTTCCGAAGCAGTGATGGCGAGCGAGATCGTTTCCAGGTCGCGCATTTCTCCCACCATGATCACGTCCGGATCTTCCCGGAGCGACCCGCGCAAGGCGGCGCCAAACGATTTCGTATGGGTATGCACTTCGCGCTGCGTGATGTGGCAGCCTTTGGGCTGGAAGACGTACTCGATCGGGTCTTCCAGGGTGATGATATGTTCTTTCCGCTCCATGTTCACCTGCTCGACGAGCGCCGCCAGGGTAGTCGATTTACCGCTCCCGACCGAACCGGTGACGAGGATGAGCCCGTTATGGAAACGGGTCAGCAACTTGAGGCTCTCAGGCAGGCCGAGCTCGTCCATTGTCCGCACCTTGGTGCTGATGATGCGGAAGACGATGTCGATGCCGAGCCGTTGCCTAACGACACTGGTGCGAAAGCGCCCAAACTCCGTCGCGTAAGCGAAATCGACGTCGCCGCGATCGGCCAACTGTTCGCGCTGCGCCTCGTTCAGGAACCCAGCCGCCAGCGCTGCCGTGTCCTCGGCGGTCAGCTTGGCCGCGTCGGGCCAGATGGGCTGGAGAATGCCGTAAAGCCGCCAGATCGGCTGGGAGTTAACCCCAAGGTGAATATCGGAAGCACCGCTCTGCTGACCGATCTCCAGATACTGATCGACGTGCGGGGTGGAGGCAGTGGAAATTTCAGCGAGCATGCGGGAAGCGGCCTCAGAGGATAGGCAACCGCTTCCCGGGCGTAAACCGAAATTCCGCTACCAATTCCGCGAGGGTCGCGATTGCGCGGCGGTTTTCTTCGCTACCATCTTCGCCAGGTAACCCACCACCATCGGCTGCACGAGTGTCATCCCCATTTTTAACACGGCCAGCACCAGGCCCGACCCGAGCAGGGTCTTGTTTGCCGCATCCATTTTCTTGCCGCCGCCGCCGACGTAGATCGTCCGCGGACGTGCCCGCAGGAGCGCGAGGCCGAGTCCGATCGCGAGCGCCGCACCTACCCAGACCACGGTGTTGCGTTGAATTGCCCTTCGCACCCTGAGCGGGAAATCCAGTTCATAGCGCATCCCGCTCATGTCGCGCACCACCAGCTCGCGCGAGCGCACGATCTTGCGGCGCAACTCTAGGGACGTTTCGTCTGGTCCAGGTTTTTCAGCCATTCCGTATCCTCTTTCAAAACGCCCGCCGTATCGCGAAAAATCGGCCGCTTCAGCGTGCCCCGCGCGACGACGAGACAAATGAGGGCGATCCCGAAGTGAAGCAAGCCCGCCACCAGCGCCACCCAGATCCAGGAAACGCCCAGCAGCTGCGCGATCCCGACAATCGCGAACACGATCAGGTAAACGAAACCGAGCAGCGACAGGACGAGCGCTCCGACTGCGCAAACCAGCACCACCACGAGATGGCGAACGGCGGACTTGGATTCGCGCGCCGCGAGCTTGACCCTGCTCTCGACAAACTGCGTCAGCGACGCGATCAGCGATTTCAGGTTTTGCCGCAACCCGCGGTGTCCGGCGGGATTACGGAATGGCATGGAGCCTTCCGCCATCGACTCGTGCCTAACGACGGAAGATCAAGCCAAGCACGAAGCCAATGCCGAGCGCGGTAAAGACCGCTTTCGTCGGGTTATCCCGCACGTACTGTTCGGAGTCGTCCTGGAAAGTGCGCACCCGGTCGGTGGCGTCGTTCCACACTTCCTCGGCCCGGCCGCGATACTGATCCGCCACCGCACCGGCGGCAGACTTAAATTCGTCCGCAGCCTTGCGCGCGTGCGAGGTACCGCTCTCCACTTTCTCTTCTGCCGCGTTTTCTGTCTTGTTTTCTTCAGCCATATTCTTCTCCTTGGTTGGGACCGGCGATTTCCCGCCAGTCGTTTTCCGTCTCTTGGACGGTGAATTTTTCTTCTCTGGGGATACGGAACTGGCAGGCGCCTTGCGCTTACGATTCTCGCGACCGGCGTTGCCCTCGGCCACGGCTTATTTGGCCCGGAATATAATCCGCGCCTTGGTCAGGTCGTAGGGGGACAATTCGACCTCGACTTTATCGCCCGGGACGATGCGGATGAAATGTTTTCTCATCTTGCCGGAGATGTGGGCGAGGACGTTGCGCTGCCCCGCCAGATCGACCCGGAACATCGTGCCCGGCAACACCTGGGTCACCGTGCCTTCTGTCACGATCTGCTCTTCCTTCGGCATGGCGGAAGTATAACGCCTAACGGGCAGTTCTCAAGTCGCCGCGCCGTCACTCCCCGCGCACGGAGACGACCGGGAGATAAACCCGTTCATCCTCGCGCCGCCACCAGGCGCTGGTTTGGGCGAATTCCTCGCGGCTGCTGAAATGGTAGCGATAGATGTTGGCCCGCAGGTAGCGCGGCGGCTGGTCGGGAAAGGGATTCTTGCCTAACAATGCCGTGACGTCGGGAGAATTCTCCAGCAGTCGCAGCGCCAGCCCGATGAACCAGGGGTTTTGCCGCACATCGCCCAAGGCCGCAAACCACATCTGCCAGTCGAGCCGCGGCTGGTGGGGTTGAACGAAAGCGGGCATGCGATCGAGCGCGCCCGGTTTCCATTTGAACTCGTAGGCCTTCCATTCGATGCCGTTATCGCTCCCCTCGATGACGATCTCGGGCCGCTCCTTCGTCATGACGCGGAAGAGCCCGTAACCGTTCACGATTCGAAAAGGCGCCACCTTGTTGTAAAGCGATTCGAACGCAGTCGGCCAGACCAGGTCCGGCTTGAAACCGTTGACGATAAGGAACGCGTTCAACGGCATCGTTAGGGCAATGACCAGCGCCGGCGCCCAGATCGCCCAGCGCCCAACTCTCGGCTCCGGATTCGTTAGGCGACGACCGGGCCAGGCGCGGTCGTCGATGAGCAAGAGACAAAGCGCGATGGTCAGGAGATTGAAGAAAGCGTAATTCCCCGTCAGGCCGATGGCGACCTGCAGGAAGACGAGCAGTCCGCAGCCCAGCAAGCGCAGGCGCCGCGGACACCAGATCAGGAACGGCGCGACGATCTCGATCCCGAGGACCGTCGCGGTCGAGAATTGATTCAGCCACTCAGGCGACTTATCCGCCCACCAACTGAGCACGGTCGGCAGCGGTTGCGTCCAATAGTGGTAATCGAGCGCGCTCAGGTTCCACCACGAAGCGTCACCGCTCGTGAGCTTCACCACGCCCGACATCAGCATCAGTTTGAAGAGCAGAAAATGGAGAAGGAAAAGGGCCGGACGAGAGAGCGGCGCGGGCGAATCGTGACGCGGCCACCAGTGCCATGGTGCGAGGAAGATGGCGAGAAAGCCGGTCTCAAGCAGCAGGATGTCCCATTGGAAACTAAAGAACGTCTGGCCCGCGACCGAGAGCGAAAGATAGAGCACCCACAGAAGCCCGAGACAGAGCGCGGGCGCGACCCGGGCGATGAGCAAAACCGAAAGAACCGCGCCGGCGCCGCAGAGAAAATGGAGAAAGGCGTTGCTCGAGTTGAGCCAGCAAAGCGTCGGCAAAACGAACCAGGACCGCCCTCCCAGTTGCGCGCCCGCCGCTTCAAGAAACTGCGCAAGCGGCAAGACACCACGCGCGCCGATCAACCCATCGGCCTGCACCCAGAAGGAAAGAAACGCGACCAGGTAGATCGCGCCCAGCGCGCGCAGGAACCAGCTCCGCGCCCGGAAATAAGTCGGCAACCGGACATCGTTTCCCCAGAGCAATTTGGTGGCGCCACTCGCCAGCTCGCGACGGCCGGCGATGGATCGGTAGGCAAATTCCGAAACCGCGGCGAAGCCCGGCACATGTTCGTAGCTCCAGCGATTGAGCGGCCGCCCGCTCGCGCCTAACGAACCGTAAACCGCCGCCGCGCCACTCCGAACCGAGCCGTCCGGTCCGATCAACTTGACCGCACGCTCAAATTCCTCCCGCGGCACTTGCGGAAAACGCGCGGCCGCTTCCTGCAACGGTTGATACTCAACGGCACTCCCAGTTTCCTCCCGCCAGCGCGCGATCCAAAGCTTGCAAAAACCGCAGTCGCCGTCGTAAACGAGCAGTGGTTTTGCTGGCGGCTCTGCAACCTGCCATGTCGGACCGGGGCGCGTTTTCAAACGGTGAAATCGGCCCAAACCGGCGCGTGATCGGAAGGGTCCTTCCCTTTGCGCATCTCACGCGCGACGCCGGCGTCGGTGCATTTCTCCGCCAGCCCGCTCCCGGCGAGGATGGCGTCGATCCGCAGCCCGCGATTTTTTGGAAAGGCGAGCATGCGGTAATCCCACCAGCTGAAAATTCCCGGTTCCGGATGATGTAGTCGCAGCGTATCCGCCAGGCCGAGCTCGCTTAGCGCATGAAAAGCGGCCCGCTCTTCGTCCGAGCACATGATCGCCCCGCGCCAGAGCGCCGGGTCGTGCACATCCTCGTCGTTAGGCGCAACATTGAAGTCGCCGCAGACCACGACCCGCTCCAGCGCGCCTTCCTTTTCCCGCAGGCAGCTCGCGAGGCGACGATACCATTCCAATTTGTACTGGTAAGCGGTCGAACCGACGGCCTGCCCGTTCGGCACATAAACGGAGACGACCCGCACGTCGCCGACCGTAGCCGCGATGATCCGAGCCTGGGCGTCTTCCACTTCATCGCAAAATCCCATCCGCACCTCGCGCGGTTCCTCTTTCGCCAGGATCGCCACTCCGTTGTAAGACTTTTGCCCGTGGAAAACCGCCGCATAACCCGCGTCGCGCAGGGTCGCGGCCGGGAACTGTTCGTCGGTGCATTTCGTTTCCTGGAGGCAGACGACATCCGGGCTGCTTTCGCGCAGCCAGAGGAGCAGGCGCTCTTCCCGTTTGCGCAAGGAGTTGATGTTCCAAGACGCGATTCTCATGGCCGCGACAAACTACAACTCGATCTCGACCCCGGGCGGCGGCACGATGATTTCCGTCCCCGGCAAGGCCGCGGCGGCGGAGGCACGCATCCATTCGATCGCCGGCACGTCGCCGTGCACCAGGACGAGCTTCTTTGGCGCGACTTTCTTGATGTATTCCAGAATCGACTCGCGCGAGGCGTGAGCGCTGAACTGGAATTGATCCAGGTGGCAGCGCAATGGCACAGCCGGCTCGTCTTCATCGAGAGACACTAATTCGTTAGGCTGAGATTTCTGCAGAATCCCGGCGGGCGACTCCGGGTCGGCGTACCCGACAAAAAAGATCGAGTGTTCCGGCCGGTCGAGCAGGCGGCGCGCGAAAATGTTGGAGAGCGTCTTTGGCGTCATCATGCCGCTCGAAAGCGCGTAGATGCGGCCAGGTCGGGCCGGGGCGTCGGCGATCGTTTTGCCATTGAGAACAAAGGGCCCGACCTCAGGAAATAGTTGCAGACGCGGCAGCACACGCGCGGTCTGGTTGGCCCGGCGATCGTAGATTTCCGTCATCTTCGAGCTCAGGCCGCCGATGTAGACCGGCACGTCCGCGATCATTTTGCTGCGCTTGAACTTGTAGATCATGGCCAGCACTTCCTGCGTCTTGCCGAGGGCAAAAACCGGCACGAGAACGCAGCCGCCGCGCTCAAAGGCGCGCGTGAGCGCTTCCGCGAAGCGCCGCTCTTCCGCCTCGCGCGAGAATCCTTCGGGCAAGGGCGAATCGCCGCGCGTCGCTTCGATGATGAGGACATCGATCCCCGAGTCCGGAAAGACGGCGCCCTTGGTCAGGGTCTGGTCGTCGAAATTGACATCGCCGGTGTAGAAAACGGTGCGGCCTTCCGCGCGCAGGATGATCCCGGCGGCGCCGAGGACATGCCCGGCGTCGCAGTATTCAAAACTCAGCCCGTCGTTAGGCCGGGCCTGGCTTCTTTCGCCGTCGACCGTGAACGGCTGGCCCAGCCGGCAATGCTGCCAGCGATCCGTCGCCCGGTCCGTCTCGCGATGGGTGAAGAGCGGGTAAATGACGCCGACTTCTTCGCGCTCGCGGGTCATGACGTTGACCGAATTGTGCAGGAGCGCGTCGCCGATGGCGGCGGTCGGTTCGGTCATGAAAATTCGCGCCTGCGGCTGCTGCCGCATGAGAACCGGGAGCGAGCCGATATGATCGAGGTGCGCGTGGGAAAGAAGCAGCGCATCGACCGGCAGGCCCGACAAATTGGCGAGAAGCGGCAGAGCCATTTCCCCCTCTTCCTTCGGGTGCATGCCGCAATCCAGGACCACCCCTTGCCCGCCCGCACCGAGATAATAACAATTGGCGCCGATCTCAGTCCGGCGTGTCAGATTGATAAACTTCAAAATCGAGCGGCAACTTGCCAGTCACGCGCCCGCGAGCAATCGGCAAATTTATTTCCGGGGTCACCGCCCCCGGCTACAACCAGAAACGCACTTCGTCAGGCGGTGCGGCCGCAGCAGTTCTTGTATTTCTTCCCGCTCCCGCAGGGACAGGGATCGTTCCGGCCGACCTTCGGCATTTCGCGGCGCACCGGAGCCAGCTCCAGTTTCACCTCCTCTTCCGCTTCGGCATCGCCGTTGCCGCCCACCGGCGCGCCGATCCGCTCGGGACGGCGACCGGGTGTAGGGCCGGTCGGGGTCGGATTGGCGGTCGGAGTCGTGGGCCCGTGCTCGCGCATGAGGAATTGCGGCAGGGTGGAAAGAAAAGTCTCGAACGCCTGGAGGTTGGAGGTGCTGCGGAAGAGGTTGTGCAGCACTTCATTCTTAATGTTCGCCATCAGGTCGACGAACATTTCGTAGGCTTCGGTCTTATATTCGATCAGCGGATCCTTCTGCGCGTAGCCGCGGAGGTAAACGCCTTCCCGGAGCGCGTCCATCGCGTAGAGGTGCTCCTGCCAGAGGCGATCGATCGCGTTCAGGATGATGTAACGCTCGAGGCTCTTGACCGCGGCCGGCTCTTCGTGGCTCGACTTGCGCTCGTAGGATTCTTTGATTTTTGCGATCAGGAACTGGGCGTTTTCGTCCGGCGAGCGGCTCTCGAATTGCGCTTTCTCGCTCGTTAGGCCAAGCGGGAAGGTGGTGTTTACCCAATGGAGCAGGCCGGAAAAATTCACCTCGTCACTGGGAGATCCGGTGCCGAGATATTCCCGCACCTTCCCCGGGACGGCTTCGTCGATCACTTCGTAAACGAGCTTGTGCGGGTCTTCCGTGTCGATGACCTCGTTGCGGTAGGTGTAAACAACCTCCCGCTGGTTGTTCATGACATCGTCGAAATCGAGGGTGCGTTTGCGCGCGAGATAATTGCGCTGCTCGACCCTCTTCTGCGCGGTTTCGACGGAGCGGTTGAGCCAGCGGTGTTCCAGTTCCTGGCCTTCCTCGAGGCCGAAGCGCTCCATGATTTTCGTCATCCGATCGGCCGCGCCGAAGTTGCGCATGAGATCGTCTTCGAAGCTGACATAGAAACGTGTCGCACCCGGGTCGCCCTGGCGGGCGCAACGGCCGCGAAGCTGGCGATCGATGCGGCGCGATTCGTGGCGCTCGGTGCCGATGACATAGAGGCCGCCTTTGTCGGCCACGCCGGGCCCGAGTTTAATGTCGGTGCCGCGGCCGGCCATGTTGGTCGAGATGGTGACGGTGCCGGCCTGACCGGCGCGGCTCACGATCTCGGCTTCCTGCCGGTGATATTTTGCGTTCAGGACGTTGTGCGGAATTTTTTCCCGCTTCAACATCCGGCTGAGCAACTCGGACGCTTCCACGCTGACGGTGCCGACGAGGACCGGCTGCGACGCGGCGTGACGTTCCCGGATTTCGTTGATGACGGCGTTGTATTTTTCGCGGCGCGTCTTGTAGATGCGGTCGTTGGCATCGGCACGCGCGACCGGGCGATTGGTCGGAATGACGGCGACATCCAGTTTGTAGATGTCGTGGAATTCGTTCGCCTCGGTTTCGGCGGTGCCGGTCATGCCGGCGAGCTTGTGGTAGAGCCGGAAATAATTCTGGATCGTGATCGTGGCGAGCGTCTGCGTCTCGCGATCGATCTGGACACCTTCCTTCGCCTCGACCGCCTGGTGCAGTCCGTCGCTCCAGCGTCGGCCGGGCATTTTGCGGCCGGTGTATTCGTCGACGATGACGACTTTATTTTCCTCGACGACGTAAGCCACATCCTTCTCGAAAAGGCAATAGGCGCGGAGGAGCTGCGAGATGTTGTGAATCTGTTCGGCCCGCTTGTCGCAATGTTCCTGCCGCTCGACTTTCATCCGGTCTTTCTCCTCGTCGGCAAGAGTGCGGTTGAGATCGATGTCGGTGAATTCGCTGATCAAATCCGGGAGGACGAAAGAGTCGGGATCGTCCGGGTTGAGGAAAGCACGGCCCTGCTCGGAGAGATCGGCTTCGTGCGATTTCTCGTCCATGGTGAAGAAGAGTTCTTCCTTGAGGGCGAAGAGTTCCTCCTTGCGCGTGTCCTGGTAGAAAGTGAGCTCGGCTTTGTCGATCGCGCGGCGCTTTTCCGGGTCTTCCATCATGCGCAGGAGCTGCTTGTTGCGCGGCTGCCCGAGCTTGACTTTGAACATGAGGCGGCCGCCTTCTTCGACCTCGTTCTTATCGAAGGCTTCCTTCGCTTCGCTGGCGAGGCGGTTGCAAAGCATGTTCTGCTTTTTGACCAACTGATCGACCAGCGGCTTGAGCCGGTCGTATTGATGGGTCGAAACCGTCGCCGGCCCGCTGATGATGAGCGGGGTGCGCGCCTCGTCGATCAGGATGGAATCGACTTCGTCGACGATCGAGTAGTGATAACCGCGCTGCACTTGCTGCTCGCGCGTCGTGGCCATGCCATTGTCGCGCAGGTAATCGAAACCGAACTCCGAGTTTGTGCCGTAGGTAATGTCGCAGGCGTATTGCTCGCGGCGGAGATCGGGCGGCTGATCGTGCTGGATGATGCCGACGGTGAGTCCGAGGAAACCGTAAAGCTGGCCCATCCACTCGGCATCGCGGCGGGCGAGGTAATCGTTCACCGTCACGAGATGCGCGCCGCGCCCGGCGAGGGCGTTAAGATATAAGGGCAGCGTCGCCACCAGAGTCTTACCTTCGCCCGTCGCCATTTCCGCGATCCGGCCGCGGTGCAGGATGATGCCGCCGATGAGCTGGACGTCGAAGTGCACCATGTTCCACGTCATCGGCTGATCGCAGACGCTGAAAGTCTCCTGGCGCTCAGTCAGGCGGCGCGCCGCATTTTTCACCACCGCAAAAGCTTCGGGGAGAATTTCTTCGAGCCGCTGGGCGAGGGCAGCCGGGTCTTCGAGGGCGGAAAGCTCGGCGTTCCAGGTCGCGGTCTTGGCGCGCAGATCCTCGTCCGAGAGCGCCTTGAACTGCTCGTCAAAGGCATTGATCGACCGCACGAGGGGGTGGAGCCGACGAATCTCGCGCTGATTCTTCGAGCCAAGTATTTTCTTTAAAATCCAGCTGACCATGAGGGCAGCAATATCAACGAGAATCGCGTGCGATCAATCTCCGGCGCCGGCGCCACGCCTTTGCTCCGTTGTGCCGCAAGTTTTTCCGGCTAAGGTCGGGGCCATGAAGAAAATTCTCGCCACCACTGACGCCCCGGCAGCGATTGGACCCTACTCGCAGGGCATCCAGACCGGCTCTTTCCTTTTCTGCGCCGGCCAAATCCCGCTCGATCCGAAGACGGGCCAGATGGTTTCCGACGACATCAGCGAGCAAACCAAGCGCGTCCTCGAGAACATCGCCGGCCTGCTGAAGGCGGCGCATCTCTCTTTCGATCATGTCGTGAAGACGACCATCTTCCTCACCAGCATGGATGATTTCCAGACGGTGAACGAAATTTACGCGACCTATTTCCGGCAGGATCCGCCCGCCCGTTCGACGGTCGCGGTCTCCGCGCTCCCCAAAGGCGCGAAGGTGGAGATCGAAGTGATCGCCGCGATCGGCGACAAACCGGCAGGCGGCGGCAAAACCGTCAGCGACACCTCGGGCTAGCAGTCGGCGCGGTCTCATGAGTGAAGATCTGCTGGCGCTTTTTCGCCAGACCGGCGCCCTGCTGGACGGGCATTTTGTCCTTCGCTCCGGGCTGCACAGCCGGCAGTTTTTCCAGTGCGCGATCCTGCTCCAGCACACGGAGATCGCAGCCAGGGTCTGCGGCCAGTTGGCGGATAAACTGCGCGCACTCGAATGCGACGCGGTCATCTCCCCTGCCCTCGGCGGGATCGTGGTCGGGCAGGAAGTCGGGCGCTCGTTAGGCAGGCGTCACATTTTTGCCGAGAAGGAAGCCGGCGGGCTGGTTCTGCGGCGCGGCTTTGTCATTTCGCCTAACGAACGCTTCATCGTCGCGGAGGATGTGGTGACGCGCGGCGGCCGGGTCCAGGAAACGATCGATATCGTGCGCGAACGAGGTGGCCAGGTCGTCGGCGTCGGTGTGCTGGTCGACCGGAGCGGCGGCCAGCGGCCCGATTTCGGTTGTCCGTTCGTCAGTCTTGTCGAAATGCAGGTCGAGACCTTCCCGGCCGACCAAATCCCCTCTGATTTACGCGCGATTCCCGCGGTTAAGCCGGGCAGCCGCTAAGGGCCGGGCGGGTTGATTTTTAGGAGGGCGGGGCTATCCGTGACTCGCCGGATGTCTCGGCGCTCCATGAACAACGCTGTCGTTTGTATTGCCGGTGCTCACCGGTCCGGCACCTCCATGCTGGCGCGGCTCCTGCACCGCTGCGGGCTCTACCTCGGCCCGGAGAGCGATCTCATGCCGGCGGCGGCAGACAATCCGGACGGATTCTGGGAGCATCTCCGTTTCGTTAGGCTGAACGATGAATTGTTAAACGCGGTCGGCGCCGCCTGGGACTTGCCGCCGCGGGATCAGGAGGCTTTTGAGAGCAAGGAACTGCAGCCGATGCGGATCAAGGCGCGGCTGTTGCTCGAGGAATTTTCCGGGCACGCCGCCTGGGGCTGGAAAGATCCGCGAAACTGTCTCACCCTGCCGTTCTGGCAGAGTCTTCTGCCCGAACTCAGGACGATTATCATTATCCGGAATCCGCTCGAGGTGGCTTATTCCATGAATAAGCGCAATGGAACCTCCTACGCCCTGGGTCTGCGGCTCTGGCAGATTTATAATCGGCGTCTCCTCGCGGAAACTGATCCGGAGAAGCGGATCCTGACCAGCTACGCGGCCTTTTTCGAAGATCCGCGGGCGGAGTTACGCAAGCTGGCAGACTTCGCCGGATTGAAGAATGGCGAGGAATTCGACGAAGCCGTTTCGCTCGTGGCGGTGACCCGCCGGCATACCACCTTCTCGACCGAGCAAATGATCGACGCGGGCGTGGCCGAACCGATCATCACGCTTTATACGAACCTGCTCGAAGGAGCGAAAGGTCACGACCTGCCGGAGGCGGAGGGAAAACGGGCCGTTAAAGCCAAGGACGATCAGTTAGCCGGCGCCGAGAGCCACCTGCGAACCTCCATTCCCGACAGCGAAGGGATTCGCCAGGAATTGGCGGCACGCCGTGGCGCGGAATTCCGGCACCAGGAGGAAGTCGCCCGATATCAAAAGACGATCGAGGGGCTGCGGCAGGAACTCGCGGCGAAATCCGTCAAAGCCGCGGGAGACATCCACCGGCGCGACGGACGCATCGAAGAGTTACAAAACGCCTACGCCCACCTCGACCGATTGCTCCATGGCGAACAGGAACACCGCACCAAACTCTTTGCCGAACTCGAGCGCGTCCGCCGCGAAACCTGGGAGCAGCTCGAAGCCAGCCGCCGCCAGATCGAGGCGGTAACTCAACAACTAGACAGCCTCCGCGATCGAGAGACGAAGGGGCGGCAGGAACTGGGAGTCGCGCGCCAAGAGCTGCAGCGAGACCGCGAAGAAATCACTCTGCTCCGGGAACGATTCCTCCAGACTAACGAACTCCTGCAGAAGACGAGCATCCGGTTGACCGACTTCGAATCGCGCAACGTTTCCCTGACGGAACGCCTGCGAAAGCAGCTTCTGGAGATGAAGCGGCTTCTGCGCTTCCTCGACCAGGTGGACGACGCGGCCGATCTCCTGCGACGTTCCCGCCGCTGGAAGATGGCGAACCCGATCGCCGCGCTCCTCGCTCCGATGACTGGAAAACCGTTGCCGGGTTTCGGGCATCTCGACAAAAACGTCGCCAAGTATCGCGCCTGGCGAGAGAGCCATCCGGAGACCGCTTCCCTGGCGGATGAGATACAGGCGCTGCGTCCGCGCGAGATTTTTCCCGCCACTCCTGAGACTGAGACTGTCCTCCCGGCAAATGCGAAATCCGCCCCACCCTTGAAGCCACCCGCTCCCAGGATTCCGTTGAGCTTTGTGGGGCACAACAAGGTGGAAGTTTCCATCGTGATCCCGGTCTTTAACCAGGTCGATTTTACCCTCGCCTGTCTGGCCGCAGTGCAGCAGCATTCCGGCAGCATCCCGTATGAAGTGATCGTGGTGGATGACGCGTCCACCGATGCCACCAAGGAAGTGATCGGGACTATCCCGGGTCTCGTTTACCTGCGCGCGGAGGAAAACGCCGGATTCATCGCGTCCTGTAATCGTGGCGCGGCGGCGGCGCGCGGGAGTTACCTGGTGTTTCTAAACAATGACACCACGGTCATGGATGGATGGCTGGACGCCCTGCGTGACACCTTCACCTTTGAACCCACCGCCGGTCTGGTCGGATCGAAACTCGTTTATCCCGACGGCCGACTCCAGGAAGCGGGCGGCATCATCTGGCGCGACGGCTCGGGGTGGAACCGGGGCAAATTTCAGAACGCGACAAAACCCGAATATAACTATCTGCGCGAAGTGGACTATTGCTCGGCCGCGAGCGTGATGATTCCGAAGTCACTCTTCGACGAACTCGGCGGGTTCGATCGAAAATATGCACCGGCCTATTACGAAGACACGGACCTCGCTTTCAAGGTCGCGCAAGCCGGCCGCAGGGTGCTTTACCAGCCGCTAAGTATCGTTATCCATTACGAGGGAGTAACCGGGGGGACCGATCTCTCTGCCGGGACGAAAAAGTATCAGGACGTCAATCGCGGCACCTTTCTCTCCACTTGGGCGGCAGTCCTGGCCGGAAAGCCCGATAACGGAGATGTCGCCAGCTACGAGGCCCTTCCCCCGGGGAAAAAGCACATCCTCGTGATCGACCACCACCTCCCAATGCCAGATCGCGACTCGGGGTCACTCCGCATGTTTCAGATCCTGACTATTCTTCAGGGCTTGGGGCACCGCGTGACTTTCCTGCCCGATAACCTCGCCGATATCCCACCCTATGCAGACGACCTGAGAAAACGCGGCATCCAAGTCATGCACCATCCGCATGCGAAGAAAATTTCGGAATACCTGCAAAGTCATGGCCCACAATTCGACGCCGTAATTCTCAGCCGCTGTGATTTCGCGCGGAAGCATATCGACGATGTGCGCCGTTTTGCGCCGCAGAGCCGGATCATCTTTGATACCGTCGACCTACACTTCCTGAGGGAAGATCGGGAAGCGGCCCTGACCCAGAACGCCGAACTGAAGCAAAGCGCGATCGCCAAGCGGGAGCTGGAATACGATCTCGTCGATAAATCGGATCAGACCTGGGTGGTAAGCCCGGTTGAGCAGGCCATCCTGCGCGGCGCGCACCCGGGTAAATCAGTCGAAGTTGTTTCCAACATTGTCGATGCTCCGGGATCGGTGACGCCGTTTTCCCTGCGCAGCGACATCCTGTTCATCGGTAGCTTCCAGCATCCGCCCAACACCGATGCCGTTCTCTTTTTCGCTCGCGAGATCTTTCCGCTCGTCCGGGCAGCGCTGCCGGGGATCAAGTTCTACATCATCGGTGACAAGGCGCCCCCGGATGTGGTGGCCCTGGCGGATGAAGACATCGTGGTCACTGGTTATCAGGCGGATGTGAGCAGCTACTTCAACCGCATCCGTCTCTCGGTCGCGCCCCTGCGTTACGGCGCCGGGGTCAAAGGAAAAGTGAACCAAAGCATGGGCCTGGGAGTTCCTGTCGTCGCCACTACGGTCGCCGTCGAAGGGATGGACCTGCAAAACCGCGTCCATGCTCTTGTCGCTGACAACCCGGCAGAGTTCGCCGCCGGGCTCGTTGAGATTTATCGATCGGAAGAACTTTGGCAAATGATCTCCATGCAGGGCCTGGACAAGATCAGAGAGTCTTACTCGGTCGACGCCGCCCGCAAGCAATTGCGTTCCCTGCTGGCGAACGATCTCCGCCCTTCCGTCGTCGATCCGGACGAGCTGGAGCTGGCTTCCAATGTGGAACTGGATGCCGTGGGCGCACCGCGCTGATTTTCCCCGAACTTCCAGCGTGAGTAATTCCGGCCGTTCTCTTCTGTCGCTGAGTCTTCTGGCTCTTGCGATCAAGGCCGTCGTTCTGGTAGCCGATCCGAATCCACAATTTTTTCTCGGAGATTCCGCCAGCTACATTGCGACCGCCGTGGTGGGGTGGATCCCTCCGGACAGGTCCTATCTCTACGGGTTTTTGATTCGATGGCTATCGGTCGGCAGCGAATCGTTGTTTTCCCTGGTTCTGGCGCAAACTTTCGCCAGTGCGCTTTCCGCTGGTCTCCTGGGTTGGAATCTGCGGCGGTTCCTGGAGGTATCGCCGCGCCTGGCGGCCTTCATCACCATTGCTTACTCGCTCGATCCTCTCCAGCTCATGTACGAACGCTTCGTCATGGCCGAGACCTTCTCACTCCTGGCCGCGATGGGTTTCTTCAGCCTTGTGCTGCTTTTCATCGATACTGGCAGGAAGCGCTATCTGGCTTTGGCCAGCATTGCCGGTGTTGTCAGTGTGGCGCTGCGGATTTCTTTCCTGCCGCCGGTGGCAGCTCTTTCTTTCGCTGCACCGTTCCTCCGCCTCTTCTTCAACGGCCCTTCCAAAACAAACATCCGGCAACGGCTGAAGCCATTTCTTGCTGCGCTGGGGGTCGTGTTGGTTAGCCATTTTGCCTTACACACTGGTTACAAGTATCTCACTGGTCGTTTCTCAAACGCCCCTCCGGCATATCAATACGCTGACGGCCACTCCCTTCTCTCCTCCTGGGCTCCTCTTTTGACGCCGCAGGACCTCGAGGCAGCCGGGGTTTCGACTCGCATCTTTGAGGACGCTTTCCCGAATCATTCGCAAACGCGCCGGGCTCAGCGCTGGATGAAGGGTGGGTTTGTGGCCGTTCTCAACCAAGCCTATCCTGACTCATTGCAGGCGAACGTAGTCGCCAAGAAAATCGCCTTTCACATCCTGCAACGCGATCCGATCGGCGTGGCCAGACCTGGCGGTGCAGACCTACCTCAGAGGCTGGCGGAGCGATGTCATAGCCGCCTGCATCAGGGAGGATACGGGAAACCGTCAAATCCCGCCGAAATTCAGGGAGGACCTCGCCCGACGCTTTCATCTTGAGGCGGCCGATTTGCCCACCAGCCCCTCCTTCACCAAGTCATACTTTGCCGCGGGCATCTACTGGTACCGCATCCTTCTTCTGACTCCGGTCTTGCTCGTCGGAACGGCCCTTTTTTCCCGGTCGCGTGACCGGAGCTTTTTGATCTCAGTCGCCATCTTTGCCGTTGTTGTCATGCTGATCGCGGTCGGGTTAGCGGTGGACAACTCTATCCGATATCTTCATCCGCTGAGCTGGACTTTCTTTGTCTTTGCAGCCTACTGGCTGAATATCCTGCTGCGCCAGGCCAGCGAGCGTGGAAAGGATCCGGGCGGCTCGGTCGCTCTCAAGGTCTTGTCGATCCTTTCCCTCGGCTTCCTTCTGCCGGTGACAGCTGTTGCGGACAGGTCCAGCGATCGCCCGGGCTTATATGTCAGCGACGGGGTGCTCATGCGGCAGGGAAAGCCGTATCACGGCGTCGGCGCCAACTATAACACTCTCTTTGGCCAACTCCTCCAGAACAAAGATAACACCTCGTCCCTGAATAAACTCGCCCGTCTGGGAAAGGCTGGCATCCCTTTCGTCCGTTTCCGCGCGAGCGGGTTTGGACCGGAGAACCAGCAACTCTACCTGACGAATCGCCCTGAATTCTTTCGGAGAATGGACCAGGTCGTACATTGCGCCGAGCAGAACCAGATTGGACTTATCCCATCTCTTTTCTGGCGACTCGCGACGGTCTCGGAAGTGGTTGGCGAAAGTCGTGATCGGCTTGATCGCCCGGACGGCAAGGCGAACGCCTACCTCCGCCAATTCACTCGGGAAATGGTCCTCCGCTACAAAGATTCCCCCGCGATCTGGGGCTGGGAGTTTGGGAACGAAGCTAACCTTGGGATAGACCTTCCTAACGCCAGAGCCGGAAGCCGTCTAACCTCCGAGCAACTGCGCACCGTCTACTCCGTCTTTGCCCGGACCGTGAGGGAGATCGATCCCAACCGCATCATCGAGCCGGGCACGTCCTTGCCCCGGCCTAACGCTTTCCAGCTCGCCCATGGCCGCCGCGGACGTCGGGATAATGCCAAGGAAAGCTTCTCCACCCTGTTACAGCTCACCCCTGACCCGATGAACATGGTTTCGGCGCATGTCTATGAACGAGGGAAGACGGCTCTCGCCGAAGCGCGGAGCATCAGCGACCTCCTGGCGATTTTGACCAAATCGGCAGCGGCGGCTGGCAAGCCACTTTTTGTAGGAGAATTCCCAACGAAGAACCGGGCACAAACAGAAGAATTTCTCCGCGCAATCACGGTCCATCGGGTGCCGCTATCTGCTTTCTGGGTCTTCGATCAACCGTCGCAGGAAGCAACGATGAACGTCGATTTTGATAACAAGCGCGCCTTCGTGCTCGATCTCGTTGCGCAGGCGAACCGAGACCTGCGGGCGAATTAACTTCCGGCACAGGGCCCCAAGTGCATGGTCCGCCTATTTCGCCGAGGGCGTCCCGGCCTTCTTCTCCAGCAAGGTGATGAAATGAAGACCGCGACCAAAGATCCAATTGGCCGGGTTTGGATAGAGCTGCAGCCGACGCACGGTCTTAACCGGTTGCAGCCCGGCCTTCGTATAGGCCTCATCCCATTCCGGCCTGGAAAGGTAGTTATAGGGCAACACCACATTGTGCTGTGCATTGCCGAACCAATCCATCAAGCGCAACGTCCACTTTCCCACCAACCCGGTTCGCACGTGGTCCTTCAAGAGCAGATATTTCCTGGATACCCGCGCCGCCTCCGCCAGCAGAGAGGCCGGGTCTTCCGCGTGATGCAGGACATCGACAAACATTACCAGATCGAAGCTATTATCCTCAAACGGGATAGCTTTTCCGTCGAAGAGAGTCACCGGAATCGATTGCTCAGGTCGTAACAGGACATCAATCCCAACGATCGAGACATTGTCTCGTCGAGCCGCGACCTGGGCGGATATCTGACCATCCCCGCAGCCCACGTCCAAGACTCGCGATCCGTCCGGGACCATGCTGCTCAGGGCTTCGGCGAGCTTGCGCACCCGGCGGCCGAAAACAAGAGTGGTATGGATAGTATTATGCAGGCTGGGCATGAGTTAGCGGCGGCGCAGGCCGAGGACGCTGAGGAAGAAACTGGAAAGGATAGTTTGCACGCCCAGTTGAATAAGCAACCCTGCCGGTATGATCATTCGCAAGGTGTGAGATGGGTTCAGGGGGCCGAAAGCCTGGGCGCGCCAGGAAAGGACAGCGTAAATCGAAAGGGCAAGGCCTGCCGCGACCATGAGAATCCCACAGACCAACCCTGCCTCCAGCGTGACATACTGGAACAGCTTGTTTAAACGCGGGTCCTCGGGGAGGAGTTTTTCGCTGATCGCAAAGACCTTGGTGAAAAGAGCAAAGATAATCGACTGATAACCGAGACTGGCGGCGAGTGCGGCATAGACAAGGGTGTGGACGTCGAAAGTAATGCTGGCGATAACCCGCGGTCCCACAATCAGCCAGCCCATGGCCAGGCCGCCCAGAATCAAAAGCAAGATCCCAGGGTAGAGAAAAAGCCAGCGCGGGCTGAAGAGCATGAGAAAACGAAGATGCCGCCAGCCGTCGCGCCAGCTGCGGAGATGAGGCGGCCGGCTGCGACCGTCCGGAGAAAGAGTGGTCGGCACTTCGGCAATCCTGAGCCGGTGCAGGGTGGCCTTCACCACCATTTCGCTCGCGAATTCCATCCCGGTCGTGCGCAGATCCAGGGCCAGGATCGCTTCACGGTTGAAGCCTCGCAGTCCACAATGGAAGTCGCCGGCAGAGCTGCGAAAAAAAAGACGACCAATACTGGTCAGGACCGGATTGCCGAGGTAGCGGTGAAGGTTTGGCATCGCTCCCGGCTTAATGCCTCCCAGGAATCGGTTCCCCATCACCAAGTCACTCCCCCGCCGCAATTCCTCCAGGAACGGCAGCAAGGCGGTGAAGTCATAACTGTCGTCCGCGTCCCCCATGATAACGTAAGTCCCGCAGGCCGACTGAATCCCGGCCCCTAAGGCACTGCCGTAACCACGCGCGGCCACCGCCACTACCCTGGCGCCGGCCTTGCGCGCAATCTCCTGCGATCCATCGGTGCTGCCATTATCGGCAATCACCACCTCGCCGCGGACATTGTGTTCCCTGAGAAAACGCTGCGCTTTCTCGATGCAGACCTGCAGAGTTTCCGCCTCGTTGAGACACGGCATCAAGATCGACAGTTCAACCGAGGCAGGGGAAATCGAATCCGCATCATTCGCCTGACCGATTGTCATGCCTTAACGCAAGCTCGCAGCGATCGCCGCAGCCAAGGTTGAACAAATGACAGAAGTGGTCATGGAGAAGAGTCGGCCGAAATTATTGCGCCTGCCAGCGTTGATGGCCGGAGACTCAGCCGGACGATAGGGGCCAAGCACCGGAAGGCAACCTGAGATTCCGCGAGCGAACGGGAACAAGTCCAGCCCTGAAAATCTCAAGAGACCTTGCCGGGCACTTCAACCCTGCTGTAGGCATTACGCAGCTCATTCAGGACCGATCGTTCCGCCAGGCGGCGGGTCAGCAGCGCGTCCGCGACCTGATAAAGACACATATCCAACTCGTTGCGGCGAAGCAGTTCCGCCGTCAGCTCCGAACCGAGATCACGCACCAGGCGATTATGAATTTCCGCCTCGGACTCCGACGAACCGGAACTGGAGCGGTTCCGGTGCACTGACTCGAGGGTAAGTGGCCCGGAATTCTCTCCGAGCATTGCCCGGGCGAGGGCGAGCCATTCCCCATAGCGCTTCACGGTCCCAACAATATCGATCGCATCCAATCGGATGATGGCCGCTTCCAGATCTCGCTGGCTGCAATCGCCGAAGAAGAGTTTCCTCCCGGCGCAAAAATAGACCTGGTAGTTGCAGAACATCGCGGGGGAAGTGGCCAGGCGCCATTGCACATAACTCTTAAAATCCAGTTCCTTGGCCTTGAGCGCGCCCGGCGTTTCCACTTTCTGCCCGCGCTCGAAGGCGTAGATCGACTCGATCCGTGCGATCGGATCACGAATGAGAATGCTGGTCAGCACTTTCCGGCCGAGAATGCGCGGCGCGGGCGGAACCGCCTGATGACTCGAAATCGCAACCAGCTGCGGCTCGTTCCTGACCAGGCGCGCCAGTTCGCGTGACGACACGATCCCGCCCGGAGTGGGCGAGTCATAGCGCCGGAACCGATCCTCGTAAGTGCGTTCCAGCGCCCACTCAAATGACGTCCCGGCATTCTTGAAAATGTGATAATGGATCAGCAGAGGTGGCGCACCACTGGTGCGGGGATTCTTGCCGGCTAACTCTGGCCGCGGTGATAACCGGGCATGGCGCAGGGCGACTCGAAAGGCATCGCGCGGAGATTCGATCCGGTAAAGCGACCCGAGCAAAGCCCGGCTCGCCGCTCCGCAATAGATCAGCGCACGCTGCCCGAAGGAGAGCAGGTGCGAAATGGATTGTGGCAGACGATGGCTCAGCATGGGCAAAACTGTGGACGGATGATCCAGAGGGCGCCGCGCACAAGTCTTCCTCATGCCTGAACACCGCTGGAAGGTCAATCCTGCGCTGGGGAATTGCAGGGTGCTTGACGCTGCCCTTGTTTCAACCCCAGAAGTAGAAGAACTTGGGCCGTTTCCTCCCGGTCGAGAGCAATGTCAGCCGATCCACTTTCCTTTCGCCCGCCAATTTTCATCGTCGGCTCGCCGCGTTCCGGCACCAGCATTTTGACCTGGTGCCTCGGCCAGCACCCCAACCTTCTCGGCCTCGAGGAATCGAACTGGATGGCGGCGTTCGCGGTCGACGTCGCCGTCGCGCACCGCCGCGGATCGGCCCGCGGTGAGCGCTCGCAGCTCAGCGCGATGGGAATCGAGCGCGATCGATTCATGCGAGACATCGGCACCTCCATTAACGCGTCGATCGTTGGTCACCGGGGAACGTTTGAGAACCGCCGCCGGGCGCAGGCCAGCCCCAAAAATCCGGAGAATCACCCCGCTTTCAAAATCTCGCGCGGCCAGTCCGATCCGAAGTCGCGCTGGGTCAACGGAACGCCGGAGTATTCCTTCGGGATCGCCGGTTTACGCCAACTCTTCCCGGCTGCCCGCTTCATTCATCTCGTCCGCGACCCGGATCTGGTGGTGCCATCGATGCTGAATTTCGACCGCGTCTTCGGGGCGAAATTGGCTGAGATAGAGGAGCAAGGCTACGGGCGCTGGCTGGCTAATGTGCGGGCCTGCGTACTGGCGGAGAACGCTTTTGGCGCCGCCGTCGTTTGCCGCGTTTTCCACGAGGATCTGGTCCGCGAGCCGGAGGCTTCGATGCGCCGAGTCCTCGACTTCATCGAGGAGCCGTTCAACGCCGTCTGCCTCGAACCGCTCGAAAAACGGATCAACAGCTCAAATGTCGATGCCGCCGAACTCGAGCGCGAAATCGCGACCGATTCCGCCGTGATCGCGGAGGCGCGAGCCTTCTGGAAAATGCTGCGGGAAACGCCCGTGCCTAACGAACCCTTGGCGGACGCCACCGCCTTGCAGGAAGAGCAGTTTGAGCGCCGGGTAACTTACATCCACGACCTCGATGCGGAGTGCGGCCGCATCTGGAGGGCGCATCAGGCATTACAGAATGAATTCAAGGACCGAACGCAATGGGCGCTGCGCCTGAGGGACGAGATCGAGCAGAAAAACAAACGCATCGGTGACCTGCAGAATGAAGTTGCCGAGCGTTCGCAATGGGCGCTCGATCTCAAGGCTGAAGTTGCGCAAAAGGACGAGGTGATCGCTCAACTGCGGGCCGAAAAAGCGCGGCAAGATCCGGTCAACCCGCCGAGGTCGCTGAAGAGAAGCGCGGGCCCGACCTCCGGTGTATGATCCCGCGCAGACTCGACATTCACCTCGCATGAGCCGCCCCGCGCTGAGCATCGTCATCCCTTTCCTGAACGAGGAAAAGGTTCTTCCCCTGCTCCAGGCGCGATTGCAGAAGCTCCAGGCGGCAGTCGCGGGCTTGGAACTCGTCTTTGTCAGCGACGGTTCGACCGACGGCAGTTGTGCTCTGGTCGAGAACTGGGCGGAACGCGAGTCGACGGTGAAA
The DNA here is from genome assembly GCA_963834255.1 of uncultured Verrucomicrobiae bacterium. Lineage (GTDB taxonomy): Bacteria > Verrucomicrobiota > Verrucomicrobiia > Chthoniobacterales > UBA10450 > Palsa-1392. Next base: position 152,968 of record CAWIBC010000025.1, on the reverse strand, counting down.
CTCATCGCGCTCACCCGCAACTTTGGCCATCAAAGCGCCGTCTCGGCCGGTCTCTCTTTCGCCACCGGAGGGGTCGTCGGGGTCATGGACGCCGACCTGCAGGATGAACCAGAAATCCTGCTCGAGATGTTTCAGCTGCTGCAAAGGGAAGGGCTCGACGTGGTCTACGCCGTGCGCACGCGCCGGCACGCCAGACCGTGGAAACGTTTCTTCTACTTTTTGTTCTATCGCCTCTTTCTCTATCTCGCCGATAGCCCGGTGCAGCTCGATAGCGGTGATTTCTGTGTCATGAGCCGGCGAGCCGTCACGCTTCTCCTGGCCCTGCCCGAGAAGCTTCGCTTTGTTCGCGGTTTGCGCGCCTGGCTTGGTCTTCCGGCGAAGCCGTTTCCCATTTCGCGCCCGGCCCGGGCGGCGGGTGCTCCGCAATACTCGTTAGGGCATTTGATCAAGTTGGCGGGATCCGGCCTGACCTCCTTTTCCACTCGACCACTTCGGCTTGGCTTCATCTTCGGCAGCCTGCTTTGCCTCGGCGCCGTCATTGGCGCGATGATCTATCTCGGATTCGCCCTTTTCAGCGACACGCGGCTCGCCGCTCCCGGCTTTTCGACTTTGGTCATCATCCTCCTCTTTTCCAACGGCCTGGTTTTTCTTTACCTCGGGCTCATTGGCGAATACATCGGGCAGATCTTTATGGAAGTGAAAGGGCGCCCTTCCTTCCTGGTCGAGCGCACCGTGAACCTCCCGGAAAGCGATCCCTCCGATGAGTGAGATCGAGAATCTCTCGGCTCCGAGAGCGGTCGCGATGGCGGACGACTGGTATGACATCGCGACAGAGGATCATTTCTGGATGCAATGGCGTCACCACGAAGTGATGCGGGCGATCAAACTGTCGAAGGTGCCGATCCAGCGCGCGCTCGAGATCGGGTGCGGCCGGGCCGTCGCCCGCGGAATGCTGGAACGCGACCTCGGCGTGCCGGTGGACGGTTGCGACCTAAACAGCGCCGGCATGGAGACGGCCCAGCCCGGACTCGGTCGCCTTTTTTTCTACGACATCTTCGACCAGGAACCATCCATGCTCGGCCGCTACGACGCGGTCTTTCTCCTCGATGTCCTCGAACATATCGAGGACGACAAATCCTTCCTCGAGGCAGCTCTCCGCCATCTGCGTCCCGGCGGAGTTATGATCGTTAACGTGCCGGCGAGCATGTCACTCTACAGTCGTTACGACACGGTCGCCGGCCACGTGCGGCGCTACCGCGGCGCGACTCTCGGGAGAGTCTTTCGCGAGGCGGGGTTGGAGCCCGACGTCCTGCGTTATTGGGGAATGTCGATGGTCCCCGTGTTACTCGTCCGCAAAGCTTGCCTCAACATAAAAGGTCCGGAAGAAACAATTCGCTTTGGGTTCGCCCCGCCCAACGCCGCCGCCAACATGGTGCTCACCAGCCTGATGAAGATCGAAACCGCCCTGCCGTTCGCAGCGCCTTTTGGCACCTCCCTCCTGGCCTGGGGTAGGCGCGAGAGCGATCCCCATGGATAGGGGCGCGAAGACCGCGGAGCGCGCGGTGCAGATCGGCGCTCTACTCTTCGCCGCGATCTATTTCCTCTCCGGGATTCTCTATCTCTGTCTCTCCTATTGGAATGTCACGGCGCAGGACTTCTGGCGGCTCTTCTATGTCTGCGTGCATTACCCGTGGCTGGAAAGCACCTTCTACAAGGTCAACAACCATCCCATCATTCTCCCCAACCTTATCTGGCTGGCGGACCTGCGTTTCTTTCACGGGTCTCATCTGGTGCTCTTCATCATCGGGCTGACTCTGTTGTTGATCTCCACCGCCCTGCTCCTGCTGCCGATCTGGCGCGACCGCGAGATCGACTTCACCGGGAAATGTCTCGCCACTCTGGCGCTGAGTTTCGGCAGTTTCTGGATGGGACGCTCCATGATCACTGCGTCGGGCGGATTCAATATCATGACTTCGTCGGTGGTGTTGGGCGCGGCCGTGGCGTTCCTTCTTCTCCCGAAGATCGCGGCGAATTCCCCGGATTGGCGCACGACCGCGCTCATCGTCCTGGCCGGTTTCTTCGCCAGCTTTAGTTTCGGAACCGGTCTCGCGCTTTGGCCGACTCTTTTGTTTCTCGGATGGTATTTGCGCGTGCCGTGGCGACCTCTCGCGATCTTCGTTATTGCCGCAGCGGTGGTGGTGGTGATTTACCGGCTCCTGCCGCCGCCAGATAAGAACCTCGTCTTTCGCGCCGACGCGAGATCGCCGGGACTGATCTCGAGCACCGCCCTTCAGCATCTCTTCATGCTCGTCGGCGGTCCTCTGTTTTACAGCGTGACCGCTTTGCAGGAGACACGCGTTTCTCCCGGGCTCATTCAAACCTCCGGCTGGCTGATTTGGGGCGGTGTGGCAGGTCTCGTCCTCGCCGCGGTGGTCACTCTTACGAGCCTGTGGCGCAGAGACCTGAAGGCGAACAGCGTTGAGTTCATTGGCCTGGCTCTGATTAGTCTTAATCTCTGCGCACTCCTCCTGATCGTTGCCGGACGAGTCCTGCACTTCCAGGCCTTGCCCTTTGAGACCGCCGCGCCGCGTTACTTATTTTGGAGCTCGCTTTTTTGGACGGGAATACTGCTGGTCGCGATTCATCATGCCAGTCGCTGGCCATGGCTGCGCTGGCCTTGCGTCGTGGTGGTCTTCGCCTTCCCTCTCGTCGCGTGGCAGGAACATCGCGATGAAGGCTTCCGCGTGAGATTTGCGCGACTTCTGGCCGACGAAAGTGCGATCAGCCTGATCAACGGAGTGACCGATCCAGCTCGTCTCCTCGCCTCCCACCAGGAGGATATCGACCTGCTCCTCCCGATCCTGCGCGCGCGTCGCCTCGACATGTTTGCGGAGGGCTTGCAGGATTGGATCGGCCAACCCGTGACCCAGCTTTTTGGCGGGCGTGAGAAGCGAGAACCTTTCCGGGGCCGGGCGGCCCTGCAGCGCCTCAAAGGCGGCCGGGATCAGGACTCGGCCGTGAAAATTTCCGGCCAGCTCGTGGCGGAAGGTCGCCCGCCGCATCACATGGTCGTCGTCGACCCCGCCGGAACCGTGGTGGGCGTTGCCCGCGCCTTCGGTTCAAACAGGTTCCTGAATCGGCTCCTTTACGGCGGACGAATGCCGAATGGGCAACTCGCCGGCTACATTAAAAACTACGACGCCGACACCCGCTATTTCCTCCGCGCCGCGGGTCCGGACGGTGTTTCCACCGAACGCATCGCCATCGCGCCGCTGCCACGTTAAGCCGTCCAATTTACCGCCCCGAGCGGGCCGCAGGACGGGGCTCGGCTTGACACTGTTAGGCGGCCCCATACGGTAAAACGTCCGTGGATTCCGCGGCGCTTTCTTTGTGACGAACATCGCCGCCTTTCATCGCTCATCTGTCGGACGGAAAATGATCGTGGCGGTGACCGGGCTCATCCTGATCCTTTTCGTCATCGGCCATCTCATCGGCAACCTCCAGATTTTCCTCGGCCCGGAATGGATCAACGGTTACGCCGAAAAGCTGCGCCAGCTCGGCATCCTCCTCTGGGTCATTCGCGGCGGACTGCTGATCGTCGTCGTCCTTCACATTTACTACACCGTCCGGCTCGCGATCGAGAACCGCCGTGCCCGGCCGGAACGCTATAAGCGCAAGGACACGGTCAAGGCGACCTTCGCCTCCCGCAGCATGGCCTTGAGCGGTCTCGTCCTTCTCGCCTTCATCATCTATCACATCCTCCATTTCACCGTCCGGGCGACCGACCCACGCTTCAACACGCTCCCGCTCGACCCGCTCAATCACTACGACGTCTATTCGATGATGATCTACGGCTTCCAGAGCTGGCTCGTCTCCGGCTTCTACGTTCTCTCGATGTTCCTTCTCGCCCTCCACCTCAGCCACGGCTCCTCCAGCTTTTTCCAGTCGTTAGGCTTGAACAATCAAAAGCTGACGGCGCGCCTGGCGCAGGGCGGCCGGATCTTCGCCTGGCTCCTCTTTGTTGGCTACACTTCCATTCCCGTCGCCGTTCTTCTCGGTTGGGTGAAACTGCATACCCGCTCATGATCGGCACGCTTGATTCCAAGACGCCGGACGGCCCGCTGCCCGAGAAATGGCGGCGGCATCAGAACAATTCCCGGCTCGTCGCCCCTAACAATCGCCGGAAATTCGAGATCATCGTCGTCGGCACCGGCCTGGCCGGCGGCTCCGCCGCCGCCACGCTGGGCGAGCAGGGCTACAACGTAAAATCGTTCTGCTACCAGGACAGTCCGCGCCGCGCCCACAGCATCGCCGCCCAGGGCGGCATCAACGCCGCGAAAAATTATCCGAACGACGGCGACAGCGTTTACCGGCTTTTCTACGACACGATCAAGGGCGGTGATTTTCGTTCCCGGGAATCGAACGTTTATCGCCTCGCCGAGGTCAGCAATTTGATCATCGATCAATGCGTCGAGCAGGGCGTCCCTTTCGCCCGCGAATACGGCGGGCTGCTCGCCAACCGCTCCTTTGGCGGCGCGCAGGTCTCGCGCACCTTTTACGCGCGCGGGCAGACCGGGCAGCAGCTTTTGTTAGGCGCCTACCAGGCCCTCAGCCGTCAGATCGCGGCCGGCACGGTGACGATGTTTCCGCAGACCGAGATGCTCGATCTCGTCCTCGTCGACGGCCACGCCAAGGGCATCATCACCCGCAATCTCATCACCGGCGAAATCGTCAGGCACGCGGCCGACGCGGTCGTCCTCGCCACCGGCGGCTACGGCAACGTCTTCTACCTTTCGACCAACGCCCGCGGCTGCAACGTCACTGCCACTTATCGCGCCTACAAAAAGGGCGCGCTCTTTGCCAATCCCTGCTACACCCAGATTCATCCGACCTGCATCCCGGTCAGCGGCGACTACCAATCCAAGCTCACCCTCATGTCGGAATCGCTCCGCAACGACGGGCGCGTCTGGGTGCCGAAGCGGAAGGAAGATTGCGACAAGCCGCCCGCCAGCATCCCGGAAGCGGATCGCGATTATTATCTCGAGCGCAAATACCCGAGCTACGGCAACCTCGCCCCGCGCGACATCTCCTCGCGCAGCGCGAAGGAAGTGTGCGACGAAGGTCGCGGCGTCGGCCCGGGCGGGCGTGGCGTTTATCTCGACTTTAAGGACGCGATCGCGCGCCTCGGCGAGGACATGATTCGCGAGCGTTACGGCAATCTTTTCGACATCTACGAAAAGATCACCGGCGACAACGCTTACCACGCGCCGATGCGGATCTATCCGGCGGTCCATTACACGATGGGCGGCCTTTGGGTGGACTACAATTTGATGAGCAACGTTCCTGGCCTGCACGTCATCGGCGAAGCCAATTTCTCCGATCACGGCGCAAATCGTCTTGGCGCCAGCGCGCTCATGCAGGGCCTGGCCGACGGGTATTTTGTCCTCCCCTACACTTTGCCTAACTATCTCGCAGGTCAGATCGGCAAACGTCCCGCGCCCGATCACCCGGAGTTCGTCAAAGCCGAGAGCGACGTGCGCGAACGGACCAAGCGCATGCTCGACATCGACGGCAAACGCTCCGTCGATTCCTTCCATCGCGAGCTCGGCCTGCTCCTCTGGGACAAATGCGGCATGGCCCGCAACGCCGCCGGCTTGCAGGAAGCGATCGCGCGCATTCCGCAGTTGCGCGAGGAATTTTGGAATAACGTCAACGTCCCGGGCTACGGCGAGACCTTTAACCAATCGCTCGAGCGCGCCGGACGCGTCGCCGATTTCCTCGAGTTCGGCGAGCTGATGTGCCGCGACGCCCTCGCCCGCGACGAATCGTGCGGCGGCCATTTTCGCGAGGAACATCAGACGCCGGAGGGCGAAGCGCTGCGGGACGACGAAAATTTCGCCGATGTCTTTGCCTGGGAATACCAGAGCGACGCCGCGACCGCACCGAAGCTGCACACCGAGCCGCTCGTCTTCGAGTCGGTCCACCTCGCCACCCGCAGCTACAAATGAGCATCTTTGGGCCGCGCCACGGCGAATAAATTAGAAATGAATTTCAAACTCAAAATCTGGCGCCAGCCTTCCGGCAAAGCCGAGGGCGGGCTGCAGGAATACGAGGTGCGCGATATTTCGCCGGCGACTTCCTTCCTCGAGATGCTGGATATCCTGAACGAGCAGCTGACCAACGGCGAGAAAGAGCCAGTCGCGTTCGATTCCGATTGCCGCGAAGGCATCTGCGGGACCTGCAGCCTAACGATCAACGGCGAAGCCCACGGACCGGCGCATCCCGCCGCCGCCTGCCAGCTTTACATGCGCCAGTTCCAGGATGGCGAAACGATCACGGTCGAGCCGTTCCGGGCACGTTCATTTCCGATCGTGAAGGATCTGGTCATTGACCGTTCCGCGCTCGATCGCATCGTGCAGGCGGGCGGGTTCGTCAGCGCGCGGACCGGTTCCGCGCCGGAGGCAAACGCAATTCCGGTTCCGAAACACAACGCCGATGTCGCGATGGAAGCAGCCGCCTGCATCGGCTGCGGCGCCTGCGCGGCGGCCTGCCCGAACGCTTCCGCCATGCTCTTCACCTCCGCCAAGATTTCCCATCTCGCGATGCTGCCGCAGGGCCAGCCGGAACGTTCCCGCCGCGTCCTGCGCATGGTGCGGCAAATGGACCAGGAAGGTTTCGGCAATTGCACCAACACCTACGAGTGCGAGGCGGTCTGCCCGGCCGAGATCAGCGCCAGCTTCATCGCCAAGATGAATCGCGAATACGCCATCGCCAGCCTGCGCGAACGGATGGGCGAATAAGCCCGGCGCTTTAGCCTAACGACTCCTGCGTCGGAGCATTCTCCTCCCGCGCCGTCTCTCGCCAGCGTACAATCTCCACCCCGCTGACGCAGACGAGGACCCAGGCCGCGCCTTCCACCAGCGCGATCAGCGCATCGCTCAACAGCGTCACCTCCAGGTAAAGGCTGCTCAGGGTGATGAGGAGGACGAGCAGGACGCTCGCGATCATGACCAGCGCGCGCCAGCGCCAGCGGCGCAGCGTGCGCACGAGGACGAAAGCGAGCGTTCCGTAGACGACCGTACTGGTCAGCAGGTCGCCATCGAGAGGACCAAAATTCATCCCGTGCCCGAAGTGCGGACGGGCGGTGTTGAAAATGAATTTCAATACGAAATCGAGCAGGACGCCGCCAGGCGCAGCGATCAGCATGAGGCGCAGCCGATGCTGGTTGTGACGGCCGAGCAGGAGCGCGACGAAATACAGCGCCACCAGCCAGTAAGCGGAGCCGAGGCGCGCGACGAAAGCCATGACCGAGCTCATCGGTCCGCCAGAGTGATGGGCGAACCATTCCACCACCTGCCGATCGGCCGCCAGGAACCAGCTCCTCGTCCCGACGCTTTCCAGCAACCCGCCAAAAATCGCGACCGCGGCGAGGAGCAGAAAAATTCCCATCGTGAGATGAATCCCGAGAAAGCCACGCGGCGAGAACCGCTGTTCCAGCCAGTCGATTTGCCGCGCGAAGCGCCGCCGCAGACTGACGATCCGAGGACGCGCACAGAATTGCCGCCACCATTCCCGAATCTCCAGCTCCCGGCTCGCCACCCCGCGCCAGAGGACAATCGTCACCACCACCATCGCGCCGAGGATCGCCGCGATCACCCCCGCGCGGCCGATCCAGCGATCGACCAGGTGCCAGCTCTGCCCGAAGACATAACCGAGAAGCGAAAAAATCACCGCCCACAGCACACAGCCGATGGCATTGAAAACGAGGAAGCGGACATACGGCATCCGCGCCGCGCCAGCCAGGAACGGCATCAGCGCGCGCCCGACGTGGAGGAAATGCGCGAAGAGCACGCTCAGGCCGCCGTAGCGAAAAAAGAAAGCGTCCATGCGGTCGAGCCGCTCCGGCCGGACCCAGAATTTCCTGCCGTGGAGCCGCAGCCAATCGCGCCCGAGTCGCCGGCCAAATTCATAGCCGATGCTGTCCCCCACGATCGCGGCCGAGGCCACCACCACCATCAGCACGCGCACATCGAGCAATTCCTGCCCGGCGAGAAAACCGGCCACCATCACCATGCTTTCGCCGGGCATGAAAAAACCGAGGAACGCCTGGCATTCCAGCATCACGATGAGGAAAACAATCACATAGCCCCAATGGTCGAGGCGCAGGATGAGATCGTTGAGGTGTTCGAGCATCGTGAAGCGGGACCTTAGCACAAAAAATTTTGGCCAATCGGACCTTGCTGGTTTAAGTGCTCCGATGCTGCAAACCGCGAAACGTTCTGAGGACTCTTCCACCGGGACGTCTCTGCCGCACCCACGTTATCTGGAAGCATTTCGCTGGATGCTGCAAACGCGCATCTTCGAAGACAAGCTGGCCAGCCTCTACCGCGGCGGCATGATCACCGGCGGCGTTTACATCGGGCGCGGTCAGGAAGCGGTCAGCACCGCCTGCGGTCTGTTTCTAAAAAAAGGCGACGTGATGGCGCCGCTCATCCGCGACCAGGCGGCGCGCGCCACCTTTGGCGAACCGCTCCTGAATGTGACCCGCACTTATCTCGGCTCGCGCCAGGGCTCGATGCGCGGGCGCGACGGCAACATTCACCGCGGCTACCCGGAAGCGGGGCAGATCGCGATGATCAGCCACCTCGGCGCGATGATCCCGGTCGTGGTCGGCAAACTTCTGGCGAGGAAGATGAAGGGCGAAAAGGGCTTCGTCGGCCTGACGATGATCGGCGAAGGCGGGATGCAGACCGGCGCGACCCACGAAGGGATGAATATCGCCGCAGTCGAGCGGGTGCCGTTCGTCATCGTCGCGACGAACAATCATTTCGCCTACTCCACGCCTAACGACCGGGAATTTGCCTGCGCCAGCCTGGTCGATCGCGCCCAGGGCTACGGCTACGAAGGCCACGAAGTGGAAGGGACCGATCTCGCCGCCTGCCTCGACGTCATCGGCGGCGCGGTCGAACGCGCCCGCGCCGGCGGCCCGCCGCAACTGGTGGTCGCATCGGTTCTGCGTCTGGCCGGGCACGGCGAACACGACGACGCCAGCTACGTGCCGCCGGAGATGAAGAAGGAACCGTGGGCGCAGGATTCGGTCGCGCTGACCGAGAAACTAATTCTCGAGAACAACTGGCTCGATGCCGAGACGCTGAAAAAATGGCGCGCCGAAATTTCCGCGGAGGTCGAAAAAGCCGTCGAAACCGCGCAGCGCGAAGCGGCGCCGGTCGGGAGCGAAGAGGATTGGTGCGCGATGGCGACGCGCACAATGGTTGACCCACTCCCATGAGCGTCACTTACCTCGAAGCCATTCGCGAAGCGCAGTTGCATCTCCTGCGCGAGGACGAACGCGTTTTTATTTACGGGCAGGATGTGAGCGGAAAATTCGGCGGCGCCTTCAAGGCCACGAAAGGTCTCGCGACCGAGTTTCCCGACCGTGTCCTGAACACGCCGATCAGCGAAGACGCGATGGTCGGGACCGCGATCGGCGCGGCGATGGAAGGGATGCGGCCGATTGTCGAAATGCAGTTTGCCGATTTCTCGAGCGTGGCGTTGAACCAGATCCTGAACAACGCCGGCACGCAGTATTGGCGGACGAATATCCCCTGCCCGATCACGGTCCGCCTACCCTCCGGCGGGACGAAAGGCAGCGGCCCTTTCCACAGCCAAAGCATGGAGGCGATTTACTCGCATTACCCGGGGCTCGTCGTGGTCGCGCCGGCCACGGTGGAAGACGCTTACACGATGTTGATCGACGCGGTCGCAATCGACGACCCGGTCATCTACTGCGAGCACAAATATCTTTATTACCATCTCAAGGCCGACGCCCTGCCGAAAGACCGGCTGCCGATCGGCAAGGCGCGCGTCGTTAGGCCGGGGCGCGACCTGAGCATCGTCACCTACAGCGCGATGGTGCACGAGGCGCTCGCGGTCGCGAAAGAATTCAGCGCCCGCGGGGTCGAGATCGAAGTCGTCGACCTGCGCAGCATCAAGCCGCTCGATACTGACACCGTGCTCGCCTCGGTCGCGCGGACCGGCCGGTTGCTTTGCGTGGGCGAATCCTTTCCCTGGGGCGGCGCGACGGCCGAGGTCATCGCGCGCGTTGCGACGGAGGGATTTCATCTGCTCGATGCCGCGCCGGGACGCGTCAACGCCAAGGACACACCGATTCCGTATCATCCAAATCTCTGGGCCGAGCATCGTCCAAACGCGAAATCGATCGCCGCCAAAGCGCGCCAGATCTTGGCCGAATAATTTATGCCGAAAGTTCCAATCACAATGCCACAGCTCGGCGAGTCGATGGCCGAGGCGACGATCGTTGCAATCAAAGTCCAGCCCGGCGACAAAGTCGCGGCCGACCAGGAGATCATCGAAGTCGAAACGGACAAAGCGGTCATGGGTGTGACCACGCCGTGCCCGGGCGAGATCGCGAAGATCGAGGCGGAAGTAAAAGGCGTTTACGCCGTCGGCGCCGTGCTTGGATACATCGAGGCGAGCGAAGCGGATGCGGCGCGTTTCGTGAAGAGCGCCCCGGAGCCGCCCCAGGGCGAAGTGGCAAAAGAAGTGCCCGGCCGCGAAGAAGAAACCGCGGAAGCCAAGGAGACGGGGAACGGCAGCGGCTCGCATTTTCAAGTCGACGACACCAGCCTTCCGCAGGTCGATGCCGGCTCGCATTTCCAGAGCGACAAGGCGGGCGTCCTGCCGGTGCCCGCGGGCGCGAAAGGCGCGGGTTATCTTTCGCCGCGGGTGAAGGCGCGCATGGCCGAGCTGAAACTCACCCAGGCCGATCTCGCCGCCATCCCCGGTAGCGGCAACGCCGGGCGCGTCACGATCAAGGACCTGGAAAGTTTTCTCGGCGCCTTGGAAAAACAAACGGCGGAAGACGCGAGCGCGATTCGCACCGGCGTGGCCGACGCGATGCGTCGGAGCTGGACGCGCCCGCTCGCTACGGTGGGCGTTTCGGTTTGTCTCGATCCCGTCTTGGAAGACCGCAAAAAGCGCGATCCGAAACCGGGCCCGGCGCTGTATGTCTTGCGCGCGCTCGCCCTGGCGCTCGCGGAAACCCCGGCCGCGGCCGCGCGCCTGATCGGCAACCGCGCGCTGCGCTCCGACTCGATCGATCTTGGCGTCGCGGTGGAAGCGCAGGACGGGATCATGGTCCCGGTCATTCGCAATGCGGACAAGACGTCGTTAGGCGACATGACAAGCAAGTACACCGAGCTGGTCGACCTCGCGCGCCGGCGCCGGGTCACCTCCGAGATGACCGCCGGCGGCATCGCTTCGGTCTCCAATTTCGGCACCTTTCGGCCTCGATTGGGGCACGCCCATTCCCCTGCCCGACCAGACGCTGCTGCTCGGTCTCGGCGCCGGGAAAAAAGCGCCGACTTGGAGCGAAGAAAAAAAGCAATTTGTGCCGACGACGCAAGCCGAGCTCACCCTCAGCTTCGATCATCGCAGCCTCGACGGCGGCGGCGCGGGGCGGCTCCTGCAGCGTGTGACCGAGCTGCTGGGAACGCCCGACAAGCTCTAGCGCCGGGTTTTATTCTGGGGAGCGCACGCGCCTCGCGTGCCGTTTGCGGCGCCTCGCCGCAAACATTCTTCACGCCCAGAATGCTGGAATGACTAACGAGTCGGATCTCCGCCCCGGCAATCCGGCGAGGCGCCGGATTGGGCAGCGCGAGGCGCGTGTGCGCTCCAGCCTCCACCGCGAAACATATCTTGCCTGGTTCCCCCTTAACCGATACAACCCGAACATGAACCCCGCTGTGCGTGATCCCACCACGCCGGTGGGGCTTTTCGTTTCCACTCGCTGGACCGTGGTCCTCGCCGCCGGTCAAACCGAAAATACCGAGGGCGAAGCGCACCGTGCCCTCTGCGAGCTCTGCCGCGTTTACTGGCGACCGCTTTATCTCTTCCTGCGTCGAGAAGGATTCCCAGCGGACGATGCCCAGGATCTGACTCAGGGTTTCTTTGCCCACCTGATCGAAGCCCGCCTTTACGCCCGGGCCGATCGCGAGAAAGGACGATTCCGCTCCTTTCTCCTCGGCGCGCTCAAGCATTTCGTCGCGCACGCCCGCGCGCACGATCGCGCGCAGAAGCGCGGTGGCGGCATGCCGCTGGCGCCACTCGACACCGCGGCGATTGCGGAAGCAGATGCGCAGGCGGTGGGGAATCACTCGTGGAGTGCGGAGCAGGTCTTTGAGCGCGAATGGGCCGAGACGCTCCTGCGTCAGGCGCTCGATCGGCTGGCGGAAGAATGCGCTCTGGCCGGGAAAGCGGATCTTTTTGAGAAACTAAATGCTCATCTCTCGGCGACGAACCAAACGGCGGTGCCCTACGACACGCTCTCGCTCCGTCTCGGCCGGCCGGCCGCCACCCTGCGCAGCGACGTGGCCCGGCTGCGTTCGCGATATCGCGCGATTTTGCGGGAGGAAGTGGGTGGCACCGTCGCGGAAGCGTCCGAGGTTGACGCGGAGCTGCGACATCTTTGCGAAGTGCTGGCGGCGGATTAGCGACATTGTCGCGCTGTGCGCAATTTCGCTCCAGCGTCCATTCCTGTAGCGGCGGCCTGCGGGCCGGCTCCGGGGCTGCATGAAGATTCTATGCACCGACGGGCGACAACTACGATACTTCGCTCGGTTCGATTCGCGGCCGCTATTGCTACGTAGGCGTGAACAAAAAGTTCTAGAATCCATCTCAAAAACATTAGCGCTGTAGCCGCCCCGCTCTGTCGAGGCGTTGTGGCCCCGCAATACGGCGACCGAGCGCCGTGGCTACAGCGTGAGACATCATTTGAGATAGCTTCTAATTAATTTTGGGGGCGCGGTCCGGCTTCTCTACTGCTTCTCGCGAAGAGTAGATAGTCAGTCGAACGGCTTACCCGTGCTTGAGCAGACCGGTGTAAGCGATACGAACGAATTGCTCCGGCTTCATAATTCCCCCGCCGAGCTTCTCATCGAATTCCTTCGCGGGCGCAGCGGCCACGACTTCGTCCACCGTCCTGCCCTCGTTCTTCAGTTTCGTGAATCGCTCGAGCATTGTCTCGAGGAAGGCGAGATAACCGCGCAGATCTTCCGGCGTCGCCAGCGGCCCATGGCCCGGAATGATGCGGGTCTTCGTGGTCGTCATCCCGGATAGCGTTTTTGTCGCGCCGATCATTCCGCCGAGCCAGCCGCCGGTCGAATAATCGATGAATGGATACCTGCCATTGAAGAACACGTCGCCGCCATGGATCACATCGGCTTTCTCGAAATGCACGATGATGTCGCCATCGGTGTGCGCCGGCGGCACCGGCACGAGCCGGATCTCCTCGCCATTAAGATGCAAAGTCGTTTCGCTCGTAAAGGTCACGCGCGGCCAGGCAACCGCTGCGGACGCCGGCACCTTCACGTCCAAGGCTTCGATGAACTGATCGGTCGAGAGACGCTTCCGGCAATTCTCATGCGCCATGATCTGCGCGCCCCCCTGCGCCAGGATGTCATTCCCGCCCACGTGATCGGGATGCCAATGCGTGTTCACCAGCAGCGTAGTGCGGCCGCTCTTCGCGATCTCCGCCGCAGACCTGGCGGCGAAATTCGGCAGCCCGCTATCGATGACGATCACACCGTCGCCGCCGCCGAGCACGGCGATGTTTCCACCTGCGCCACTAATTAAACTGAACTTGCCGCCGAGTGAATTGGAGACCATCGGGGGCGCACTGGGAGATGCACTCAGACCGGGACTAGCCGCTCGCGCTCCTGGACTAAGGAAACTTAATGCGCCCGGCAACGCCGTCCCCCCAAGAGTCAGCGCGAGCGTCCGCAAGGCTTCGCGCCGCGTGAAGCCAGAACCCTGGAGAGAAAATGTTCGAGACATGGCACGAGACTCCTCAGCACACGCATAGTGCTCAAGCTTATAAACTATGTTAACGAGTGTTTGATCGCGACCCAGGCTTCTACGCTTGGCTTTTTACGCGGAGGTCGCTAAGAAGGCATTCGTGGCTAACAAACCTTCTTCGTGATGCCGGCGCGGGAGACAACCGCAGAAGTTTGCTCCGAGTGTGGGACGCGGATCGAGGGTGGATTTTCGCGCGGTCTTGGGCGTTGCATGATTTGCCTGCTGCGTGTGGGGTTGGAGGACGCGGAGGAACCTGATGAAGCTCTTCCCCCTCCAGTAGCGGATCGACTCGGCAACTACAGGATCGAGCGCCGTGTTGATGGAACGCCGTGGGAACTCGGCCGCGGCGCGATGGGCGTCACCTATCGAGCGGTCGATACGTCACTCCAGCGGCCGGTCGCACTAAAGCTCATCGATTCGGAATGGGTGAAACGCGGAACGGAAGCACGCGAACGGTTCATGCGCGAGGCCCGCGCGGCGGCAGCGTTGCGACATCCGAACGTTGCCACCGTTTACCACTTCGGCATCCGAGAAGAGAACGGCCAGTGCTTTTGTGCGATGGAACTCGTCGAAGGCGAAACGCTGGAGATGCGCGTCCGCCGGACGGGACCACTCGATGCGCTGACCACTATAGAAATCGCGCTCCAGGTCAGCAGCGCGCTCGCGGCGGCCGAGAGGCAGGGCCTGGTGCATCGGGATCTGAAGCCGGGCAATTTAATGATCATATCGCCCGCCAGAGATGCCGAGGAGGCAGCGAACGCCGAAACCGCCGAAGTGGTGGTTAAAGTGATCGACTTCGGCGTAGCGAAAGCACTGGTCGAAAGCCCGGACGCGATGGGTTTGACGCACGGCGGCTTTGTCGGCACGCCGGCGTTTGCGAGCCCCGAGCAATTCACCAGCGCGCGGGTCGATGTCCGGTCGGACATCTATTCGTTAGGCGCGACGCTCTGCTATTTGCTCACCGGCCAGATGCCTTTTCCTGGCGGGAGCATGGAAGAGATCCGTGCAAACCGTGCGTCGCATGCCTTGCCGATCGAACAACTGAAAGCCGCGCGGGCGCCCGCTCGCCTGATCACGCTTCTCGCTTCGATGCTTGCACCCGAGCCCGCTGCGCGACCCGGTGTTCGCGCGCTCACGTCGAAATTGCAAGAGTGCCGCGAGCAGTTTCTCGATCGCTGGAAAACGGCGCGCCGTCTGGCACTGGCTGTTGCGGTCATCGCGCTGGCCAGCGCCGTCGCGTTCCCGGTATTCCGGCGATCGCAGGAGCAGGCATTACCCGTGAATGTCCCGGCCAAAAGCATCGCGGTCCTCCCATTCGAAAACCTAAACGCCGACCAAAGCAACCCCCACTTCGCCGAAGGTATTCAGGACCAGATCCTGACAAAGCTCGCGAGTGTGGCCGACCTGAAAGTCATCTCACGGATTTCCACCGAGAAGTATGGGAGCAAGCCCAGAGACTTGAAGAGCGTCTCGCAAGAACTCGGCGTCGCCACGGTTCTGCAGGGAACCGTGCAAAAGGATGGGGAGCGAGTGCGCGTGAACGTTGACCTCATTGATGCGCGATCGGACAGGCACATTTGGGCAAAGAACTACGACACCGACCTGAGAGATGTTTTCGTTATCCAGAGCGAAGTCTCGCAAGAAATCGGCAATGTTTTGCGCGCGAAACTCTCGGCAACCGAAGCCGTCGGGCTGGCAGCGGCGGCGACACGCGATCCAGAGGCTTACGACTTGTTTTTGAGAGGAGAGTATGAAGGGAGGCGGGGCGAAAGCTTGGTAACTGCGGAACCGCTTGATCGTGCTGCCGACTTCTACCGACGAGCCTTAAGTCTCGATCCGAGTTTCGCTCTCGCGGCCGCGCGCCTCGCCCGCAACCGGCTCTATTGGCATTGGCAGGTGAGTCCGCTAGCGCCGGCCGAACTTATCGAGGTGAAAACGCTCGTGGATCGAGCGCTCGCGATCGCGCCCGATCTCGCAGAATCGTATGTGTCACTCGGCTTGTTTCATTATTTCGGCCACCGGGAATACGAGCAGGCTATTCCAGCCTTCCAGCGCGCCCTCGAACTCCAGCCGAATCACGTGGATGCGCGAAAGTATTCCGGCTTCGTCTATCGGCGAATGGGGCATTGGGAACGCTCGCTGGTCGAGATGGCCAAGGCCGAAGAACTGGACCCGCGGGACGACACCATTCCGGCAAACATTGCCGCCAGCTACGTCAATCTGCGCCAGTGGAACGACGCAAAGCGGGCCGCCTCCCGTTCGCTAACACTCCACCCCCACAATCAGGGGGGACTGCGAAACTTGTTCCTCGGTTGTGTCAATGGGGACGGGCGGACCGACTCCGCCAGGCGCGTCATCGGTCGTCTGCCGCCAGGCGTCACCCTGACGACGAACGCCGTCCGGGGGAACGTCTCGAACATCATCGAAGACTTCAATTATCTTCACGTCCTGGAACGAGACTTCGCCGGCGCCTTGCAGCAGGCGACGAAAGAGAACGATGACCCACGGGAGCGCGTCTCGCGACTTGTGGCGCGAGTGGCAATTCGCGTGCTCGCCGACGATGCGGCAAGTGCGATAGCGGAGAGCGAAGAAGCGCGCACCCTTCTGGAGGCGAGATTGCGCGAGCGGCCGGACGATGGCTTCGCGATGACGCAATTAAGCTGGGTTTACGTCGCCCTCGGGCGCAAGGCCGACGCCCTGCGAATGGCACATCAGGCGGCTGAATGGTTGCCGATCGAGAAGGATGCTTTCGGTGGCCCCTCCTTCGCCGTCGGACTGGCGCAAATCCAGGCGCGCACCGGCGAAGCACCCGAAGCTGTCAAAACTCTGCGTCATTTGCTCTCCATTCCCGCAGGCATCGCCGTCTCAGTAAACCGACTCAAGTTGGATCCAGTGTGGGACTCGATTCGCGGCGATCCCGAATTCCAGCAATTGCTCGCGAGCAAAGAAGCGATCGGCGGATACCCGGGCTATGGCCAGTTGACACCGGGCGACCTGCGCTTCGAAAAAATCCTCGGCTCTCGCGCGCCGAAGTAGTCCCTGGGCTGTAGCCGCTTCGCGCGGCATCGCACTGCGACACGAAGAGCGCTGTGGCCTCCCGTCACTTTCTTTGCAACGGGACCCAAACTTTCGGGAAGGAATGGGAAACAACCTGAAAGGAAATTTAAAAACATGAAAACAAAAATACAAAGGACGACACCTATGAAGCAAATATTCCTATATGCATCGCTTGCTGTAATGGCACTCGCCGTGACGACGATTGGCGCGAGGCCCGAGCCCTGCGAAGGCACGGTCGAACTCACCAGCCAAACGAACTTTGAAGAGCGGCACGTCGGCTCGCAAACGTTCGTCCGGTTCGACTTCACCGGCCTGCACACCATCTGCCTGGCAGACGGCTCGGTCGTGACCGGCATCATCGAAGGCCACCTGGTCCAGCGCACTTCGGCCAACGGTGACTTTAGCCTCACCTTCGATGAGGTCCTGAGCTATAACGGCGGCACGCTCGGGTATCGCGGCGGGGGCAGCCTCACCGGGGACAAGTGGCAGAGCCACGTGGCGACGGTGGGCGAGGGCACCGGCCCGCTGGCCGGAATCCAGGGGCATGGAACGTTTGTGTTCACCGGCCCCACAACGCTGACAGACGTCATCTATTATGTATACAGGCCCTGACGCGGCGGGTAGCGACCAGAAATCTGTGTCTATCTGTGGCTGATTAAGGCACCCCAGCCCATAACACAGCCTAATCTCGGAATCAGCCGTCACGCTTCACCGCGTGGCGGCTTTTGTTTCGCCTCGCTCGGAACGAAAATAGGTCCCCGGCGCTGCGAGCCGCCCCACTCGGTCGGGGCGCTGCCTCGCACCGCGACACGCAGGAGCGCTGTGGCTCCCGTCACTTTCTTTGCAACGAGGCGCAAACTTTCGGGAAGGAATGGGAAACAGCCTTCTGCTACCCAACGCTCAATGAAAACACTATAATGTTCTAGTCGCCTGAATCTGGCCTGCACGCGCCTTCATCTGCGCTCAGTGTTTCGCGTGGACGGCGCTCCGCCGCGACTGCACCACTGCCAATTCGCTCTCCGCACATGTCTGATAGCCGCGGCCCATCCTGCATCCTCGTTAGTAACCCCCTCGCCAAAGCTGATCCCGTTGCCCCCTGTATACCACCGCCGCTAGACCTGGTTGCCTGGTGGTCGGGTGACGGTCATCCGAACGACCTCGAGGGGATCAATAATGGAACCTTCCTTGGAGCGACCTATGCCGCTGGCAAAGCCGACCAGGCTTTCAGCCTTAATGGAAGCGATGCCTTCGTGGAGATACCCGACAGCGCGTCAGTCAGTATTGCGGGCGCAATCACCGTCGATGCCTGGATTAATCCCACCACTACTGTGGCTTTCCAAACGATTCTCTCGAAGTATGACTCAACGGCGAATCAGCTGAGCTACATTCTGGGAGTTAATGCTGGCGGAGGACTTCGTTTCGTAGTCTACGAAACCGGAGACGGTTCCATATTGCGCGGTGCTGACACGGCTACCGGATTGGTTCCCACAGGCACTTTCACTCACGTGGCTGCGACGTTCGATGCGGCCACTCAGCGATTAAAATCTATGTCAATGGGGTTGATTCCAATGCAGCGCTGCTCGCTGGTTCGACGAACGTGTCCGCGATCTTTGACAGCACGTCCACAATACGTATCTCGGTGACGTCGTTAACTCAGGAGGCGACTCAGTCTTGTTCGGTGGATTGATTGATGAGGTGGACCTCTTCAATCGCGCGCTCAACGCTGGCGAAGTGCAAGCCATCTACAACGCCGGCACCCCGCCGCCTGCCAACATGATCAGTTGGTGGCCAGTGATGGCCATTTCAACGACATCCGTCGGCTCGAATAACTTGTCAACGACGTAGGTTTCCCCGCTTTTGTGATCGGAAAAGTAGGTCAAGCATTCGGTCTTGGTGACGGTATCAGTTCTGTCAGGGCAATTGGTTCTGTAGGCTTACAGGTCCAAAATTTTACGGTCGACGCCTGGATTAAGAATCTTTATCTAAACGCTCAGTTCAAGCACGATTCTGATCCGCTGCTCTCCCTTTCGCGCTCATGTTCTTAGAATATGACGCAGAGCACAGGGAAGCAGGAGCCTCGACAATATCTTGCCGGCCGTGGAACACATCGAAGCGGCCAAAACTTTTTCACAGGTGCAGACGGCCATAGACAGCTACGAAACCGTTTGGAAAGACCCTAGGACGGTGGCAGTCTTGAATTATCTCCGCTACACGTTCCCTTGCTAGTGACATTCGATTTCGCCGCCAAGTTGAACGTGAATTGGCCTTGGATTGCCAGGGATATGGACAGAGGTGGCTGCGCGGCTTCTATCGGTCCGGATCCTTGCAGTGGCCGCGGTGAGCGCGCAATCCGCCAGGCAATTGCGGCGTTAGTCGTCACTCCAAGGCGCCGAAGCTGAATTCAATTTCGGTCTGCACAACGACGGCAGCCTGTTCCTATTCGGTGGAGGCTCACCCGAAGTGGCACCCATCGGTCTGTCCGTGACGGATAGTAGCCTCTTCCATCACATAGCAGTGACAAAGAACGGCACGACGCTTATCTTCTACGTTGATGGCGTGGGTGTAGACGCTTCGCCCTTCACTGGAACCTTCGCTGCCAGCACCACTTTGATGATCGGGGCAAGGACTGATAGCTTTCAAAATTTCTTCTACGGCGCGATCGATGAAGTCAGGTTTTTCGACCGGGCGCTGACGGCAGCAGAGATCTCCGCCATTGTGGACCCCGGCAGCGCGGGCAAATGCAAACCGCCTACTCCAACACCAACTCCAACACCGACTCCCACTCCCACTCCCACTCCCACGCCGACGCCGACACCCACTCCGACTCCTACTCCAACTCCGACGCCAACACCCACTCCCACTCCCACTCCAACACCGACTCCGACACCAACACCGACACCCAGCTATCAATCAACTGGGTTTGTCATCGGCGACCGGAATGCCGTCGTAGGGGCGTCGGTAACATTTTGGGGCGCACAGTGGTCGAAACTTAATTCCTTGAGCGGCGGTTCAGCGCCATCCAGTTTCAAGGGATTTGCCAACTCTCCCAGCACAAATCCTCCGACTTGCGGCGGCAGTTGGAAAAGCGACCCAGGAAATAGCTCTGGGCCACCAAACACTGTCCCGTCATATATCTCGGTCATCGTGTCCAGTTCGATCACGAAGTCAGGCTCGACCATCGCTGGGAACATCCCGGAGATCGTGATCGTTAAGACGAATCCCGGCTATGCTCCCGATCCGGGTCACGCTGGAACTGGAACGGTAACGGCGGTGATCTGTCCATGACGTGACAAGTCTCCCGCTTTGCCGGCCCAGCGAGCAATGGGAGGAATTATCGGGATTACGCCCTGGCATCGGGGAACGCTGCTTTGCTTTGGCGCCAGTGCTAACGCAACGATCGCTATGAATCGAACGGCCGGGGGGGGTGACGGGAGACGTTAACGAGTCGCACTGCACAACGTTCGCCGATTCGGGCTCGAACTTCAGGATTGATAGCTGTCAATACATATACAACCTAAGCTCCGGCGCGCTCGGGGTTGGCACCTACCGCGTAAAAATAGATCGACTGCGCAGCCGTGGGTTCTGCCACTTTTAAGCTTAAATAAGCGGAAGTGCGCGACGCTGCTCCGCGCATCGCAACGCGCGGGAGTCGGTTAACACAGGCCCGGCAGGGTCCACCATCTACCAGGCCCAGGCGCCGCAGAGTCTTCACGCCCGCTTGATACCAGTTCCGAATTCGATCTCGCAATTTCTTTTGCAACGCGGCGCAAAGTTTCGGGAAGGAATAGGAAACGGTCGGCGTCTCCGGGTTAGCCAGAACGACGGCCACAAACCTAAAAAACAAGAAAGAAAATCAATATTATGAAAAACAGAAACAATATCCTGACCTACATCGTCGCCGCACTCTCCATCCTCGTGACCTCAGCGAGTTCGTTACAGGCCGCGCCCGCACAGACATACCATGGCACGCTTACCGGTGCCGATTTTTTCTGTAACGGCGAGCTCCTCGTGCCCCCTCCTTACTCCGTCAGTGGCCTCTGGAAGGTGGTCATCAATACTGAAACACCAGCTCCGCTTTCGCTCAGAGTCTTCTACGATAGCAGGCGCCATCTCACATTCAGGGACTTCGACTTCGAGCTCGTTTCGTTCGTCGACGGTGTCTATATCTTCTCGGGATTCGAAGGCATTGTCATAGTCACCCTCGATACCAATCAAACTCCGGCCAGCTTCGCCTACCACGCCGAACTCGGCGGCGGCTGCCTGCCCGAGCGTCCCTACGACTCGCTGACGTACCTCGGACTGGCGAACCGCTGAGGTGGATAAGAGTTCAACCAAAACAGAAAAGGAAATCCATATTATGAAAAATCGAAACAGTCAGTTTACAAAAGTGCTTCTCATCGCGCTCCTCGCCTGCGTCGCCGTCTTCTTCTCGGCGTCCGCCGCGCAGGCGGGCGAAGCTCCATTCATCGGGACCGTCTCCGGTACCTTCCCGGCGGACCTCGGGACGCCGTTGCCTGGCTCTGGCGGTTGCGTATTCAGCGTGCCCATCGTCAACGGTGGACACGCAACCAAATTGGGAGACTTCACTGGGACCGCCACCTTCCACTTCAACGTCTGCGAGGGAACCTACTTCGGCACCTACACATGGTTCTCGTCGCGCGGTGGCTCGGTCTACGGCCTCTTCGCGGGACACATCGAGCCGACGGATGAAGAAGGAGTCTTCGATAACGTCGAAGTAGCGGTCGTGAGCGGTGGCACCGGCCGCTTTGCCAATGCCACGGGCTACCTCACCCTGGGCGGCCAAATCAACTTCATCACCTCCTCCTTTGAAGCTCCCTTCGAAGGGGCGATCTCCCGGCCGTAGCGAAAGCGAGCGGGTGCGCCGTCCTCCCGCGCACCCGCTCAAAGGGGCGGAACCCAACCCGCCGCGAAAGCGGCTCCCGCGGTCGCCACGCTTGCGGTTTTTACCTCGCTCCGTAGGTTCCTCCTGCGATGAACACGACAGTTGAGATCGATCCGCGGATCACGATGAAAGAGCTGCTCGAGCGCTATCCCGGCGCGCAGCGGGCGCTCTTTCGCCGCTATCATATCGGCGGTTGCGCGAGTTGCGGCTTCAGTCCGGAGGAAACCCTGGCCGGAGTTTGCCAGCGCAATGAAAACCTCGATGTCGACGAAGTGGTCGAGCACATCCTGACGAGCGACGCAGCTGATCGCGCGATGCAGATCGAGCCGCAAGCGAATTGGCCGATCGTCTCGCCTCCGGCGAAACGATTCACCTGCTCGACATCCGGACGCGCGAGGAATTCGACGCTGTGAAACTTCCGGGCGCGCACCTGTTCACCCAGGAATTCATGCAAGAGATCCTGGCCAAATGGTCGCGCACCGATCTCGTCGTGATCTACGATCACCAGGGCGCGCGCAGCATGGATGCCTCCGCTTATTTTCAAGGGCATGGCTTTGGGAACATCAAGAGCCTGCGCGGCGGGATCGATGCCTGGAGCGCGGAAGTGGATCCGAAATTGCCGCGCTACCACCTGGAAAACGCCTAACGATGAACGACGATCTCGAAAAGCGCATCGAAGAGGCGGTGAAGAATCCGCAGAACCTCGGCGAGATGGAAAACGCCGATGCCATCGGCACGGTCGGCAGCGCCGATTGCGGCGACATGCTGCGCATGTGGGTCAAGTTCAAGGAAGAAGGCGGCCGCAAAGTGATCGATCGCGCGACCTTCCAGACCTTCGGCTGCCAGACCGCGATCGCCGTGGCCAGCGTCGCCACCGAGATGCTGGCGGGCAAGACGGTCGACGAAGCGATGTCTATGTCCGGCGAAGAGTTGGCCGCGCCACTGGGCGCGTTGCCGCCGGTGAAGATTCATTGCGCGCAGTTGGTGGAAGGCGCGTTACGTTCCGCCCTGAGCGGCACTCCCGGGCCCGCCCCGCAAGCAGCCCAGTCGCCGACCCTCATGGACTCATTCAATCCCAACGCCCCGGCGCAGAAGAAACTGAAGATCGTCCTTGATTCCTAGCCTAACGAAATCTTTCCCATGCACGAAAACACTGAATTCACCACCTCACGCGACGTCGAAGTCATCCAGATCCCCGCCGGCACCAAAACCACCATCCCGGCCGGAACGCCCGGTGTCGTGACCCAGACGCTGGGCGGCAGTTACACCATTGCCACCTACCAGGGCCTGGCGCGCGTTTCCGAAAATGATCTGGATGCTCTCGGCTTGGAAAAACCCGCGCCCGCGAGCGACGAAAAGCCTGCCGCTTCGGAACCAGGCGCGCCGGTTGATGAAAAAGCGGTCTGGGAACAGTTGAAACAGTGCTATGATCCGGAAATCCCGGTCAACATTGTCGACCTCGGCCTGGTCTATGACTGCAGCCTCGTGCAAAAGCCCGAAGGCGGAACCAAAGTCGAAGTGAAAATGACCCTAACGGCCCCCGGCTGCGGGATGGGTCCAGCCATTGCCAATGACGCCCAGAGCAAAATCCTGAGTATCGATGGTGTGGAAGAAGCCGATGTCCAATTGGTCTGGGATCCGCCCTGGAACCAGAACATGATCAGCGAAGCCGGGCGCATGAAGCTGGGGATGATCTAACCCTCACTGTCACCTCGACCCTTCCTGCTCTCGATGCGAAAAGCCGCGCTGCTCGTTGCCTCTCTCCTCACTTTTGCCGCCTGGAGTGCGTCCGCCACGCAGGCGGATGACACCACCATCACAATCACCGGCCAAACGGCCGGCCCGACTCCCTTTATCAGTCAGCTCACACTTTCGGTGAGCGACACCAGCGTCCTCAAGAGCATCCAGTTCACCATCGCGCCCAAGCCGGGCTCCGTGACCCGCGCGCTCTCCGGCACCTACACTCAGGATTACATGGTAACCCGGGGCTACCTGGTGCCGCCTGCGACTGACATTTTCCTGCCGGTTTACGGGCTTTATGACGATTTCACCAACACGGTCACGCTCACCTATCACTTCCTTGATGGCTCCCTTAAGACTGAAAGCGCTACCGTAACGACCGAGGCATTTGCGGATACCGAATGCGGTTATAAGACGCCCACGATTCTCCAGGCGCGGACCGACAGCACCGATCTGAGTTACGACTACATCATGATCAAGGGACGCTGCGACGACTTCTCCCCGGCGGTCATCGATACCGATGGTGAGCTGCGCTGGGTTGGACCTGCCGGCATCTCCGACATCAGCGCCACTTTCTACGATAACGCTTTCTACATTGCCGAGGGGACGAGCCTGTACCGCCTTGATCTCGATGGCGCTGTCACCTTTTTGCGCAATTACAGCGACATTGGCGTCACCTTTCTTCATCACACGATCGATCGCGGCAAGGATGGGCTGATTCTCGAGGCCAATACCACTTCCTATTTCGAATCCACCCTCATCGAGGTGGACGGCCTCGGTAGCGTACTCAGAAGCTGGGACATGGCGGAGATCATCAGCGCCGCCATGATTGCCGGGGGCGATGATCCAAACGAATTCGTCTATCCAACTCCCAACGATTGGTTTCATAACAATTCGGCCGCATATAACCGGGCGGACGATTCCATCGCCGTCTCCAGCCGCGAGAATTTTGTCATCTGCCTCGATTATGAGAGTGGCGCGATCAAGTGGATCCTCGGGGAGGACACGAAAAAGTGGGCTCAATTTCCTTCCCTGACTCAGTTCGCGCTCGACCTCGGACCGAATACGCTGGCGCCGATCGGGCAGCACGCGCCTTCCATCAGCCACGATCAGAAGTTGCTCCTTTTCGATAACGGCTACAGGAGCGCTTTCCAGATCCCACAGGGGTTTACTCGTTTCTATTCCGCGCCGCGGAAGTATGAGATCGATCAGGAGGCACGCGTCGCAACCGAGGTCTGGAATTACGAGATGGGACAGACAGTCTACTCCCCGCTCTGCGCGAGCGTCTATGAAGATGCTCCTTTTAACTACCTCGTTGATTACTCCTTCGTGAATGGTTTTACGGCCGATCCTGCCTATGCCCAGCTCCTGGGATTGGATGCCGTCGGGCAGATAACCTTTTATTACCAGTACGGCCCAACGACTTTTTGCAACACAGCATTCAATGCCATCCCCCTGCATTTGGAGGCAAGCAAGTTCCCAACCGTGGGACCGAAGGCCCTGAATCTCTCAACCCGCGGCTCGGTAGGCACCGGCGACGACGCCGTTAATCGGTGGTTTCATCGTTACTGGGACTGATTCCAAGAAGGTCGTCCTCCGAGTCTTAGGACCTTCTCTCGCCGATGCCGGAGTCCCTGGAGCCCAGGCTAATCCCCTCCTGACTCTGCATGACTCTGCCGGCGCCGTGATTGCGGGCAATGACGACTGGCAAAGTGATCCCGGGGCCGCGGAACTCAGCGCCGAAGGACTGGCTCCAGTCGATCCCGCCGAGGCCGCCACTGTCCAGGTCCTTGCTCCCGGGTCATACACCGTCGTAGCGACCGGCAGCGATGGAACTACCGGCCTCGGACTGGTCGAAGCTTACGACCTTTCGGCCGCCGACGCTTCCCGCCTCGCCAATCTCAGCACCCGCGCTTCCATCGGGACGGGCGATGATGTTCTGATTGGAGGGTTCATCGTTGGCGATGTGGAAAATTCGACCGTGGTCGTGCGTGCGCTGGGTCCTTCGCTCGCATCGTTTGGCATAGGCGATTCCCTGCCCGACCCCGCTCTCACCATTTACGACCGCAACGGCATGATCCTGGCCACGAATGACAACTGGGAGGCCGATGCGAATGCGCTCAACATCACGACCAATAATCTCGCCCCCGGCGACCCACTGGAAGCGGCGACCATCCTCTTTCTCCCGACGGGGGCTTACACCGCCATAGTCCACGGCGTCGACGATGGCACCGGCACTGGCCTGCTCGAAGTTTATAATCTCAATTAGCGATCACGACTCACGGAATCTTTGTAAATTCCACGGCGAACGCTGCTTTTGTCGGCCGAGGGGAGAGCGGTGACTGCCGCCGCAAAAATTTTGCGTTTCATTTCAAATTTTCACTTGGGATTAGTCCTTCTTCTGCCATTGTGCGTTTCGTCTCTGATTGAAGCCGCGCTAACTGGAACCACCTATGAAAAAGATCGCTCTACTTATTGTTTCTCTTCTCACAATCTCCGGGCGGAGTGCCTTCGCCACGCAGGCGGATGACACCACGATCACCATTACCGGGCAGACGGCTGGTCCGACTCCCTTTATCAGTCAACTCTCGCTCACCGCGAGCGACACTAGCGTCCTCAAAAGTATCCAGTTCACTGTGGCGGCGAAGCCCGGCTCCGTGGTCCGACCGTTGTCCGGGACATACTCCCAGGATTACATGATCGACCGCGGCTATTTTGTCCCGCCCAGCACAGATATCTTCCTTCCTGTTTATGGACTCTTTGACGGGTTTACCAATACGGTCACACTTACCTATTCCTTTCTTGATGGATCTTCCAAGACAGATAGCGCCACGATTACGACCGCCGCATTCGATGACCAGGGCTGTGGATACAAAAACCCCACCGTGCTACAGGCGAGAACCGCCAGTGAAAGTCTAAGCTACGATTACTTCTTTATCCGATCTGGCTGCGGAGACTATTCGCCGGTCATTCTTGATACCGACGGCGAGCTGCGCTGGGTCAGCACGATGGGCATTCCGAATGCACTGACGGCCAGCTCCGTGTTCTGGGAAGGCGCCGCCTATGAGGCAAACGGCAGCACCCTGTCCCGCGTGGATCTGGACGGAACTATCACTCCGTTGGGCGACTATAGCAGTGAAGGCGTGACCGCTTTTCACCACAACATCGATCCAGGCAAGGTCGGCCTGCTCCTGGAAGCGGACACGGTGGACTATTTCGAATCCGTGGTGATGGAAATCGACACCGCGGGCACCCTCCTCAAGACGTGGAACCTGGCGGAGATCATCAGCGCGGCCATGGTGGCAGGCGGGGATGACCCCAGCCAGTTCGTGTATCCCACTCCGCAGGACTGGTTCCACAGCAACGCGGTGACTTACAATCGCGCCGATGACTCTTTGATCGTTTCAAGCCGCGAAAACTTCGTCATTTGCCTCGATTATGAGACCGGCGCGATCAAATGGATTCTCGGGGACCAGACGAAGAAATGGTTCCAATTTCCATCCCTCGCGCAATACGCATTGTCGATGACTCCGGGCAGCCTTCCTCCCATTGGGCAGCATGCAACTTCCATCTCATACGACCAGCACCTGTTGCTCTTTGATAACGGTTACTTTGGCACTTTTCATTCACCGCCAGGAGTCAACCGCACCTATGCCAGCCCACGGAAGCATCGCTTGAACTTGGAGGACACGAGCATGGGCGGCGCTGGCACTTCGACGGTGGTTTGGAATTACGACCAGAACCAGACGGTGCTGGATCCCATCTGCAGCAGCGTCTACGAGGACGCGCCCTCCAACTACCTCGTCGACTATGCCTTCGTGGGCGGCTTTATGGCGACGACGCCGTATGCGCAGATCCTGGGACTGGATGCCGCCGGCGAGAAGATCTTCCATTATCAGTACGACACCGTCTTTTGCGACACCGCTTACAACTCGATGCCGATCCATCTGGAAAGGACGAAATTCCCCATCGTCGGGCCGCAGGCGCTAAACATTTCGACCCGCGGCAACATCGCTCCGGGCGACGATGTTCTGATTGGCGGCTTCATCGTCACGGGCACGGAGGCAAAGAAAGTTGCGCTTCGGGTCTTGGGACCGTCTTTGAGCACCTCGGGCGTGGCCGGAACCCTCGCCGACACCGTCCTCACCTTGTTTGACGCTGCCGGAAACGAGATCGCGACCAATGACGATTGGGAAAGCGACGCCGCTGCAGCCGAGCTTACCGCCGAAGGACTCGCGCCGGCTGATCCGGTTGAGTCCGCCACCGTGCAAACCCTCGATCCCGGCGCCTACACCGTGGTCGCCAGCGGCAAGGGCTCCGCTTCCGGTATTGGCCTGGTCGAAGTCTACGACCTCTCGCCGGTGGTCGACTCGCAATTGGCAAACATCAGCACCCGCGGCCAGATCGGGACCGGGGATAACGTATTGATCGGCGGATTCATCGTGGGCGACGAGGCCAACGCGACGGTCGTGATCCGCGCGCTTGGGCCTTCCCTGACCGCCTTCGGCATCAGCGATCCGCTCCTGAATCCCACCGTCACCATCTTCGATGTCAACGGAGCGGCCATCGCCAGCAACGATGATTGGCAGGATGATGCGAATGCGCTCAACATCACCGAGAACGGGCTCGCGCCCACCGACCCGCTCGAAGCCACGACCATCCTGCATCTTCCGGCCGGCCCCTACACCGCCGTTGTCAGCGGTGCTGCCGATGGCTCCGGTATCGGCCTTCTGGAAGTTTTCGATCTCGATTAGCGGACCACAAGCTCACATCTGACTCGAAGCGATCAGAACCGCGCGCAGGCACGTGTCGGCGTGCGCGTTGACAGTCGCGCCCGGCACTCTATACTCACGTCCCCTGCGCCTCTGCCCTCATGGATGCGCTCGACCCAAAATTTAGCCGTCACATTCTCATGCCTTCCACTCAAATTATCCTGACTGAAAACGTCCCCGGCCTCGGCGCCGAGGCCGACGTCGTGAAAGTGCGCCGCGGTTATGCGCGCAACTTCCTCCTCCCCACCGGCAAAGCCAGCGAAGTGACGCCCCGCGCCATGCGGCAGCTCGACGCCCTGAAGGCAAAACGCGCCGAACGCGAAGCGCGCGAACTGAACGAGGCGGAAGAATTGGCCCGCCGCATCGGCAAGCTCAAGGTCACCTTCATTCTCAATACCGGCGAGACCGGCAAAGCCTTCGGTTCCATCACCGCCAACGATCTCGCGGAGCGTTTGAAAAACGAGATCGGCCGCGACATCGACCGTCACCTTCTCGTCCTCGAGCACCCGATCAAGACGACCGGCGAACACGAGGTCCCGATCAAGTTGCACCCCGATGTGAAAGCGGCTTTCAAGTTCAACGTCAAATCTTCCGAAGAACCGAAAACGGAAGCCCCGGCCGCCGATGAATCGGCCGACAAGACCCGCGGTCCGCGCAAGCACACCAAGTAACTAAATGCCGAGAAGTCCCCAAGGGAATGAACCTGGGGGGCCTCGCAAGACAGCACCGAATGGCGCTGGCCGAGGCTCGGCGGCACGGAGCGGCGAGAGGACAAATGGGGAGTTATCCCAAAGTTCTCCCGTAGATATTCACCGCGCCCTTCCCCACAGCGTCGAGGCCGAACAGGGCGTGCTCGGCTCCATGCTCATCTCCCCCCGCGACGCGATCGCGGAAGTCGTGGAGAAGATCAACGAGAACTATTTCTACATCCCCGCGCACCAGACCGTTTACGCCGTCCTGGTCGATCTCTGGAATGCCGGCCAAGGCATTGATCTGATCACTTTCACGCAGATCCTGCGCGACCGGAACCTGCTCGACCTGATCGGCGGCGCGCCGTTCGTCACCAGCCTCTTCACCTTCGTCCCGACCGCGGCAAACGTCGGCTACTACCTCGAGATCGTCCGCGACAAATACATCCTGCGCGAGATCATCAGCGCCTGCACCGAGGGCGCGCGCCGCTCCTACGAGGAGCAGGACCAGGTCGACAACCTGCTCGACGAAGTGGAACAAAAGATCTACGCCGTCGGCGAAGACCGCTTCAAGGACAAGGCCGTCTCCATGAAAGACCAAGTCATGGACGCGATCGAGGCGATCGAGAAGCTTTACCAGCAGCAGGGCGGCATCACTGGTCTCTCCACCGGGTTCAAGGACCTCGATCGCCTAACGAGCGGACTGCACCCGTCGGAGATGATCGTCATCGCCGCACGCCCGAGCATGGGCAAGACCGCGCTCGCCATGAACATCGCCGAGCACGTGGCCGTAAACGAAAACCGCGCCGTCGCCGTCTTCAGCCTGGAAATGAGCGCACAGCAACTGGTCCAGCGCCTTCTCTGTTCCCGCGCCGGGGTGAACTCGCAAAAAGTGCGCGACGGCACCTTCCTTGCCGACCGCGATTTCCCCAAGCTCACCGCCGCCGCCTCGAAACTGGCCGAGGCCAGGTTCTTCATCGACGACAGCCCGGGGCTCAACATTCTCGAGCTCCGCGCCAAGGCCCGCCGCCTCAAAGCGCAGCACGACATCGAGCTCATCGTGATCGATTACCTGCAGTTGCTCCGCTCCACTTCGCGCCGCGGACAGGAAAACCGCCAGATCGAAATCTCGGAAATCTCCGCCGGCATCAAAGGCCTGGCCAAGGAACTAAAGATCCCGATCATCGTCGCCGCCCAGCTCAACCGAAATCCAGAAAACCGGACCGGCGACAGCAAAGGCCGCCCGCGCCTGAGCGATTTGCGCGAATCGGGCAGCATCGAGCAGGACGCCGACGTCGTCGGCCTTCTCGTCAGGCAGGAATACTACGCCGACACCGAGGAAGAAAAAGACGAAACCGAAGGCAAAGCCGACCTCATCATCGCCAAGCAGCGCAACGGCCCGACCGGCGACATCCCGCTCACCTTCCGCAAGGAATTCACCCGCTTCGAAGACCGCGCCCGCGAAGAGCGCGAGCCGCTCTAGCCCCGTAGCTCCGATTTGCAATCGGAGTCATCGTCGATTGCAAATCGACGCTACGATGCTGACAGAAACATGCACCCGCCATCGGGGGTCAGGCTAATTAGGCGCGCCAGTTTAGGAGTATCCCGATTAGGAACAGGATTGCCAACCCTAGCCAAAACAACCACCGCCTGCTAGCAGGCCGCTGGCGGCGAAGCAAATAGGCTCCGAAAAGCGCTCCGAGCGTTCCCACCGCCATCATTGCAACGGTCAGATTCATAAAAGCCATCCCCAGCGAATTTCACTCGTGCTCTGCGAGCCATGGAACCGACGCTAGCAAACGCTCATCGAAAAACAATTTACGTAGACCGACCCGATTCTTACCCCGCTATTCCCCTCCCTCATCCCCACGAAGCGCTGGACTCCGACGGATCAAAGGGACAACCAGCGCCACAATCCAGCAAACTGCGCAAAACAGCGCAAGGTTCATGAACGGCCGAAGCCAAAGCGCTAGTCCGTAGACGACTGCCAGGACTGCGAGAATAGACCAGGATACCGATACCGGGTAAAGGCGGCCGTTGCGGCCACTGACGCGCGTTACCCGGACCCAACCCCGAAGCATCCCGCGTAGCCCCAACCGCGCGACTGTGAGAGACAGTGCGCTGAGAAACAAGTATCCCCATTGTCGCGCATACCAGTCAAATCCAATGCCTAGGCGGCCGCCGTCGAGGTCAAGCTCCCAACTCCAACGTGCCGACATTTCATCGATTGGCCAAATCGCCAAGTATGCGGTCCACGCTAGCAACTCCAGCGCTTTCGCAACTCGCAACAAACCAACGTTCATGCGCAGGAAGAACCCAACGCTACCTCACGTAAAACTGAAGCGAATCAGCGCATGGGCGGCATGGGGTCGTGGCTATACATTTAACATTTCGACGCTCAGATCGCGTTTTCAAATTCCGCGGCGGACGAGCCCTGCAGCGATCTTTCTCCTCACAAGCCAATCTCAAATGGATAGACACGACCCCGTCAGCTCCATTTCTCTGAATGGGACAGCCGGGCAACCAAAAGACCAAAAAATACTCCAACACATAGAGACCAAGGAACCGCGAGGAAGTAAAAGTATCTCATGGCGTCAAGCACGAGATAACGCTGCAAGAGTAACGGGACAGGCATCCAAGTCCAACTAACAACCGAAAGCCAAGGATACATTTGGCCGGCCTCTAACGCCCTGTGACTTGAAACCGCATATGAGATGCAAACCGTGGTGCCAACAAGATGCAAAAACACAACCCAGCCAAACGCCTTCTTGGAAAAACGTGTCCTCATACCTTCTGTCTTGTTACCCGTGAGTTGATTATGAGTCCCGGAATGGGCGGCATGGGGGCGTGTCTACACATTGACATTCATCGCTCGATACTATAGCGCGCGAGCCGCTTCGACGACGTGCTGGGCGTCGATGCCGAGTTCTTTCATGATCTCGGCGCCAGGGGCGCTCATGCCGAAACGTTGCAGGCCGATGATTTTGCCGTCGAGGCCGACGTATTGCGACCAGATTTCCGGCACTCCGGCTTCGATCGCGACCCGCTTCCTGCACTCGTTAGGGAGGACTTCAGCACGGTAGCTCTCGGATTGGCGTTCGAAACGTTCGAAACAGGGCATGGAGACAACGCGGGTCCCCTCGCCCAGCTCTTTCGCCGCGGCGAGGGCGTGCTGGAGCTCGCTCCCGCAGGAAAGGAGGATGAGGTCGAGCTTGCCGGTTTCTTTTTTCGCGATGTAGCCCCCCTTCAGGACGCCTTCGCGCCGGAGCTTGAGGTCAATTTCGTTCAGGATCGGGACTGCCTGCCTCGTTAGGGCGAGCAGCGTGGGGCCGTCGGTGCGCTCGGCTGCGGCGACGAAGGCGCCGGCGGTTTCCTCGGGGTCGGCGGGGCGGATGACATCGAGCTGCGGCATGACGCGCAGGCTGGCGACGGTCTCGACCGGCTCGTGGGTGGGGCCGTCTTCGCCGACCGCGATGGAGTCGTGGGTGAAGATGTAGATGTTCGGCAAACGCGAGAGGGCGGCGAGGCGGATCGAGGCGCGGCAGTAATCGGCGAAGACAAGGAAGGTGGCGCCGGAGGCGCGGAAGATGCCGTGGTAGCCGACGCCGTTCATGATCGCGCACATGCCGTGCTCGCGGATGCCGTAGTGGATGTTGCGTCCGCCGTGTTCGTTGCGGGTAAATTCGCCGCCGTCCTTGATGTAATTCAAAGTCGAGCCGTGGAGATCGGCGCTGCCGCTGATGAGGAAAGGCATCGCCTGCGCGAGCGGCTGGAGCACTTCGCTGCCGGCTTTGCGGGTGGCGATCTTGGCGTCGTTAGGGAAAGTCGGGATCTTCGCGAAGAGATCTTTGGGAACTTTTTTGTCGATCGCGTCATCAAGGAGCTGCGCCTTGTCGGCGTGCTTCTTTCGCCAGGCCTGGTAACTCTTTTCCCAGCGGTCGTATTCCTCGAGAAGCTGCTTCTTATGCTCCGCGAAGTAGTCGCGCACTTCGTCGGAGACGAAATAAGGCTCCTTCGGCAACCCAAGATTCTTGCGCGCTTCCTCGGCAAACTTCGCGCCGCCTTCGCCGTGGGCCTTGGCCGTGCCGGCGACTTCGGGGATGCCTTTGCCGATCAAGGTAGTCGCGATGATGAGCTTCGGTTTGCCGTTGTCGGATTCCTTTGCGATGCGGAGCGCGTCGAGGAAAGCCTGCATGTCGTGGCCATCGACTTCCTGGACGTCGAAGCCGTAGGCGCGATAGCGCATGCCGGTGTCTTCGCTCTGCGTAGCGGTGGCCATGGCGTCGAGGGTGACGGCGTTGGAGTCGTAGATCAGGATAAAATTATCGAGCCCGAAATGACCGGCGAAAGCGCTCGCCTCGGCGGAGACGCCTTCCTGCAAACAGCCGTCGCCGGCGAGACAGAAGATGTGCTGGTCGAAGATGCGGTGCTCGTCGGTATTGAAATGTGCGGCCGACATTTTCGCGGCCATGGCGATGCCGACGGCGTTGCCCACGCCCTGGCCCAGCGGGCCGGTGGTGCATTCCACGCCCGGCGTTTCGAAGAACTCGGGATGGCCGGGCGTTTTGCTGTGCAGTTGCCGGAAATTCTTCAGCTCCGACATGGGCAAATCGTAGCCGCTCATGTGGAGCCAGGCGTAGTAGAACATGCTGCCGTGCCCGGCCGAGAGGACGAAATAATCGCGCCCGATCCAGCGTGGTTTGTCGGGGTTGTATTTGAGCACGTGGCCGTAGAGGACCGCGCCCATCTCGGCGCAGCCCAGCGGGAGCCCAAGGTGGCCGGATTGGGAGGCGTGGACGCCGTCGATGGCGAGGCCGCGGGCCTGGTTGGCGGCTTGGGAAAGGACTTCGAGGTTTAAACTCATCCGGGGACTTTAGGGGTAAATTGCGAAATTCGAAGATCGAAATCCGAACAATCTTGGAAGTTTGAAGGAGCCCGGCAAACTCGCGCCGCGTGCCGTTGTAGCCGGGGGCGGTGAACCCGGCCGGTCCTTTGCAGCGAAGCGCTGCGCGGCCGGGGTCACCGCCCCCGGCTACAATGCTCCAGCGAACATGGAGTTTCCCGCAGACGAGCGCGCCGCGTTATTTTTTCGGAGTCGCTGCCGGAGCGGCGGAACTCTGCAGGTTGAAGGTCCAGTGCGCTTCGGCTTTTTTCTCGCCGATTTTCACCTCGATAATGACCGCGCAGGAATCGCCGTGCAACGGCTGCGCCACCTGGTAGGTGATCATCTTGGTCGTGGGATCGTATTTCGCCGGCACGATGCCGAGGCCGCTCACGCGCATCTTGACCGAGCCGGGCTCGATCCCGCCGATGGCGCCAAGGTTGGCCTTGATCAACGGTTTGTTGCTGGCGGTGGCGCCATCGGCCGGCTGCGGGTTGATGCTGCCGAGAGGAATTTCCTCCGCGCCGGTGCCGCCGGCGCTGGCGGAAGAGCCGCCAAACTTAATCGCATCCTCAAACACCTTGGGCTTATTCGCCTCGATCAGATAGCGGCCAAGAGCTTCGTTAGGCGAGTTGAAGGTCAGCTTCTGGCCATAGACGGTGAAGACGGCTTCGAAGCGCGCTTTCTTGGTCGCGTCTCTCACGACGTCGTTGTAATAACCGAAAGGATAGGCAAAGCAGTTCACCCGAATGCCGAGCTTCTGCTCGAGGGTGGCCTTGGAGCCGCCGACCTCGCTGTCGAGCCATTCGCTGTACTCCTGCGGGCTGAGATTCTTGCGCCCGGTCGCTTTGTCGGCCGCTTTGCGTAAGTCCTGGTGGGTGGCGCTGTGCGCCTGGATGTCGACCCCGGCATCGCGCATCTCGGCCAACTGCTCCCAGCTCATGGCCGCGCCGCCGCCGTATTTCCCGCCCTTGATTCCCTCGGTGTAAATGAAAAGGGTGAAGGGATAATCGTATTTTTTCAGGATCGGCCAGGCCACTTCATAAGTGGTCTTCCAGCCGTCATCGATCGTGATAATAGCTGCCTTCGACGGGATCGCTTTCTCGCCCCGTTTCCAGGCGAGAAAATCCTGCATCGGGATCACAGGGATCTTTTTATCCTGCAGCTCCTTCATCTGGGCCTCGAAGGCCTCGGGGGTGATCTCGGTGTCGGGACGCCGCACCTTTTTCTCAAAGCGGTGATAGCCGAAAACGACCACCTCGGAGGACTGGTCAATCGCCGGAACGCTCGGGGCCGGGGTAGGCGTCGGTGCCGCCGCGGCGGCGACGGTCGGCGCCGGGGTCGGACTCGCCGCCTTGGCTTTGGTGGTCTTGTTTTCCTTCTTGCACCCGCTCAAAACGAGCCCGCAAAGCAGTAAAATAATCGTCAAAGAATTGCGCATAGATCGATGGGTAGCCATCCGGTCAGAGCGCGGAAAACACAAGCGATTTCGGTGCGATTTGCGGAACTTTTCCCGCTTTCTATTGCTCGGCACACGAATCGCTTTAGATATTTCTATGAAGCGTTTGCCAAGCTCCATCGCCGCGCTTTGCCTGGCGGCCACTTTCCTCCTGGGCGGCTGCGCCACGGTCGCCACCAATACCAGCCAGACTTTCAGCACCGTCGTCGTCGACCCTGGTCACGGCGGCAAGGACAGCGGCGTCTGGCGCCGGCATGGACCGCCGGAAAAAGCGGTCGCGCTCGACGTTGCCCTGCGCGTCGATCGCAAGCTGCGCGAGTCGCAGCTCAAAACTGTCCTCACCCGCTCAAACGATGTTTTCATTCCGCTCGACAACCGCGTCGCGCTCGGCAACCGGCAGCCGAACTCGATCTTCGTCAGCATCCATTTCAACGATTCCCGCCGACGCGCGGTGGAGGGGGTCGAGACCTATTATCACTCGCCCTACGCGTTCCACCTGGCCGCAGCGATCGAGCGGAACATCGCCACTCTGCCCGGGACGGTGAACCGCGGGGTGCATCCGGCCCGTTTCCGGGTCCTGCGCAACGCCCGTTATCCCTCCGTGCTGGTGGAATGCGGATACCTGAGCAATCGCTCGGAGGCGCGGGACGCGGCCAGCGCCTCCTATCGAGAGAAGCTGGCGGACAAGATCGCGGAGGCGATCGTCGATTATCGTTATGGCGCCGGGGTGTATCGGCGGCAGGCGGCAGTGGCGCGCGCGGGCGGGGGCGCATCGTTTCTGCCCAGCTATCGCTAGAACGCAATCGGCGCCTCGCGCCGGAAGAGCCCGCGATCAACGCATTGACGCATACGCATTGACGCATTGACGCATCATGATACGTCAATTTGTTAGTTGCCGATGAGGGGCGACTATCGTTAATTGTCGCTTCGACGTGACCGCCCTTTCCAATCATCCGCTCGCCGCGCTCCTCCGCCAACGCATCGTCATCCTCGACGGCGCGATGGGCACAATGGTGCAGCAGCATAAATTTTCAGAGGAACAATTCCGCGGCGACCGCTTCGCCCAACACCCCGCGAAGAGCCTGAAAGGGAACCTGGAGCTGCTTCAGCTTACCAACCCGGCGGTCATCGAAGAAATCCACACACAGTATCTCGAAGCCGGCGCGGATGTGATCGAGACAAACACTTTCAGCGCCACCACGATCGGCCAGCACGATTTTCTTTTTGCCGGTGAGTCGGAAAGCGGACGCAAGGACGAAGTTTTTTTTGAGCGCGTGATCAACGATCCCGAGCTCGTCGCACTCGCGCATGAGATGAATGTCGCCGCCGCGAAAATCGCGCGCACCGCAGCCGATCGAGTCGCGAGCAAGACGGGCTCGCCGCGTTTCGTCGCCGGCGCGCTCGGTCCCCTCCCCGTCACCGGTTCCCTCTCGCCGGATGTGAACGACCCGAGTTTCCGCGCCGTCACTTTCGATCAACTCCGCCGCGCCTACGGCGAGCAAGCGCGCGCCCTGATTGAAGGCGGAGTCGATGTTCTTTTGGTCGAGACGATTTTCGACACGCTCAATGCCAAGGCCGCCATCTTCGCCATCTCGGAAGCGTTCGAGGAGTTGGGCAAAAAGTTGCCGGTGCTGATCTCGGGCACGATCACGGATCTTTCCGGCCGCACCTTGACCGGGCAAACCGTCGGCGCATTTCTCACTTCCATTCTCCACGCCGACCCACTCGTCGTCGGCTTGAACTGCGCCCTCGGCCCGGCCGAGATGCGACCACACGTCGAGGAAATGGCGCGCCTCGCGCCCTGTTTCACGAGCGCGTATCCGAACGCCGGGCTGCCCGATCCGTTGTCGGTGACAGGTTTTCCCGAGACGCCGGAATCGATGGCGCCGCAGTTGCGCGATTGGGCGAAGAACGGCTGGCTCAACCTGGTCGGCGGTTGTTGCGGCACAACGCCCGATCACATCCGCGCCATCGCCGCGGCGGTGCGGGAATTTCCGCCGCGCCTCCTCCCGACCGCGACCGCCGACGCGCCTAACGACGAGGAACTTACCGCGGCCGCTTCCCGATGACGCAAGGTAAAGACGGCAGCGAGGTCCTTCATCTTTCCGGCCTCGAAGCGCTCGATGTCACGCACGACTTCGGCTTCGTCGTGGTGGGCGAGCGGACGAACATCACCGGCTCGCCGAAATTCTCGAAGCTGATCCTGGCCGACGATTTCGAAGGCGCGCTCGTGGTCGCGCGGCAGCAGGTCGAAGGCGGCGCCAACATTCTCGACGTCAACATGGACGAAGGAATGATCGACTCCGAAGCGGCCATGACCCGCTTCCTCCGGCTCATCGGGAGCGAGCCCGACATCTCGCGCATCCCGATCATGATCGACTCCTCGAAATGGAGCGTGATCGAGGCCGGCTTGAAATGCGTCCAGGGCAAAGGCGTGGTCAACTCCATCTCGCTCAAGGCGGGGGAGGAGGAATTTCTCCGCCAGGCCCGGCTCGTTAGGCGTTACGGCGCGGCGGTCATCGTCATGGCCTTTGACGAAAAAGGACAGGCCGACACGGTGGCGCGGAAAACCGAAATCTGCGCCCGCGCCTACCGGCTCCTGACGGAACAGATCGGTTTTCCGCCTAACGACATTATTTTCGATCCGAATATCCTGACGATCGCGACCGGGATCGAGGAGCATAACAATTACGCGATCGCATTCATCGAGGCGACGCGCTGGATCAAAGCCAACCTGCCCGGCGCGCGGGTGAGCGGCGGGGTGAGCAACATTTCCTTTTCCTTCCGCGGCAACAACACCGTGCGCGAGGCGATGCACTCGGCCTTTCTCTATCACGCCATCCGGGCCGGGCTCGACATGGCGATCGTCAACGCCGGTCAGCTCGCGGTTTACGAAGAGATTGAGCCCTCCCTGCTCGAACTGGTGGAAGATGTGCTTTTCAATCGCCGCCCCGACGCGACCGAGCGCCTCGTGGATTACGCGGAGCGAGTCAAATCGAAGGGAAAAGTCTCCGCAAAAGACGAGGCCTGGCGCAGCGCGCCGGTCGAAGAAAGGCTCTCCCACGCGCTCGTGAAAGGCATCGTCGAACACATCGACGCCGACACGGAGGAAGCGCGGCAAAAAGCCACCCGTCCGCTCGATGTCATCGAAGGTCCGCTCATGGCCGGCATGAGCGTGGTCGGCGATCTTTTCGGCTCCGGGAAAATGTTTCTCCCGCAGGTGGTGAAAAGCGCGCGGGTGATGAAAAAAGCGGTCGCCTACCTGATGCCGTTCATGGAAGCGGAGAAACAGGCCGATTCCAAACCGCAGGGCCGGATCGTGATGGCGACGGTCAAAGGCGACGTGCACGACATCGGCAAGAACATCGTCGGCGTCGTCCTGCAATGTAACAACTACGAGGTGATCGATCTCGGCGTGATGGTGCCGGCGGAAAAAATCCTCGAGACCGCGCGCGAAAGAAAAGCCGACATCATCGGCCTGAGCGGATTGATCACGCCGTCGCTCGACGAAATGGTGCACGTCGCGCAGGAAATGGAGCGGCAGCAATTTCGCCTTCCGCTTTTGATCGGCGGTGCGACCACCAGCCGCGCGCATACCGCGGTCAAGATTGAGCAGCATTACAAGGAAAGCGTGGTGCACGTACTCGACGCCTCGCGCGCGGTCGGGGTGGTGAGCGCGCTCCTGAATCCGGACGCGAAAGTGAAATTCGACGCGACCACGCAAGGCGGATTACGAACGCCTGCGCAACGAACATTCCGCGCGGACGCGCGAGAAGAAGATGCTCACGCTCGAGCAGGCGCAAGCGAATCGGATCCCGATCGACTGGAGCAGTTACGACCCGCCGGTGCCGGAGTTTTTAGGATTGCGCGCCGTCTCGCCGGCCGCGCTCGAGACGCTGGTGGAATACATCGACTGGTCGCCCTTCTTTCACACCTGGGAACTGCGCGGGCGGTACCCGGCGATCTTCGACGATGAAGTGGTCGGGAAACAGGCGCAGGAACTTTTCGCCGACGCCCAGCAGCTTCTGCAGCGGATCGTCTCGGAAAAACTGCTCACCGCGCGCGGGGTTTTTGGCTTCTGGCCGGCCAACTCGTTAGGCGACGATGTCGAGATTTATCGCGACGAGAAACGCGACGAGGTCGTGGCCCGGTTCCATTTCCTGCGTCAGCAAATGCAGAAGCCGGCGGGCCAGTCGAACTATTGCCTGGCCGATCTCGTGGCACCGAAAAGTTCCGGGAAACGCGACTATCTCGGCGGGTTCGCGGTCACGGCCGGGATCGGGGCGGACGAGCTGGCGAAAACAATTCCAGGCCGATCACGACGACTACAACGCGATCATGACCAAAGCGCTGGCCGACCGGCTGGCGGAAGCTTTTGCGGAGTACCTGCACGAAGAGGCGCGTAAAGCGTGGGGCTTCGGCGCGGAGGAGACCCTAACGAAAGAGGATCTGATTCGGGAACGCTATCGCGGCATTCGCCCGGCCCCGGGCTATCCCGCCTCCCCCGATCACGTCGAGAAAGGAACTCTTTTTGCCCAACTCGAGGCCGAGAAGAACACAGGGATCTCGCTGACCGAATCTTTTGCCATGCATCCGGGCGCGAGCGTGAGCGGGCTCTACTTTTCGCATCCGGACGCGCGCTATTTTGCCGTCGGCAAAATCGAGCGCGACCAGGCCATGGACTACGCCGCGCGCAAAAGCATACCGTTAGGCGAGGTAGAACGGTGGCTTTCGCCAAATCTGAACTACGAGCCGAAAGCGGCCCGCTAGACGATTCGCAGAGCGAAACGTCTAGACCGATTTCGGATCGGCACTGCTGATCAGCATGGTGCCGGCTTCGTCGGCGGAGACTTCTTCCTCTTCGGTCTTCAGTTCCTTTTCCGGCTCGGGCCAGACGACGTTCCAGGCGAGGTGCAGTTTTTCCAGGGTCCAGATGGTGTAGCGGGTGAGATCAAATTCCCACCACTTCAACCCGTGCGCCGCGCAGCGCGGCTTGGCGTGGTGATTGTTGTGGTAGCCTTCGCCGAGCGCGCCGAGGCCGACCCAGAAATTATTTTTGCTTTCGTCCGACGTTTCAAACGTGCGGTAACCGAACTGCTTCATGTGGCAAATCGAGTTCACCGCCCAGGTGCAGTTGTAGACGAAAAGCATCGGCACATAGAGACACCAGAGCATGCCGGCGAGCCCGAGGGTGAAGTAGAGGATGGCGGCGACGAGGAGGTGCGGGATGACGTAGAGCGCGGAGTTCTCCCACAGTTTGCAGTACCAGATTTTGCGGACGTCGGCCGCATAACGGAGCGAGCGCTCGCGGAAGGAGGGCGGCTTGCGGATGAGCCACATCATGTGGGCGTAGGGGAAGCCGTGCCGCGGGCTGTGGATGTCTTCCTCGGTATCGGATTTCAGGTGGTGATAACGATGGTCGCCCACCCAGGTGACGGGGTCGCCCGAGAGACCAACCGCCGAACCGGTGGCGAAGATAAATTTCAACCAGCCCGGCATCTCAAACCCGCGATGGGTGAGATAGCGATGAAGATAAAGCGTGGTCCCCAGACCGATCCACAAGTAGACGCCGAACATGATCGGCAGGTAGAAAAGTTGAAACCGGGTCCAGACCGCGGCGACGCCGAGCGCCTGGAGCACGACGAGGATCGTGAAAATAGCGATGTTAAATTTTTCGTTCTTGAACATAACGGAGAAGAGCGGGAGTCCGCCGAGAAAGAAGCCGCAGCTTCGCCATGAAGCGCTTTCAAGGCAAGCGGTTTTCACCCTGGCGGCAGTCGGATCGAGACTCTGGCTGCGCTCAACCTGCGGCGCAATTGCGCAAAAGTTCGGATGCGCCGCGCCACGTCGCGTGTTATAAGGGCAGCGCATTCCCGGGGTGTAGCTTAGCTTGGTAGAGCGCCTGGTTTGGGACCAGGAGGTCGCAGGTTCGAATCCTGTCACCCCGATACTTCCGCCGGGCCGGCAAATCCAAAGCGCGGGCGACACCCGATGTTCAGGTAACACCGTCGTTACTATTCAGTTTTTGGCACGGGGCGGTGATTTTACCTAAAATTTCACCGTCATGAGAAAATTGCCCCAATGCCTTCTCCTGGCTGCCGCTTTCGCGGTCCAGCCCCTCTTCTCCGCCGGCGCGCAAACGCCGCCTGCGTTCAACATCGTCGAGACTCCGAACCTCGGCTCCCATGATTACCTCAAGGGCATCGCCGCGCTCTCGCCCGACGATGTCTGGGCGGTCGGGTATCACGTCTCCGGCGCTTTTCTTAATCTCGCGATGCATTGGGACGGGACCGCGTGGACGATCACGCCCACTCCCAATCCGGCCCAGCCCTACACCGACCAGTTGAAAAAAGTCACTGCCATCGCCTCGAATAACGTCTGGGCGATCGGCGGGCACGGCGACGCCTACAGCCTGCGTTGGGACGGCAGCCAATGGTCGGAAGTCGAGATGCCTCCGATCGTGAATCGCGGTTCCGTCGGCGTGTCGAATAACCTTGAGGACCTGGCGAGCACTTCCAGCAGCGATATCTGGGCGGTCGGCTCGATGGATTCCCTGGAAGGCGGCTTCTGGACCCTGACGATGCATTGGAACGGCACGGAATGGATCCAGGTGCCGAGCCCAAACAAGGCCACCCCGAGCGGCAGCTTCTACACCCAGGCTTTAAACAGCGTCGTGGCGCTCGCGCCTAACGACGTCTGGGCCGCCGGATACTACCTCGTCGGAGATGACCAGCACACCCTGATCCAGCATTGGGACGGCGCGAAATGGAGCATCATCCCATCGCCCGATGGACCAACGGGAGACGGGTTGCTGTCGGGCATCGCCGCCTCCGGGCCGAACGACATCTGGGCCGTGGGGGAATATGACAAGCCGAGTTTCACCGTCATGGGGAAAGCGCTCACGATGCGTTGGGACGGCACGAGCTGGTCCGTTTTCGTCCCGCCGAATCCGAGCCCGTGGGGCGTTAATCCGCTCAACCATGTCGTGTCACTCGCGCCTAACGATGCCTACGCCGTCGGCCAATGGGAAACCTCCGCCCAGGGCTTGAGCACCTTCGTCGTGCATTGGGATGGCGCGGCCTGGACTCAGGTGAGCAGCGAGAATATGCCCGGGTTCACCACCGGGTGGCATATCCTGCACGACATCACGAAGGATTCCGCCGGCGGCTTGTGGGCCGCGGGAGTGAAACAGGCTTCGTTCGGAAGCACGAACTTCACCCTCGTCGAACGCTCCGGCGCGGCCGCCATGACCGATACCGTGGCGGTGACGCAGGCGACCTATCAGACCGCACGCAAGAAATTACAGATCGCCGCGACGACGACGGCGAGCGACGCCACCCTCACCGCTTACGTCACCTCGACCGACGCGCTGATTGGAACGCTGACGAAGAAGGGCAGCCGATATGTCGGAAAATTCACCTGGCCGACTAATCCGGTGAACGTCACGGTCAAAAGCAGCGCCGGCGGGATGGCGAGCAAAGCCGTTGTGATTAGATAAGAAGTTGCCTCATCGGCGGGGAACATCTTATGGTCTCCCCGCAGCGACGGGCTGCTCCGCCGATGATCATTCTTTTTCGTTTTTGCCTGGCCTCGTTTTGTTTGTTGGCGGTAGCGGCGTTCGCGCAAACGCCGGCGCCGGCCGACACCTCCGTCCAGGCTGCAAATGCGGAAACGGCCGCCGCAGCCGCCGCGCCTTCACCGTCCGCCACCGCCCCGGTGGAGCCGCCTTCGCTCATTCCGGCGAACATTTTGCCCCCTCCTCTCTCGCTTCCAAAAACTCCCGACGCGCCCGAGATCGAAAAACTGAATTCGTATTTCAAATCGACCTCCCTCGGCAAAAAAGCCGACGAATACCGGCTGCATGTGCAGATGGTCGCGCTCGAAGCGCGCATCCGGAACGATGAAGACCTGCGCGCGCGCAAGGCCGCCGCCCTCCGCGCCCCGACCGATCTCGAGCGGCGCCATCTCCTGAAGGATTACTACGAACGCTATTTCGGGAAACTGCGCGCCCGCGCCGAAACCCCGGCCTTGAAAGAATATCTCGTCGCCCAGGAAGCCACCCGCAAGCTGACCCTCCTCCAGCCGCGCGTCCGGCACGAGACCGATGCGGCCGAGGCCGCTGCCCTGGCGAAAGCGAGCCGCGGCGCGGTGACGGCCCTGCCCACGCCGGTGCAGGCCCGCGCCGGCGAGACTGTGCGGCCTTGACTTGGGGAAAAATCGGCCGGTTGCCGCGACGCCGGAGCACGACTAAAATGGCCGTCGCAAACGGCGCGTTCGTCTAGTGGTTAGGACACAGCCCTCTCAAGGCTGGTGCACGGGTTCGATCCCCGTACGCGCTGCCATCTTCCTTGCTTCCGCTCAGTGCGGCAGCACCTCGAGATGAAAAGGCACAAAAACCTGCCGCCCGCCCACCTGCACCTGCGCGAATAGCCTCACGAATCCAGGCTTGGTCGCGTAGATCTTGAAATCCAGCTCCGGCCCGCCGCGCTCGTTCTCATTCCGGATCGGCGCGCCGATCGGGTGCATGTGGAGCACGGTTTCCCTGTCTTCGTTAAAACCAACCAGATGCGCGAAGGCCTCCATCACCGGTTCCAACTGACCGAATCCGCTCCCGTCCGGTTTGGTGACCCGGAGTTTCGCCAGGACCGGCTCGCCGGCTTTGATTTGCGGCCGGGCCAGGATCAGCTCGAAGTGCAACCCGCCCGCCTTGCCCTTGAAA
Source organism: uncultured Verrucomicrobiae bacterium (assembly GCA_963834255.1). Classification (GTDB taxonomy): domain Bacteria; phylum Verrucomicrobiota; class Verrucomicrobiia; order Chthoniobacterales; family UBA10450; genus Palsa-1392. The sequence goes on along the minus strand of CAWIBC010000025.1, from coordinate 108,872 downwards.
CGCGGTTCCTTGTTCGCGACCGGATCTGAAGTTCCCACACCGGCAATGATCGTCTTCTCGTATTCCTGCAGGCCCATCGGCAGCGGCCGCAAATCGGCCCAGGCCAGATACGGGCCCGGTTTGACCGGGGTAAAACTGAAGGCGTAATCCCCGGGCGTGTCGGTCGGCTGCGGATGCTCGTGGTGATAATCCGTCAGGCTGCCATCCACGACGAGGAGATGGATCTTGCGCGTGTGGGTCTCGATCAGTTCCGCGGGCGTGACCGGCTCGTCGTCGGCCCGGCGCAGATGCAGGATCGCCTGCGCCGGTTTCCCTGCCTCGAGGGGCGCGTCCGTCGTGATGGTGGCGTGGACGGCGTGTTGCGACGCGGCCTGGGAGGGAACCAGGACCACGAGCTGGTCGAGTTCCATTCCGCATTGCGCGCAGGTGTCTTCCCTCGCGCCGATCACGTCGGCATGCATCGGACAGGTGTAGCTTTCCGCGTGCTGACGCGCCGCCTTCAGCACCGCCGGGTCCGCCTCCGCCTGAAGCTTTTCGAAATTCATCGTCGACGCGCTTGAAAATAACGGCGCATTCTTCCGCCTGCGCGGCATCGGCCGCGGTGTGCAGCGCCGCGATGTCCTGCACGAACTTCATCCAGGCGCTTTTTTGCGCGGCGGCGTTAGGCGTCCAGGCTTTGACCAAGGGCTTAAGCAGCGTGGAGACGGCCGCGCTCGCAACCGGGTCTTCGAGATGGATCAGAGTCAGGTCTTTCTGCGCCACCGCGCTGCGAAGGCGGTCCATCATCTGCATCAAGACCGCCCACGATTCGACCGCCGCCGGCGGCGGGGCGGGCTTCGGCCCGGGCTGGATCTCCCTGGCGTGACCGGAGACCGCGCCAAAAGCGAAACAGATCGCGAGGCATGCGAGAAGGGTTCTTCCGAAGCCAGACATGATTTCTAGAACTGGCACAAACGGCCGGGCGCAGCAACCTCCTCGCCTAACGAGTCGCCCTCTTTTCCGGCTCGATCCCGCGCCGCGTGGTCAGATAAACCGCGAAGCTCCCGAGCCAGTGCCCGCCTTCGTAGTGCGCACCCGTTACCGCCGCCAGGCCGGCCTGCCGATGCGCCCCGGCTGCGGCAGACAGGGCGGCCCGGCGCGGATCGTCAGGCGGGAGCGCCGAGCCGATCCCCTCCAGCATCCAGGCCCGGCTCAGGTTCAAGCCATCGAGATGGGCCAATTTCGGGTCGCTCGGGTCGGGCGAGACCGCCACCGCGAGCCAATCTGCTTTCGCGTCGCGCGGAATCTGGGGCATGAAATCCGTCAGCCATTTTGCAAACTCGTCCGGCGCGAGCACCCGCCGCATCACGTCCGCTTCGCCCAGGCAGGGCGAAAGAAAATCTTCGCCCGACGGTTCGTAGGCGAGCGGACAATTCTTGTCGCCAAGGTAAAACTTCTTCGCCGAGTCCGCCGCCAGTTTGGCAAAGCCTTCGTCGCCGCTCACCCGCGCGTAATCGAGCATCAGCCCAAGCGCGAAGGCGGTCTGGCTGTGTTCCCCGACCCGGACCGGATGAGAAAGCTTCGGCAGCCAGGTCGACAATCGCTTCAGCGCCGCCGTCTCCAGCGGGCGGAGGTTGTTCGCGAGTTCGCGCGCCAGCGGGTCGTCCCACTCCCGCAGCTCGGCCGCGAGCTGGAGCAGCCAGGCGAGCCCGTAAGGCCGCTCAAAACTGGCCCGGCCTTTCCCTTCCAGGTAGGCGACTTCCGCTTTGATATTCCCACTCGTTAGGCTCCGCTCCAGCGCGGCGCGCGCTTCCTTCGCAAAGGCCGCCTCCGGGAACGTGCGGGCCAGCCGCGCCAGCAGCCAGTGCCCATGGACTGAGGAATGCCAGTCGTAGCAGCCGCAAAACGCCGGCGTCAGTTTTCGCGGTGCCGCGACATCGGCGTCGCTCTCCAGGACGTGGCTGATCTTGTTGGGATATTCCTTTTGCACGCAATCGAGCGCGAGCCGGGCGAAACGCTCGGCCGCGCGGGCATCGAATTTTGGGGCGGAAGTTTCCGCCGCCAGGCTGAGGATCGGCAGGAAGAGGACGAGCAAAGGCCAAAACTTCATCCCCTATCCTAGCATCGCTCTTGCAGATCAGCCGCCGGCTTGCAGAATGGGTGCGCCGCCCCGGAAAAAAATTTTGCCAGCCCAAGTGAAGCGCTCCAACAACCCACTGCGTCGCATCCTCGCGCCGATGAAGACGGCGACGCTTTGCCTTTTCGCTCTTCTTTTCTTCAGTTCCTGCGGCCCGCATTTCCAGCGCGAAGTCTCGAGCGCGGTCCTCGCGCTGGAGGGCCCGGCCGAGGGCACCTCCCAGGGCCAATCGCGCCGCCTAACGACGGACGATTGGCTCCTGCCCGGGACGAAGATCGCGACCGCGCCCGGGAGCCGCCTCGATCTCATGCTCCTGCCGGGCATCCTCGTGGAGCTGGCGGGCGATACCGAAATCGAAATCACCCGTCTGCGTTTCGCCCGCGACGGCGATGAAACGATCGGGCCGATGAAGGCCCGGGAAGGATCGATCCGGCTGCGCCGCGGAACTCTCGTGGTCGCGGTCGGCCAGGCGCAGCGGCGCTCGCGCATCTTCATCCAGACGCCGGCGGGCGATCTCACCGCCTTCGACCTGCGCACTTTCAAACTGGAGGTCAACGGCGACCGAACCCGCGCCCTGGTGGTGCGAGGCAGAGTTAACTTCAAGCCGACGGGGGGCGGCGCGCCGGTGAATATGGACGCCGGCTATTTCGCGGAGTTTCCCTCGAGCGACCCCGCCCCGCGGGCCGCGGCTCAGTCCGATGCCGCGGCGCAGGCGGAAGTGCGCCGCATTTTGCGGGTGGAAAAACGCCTCTTTCGCCTGCAGAAGAGTCTCGGGTTTGGTTTCCAGCCCTGGCAGCGGTGAGGCGCAGGCCCGGAAGGCGGAAAAAACATCTCTTGCCTAAAGCAGGCCGGGTCCTATAATCGCGCGCAATTCCTGTGCAAAACAATGAAATCTAATTCTCCCAGAACCTGGCTTGCAGCCCTTCTTCTTGGTTGTTCCGCGCTCCTGTTTCTCTCCGTCACCAGCTGGCTCCTGGCCGCGCCTTCGGAAGAGATCACCAAGGCCATCGCGGCCAGCGGCGAGAAAGATGTCGGGCAAGCCGATGCCGATATTTTCCTCGATGCCGTCACCGCGGTGCTCGTGACCGTGCCGAAAAAAGAAGCGGCGCCCTATATCGAGGCGGCGACGCAAATGCGGCCCGATCTCAAGGCCGACATCCAGGGCGAGGCCGACGAAGTTTACGCGGCCGCCAATGACACCGATGAAGCGGATCACCGCCGCCGGTCGCGGCATCGCCGCAAAGTCCCGATCTGCTGCCGGTGTGGGGGCCCGCGCGACTGCCACACTCGTTACCTTTCGCCGCGAAAGGCCCGGCAGTATCTGCACAGTCATCCCACCTGCCGGCGCGGCGTTTGCCGCGAACTATGAGCTTGCGCCCGGCTCTGGCTGGTTTGCTTTTCGGCATCGCTCTCTCAGGGTGCGGCCGGGAATAGGGAATTGCAGCGGCGCTGGAAACTCGGTTGCGAGACGAGGTCACGGGTGCGCCAACAAAGTTCTTCCATGATGAACGTTTCTTCCCCATTCTCCCGCCGTGAATTTTCCCGCCGGCAACCGCGTCACGACCTTCTGGCGACGGAAAAGTAGCGGCGTGAACCTTCGGATCATGACGCTCGTCCTCGCCGGGAATTTCGCTCTTCAGGGCGCCTTCGCGCTGGAAAATTCCCCGGCCGAAGCAAGTCCGGCTCCAGTCCCTGAGGTGGTGGAAGAAAGCAGCGGCGTGGAAGGCATCGACGCCGAAACAACCGTCGAACCCGACCTGCCGCAACCCGCGCTCGAAGGCATCGAGGGGGTCGAGGGCGAGGCGGAATCCGCCACCCCGCGCAAGCTTCGCTACCAGGTCACGCTCGCGCTGCGCACGGTCTACGACGACAACGTCAACCTGAGCCAGACCAACCGGGAGGGCGACCTTTACACCACGATCGAGCCGACGATCGATCTCGGATACGGTCAGCTCGATGGGAATTATATTGCGCTGACCTACGCGCCTAACGCCTTCATTTTCCTCAATAAATCCGAGAACAACGCGCTCCAGCACATCATCGCCCTGAACGGGCAATACCGCTTCCCCCTCCTCACTCTAAACCTGATGCAGGATGTCCAGATTCTCGATGGCACGGGCCTGAACGCCGACACGGGCACTGGCGGGAGTTTCACCCGGACCAACCTCGACGTCGCCGGGCGCACGCGCCTGAACGTCTACTCGACCCGGCTCAACGCGAACTACTCGCTCACCGGCAAGACGTTTCTCACCGGCGGCATCGGTTACAGCGTGAACGAGTACGAGACGCTGATCAGCTCGTCGGTCCTCTCCGGGAACATCTATTTCAACTACACTTACAGCCCGAAGCTCTCGATCGGTCTCGGCTTCGCCGGCGGGTATAATAGTGTCGGCTCGCCCAGCCAGGACCAGACCTTCCAGCAGATAAACGCCCGCGCTTCCTATGAACTCACCGGCAAGGTGAGCGCGTCGGTTACCGCTGGCCTCGAATTTCGCCAGGTCACAGGCGGTGGCGAGCAGGACAACGGGTCGCCGGTCTTCGATGGCAGTCTCTTCTATCAGCCGTTCGATGGCACCAGCATTTCCCTCAGTTTCTCCCGGCGCACCCAGAACTCCGCGACTCTGGCCGGGCAGGATTTCCATTCCACCAGCGTGACCGCTTCCGCCCGGCAGCGCTTTCTCCAGAAGATCTTTTTCGGCCTCACCGTCGGCTACGAAAACTCCGAATACTTCAGCACCATCAGCGGACTTTCCTCGCTCCGGAGCGACGACTATTATTTCCTTCAGGCCTCGCTCGATTTTACTCTCACCAGTTTCTGGACGGCGGGCATTTACTATTTCTACCGCGAGGATCAGAGCACCTTCAGCACCTTCAGTTTTTATGACAACCAGTACGGTCTGCGGACCTCTCTCACCTTCTAGCGTTCGCGCCCGCGCTCACCTGGCCCGCCCGGCGATTTGCCACGGCATGGGATCGGCGGTCATAGACCGCCGCTACATGGCGCTCCTCCCGTTCGTCGCCTTCTTCGCCTTCGCCCAGCTCTCGTTAGGCCAGTCCAACGTCTTCGACTCCCCGCGGCAACCCGCCGTCACCCAGCCTGCCGCACCGCCGCTGACCGCGCCCGCGGCCGTCGCACCCAGCGGTCCCGAGTCCATCAGTGCGCCCACCGGTTACCAACTAAGCGCCAACGACCAGGTCGCGGTCGAGGTTTTCGGCGAGGAGGATCTGCGCACCAACGGCCGGCTCAACGCCGAGGGCAACCTCAGCCTTCCCTTGCTCGGCTCCGTTCGTCTCGGTGGCCTCACTTTAACCCAGGCGGCCGCTCGCCTGACCGAGCTCTACGGCCGCGATTATCTCGTAAACCCAAAGGTGAACGTGACCCTCGTCGGCTACGCCCGGCGCCGTTTCACCGTCCTCGGCCAGGTGAATCGCCCCGGCAGTTATGAAATGCCCGAGGGCAACCCCGGCGGAATCGATCTCCTCGAGGCAATCGCCATGGCCGGCGGTTACACCCGGATCGCCGCGCCCGACCGGATCAGCGTCCGCCGCCGACGCGAAGGCGGGAACGACCAGATTTTGAAAGTAAACGGCAAGCGCCTGGCCAAGGGCGAAGGCGGCAACTTCAACGTCGCGCCGGGCGATACGGTCACGGTTGGGGAAAGCATTTTTTGATGTACTGTTGCGCCGTTCCGCTCCTTCCCCGGCGGCAGAGATCCTGCCCCGACCAGCCTTTCTCCGCCCAATGATTTTCAACCAATGACCAATCCTCCCACCATGCCTGCGCCCGTTCCTGCGACCATGCCCGATGGCATGACGGCGGCTCGCAGCGGTTTCGATTTCCGGCATTTCTGGCACGCCATCCTGGAGCGGCTCTGGGTCGTGGTTCTTTGCGTGGTGGCCGGGCTTTTCCTTTCCCTCGGCTATCTCGCGCGCACGCCCAAGCTCTACCAGAGCCACGCCGTGCTCGAGGTCGATTTCCAGGAACCGACCATGATTTCCGGCGAAGCCTCCTCTTCCCGCATGCGCTCGATGTTCCTCGCCAGCCAGGAAGCTTTGCGCACGATCGAGCAGAACCTGACCAATCGAAACCTCATGGCCCGCGTCGTGCGCGCGGAAGGTTTGGCCGAGGACGGCGGACGCGCCCTGCTCGGGCAGGCGGTGTCGGACGAGAAACTTTCCACCGCCACTCCGAAGCCTTTGCCGAAAAAGGGAGCCCCGATCCCCGACGACATCCTCGCGCGCGACCGGGCCTTTACCCCGATGGAGGATGGCCTCGGCGGCGCGCTTTCCTCCATGGTCAAGCCGGTCATCCGGCGCGGCACCCGCCTCATCGATCTCTACGTGACCAATCGCGACCCGGCCATGGCGCAGCGTCTCGCCGAAGCGGTCGGCCGCGAATACATCCGCATGTCGATCGAGCGCCGCTCGACCTTCAGCCAGGAAAGTCTGCGTTACCTCATGGAAGAGGAAGAACGCCTCAAGCTCAACCTGCAGAAGAGCGAAGCCGCCGTCGCGGAATACAAGGCCAAAACTCCCGATGCCCTCCAGCTTGGCGGCGGCGCGGCGGCCACCGGTTCGCAGGCCGGCGCGGGCGGCGGGGGCGGACGCGGCGGTCTCGTCGAGGACAAGTTGCAGGAGTTATCGAGCAAGGTCACTTCCGCCAAGGCCGACCGGGTCCGGCTCGAAAGCGAGCTGGGTCAAATTGAGCAACTGGAAGGCAACGTTGAAGCGCTCCTCTCCATCCCAAGCATTGCGGCCGCGCCCGTGGTCGTCGATCGCCGGCGGGATGTCGCGCAACTCGAATCCGCCGTCGCCAGCCTCGCCCAGCGCTACAAGTCGAAGCATCCGAAAATGATGGCCGCCCAGGCTGCGCTGACCGAGGCGCAGGAGGCATTAAAGCGCGCCGTCCTCAGTCAGCCCGCGGTCCTGCGCAACGTGCTCGCCCAGGCACGTGCCGCCGAGTCGAGTCTCGGTTCCGCGGCCTCCGATCAGGAGCAGGCCGCGCTCGCGCTCAACAAAGCCGCCATCGGTTACCAGGAACTGGCGCGCCAGGCCGAAACCGATCGCGCCCTTTACGAAAGCGTGCTCCGCCAGATCAAGGAAACCAATCTCACCAAGGACGTCAAAACCAACGCCGTCAGCATCGCCGAGCACGCCAACCTCCCCTACGGACCGGCCAGTCCCAACCCGAGCAAGGCAATCATCCTCGGCCTCCTCGGCGGTCTCGCCGCCGGCCTCGCCTTCGTTTACGGCGCCGACACCCTCGACCGCTCGCTCAAGACAGTCGACCAGGCCGAGAATTTCCTCGGTCTCCCGGTCCTTTCCGCCGTGCCCGAGACCGTCCCGGAAAAGAAAGACCGCGACTCCAGTCGCGCGGGACCGCCTGACTCGCGCCTGACCTACCGGCTGGTGGCGGAAGCCCCGGAAGGCCCGGTCGCGGAATCGTTCCGCAACCTGCGCGCCTGCCTGTCCCTCCTCGGCCCCGAAGCGGAACGAAAAGTTTTCCTCTTCACCAGCGCCCTGCCTAACGAAGGTAAGAGCTTCACCAGCGCCAACTACGCCCTTGCCCTCGCCCAGCAGGGCCACCGCGTCCTGCTCATCGATGGCGACCTGCGCCGGCCCAACCTGCATAAGATCTTTCTCGACGCCGCCTCCACCTCCGGCCCGGAAAAAGAAATAAAGGGGATCGTCGACTTCCTCATCGGCAAGACCACGGTCGAGAAAGCCGCCCGGCCGGTCCTCGCCCGCGACGTCGATGTTACCGGCTCGAAAAGCGCCGGGGACGGAAAATTCACCACCAGCACCGGCGGCCAGCTTTCCATCCTCGCCGGCGGCCGGCGCGCCCCCAATCCGGCCGAACTTCTGAGCGGCACCTCCTTCGGCGAATTGGTCGCGCAGGCGACCGGCCTTTACGATCGGGTGGTGGTCGACAGCGCGCCTTTGCTCGCCGTCAGCGACACCCTCCTTATGGTCCCTCACGTTCAGACCGTCGCGGTCGTCGTGCGCGCGGCCAAAACCCCGCGCAACGCCATCCTGCGCGCCGTCTCCCTTCTCGGCACCGCCAGCGCGCGTCCCGCCGGCATCATCCTCAATCGTCTCCCCAATCGCCGCGGAGCCGGTCACTACTACTACTATGCCGCCCACGGCTACGGAATCGGAGAGGGCTCCTACGAACGAACAGGCTCCGAAGCCAAAAGCTGAAGCTCAGTTGTCAGTTTTCCGTTTTCCGTTTTCCGCTGCTCGTTTTCCCCTTTCAGCTTTCAGCTTTCCACTTGTCCGCCCCTCCAGCAAATCCCGAGATAGGTCGCCGCGTAGAGCTGGATCGAGGCGATCTGAAGCGGAAAATCCACCATCGCATGAAGCGCCACCCCGCCGAGCGCGACCAGGCTCACCGGCAGGAGCAATCGCTGCCGCGGATACCAGCTCCTCGTCCGTTCTTTATCCGTTAGGCAACGCACCCCGACGAACATCCCGCCAAAAAACACTCCCGCCCAAAGAGTCCCGCCCACAAATCCCCACTCCATCAACGTCTGGAGATAATCGTTATGCAGATAGAGCCAGCCGTCCGGCGAAGTGTCGTGGCGATTAAAGAACGGAAAAACGACACTGAACGCCCCCGGACCAAACCCAAACGGCCCCGCCGTCGGCAGCGCCCCGATCGCCGCCTCGTCCACCACCCAGCGCGCGTCGCTCGCCAGGCTCGCCTGGATTTTCTCCCAGCGCTGGAGAGACAGGTCGAGATGACTCACCCGCACGATCGTCCACAACGTCGCCGCGCCGACCAGGATTGCGATGATCACGGTCTTGATTTCGACATGACCCACGCGCCGGATGAATTTCCCCGCGAACACGCCGAGTAGCACCAATCCGATCATGACCCCGATGAACTGTCCCATGCGGGAAGTATTCGAGATCACCGCCACGATCATGATCAGCGACAGGGTGATCCAAAGCGCGCGCGCCGCCGGGTTGGCTGGCCGGGTCACATAACGGAAAGCCAGTCCGAACACCGCCGGCAACGCCAGGTTCAAATAGGCCCCGGCGTTCCCGTGATAATAATAAGTCGCAAAAAACGAGGTAACCGCCTGCTCTCCCGGACTGCGATTCCACAGCGGAACCTCAGCCCCGGTCGCCTTTTGCACCAGGCCGAGGAGCGCGATCGAGCCGCCGGCCAGTCCGATCGCCCAGCAGATCCGGAGCAGCCATTTCTCGTCCTGCACCAGGTCGGCCACCACCCAGATCCCGAGCAGCAGCGCGGTCCCGCGTCGCATCCAGGCGACGCTCAACGCATAATCCGCCGACCCCGGTGCCGTGGGCAGCGGAGAAGTCAGCGGCAGCAGAATGGCGTAATCCCCATCGAAAATCGCGTGCGCATTCAACGCCATCGCCCAACCGAGCGCCAATATGAGGGCGCTAATCGTGAGTAAGAACCACGAGGCGCCGTTGTAGCCGGGGGCGCTGACCCCGGTCTTGCCAAGACGAGGTGCAAATCTCCCGGGGTCACCGCCCCCGGCTACAACGGCGCTCAAGAGCCAGCAGAGAAACATCGCGCCCAAGATCCCATCGAGCACGCGGATCGAATTCGCGCCCGTCGCGCCATAATCCCAGGGCGCATAAAAAAGCGCCGCGACCAGCAAACAGCCGGCGGCGGCGCGGGATGCGCGGCTAATCGTTTCTCTACCGGACATTCGTTCAGTTGTAGTCGGGCGGCGATTCACCCGCAAGACGCGCCGCCGCTGTTATTTGTTATCGGTTCGTGGTTGATGGGAGGCGGCAGTGTGCCGCCGGTGAATCGTTATTGGTTCGTAGTTGTTGGTGGAGAAAAGAACAAGGCGAGCCCGAGCTCGCCCGTCTTCCCAAGAACCAATAACGATTAACAAATAACCGTAGCCGCCCTGCGGCTACCCCGCCCTTTTCAGATAATTCATATAACCGCTCAGGAGCTTGATTGCGCTCGCGACAAGGTCCCTGCCTTTCTGCAACAACTCGTCGGGAAGAAGCTCCTCATCGTGTGCTGTGATCAAATGGTCGAGGACCTCGTGACACGAGCCCCGTGCGTTGCTGCAGAATTTGGCATTGTCGAGATAATGAAACCGCCCATATCCCTCCGCGATATTCGCGGTCGTGGCGCGAGCAGCACGGAGCATTTGATCCCCAAGCCGATAACGTTCTTCCTTCGGCAGTGTAGGCAACACCTCTTTCGCCACAAACAAGCGCAACGCCCGACACTGCTGCCAGCACTCAAGATCTTCGAAGGAATTAATGTCCGGTCTGGTTCATAGTTAATGGTTATTAGTTGTTGTTAAGTTCAGCACAAATCCCCATCCTTGAACAGTAAACAAGCAGCCCTGGCGCTCCCCAGCGGGCTTCAGGCAATCTCCGAAGAACGAATAACCATTCACCATTAACCGCGAACTAGTTCGCTCCCCCCATGAACCAATAACAAGTAACAATTAACCGTAGATGCTTTCAGCCCGGCCTACTGCCCGCGGCTGAAGAGCATCACATGCACCGTCTTCAGCGCGATCATCGCATCCAGCTTCAGCGAATAGCGCCGGATATAATAGAGATCGTATTTCAGCTTCTCGATCGCGTCCGCGTCGCTCTCGCCGTAGGGATAATTCACCTGCGCCCAACCCGTGATCCCCGGCTTCACCAGGTGCCGGAAATGATAAAACGGAATCTGCTTCTCATACCGCTCCGCGCACTTCGTCCACTCCGCGCGCGGACCGATCAGGCTCATCTCGCCCTTGAAGACATTCCAAAGCTGCGGCAGCTCATCGAGCCGCAGCTTCCGCAGCCAGCGCCCGACCGGGGTGATGCGCGGATCATCCTTGCGCGTGTAAATCTCCTCTTCCCCTTCGTAGCGATTCTTCATCGTCCGTAGCTTGGAGAGCATGAACGGCCGCCCGCCGCGCCCCACCCGCACCTGGTGATACAGAACCGGCCGCCCACTCGTTAGCCAGACCAGCGCCGCGGCGACCAGAAAGACCGGCGCGAAAACAATCATCCCGATAAACGCCGCCAGCAGATCGCAAAGCCGTTTCAAATAATGATAAGGCGAATTGCGCGCCAATTGGAAACCGGTCTGCAACGGCCAGACCGGATCGACCGCATCGAGCGGCACATAGCGCCAGTGCGATTCGTAAAATGACTCCAGCGTGTAAACCCGCGCCCGCTGAAACTGCGTGCGCACCAGCCGATCGAGCAGCTCCGGATCGAGCGCGCCCGGCTTCTCCGCCAGAATGATCCCGCTGTAGATGCGGTCAAACGCCGCCAGCCGCGAATGCAGATCCCCTTTCAGGATCGGACTTCCCGGCCCAGCCAGCTCCTGACCGACTTCATCGGGGTTCAGAGTCACGAACCGCAACTGCTGCCGGTTCGGCGATTCCTTGTAAGCCTCATAGAACCGCCGGGCCAGTTCCCCGCTTCCGATCACCAGGAAAGCGCGCTCCGCGATCGTCGCCGCCACCCGGCCTGCGAAGCCAGCGCCGGTATTCCAGCGAGACCGGCAGGAAAATGATGAAACTCACCAGCACGACACCGCGGCTCGGCTTCATCGTGCTGTCAAAGCTCGCCGCGGAATAAATCAACGCCGCGCTCACCACGCCGGCTGCAATGATGGCGAGGAGATGTTCCGTCGCGTAAACCAGGCTGCGCGTCTCGGTGCTGCGGTCGTAGCCGCCGATCGTAAAGAGCGCCATCACGATGATCGTGATCTGGAGCAGATCGATGATGAAGAAGACAAAGGCCGAGGAATAATAAGCGTCTCCGCGCACCAGGCTGGTGAAGCCATAAATCACGAACCAGCTCGCCACATCGAGGAAGAGCAGGAGAGCGGTCGGCGCCCAATCCTGACGGGCGAAACCCTGCGACGCCTTCTGCGGCTCTTCCGTTGCGCGGCGACACGTTTCGCGATCTGGATTTCGGAAGGATCTGAGAGCGGCTGGTGATCGGTCGGGGAGACTGCTGGACTGGCCCGGGTGTTCGCTCAAGGGGGTGGTGGGACTGGCTGGTTGCTCGCTCATTTTCAAGGGAGGGTCGTGATCCTAGGCCAAACCGCGCGGTCACGGGAAGCACTTAATCTTCCTGTGATCCCGAATTTCACTTCCGCACCAATAACCAACACCAAATAACCAATAAACGGCTTCAGCCGTCCGCCTCAGGCGGATCCGTCGTCCGTTGTCAGTTCTTCTTGTCTGTGGTCGGTGGTCGGTTGTCCGCTACCGCCTCCTCCAGCCCTTCCCGCTCCGTCAGCAACCGGAGAGAAAGCAGCATTTCAGCAATGGTCCGCTGCATCACGTAATACCACCCTGGCCAGCCATCGAGAATCAGGCCCCTCCCAAAAAGCAGGTAGAGAAACATCGCTGGAGCCGCAAAGAATATCTTCAACCGCAGCCGATCCTGAAATTTCAACCGTTCGTTCTGACCTCCGCCCTCCGACTTCTGCACTTCTGAGAGGTGTTTCGCCTCCAGGATTGCGTACCGATCCTGGGCCTGTATCCAGTGGCCCAAAGGCTTCCGATCGTCGTGATAAATCTTCCCAACCAGCCTTCCCAGCTCCCCTTCGATCCTCACCAACTGTGTGTGCCCGTCATCGATATAACGCGCGTTTGCTACCTTAAACAACAACGACACGCGGCGGATAACTCGACGCCCGCAGTGGATGACCAAAAATGCGATATTCGAATTCTGCCGAATATCCGACGACATCCGACGGGCGGCTCGAGCCTGCAATCTCGGCCTGTAGTTCAGGCGACAGCTCGTAATCGGCATCAAGGGTTAACACCCACTCGCGTCCTGATTTGATCCAAGTCCGAAATTCCATTGTTGAGTATGCGTATCGAACTCTCGCTGCACGACTCGAACGTCCGGCCGCAAACTGCGTGCGATGTCGACCGTGTCGTCGCTGCTGAATACTGTCGATCAGGACTATTCGATCGATTCCCGAAAGGGCCGCCAACGTGCGGACGATGTTCTCCTTCTCATTGAAGGTGAGGACCAACGCAGTAAGGGATATCATCGGCGACGCTTAGATCTCGAGAGAATTTGCTGATATTGCTCGACAAGCGATGCGGCAACGGCTTCTGGAGAGTAAAGCTTCCTCGCCAGTTCCGTTGCCGTTCCCACTCAATCCGATCGCGCAAAGCTTTATCCCCTAGAACGCGGGCAATTGCTGAGCGTAAATCTTCTACCTCCGGTCGTACCACAACGGCAGCGCCAGCTTCCCTTGCGTCGGCCGCTAAAGCCACGCCATCAGTCAGAATGGTGGGAACCCCAGACGCCAGTGCTTCCGCGGCAGCAATCCCAAAGTTTTCGGAATACGAGGGCAACACAAAGAGCGTTGCCGCCGCCATAGCCGCAGCCTTGTCGCTCGGCCCGAGGTGTCCAGTCCAGAGCACACCGTCCGAAATCTCGAGCTTTCTCGCTAAGGTCTGTAAAGACTCAATGTAGGAAGCGTTGCCATCCCCAGCAATAACGAGGAGCAAGTTTGGATCAGACTGGCTCACAGAGACGAAGCTCTTAAGCAATAAGTCGATTCCTTTCTTTGGGTCGATACGTGAAAGAAAAAGGATGATCCGCTTTCCCGCGGCGCGCGGAAAGCGCCGAGAAAAGTCACTGCTAGTCGCATCGTTCGTTGGAGCCTCAATCGGTAGCGGAATGATGAACGACGGCAGCTCAGCAATTTTTGGATGAATCGCGCCCGCCTGCAGCCGTTCTGCCTCACTCGTGTAGTGAACCGCCGTAGCTCCGCATAGGATGCGGAGCTCAATCAGCCGAATCGAAAGCCGCTTTAAGCGAGGATGTCGATTCTCCAAGCCCCATCGATTCAATACCCCCAAAGGCCTGATGACATAAGGAACACCGAACCGACGCGCCGTCCAAGCCGCAGAAGTGCTGCTGAAGGAAAACAAGGCGTGTATATGGATGAGGTTGTACTGCCGAGCGCTCTGTGAGAGCCATCTCCCAAGAGGAAGTGAGACTTTGTAGAATTCCGTCTGCTTGTGAAAAAAGCGCACGCTGTAGCCATCTTGCTCCACGGGGGTCTCCGGTGTCCCCAACGCCCGCCTTCCCCAACCGTCATCGTCTGTGGTAGCTACCTCAAGCTCAACGCCAGCGCGAACCAGGCTTCGGGCAATGAGGCGGAGCGCCGCGCTCGGGCCTCCTTCGCTGACGGAAAGCGAAGGAATAACGTGCAATACCCTCATTTCAACCCTTGGCGGGCGGCGCGGAAGCATAATCCGTCAGCTTGGGAAGGGTTCGTAAGAAGGGGCAGCAAATCCGTCGTGACTCGCGTAGCGGTTATCTCCGTCATGCAACGATGTCGCTCCTCGATACATTCTTGAAGAAAACAGTCTTCGCAATCAGTCCGGTGACGAAAAATCAAGCTCGGTTCGACATCTGGATCCCACATCCCCGGCGCATTGCGTCCACTTATTATGGCGGCGACAGGGCAACCCACCGCTGCCGCCACGTGCATGGGTCCGGTGTCATTACCGAAGTATGCCCCCGCCGTTCGTAGTAACTCGAAGACTTCTGCCAAACTAAGCGGATCCGGCAGTAGCCTTAGCCCCGCGCAAATCGGAGCAACCTTTTCCCGGTAGGCGCTCACGTCTAACGTACCGCCAATACCCACCACGGGCCATGGCAGTGCAGCGAGCACTGCTGCGTAGCGTTCCAGCGGCCAGCGTTGCGTCGGCGCTTTGCCACCTCCACAAAAAACGACGAATGGTTTGCCCGCATCCAAACCGGCAGTTGCGAGCTTTTTCAAAATTGTGGACCGAGCATCGAAATCGCTTGGAACGTCATAACCCGGCTTTTCTCCGTCAATGCCATATCGATGCAGTAACTCTATCAGACGCGCCGGTTCATTCCCTCGCCAACTTGTTCGCGACTCAGGGAAATAAGACGCATGGACACGTCGCGCGCCGCAAATCTTCAGAAACCGCGACTTGCGGTGCACGCCTTCGGTTGTTTCTCGGACCCCGGAGAGCAGAATCACACTCTCCGGAAGCTCGCGTCGAACCACGCAATAAAGGTCCCACGCCGTCCGCGCTCGTCGCCTGCTCGAATAAGTAATGATTCGATCGAAGATTCCGAATCTGCCGACGACTTCCGTCGCTGCTACGCTCCCATCGCCGGGTTGATCGCAAAGGAGAACTAGTTCTGCATGTGGAAAGAAACGTCGAATCAAACGGAACGCCGGCACAGCGCATATCGTGTCGCCCAAATGCCCCGTCCTCCACACGAGTATAGAAGACCGCTCCTCTGCCGCCTTCATAATTGGCTACGACGATGCGCCCTTCCGAGGATGAGGCAGCACAGGCACACCCGGACCGACCGCTCCGCTCCTTTCAGTGATGGAGCGGTATAGCCACAATCCTCCTCCGGTAACAAGCATCGACAAAGTCAACGAGTGGAGGGCAGAACCAAAGCAATGTTCCAGACTCATTGCAAAGGGTGCGAACGGAAGGCAGAGGAGGTAACGCGACTCGTTCGGTTTCACGCCTCTGGACAGCATAACGGGAATACGGAACAGCAAACCCATTCCTGCACCTGCGACCAAGATTCCAACCCACCCAAAGTTCGCCCACGCTTCGCAAATACCACCAAGACCCACGGCGGTCACGTTCACGGATTCCGGTGTTTGGATTCCAAAATGGACGGCCAGCATCATGTCCGGGGCATTCCCCATGGGCTTATTCGGCCATACGAATCGAGGAACGAAAACCGACGCCGCTACCAGATATGTTTTACCATTAAGGAACGGAAACACATTCGGGCAGAGAGCGACCACCGGAATCTCGAAATGCAACAGGTCGCTCCTTTCTAAAAACGAAGTTCCTTCGTCTGGCTCCGATTCTGATTCTGCAACCCGGGACCATGACGATCGAACCCAAAAATTCATCACGTCGACTGGATTCTGCCCGTCAGAGCTGTAGTTAGTCCCTTCATCCCAGAACTCTTCCCGCATTTGGCCCTTGCCCAAGTGCAAAAATGACGCCACCAGGAAGATTGCGGTTAACGTCAAATAGGGGATGCGCCGCCGCCCTAACACGAACGCGAGAACCAACAGTAAAGACTCTGTTATTACACCAATTAAGAATCCGCTCGTGAGGTTCACCACTTCTGTGCAGATAAATACAGAAACAAAACTTATCTTTTCACCGATCCCTATTTGATTAGTGCCGAGACTGTAGGAGAGAAGAAATAAGCCGAGCAATCCGCAGGAAAGGACAACAGTTCTTACCGTGTTAAAGCTAGTGCCGAGATCAGGCAAAAGGTGGAGCCGCAATGAGACGAAGAACATTGACCACACGGCAACACCTACCCATGCCAGTTTCAGGCTGTAGGTCTTGCTCGAGCGAGAGCGCGACTCTCGTGCTGCAGCGGACTCGACCATTTTTTTGCAGCTTCATCATTTCGAACGCGATAAACGAGGTAGCAAGTGCTTAAAAATAGCGTCAACACGACTCCACCTATGAATCGCGATTGGCTATCGTAAGCAACAATCTCGGGGCGTCCGTTTACAAAAGGCATCAGGTAGTAGGGAATATGCAGCGCGAAGAAGATCTCACCGGCAGGGAACCACGCCATCCCACGCTGCAGCCAGACAGCCACTGGCCGCACGGCGACCAAGGCCGCAAAAAAGAACACAGCCCACTCTTCCGGGCGATAATCCAGTCCTCCCGAAATACCCCAGGCGAACCATCCCAGAATGGCCACAATAGCTATCGAAAAGGAATGCCTACTCATTTATGTTAAGCACGGAATATAGTGCGCGAATTACAGCGTCTTCAGTGACCGAGACGTCATACCTCTTAGCAAAAAGTCTTAGGCGATCGTCGTCCCGACCGATGCCTTTCAAAAAGGTCTCATTTAAGACTCGTTGAAAATCTCGCCAATCATTTGCCCGAAAGACCGATCCGTTTGTAGTTCCCGCAACCAGATCAGCAGCACATCCGACTTTGTCGCTCACAATGACTGGCCGCCCACTCGCAATCGCTTCGTTCACCGCCAATCCCCAAGTTTCGCAGATTGAAGGCAACACGAATAATCGGCCAAGTCGATAGACAATCGGCATGCGCGATTGATTCTGAAATGGCAGGACGCGAAAGGTATTCGGAGATTCGGACGCGATTCGCACCACCTGGGCTCCGAGTTCCCCATCCCCTACCATAATCAGAAGAAGTCGCGGCTCCTTGGCGGCACATTCACGAAAAGCTCGCATCAGAGCCAAAGGCTGTTTCACTTTTTCGAATTTTCCGGCAAAGAGTACCACCTTCCGATCGCCATCGATTCGAAGTTGCCGACACCATGCGTCGGCTTCCTTTTCGAGCGCCTCGTTCGGTTCCGCGAAGCGCTCTACCTCAATAGAATGCGGGCAGTAGAAAAGCCTCGCCTCCGGAACACCGAACTCCCGATAGTAATCAGCATTGTGCCGCCCCACATACAGGCATCCATCCACCCACCGATAAACTCGGCGCAAGACCGCCCGCTTGACCTGCCATCGAATTCCGCGGGGCTGGCACAACAGGTGGGAGTCTCCGCGGAATAGCACTGGAATCCCTTTTCGACAGAGAGCTCGCATCGCGCTCGCGTGTGACGCACTAGCGTACCCAGTAAGGTGGACCGCGTCCGGCTTCCATGACATGACCGATGGGATGAGTGACGGGCTTCGCAAGCCCCAGAAGCGATGCGTGCCGGGGTTGCTGGCGACATTGGAGATCAGCTCAAATTCATATCCTTCAGTAAGCGGGATATCCCAAGCCACCGCCTTTCTGAAACCGTGGTCCAAGGCTCCTGAGTTTCCCGCGTGCCACGTGAAGAAGACCTTAATCGCAATATCATTGCGTTGCGCCAAGCGCCGATAAAGCGGGACGTAATATTGGATAGGATGCGACACGATGACCGCGAGCCGAATCCTTTTGCCTGCCATAACTGATCCTTACGCAAGCGGCGCGACGGCTTTGCTCACGCAGCGTCGGTAGTGCTCCCAACTACACTGCCTCTGACTTTACACGTGCCGCCTTCCTCATCGCGGGCAATTGATCCCGATGCGAGCTAAACCATTGCAGGGACTCCGCAAGTGCCTCCGTGTCGCCCGCGGCCACGACCCGTCCCGTCGCATCACATAGGAGATCCACTCCGGCTGTGTTGTTGGTCGCGACTACCGGCAACCCACATGCCATCGCCTCGAGGATAACAAGGCCAAATCCCTCGAAGAACGATGGGAATACGAAAACGTCCGCAGACTGGTAACGGGCACGAAGTTCCTCCGCCGACGCAGGACCGAATAGGCGTACGTCGGGGTGGTAAGTAGCGTTGTTTTTTCTTCGCCAGCTGCCACGGACCAACAAGATGAAGCTCCGCATCCGTCAAACCTGCTGCACGCCACGCCTGCAACAAAACTGGGGTGCCCTTGCGAAGCGAGCACTGCCCCGCATAGAGAAACACCAGCGGCCCATTACTGCGCACGCGCTCTTGTGCGGGACGCCAGAATTCTGCGTCGACACCGTAGGAGCGAGCGCCACCTTCTTGTCAGTGAACTGCTCTATGGTCCGGCGAACGAAAGTGCTAGGAGCGAGAACAAGATCAGCGAGTTCCATCTCACGGCGCTTTTGCTCTGGCCGAGCGTAACGGCTCGCGCTCAATCCGGTCCGCGGAAGCCATTCCGGAAAGGCCCGCACCAGTTCCATCTGCCTCTGATCCCATGCCGGATAATACCCGATTGGCAAGTCGTATATGCACGCCTTGCCAAGACGTTTCGCTTCCTCGAACTGCCACAGAGAACAGTCCTCGTAGGAATGCACTGCTGTCACCGCGGTACGATGGCACTCCCGTTGCATGGTGCGCATGAGCCAGTCATTTGCCTGGTAGGAGAGGCTCGCATCGGCCAAGGATGGCGCAAGAACGCGCCGAGCCATACGCCACAGTTCGCTACTCTTCCCTTCGATCAGCGTCGCTTGGAGCAATGGTTGAAAACAGCGACGTTCGAGACGCCTCACCCATGAGGAAAGGCCGGGAAGTTTCCGGACCATTGACAACTCGCGAGGCGTCGGCATCCATGGAACGCAGAACGCCTCCAGAATCCCCACCTCGTAATACGCAAGAGCAGCCTGATATGAATTTGGGTTTCCACCTGGATGGCCAAAAAGAATGCTCATCCTCCAGCAAGCGTGTCAAAAATCGCGCATTGTTTCTGCGTCAGCGCCTCCGCGCCGAACGGTTCTATCGCAGAATCAATCCCGGAGGTGTCCGCGAATCCATCGAGTAACCAGCCTAAGCCTTCAGTGACCGAGTTGTGAAACTCCTTTTCGTTGGCTCCTTGTTGAATGAAGCTAACCTTGCATTCGGAAAGCGCATAATTAGGTCGCTCACAAGACTGCGCCTGTGAAAGAGTGCGAGCACTGGTTTCCTCGTTAAGACGCAGTTAAATAGCTTGGATGCCGTGTAGTCTGCGGCGATTGATCCGACGAGCAAGACCGCATCCACTACCAGTCATCACTGATAAAGCCTCAAAATAGGGAACTCTCTGTGAGCGTTCATCAACCATATCCCCGATCCCAGCCTTGATAGCCACCGGCTTGACGACGTCAAAGGTTCGAGCAGCTGGCGAGTAATTCGTTCCCACGAAGTGGAGACGGACGCGAGAAAACCGTGTCGGCGACATTCTGCGCAATTGGGCAAGGCTCTGAAACAAGACCTCCAAAACGGGGATCATGTCAGGCCCTCCTCGTCCTACGTAAACCCAGTGTATAAAACCATCACCTTGTTTGAAAACGCGCTGGTCAACACTGAGCCCTTTAAGAATCTCGAAGTCCTTGGTCGCAGCGCCAAATGGTATGACGGAAAATTTCTCGTTCCCAAGACTAGGATACCGACACGAGAGCGCTTTTACATGGCCCGGGGAAACAGACACAATGTGATCCGCTGCATCCATCGCAATCCGTTCTTCGTATCGCGCCATGGTCTGACTGAGTCGGTATTTGAGCCAACCCCCGGGCGCATTGCCGATCTTGTAGCCGTGATTCGGGTTGCACCAAGGATCCTGGAAGTCGAAGACTACCGGGCACGCGAAACGACGTTTCCACACCGGTGCGAGCAAGAAACTTTTGAAAACAGTCGTCGAGAAATAGACCGCGTCGAATTTCGAGCCCCGAAGCAACCGATTGCCTTCGCGGTGCAATGGCACGATCGCGCGCAAGTCCAGTTGCCCAAACCCCAGAGTCGAGTGCGTTTCTCGGTCCAAGCTGGAACACGATGCACCTCGACTTCGGGAGGAACACTCTCGGTCAAGCAAGGATCAAGGACGCTATCTGTCGTATCGGGTGTCAAGGCGAGCACGGTGGGTTCCCAGCCATACTGGGCATAAAAGGGCAACGAAGTCCGTACACGGTGATGGTCGGGCGCATTTATTGGTGGAAAACGTGGACTAATGATGAGGACTCGTTTCATCTCAAAAGGCGACGACTTCGCGATACAACTCAAGGTAGCGAGGGACCACGACACCCGTAGAAAAGTGCTCCTCGACCCGACGGCGGCACGCCGCACGCCGGACACCTCCTTCAAGCGTTCAACCGCTCGGCAGCCTTCTTCCACTCCGTTGATAAGAAATCCTTCAATGCCATCGCGGATGATCTCCGGCGCTGCACCCCGAGGGCAGGTAATAACGGGCGTGCCACAGGCCAAGGCCTCGATGAAGACGATGCCAAAGGGTTCTTCCCATTCGATAGGTGCCACCAATGCGAGTGCGCCACCGAGCAGTGCATCTTTCTCGTGGTCATTCACCGGACCTACGTAACTGATTCCGTTGTGACCAATTTCCGGAAGGATTTCCTGCCGCCAGTACTCTGCTTCCGGTCCGTCTTGGTTGTGATTCCCAGCGAGGATTAGCCGGCGTCCGGTCTGCTTTGCAATTGCGATTGCGTGATGCGCTCCTTTGATCCGCTGAATGCGCCCCAGAAAAACCAATGGTGCTCCCTCTGCAATAAGCGGTCGGAACTTATAGTGCATTGTGTCAACAAAGTTCGGAATAACCGCCCAGCGCCCGCCAGAGGGGCGACCCAAGCTAGCAACGAACCCACTGCAACCGGTAAATAAAATCCGATCTTCGCCCCACGGACGCGGCAATGCCAATTTGACGACCGCCAGTGAAGCGTTGGTAGGACATGATCTTCGGAAGGCGGCAAGGAAGAATTGGAAGCAAATATCCCAAGCGAGAAAAGCTATGAAGGACTGTCGGGCGGAATGCTCGAACCGCACCCCACAGAGTCGATGTATTTCGCACTTCGTTTGCGAATCCACCCTTCGTTTGCGGCCATGGGAACAGCCGGTCTACCCGAACAACGTGACTCCGCGTTCGCTACCAAACCAACGCTGTGACCACGAGCACGCAGTTCCCTCGCCAACCCGTCAACAATCCTCTCAATGCCGCCATAGAGAATTGGAGGCACAGGTATCTCAGGATCCGCTGAGAGAAGGACGCGCAATGTCTAAAAACCCTTCCAAACGACAACACCGAGCCTTAGCAGCCCTTATTTGTCTGTGGGATCGCAATAAAAGTGCCGATTCCATTTCATAATTACTGAGCCGCCGCTAGCGTTTCGTGGTCTCCAATGCGACTCTGACAGACTCAACCAGGACTCCAGCCTGCCGTTCCCAAGAAAAAGTCTCTTCGGCAGCTCTCAAGGCTGCAACCTGCGTCATTTTTAGGCGCCGCGAGCCTGAAAGCAGGCTGTTAAGTTTTTCGGCAAGGCTCGCCGGATCCCCCGCGCGGTACAGACGAATGGCTTTCGGCGCTCGCAATGCTATTTCTGTTTGTCCAGTAGTGTCGCTCGCTACGACGGCCAGTCCCGCGAGAAGGTAGTGCAAGATTTTATTCGTCACGGTCAAGTCGCGGCTGCGACAGTATTTCATCTCGCCCGCAAAGCCAATGTCGTGCTCCGCGATACGCGAAAGCAGTTCGTCGTTCGGCACCACCGGGTGCACGAAGACGCTTTTGCGCCACCGAGGAGCCTGGCACATGCGCTGCGAGCCATGCCTCAAATCCGCTTGCCGGCTTGCCTCGCAAATGAACCTCCGCATCATGCTTGACGAACCGCAATGACGCGATCAAGCTTTCCAAGCCACGGCCAAACCCGAGCGTCTGCGAATACCAGTGGATCGAGGGGATACTGCGATTCTTGCGGTCTTTGCATCGAACATCCAACTTTCCGCGGTCGGCCCAGGCAAAAGCGTTGTAGATAACGGTAGGTGGAGGGCAGCCGTATTCTATAGACAACACCTCACTCATGGCGATCGACGTACACGTAGCATGAGCGCCGTTTCTCAAAACGTCGCGCTCCAGTGTTTTTAGCAGGTGAGCGGTCTCTGCCTTCTGGCCTCCGGCAGTAGGTCCTCCGAAAACCAATCCTCCATATCAACGCCAACGCGCACCCCGGGCAGTTCAGTTTTCGCAATGTGTTCGCGCCCCCAGAGACCTGCCTCCGAGTGCGCGATGTATAGGTCGGCATCAAGCTGAGTCGCCGATCGCAATAACTCGGGAGCACATAAGCCAAGCTGCCAGGAACTTTCGCGGTTGAGCCATCGCTTCCCTAGCGAGCTCAGCCTGGACCGGATCTTTGCCATCAACATGCTATCAGACAGCACGCTGATGACGGGAACAAATCGCCATGTCCGCCCAGCAAGAAGCTGGCCGATCGCGTGCCGCGAGCACGGGATCAAACCACGCCTAAGCACTGTTACCGAACAACCTGCGCTGGCGAGACAGTCTGCCTCCTTGACGGCGCGAGGATTGTGGCAAAGATGATTGCCCGTCAGAATACAGACTGTTGCTTGCAAAGAATCTATTGGGCGGGCGATTCAAACGACGGCGCATGCCCTCTTGATGGCGTTCCGGACACGCACAGCGCGTTTCCAGCCAATCAATTCGCTTAAGCGAATGAAGGCTTGGCCGCCATCGATCCGCAAGTCTGACCCTCCGAGCTCATCAATTTTGGCCTCTGCGATACCAACTAAATCTTCATGAGCCGGGAAGCAACTGTAAACGAACCTCTGTAAATTAGTCGCGAAGGCCTTACGCGTCCGCGGGGAATCCTCACCGCAAGCAATGCCTCCCCACTCTGCATTAGCACGTTTAGCGTTGCGTTGCGGTACTCTAGGCTTCGCCAGCCGAGCATCGGACGCATGGCCAGTTCGATAGAAACTTTGAGCCCCTTTGCAAAAGAGGACGGCAGTAGAAGAAAGCACTGCACGAGTGAAAAAATGCGCATCTAGATTCGCCGCTTTGGCCAATGACGGATCCAGCGACCCGCAGATTCCACCACGCGCCGAGGAATCAGCCAGGCTGCCACGTGCATCATGCCTCCTCCACTCCACGAACGCGCCAACCATTCACATGGCGCGAAGATCTCTTCCCAGATGGCCTCCGGGCAAAAGCGAGCCTCCGAAATATCACTTCCAAACCGCGCCCAATCACCGCTCGCTATCGCTCGACAATCGGCTGCGAACAAAGGCGTTCCAGTTGCACCCGAATCTTTTGCGGATGCAGCACATCATCAGCGTCCAGAAACTGAATATATTCCCCCTGAGCGACATCCAATCCGGCGTTGATCGCCGCCGCCTGGCCCTGATTACTTTGGCGCAGCACCTTACAGAATCGACCCTCCATACTACGCGCGATTTCATTCGTATGATCGGTAGAGCCGTCGTCTACGACGATTATTTCGCAGTGGCTATGCTGCTGCGCTCGAACGCTTACCAAGCACTCTGTAAGATAGCGGTCGGCGTTAAATGCGGGGACTATTACTGAGACAAGCATGCGTGCACCCCCTACCTCTTCGTTGCCTCGAGAACCATTGTCTCATACCGGTTCATTTCCTCACCGTAAAACTGTCCGTGCCGCTCGAGGCCCCTCATACCTCGTGCTCAGACTCACCCACCGGCGCCCGCTGAATATCGACGAAACCTGCTTCACCAAGGCTGAATCGAAGCTCCTCATTATCATACAGAAACTTGTGACCCCAATTGTAAACAATGTGATTCAGCGCCAAACAGGCGGTCAATCGCGGAAGTTGATATTTGGACTGAAACGCAGATAAGAAGTTTTCGGCTTCCAAGTCTTGTTCAGCAAAGAGCCTGTACATACCCTGAAACGTCGGGTGTCGCGATTCGAAACACTCCGCCCTCTTTCAAGCATCTGTAGACCTCGCGAAAGCACTTTCGCCCCTCATCATGGTCCAGATGTTCGATAAAATGCTCGCAGAAAACGTAGTCCAGTGATGCATCTCTTATAGGAAAGGTCTCCGTTGCATCGAGGTAGATATTCCCAGCTGTGGCAGTTAGATCCGAATTTAGCCAGCCGTCCAGATGTTTATCGCTGGCGCCCAACTGCAGCTTTCGGACACGGCTCGTACTGAAATATCTCCGGATCGCTCCGCGCCGCGTAAACTTGCCTTCGGCGGCGCGCAGTTCCCGCCACTCGGCTCTCACGCACTGAGCCACAGGTCGCAGAAAGCCACTCACCTTGAACCGTTCTAAAACATTAATAACTCTCCTTCTCATACCTCTCCATCCGATACTTGCGGCTCATTCACTGCTTGTTTGAGAATGGAAACAAAGTCTCCCGCACACCTTTCTAACGTCAGGTTCTCCAGAATAAATTCGCGGGGCAAAGAACGCCTTTCGATTCTTGAAGGAAAGGATCGAGTTTCCCGAAGCAAATCGGCGAAGTCATTAAACGTAGCCCCGCATCGCTCATCAAGGACGGTACGCTTGTCGCGGGAATTTCAGGATCCCCCCATTTGAATCGATTCGGGTCGAGGCACCAGCCTTGATCCCACGCGAGTATGGGAACATTGCTCGATAAACATTCTTGGTAAGCCAAGCCTTGGCTTTCGTGCTCGCAAAGGAAAATCATCGCGCGCGATTCTGCCAACGCTGCACGATATTCCTGCTCTGGTGGGGACCGACCGTAGACAAGTTCGAGAAAAGTCAGGCCGCGTTTTGCTAAAGCATTTCGGATCGGTGACACAAGGTCTACTTCCCTTCGGTTGCGATCCCACATGATCTTGTTATAAATCAAAAAGTCGAAACTTTGCCTTGATTCGCTAACGGGTGTCCAGTAATCCGTATCGATTCCAACCGGCCAAACCGCACACCGATTGCCGTAATACGAGCGATATACCGCCGCGGTCCACTCCGAGTGCTGAAGGTAGCGAATGACTGGATACTCGTCGCACAAGGTTGGCCATTCGCTTGGGTGCGTCATGAGTCCAATGCCCGCGACGATCGGGTTGCTCTTATCGTAGCCTTCCATATCTTGCTCGCCCACGACCAAGGACTCCGATTTTATCACTTTCGTTTAGCGTGTTGAACGGTTTGTTTACTTCGTACGCGACACCCAGTCGTTCCAAACCCTTGCATAAATTAATAAAAACCTTGTCGATTCCGCCTGGGCGAGGCTTTCCGCGAATGATTCTCCGAATAGCTGGTCGACAAACTGATCGCCGGGGACCCATCGGTCGGTCTCACTCGGCTGTGTAAAGTAGAGACAGAGGCGGCTCATCTTTGGCTATACGCTCAGTGCACACGCAATCTTATTGAGCGTGCTGGCTACCGTATGCTCCCTCAGCGCGCGCCGTTGAGCGCCGGTGCGCATCGCGCGTCGCTTGTGGGGATCACTTTCCAATTGTTTTAGCTTTGCGCAGAGCTCAGTTGCATCCCGGTAGGTCTCAATCTCCGTCCCCAAATCATAAAGTTGCGCCAATCCCTCGGTGAATTCCGTCAGGTAACAGGCTGCCAGCATTGGCGCTTCAATATCACGCAGTCGCGAATAGAGAATCGGGCATCTACTGCTCGCGCGCAGTGTGGGAACGCGGTTGATGCCAAGCATCACCTTTGCCTCGCGCAAACGCGCAGATACTCCTGCCCCCAGACCGGCGGTGCCACGCTCTCGGCAAGGTATGCGCGCGTTCGAAGCGGCATCGTCTGTGACTCGATCTTATATGCGAGAGCAGCCCAGCCGCGGCTTCGCACCAGTCCAAACTGATTTCTAATGCGCTGCAGAGTAGAAGAGCCCTGTTGTTCTTCCCGCGCCTCCGAGCCGGAGTCGGCGGCTTCCCAGCCGGGCCCTCGTACGACGAGATCGGCACCCCGTTCAAGCGCGCTTCCAATTAATTCCCGTCGCAGAACGTCCGCCGAGCCAATGAGGCTGGCGGCTCAGTTTCGACGAGCGGCACCGTTCGCAGCCCGAGCGGCACCCACAAGGCATAGGAGCGTGAAGACAGGGAACACGAGCGGAATCATACATCGACAACGCCTCAAACTCGGGTACCCAGTTCAACGTGAAGCAGCGAAACTTCGCGGGCACGGATGAGAACTCGCGGACGTTGTCACAGAAGAAATTGATGCACGGAATGCCGATCTTTTGCAGCTCCGCAATCGCCCCGGTCTCGATCTGCTGGGGATAAAGGTAGCTGAGGAATAGATCAATCGGCTGCCCCTGAGCCAGTTCTCTCTTGGCGAAGGCAAGCGTTTTGGTCCAGGTGCGCTCTCGCCATGAATCCAGAGCTTCGCCGCGGACCGCGCAGCCCTCCGCCCAATCGACGTCGGGCACTTCGACGAATGACGAGCCAGCCTCCTTAGATCCCCTCCCGGAAATAGGAGCCCAAAAGCGGTAGGCCGGGATTGGATGAAGCCGCAGGTCTTGCAGGCAGCTGAGGAGAATCCTCATATCGTGCCCTCTCGGACAAACAAGGCATCGGTCTGGATCAACCTTCGGCCCAGGTCGGTTCCCTTTCCAAGTGCGACCAGATAAGGGTGTTTAGCAGGAGACCGACCATCTGTGGAAGGGAACCTGCACCTTGAAGAGCTCTTGAAGCTGACTTCCGTAATCACGGCGCGCGCCCGAGAGAGACACAGCAAAGCCCCGCGCATTACATACTTCTCGTAGCCCTGAACATCCAGTTTGATGAGATCTGGCCAGGGAAATCGAATGGAACGCGACATACTCATCGAGCGGCCATACCTGAACGCTTTCCGCCTTCATCAACCACTCCGAACTGGGCCTTCGATTCCGCGGTCTGGACGAGGAGACTCGATGCGTCAAGAAAATTGGCAACATTGATCATCGCTTCGCCGCGCGTTGAACCGAGGGCCGCGGGATGAAGGACGACGTCTTGAAGTTCTGTCGACGCCGCTTCAAATTTCCGGCGCTGGGGTTCAAGGGGTTCGAACGCATGAATTTTTGCTTCGGGGAATATCGCGCGCGCAAGAGACGTCCCATTGTTCGACACTTGCGCCGATGTCGAAGATCGTCTGCGGCGCAGCTGGCCGCAGCAGTTCAAGCAATTCAAGTGAATCGAGATGGCCAACGCTCAGATTACCAGCGACCGTTCTTCGAAGCCGCTTCCGCCGCGAATAACGCTCCGCGCTTCGCCTGAAGCCGCTCCAGCAATAAGGATGGCCTGTAAAGTAATGCTGCTCGCATTCCGAAGAATCAGCGCAAGGCGGTCGCGACGGGCTGCTCTGGCAAAGCAGACGTAACCGTCGCGGCTATGCCAAAGTCCAGCTCAACGGTGCCGCGAAACTGGGGCTCGCGCGGGGTAGCTCTCCCTGCGGCCATACCCGGATCGACCGAGAATGTCGCCAGACCCATGAATGTTTGGCAAACGGAGTCGGCGTTAATGTAGAGACCAAGATCGAAATCTCCTTCCACCAACGGAAGCGATGTTACGTCCACTTTCAAGACCAGCGATTCCCCGGCGCTCAGCCGATAGGCACCGGCGTGCGACCTCAGATCGAGCAGGGCGACGCGCTCACCACTTGCCCCGTGAACCAACAAAGCGAGATCAGAAATCGTATCGGCTTGTTCGCCCTTGATCTTAATTCCGAAGGCCATCGAACCCGCGCTGCACAACATGGGACGGCACAGTCTCCACGCGAACCAATTGAAGGCACGGACTAAGCGCTCGCAGCGACTCCCCTGTTTCGTTGGACGAATGCGCGTATGTGGAAACTGCATCGCGCGCCACTCCCACAAAAGACAAGAGTCCCTTTGTGAGAAGAATTCCACGACTGCAGAGCGATGTCCAACCGCAGCCATGTTGTGGCTGACAAAGAGCACCGTGCGTCCGCCCTGCGCCACCTCGCTCATCTTTCCCGAGACACTTCTTCTGAAACTGCGGCATCGCCGACGGCGAGCACTTCATCCACGATCAGAATCTCGGGCTCCAGATGCGCCGCCACCGCGAATGCGAGGCGCACATACATGCCGCTGCGAGTAACGTTTCACCGGCGTATCGAGAAACTTCTCGACCTCGGCGAAGGCGACGATCTCGTCGAACTTCGGCTTTGATCTCGGCCCGGTTCATGCCCAGGATGGCGCCGTTCAGAAAGATGTTCTCGCGGCCGGTCAGTTCCGGATGAAACCCCGTCCCGACCTCCAGCAGGCTGGCGACGCGTCCGTTGATCCTGACCCGGCCGCGGTCGGCTCGGTGATCCGGCTCAGAATCTTCAGCAGCGTGACTTTGCCCGCCCCGTTGCGGCCGATGATGCCGACGACTTCGCCTTGCTTGACTTCGAAGCTGACATCCTTGAGAGCCCAGAACTCTTCTGGAAGCGTCAGCTTCCGAGCCATCTGCGGAGTGCTGGATTTCGATTCTTGCGGCAATAGGGAGCGCGCCTTGTCGCTGATCACGTCGCGCAGCGCGGTGTAGCGCTCGTTGGAGCGGCCCGCGCCGAGGCTTGATAACGCTTGCCTAGTCCCTCCACGCTAATAATTGCGTCACTCATCGCTCGAACGTCGTGCGGCGTGCGAGATCGCTGACGTGACTTGGCTCTTCAAATCGGCAGTGGTCCTTTCCACAAAAAAGTTTCCGATTACGAGCACATCCATCATTTGGGGAAAGTAGAAGGTCGAAAGTCTAAAGTAGAAGTTTCGGTCCCAGCCTGACGTCGAGATTGTTCCGCGCACGCTCGACATAAAAGTTTCCCATTACCAGCACATCCATTTTCGTCCGCAGAAAGCAGTCGAGCGCTTCTTCGGGACGGCAAACGACTGGTTCGTTCTCGTTGAAGGAGGTATTCAGGACCAGAGGGACGCAGGTCAGAGAACAGAAGGCAGAGATCAGTTGATGGTAAAGGGGGTTGATTTCGCGGTGAACGGTCTGGAGCCGGCCGGAGCCGTCGACGTGGCACACAGCCGGGAGTAGCGAGCGCTTCTCTTCTTTGATCTGGAAGACTTCCATCATGTAGGGAACGTCGTCGTCCTGCTCGAACCACTCCGCGACGTGCTCGCGCAGGATCGAGGGAGCGAAGGGCCGGAAGGATTCGCGCCGTTTGATCTTGGCGTTGAGAATCTCTTTCATGTCGGCCCGGCGCGGATCGCCCAGGATGGACCGATTGCCCAAGGCGCGCGGTCCCCATTCCATTCGCCCTTGGAACCAACCGACCACTTTCCCGTCGGCGATCGCTTGTGCGGTGCGGACGCAGAGAAGCCGGCTCGTGTTCATTTGGCTGACGTGGCAGCCGGCGCTTCGGGTTTCCTCTTTTCTGGAATTGAGCAACTGCCAAATCCGATCATCGGAAAACCAGGGGCCGAGGTAGGGAGAGGAGATTGGCGAAAGCTGAACAACTGACGAACTGAAAGCTGGAGCGATGCGGAGGACGGAGATGCGGAGAGTGAAGTCGTGAAGAATCTGGATCGGCGACGGTGGTTCGAGTTCGACCTTTTCCGCTTCGTGACTGACTGGTGGCGGATTCGTGATGAGTTTTTGTGTTCCGCCCTTCGAACCATTTGCGCCAACCTGCAATGCCACGACCGCGGCCGCCCCGATCGCGCCGCCTGCGTCGCCCGCCGCGGCCGGCAGATACATTCGCTTGAAGGGAGTGTTGAGATAGACTTTCCCGTTCGCGACGGAGTTCATCGCGCAACCGCCGGCCAACGCCAAATCATCGCAACGATAACGGGCATGCGAAGCCTCGAGCAGAGCGAAAAACGCTTCCTCATACATCGCCTGAGCCGACCGGGCCATGTCCTTGTGCTTTTGCTCGAGCGGTTCGCCGGGCTGCCTCGCCGGCCCGAGCAGCTTTGCCAGGTCGCTGGTGTAGAGCGTCCCGACCTCCGGCGCGCAGTCATTCCAGCTGTAGGAGACGTTGTCGGTATGGTGCCGGAAAAAGTTCAGGCCCAGCCGGAAGGTGCCGTCCGGCTGGATGCGCACGATCTCCCGCATCTGCGGCAGGAACTTCGGTTCGCCATAGGGAGCGAGGCCCATCACTTTGTATTCGTCGCCGTAATGCGGGAAGCCGATGAACTGGGTGATCGCTGAATAGAAAATCCCGAGCGAGTGCGGAAAATAGACGCGCTGATCGATCCCGATGCGTTGTCCGCGTCCGAAGCCGATGGCGGTGCTGGCAAAATCTCCAAAGCCATCGATCGAAATGCAGGTCGCCTCGTCAAACCCGGAAAGGTGAAAGGCCGAGGCAAGGTGAGCGAGATGATGCTCGACGTAGTGAAGCTGCCCGCCTAACGAGACGCTCGTAGGACCGTTCGAGCGCTTGCTTGACCCCGGCAGCGCTGCGCATGTTGCGGATCTTTTGCCACATCAAGCGCGGGTCCGGCCAACGCGTGAGGACGAACCCGAGCCGCCGCCAGTTGTTCGCGCCGGGTTTCCGATTGACCGCAATGTGATCGACTTTCTCGAGGGAACTGTCCCGGCTTCTTTCAGGCAGTGGTCGATCGCCTGGGTGGGCAGACCGGCCCAATGCTTGATCCGCCGGAAGCGCTCCTCTTCGGCGGCAGCGATGAGCTGACCGTTGAGGAAGACGCAGGCGGCGGAGTCGCCGTGGTAGGCGTTAAGACCGAGGACGAGCATGCGTGACGACTACTGACTACGGACTACTGGACCACCGGGCGAGACTGAGGACGAACAAACTCGTTACGGTCGCGATGACCTTTCCTAGTTTGCCGGTCTCTTTCTCGACCGAGCCGATGAGACCGTGCAAGCAGCCAAAAGTTGATTTCGTCTGGAGATGCAGCGCTGCTGCATCGTCGTCCGTAAGATATTGCAGCCGCCGTGCAAGATGGATGAAGTATTGCGTCTCTGAGAGCGAGCCGCGGGCAATGTAAAGGAAGTGCAAATAGTCCTTCTTACTTTCCCGCGACGAGCCTTCGACGATGTTGGCCGGGACTGAATACGAGGCGCGCCGAAGCTGGCTCGTCAATCCGTAAATCTCCTCGCGTGGAAACGACGCGCGTGTGCTCGTAGACCGCCACGGTCAGATCGTCTGCAAGCTGCCACGCCTTGATTTTCGTATAGTCCCTCATTTCAATTGTCCGCTCGTTCCGTTGTCAGCAGTCCGTGGTCCCGTGGTCGGTTGTCCGTAGTCGCTTGGCCGGTCCCGGCCAAGCTGCCGCCCTTGATGCGGCCAGCCGATTTTCATCGGGGCAGCATCGGGCCAGTCTAAAATTTCGGCGGTCGCTCAACGAGCAATCGGAGACGGTTCAGAGGAGAATCGGCATGCTAAACAGGGCGTCGAGAATTATCGAAGCACCATTTCCCGTCAACGATTTTCATCGGAACGTGGAAATAGGGCGGCGTTTCGGCCGCGGTTATTTGGACTGAGCGCGCTCAGCCGTTATTGATTTGCTCTTCGGAGAGCACCCCCCAAAAAACAAAACCGCGGCGAAGCTCTCGCTCCGCCGCGGCTCGTCTACTTGGAGTTCCTTTTGGCTTAAAGGAACTCCAGCGGGGGGAATTAGATGACCATCCGGCTCGTTGGCGCCGTCCAGTCGCTCTCGCCGACGCTGCCCAGCGCATCGACCTGCACGATGTAGATCTCACCAGCGGTGAGCCCTTCAAACGTGTGACGCGCCGCCGTGGTCTGTGCAGTTTGCACATAGACGGTCGGGGCCGAGGCCAGAGCCAGCCGCCAATTGTAGGCGTAGGCTCCATCGATCTTCCCGGTTCTCGCACTCAGGGTGCCGGTAACCGGCCCCTGACGGAGGATCGGCACCCGCGGGGTCGGCAGCGGGCCGATCGGTGCCGGGGTTTTGGTGCTGAGGAACCCGGAGCTGACCAGGATTTCCAGGTCATTCTGGCAATGACTCTGCACGTAGGCTGCGAGCTGTCGCATCGCGACCAGCAATTCCGCTCGCGCGGCGTTGCGGGCGATGAGCGCCTGGCGGCCGCCATCAAGGGCGGCCTGCTGGGCGGCATCGAGCTTGTCGATGGCCGCTGTGACGCCCGCCAGGGCCGGATTCGGCGCAGCGTAGCTGGCGTTTCCGGTCAGGGAGTTGACGACGTTGCGGCTGAACCCGATCAGCGTTGGGATGCTGACTTCGGTGAACGCGTTTGAGACGCGGATGTTGGGGGTTAGGTTCATATGTTACTATTCTAACTGCTGCCTTTCTCCGATTTTATAGAATCGGATTGTTTGAATGAGCAAAGTTTCGCCGGCAGCGGAACTGATCTCTGCTTGTTGATTCCCGCTACGGTGCCAGCAAGCCAATGGGCCGGGAGGAACGCGGAGGGGAAATTTGTCCTGGGGTTGGGGAGAAACGGGAGGAAGGACGAGCGAAACGAGAGAAAATCGGGCTCGGTCGGGGAAAAAGTGTGGGGGTCGATTGCTATTCAAGGTTCGTGTGGGGGTCCGTCACGAACACAAATATACGGCCCGCCATTTCATCATCAACGCAAAATTTGAAGTTTTTTCTTGCCGGCCAATACCGGATGTTGGGCCGGCGGAAGAGCACGACCACGGCCTATGGGGTTTTTCGGTGAATGTGCGTTGTGGTGCCGACCGGAAATTATGTCGGGCCCCGGAAGGAAGATTCCCGCCCGCGCTAAGAGCATGGGACCCCGGAAAAAGACCATGACTCTTGAGCTCATCGGTCTTCCGTTTTTTGAAAACGGCATACCAGTTCGAAGCGACGGTTTTCTTCGAGCCTGCGACTTCATACCGTCGCCGCCGTTAGCCATTTCTAGGCGACAAAACGGCCGGACGAGTCCTCAAGACGCCATGCCCACCGCGCACTTGAGTATTCGTCGCATGGTGTGCGGAATTTCATCCCCGCGAGGCAACATGCCCCCGGGCACTCACGCGCGCTAATCCGCTCCGGTTTGTCGTCCCCGGGAAGCCGGCGGCGATTGCCAAAAGCCTCTCTTAACCGAGAACCATTAACCAATCACAAATAACCAATAACCATCCGCACTTAACGCGGATTCCTCGGATTCACCGGCAGGACGCGATCGCGCTCGATCTCGACTTCGCGGTTGCCGCCGAGCAGCTCGAGCAGGATGGCGATCCGCTGTCGCGCGGGAATAATCCGCGTGACGAGCACGCGCAGGCCGCGGAGCGAGCCGCCGGTGATCACGACTTCCGAGCCAGGTTGCGGATCGGCCGTGACTTCGACGGTTTCGTTGTCGCGCACGAGCGCGCGCAATTCCGCCATGATCGCGTCGTCGATCGGCGCCGCCTGCTCGCCGAAATGGACGATGCTGGTGACCCCGGCGAGCGCGTTGATCTGCCGGCGGCGCTCGAGGTATTCAAACCGGGCGAAGAGGTAACCGGGGAAAAGTGCTTCGGTTGTCCAGAGCGGCTGACCGGCGCGCATGCGGCGAAAGCGAATCCGCGGCGCGAAAACCTCCAGGCCGAGATCGCGCGTCAACAATTGCGCGACCTTGTTCTCCTGTTTCGGAGCGGTGTGGATGGTGAACCAGGGCATGGGGAAGGGAGAGAGTGAAGTTGGAAGTTGGAAGTTGGAAGTTTGGGAGGTGAAGGAGCTATTTTCTGCGGCGCACCGTCGAGTCGTACAGTCCGGTCACCAGTCTGCCTACGGTCTTCACCGCTGCGCGGAGTTCTTCGACTGCTGATGCTGTCTTGATAAAGTTATCGGAAACGACGTAAAGCAACGAGCGCACCTCTCCGGTCGATCCGCGGGCGATATTGTAGAACTGGATCTTTTCCTGAACGTGGGAACGCTCAAAGCCTTCCGCGATATTGGACATAATTGAAATGCCCGCAGCCTGTAGTTGACTGCAGAGACGGAAATCCTTCACAAGATTTCCAGTTCTCGTTAGCTGGTAAATACCGTTAACCAGCATCCGCGCATGTTGCCAAGCCTCTAAATCTTCGAAGGTCATACTCATGACCGAATGATAGCCCCTGACCCCCATCTTCCAACTTCCTCTCCATCTCCCATCTCCCATCTTCGGTTTCTACTTTAGCCTTGAAAGCCCGGCCGTTGCTGCGCATCCGTTACGGCTACTTTCTACTTTTCTTCCATCGGCGGCAGCCGCTCCCGATATCGCCAGATGAGGGCTGGAAGAGTCCGCGCGCTCCAGAAGCGCGGGATGAAGACGCGCGGCTGCGCGACGGAGCGGAAGAACCAGCCGAGGTAATATTTGTCGGCCCAATCGGGGATGCGCACCTGGTCGCCGGTGAGGAATCCGAGCGCGGCGCCGATGCAATGGACGGCCGGCCGGTAATCGAGATTCTCCAGCAAATACTGGCCGAGCTTGTCCTGGATGCCGCCCCCGATGGCGATGACGATGTGCTTCGGCCGTTGCTGCCTAACGAGGCCTAACAACTTCTCGTCGGCGATCGGGCGGGAGTATTTCGGCGCGACGTAGACCTTCGGAAAGCTGAAAGCTGAAACGCTGACAGCTGAAATGGGATCCGCGACGGCAGCGGGATCGGCGGTGGGGCGAGACTCCGTCGAGCCGGCTGTTCGATCCATGGACGCGACAGCGCGCGTCCCTCCAAGAAACTCCACGAGTTTCGCGCGCGAGGTTTCGGTCGCGACGACCCAGAGCACCGCGCCCGGTTCCCTGACGGATTCGTGCTCGAGGAGGCGCTTGACGTGCTCGAGCCCGGAGATGCGCGGGACGCGCTCGCCGGTGAAGAATTTCCAGAGCAGGACCATGAAACCGCTGTCGGCAATCGCGATCTCGGCGCTGAGCAGGGCGCGCCGGTAATCTTCGTCGCGACAGAGATCGATCATCGACGGCGCGGCCGGGGCGACGAGCAGCCCGCCGCGGCGCGTGATCTCATCAACCGCTTCGCGCGAGGTGCCGCCGAAAAAGTTGATGCCGAGAATTTGGTGGGTGTTCAAAAACTGAGATCTGAAAGCTGAAAACTGAATTTTTTTTTTTTTTTTTTTTATTTCCTCGACCAATAAAGACTCTTCGGCTGCGCGACGGAGCGGAAGAACCAGCCGAGGTAATATTTGTCGGCCCAATCGGGGATGCGCACCTGGTCGCCGGTGAGGAATCCGAGCGCGGCGCCGATGCAATGAACCGCCGGCCGGTAATCGAGATTCTCCAGCAAATACTGGCCGAGCTTGTCCTGGATGCCGCCCCCGATCGCGATGACGATGTGCTTCGGCCGTTGCTGCCTAACGAGGTCTAACAACTTCTCGTCCGCGATCGGGCGCGAATATTTCGGCGCGACGTAGACCTTCGGAAAGCTGAAAGCTGAAACGCTGACAGCTGAATCGAGCGACTGGGGTGAGCGAGATGGACGGGGTGCCGCGACGGTAGCGGAAGCGAGGGGGTCCGAGCGCGTCAAATCTGAAGCATCGACATCTAAAATCGAGCCGGCTGTTCGATCCATGGACGCGGCAGCGCGCGTCCCTCCAAGAAACTCTACGAGTTTCTCGTGCGAGGTCTCGGTCGCGACGACCCAGAGCACCGCGCCGGGTTGCCTGACGGATTCGTGCTCGAGGAGGCGCTTGACGTGCTCGAGCCCGGAGATGCGCGGGACGCGCTCGCCGGTGAAGAATTTCCAGAGCAGGACCATGAAACCGCTGTCGGCGATCGCGATCTCGGCGCTGAGCAGGGCGCGCCGGTAATCTTCGTCGCGGCAGAGAGTGATCATCGACGGCGCGGCCGGGGCGACGAGCAGTCCGCCGCGGCGCGTGATCTCATCAACCGCTTCGCGCGAGGTGCCGCCGAAGAAGTTGATGCCGAGGATTTGGTGGGTTTTCAAAAAGCTGAGATCTGAAAGCTGAAAACTGAAATTGGAGAGCGAAGCAATACCGATACCGCCAGATGCTTGCAAAGGTTGAATGGAGCGACTGGGGTGAGCGACATAGATGGAACAGCCGCGAGGGTAGCGGTAAGCGAGCGGGCTGCGAGCGCATCAAAGTAGAAAGGCTAAAGTAGAAAACTGAAAGAGGAGAGCGAAGCAATACCGATACCCTTCAGAAAACTGATCTCTGAAAGCTGAAAACTGACATGAGAAGCTAGGTTAATCGTTATCGGTTATTCGCTATTGGGAAAGAACGGAACGCGCCAAATAAAAAGTTGAATGGAGCGACCGGGATGAGCGACATGGACGGGGTGCCGCGTGGGTAGCGGAAGCGAGCGGGCTGCGAGCGTATCAAAGGCCAAAGTAGAAACTGAAATCGGGGAGTTCCCCAACCGCAACCCCCTGTCCGCGTTCGGCTGTCCACTTTCTAGTTTCTAATTTCTACTTTTCCCTCACCCGCAACCCCTTTTGTCCGCGTTCGCCTGCCGACTTTCTACTTCAATTTCTACTTTCTACTTTCCACTTCTCCGCCTCCGCCTCCGCCTGCCCCATTTCTACTTTCTAATTTCTACTTTCTACTTTTTCCGCTATTCTCGCGCGCTTGAACTCCGTCGCCGCCGAATCGCCGCCGCCCGTTGCCGCGCGGAGCCGCTCTTTTACCCCGGCGCTGGTGTTTCTCGTCGCCACGCTCGGTCTGCTCTGGTTCATTCTCTGCCGCAACCTGAGCCTGGAATGGTCGTCGAACGAGCAATACAGCTACGGCTGGTTCGTCCCCTTTTTCGCCGCCTTCCTTTTCTGGCTGCGCCTTGAGGACAGCGGAAAGCTGACCGCTGAAAGCGGAAATTGGAGTGCGGCTGCCGCTGCCCCATTAACCAATAACACCAAACTAATAACCATCGGCGCGATCATCGCCCTGGCGATCATCGCGCCGATCCGCCTCTTCCAATACGCCAACCCGGACTGGCGGCCGCTGAGCTGGGTGCATGCGCTGGTGGTCGTCGGTCTGACGTTAATGGTGATTTATTATTGGGGCGGCAAAGCGGCGGTCCGGCATTTTGCGTTTCCCGGTTTGTTTCATCCTCGTGGCGGTTCCATGGCTGACGCCGATCGAGGCCCCGCTGGTGCAATGGCTGATGCGCATCGTGGCCTCGGTCGCGACCGAAACGCTGACCCTTTTCGGAATCCCGGCGCAACTCGAAGGCAGCCTCATCCGCGTGAACAACGGCGTCGTCGGAGTGAGCGAAGCCTGCAGCGGCGTGCGATCGCTCCAGACTTCGCTCATGATCGGGCTGCTCTTCGGCGAACTGAAACGCCTGACGACCGTTCGCCGCGTCGCGCTCGTCGCCGCCGCGCTGGCAATTGCGCTCGCCGCCAATTTCGGCCGCGCACTTTTCCTCGTCTGGATCGCGGCGACGCAGGATCTCGCGGCAGTCGAGAAGTGGCACGACATCGCGGGCTTCGCCATTGTCGGCGCCGTCTTCGTCGGCACGATCGCGATCGCGGCTGCGCTCGCGCGGAAAGTGGAAAGTACGTGCGGCTCACGTAGAAAAGGACGATGCAAAGCTGTCATCCTTCCCCGCCGGCCTCCCCCAGCCCCTCTTTCTTCATTTTCTACTTTAGCCTTTCTGCTTTCCATCGAGACGGCCGTCTCGACTGGTATCGCTGGCACGAGAGTAAGCTCGTCCCCGGACGAGCCTGGACGGTGGAATGGCCGGAAAACGCGCCCGGTTTCAAAGAGGTGCCGATCGACGATCACACCCGGGAGATGCTGCGCTACGACACCGGCCGGCAGGCGACCTGGAAGGTTTCGCAAATCGTTAGGCCAGAGTCGCCCGATGCCCCTTCCCGGGAACGGCCGGCGCAGGCCTATCTCTTTTTCTTCCGCTGGGAACCGGGCACCGCGACCGTGCTGCGGGCACGCGCGCATCGGCCCGATATCTGTCTGCCGGCGGTCGGCTGGACCCAGCTCGGACAACCGGAAATTCGCTCGTATCCGGTGGGGGAAAATCTCGCGCTGCCGTTTCAGCATTTCCGTTTTCGACACGACGATCCGGGCGGCCGGCCCGTTTATGCAGAAACGTTTTTCTGTCTGCGCGAGGATCGCGTCCGCGCCGCGTCGGGCGGCGAGGCGGAGACCCTGGCGTTCAGTCATTGGAACATCCAGGAGCGCTGGGAAGTGGTAAAAAAAGGCCTGCGCAATCCAGGTCAGCAGGTGGTGGAGTTTGTGCTTCTCTCGCGGAGTCCGCTCAGCGCGGAAGAGGCGAGAGACAAGTTCGCGGCATTGGTGCCGGAACTCGTAAAGGCAGAAGTCAGAAGGTAGAAGGAAGAAGTGCCGGAGGTGAAAGATCTGACAGTGAACGCTGACGAATTTCGCTGAGAGCTGAAAGCTGAATGTTCGTAGCCCTGCCGAAAACAACGGAAGCACAGGTGCTTGCCGAATCTCGTTCGTCAGAAGTCAGAAGGTAGAAGGATGAGTCCGCGTTGCAGAAGATCTGCGGGAACGAACGACCACGTTTGGCTTCGAAGTCTCCGAATGTTCGTTGCGTTGCCGAAAACCACTCTCAGCACAAGTGATGGGAAACAGCTGTTGCGCTCGGGGACGTCGATGGCGCGAACTATCGGGAAGCCTCACGCGGACGGAGCAAGAGGAATTCGTTGCCAAATGTGGAGTCTGCGTGAAGAAGCTGAAGAGACCGATTACTGGATGGAATTGCTCATTACGCGAAGATCGTGCCCGCGGCCAAAATGGAATCGCTGCGTCAGGAAGCTAACGAATTGATTGCAATTTTCGTCGCAATAGTAAAACGATCTAAATCCGGCTAACCAATTTCAGCATTTTAGCTTCAAGTTTCAGCTTTTCCAAACTCTTAGCCTTTCAACCGCTGCTAATTTCAGCTTTCCTTTCCGTTCATCCTTTCTGACTTCTGACTTTCTTCTCGATCCCGAGCTGCTCCAACGCCGCCGGCGCCGAAACCGTTTCCTCAAGATCGGCCTCGCAGTCGCAGTCGTCGTCGTCCTCATCGCAGTGCTCGCGCGTCCGACCCGGCGCGCGGTGAAAGCCTGGCAGGCGCGGCGACAGGCGGACAAAGCTTTCAGCCTCATCGCCGCGGAAGAATGGAATGAAGCGACGAAACGGGCGCGCAATGCCTATCAGCTCAGCGCCAACGAGCCCGAGGCGATCCGCGCCGTCGCCCGCCTCCTTTCGCGCACCCGGCAGCCGGAGGCGCTTAATTTTTGGAAAGCGCTGCGCGAGAAACAGCCGCTCAAGCGGGAAGATCTCCGCGACGAGGCGGCCATCGCGCTGGTGATCGGCGAAGGCGCCATCGCCGGGCGCGCGGTCGAGGCATTGTCAGGCAAAATGGAGGGCGGTCCCGGCCCGGCCGACTGGCTCCTCGCGGCGCAGTTGGCCGCGCAGACCCGGGCGCCGGATAAACTGGCGGAATACCTCGCGAAAGTGGTGGCCGATCCGAAGTCAACGGAGCGCCAGGTTTTCCAGGCTTCGCTTTTTCAACTCGCGGCCACCAGGGCAGACGCGCCCGGCGCCCGCGAGACGCAGGCTCCGGCCTGGACCCGCATCACGAAGATCGCGCGCGGCCAGAGCGACGTCGCGCTCGACGCCCTCACCGTCCTCGCGCAGCACGCTCTTTCTTCGCCTAACGAGATCGTGGCCGATCCCGCGATCATGCCGAACGCCGAAGTGATCCAGGCGCTCCAGGCGCACCCGCTCGCCAAGGCCGCGCAGAAGCTGCTCGCGGTCGATCTGCAAATGCACCTCGACCCGGACCAGCGCGAGACTCTCATCGCGCAGGCGGCGCAGACCTGGAAGACGGCCGATAACGAATCGCTCGCCATCCTCGCCCGGTGGTTGAACGGCAAAGGCGAGTACCAGCGCGAGCTCGATACCATTCCGCTCGATCGGGCGCTGCAAACGCGCGACCTTTTCCTGCAGCGGCTGGACGCGCTCGGCGCACTCGGCAACTGGGCCGAGATCAAGCGCCTGCTCCTGAATGAAACGTTCCCGCTCGATCCGGTAATCGAATACATGTATCTGGCGCGCTGCAATCAGCAGCTCGGCGAAGTGATGGCCGGGGAAAACAACTGGCAGCGGGCCCTGGAAGCAGCCGCGGGCGATCCGCAAAAACTTCTCACCCTCGCCGACTATGCGGAAAAGAACGGCGCGATCGCAACTGCCGGCACTGCCTACAACACGATCGCGCGCGAAAACCCGGGCGTGCGCGCCGCGCAGCAGGGCCGGCTCCGCCTCGCCCAGCAAAAGCGCGACACCCGGCTGATCCACAGCATCCTGGCCGAGATGCTGAAACAATGGCCTAACGACACCGCGGTGCAGAACGATGAAGCGTATCTCCGCCTGCTGCTGGCAGGCGGAGATGAAAGTAGAAAGTTGAAAGTCGAAAGTCGAAAGTAGAAGCCAGCTTTCCGAGATCGAACAACTGGCGGAGCAACTTGTCCGACTCGAGCCGGCGTCCCTGCCGCACCGCACGCTTCTGGCGCTGGCGCGGCTAAAGCTGGGCAAGCCGGACAAGGCGCTCGAAGTCTATGCGGGCCTGAACGTCCCGCCCAACGTCGCTTCGCCGGCCGCGCTCGCCGTGCACGTCGCCGTCCTCGTCGCCAACGGCCATGACGAAGAAGCCAAAACCGAAGCCGAAGCGATCAAGCTCGAGCAGCTGCTGCCGGAAGAAGCGGAGCTTCTTCCAAAAGCTGAAACGCTGAAAACTGAAAGCTGAAATTTTGTAGCGGCGGTCGTGTCGACCGCAATTGTAGGGCAGGCGCTCCGCCTGCCACCCGATCAAATCTGGAAGCCACGGGCCCGGGAACCAGCAAACAAGTCAGGACGCAGAAAATTTCGCGAACCCCCAAGTCTTGAAGGACGATCCGTCGTGTCGTCCCATGTCTGACCTCTGATCGCTGGCCTCTGGCCTCTGCATTTGATTCGCTCGCTTACCGCTACCGTCACGGCTTCCCCGTCCATGTCGCTCACCCCAGTCGCTCCATTGATTCAGTCGCAGCCCGGCTCCGCGGCTCACCCTTCGGAGAAGCTTCGCTGTCTACTGGACGCTCGATTCTGATGGAGGGACGCCGCCGTCGCGTCCATGTTCTGCTTCCTCAGCTTTCAGCTTTCAGCTTTCAGCTTTCCGAGATCGAGGCTCTCGCCGGAATCGTCCGCTCGAGCCTGCGCCTGCCTACTGCACCTCTGCGCTGGCGCGGCTAAAGCTGCAGCCGGATAAGGCACTCGAAGTCTATCGGCCTGAACGTCCCGCCAAACGTCTCTTCGCCAGCCGCGCTCGCCGTGCATGTCGCCGTCCTCGTCGCCAACGGCCATGCCGAAGAAGCGGAACTGAGGCCGAGCGATCAACTCGAGCACTGCTGCGAGAAGCGGAGCTTCTTCCAAAAGCTGAAACGCTGAAAACTGAAAGCTGAAATTTTGTAGCGGCGTCGCGTCGACCGCTGCCCTCCCGGCGAGCGCACGCGCCTCGCGCGTCCTGCTGCTGGCGCCCCGCCAAACAGCCTCGCTTCTCCCAATAACCAAGTCCGCTTCAGCTGTCAGCTTTAGCCTCAGCCTTTCCCCCGAATAACCAAGAACAATTAACAAATAACCGAGCCCGCTCCGCGGGCTCAATACCACGCCCGGCGCTCCCAGCGGATATGGCGCCGCCCGATGCCGAGGCGGATCTTGAGCCGAACGATGAAGGGGGGATAACGCAGGATTTGTGTGTTTTCCCTCATGGCGAGGCGGATTAAGCGAATTTGGGCCGTCGCAAGGCAACGAGAAACCAGGCGGCCAATTAAACGTTAACCGTTAACGAAAATGCATTCCACGGTTTCCGCTTATTTGATTGACCTCACCGAGGCGTCCTGCTTGAATCCGCCCGTTTTGCATCTCGTCCTTTGACCTCCACTTTCGTTCCTCTAAACAACTCGCTTTTCTCCAATTAGGTCCGCTTTTTATCCGTTTCCGATCATTCGCCATTGCTTGTCCGATGAACCAAAAAACTGATCCCTACGCCACGAAGCTCCACAAACGAATCGATGCGCTGCTCTTCGTTTTTATCCTCATCGTTATCGCCGTTCTCCTGCGGCCGACCGCAAAAGGCGAGCTGCCGCTGGCCATGACCTTCTCGTCGATCCGGCCGTTTTGGAGCACGCTCGCGATCTTCACCTCTCCTGCCGATTCCTCACTCGGCCAGTATCCAAGGGCAATACGACGGAGTCGGGGCGGCCGACCGCGCGGCCCTGACAGCGCTTTTCTCGTCGCCCGCTTCGTCGAGCTTCTCGCCGATGGCCGTGGTGGAAGAGCGGAAGCCGCTCTACGCGGTCGCGGGCCAACTGAATGAGCCAAGCCGCGCCAAATCGTTTTCCGCGCCGAGCTCGCTCGCGCCTTTGAGCCAGATTTCCGGCTACGGCAGCGCGCTGACCAGCGAAAGCCTGAACGCTCCCTCCTTCCGCACCGGCACCGCCCTCGCCGGCACCGACTCCCGCGAAACCTCCCCCGCCCTCGCCGGCGCGATCGACGCCGCCCCGCGCTACGCCGGCGAAGCCGGCGCGGCGCCGTTTACGGCTTCAACCTCGAGCGCATCGACGCAGGTCGGTCAGGCATCTTTTTCCAGCTCCGCCAACGGGTCGCACGCGGAGTCTGCGCCATCAAACCGTTCGCTCCCGCGTCTTACCACGTCATCTCCTCCGGATATCAAGTCATCCCCGCAGTCGTTGTCGCCGAAAGTGCTCCGTGTTCCAGAGGCGCCGACCGCAGTTCTGGGAGCATATCGCGGTTATGTGATTCTGAAGAGAATAGCGGTTCGAACAGCAATTCGGATTCCTATTATTACACTGATCAAAATGCCGGCTCAGACCCCGCCTTTCGTTCGGGGTATTGGAATAATAGGTGGGGGTTTCAAACTGGGCGGGCAAATGACTACCATCCGGTAAGCGGCCACCCTGACGGAGCGGACTTCACGGAAGTTCAATATAAACTTCGATAACGGTTCATTTACGAGTCGAGCCTCCCCTATGCGCGTAATATAGGTTCAGATGATCAATGGGAGAAGCTTCCTAGCGCCGGTGTCGAACTAGGAGATGGATTGGACGTCGGCGCGCATACGTTGACCGTCTTCTTTCACGCCCACGACGCTACTCTAAACCAAGACGCGTACATCAGCAATTTAGGTAATAATTACATCGCTAACTTCACAGTCGGCGCGGGCACTTTTACTTTCACGGGCACGACCAACGGTAACATCAACAAGACGACAAGCACTAATTGGGCGGGAGGGATCGCGCCAGGAAACGGTCACAATCTATCTTTCGGAACTAGCAGTAATACCAGCCTCACTAACTCGCTTACATCCGCACGAACCCTTGTTTTCAACAACGGTGCCAGCTCATTTACGCTTGGGGGAAGCGCCTTAGCTTTGGTTGAGAACGGTGGCGTTTCCCCAAAGATCGAGAATCTGTCGTCTACCCTGCAGAACATCAACGTAGCACTCACTTTAACCGGTAACGCGACCAACAAAGCGGAGATTGACCCGATAAATGGTAATCTTTCGATCGGCTCTACTATTAGTCTTACGGGCTCGACCCAACTCCAAGTCTGGGGAAATAACGGGAACACTGTTACATTCAATGGCGTTATAAGCGGCACTAGTTCCAGCGGTTTCGCCTTAAACCAGAACAGCAACGCTGTGTTCAAGTCAGCCAACACCTATTCCGGCGACACATTCGTCAATGCTGGAAAGCTCCAATTCGATACGGGAGGGAGCGCAAATAATTCGACGATCCGAATCGGTGATATAAGTGGAAGCGCAAACGCCGAAGTGGATCTGATTCCTGCGGCTGGCGGATTGACATTATCTAGCGTAATCGGTGCCCGAGCAGGGAGTTCCGGTAGCGCCACCATTGCTTCGCAGAACACCTCGAACTCGAATACGCTCTCTGGGCATCTCTATCTGGAGAAAAATCTAATTCTCACGCAATCCTCCGGCGGAACGTTGAACGTCACGCAGGCCAGATCTTCCCCCAGTGACACCTTTACCGGCACTGATATCAA
The DNA here is from genome assembly GCA_963834255.1 of uncultured Verrucomicrobiae bacterium. Taxonomy (GTDB): domain Bacteria; phylum Verrucomicrobiota; class Verrucomicrobiia; order Chthoniobacterales; family UBA10450; genus Palsa-1392. The sequence goes on along the minus strand of CAWIBC010000025.1, from coordinate 64,659 downwards.
GGGGAATACATTACCCTCACGCCGGCGTCAGGCGGCACGATCAATATCAGTGGCGACATTTACAACGCTACTGGTTCAGGCGGTATTGTGATGAACGGCGCTGGCGTTCTCACGCTCAGCGGCGGTACCAATAACACTTTTGCGGGCGGAATAACTCTTAGCGGCGGCGGCACACTCAACATTAACAGCCATTCAGCCCTTGGCACCGGCTCCCTGACGTTCTCGACTGCCAATCCTACAATCAACAACACCAGCGGCGGTTCCATCACCCTCTCGACCAATAACGTCCAAGCGTGGAATAGGAGTTTCACGTTCACGGGCAGTAATAACCTTAATCTTGGTACGGGTGCCGTCACGATGAGCCTGAGTCCCACCGTCGCGCTGACCACTGGAACACTCACCGTTGGCGGATCGGTGGATCTGAACAACAACGCGGCAAGTTCGCGGGCATTGACGACCAGCGGAGCCGGTAGTCTGGCCTTGAACGGCATCGTAAAAAATACTTTCGCCGGCAGCACCGGCACCGTAAATCATGGCAGCACCGGGGTGTCGACTCTAGTCGGTGTTAACACATTCAACGGCGGTCTCACGCTGAGCTCCACCGGAACGGTCAACCTCAACAACCCGTCAGCTCTCGGCACCGGCACCTTCACAATTTCCGGCTCCGGCTTCCTTGACAATACAAGCGGATCGCCCATCACCCTCTCGACCAATAACGTCCAAGCTTGGAATTCGAACTTTGCCTTCACCGGTTCCAATAATCTCAATCTCGGCACTGGCGCGGTGACGATGAGTGCGAGCCGCATTATCAGCGCCACCGCGGGCACGCTCATGATCGGTGGCTCCATCGACATCAACTCTACCTCCACCGCATCGCGGCTTCTGAGCGTCAACGGCGCAGGCAACGTGATTCTCAACGGTACGGTTCAAAACACGTTCGCAGGCAGCACCGGCAGCCTTACTTACAGCGGCGGCGGTGCTCTCACACTGGCTGGTTCCAATACCTGACAACGGTACGACCACGCTCAGTTCCGGCACCCTGAATATCAATAGCACGACCGCCTTGGGCGCCGCGGCCGCCACATTTGCCATCAACGGCGGCACGATAGATAACACAACTGCGGGCTCCGTCACGCTCGCGAACAATAATACGGTAACCTGGGGCGGCGATTTTGCTTATGGGGGGACCAGAGATCTAAATCTTGGCACGGGCGCCATTTCCACTTCTTTGAGCAGCGGCCGCACAATCACCCTAAATGGCGCGACCAGGACTCTTACGTTCGGAGGCGCTTTAACCAATACAGGCACCAACGGCACTTTGACCGCCAATGGTGCTGGAAACACACTCTCCCTGAGGAGGCCTTAACCTAAGTAACAGCGGTATATCCCGCACTGTGACCATCGCTGGCAGCAGCAATGTGAATATCACTGGAGTAATCGCCAATGGCGGAGCGGCCTCGAGCGGTAACTTGATCTACGACGGCGGTGGGGTTCTCGCCTTTAGTGGCGGATCTGCCAATACCTATAACGGCCTTACCACTGTTAACTCCGGCGAGCTCGATCTAAACAAAACCGGCGGAGTGAACGCGATCGCGGGAAATATCACGCTCGGGAACGGCACCGGCACGGACATCCTAAAGTTGCTTGCCGCGAACCAAATCGCCGATACGTCCGACCTTACGCTCAGCAGCTCGGGCGTTTTTGATCTCAACGGGAATAACGAGACGATTAATGCTCTGATCTCGTCTTCCTCCGGTTCTTCGGTGACACTCGGAGTAGGTGCGCTGACGGTAGGGTTCAATAATGCTCTAGCCCGAGTTTCGCCGGCGTGATTTCGGGCACGGGTGGGTCCTTTACGAAGATTGGAACGGGCACGCAAACACTGAGCGGCGGCAACACCTACACAGGAGGCACAACCGTAAGCGCTGGCACCCTCAAACTGTCCGGTTCCGGCACCCTTGGCTCTACCAGCGGCAGCCTGACGGTGAGCAATAGCGCGAACCTCGATCTCAACGGCACTAACCAGACGGTCGGCGCGCTCAACGGGGCCAGCTCGAGCGCCATCATCAAGAACACCAATTCCTCCACTCCCTCGACGCTGACGGTTGGCGGGGGCAACGCCACTGGCAGCTTCGCCGGCCAGGTCGCGGTGAATGTCGGCACCACACTCAACCTGACCAAGACCGGCTCAGGCACACAGAGCCTGACTGGAAATAACAGTTTTTCGGGTGCGACAGTCATCAATGATGGCACCCTCCGGTTGGCGAATTCGGGGACTCGCACTCAGCGGAACCGCGAGCATCACGGTGAACAACGGCGGCACTTTGTTGATGGCGGCTCATAATCAGATCCACGTCAGCACCCCTCCCGGGATCACCTTGGCGGGCGGCACGCTCGATGCCGGCGGATTTAGCCAAGGAACAGGCGGCACCAACCCGATTACTGATCCTGGCACTGTCGGCTTGGGCGCGCTGACGCTCTCTTCGACCTCGATCATCGATCTCACTAGCATCAGTGTTCTGCACTTCTCCAATAGTAGCGCGGCGACGTGGGCAGCGGGAACTTTGTCGATCTACAACTGGAACGGGACGCTCGCCACGGGTGGCGGAGCCGAGCAAATTCTCTTCGGCACCTCGACAAGCGGCTTATCCCCGACGCAACTAGCGCAAATTCAATTTGTGAATCCGACCGGATTCGCACCGGGCACCTACGCGGCATTCTTCGCGACGGATCTGACCGGCGAAATCGTCCCGGGCGTCATGACGCCAGTCCCAGAGCCCTCCACCTGGGCGGCCGCAGCCCTCGCCCTCGCGCGATCGCCTGGACCCAGCGCCGGCGGTTTAAGTTCGCGTTGGCGAAACAAGGTGACGGAGCGGCCTCCTAATAACAATTACCAATAACAAATAACCCAAACCTCCGGTTTGAACCCTAAAGCTGATCCGTACGCAACGAAGAGCGCGCGAACGGTCGATGCCGCCCTCGTTCTCTTTGCCATTGCGATGATTGTCCTCGTCATCGTGACGTCGCCGACGCGCCGATCCGGTGCAGCCGCATCCGGAAGCCCGGAAGCGACAAAGATATCGGCTAACGCTGTTTTCAAAAAAGCTCCGTCCGATACGCTTTTGCTAGCGACCGCAAGTTCCGAGAGACATCTGCCATAATATCTCCGGGACCACGCTTCACCATCCCGCAGTAAAAACATTCCCCCCCTCAGCTTCCCCACCCCTTGGGCACAAAACACGCGCGGCACCTCGGCCTGTTTGCCGACAAGTTTTGGTTCGATCATCGGCACCTTCAACATCCTGCCGGGGTTCGCTGGTTACCGACATGTCTACGGTCTGACCACGCTGGAGCTCTCGCCCCTCACCCCGGTGCCGGAGCCGAGCACGTGGGTCGCGGGAGCGTTGGCGTTGCTCGCAGTCGGATACACGCAACGGCGGCGGTTTTCGCGGAAGCCGGCCTTCGCGTCGGTCGGCGTGAGCCGCGCTTTGTAGGGCGGGCGCATCGCCTGCCGCCATTCTGGAGGAATGGCAAGCGAGGCGCTTGCCCTACAATTCTGCTGCGCACAAACACGGACGCATCCGCCTCAGGCGGGGGCGGGCGCCGCTCTTTGTTCTTGGTTCCTGATTAGGGAAGAGACGATAGGCGACCCGCCCGCCCTGCAATTTTGTGCGAAGGGGACATTGGCACGACCAGGCACTGAAAAAAAGCTTTGACGGCTTTTCGGATTTTTGCTGGAATTTGCGCCGACCGAATAATTTCCCCCATGCACCCCAAGAATCACCACTTGATTCCCGCGGCGGCGAACATCGCCGAAGAGCCGCCATTCGTGTCGCCGGCGTTCTTTTTCAGGACTTCGAGCTCGTCTTCATTCCGAAGCCTGGGATTACTTCCAAGGCATCAAAGTCGGACGACACGGAGGATCGTCCCTCCAGGAAGACGGAGCGCCTGCCCGACAATGCTCCCCGGCTCGCTCCGTTCAGCTTTGGCAGCGGGCGACACGCCCGCCTCTACACCTTCTGGCTTCGTCCATGTTGCTCACCCCACCCTTCCGCGTTCTGCCTTCCGACTTCCGACTTCCGACTTCTGACTTCTGACTTCTGACTTCTGACTTCTAACTTCATTCCCCATGCCACCCAAACACGACCCATACGCTTCCCGAACGAATCGCATCCTTGATCTCATCCTGGTCACTTTTGTGATCTTTGTGGTGTTGTTCACCATCTACACCGCGCCGAAATCGCGCTCGAATACCCAGGGCCACGTCGGAGCCGGGGGATCGGCCCTGACGACCAAATAGGAGTCCCCCATGAAGGCAAAAACCCCCGTCCTCCTGCTCGGCCTCGCGTGCTTTTCATTCCAGACTTCGCTTGCCGGGACAAAACAGTTTCCCGAAACGACCCGGGATTGGGCTGCTCCAGACCTGAGCCTGAAGCTCGAGATCATGCCCGCACCGGACAGCGTGGCAGCGAGCGCGAATTGGAAGGACAGCGGCTTTATCGACTCCAACTGGAATGTCGCGGGGAACTGGACGGCTAACCCGATTCCGGGTGCCGTGAGTACTTCGGACGGCAGCGCCGACATCGCCACTTTCAAGTATGGCAACAACCTGTCTGTGAATGTGGATTCCACCCGCAGTATCTCCACGATCATGTTTGTTGGTGGCCTGGCAGGAGCCTACACGTTGCAGGGAGGCGGCCTCTACGTTGGGTTCAATGGTTCAATCAGCGTCAATTTATCCGTCACTCACATCGAGACGGTGAACTCCCCCATCTTCCTCGCGACGACTCCAAACACGACTTACACCTTTAACAATGAAAGCACCGCCAGCGGCGCGAGTCTCAACATTGGCGGAGCTGTGACGGGGCGCCAGCCCGTTGGTGGGACGCAGACTCTCGTCCTTGGCGGCAAGGGGAACGGCACGGTTTCAGGAGGAATTTTTGATGGCTCCAACGGCGGGACGGTTGCGATCACGAAATCGGGGGCCGGCACCTGGACCGTCTCCAGCGCGAACACGTACAGCGGCGGCACCACCATCAGCGCGGGCAAGCTAGTCCTCGGAAACACGCTAGCGCTGCAGAACAGCACGCTCAATCATACCGGCGCAGGGACCCTAAACTTCGGGACGCTTACGTCGGCCACGCTCGGTGGGTTATCCGGCAGCCAGGGTCTGGCTTTAAGCAACGCGAGTAACGCCCCAGTCGCGCTGACGGCAGGGAACAATAACCTCAACACAACCTACTCGGGCGCGTTGGGCGGGACCGGTTCGCTGACCAAGGTCGGGAACGGCACGCTGACCCTGACGGGCTCGAACAGCTACTCCGGAGCAACCGCCGTGAACGGCGGCACTCTCCTCCTGAACAACGCCGCGGCCTTGACCGCCAGCTCCGCGGTGACGGTAAACAATAACGGCAGCGTCCTGGGCGGGAGCGGCACGATAAGCCGGCCGGTCTCGGTCGGCGCCGGGGCGGTTATACGAGGCGGGACGGGAATTACCGGGACGACGCTGACCGTCTCCGGAAGCCTGACTCTGGCCGACAATTCACTCATCCAGCTTGCCCTGGGTCCGAACGGCGCGCATTCCACCCTCGCCCGGACCGGCTCGGGTTCATGGACATTCGCCACTGGCCAAACCTTCAGTTTCTTGAACCTGGGCGCGACGCAAGGGACGTATCAGGACATCATATCGGGCTTGAGCGCGGCGCCGAACACGAGCCCGTCGAACTGGACGATCAGCAACCCGGGATGGCACGGGATGTTCGTTTACGACGGCGCAGGCCATATCGACCTGGTTCTCGACACGATCGCCACGACGCCCGAACCCGGGACTTGGGTCGCGGCGGCACTCGCGCTCGGCGCGCTCGCCTGGAGACAGGCGAGGAAAGTCCGAAGGAAGAATTACGAATCGGCGCAGGCGGAGCGCCCGCCCTCAATTCCCTGTCCTGCTTCCCCCATTAACCAATAACAACGAACCAAAACTGCGGCCCTCGGCCGCACTTGCTTCTTGCCCAAAGCAGACTAACGTTGCCGCTCTTGGATAAGTTCTGTTCTGTTCGTAGTGCGGTAGATCGTCAGGTGAGTTTCCTCATTGGTGATTCTGAAACCCGATTCCCGGGAACGGCTCTGTAGCTCCAGCTGCTTGCTCCAAAATCACAAAGACAATGAAACTATACGTAGGAAATCTCTCTTTTGAGACCACTGAAAACGATCTGAACGATCTCTTCGCCGAACATGGCAAAGTCACCGACGTCGCCATCCTGAGCGACCGCGAAACCGGCCGCTCGCGCGGCTTCGGCTTCGTCACCTTCACCGATGCTGCCGGCGCCAACGCCGCCATCGCCGCCCTCAACGGCAAAGAAATCGGCGGACGTGCCCTGACCGTGAACGAAGCGCGTGCGCGTGAAGAACGCCCCCGGCAGTTCTCCGGCGGCGGCGGCGGCAATCGCCGGTAATTCGATCGCTTTTTGATTTAGCAGGCCGGCGCCCGGTAATTCGGGCGCCGGTTTTGCTGAATCGAAAGCTCTCAAAAACCAAATGGCTGTAGATCCTAAAAAAGCGATCGAAATCGAGGGCAAGGTCATGACCGTCCTCGCCGGCACCATGTTCCGGGTGCAACTGGCAAATGAGCACATCGTGCTCGCCCATATCTCGGGCAAAATGCGGAAACGTTTTATCCGCCTGACCACTGGCGACCGCGTGCGGCTGCAGATGTCGCCCTACGATGTGGACAAGGCCCGCATCGTTTACCGGCTCGGGTAGGCGCAGCGCGCGCTCCGCGCGCGCGGTTATTTGTTATTGGATCCTGGTTATTGGGAGGAATGGTCCGCCCGAGGCGGATCCCGTCCGTGTTTGTAGGGCGAGCGCTCCGCTTGCCGACCCATGTTCCTGAGGCAGGCGGAGCGCCCGCCCTACAACCAGAATCTCGGACGACACGGCGGTCGTCCCTCCATGGCAGGCGGCGCTTCCACGCCATTTCCGCTTTCAGCTTTGATGCGCTCGCAGCCCGCTCGCTTACCGCTACCCTCGCGGCACCCCGTCTATGTCGCTCACCCCAGTCGCTCCATTCCGCTTTCAGCTTTTTCCGTGCGGCTGACACAGCCGCCGCTACACCTTCTGCTTTCCACTTTTCACTTTCTACTTACATTCGGCCATGCCTTACAAAGACCTCACCCCGCCTGCCGGCGACAAGATTACCCGCACCGATAAACTGAGCGTTCCGGATAAGCCGGTGATCCCGTTCATCCGCGGCGATGGCACCGGACCCGACATCTGGGCGGCGAGCGTGCGCGTGATGGATGCCGCGGTCGAAAAAGCCTACGGCGGGAAGAAAAAAATCTCCTGGTTCGAGGTCTTCGCCGGTCAGGCCGCGAAGGATAAATTCGATAACTGGCTGCCGGACGACACGGTCGCGGCTTTCCGCGAATATCTCGTCGGGATCAAGGGCCCGCTAACGACTCCGGTCGGCGGCGGCATCAGCTCGCTCAACGTCGCGCTGCGCCAGATGCTCGATCTCTACGTTTGCCTGCGCCCGGTGCAATGGTTTGAGGGCGTCCCCTCGCCCGTGAAACGCCCGGAGAAGGTGAACATGGTGATCTTCCGCGAGAACACCGAGGACATTTATGCCGGGATCGAATGGGCCGGCGGCACGCCCGAGGCGAAGAAGATGCTCGATTTCCTGGAGAAGGAATTTCCAAAGCAGTTCGCGAAGGTGCGTTTCGGCACGGAAGCGAAGGCGAAAGAATTCTGGGATTCAGTGGGCACGAAAGATTTCCCGAGCGACGTCCGCGTCGGCGTCGGGATCAAGCCAGTGAGTTACTCCGGCAGCGTGCGCCTGATCCACAGCGCGATCTCCTACGCGATCCAAAACAAGCGCAAGAGCGTCACGCTGGTGCACAAGGGGAACATCATGAAGTTCACCGAGGGCGCGTTTCGCGACTGGGGCTACGAGGTGGCGAAGTCGTTCTTCGGCGCGGAGGAGCTCGATGGCGGACCATGGTGCAAGATTCCCGAAGGCAAACCGGGCGCCGGAATCGTGATCAAGGACGCGATCGCGGATATCACGTTGCAGCAGGTGCTGACGCGGCCGGATGATTTCGATGTCATCGCGACGTTGAATTTGAACGGCGATTACCTGAGCGACGCGCTCGCCGCGCAGGTCGGCGGGATCGGCATCGCGCCGGGTGGAAACATCAATTACATCACCGGGCACGCGGTTTTCGAAGCGACGCACGGCACCGCGCCCAAGTATGCCGACCAGGACAAGGTGAATCCGGGCTCGGTCATTTTGTCGGGCGAGATGATGTTCCGCTACATGGGCTGGACGGAAGCGGCCGACCTGATCGTGAAAGGCCTGAACGGCGCGATTGCGAGCAAGAAGGTGACCTACGATTTCGCGCGCCTGATGGAAGGCGCGACCGAGATCAAGTGCTCGGCCTTCGGCGAGAACGTGATCGAGCACATGTAGGCGGGCGCTGAACCTGGAGGGACGGGCGCTGTCCCGTCCCCGCGTTTTGAAAAATTCGGCTGGAGATTTTACAGAAGAGGACGGGACGGCGCCCGTCCCTCCAGAGAAGCTAATCGGCCGCAAGCATCCTGTTCATGAAGCGGTGCATGAACGGCGCAATGAGCCGATCATCGTTTTTCTGACCGTCTGCACCAAGGACCGGAAGAAAATTCTCGCAGCTGAGGATATCCATGAGCATCTGATCGCGGCTTGGAAGGAGGCGCGATCCTGGGTGGTCGGGCGCTACGTGATCATGCCGAATCACATTCATCTCTTCTGCGCCCCCGCTAACCTCTACCCGAAGGCACTTCCGCAATGGGTGAGCTACTGGAAGTCACGTGCCGCCCAACATTGGCCGCGGCCAACCGAACTGCCGCTTTGGCAACGGCACTTCTGGGATACACAACTGCGGCAGCATCAGAGCTACGACGAGAAGTGGGATTACGTGGTGCAAAATCCAGTGCGCGCTGGTCTGGCAGAGCGCGTGGATGATTGGCCGCACCAAGGCGAATTGAACCTCCTTCGCTGGTAATAGAGGGACGGTCCGTCTGAGGCGGATCCTGTCCGGTTTGTCCCGCAGCTGGAATTCTATTTCACGAAAATAAGGACGACACGGCGGTCGTCCCTCCAAGAGTTGGCAAGCGGAGCGCTTGCCCTGCAAGGGCAGGCGGATTAAGTGTCCGCCCATGTACTGCTTCCGTTTTCTTGCCACCGTCTTTGCCCTAACGATCCTGCCGCTGCCCTTGCTCGCGGCGCCTTCGCCTTCACCGGCGCCGGCCGCCGCGACGAACAAGTCGCCGGTCCAGGATCGGGCGGATCGCTTTCTGGCGCTGATGAATTCGAGCTACCAGGCGCTCTACAAGATCAACAGCACGGCGCACTGGAACGCGGCGCGCGATGTAACCCCGGCACATGAAGCGGCGGCGGAAGCGGCGAGCAATGCCTACGCCGCCTTCAACGGCAACCCGGCCGTGATCAAGGAAGCGCGCGAATTGCTTACCCAGCGCGACAAGCTGAGCCCGCTCAGCGTGCGCCAGTTGGACCAGGTGCTGCTCAACGCCGCGGAAGGCCCGATGACCAATGCGTTCCTGGTCGAGCGCCGCATCCAGGCCGAGACGCGGCAGGCTTCGACCCTGAACAGCTTTGAGTTCAAGTTCAAGGGCAAGCCGATTACCGCGAACGAGATCGATCAACTACTCGGCTCGAGCACCGATCTGGCCGAGCGCAAAGCCGTCTGGGAAGCTTCCAAGGAAATTGGTCCGGCGCTGAAAAATAATCTTCTCACGCTCCGCGATCTGCGCAACGGCGTCGCTGGCGAGATGAATTATCCCGATTACTTCAGCCTCCAGGTCGCGCCCTACGGGATGACGAAGGACGAGATGCTGAAGATGAACGAGCAGTTCATGAAAGATCTCCGCCCGCTTTATCTCCAGCTGCACACCTGGGCGAAACACAAGCTGGCGGAGAAATACAAGCAGCCGGTGCCGGACAAAATCCCGGCGCACTGGCTGAACAATCGCTGGTCGCAAAATTGGCCCGGGCTGGTTGAGTCCGCCGACCTCGATCCTTATTTCAAGGACAAGACGCCGGAGTGGATCGTGAAAACGGCGGAAGACTTTTATCTCAGCCTCGGGATGCAGGCGCTCCCGGGAAGTTTCTGGGTGAAATCGGATCTCTATCCGGTGCCGAAAGAGAAGCCGCGCAAGAAAAACACCCACGCCTGGGCCTACCATGTCGACCTCGAGTACGACATTCGTTCCCTCATGAGCGTCGAGGCCAACGCGCGCTGGTTTTCCACCGCCCACCACGAACTCGGGCACGGGCACTACGACCTCTCCTACACTCGGCCGGAAGTGCCGATGCTCCTGCGTCAGGGGGCGAACCCCGGGTTCCATGAAGCCATCGGCGAGCTGGCCGGATTAGCCTCCAGCCAGGTGCCGTATTTGCAGGCGAAGGAAATTTTGCCTAACGACTTCAAGGTCGACAAGACCGCTTTCCTGCTCGACGACGCGCTCGCCCAATCCATCCCGCTCATCTTTTTTGCCTCCGGCACGATGACGCATTGGGAGGCCGACATCTACGCGCACCAGCTCGAGCCGGAGGAATGGAACGAGCGCTGGTGGGAGTATGTGAGCAAATACCAGGGCGTCGTGCCGCCGGAAAAACGCGGCGAAAACTGGGCCGATTACGCGACCAAGACGCACATCAACGATGCTCCGGCTTACTATTACAATTACGCCTTCGCCACCGTGCTGAAATTCCAGCTCCACGACTACATCGCGCGCAAGATTCTCAAGCAGCCGCCGCAATCGTGTAACTACGCCGGGAACAAGGAAGTCGGGACATGGCTTCACGAAAACATCCTGAAAAAGGGCGGAACGGAAGACTGGCGCAAACTGCTGAAGGAAGCGACGGGCGAGGAAATCTCGACCCGAGCGATGGTCGATTATTTCCAACCGCTCATGGCCTGGCTGGAAGAGCAGAACAAAGGCCGCAAGATCGGCTGGGACGGAAGACAAAGAGACCGACAAGCACGAGGAAAAAAAGCGCGAGAAGGAGTGAGCATTGCAGGGCGGGCGCTCCGCCTGCCCCGTTTGCGACGCTGCGGCAAGCGGGGCGCTTGCCCTACAATTTGAATCTCGACTAGGTTGCGAGATGGCCAACCAATCTCTCTGGCAACGCTTTCAGAGCCATTACCTGCGCTACGACGACCTCGGGTTTTCCATCGACATCAGCCGGATGCGTTTCCCCGACGGCTTCCTGGAAAAGATGGAGCCGGCGGTGGCCCGGGCCGTGGCCGCGATGCGCGAGCTCGAGCAGGGCGGAATCGCCAACCCGGACGAGAACCGCATGGTCGGTCATTACTGGCTGCGCAACCCACAGCTCGCGCCTAACGACCAGCTCCGCAGCGAAGTCGAGGAAACCAACGCCCGCATCCAGAAATTTGCCTCCGACGTGCACGTCGGCCGGATCGCCGCGCCGGATGGGAAACCGTTCGAGCGCGTCCTGCTCATCGGGATTGGGGGCTCGGCCCTGGGGCCGCAATTCATCGCCGACGCGCTCGGCTCGGCCCGCGACCAGCTGGAGATCTTCTTTTTCGACAACACCGATCCGGACGGCTTCGACCGGGTCTTCGCGAAAATCGGCGACGGACTCGAGCACACCCTGGCGGTCGTGATTTCCAAATCGGGCGGGACGAAGGAAACGCGCAACGGCATGCTGGAAGCGAAAGCGCATTTCGAAAAAGCGGGCCTCGATTTTGCCAAACACGCGGTCGCGGTCACCGGCGTTGGGAGCGAGCTGGATCAGAATGCGGAAAAGAACGGCTGGCTGGCGCGTTTCCCGATGTTCGACTGGATCGGCGGCCGTACTTCGGTCATGAGCGCGGTCGGGCTTTTGCCCGCGGCGTTGCAGGGACTCGACACGACAGCGCTGCTGGCGGGCGCGGCCGCGATGGATGCGCACACCCGGGCACCGGAGCGGGACCAGAATGCCGCCATGCTCCTGGCCCTGATGTGGTTTTACGCCGGCGACGGCCAGGGGAAAAAGGACATGGTCATCCTGCCCTACAAGGACCGGCTTGCGCTTTTCAGCAAATACCTCCAGCAGCTCGTGATGGAGTCGTTAGGCAAAGAAAAAGATCTCGCCGGCAAAACCGTCCACCAGGGCATCGCGGTTTACGGCAACAAAGGCTCGACCGACCAGCATGCCTACGTCCAGCAACTGCGCGACGGCGTCCCGAACTTCTTCGCCACCTTCATCGAGGTGCGGCGCGACCGCGCGACGGATCGCTTCGAGGTCGAGGAAGGCGTCACGAGCGGCGATTATCTGCAGGGCTTTCTGCGCGGGACGCGCGCCGCGCTTTACGAGGGCGAACGCGACTCGATCACGCTCAGCATTCCGGAAGTGGATGCCTTCCACGTCGGCGCGCTGATTGCGCTCTACGAACGGGCGGTCGGGTTTTACGCGTCGCTCGTGAACGTGAACGCGTATCATCAACCGGGCGTGGAAGCGGGCAAGAAAGCGGCTACGCGCATCCTGCAATTGCAGCCCAAGGTGCTCGGTCAACTTTCCGGCTCCGGCAAAACCGCCGAGGCGATCGCCCATGCGATCGATGCCGATCCGGAGGATGTTTATCACGTCCTGCACCATCTCGCGGCCAACGATCCGCAACTCCAGAGCAGCGGCGAGGAACCGGGGAACGAAAAATTTTGGCGGATCGGGTAGCGCTCGCCGCCGCAGCGCCTAAATTCGCTCCGCCCGCGCTCGGGGACGAGGAGCGCGGTTCTCTCAAAAGTGCACGCTGAGCCGAATATTTCATGGACCGAGCTGACGAAATTCGTCGGCCAATTGAATCACGATCTGCGCAATCATCTCAACGCGGTCGAACTCCAGGCCGCTTTCCTGAGCGAGATCGCGGCGGACCCGGAAGCGAAGAGTGAAATCGGGCGACTGCGTGAAATGACAGGCGAGATGAACGCGCACCTGCAGCGCCTGGCCGCCTCGCTCGCCCGCATCCAGCCGACGACGATGCGCTACCTGGCGGCGGAATTTATCGAGGACCTGCGGGCCAAGCTCGTGCAGGAGAAACCGGCCCTGGCCGCCGAGATGGAATGGAAGACATCGTTAGGCGAAGAGGCCCTGGAAATGGATCCGCACCTGTTGCAGGAGGCGTTTCTCGAGCTGCTGGCGAACGCCTCCACCCATGGCCGCGGCGAAGGGGCACTCGTGTTTGAGGCGCGGCGCGAGGGGGCGACGGTCGAATTTATCCTCCGCGAACCGAAGGCGGAGTTCGAGGGCACCACGGAAAATTGGGGCGAACGTCCCCTCGGGAAGGTGCGAAGCGGGCATTATGGTCTTGGCCTCGCCCGGGCGCGGGGTATTTTTGCAGCGCACCATGGCACCCTTCGCGCTCAATTCGATTCCAACACCTCGACCCTGGTCACGACCGTCGCTCTTCCCATCCTGGTCTCCTGAGCCGGCGCCCTGCCGCTGCCGGAATTTTTCATGACCTCGGATAATCGATGCATCCTCATCATTGACGACGAGCGTCCGATCCTGATGACGCTGGAAGCGTTACTGGGCCGGCACGGTTATCAGCCCGAAGTGGCGGCCAATGCCGCAACCGGCATGCGCGTGCTCCAGAGCAAAAAGCCCGCGCTCGTTTTGCTCGACCTGCAATTGCCCGATGCCGACGGCCTGCAAATGCTCGAGCAGATCAAGACCGACCATCCCGACACGCAGGTGATCATCCTGACCGCGCACGATTCGCTGAACAACGCGATCGAGTCGATCAAGCGCGGCGCCTACCATTTCATCAGCAAACCGTACGCGCCGGAAGAGCTGCTCAGCCTGGTCGAGAAAGCGCTCGAGAAACAATCGCTCCTCCGCGAAACGCTCGAGCTGCGCCAGACGACGCAGGATCTGAAGCAGCGCCTGGCCCAGGCCGAGACGCGGCTGGCGCCGATTTTCAAAAGCAAATCGATGCAGCAGATCGACGAGCTGATCTCGGCCATGGCGCCGTCGGAAGCGAACGTGCTCATCACAGGCGAGAGCGGTGTCGGCAAGGAAGTGATCGCGAACGTGATTCACAACCGCAGCCGGCGGGCGCAGAGGCCGATGGTGAAATTGAATTGCGCCGCCTTCCCGCAGGCGATGATTGAGGGCGAACTTTTCGGTTACATGAAAGGCGCCTTCACCGGCGCGACGAACGATTTTCGCGGCATGATCGCGGAAGCCGACGGAAGCACGCTTTTCCTCGACGAGATCTCCGAGATGCCGGCGGAATTGCAGACGCGTTTTCTGCGAGTCCTGCAGGAGCGGGAATTTCGTCCGTTAGGCAGCACCAAGACGTTGAAGGCAAATTTCCGCGTCGTGGCCGCGACCAATCGCCCGATCCAGCAGGCCCTGGCCGAGAATCGCCTGCGCTCGGATCTTTATTACCGGCTCAACACTTTCCAGATCGAGCTGCCGCCGTTGCGCGAGCGGAAAGAGGACATCCCGCCGCTGGTCTCGAGTTTCGTGCGGAGCTTTGCCCAGCAACTGGGAAAAGCGGAGCCCGCGATCGAGCCGGAGGCGTTTCAGAAACTTCTCGATTACGGCTGGCCGGGCAACGTGCGCGAACTGCAAAACGCGATCGAATACGCCGTCGTGCTCGCGCGCCAGGGACAGATCACGGTAAAGGAATTGCCGGCCGAAGTGCGCCTGCCGGTGGCGCTGCAAAAAACGGAACGGGCCGCCGTCGCCAGCCAGTCGAGCGGCTCCGCCCGCAGCCTGTGCGACATGGAGCGCAACGCCATTCTCGATGCCCTCGCCCAGACCCACGGCAACAAGAAGAAAGCAGCCGAGCTGCTCGGGATCCAGCGCCCCACGCTCTACAACAAGATGCGGCGCTACGAAATCCAGCTCTGAAAATTCCGATTCTGTTTCGAATTTCGGGATTCGGGTTTCGAACCTAGATTCCTTTCGTGCCTGATCCTCAGGAAAAAGTGCTGGAACACGCGCGGCGCGAACTCGGGCCGACGCCCGCCGCCGGCTCGAGCCACCTCCTCGCCCTCTACCAGAAGTTCCTCAAGATCGAAAACCACCGCCTGCGCCTGCGCCACCAGGCGGGCGGCGGCGGCCGCGAAGTCTGCGCCAGCCGCGCTTCCCTCATCGACGTTATCCTGCGGCATCTTTTTGCGACCGCGACCGCCTCCGCACAGGAACAGCAGGAGGCGCCGATCATTCCCGTGAGCCTGGTGGCGCTCGGCGGTTACGGCCGCGGCGAACTCAACCCCGGGAGCGACGTCGACGTCATGTTTCTCCATCCCCATGTCGGGCAGGAAGTGCCGGATTCACTCAAGCAAACGGTCGAGCAGGTTCTTTATTTTCTTTGGGACATCGGGTTCAAGGTCGGGCACTCGACCCGCTCGATCCGCGAAGCCGTGGCGCAGGCCAACGGCGAGATGTTGACCAAGACGGCGATGCTGGAAGCGCGCCACCTGACCGGCGACAAGGAGCTCTTCCAAAGATTCCGCGCCCAATTCCGCAAGCAGTGCGTGCAGGGTCACGAGAAGGAATACATCCGGGCGCGAATGGAAGACCAGGCGCAGCGGCACGAGAAATTTGCCAACAACGTTTACCTGCAGGAGCCGAACGTGAAACGCGGCTGCGGCGGGCTGCGCGACTACCAGAATCTTCTCTGGATGACCTGTTTCAAGGAAGGCGCCCTAACGACGACGCATCTGGTCGGGAAGGATTGGCTGAGCGGGAGCGACCGGCGCCGAATCGATGTCGCCTACGATTTCCTCCTCCGGGTCCGGACACAACTGCACTACACGAACGAGCGCGCGACCGACGTCCTGCATCTCACCCAGCAGTCGGAAATCGCGCGACGCCTCGGTTACGCCGGGAACACGCCGATCGCCCGGAGCGAGGCGTTCATGAAGGATTACTACGAACACACCCGGAACATTTTCCGCATCACCGAGCGCCTGACCGAGCGCTTTGCGACCGGGACGGCGACGACGACGCGCCGGCTTTTCTTTCCGCTCCTGCCGCGGCGGCAGGCGCCCGAGGAACATTTCGAAGACTTCTTCAGCCGCAGCGGGCAACTGCACGTGAGCGATCCGCAACTTTTCGCCCGGGAACCGGAGCAGCTGATGAAGGCGTTCGAGCACGCGCAGGAACGCGAGCTGGAGCTGAGCCCGGAACTGACCGACCTCCTCAGCCGCCGCCTGCGTTTCGTGACGCGTGAATTTCGTTACGGCAAGGCGCCGCGCGAGATTTTCGCGCGCATTTTACGGCGCAAGGGCAAGGTCGCTCGCATCCTGCGCATGATGCACGAGGTCGATTTCCTCGGGCGTTACCTGCCGGAGTTCGGTCCCCTCACCTGTCTGGTGCAGCATGAATATTTTCATCGTTACACGGCCGACGAGCACACCCTGGTCTGCATCGAAAAACTCGACGCGCTTTGCCAGACTAACGAACCAAAATTGCAGCCCTACCAGAAGCTCTTTGAAGCGCTCCCCGATCCCTACGTTCTTTATCTCGCACTGCTCCTGCACGACACCGGCAAAGGCGTCGGAGCCCGGCCGCATTCGGAGGCGAGCGCGCTCTTTGCCCAGGGCGTGGCGGCTCGCCTCCAGCTTTTGCCCGAGCAACGCCGGGCGCTCGTCCTCCTCGTCGATCATCACGTCACCCTCTCCAACATGGCGCAGCGCCGGAACGTCGATGACCCGGCGACGGTGATTGAATTTGCCAGCATCGTGAAATCGCAGGCCAATCTCGACGCGCTCATGTTGCTCACCCTGGCCGACGGGCAAGGCACGAGCGACGACTGGTCGGATTGGAAAGAGCTGCTCGTCTGGCATCTCTACCAGGCGACGGCGCGTTATTTGCAGGACCAGGAAGGGTTCATTGCGCAGATGAAAATCGAGCGCGACCGGTTGCGCGACGCGGTCGCGGCCAAGCTCGTGCCGGATTTTGCGGACGAGATCGAGGCCCACTTCGATTACATGCCGGACCATTATTTCCGGGCTTTTGACGTGGAGGAAATCGTCGCGCATCTCGATCTCTTTCGCGGCTTCTGGCGCGGTCTCTATCTCGGCGACGAACCGGCCTTCGTCCCCGCATTGCGCTGGGAAGCGCAGCCGGAGCAAGGCCACAGCGTCGTCTCCGTCTGCACCTGGGATCGCCTGCAATTGCTCGCCAGCATCGCGGGCGCGTTTGCGGTCGCGTCGGTCAACATTTTGAGCGCCGACATATTTGTGCGCGGCGACAATCTCGTGCTCGATGTCTTCCGCGTCTGCAACACCAACCGCGGCCCGGTGACCGACCCGCACGAGATCGCAACGGTCGAATCGGTCCTGCGCATCGCCCTGGAGGGCGAAAGGTTCGACATGACGCCGCTCCTCGCCAACGTCCGCCGCAAAGGCACCAAGCGCAGTCAGGAGATCGATTTCCCCACCCGCATCACGATCGAAAACAGAAGCCACCCGGCCTCGACCCTGATCCAGGTGGAAACGCCAGACCGGCTCGGCCTGCTCCACGATCTCGTGGCCTGCCTTGGGCGCAACAACGTTTACATCGCGCTCGCCCGCATCAACACGGAAAAGGGCGCGGCGATCGACACCTTTTATGTGACCGACGCCCACTCGCGGGGGAAAATCACCGACCCGAAGCGGATCGACCAGTTGCAGCAGGAATTGAACGTAGCGGCGGTGCCGGCGCGCGCCTAACGACGCGCGCAATCCGCTCTTGGCGGCAATAGAGGATGCGTCTAGCTTCCGAATCTAGATTTTGTCATGAACGTCCTCATTCTCGCCGCCGGCTACGCCACCCGTCTTTACCCGCTCACCCTGACCAAAGCGAAACCGCTCCTCGAAGTCGCCGGCAAACCAATGATCGAGTGGGTGCTCGACAACCTCGCGCCGATCCCCGGGATCGAAACCGTCTACGTCGTGACGAACGACAAGTTTGCGAAAGACTTCCAGGATTGGGCGGACGGTTACGCCAAGTCGCAACCGAAAGTGAAATTCAAGATCGTGAACGACGGCTCGCGGAGCGATGCCGATAAACTGGGCGCGATCGGCGACATCCGACTGGTTCTAACCCGCGAAGAACTGACGCAGGAGCCGCTGATCGTAGTCGCGGGCGACAATCTGTTTAGCGAACCGCTGGCCGAATTTGCCGCTGCCGCCAAGGGCTCCGCCGCCACCCTCGCGACCTACGACGTGGGCGACCTGGAGGCGATGAAAAAATATTCCGCGATCCGGACCGATGACGAAGGTGTCATCACCCACTTCGAGGAGAAGCCGGAAAACCCGGAGACGACGCTGACCGGAATTGCGCTCTACTATTTTGCCGCGGAAACGCTCGAGCTTTTCACGACCTATATCGCGGCCGGGAACAATCCCGACCAGCCCGGGCGTTTCATCCAGTGGCTCTACACCCGACGTCCGGTGAAGACCTACCAGATCAAGGGAACGTGGTACGACATCGGGAGCAAAGAGACGCTGGAAGAGGCGAACAAGATTTTCGCCCAGTTCGTCAGTTAAGCCCCTCGTTAGGCGAAACTCTACTGCAACCGGCCCTCATCAAATTCGATGAGGTCGAAATAAGTGCGGATGTCCTTGCGCCCGGCGCCGCCGGCTTCCTTCAGGAAGTGGACAAAGCGCGCTTTCTTTTCCGCGGTGTCGGGATGCCGTGAAATCATCGCCTCGTTCCATTGCTCGACCTGTTCCGGAGTGTGCGCGAGGCCGTTGGCGCGCACCCAGGCGAGAACGGCGGCGTCATCCTCGAGTTCGTTAGCCGTTTTCTCGAAGGCGTCGGGATCGAGTTTCAGGAAAGCGAGCAGGTGCTTGTCGAAGCCGACAGTTTTGTAGTTGTAACCGTCGAGCAAACCCTGGCGGTGGAGCCGCGCCTTGTCGATCAGGCGCGGGAGGTGGACGTATCCCCCGAGGCGCTCGTACGGACTGCGCGGATGCAGCTTTGGCATCGACCGCAAAACTAGGAGGTCGCCGGCAAACCAAAAGGTTGCGGCGCCGGCGGACGAACCAATTTCCCGCGGATGCGCGGCTTGGTCGTTTCTTCCACCCCTGGAATTAATTCCGCCTGCTCCCACTTCTTCTGGCCGATGATGAGCTCGCCGGTAAATGTCCCGCCCTTTTCGACGTTGATCGAGCGCGCGATGACGTTGCCATCGAGTGATCCGGAGCTGCGAATGGTCACGATCGTTTCCGCCACGATCTCGCCCGACATTTTCCCCAGGATCTCGATCGAGCCGACCTGGAGCTGCCGGAAAAATTGCACGTCCGCCTTTTTACCGATCAGGACCTCGGGCGCGCTCAAGCGGCCCTGGAGTTTGGCCGGCGCGCGAAATTCCGCTCTCTCGGTGCAATGCAAACTGCCGCGCAGTTTGCCATCGATGATGGCGGAACGGCAGACCACAGTACTGCTGCTCAAATCTCCCGCGGCGGTGACGTGGACCTGACCGTGGGTGCGAATGGCGCGGCTGAAGGGGGTGTTGATTTTATAATCGCGCAGATCCATGTGGACGCTGCACGAGGGACAGATAGTGGAAGTGGCAACGGAGTTCAGCTCCTGGACCGTTCCACAATCGAAGCACGCCACCGAAGTGATGCGTTTCCGGTTCCAAATGCCCTCGACGCGCTGCAGCAACGATTGCGCCGCGGCGATTCCGCCGATTTCCAGCGTTGCCTTTGCCACCTCGACGCGCTCCGTGACAGCGACGACGAAATGCTTGCCGCATTGGCGGCAGAGCGTGCTCTTGGCCGCGGCATACTCCATCTGTTTGAAGCCGCAGTGTGGACACTCCACACTAACCTTCGGAGGCGACTTGGCCACAGATGTGCCGCCCGACTATCCGCTTAGGAACGACCAGCAAAGGCCGGCTTGGCCGGCGCCGGCGACTCATCATTCCGCACGATCTCAGGACGGCTCGAGCCGCCGCTGTTCGTGCTGGCGGCCGGGGTCTTGCCGCTGGTCACTTCGGATTTGCCGATGAAGGTTGCGCCTTCCTCGATCACGAGACGGGCTGCTTTCAGATCGCCCTGCAAAGTGCAGCGCGACTTCAATTCGCAGCGTTCGCCGACCGTGATGTTGCCGTGGACTTTGCCGTAGACGGTGATGGACTTGGTCTTGATTTCGCCGCGAATGTCGGCGTTTTCACCGATCGTCAGCACGCCATCGGAGTTGATCTCGCCCTCGACTTTGCCGTCGATCATCAGCTCCTTTTGAAATTTAATGCTTCCCTTAATCTCGACATCTTTCGAGAGGACATCTTTGCCAGTATGTTCGGCCATATATTTTTGCTCGGTCATGATTGGTTTTGTGGGCGTTTCCTCCCGATAAGAAGAAACAGGGTTCTCCTCAGCAAAGTTCGAGCCGGGCGATGAATTTTCGCCCGAGGGCGCGGGCCTTTGCGGGATGAATTTCTTTAACACGCAGCATTATTAGAAGGCGGGAGGGGGGATGTCAACGCTCGGCTGCTGTAAAGTGCCGAATTTGTAATGCAGACCTCGGGTTTGGTAAAGGGTGCAGCTACCGTTTTTACGGATAAATTCCATAAAAGAAGGGACTTGCGTCGGATTCCGGTCCAACTTTCGCGAGAGCGCCCCGGGCCTGGCAGCGCGACCGAGAATCGCGGCCGAATTTGTCGCCACCCGCTCGCCTTCATCGCTCAGGACCCACTGCACCCTGTGCCGCTGCAGGATCTCCGCCGCCTCTTCCGGCGACGTGGAAAGAAAAAAGCGCGCGCTCGCCGCGATGCCGGGCAAGCTCTCGTGTGAGCTGCCGGCCACGACCGGTTGTCCCGACCAATAGGCGGTCGCCGGGGCCAGCCACCACGGCGCCAGGATGGGCGCCGGGACCGATCCGGCTAACGAACTGGCGACAGCGCGCCACTGCACGAGCGCGATCCGTTCCGCCGCCCGGCTTTCTTCCCTGGCGTCGTTAGGCCAAAAAGTTTTGTCCCAATAAACGAGCAACGGGAAAAGCGCCGCGACCAGGAGCGCCGCCGCGCGCCAGCCCGGCCTAACGAGCGCGAACTGGGCCGGCAGAGAGAAGAGAAAGAGCAGCGCAAAAAAATACCCCCAGCGCGCCTGCCCGAGGGTGAGAACGAAACAAAGCACGAGCAGACCGGCGAAAACCAACGAAAGCAGTCGCCGCCGTACGGCGAGGAAGAGGAGAAACGGACTAACGAGAAGCAAACCACCCGACCAGTAGAGCCAGAGCCGGATTCGTTAGGCCGACGGGCCGGAGTTCGCCAATTGTCGCCGCCCAGTTCGCAAAAAACGGCCCGGACCCGGGCCACTGCGGCAGCCGCCGCTCCACCAGCGCCGCGACGAGCAGGATTCCGAGCAGGGTCCACCAACCGGCCCGGCGAGCGGGAGCCGTCAGTTGCGCCCGCGCCGCGAAGGCGAGGGCGAGCAGGAGTGCGACGAGCAGGATGAGCGGCTCGTAAAGCGACACCCACAACGCCAGCCCCCAGCTCGCCCCGCTCGCGATTCCCCAGCCGCGCGCCGGCTTCTCCTGCAAGCGAATTTCCGCCGCCAACGCCACCAGCAAGGTCACGATCAGGAGCGATTGCTGGTCCGGCCGGCCGAGCGCGGTTCCGTGCGCCAAAATCCCGCTCAGGGCATAGAGCAGAAGAAGCGCCCAACGACCCGGCCATGCCAGCCGGCGCGACCACCACCAGAGAAACCAGCCCGCCCCGAGCGCGAGCAGCGGCGAGATCATCGCACCCGCCAGGTCGACCGGCTCCCCGGTAAAAGGTCGCAGCACCGCCGCGAGCAGCGCGATCAAATAATCCAGCGGCGCCGTCGTGTGCGGAACGATCCCGGCGGGAAAATTCTCGAAGTCGTGCTGCCTAACGACAAGTCCCGGCTGCTCCGTCACCAGCCGCACCCGGGTCATGCGCGAATAGCAATCGGGGTCGACGAAGTAGATTTTGCCGCCGACAAAGACGTCGCGATAATTCGCGCAGCGCGTCGCGAGGATGAGCGCGCTCAGAAGCGCGAGTCCGAAGGCGACACGCAACCAGCGTCCGGTGAGGCGAAGCAAATTGGCAGTCGGCAATGGGAAATTGGCAATGGATTGGGCCCACCAGGATTCGAACCTGGGACCAAGGGATTATGAGTCCCCTGCTCTAACCGCTGAGCTATAGGCCCGGTGCTGCACTCAGGACGCGCCGCCGGTCGAGGCAGCGCCGCCTTCGGGCAGAGACTCTGCAACTGCGGCGCCATCGTTGGCGAACCAATTCTCGAACTTTTTCCACGCAAGAAATTGGCCGCACTCCCGAATGAGTATGAGCTTGGCGCAACCGACATTCCCGCGTAAAGCGAACATCTGCCATGACCATTTCGATCGCCATCGTCCTGGGCCTTCTCTTTATCGCAATCGTCATTTTCGCCTCCGAGAAGGTCTCGGTCGATATCGTGACCCTCGGGGTGCTGATCGTCCTGGTGCTCTGCCGCATCCTCACCCCGGCCGAGGCGTTTGAGGGTTTCAGCTCCGATATCATCATCATTCTCGGCTCGATTTTCGTGATCAGCGCCGCCTTGCAGGAGACCGGTGTGCTCGAGGTCATCGGCGCCCGATTGCTCCAGCTCGCGGGCACGAGCGCCAATCGCCTCCTCCTCCTTCTCATGTCGGTCGTGGCCGGTATCTCTGGCTTCATGAATAACACGACCGTGACCGCGATGTTCCTGCCGCCCACGATCGGCCTCGCGAAAAAAGCGAAGATCAGCCCATCGAAATTGCTCATCCCCCTCGCCTACGCCTCGATCCTCGGCGGCACCTGCACCTTGATCGGTACCTCCACCAACGTGGCGGTGAGCGGCTTCGTCCAGAAAGCGGGAATGCAACCGCTCGGCCTCTTCGAGATGACTCCACTCGGCCTGATCATCGTGGCGGTGGGCGTCGCCTACATGATGCTCATCGGCCAGCGGCTCCTGGTCGATCGCACGGGGGAAAGCGCGACGGCGGGCCAGGCCATCCGCGAATACCTGAGTGAGATCATTGTCCTACCCGACTCCCCCCTCATCGGTCAGCGCGTTCACGATTCGGATCTCACCATTCTCGATTTCACCATCCTGAAAGTGATCCGGGGTCGTCAGGAACTGCCGCCCGCCGCCCGCCTCGAGATCCAGGAAGGCGACACCGTGCTGGTCGAGGGCAACATCGAAAACCTGATCAAGGTCAAAGGGATCGAGGGCATCGCGATCAAGCCGGAGATGGAGCAGGGCGACCTGCAAACGCAGAACCAGGATTTCCGAATCGCCGAGGTCCTGATCACGCCCCGCTCCGACCTCCTGAACCTGACCCTGACCGAGTCGCATTTCCGGACGCGCTTTGGATTGACTGTCCTGGCCATTTTTCGCCAGGGCCAGACGCTGCAGAAGACGATCCGCAACGTGCGCCTCGAAGTGGGCGACCTCCTCCTTGTCCAAGGTGCGGAAGAGCGGGTCGATACGCTCCGGCACGACCCCGGCCTCTCGATCATTGAGCAACGGGCGGTGCCGGTTTATCAGAAGATGAAAGGACTCTATACGATCGGGTTCTTTGGCGTGGCTCTTGTCCTGAGCGGCATCGGCTGGGTTGCGCCTTCGATCGCCTTCCTCGCTGCGGCGCTCGCCAGCATTCTCATGCGCTGCATCTCGATCGAGCGAGCCTATGAATTTATCGATTGGCGGCTCCTCATCCTGATCGGCGGGATGACGGCCTTTGGCACGGCGATGGAAAACACCGGCGCGGCCGAGTATCTCGCCAAGGGAATTGTCGGCGCGCTCGAACCGTTCGGGATCCTCTCGATCATGGCCGGCTTTTTCCTCCTCACGATTTTGCTGACCCAGCCGATGTCGAACGCAGCCGCGGCTCTCGTTGTTCTGCCGATCGCGATCAGCACCGCCAAACAACTCGACGCCAACCCGCGCACCTTCGCCATCGCGGTCATGCTGGCGGCTTCCATTTCATTCATCGCCCCCTTTGAGCCCTCGTGCATCCTGGTTTACGGGCCGGGCAAATACCGGTTCATGGATTTCGTGAAGACCGGCATTGGCCTGACGGCGATCCTGAGCGTTGTCGTTCTCCTCCTCATCCCGGTCTTCTGGCCGTTGCGCTAACGAATCGCCTTGCACCTCGCTCTCCAGTCCATCGGCGGACTCGCGCTTGCGCCGAGCGTGCCTCTTTTGCTCGGCATTCCGGTCGATTTCATTCTCTTCGCGCTCACCCTGCTCGGGGTCGCGCTTTTTCATCATCACACCCTGCGGGTCGCGCTGACCGGCGCTCTAACGATCACGCTTTACAAGCTGCTTTTTACCGGCTTCAAAACCGGCCCCGGCCTGGCTGGCTTCGCGGCGCATCTCGGCCATGAGTGGGTCATTCTCCTCAACCTCTTTTGCCTGCTCACCGGCTTCGCGCTCCTCGCCCGGCACTTCGAGAAAAGTCAAGTCCCGGTGCTGCTGCCGAGATTTTTGCCTAACGACTGGCGGGGCGCCTTTGCCATGCTCGCGCTCGTCTGGATCCTCTCCTCCTTCCTCGACAACATCGCGGCCGCCCTCATCGGCGGCGCGATGGCGCACCAGCTTTTTCGCGCCCGGGTCCACATCGGTTACCTAGCCGCAATCGTGGCCGCGGCCAACGCCGGCGGCGCCTGGAGCGTGCTCGGCGATACCACCACCACCATGATGTGGATCGCCGGCGTTTCACCCACCTCGGTCTTTGAAGCGATTATCGCCTCCGCCGTTGCGCTCCTCGTCTTTGGCCTGCCCGCCGCCGTTCTCCAACACAAGCATTCGCCGATTATGCCGAACACGCCCGGACAGGTTCGGGTCGATTGGGCGCGAGTCGCGATCGTCGCCCTCATCCTCCTCTGCGCGCTGACCGCCAACGTGCTTGTGAACACGAAGTTCCCCGAGGCCGCGGCTCACTTTCCCTTTCTGGGGGTAACGGTCTGGGTCGTGATCCTGCTCTCGAGCGCGCTGCGCCGGCCCGATTGGGAAGTCCTGCCGGAGACGGTGCGCGGCTCGGTCTTCCTGCTCTCGCTGGTCCTCTGCGCCTCGCTCATGCCGGTGGAGGAATTGCCGGCTGCTTCCTGGCCGACCGCGCTCGGGCTCGGCTTCCTGTCCGCTGTTTTCGATAATATTCCGCTGACCGCGCTGGCCCTGAACCAGGGCGGCTATGATTGGGGCTTTCTCGCCTACACGGTCGGGTTTGGCGGCTCGATGATCTGGTTCGGATCGTCCGCCGGTGTCGCGTTGTGCAATCTCTATCCCGGAGCGCGCTCGGTCGCGCTCTGGGTGCGCCACGGCTGGTTCATCATCCCGGCGTACGTCATCGGCTTCTTCGTCATGCTCGCCGTCTGGCACTGGCAAGCCGACCCGCCGCATCGCGCGCGGGTCCCGGCAGCCGCTGCCTTGCCCTGATCGCGGCTCGCTTTTTCGCCCCCGCTGTGGAGGATCGAGCGGCAGGGTTTCTGCTGGAAATTCCCGCCGTCTCGCCGCATAGAGGCCTCCGCATCATGTCCCAAGCAAAGAAATCGCCGCACCAACATCGCCGCATCGTGCTCAAATTCGGCTCCCAAACCCTCACCCGGACGAATGCGCGCGGCCTCGACCTGAAACAATTTTCCCGTCTCAGCGCCGAAGTCGCGGCCCTGATCCAGCGCGGCTACCAATGCGTCACCGTCACCAGCGGCGCGGTCGCGGCCGGCACCAGCGTGCTCGCGCTCCAGGAACGCCCGAGCGATCTCGCCACCGCCCAGGCCAGCGCCGCCATCGGCCAATCGAAACTGATGCGCGCCTACGAGACCGCCTTCGGCCGCTACAAGCTCAACGTCGCCCAGCTCCTCCTCACCCACAGCGATCTCGACAGCCGCCGCCGCCGCGCCAACGCTGGCAACACCCTCGAGCGCCTCCTCGCGGAGGGGAACGTCGTCCCGATCATCAACGAAAACGATTCCGTCGCGACCGAGGAGCTCACCTTCGGCGACAACGACCGGCTCTCCGCCGAAGTCGCGACCCTCGCCGGCGCCGACCTCCTCATCATTCTCACGCAAGTGGACGGTCTGCTCGACGCTGACGGCAAAGTCATCCCGCTCGTGCGCGACATCGACAAGGTGAAAAAACTGGCCAACGGCAATACCGGAAAATTCTCGCGTGGCGGCATGATCTCCAAGCTCGACGCGGTCAAGATGGCGGTCGACGCCGGGATCACGACCGTCATCATCAACGGGCGCCAGCCGGAACGCATTCCCGACGTCATCGCGGGAAAAAATGTCGGCACCCGTTTCCTGCCCCGCTCGCCTCGTCGTCGTTAGGCCAAAAAATCGCCGGCGCACAAGGTAAGCGCCGACACAAGCTCCGGGGAGCACAGGCCGCTGGCCTGTCGTATTCGGCGGCTCGCCGAATACATCGCACGGCGATTCGCGATCGATCGCAGAAGCCAACCCCCGAAGAAAAGTTCGCGCTGGCGGGCCGCCATCGCCAACAGGCCAGCGGCCTGTGCGCTCCCCGGATTTCCACTCGCGTCGCTTTCCGGTAAGGTCGAGCATCCCAGTCGCGATGGATCTGCCAGCTCAAATTCTCAATTTCGGTCAGCGCGCCCGCCAGGCCTCGCGCCGCCTGGCCCAGCTCGACTCTGCGCAAAAGAACGCCGGCCTCCTCGCGATGGCGGATGAGATCGTGGCTCGGACCGCGGAGATCCTGGCTGCGAACGAAAAAGATCTCGCCCGTGCCCGCGAACACCAGCTTGCCGCCGCGATGATCGATCGCCTCACCCTGAGCGCGGCGCGCATCGAGGCGATGGCGGAAGGCATTCGCCAGGTCGCCGCGCTGCCCGATCCGGTCGGCGAAATTCTGCGCGAATGGACGCCGCCCGACGGCATCCGCATTTCCAAGGTCCGCGTCCCGATCGGCGTCGTCGGCATCATCTACGAGTCGCGCCCGAACGTCACCAGCGACGCCGCCGTGCTCTGCACCAAAACCGGCAACGCCACCATCCTCCGCGGCGGCTCGGAATCGATCCACTCCAACCTCGCCATCGCCGCCGCCCTCCAGGCTGGGTGCGCGCGGGCTGGTTTGCCTAACGACAGCATCCTGCTCATCCCCAACACCGATCGCGCCGCCGTCCGGCACATGGCGGAGATGGATGAATTTATCGACCTGATCGTGCCGCGCGGCGGCAAGGCGCTGATTGAAGCGGTCGTGAGCGCTGCGCGCATGCCGGTGATCAAACATTCCGATGGCATCTGCATCGCCTACGTCGACCGCGAGGCCGACCTCGAGATGGCGGTGGAGATCGTTTTCAACGGCAAGACGCAACGCCCCGGCGTCTGCAACGCGCTCGAGACGGTCCTCGTTCACCGCGCAGTCGCGCCGGAATTTCTGCGCAAGCTCGCGCCGCGCCTCGCGCCGAAAAATGTCGAGCTACGCGCCGACCAAGACGCTTTCGCCGAGCTTGCCGCGCTCGATTATCAGCCGCTCCAGCGCGCGACCGACGAAGATTGGCGGACAGAATTTCTCGATTACATCCTCGCCCTGCGCGTGGTCGATTCGCCTAACGAAGCCATTACGCACGTTGGAGAGTTCGGTTCGCACCACAGCGATTGCATCGTCACGCGCAACGCCGAGACGGCCGAGCAATTCCTCCGCGAAGTCGATTCCGCCACCGTTTACTGGAACGCCTCCACCCGCTTCACCGACGGCGGCGCCTTCGGTTTCGGCGCCGAGATCGGCATCAGCACCGACAAGCTCCACGCCCGCGGTCCGATGGGCCTCGAGGAACTCACAACCTACAAATACCTCATCCGCGGTACCGGCCAGATCCGCGCCTGAGAAACGCCGCGCGCTGCTCCGGGTAGCGCACACGTCCATGTGTGCTGGTCGCGGCATCCTGCCGCGACGAACTTTGCTCGAGCGTCATTCGGCCTGGTAGGTGCCCGTTCGGTGATCCGGTCGCGCCCAGGAAAAGTTCGCGACGGCAAGATGCCGTCGCCAGCACTCGGGACGAGTGCGCTACCCAGGCAAATCGCTACTCCGTGCGCAAAGCCGTCATCGGCGTCACCCGCATCGCTCTTCGCGCCGGGAGAAAACAGGCGAGCAACGCTGCGGAACCGAGCATCACGCTGGCGGCGATCAACGCCAGTGGGTCGCTCGGACTCACCTGGTAAAGCATTTTTGCCAGCACGCGGCCGAGACCGAGCGCGAGCAACAACCCAACCCCGAGCGCAAATCCCGTCTGCAACGCTCCCTGTTTCATGATCAGGGCGAAGACGTCGCCGCGGTCCGCCCCCAGCGCCATCCGAATCCCGATCTCGCGCGTGCGCCGGGCGACGGCATATGCTTTCACGCCATACACGCCCACGACCGCGAGAAGCAACGCGATCCCGCCGAAAATTCCGAAGAGGACCGCGCCGAAGCGCACCGCCCAAAGCCCGACATTCTTCTCCACGATGTTGGCGAATGGTTCGATCCGCAGGATCGGCAGCGTCGGATCCACCTCGCGCAAAGTCTGGCGCAACGTCGGGATCATGGCGTTCACCGTCGCCCGATCGTCCCGCGCCATCCGCACCTGCAGGATAACGCTTCCGGTGTAGGCCTGGGCGAGCGGGGCAAAGACGCGGCGCGGCACCTCGCTGTCCAGCACCTCATGGCGATGCTGGCTCACGATCCCGACGATCGTGAAATCGTTAGGCGAACCGTCGCTCGGCGGCTGGGTGTAACGCAGATGCTGTCCGAGCGCGTCCCCTTTCGGGAAAAGCTTCTTCGCCATCGTCTCGTCGATGATCAAGGCCCGCGGCGAATCCGTGTTCTGTGCTTCTGTCTCCGTAAAATCGCGCCCGTGCAGGAGACGCACCCCGATGGCGTCAAACCAGCCCGGCGTCACGGCGGTGAAATAACCGCTCGCGCCCGCTTCCGGAGCGTTCGGGTCGGCCTTCGACACCGGGGCTTCATCCAGGCGCATGACGCGCCGTGCGTTGGTGATGTTGCCGTAGGGCAGCATGGTGGTGAGGGCGGCGGCCCGCACCCCGGGCAGCGCCCGCACCCGGTGGAGGGCGGCAAACATCCGGCGCCGCGCCGAAGCTTCCTCCTCTCGGCCCAGGGTAAAGTCCATCTCCGCCGTGAGCGCGCCCTGGCGGTCGAAACCGGGGTGCAACGCGCCTGCCTTGAGCGCGCCGCGAAAGAAAAGTCCGGCGCTGAAAAGGAGCGTGAGCGAGAGCGCGATCTGCGCCATGACCAGAAGATGACGCGGCGCAAAAAAACGGTTCAACCGCCCGAGATGAGCCGGTTCGCCGACCTGCTGTTTCAGGTCGTTGACCAGGTCGACCCGGGACGCTTTCAGGGCCGGACCGAGGCTGAAGAGGAGAGTGGCCAGGAGACAGATCAGAAACGTGATCGCGAGGACGGCGAGATCGGGCCGCAAATGGACGACGATGGAAAAATTCATCGCTCCAAAAATTCCATCGAGCGATCCCAGCAGCAGATCGTTGCTCCAGAGACTGATGAACAACCCGAGCGCGCCGCCGGCGAGGGCGAGAAGCAGCCCTTCGCAGAGCAGTTGCCTAACGATTCGCCAGCGGCTCGCCCCGAGGGCCAGCCGGAGCGCGACCTCCTTCGAGCGATTCGCGCCCCGCGCCAGGAGCATGTTTGCGAGATTGAGGCAGGCGATGAGCAGGACCGCTCCGGCCATCGCCAGGAGGAGCACGCCCATCAGCCCCACCGGTCCATCATCCGACGGCGACGTGCTGATGCTGAAACGCGACGGCGCCTGGATCTGCAGCTCGCGGCCGCCTGCCGTATCGGGCGGTTGAATCGCAGTCAATCGCCGGGCCAGGGCGGGCAGGCGCGGCTTGGTCGAGTCGATCGTGAGGCCGGGCTGCACCCGGGCGACGAGGTTGAGGGTGTAGTTTTTCGGATCGGTCAGCGCCAGCTTGGTGCTGTCGCTGAAGGCCGAGCCGAGCCGGGAATAAACGCCTAACGGCAGCCAAAGATCGGGGGCGAGGAGCGCGTTGGTGCCGGCAAAGCCCTCCGGCGTCACGCCAATCAAGGTGTAGGCCTGGCCGTTCACGGTCAGCGCTTTCCCGATGAGATCGGCGCGGCCTCCGAGCTTTTTCCAATAGGGATAGCTGGCCACCGCCACCGGGAGGTTGGCGTCGGGCCGGCCTTCCGCGGCGTCGAAAAAGCGCCCGACGGCCGGCTTCACCCCCATGAGCGAAAAGAAATTCGGCGAGATCAGGAAAACGAAACTCCGCCGCATCGCGTTCTCAGGGCCGATCCCGGCGAGGCCGAACCCCATTGCCGCGACCTCGGCAAAGACGTCGTTACTCTCCCGCAGGGCGCGGAATTCGTCGTAGGAAAACGGCCGGTAATCGCGGGCCGCGCCCTCCCGCGCGCTAAAGACATTTACCACCTCCGCCGGCCGCACCGGCACGAGCGGACGCAGGATGACGCCGTTAACGAGTGCAAAAACGGCCGAGTTCACGCCGATCGCGATCGCGAGGGTGAGGACGGCGATGAGAGTGAAGCCCGGCGTCTTGATCAACTGCCGGAACGCGAATCGAAAATCGTGTAGCATCGCCAGTGAGATGCGGTGGGCGGGCCTTTCGGATTCAGGAGTTCTTCGACTACCCCACAATTGTCATCCCGATCCGAGGCAGCACAGAGAGCGATGTTTGATCCTCGCGCTGAGTGGACATCCAACGTGCCATTCAGGATGATCCAGCACGGACACGCAATCTTTGGTGATAAAAGTTCCCGATTACTTCCGGATTAAGACGGTGCACAGTTTTGCGGAGCTGGCGGCGACACCGTTCGGCGACGGGGTGAACGCGCTCTGCTGGCCGCGCCTGCTGGCCGGGGATTTTGGCGAAGTGGTTGAGAAACTGGGCGAGGGAGAGGAGATCGTCACGATCGAGGAAGAACAACTGCGTTCCCTGCCGGTGAGCGCGGCCGGGCGGATGGCGGTCGAGGTGATGCTGGAAGATCTGCGAAAACTGCGGGAACAGGAGCGCGATCCGGTGCTGAACTGCGTCCATCGTTATCCGCGCGACGAAGAGCCCGGGCCGGTGCGAACGGATGTCTTTTCCTTCCACGCCGATAGCGCGCCGGTGGAGGCCGATACCTGGCTCTGCACTTACTACGGGCCGGCCAGCGAAGGTCTGCGCAACGAGGAGGCGCGCCGGCGAGTAGAGATTCCGGAGATTCGGGAAAAGCTCTTGAAATTCCTCGCCGCGGAGAAGGACGATGCCGAGTTTCGCGCAGCGCTGCGCGCGCATTGCTATGATCTGCATTACGCGCCGCTGCCGCAGGCGCAGCCCTATTCATTTGGCCCGGGTAATCTTTGGCGAATCGCGGTGGACTGGCCCGGCAGCCCGGTGCCGCCATGCCTTCATCGCGCGCCGGAGACGCTCCCCGGCCAGTCGCCGCGGTTACTCCTGATCAGCTAGAAGATTCTTCGCCGCTCAGTCGATATTGATCGGGCACAGTTCCGTCTTTCCGAGACCAGCTTAGGCATCTTCTGTGGAAACAGCGTTGCCCGGCTCGAAATAAGCTGAGACCATCAACCGCAATGCCCGTTACCGTCACCATCGATACCGAGAGGAAGCTGGTCGTCACGACCGCCTCCGGCGTGGTCTCGGACGAGGAATTTCTCCAAGCCAGGGAAGAGCTGCTGGCGAATCCGCGATTTGAGCCATCCTTCGATCGGCTTTGGGATTTCAGCGCCGTCACCCAGGAAAAAGTAACCGACAAAACGCTGACGTATCTCGCCGACACCTCCCCGTGCGCAGGGATGATCTATCGCGCCGTCGTCGTCTGCATGCCGCCCGAGCCCTTCCAGCGGGTGCTGGACTTCATCGCCACCTCGCGCCGGTTCAGCCGCCAGATCGCGGCCTTCCCGCTCCGCCAGATGGCGGACGATTGGATTCGGACCGAACGGGCGAAACTCGCTTCCTGAGCCGACCAAACCGGGGTCGCGCCGGCTGACGCTGCTCACGCCAAAATGCCGCAGACAGGGCAGCCGCCCTCCATTTTTTCCTCGACTATTCTTTGTCGTAGAAGGCTTTGACTTGCACGGTCTGGCCTTTTTCGTTGGTCCTGGCCGTCGTGACAACGCGCGACTTGCCATCCTTCGCGAGCATGATCCGACCGGTCACCACGACTTCGCCCTTGCTCTTGATGGTCATGTCCAGGGTGTGATCGTTTATCTCGGTGTAGGCCCGGCTATCGAGCGTGCCATCGCCCTCCACCTTGTAGTCTTTGCCGTCGAACTTACCTGTCCACTCGTTTCGGCTCGGCTTCCCGTCTTTGTCCGTCCCGATCACGGTCACTTTGATGCTGTCCCCAGCCGGCTCATAAATCACGGTGTGGTTCTTGCCTTGTGTCGGATCGAGAGTCGACTTCGCTTCGTTCAACTTCCACGTGCCCATGTTGGCGTTCTCCCGGGCAAAGCAGGCACCCGCGGTCAGGAGGGATAACGCGAGCGTTAGTCCCAATAATTTTGTTTTCATACTAGCAATCGAGCGCGCTTGTTCGGCGCCCGTCAAGATTATTTGCCGGCAAATGGCTCGCTTCTTGTGCCTTGGCTCCGACAGATTTTCTCGGCTTTTCCCCTGCAGCGCGGGTCAGCGGATTGGTCCGGCGACCCTGTGGAGACGGCTGCCAGAGACTAGGAACTGAGCTATTCTATCGCCGTGCTGAACTCGCTGCCGCCGCGATTCCTCTGCGACTTCACCGTCCCGTGCCGTCCTGACGGCAGTTTGATTAACGCCTGTTGCGACGACTCCGATTACCAAACCTATGTTCGGTGGCTGAGCGATTACCTGCATACCGTCGATTTGCCTCTCTCCGCGGAGCAGCAGGATTGGCTGATCGACAACCGGCCCGACCCGAAAGAGGTCATCTTCACGTGTTCTGATGGCCCGGGCTACGCCATCGGGCAGTTGGAAGCTCTCGCGATGAATTTCGAGGCGGGGAAAACCTACGCGGATTTTCGGGCTGAGTGCCTCAGGTCTTATGAGACGGAGTTAGGGCCGGAATACCGCGAGATAGAGGGGCCATTTGAAGACTTCCTCGACTGTTCAGAAGCCGTTTACGACCGGCTCTTCCGTGAATACCTGGCGGAAAAGGCGATCGGCCGGGAATGGAGCCACGCCGATATGCCTTACCGCTCGTTGCTTTCCTGGGCGCTTCATAAAATGCCGGATGCTGAAGAGCGTTATCGGCAGATGGATTTCTACTTCACCAATTTCGGAGACAACGCCAGCAAATGACCCTCATCACGACCTTTCTTGAAATGCGATCACCCGGGCAGCTGTGTCCGAAGCGGAGCACGGACGATCGGCTCCGCATTCAGGAATGCACGGGACCGAACTGGACTTTTAATCGCGAGCTCTATCTCGCGGTCGGCGAAATGTGGCAATGGATCGACAAGCGGTCGTGGACTGATGAGCAGTGGAAGGAATACGCTACGGCGCCGGGGCTGCGGACGTTTGGCGCCTATTACGATGGCACCCTCGCCGGTTACTACGAACTGCGGCAAGATAACGAAGGCGGAGTCGAGATCGCCTATTTCGGACTCTTGCCAGATTTTTTAAACCGAGGGCTGGGCGGAGCGTTGCTGACCAGTGCAATCGAGGAAGCGTGGCGGATGCCGCCGCCGATCAATCGCGTCTGGGTCCATACCTGCACCCGCGATCATCCGCGGGCACTGACGAACTATCAGGCCAGGGGATTCGCCATCACCGAGGTGAGAGAGGAGTAAGGATCGCGCTCGGCCTCATCTGCATCCAACGAACGACCCTATCCGTAGGATGGGGCTGAGCGCATGCGGTCATGCCGCTGCCTTGCAACTTACAAGCTAAACACGAGGTTCGCTGAAATGAAAAAAAACAGGAAGAAAGCCCGCGACAATGTTTCCCCCTTTCGGAATAAGCTTTGGGATCTATTTGAAGATCTCGCCCGGGGAATGGATGGCGCCGACGTCGTGGTCGCGCTGCGGCAGGCCGGCGAAGAAATCTGGGCGGTGGGGATCGATGAAACCTACAGCAGCATGAGCCAGGCAGCCCAGGAGGACGAGCCACTCGGGAACGCCTTTGACATCACCTGGTTGACGGTGGTTTGCATCAAGCTCAAGGAATTCAAACAAGGCAAAAAGCCGACGGTCCGGATTCGTCCCTGAGAAGTGGGCGTCGATACCCGGGATAACAGCATCCGAACAGCCGCGATCGGTCTTAAGCTTCGGCAAGGAATGGAAGGCTGTCTAAGATGCGCCTCCACGCGATCGTATGCCTCTCGTAACATCCTCCTTCCGCACGCCAGCCCTGCTCCATAATGGGCACGTCCAGACGATCCTGGGCGCCTTTCTTCGGCGGGGCCGGGCGGCGAAGTTCGAGGGCGAACGTCTGGAACTGCAGGATGGTGATTTCCTTGATCTTCGCTGGCTGCGCCATGGTCACGATCGACTGGCGATCCTGTCGCACGGGCTGGAGGGATCGGCGGATGAGGGTTACATCCGCGGGATGGCCGCGGCTCTTGCCGCCGCGGGCTGGGATGCGCTGGCCTGGAATTTTCGCGGTTGTGGCGGCGAACCCAATCGGCTCGTTAGGCTCTACCACAGTGGCGCGACGGAGGACCTGGGTGCGGTCGTCGAGCACGCTGCACAGAGTTATGCGGCGGATCGCGCTGATCGGTTTTAGCTTGGGCGGTAACCTGCGCTCAAGTATATGGGTGAGGCGCCGCCGCATGACTCGGTCATGGCCGCGGTCGCGATCTCGGCGCCGGTCGACCTGGCGGCGAGCGCTCGCATGCTGGATCAACGCTGGAGTAACCGTATCTACCTGCGCCGGTTCATCGACAGTCTGGTTTCAAAGGTCGAAGCGAAGGCCCTGCATTTCCCCGACCAGATCGACGCGCGCGGCAGCCGCGCCTTGCGCACTTTCCAGGAGTTCGACGATCGCTACACCTCGCGCCTGCATGGGTTTCGCGATGCCGCCGATTACTGGCAACGGTCGAGCGCCAGGCAGTTTCTCCTCCAGATCACGCAGCCAACCTTGCTGCTGAACGCCCGCAACGACCCCTTTCTCGCGCCTGAGTGTTTTCCTTATCAGGAAGCGGAAAAAAATCCGTGTCTGTTTCTTGAGACACCGCAGTCGGGCGGGCATCTTGGATTCCTGGATTACCAAGGCGGGCTTCGGCCCTGGTTTGAAGAACGTGTGACCGGCTTTCTCAACCTGGCTGGCGGAAAGTAACGCGCGAAGGCTCGCCCGGGTTGCTTGGTCAGGCGAGTGACATGCGCAGGATTAAGGGGAATCCGAAGTCGGCGCGGGGACTGGCTTCGGCTCTGCGGGAGAACTGGCTGAAGATGCTGCAAGCGGTGTCTCTTTTTCTGCGGATTTGGCCGATTGCTCGCGCGCCTTTTGCACCGCGATTTCCTGCTCGCTAAATCCCATCCGGCTCATCAGGTCGGAAGTGGCGCGAGGGGTCGCGCTGGCTGCTTCGTTTCGCGCCTGGGCCGCCACCGCGCGTTGTGCTTTCTCGCGCGCTCGGTTGGCGGATCGGGTTTGCGCTTCCGCGATCGCGCCGGTGCGCCGCTTTGCCTTGGCCTGCGACCTCACTTCAGACTTCGTCGCCAGATCGCGCCTGCGCTGAATTTGCCCCTGGCGCCGTTGCGCGCCCGGGCGCAGGTGCCGCTTTAGAAAGACAGGAGTGGGACTGGGCGTGGCTTCTTCCCCGGCTGGAAGATTGCCGCTGATGAAACAGACCAGAACCAAGACAATGCCTATAACTTTCATCGTTCGTCCCCTGATCGCCCGCAGACCACAATCCAAAGTCAAAGCGGATCAGAGATACAGAATGGCAGCATCGGTCGTGCCACCAAGCCGATCCTCTTATCTGTGTCCGGCGCTGATAATCCGACCACTTATCCCGCCATCTTCCTGATTGAATTGCCGGATGAACCTGTCGAGACTGAAGGGAAATGGAGCCGTCGAATTCCCAGCCGAGCCTGCCGGCGAAATACGTCGCCCTGAATGACTCGCTCTATGACTACGTGGCGCAGCACCGCTCGCGCGCGGTTGATCCCGTTCTCGATGAACTCCGGACCGAGACGGAGGCGCTGGGCGACCTCGCCAAGATGCTCATTAGCCCGGAGCAAGGCGACTTTCTCACGCTGCTGACCAAGTTGCTCGACGTGCGCACTGTGGTCGAAGTGGGCACGTTCACGGGTTACAGTTCCATCTGCCTCGCCCGCGGTTTGCCGGGCGGCGGCCGGCTTTATTGTTTCGATATCAACGCCGAGTGGACCGCGATCGCTCAGCGCTATTGGGAAAAGGAAGGTGTGGCGGATCGGATCGAGCTTCAGTTGGGCGATGCCAAAGAGATCTTGAAGACATGGGAGCCGCCGACGGCGATCGATCTCGCCTTCATCGATGCCGATAAGCCGGGTTACGACGCTTATTTCGAGACGCTCATGCCCCTGATGAAACCGGATGGACTATTTATCTTCGATAACATGCTCTGGGGCGGACGGGTCGCCGAAGAACCACTGACCGATCCGGATGGAGTGGCGATCGATCAATTGAATCGAAAGCTGGCGACTGATCCGCGCGTTGAGTCGGTCTTGCTGCCGGTCGCGGACGGCCTGCATTTTGCCCGTAAGCGCGGGGTCAAGCGCTGAGAAGCGGGCACGGCCATTGGTTCGCGGTTGTGAATGGAGACAGCCGCCGGCCTGTCGATACCCTCCATCACATTCCTGTATTTTTCGCTGGAACTCCCCTTCTGGCTTGGCAACTTCCTCAACCGAACCTGATGAAGGCGCTTCTTCTACCCGTCCTGGTGCTTTGCTTCTGTCGCACGGCGCTGGCGACTCAAGCCGACGATACCATTATCACGATTGACGGATCGATCGCTGGCGCGACGCCTTTTCTTAGTCAGGTGACGCTCTCGGTCAGCGATACCGCGGCAATCAAGAGCGTGCAATTCGCCATCGCGCCCAAGCCGGACTCGTCGACCCGGCCGTTATCCGGGACCTACTCCTACAGCTACCTGGCCGAGCGCGGAAATATTGTGAACGGGAAGATTTTTCTCCCGGTCTACGGTCTTTACGATAACTACACGAACACCGTCACCCTCACCTACTCCTTCAATGACGGCTCGTCCAAGAATGGAAGCACGTCGATCGCAACGGCGAATTTTGCCGATCCCTGTGCTTACAAAAGCCCGACGATCCTACAGCCGAAGACGCCGGGTCATTCGCTGAGCTATGATTACATCCTGCTCAAGGGCTCTTGTAGCACTTACTCTCCTGCCATCATCGATACCGACGGGGCGCTGCGCTGGGTGGGAACAACAGGAGCCAAGTTTTTCAGCCTGGCCTTTTTCGAGAACTCCATCTACATCGCCGACGGATCGCTCATTTACCGGAATGATCTCGATGGCACGGTCGAGCTGCTGGGCGATTACGCGGATGCAGGAGTAAAGAATTTTCACCACAACGTCGACCGCGGCAAGTTCGGTCTCCTGTTTGAAGTCGACTCCAAGGAATACCTTGAGTCGATTATCATGGAGATCGACACTGCTGGCACACTTCTGAAGACGTGGAACATGGCCGATATCATTTCCGCCGCGATGACGGCGGGCGGCGACGATCCCGATCAGTTTGTTTTTGCCTCGCCGGGTGATTGGTTTCACCTCAATGCCGTGACTTATGATCGCGCGGATGACTCCCTGATCATCTCGAGCCGCGAAGATTTCGTGATCTGCATCGATTACGAAACCGGAGCGATCAAGTGGATCCTGGGTGACCCCGAGAAGAAGTGGCACCAATTCGCCTCGCTCCGGCAATACGCCCTGACATTGGCGCCCGGCAGCCTGCCGCCGGTCGGGCAGCACTCGGTCTCAATCACTCATGACCACGGTATCCTGGTGATGGATAACGGACTCAACAGCCTCTTCCATGAACCGGCCGGGGTTCTTCGTGGCTATGCCGCTCCCCGCAAGTATAGGATCGATCTCAGCAGCCGGATCGCGACCGAGGTCTGGAACTATCCGATGGAGGAAAGCGTCGACAGTCCCTACTGTTCCAGTGTCTACGAGGATCAGCCGCTCAATTATCTGGTCGATTACTCCTATGTGATCAAGGTGCCCGGGCAGGCACTCCATGCCCGCCTCGTCGGGCTCGACGCGACCGGCGCGAAAGTCTTCGACTACGAATACCTGACCGCCGGATGCACGAAGATCTTCAATGCAACTCCGCTCCACCTCGAAAGTAGCGCCTTCCCCGCGGTGGGTCCACAGTCACTTAATCTATCCACGCGCGGCCTGGTGGGCCCGGCGGACGACGCTCTCATCGCTGGCTTCATTATCACGGGTAACGAATCCAAGACTGTTGTCTTGCGTGCACTGGGCCCTTCGCTGGCGAATGCCGGTCTCTCGGGAACGTTACCCGACCCTGTGATTACTCTCTTTGATAGCGCTGGCCAGATGATTGCGATGAACGACAACTGGATCTCCGGGGGTAACGCCGGGCAGATCGAAACCGATGGCCTGGCACCGAGCGATTCCGCGGAGGCGGCCCTGCGGGCGACGCTGGCCCCGGGATTTTACTCCGCCGTTGTCTCCGGAAAGGAGACAACTCCAAGTATCGGGCTGGTGGAAGTCTATGACGTTTCGGCCGCGAGCGATTCCGTGCTGGCGAACATGAGCACGCGCGGAATGGTAGGCGTCGGACCCGATGACCTCCTCATCAGCGGATTCATTGTCGGGTCGGTGGACAACTCGACCATTGTGCTGAGGTCGCTCGGGCCGTCCCTCGCCGCCGCGGGAGTAAGCCATCCTTTGGGTGACCCAAGCTTCACGGTTTACGATCAGAATGGCGCACTCCTGGCTGGGAATAACAACTGGCAAGAGGATCCAGGTGCGCTCGATCTCACCCTCAATCAGCTCGCGCCGGCAGATGCGGCGGAGGCGGCGACGATTTTGTATCTACCGGTGGGCGCCTACACCGCAGTCACGGTGGGCGCTGATGGTGGCAGCGGGGTCGGCTTGATCGAGGTTTACAATCTCGAGCTGCCGTAACTGGTGGAACGCGCCCTCGGGTTAGAGATTCGGCTCGCTCGCCTACCGCGGCTCCCACTTACCGGATCCTAACTCGGCCGCGACCTGGTGGATTTGTGACGCTTGGGCTTTTACCGTTTCCATCAGGACGTTCATTTGTCTCGACTGTTTTGCCGATGCGGCTTCCAACCGGGCGATCGACGCCGACTGGTCCTCGTTCTTGCGGTGTTCCTTAAGAAATTCGTTGAGCAACATCGCGTTTACCGCTTCATAGCGGACAGTCTCCGTCCCGGACAACGAGTGCAGGACTTACTTTGGCGACCTGTTCGGCCACAAGCCCAAATTGCGGGAGGCCATCGGGATCGAGAAATATTTGCCGGGGCTTCGTTTGGTGCGACCAGCGCCCCCTTCTCTCGGCACAATTTCAAATGGACAAACGAATGAGTTTGGGCAGGCTCTTGTTTCATGAGCAAAGCCGCACCGCGCGAACTTCGCCTCGCCAAACGCATGGCGCGGCTCGGAACCGAAACCGCTTTTGAAGTTCTGGTGAAGGCGCGGGCGCTCGAGGCCAAAGGGCGCGACATCGTTCACCTTGAGATCGGCGAACCCGATTTCGATACGCCGGAGAATATCATCGACGCCGCCTGCGACGCGCTGCACAAGAGCTTCACCCATTACGGCCCCTCCGCCGGCATGCCGCAGCTGCGCGAAACAATTGCGCAATATGTGAGTGAGACCCGCGGGATCGAGTCGTCGGCGGAAGAGGTCGTCGTCGTGCCCGGCGGGAAACCGATCATTTTTTTCACAATCATGGCGCTGGTGGAAGAGGGCGACGAGGTGATCTATCCCAACCCGGGGTTTCCCATCTATGAGTCGATGATCGATTTCCTCGGCGCGAAGGCGGTCCCGATCCAGTTGCGCGAGGAGATGGATTTCCGCCTCGACGTCAACGAACTCCCGGGACTGATCAATGACCGGACGAAGTTGATCATCTTGAACTCGCCGCAAAATCCGACGGGTGGCGTGTTGGAGAAGAAGGATCTCGAAGGCGTGGCGAACGCGATTGGCGATCGCAACATCATGGTCCTCACCGACGAGATCTACAGCCGCCTTATTTTCGAGGGGAAGCATCACTCCATCATGTCACTCCCCGGAATGAAGGAGCGTTGCATCCTGCTCGATGGCTTTTCCAAGACCTATGCCATGACCGGCTGGAGGATGGGCTACGGTGTAATGCGACCTGACCTGGCCACGCACATCGCGCGGCTCATGACTAACTCCAACTCCTGCACGGCTAGCTTCACCCAGATGGCTGGAATCGAGGCGCTGCGCGGTCCGCAGGGCTCGGTCGATGCCATGTGCGCGGAGTTCAAGAAACGGCGCGACATCATGGTGGCGGGGCTGAATAACATCAAAGGTTTCTCCTGCCGCCTGCCGAAAGGCGCGTTCTACGTTTTCCCCAACATCAAAAACACCGGTTGGCCTTCGAAGAAGCTGGCGGACACACTGCTGGATGACGCCGGTGTTGCGGCATTATCGGGAACAGCGTTTGGTGACTTCGGCGAGGGATATCTGCGTTTCAGCGTGGCCAATTCAATCGAGAACATCGAGAAAGCTCTCGATCGCGTCGGCGCCTGGGCAACGAAGAATCTGTAGGCAGCGTCACCGCTGCCGGGATTGTGCTTGCCTCCGCCGGAGTCCCCGGGCGAAAACCAACGTATGAACTATCGCTTGTTTGCGGCAGCAATCGCGTTTCTCTCCCTCGCCGGAATGACTCCGGCCGCTGAGCTTTCCACATCCTCCGGGCTAACGGACGTCGAACAGACGATTTGGAAGAAGGAGCGCGCCTATTGGCATTACGTGGAAAAGAACGACCTGACCTCCTACGCCGACTTGTGGCACGAGAATTTTCTCGGCTGGCCGTCCGTCAGTGCCAGGCCCGTAGGGAAAGATAACATCACAGGCTGGATCACTAGCCAGACCAGCAAAGGCCTTTCGTTCAAGGCGGGTGAATTCAAGCCTGCAGCGCTCAAAGTCACCGGCGACGTCGCCTCGTGTGCTTACTGGATTACCCTGAGCTGGGTGGATCCGAACGGAAACGGGGCGCCGCCGACGCTTCTCCGTATCACTCACACCTGGCTCAAGACGGGAGCCGAATGGCGCATCATTTCCGGAATGTCCATGCCCGAGCCGAAGCCCGCGGCGAAATAATCGCGCAGGCGAAACTGGTGAGAGTTCAGTTTTCGTTCAATTGTTGCCACCATGACCGACAAGAAATCATTTCGCGTCTTTGCCACTTCCCGGATCGGCGATCCGGCTGAAAGCCGTTTGCGTGAGCGCGGTTACGCGCTCGAGGTATTCCAAGGACCGGAGGCGCCGCCGAAGAGCCTGATCATCGAGAAAGTGAGGAGCGGTATCGACGGTTTGATCACGACATTGCGCGATCAGATCGATGCCGAGGTTTTCGAAGCTGGGAAAGGATCACTGAAAGTCGTGGCGCAAATCGCGGTCGGTTTCGACAACATCAACCGGGCCGACGCGAACAAATACCGGATACCCTTCACCAACACCGCCGATGTACTGACCGAGGCCACGGCCGAGTTCGCCTTTCTAATGATGGGAATGCTGGCGAGAAAGATGTATGCGAGCGAGCGCCTCGTCCGTGAACAAAAGTGGCCCTCGTGGCATCCTTTCCTGCCTTTCCTGGGCGACGAGGTGACGGGAAAGACGGTAGCTGTGATCGGAACCGGACGGATTGGGCTGGCGATGATAAAAAAGTGCTCGGGGTTTGACATGAACATCCTCTGTTACGACCCGGCCTACCAAAATCAGACTTATATTGCCGCCATCCAGGAGTTGATGGACCTGCGCCACGAAAAGGGAATCCAGAAGGAGAAGACCTGGATCAAATATGTGGATTTCGAGGAAGCGTTGCGCACTGCGGATTTCGTCAGCATCCATGTGCCGCTCCTGCGTGAAGGGGAAACCGACAAGCCGACTTATCACCTTATCAACTCGAAGACGCTGAAACGGATGAAACCGACGGCTTACCTCGTGAACAGTTCACGCGGACCGGTGGTTGACGAAAACGCGCTCGCTCAGGCCTTGCAGGAGAACGTGATCGCCGGCGCCGCCTTGGACGTTTTCGCGAAGGAACCGCTGCCGCCGGATTCGCCGCTGCTTGCTCCCGAGATCGCCGATCGCACACGGCTCTTCCATCACTTTGCCAGCGGCGCGCAGATTACGCGACTCTCAGTCGATCCCGACAAGGGCATGGCAGGCCGCACGGTCCAAGGTGTGATCGATGTGCTGGAAGGTAATCACGGCGGCGACCCAACCAAAATGCCCTATGTGGTCAACAAAGAAGCGTTTGCCGAATCTTAGGTAAGACGGGCAAGAGGCCACCCACCGCGCCTCTCATCCCCCAAAAATAGATTGACGCCCCCCGACGAAGGTGACGAAATCCCGCCATGAAAACAACATACAGCCTGTTAGTCGCCCTGAGCCTGCTCTTAGCAGGAGCCAGCGCAAGCTTCGCCGCCGGCGCCCACACGGGCACCTGGAAGCTCGACGAAGCCAAGTCAAAGATCGCAGATGGCGGGACAAAGAACCAAACCGTCACCTACACTGAAGAAAAGGAAGACATGGTCATGCTCACGGTCGAGGGAGTCGACAAGGACGGCAAAGCCGTCAAGTGGACCTGGAAAGGAAAATTCGACGGCAAGCCGCACAAGGTAAAAGGGAGCGCGATGGCCGACGAAATCGCCTACACAATGAAAGACGACCGCACCAATGAAATGACTGTCATGAAAGACGGCAAGGTAGTCATGACAGGCACCATCGCGGTGTCGAAGGATGGCAAAACGCGAGTTGTCAAAACGACCAGGACTGATGCCGACGGCAAGAAGCACACCGATAAGGCTCGCTACACAAAAGAGTAGGATTCCGGCGTGAGTTAGAAGACAGGCCAGCTGCTCATCCGCAGAGCGGGTGAGCAGCTGAGCTTTTTGGACGCCACGCGCATGCGGCGATCACCG
This sequence comes from uncultured Verrucomicrobiae bacterium, assembly GCA_963834255.1. GTDB lineage: Bacteria > Verrucomicrobiota > Verrucomicrobiia > Chthoniobacterales > UBA10450 > Palsa-1392. The sequence goes on along the minus strand of CAWIBC010000025.1, from coordinate 21,565 downwards.
ATTGCGACCCGGGAGCGCGCAGAAACTTCCAGGCCAACGAATCCGGACTCATTTCCGACAATTCAGGACCAAAATCGCGTGGCGAGACGCAAATAGGTTGCGCGCCTGATGGCCCGTGGCTTACGCTTTTCCCTTTCGGTAACGACAATTGTGAAATCAACCATCCTCGCTTCCCTCACGCTTGCCGCAGCCATCGCCTTTCAACTGAGCGGGTGTGGCGGTGACAAGGCGGCGGAAACGACGGTCGCCCCCACCCCTCGGAATGAGATTGATGTCATGATCGACCAGTACGAAAAGGCTTCCGGCGAATGCCTGCGGATGGCGAAGAAACACACGACCGGCGACGTGAGCGTTACGGTCCTTCTCATCGTGGCCCGCAAGACCTTCCAGACCGAAGGGGCCAAGCTGCAACAGTCGGCCGGAAAGATGACCCCGGAACAGTCGCAGCGGGTCGCCGCCATCGCCGCCAAGACCGCGCCCTGCCTGGGACCATAATCGGGTCCGACCGGGGCCGTTGATTCGGCTAAAAGTGCGTTCAGACACGCATTACGACCCGATTACGATGCTGTCAGAAACTTCGTTCCTCGTTGCGGCACCCTTTCGCCAGTCGGAGATTATGGCTGTGAAGACGAAATCATACTCTCCGGCAATCGAAAGAGCAGAAGCGCTCCCGGAGCATCATCTCGGTCCCAAGGCAATCTTCCTGGAACCACTGCTGATCCTTGGCTCGTCCGTCCTTTGGTTGGCGGTCCTCCCTTTCGCGGGGCTATTTTGGTCCGCGATGACACTTTGGAAGCACATCGGCGTGCACGGCTAGAATGCCTCCCGCCCGGCGGTGGCGTGGCCTCCCACCGTCGCGAGCAGAACCCGTAAGGGTAAGCGAAATTTAGCGTCCGGTGAGCGGTGCGGGAGAAAGGGGCTGTCGGATCCCCAAGTCTCATCGCAATAGGCGTTTTTCCTATTTTCGAATAATATAAACGCCGAAGATTGGCACATACCGTGCTCAGAAAGGAGTCCGCAATCCCGCCAAAGCTCCTACTTCTAAAACGTTGAAACTCAACGCCGAACGCGCATTTACTTTCATCGAGAACTTGGTCGCGATCACGATCGTCGTCCTCTTTTTCGCGGCCCTCTATGCCGTGAACGCCCAGTGCCTCTCCCTGCTCAACGCCGGGCGCGGCGCGGCGCTCGCCGATATGTCCCTGCAGGATCGAATGGAGCAGCTTCGCAGTTGCACCTGGTCGCAGCTAACCGACGCCACCTACCTCAAAAGCAGCGTTTTCAACACGGCGACGAACACCGCCGCCAATCTCGGGCAAGTGACCGAGTCGGTCCGAATCAGCGCCTATCCGCTCGCGGTTTATCCCCCTATAAACTTGGTGCGCAACAACGGTGCAGTTACGGTTGTTTCCAGCAATGCCACACTCGCCAGCGGCGACCTGGTGCAGGTGGAGACAATGCTGACCTGGACCTCGGCCAGCGGCGGGCGCAGCCGGACGCAGGGGACGACCACTCTCATCGCGAGGACGCCATGAATCGCCTTCGCTTGGATAAAAGAACCGGCGCCTTTTCCCTGCCCGAGTTGATGATCGCGCTCGTGATCGGCGGGATGATTCTTGGTGCCATGGTCGTTGGTTTTGGCGCCTTTCAACAAGTCTTCGCGGCGACGGATGATTACTACCGGGCCACCAGCGACCAGATGAGAGTGCTCGATTTCATCGCCCAGGATATGCGCCGGGCCACCAGCGGCAGTGTTTCCAACAACGGACAAACGCTCACCCTGGTCGTGCCCGATTACCTCGACGAATCGCAAAACCCGCCCGTCCCGCGCACGCCAGCCATCTCCGCCAAAGGCACCGTCACCTACGGGAGCGTGGCGAGCCAGCCCACCGCCATCTACACCCTCACGGTAACTCGCCGAACCAGATCATCACCCGCACCTACACCCCGACCGCGGGTGTGCCGGTCGTCATGAGCCTGACGATGGGCTCGGCGGATTACCAATTTCTCTGCTTCGACCCGGCCAGCCCGGGAACCTTGAGTTTTACGTTCGGCGGCTCCGGGGAGCCACCCTCGGTCACTGCGCAGATCACCTTCATGCCAAAATTTAACCGGTTCCGCCGCGCTAATTCCCGTGCCGGCACGACAGCATCCCTCACGGTGGTGGTGCGGAATCATTCCTAGACCGTGACGGTGAAACTCTCCAAGGCTTCACGCCCCTGCGAGGCCGGCAACACCCTGCTCGTCGCGCTTGGAATGCTGGCCATCCTCTCCGCCGTGGGAGCAAACCTTCTTCTTTCGACCACGAGCCGTTATCACTACACCCAGAAAGCGGTCGGCTGGACCGAAGCACTGAATGCCGCGGAAGCGGGGGCGGACGATGCCTTCGCCAATTGCCGCCGCATGATCACCAACACCGGAGCCTGGACGAGTTGGAAAAAATACAACGCCGGGACTTCGAGTTGGGTCACAGTCACCAATTCGAGCGACGCCAACGCCGAACTCGCGGCTGGGCGCAAGATCATTTACGATCTGCCCTCCGGTTCTCATCTCCTCACCAGCGGTGAAGGGACAAACGACCTTTGGTATCATGTGGAAGTCGATTCCCCGGCTTCCTTTGTGGTCTCCGGAAACCGCTGGTATCGGATCCGCTCCACCGGCTACGCCGCGTTGCCCGGGATGGCGCGGGCCGAAAACGAGGGCTTCGACGGCAGCTCGAACCACAACCAAAAACTGCGCAAAATCGATCTGCGCATCGATCATTTCATCAAGCGCTACGGCAACCACCTCCACGTTGCGGGCACATCGGTCGCGGTCTCGCCGCAGGCCACACGCCGGCTCGAAGTCATCGTCCGACCCAAGACGCCGTTTGGAATGGCGATGGTGGCTACAGCTCCCACCGGCGTGGCGGTGAATGCGCCATTGATTGATAGCTTCGACTCCAGCGACCTGGTCCATTATCCCGGCGGCCTCTACAACAGCAGTTCACGCGACCCGAGTGCCGGAGTCGGGACCAATGCGGTCGTCTATGTCACTTCCCCCATCGCGACCTTCAGCGCCAAGCTCTATGGCGACCTGAAAACCAACGGAGGCTCGGTCAAGAAAGGGAACAACATCACCGGCTCGATCACCAACAATGTCACGATCGATGTCCCGCCCGTAACGACTCCGACCTGGGCGGTCACCGCCAGTTCTGCCGCCCCCAAGACCTTGACCGCCGGGACGACCGCTTCGCCCAGCTACGCGACTTACTCTTCGATCAACGGAATCACCGTCACGCTTCCCCTCGGCCAGACCACGGGCGTGGCCAACCTTTACATTACCGGCGACGTCAAAGGCGGGATCACCGTCGCCGCCGGCGTCACGCTCAAGATCTGGTTTGCCGGCAACTTCAGCATGAAATCTCGCGATATCGATAATCTCAATTTCAAGGCAGCGAATCTGCAGCTTTACGGGATCAATCCCCCGACGGGCCAATCCCGCAGCTTCGACCTCGCCTCCGGCAACCCCGGAGTTTCCTATTTTACTCTGAACGCTCCCTCTTATGACTTCTCCAGCAACGGCAACGTAGACGTGGGCGGAGCGGTCATTGCCAGGACCATCCTCGGCAACGGGAACACCAGCTGGCATTACGACGAATCCCTCGCCACCACCGGCCAGGTGACCGATTATCTGCGGGACAAGTGGATCGAAGATCCGCGCTAAAAGACGCCAGATTCTCCGTCCGAAAACTGTTTCCGCGGCTGCTGGATTATTTTCCGCGCAAGGCACGGAATCTTCTGCTCTTTTGCTTTGTGCGCGTTCTGATCGCTGATGATGAAAAAGGCTTTTCGACCGTGCTGGCCGACCTCGTTCGCTCCTGCGGCCACGAAGTCGTGGGCGTCGTCCACTCCGGGCTCGACGCCATTCGCGCCTATCGACTGCAGAAGCCGGACGTGGTGTTGATGGACTTCGCCATGGCGCGGCTGAACGGCCTGACGGCCTGCCGCAACATCCTGAGCGAAGATCCCAAGGGCTGCGTCCTCTTCCTTTCCGGCCTGAGCGAGCGGGCGGAATTAACGCCGGAATCTTCCGGTGCGCAGGCGGTGCTGCAGAAGCCGATTACGCGCGCCCGTCTCGAAGAAGTTTTAAACGAAGCGGCCTCGCGGCGGCACTCCGGGACAAAGGACGCCGGGGCGGTCCCGGCAGATTCTCAAGCCTAGGCGGCGCTATTTCGAATAGCTCGTCTGGCTCACCGTCGTGGTCGTGACCTTGGCGGCGTGCAGCGTGTCCCGCGAACTATGCACTTCGTATCCGAGCACTCGTCCGTCGGGAGTGAGGACAACCCGGAGCTGGCGCGCATCGATATCCAGCCCGCCCAGGAAAGAGCCAATGAGCGGAATGTAGGATTGAACCGGAGCCGGCACGGAGCGGAGCCAGTCGATCGTGATCCGATGGGTCAAATCGGTCGTGCGCGTGGTCGGAGTCCCGAAGAGCTTGACCAAATCCGCCTCGGTCGTCTGTCCGATTTGGATCTGGTTGAGCTTCGCCTGCGTGATGCGGGGCGGGAACCAGGCCCAGCTCGTTAGGCAAGAGGAAAGCAGGATCGCGCAGACGAGGAATTTGGTTTTCATGTGGTGATGGCGCCTATTCTGCACCAAACGGCGCTGCGGCGCAGCAAAATCGTTTTCGCTCCGGCCGAATTAGCGCAAGTTTCCGCCAGCAAATGCAGGAAACAGAACACGCCGGTGAATTGATCGACCTCAGCCATTGCGTTGAGCACGGGATGGTGACCTACAAAGGTCTCCCGGCCCCGATCATCTGCGATTACCTCAGCCGCGAAGCATCGCGCTCCCGTTATGCGCCGGGAACGGAATTCCAGATCGGAAAAATCGAGATGGTGGCAAACACCGGCACCTATATCGACAGTCCTTTTCATCGTTATGCGGATGGGTGTGATCTGTCCGAGCTGAAGCTGGAAAGCCTGGCCAATCTCGATTGCGTGGTCGTGCGCGCGGTTGGGCTGGAGCAGCGGGCGATCGCCGCGGCGGGCGCGCTCACGGAGCTGCGCGGAAAAGCCGTGCTCTTCCACACCGGCTGGGATGCGCATTGGCGCACCGATCGCTATTTCGAAGGCCACCCTTACCTCACTGGAGAGCTCGCCGCTGCGCTCGTCGCCGCCGGCGTCGCACTGGTGGGGATCGATTCGTTCAATATCGATTCCACCGACACCGGAGAACGCCCGGTCCATTCGGCCTTGCTCGGGGCGGGCATCCCGATCGTCGAGCACTTGCGCGGACTCGAGGCGCTGCCCGATCGCGGGGCGCGCTTCTATGCCGTGCCGGTAAAGGTGAAAGGGATGGGCACGTTCCCAGTTCGCGCTTTTGCCCGCCTAACGACCGCTTCCTAGGCCGGCCTCAGCGCTGGCTGGCCTTGCGATATTCCTCCAGCGCCTCCGGCATCCAGCCCTGCAACTGCTGGATGCGGCTGCCATGGGCCGGATGAGTCGAGAGAAACTCCGGCGGTTGCGCCGCGCTGCTGCGCTCCATTCGTTCCCAGAAACGAATGCTCTCCCGCGGGTCGTAGCCGGCGCGCGCCATATAGATCAACCCGACCCGGTCAGCCTCCGATTCATGTTTTCGCCCGAAGGGCATGAGAATGCCGAACTGCGCTCCGGCACCGAGCGCGCCCATCACGGCGCGCTGCTTCTGGTAGTCCATGTCGGCGAGGGAAACGGCGATGCCGGTCATGGCGGTCTGGGCCAGGTTCTGTTGCAGGACGCGCTGCGCGCCGTGCCGCGAAGTGGCGTGCGCCATCTCGTGGCCGAGGACGGTGGCAAGCCCGGCGTCGTCCTGCGCGACCGGGAGAATGCCGGAGTAAACCACGATCTTCCCGCCCGGCAGGCAAAAGGCATTCACCTGCTCGTCGCGGATGAGCGACTCGCGCCATTCGAAGCTGCTCCCGGCCGGTCCGGTGGCCGCCGCGAGACGGGCCGCGACCCGCTTCACCATTTCGCTTTCCGGCCCGGCCTCGATCGTCTGCGCCTGCGCCAGGACTTGCTGGTAACTTTGCAGCCCGAGGGCCGATTCCTGCTCGGTCGAGAGGCCGACATGGCTCTCCCGGCCGGTCTCCGGGTTCACGAATTTCTCCGAGCTGAAGTATTGGTAGGCGAAAAAGATTCCCGCGATAAGAATCGGGAGAAATTTGATGGTGCGGCGGTTCATGGCTGTTTCGGACGGGTCCTCTCTGGTTGCTGAATGATCAACTCCGCGACTAACGGAAAGTGATCGGATGCGACCCGGGCCACGGCCGTGCGCGGGACCGAGACGCTGAGCGGATGGAGCGCGGCGTTGATAAAAATATGATCGACCGCCAGCGCTGGAAAAGCCGTCGGGAAAGTGCGATGTGCGCGCCGTGGCCTAACGAGTTGGCGGACGTCGCGCAGATGCCGGCTGAAGAGGCGATGCGGGCGGGAACCGGGCAGGCTGTTGAAGTCGCCGAGCAGGATCAGCGGCGCGTCTTCGTCCCTCGCCGCGAGCCAGTCCGCGCTCGTGAGCAGCTCCGCTTGCAGGCGGCGCTCGCCCCGGCCGAGGCCGAGATGCGTGTTGATGACGTGGACCGCGCCGAACTCCGTCAGCACATCCATCGCGACCGCGGCCCGCTGTTCCCGACAGAAAAAACTTCCCTCGCCCGGGAGACATTCCGCGCGTCGCAGAGTGAGAGGGTGCCGGCTAATGATGGCGTGCCCGTAATGCTCATCGCCGCGCCGCATCGCGGCATGAAAATGCCGGTGCCAGCCCAGCGCCTGCGCAATCGCTCCGGCCTGGTCGACGCCGGCAGACCGTTTCCGGCTCAGATCGAGTTCCTGGAGGCCGACGACGTCCACCTCGAGGCCGGCGATGACTTCTGCGATCCGCCCTTCCGAGCGCTGGCCATCCGTCCCGACACATCCGTGCACGTTATAGGTCGCGACTCGTAGTTTCGCCTCGGTTTCGCGCATCGTTAGGCAAAAAGCGGGTCACATCTGCGAACGGAAGATCGACATCGCGCGCCCCTTGATTTTCTCCGGCAACGGCCGGCGATGCCAGTCCGCGAGCGTGATCTCGCGCGAGTGCTCCTTGTCGTCATCGAAGACGCGGGCGTGCCTCGTCACGAAACTTTTATCGAGCACGTTCAGGTTCGCCTCCTCGTTCAGCGACATCGAGCGATTGTCGAGATTGGCCGAGCCGACCGAGGCCCAGCAGTCGTCGACGAGCAGATATTTGCAGTGAAACCGCGCCGGCTGGTACTCGAAGAAACGCGCCCCGGCCTCGAGCAACGGTTGCCAGCGCGTCTTCCCGACCGCGCGCACGAGGTGAGCGTCAATGTCCGGCCCGGGCGTGATGATTTCCACCTTCACCCCGCGCCGCAGCGCCGCGATCAGGGTGCGCACCGTCAGGTCGCCCGGGATGAAGTAGGCATTTGCGATCCGGATCCGCTCCCGCGCCGCGGCGATGGAGACGAGCAGCATGAGCCGCGCGCTGTCGCTCCCCTCCCCGGCCGAGCTTTTAAAAATCTGGCAGGTGTGATCGCCCGCGGTTTCCTGTTGCGGAAAATAGAGGTCGCCATGCAGCAGCTCCGCCCGCGTCTCCAGCCAGTTGTCCATGAAAGCCTGCTGCAACTGCGCCACGACCGGCCCTTCCACCTGGTAATGCGAATCGCGCCAGAGACCGTGTGTCCGCCCGTCGCCTTTCCAGTCATCGGCAATGCAAACGCCGCCGATGAATCCGAGCTTGCCGTCGATCACGAGAATCTTGCGATGCGTCCGGTAGTTGATCCGGGAGAAATGCACGAACCGAAAAATTTCCACGCAAACCCCGGCGCGCTTCATCACCTGCATGGCGCGGCCGTGGACCGAATCGCATCCCATCGCGTCCTGCAGGAAATGCACTTTCACGCCCGCGCGCGCCCGCTCCGCCAGCGCCGCGGCGAACGTGTCCGCGACTTCGCCGGCTTTCCAAAGGAAGTTCTCGAACGTAATCGTGCGCCGGGCCGAGCGGATGGCCGCGAGCATGGCCGGAAAAATCTGATCGCCGTTTTCGAGCGGCGTGATCTTGTTCCCCGGCACCAGCGGCGGCCCGAGCAAGTGTCCCATCGTGCGCACAAAAACGTCGTCGCCGATCGCGTAATCGGCTTTGATTTCATGCCCGATCCTTTTCTCCGCCGGGAAAAAATTCCGGGCCAGGAAGAGCGTGACGAAGCTGCTCACCGCGGCCGTGCCGAGGAGTTTCGGCCATATCGGCGGATCAGGTCGGAGAGAGAGCTTCATTAAAATTCAATCGCAGCCCGGGGCCGATTCGATCCTCTTTGCCGGCAACCGTTTGGACCGGGCGTCTGGCATCGCGGCCGCGGGCAGTGTATCGGGAAAGAGGCTCGGGCGCGGCTCCTTCCTCCCGCCTAACGAGCAAGCGAAGGTCATGACAAAACGAAACGCAAAACCAAATTCGCCCCCAAAGCCGTCCGGCTGGCCCGTGCCGCTCCTTCTGTTGCTCGCCTTTGGCCTGGGCGCGGGAACGACCTGGCTGGTGCTGCGCGAATCGGCACACAAACCGGCCGCGCCGGTCATCCAAAGCTTTCTTCCTCCGGGGGGCGCGCCGTCGACCTCCCTCCCGCCGGTCAATCCATCGCCCGGCACCGCGACACCGCCCGATGTTTCCTCACTCGCCCCAGCGGACGCCGCGCGCACCCTGGGCAACTGGAATTATGACCGGCAAAACTGGCCGCATGCGGTCGAGCATTACCAGGAGGCGATCGCGCGCGGAGCGGACAACGCCGATGTGCGGACCGATCTCGGCAATTGCTTCCGATTCCTCGGGCAGACCGAGAAAGCGCTCGAGCAATACCAGATCGCGCAGCAACAAAACCCGCAGCACGAGAATAGCCTTTTCAACCAGATCAGCCTTTTCGCCCAGGTGCTGCACGACCACGAGCGGGCCGAGTCGGTCGCGAAAGATTTTCTCGCCCGTTTTCCGCAAAGCCCGCGCGCGGAATCAGCCCGGCAACTGGTTCTCCCGCGGGAAAGGAGCGGGAGCCCATTGCCCCAGCCCTGAAGGGACGGCGGCGAAATTCTCCATTCGCGAGGGATCGGTTGCCGCGCCAGTTAGGGCTTGATTTGTCTGATCGCGTCCTGAGCCTGCTCGTGCATCTGATCAATGACGATGCTTCCGACTTTCTGGTATCTGCTCGAGCGGCGCGTATAAAGTTTCAACTCCTCGACTTCAGATCTGGGAGCGTCCGTGCGCGTGAGATCCTCCAATCCTTCGCGGGCCAGGCCATGCCCGAGCGCGGCAGCCTGGCGATACCAAGTTGCGGCCTCGGCCAAATCTGGCGGAACCGACTTGAGTCCAAACTCGTAAATCGCTCCCATCGCGAACTGATCTTCCGCGGAACCGGCGGAAGCGCGCCCACGAATTTCGTTGATCATACTGGCGTCCAAATCGAGCGCGGCAAAAGTTCCTTGCAGAGGATCTGGCTTTATCAGTTGCGAGATGGTGTTGCTCCCTTGCGGTAAACTTTGGTCAGCCGCCCTGGATACCTCTTCACCACTTGGGGTCGTCGCGGTAGAAACATTCTCCGATGCGCTGGGAGCTGATACAGAACCAATCGGTTCACTTTCGGACGCAGACTCGGCGACCTTTCGTGCACTGCCTGCCCACATTAACCAGGCCACGATCAGCACCGCCGCCGCGGCGAACACCGCCATCCGGAAAAGATTTGTCCGACTCGAGGAATCGTGGTCTGGGGAGCGCCGGGCTGGCACCGCTGGCGCCGGCTTGGCTTCCGGTTTCTCGACTTCTTTGCCCGGCGGGTGGCGCGGCTTTTCCATGGCCTCGATCAGGCGGTCGACGTCCGCGTGAAAGCGCGCTTCGCTCAGCTCGATGGCGTTGCGACGCGAGAGGGGCGCAAGCGGCTCCGGCAGGTCCTCCTTTCGCGGCATGCGCGCCCCGCCGACGAGAACCGGGATGACCCGGATCTCGCGCTGCAGCGCGGCCACAATTTCCATCCGCACAAAATCCTCCGGATCGTCGAGTCGGCGCCGGCCGGAAGCATCCGTCAATCCCAGCCAGTCCGGCCCAAGCAGGACGAGCGCGATTTCACAGGCGCCCACCTTGCGATTGATCGCCTCGACGAAATCTTCGCCCGGCTCGATTTGATCGATGTCGATGAAGACTTCCTCGGCGCCAAAGTTCGCCTTCAACCGGTCGTAGAGACGACCAGCATAGGGAGCGGTATCTTCCCGCCGATAGTTAATGAAGAGCTTCACGTCTGGCTGCCCTTAACATGAACGCTCTTTTTCTAGCCCAAGCCGGCGATGGCTAAAAGCGCTTTCTGTCCTCGAGGTCCTTTACCGACCTGAGCCTGGCCGGGTTCAAAAAAGCCCACACGCCGTGAAAATTCACGGGCTCTTCGTTTCCTTCAGAATGCCAACGGTGCTGAAAATTACCGCTAACACCCACAAGACTGGCCCGGCCAATGCATCGAAGGGTGTGTTGTAGCGCGGGAGGACAATGAAGAAGATAAATCCGAGGTCCGCGGCACTAACGACCGCCAGATTGAGCCAGTAACCCAACCAACTGTTTCGCCAATTACCCAGGATCCCTACGACCAAAGCGAAGACGCCAAAGAGAGCCAGATTCCACGCATGCTGGCCCAGAATCCCGGAAGCAACGTTCGGCAGGCGGCTGGGCAGGTCGCCCGGCGGCACGGCGGTCCCGATCTGGGTCAGGGCAGCGATTCCGCCCTCAGCCCCGAGCCGATAAAGCACGAGCGCGCCAATCCCGACGTGGAGAATGCCCCACAGGATGTAAAAAAATGCGCCCAGTTTGTGCCAATATCCCGTCATCGTTGCCTTCGTTGCTGTCGCGGTCGTGTCCGTGCCACGAAGATCGCGTCTCGTCCGTGCAAAGGTTGTAGGTGACCAGAAATTCAGGGAGCGCGGAGACGATTTCGGACCGCGCCGACATCGCCTCCAACGAGCGCGCACGATGCGCTTGCCTAACCAATCCGACCTCCGGATTGCCGAAAGCATTGACGCTTGCGCGTGTTTATTACTATTATGGGATTTCTTCCTCTTATATAAACGCAAAATGAAAACTACCTTCCTGCTCGCTCTGCTCGCCGGTCTCCTCTATTACTATTACGCTCAGGACTCGACCGCGCCGCGCCCCACTGCGGAGAACAGCGCCGCCGCCCAGTCCGCGCTCAAGGCGGTGAGTCCCGGGCCTATCGTCATCGCCGCGCTCCCCTCCTATTCCGAACGCTGGAAGACCGGCCCCAATGCCCAGACCGACCTGAAAACCGGTCCCAACGCTCAGGTCGACTTCGCGCCCTTTGCCCCGAGCGAGATGGCGAACTGGAACAGGACCTCCGGCTACACCATCGTCTCCGGGATCAACCTCCGCCGTTAGTCAGAAGGAGCGCAGAGTGATTGCCGCCGGTGCTTGAGGCCCGCGGAAGGCGGCTGCTGAGCGCGCGACCGCTCAGTTGACGTGATCGCGTCGGCGGCGGATAGAAGTGGGTAACCCAAGTGGGAATTGACTCCGCCGGCGGTGCCCTCATGCTGGCGGAATCGCCGCATGGTCATGAGAAAGAAATTCGTCGCCTTCATCCTCCTCCTCGCGACGCTTGCCCCGGCTCCGGCCCCGGCCGGTTTACTGCTGAATCTCTCCACCCGGGTCGAGGTTCCGCCGCCTTTTCTCAACGAAGATATCACCTCGGTGATTGGCGGCTTCATCATCGGCGGGACGAAATCGAGAAAAATTTTGATGCGCGCGCTCGGCCCGTCGTTAGCCGACTTCGGTCTCGACCCCCTCGCGGACCCGACCCTGGAATTATACGACGGGACGGGGCTGCTCCTCGCCTCCAACGATAATTGGGCGGACACCCAGGAGACGGAGATCTTCGAGACAAATCTTCAGCCAGGCAACGAATTGGAGCCGGCCATCGTCATGACGCTTACTCCGGGCATTTACACCGCGATCGTGCGGGGACATGAGCCTGTGCCGGGCCAACGCATGCCGACGAATGGCACCGCCCTGATCGAATTTTACGATCTTAGCCCGATTATCGCGCAGGCGCTCGACAACATCAGCACCCGCGGCGCCGTGCAAGGCACCGCCAACCCCATGATCGCGGGCTTCATTATCGGGAACGGGGATGACGTCACCGTCCTCCTGCGCGCTCTCGGGCCGGCCTTGAATGGCTTCGGCCTATCTGGCCTCTCCGATCCACGGCTCGACCTCTACGACGGCGAGGGAAATCTTCTCGCCAGCAACAACAATTGGCAGGACACCCAGGCGGCCGAGATCGCCGCCACCGGCCTCGCGCCCTCCGAACCGCTCGAAGCCGCGATCCTGGTCAATCTGCCGAGAGGCGCCTACACCGCCGTCCTCGCGCCGGTCGAAGCCCAGGACTACGGCACGGCCCTGGCTGAGCTCTACAAGATCGAATAATTTCGGGCGCGTCCGAGGACACTCGCAAGAGGACGATTCCGGAAAAGCCAGCTATCCTAGGCGATGCGCGTCCTCATCGCCGATGGCCAGAAAGACGTCGGCATCAGCCTGGCCGCGCTGGTCGAACGTTGCGGCCATGAAGTTTTGCAGGTCGTCGGCTCCGGCCTCGACGCGATCCAGGCTTACACCCGGTTGCAGCCCGACCTCGTCCTGATGGATTACTCGCTGCCGCGCCTCAACGGCGCCACCGCCGCGCGCATGATCCTGGCCAAGGACCCGGCGGCGAGAATCGTCATCGTGTCTTCCGGCACGCCTCCTGTCTCGCAGGCCGAGAGCGGCGCCGTCGCCGTCCTGGCGAAGCCGGTCGAGCTGGACAAACTCTACGCCGCGCTCTACGACGCCGCGCCCCGCCCTAACGAGCCACCAGCCGAGTTGTTTTAAACCCGGCCTAGAGCGGATAAGAAAGAGTCGCCCCCAGGATCGTGACCAACAACAGCACCACCGGCACGAGCACGAGAAAGACGACAAAGGTGTAGCCCATGACATCGCGCGCGCGGAGTTTGAAAAGCCCGAGGATCGGAAGCATCCAGAACGGTTGCACCAGATTGGCCAGCGCTTCGCCCAGGTCATAGGACGCGACCACCCAGCCGAGGTGCACCTTGAGTTCGTGCGCCGCCGCCATCACATAGGGCGCTTCCACGACCCACTTCGAACCGCCCGAGGGCACAAAGACACCAAGCGCGGCGGAGTAGATCGCGACAATCGCCGGAAAGCTCTGCGGCGTGGAGAGACTAACGAATGCATGTGCGATCTGCTCGCTGAGGTGAGTGTAAGTAATGACTCCGGCAATGCCGGCGTAGAAAGGAAATTGCAGGATCACTCCCCAGACCGCGGGCGTCGCGCCCTGGACCGCGTGCATGAGCCGCGCCGGAGTCCCGTGCAAGAGAAAGCCGAGCAGGAGAAAGGTCAGGTTGACGATGTTCAAGGTGATTGCGCCCAGCGGCTCAGGCGCCTGCATGAAGTAGCGCACGAGATAAGTCCCGCCGATGAGCACGATGAACCAGTTCAGGATCGGGGAATGCTCGAGCCACTGACCCGGCGTTGGTTTCGCCACCGGCGGCGGCGGCTCGATCTCGGATTGGCCGAGCGCGATGCCGAGATCGTGCGCCGTCTTGCCGCGCCCGGCCGGCGGCGTCACCAGCCACATCACGGTCGTGACGACGACGATTTCGACGAAAACCGAGACCACGCTTTGCCAGAGAAAAATCGTGTGACTGAATGAGATGATTCCATCCGGCACCAAACCGCCGCGGGCGACGATCTCGCGGATCTGCGGCTGGAGCGCGCCCGGCGAAGCCATCTGCAGCGCCGCCGATCCGCTCAGGCCCTGCGCCCAGATGCTGCCGAGACCGAGAAAGCTGGCCGCGGCCAGCGCGCGGTAGTCCACCCCGGCGACGCGGCGCGCCACCTCGCGCGCGAGCACGGCACTGAAGATGAGACTGAAGCCCCAGTTAAACCAGGAGCTGGCCATGGCGAAGAAAGTCACCAGCGCCACGGCGTTGCGCGGCGTGGCCGGCCACGAAGCCAGGGCGCGAATGACTTTTCCCACCGGCCGCGAAGTCGCGAGCACATAGCCGGTGATGATGATGAGCGCCATCTGGAGCGTGAACGGGATCAATTCCCAGAAGCCCTTGCCCCAGGCATCGATCACCTGCGGCAGACTCGCGGGTGTGAACGCAACTCCCGCCACCACCACAATCAGCGTGCCGATGAGCGCAAAAATGAATGCATCGGGCACCCATCTCTCCGTCCACGCGGTGATGGCGAGCGCCATCCGCGCGAGCAGTCCTGCCTCTTCCGGCGGGTTGATCTTTTGACCGGAAGGCGAGTCAGGAACAGTCATGGCGGCGGCATCCTAGCACAGGCGCAAAAACCTTCCGAGTGACACGAGCGGCGTTCAGAAAAACGCGGCCTTGCCACCCGATTTCACTTCCGCTTTCCAGACGCGGTTGTGTACTCTCGTTGCGGTGGAAAACGAGGCTGCGAAATATTTTATCGGCGAAATTTATGCGGGCGAGATCGCGGTTGGCTTCCTCGTCTGCGACCGCCGTCAGGACAGCGCAGAGCCGACGATCGACGAGGCAACCGCGCGCGCCATCGTCGCCGGCTGCGGGGGGAGTCCAAACGTGGCGCTCAGCTCCGTCAATCTCTTTGAGATTTCGGCGGAAGAGTTTGAGTCTTATCGCGCCGCCGAGCTGCCGGCGCCCAACCTCTCGGACGGGCTGACGCTCTACCGGGTGAAGACCTAGTCCCGGGCCGCGCCTACTCGCGCAGACCTCGCTTCAGTTCCCAGACCCGGATTGCGGCCGCGAGCAGTTTCTTCGTCCGATGCATCGTGCCGGGCCGGGGTCGAGGCGCCTCCTGCGGCGCCGAAGTCTCCGCCGTTGTGCGGACGTTGCGTTTGCGTGCGCGTTCTCGCCCGTTGATCGGAGAAGGTCCGTCCATCCAACGTGGGACGGGAGCGAGCGCCTTCTATTCAAAATTCGGCGCGACGTTTGACAGTCTCCCCGCGCGCGCGAGAGATGGCGAGGTGAATGGCGTTACCGGTTTGTTCTCGTTTCAGATGAAGGTCAACGGCGAGGCGCGTCCGGCGATCGCCGAGATCGTCGAGCCGGGAATCGCGCGGGAAAAAGTGGTGCACGTGGTCCGCGGCGAATGGGCCAACCTCGTCGTGCCCGGTGTTTCACAGAACCGGATCGAATGCCTCGGCTGGGAAAAAATCGCGGCCGTGCCGGACGGCTGGAAACCGGCGCATAAGTCGGGAGCGAACCCCGTGATCGTGTGGCTGGCGGCAGAACGCTAGGTGGCGCGGCAGTTCGCGCTCGCGCATTTCCGCTGCCTGTGCTTTGTTCTCGTTAGGCGAAAATCATGATCACCGGCGCACATTCCATCATCTACAGCACCAACGCCGCGGCCGACCGCGCCTTTCTTCGCGATGTGCTCAAGCTGCCGCACGTCGATGTCGGCGAGGGCTGGCTCATCTTTGGTCTCCCGCCGGCCGAGGTCGCGGTGCATCCCTCGCAGAAGAGTGACGTGCAGGAGTTCTACTTCATGTGCGACGACCTCGCCGCGCTCGTGCGGGAGCTCGAGCAGCAGAAAATCACCTGCGACCCCGTGCAGGACCAGGGCTACGGCCTGGTCACGCACCTCACCCTGCCCGGCGGCGGCAAGGTCGGCGTTTATCAACCCCGGCACGCCCGCCCCGAGTCGATGCCGCTCGCCTAACGACCCGCGCGGCCGCGAATCATCCGCCCCGGAGTTGCGCCCGCCGCACAATTGCCAAATGTCTGCCGTGGCGATGACAACCCGACTTCATCTTCTCCTTTTCCTGCTCGCGGCCAGCCTCCTCGGCGGCTGCGCCTCGAAGCCGCCCGCTCACTGGCGCGAGGCCGCCACCCAGGATCATCCCTGGGGCTTTTTCTCCGGCGAACCGGTCACGCAATGGAACCGCGACGGCCGCAGCATGACTCTCATGCGCGAATTTCGTTACACCGATCCCACCGGCTACGTCTGGGTCGCGCCCGCCGGGTCGGTCGTCGACGGCGCCTCCATCCCGCGGCCGCTCTGGACCCTCATGGGCGGGCCTTTCGAGGGGAAATATCGTTACGCCTCGATTCTGCACGATGTCTCTTACACCATCCAAAACCGCCCGCCGAAAGAGGCCGACCGGATGTTCTACCACGCCATGCGCTGCGCCGGCGTCGGCCCGATCGAGGCCAAGACGATGTATTTCGCGCTCCTGCGTTTCGGGTGGCACTGGGATTTCTCGGTCAAGCGCGCCAAGCCGGTAAAGGTAAACCGCAAGATCGTCGCGCGCGCCCTGCCCAAGGAGCCCGTCACGGTCGCCGCGCAGCAGGAAATCCACGGCGTCCAGGATTGGATCCGCAGCGCCAACCCGAGCGTGGAAGAGATCGAAGAGAAGGCGCATTCCGCCCCGCCGCAGAGGTAATTGGCTGGATGGCATTTGCGGGACGCGCATGTCCCGCTAAAACCGGTCCGCCGGGTGCGTCCGGGCGCGCCCGGGCATCCGTATCCCTCTCTGGAGATGAAGACTTCGGGAAGGAACAGGCACATCCCGCTCGACGAAAAGCTCGTCGCGCTGCAGCAGGCTGACCCCACCCGCCATTGGTCTTCGCTCGACGACAACCGGGTCTGCACCGTTTGCGAAAAAGTGATCACGGGGCGGATGATCGATGCCTGGCAGGATGCCCGCGGCGCCTATCACCTGCATTGCCCGACCTCCGGATGCGCCGGCACACCCCAGGACTGGTTTCCGCACGGCGTGGGGCACGCTCCTCATCCCCCGCCTCTCGGCGACGGGACCGCCGCCGGCCTCGGGCTCGCGTTTTCCTAAAGCCGGCCCGGCCTTTCCCCGCAAGGAATCGCTGGACTTGCTACCTCCAACGCTGGCAGGATGCGCCCCCGCATGAATCGACCGACTGCGCCGGCCACCGAAACGCAAACCCCCATGCTGCAATCGGACGCGCTCATCAACGACGACCTCGCGCCCGTCCCCCTCGCCGAGCGCACCTGGTCGATGTGGAGCATCGCCGCGCTCTGGGTCGGGATGGCGATCTGCATCACCACCTACACCCTCGCGAGCAGCCTCATCGAGCAGGGCATGAACTGGAAACAGGCCGTGCTCACGATCTTTCCTCGGCAACCTCATCGTGCTCATCCCGATGACGCTGAATGCGCATCCCGGCACCGCCTACGGCATCCCCTTCCCCGTGCTCATCCGCGCCTCCTTCGGCACGCTCGGCTCCAATATCCCCGCGCTCATGCGCGGCCTCGTGGCCTGCGGCTGGTTTGGCATCCAGACCTGGATCGGCGGCGCCGCCATCTACGCCATGTCGGCCATCATCTTCGGCTTTGATCCGGCGCTGCGTACCGCTTTGCCCGTCATCGGCATCTCGGGCGGCGAGTTTTTTTGCTTCATGATTTTCTGGGCGATCAATATCTGGGTCATCGTTAGGGGAATGGAGTCGATCAAGTGGCTCGAGGTTTTCGCCGCGCCGTTTCTCATCCTCACCGGCGTCGGGTTGCTCGTCTGGGCGTTGGTCGCGGCCAAGGGCTGGGGACCGATCTTGGCCCAGCCCTCAAAGTTCCAATCCACCGCGGAATTCCTCCCCGTCTTCGCCGCCGGCCTGACCGCGATGGTCGGCTATTGGGCCACGCTCTCGCTCAACATCCCGGACTTCTCGCGCTTCGCGAAGACGCAGCGCGACCAGGTCGTGGGCCAGGCGCTCGGGCTGCCGCTCTCCATGACCTTCTACGCCTTCATCGGCGTCGCGGTCACGAGCGCGACCGTCATCGTCTTCGGAAAAGCCATCTGGGACCCGGTGCAACTCATGCAGCGCTTCGACAGCCCGGTCCTCTCCGTCCTCGCGCTCATCACCCTCACCATCGCCACCCTCTCGACCAACATCGCCGCCAACGTCGTCTCGCCCGCGAACGATTTCGCCAATCTCGCCCCGCGCCTGATCAGCTTTAAAACCGGCGGCATCCTCACCGGCATCATCGGCATCCTCATGTTTCCCTGGAAACTCTACGCCGACCCGAGCGGCTACATTTTCACCTGGCTCATCGGTTACAGCGCATTGTTAGGCCCGATCGGCGGGATCATGATCGCGGATTATTTCGTCTATCGGCGGCGCCAGCTCGACGTCAACGCGCTCTACGATCCACACGGCCGCTATCGCTACAGCGGCGGCTTCAGCGGCGTCGCCCTGACCGCGCTCGCCCTCGCCGTCCTGCCAAATATCCCCGGCTTCCTCGCCACCATCAAAGTCCTGCCGCAGACTGCGGTCGCGCCCATCTTCCTTTCCATCTACAATTATGCCTGGTTCGTCGGCTTCGCCCTCGCCTTCGTCATCTACCTCGTGGGACGCAAGATCGCACCCGACCGCGCCTAACGACTCTACCTTTATGCAAAAACCTGAACTGCCGCCCTTCGACCACCAACCGCAGCCCTACCACGGCCCGTCGCCCGACGAGATCCACCGCCTGCGCAAGGAATTCCTGAACCCGGGCATCTTCCTCTACTACAAAAAGCCGCTCACCCTCGTGGAAGGCAAAATGCAATACGTCTGGGACGAGAGCGGCCGGCGTTACCTCGACGCCCTCGGCGGCATCGTCACGATCAGCGTCGGGCATTGTCATCCCGACGTCGTCGAAGCAGCCCGGAAACAAAACGAGCTCCTCCAGCATTCCACCACGATCTATCTGCACCCGAACATCGCCGAGTACGCCGAGAAGCTCGCCTCGAAGATGCCGGGCGAGCTCAAGGTCTGCTACTTCGTCAACTCCGGCTCGGAAGCGAACGACCTCGCCATGCTGATGGCGCGCGCCTACACCGGCAACTACGACATGATCGCGCTCCGCAACGCCTACCACGGCGGCAACGCCTCCGGCATGGGCCTGACCGCGCATTCCACCTGGAAATACAACGTCCCGCAAAGCTTCGGCGTCCATCACTCCATCACGCCCGATCCCTATCGCGGCATCTGGGGCCACGACAATCCCGACGCCGGCAAAAACTACGCCGCCGACGTCAAGAACCTGATCGAGTACGCCACCCCGGGCCAGATCGCCGGCTACATCGCCGAATCGATCCAGGGCGTGGGCGGCTGCATCGTCTTCCCCGACGGCTACCTCAAGCACACCTACGAGCACGTCCGCGCCGCGGGCGGCGTCTGCATCGCCGACGAAGTGCAATCCGGCTTCGGCCGCACCGGCACGCATTACTGGGGCTTCGAAACCCAGGGCGTCCTGCCCGACATCGTCTGCATGGCCAAAGGCATCGGCAACGGCTGCCCGTTAGGCGCGGTCGTGACCACGCCCAAGATCGCCGCCGCCCTTTCGCAGCGGATTCATTTCAACACCTTCGGCGGCAACCCGGTCGTCTCCGCCCAGGGCAAAGCCGTCCTCGAAGTGATCGAGCGCGAAAAACTGCAGGCCAACTCCCTCGCCATGGGCACGCACCTCAGCGCCGGCCTTTCGAAGCTGAAGGAAAAACACAACATCATCGGCGACGCGCGCGGCAAAGGCCTCATGCTCGGCATCGAGCTGGTCAAGGACCGCGCCACCAAGGAGCCGGCCAAGGCCGAATGCGCCCAGGTCCTCGAGACCTGCCGCGACATGGGCTTGTTGTTAGGCAAAGGCGGCCTGCAAGGCCAAACCATCCGCTTCTCGCCGCCCATGTGCATCAACCAGCAGGACGCCGACTTCATCCTCGAAGTCCTCGATCAGGCGCTCGGGACGTTCTAGGTAGCGCAACCCCATCCGTTAACCGTTGCTCTGCCCTTTGAGCGAATGACTAACGCTCCTCAAGTGCACGTCATCACGCGCAAACGCCTCAACGACTTTGCGAAGAAACATCCCGATGCGTTGACCGCACTGGCGCACTGGTATCGGCTGATGAAACGCGGCCACTTTCGTTCATTCCCTCATTTGCGCGAAACTTTCCCGGGCGCCGATCTTGTGGGCAAGCTTACCGTTTTCAATATTGGCGGAAACAAGGTGCGCCTCATCGCCGCCCTTCACTATAACCGCGAGGAAGGTCTATATTCGTGCCGTCCTTACGCACGCCGAATACGACACTGGAGCCTGGAAAGAATGACCGACGTTCTCAAAAATTCACTCGCCCATTGGCCCGAAATTTCGCGGACCGTCTTCGTTCCGCACAGCGAAGCGGAATACCAGCGCCTCGTCGCCCTGCTCGATGAACTCGTTGACGAAATCGGCAACGACGAATCTCACCCGCTCGCCTCCCTCATGGAAGTTGTCGGCCTTCTCATCGAGAAATACGAGGACGAGCAGGTGCCAGAGTTGGAAGAGTCGAACGTTCTGCGGGAGGAACCGCCGCCTCCTTCTTAATCCATCCCTTCTGACTTCCTACTTTCGCACCTCCGTTGCGCCGAACTCCATGAAAGTTAATGGTATTTCGTGCTTTCAAGCGGCATTGCTTGCGGTTGTCTTTGCCACCGCGACGCACACGGCGTGGGCGAAATCTTCGCAGCGCCCGAGGGTCCGCGTGGATGCCAGCCTGGTGAAGGATTTGCTCTCGGCGCCGGTGCCATATTACCCCGAGCAGGCGTTGAAGAAGGGATGGGGCGGGCTCGGGGTGTTTGAATTGCAATTCCGGGCGGACGGCACGGTGAAGAATGCGGCGACGGTGTTGACGACGGAGCACCAGTTACTCGACGAGACGGCGTGCGCCGCTCTTCGGCAATGGCGCGCCAAGCCGGGCGCGCAAAGCAGCGCGCGCCTAACGATGACGTTTACAAGCAGTCCGCCTCCGGTCACGATCCATCCGGGCAGCGAGGAGGTGTTGCGGAACATCCCGGTCCATCCAAAGCCCACCTACCCGCACGAAGCACGCCGGAAACGTCAGGTCGGCGGCGGCCTGTTTGTCCTGCGCTTTCAACCCGATGGAAGTATGAAGCAGGTCGTGGCTTTGAAATCGACCGGCCACGCCGAAATCGATCAGGAATGCATCAGGACCTTTATGCGGTGGCGTTGTCTGCCCGGGGTTTACGTCACCGCTTACCTCCCGATCACCTTCTCAATGTGAGAGGTTAAATAACGGATACCGGTAAACGCATACCGCGCGCTGCGCAGTCTGTAGCGTCCGCTGTCCTCAGCGGAAAATCTTTACTGTAATGCGCTGGGGACAGCGCACGCTACAAATCCCACGGCGCCGATGGCGCCTTGGAGGGCACCGCTCCGTCGGTGCCGCGCGGGAACGAGAGCGAGTACACTATCTCGGCGACAGAAAAGGCGAGACTCACGACCTAAAACCCTCCGGCGCGACCAATTCTTGCGTCGATAATAAGCTCCGACCCCTTCAGGCCTGTGTGTCGATAGTAAGCTCTGACCCCGGCAGAGACCGTAAGCTCTGACCCCGGCAGAGACCGCTTCCTCCTCGAAGTCCTCGATCAGGCGTTAGGCAGTCTGTAGCGTCCGCTGTCCTCAGCGGAAAATCATTACCCTGATGCGCTGGGGACAGCGCACGCTACAGCTCCTACGGCGCT
>CAWIBC010000024.1:0-194837 GCA_963834255.1 uncultured Verrucomicrobiae bacterium | reverse complement strand
GATTGCGCGAGCCCGGGTTTTCGTGGGCTCGAAGAGGAAAAGACGATCCGGTCGGGCGAGGCCGTGCCGTTATCGATCCGATCCCGTGGCTCGGTCGAGACGGTGATGTTTCGACCAAGGACGGCGGCTAGGTCGGTCACGCTGTTCTGGGAACTTCTCCAACACGGCGGTGACGGTGGCGACGGCGAGCGGCGTGCTCATCGTGTGCCCTCCTGTCGCGATTAAAGAAAGCGTTGAGTGTCAGCTTCGGCCGGAACGGGGAGCAGGTTGCGCGCCGGCGGAGGGAGCGGGCGCGGCCCGCACGTCGACCCGGCCGATTGTGACCCGGACGATCGGGCGTGGTTCGTCGATCGTCGGCGAGTCCGTAGACGTTCATTGCCCGGGGTCGTCGTCCCCGCGCAACTCGCGGCGTCCCGTTGTGGCCGGGGGCGCGCCCCGGCCAGGTGGGCGTTGCCTGAGCCGCCGATTGTTCGACCTCGCACCGTCGCCCCTGGGCGAGAAAATAACATGGTCCGGGCAAGCCGCCTAACGACCGAGGTCGGTGAAGGTGCAACGAGAAGTCGCCTCGGCACAGCAAATCCTCCGGCTCGGGCGCGGCTCGTTGCCCGTGCCGCCTTTCCTGTGCTGAGAAGTGGTCTGGTTCCGTGCCTGCGAGTTGACCGGCGGGCGGCTGTTCGTCGCGCCATCTCGTCTGGCCGCCAAGCGACTGACGGGCGCTTCGAATTCCGTCGCAACCTCCGTGGTCGAGCGCCGGGGCAAAGCGCGTGGCGACGATCGGTCTCGACCCGCGGGGCGGGACCCCGGCGAGCGTGCTCGACCAGCCTCGCGAGGAAAAGCGTCATGCCTGCCCACCAGCTCCAGTAGGTCTCGCCGGCGCGGCCGGGAGACTCAGGATCCGCGCTTGGTCCAGCCGTAAGCGCGGGCCAGGGCGTCGATCTCGCGCAGGAGCCGCTGGGCCTGGGCCGCGATCTCGTCTCCAGAAAAACTCGCCGACATCAAAGAGCAACTCCCAAGCGTGACCGCAGGCCGGGAGTCGAATGGAGGACGATTTCCGCCGCGGATCCGTCGCCAGCATGGCGGAGCTAACGGCCGGCAGAGATTCGTCAGGTAAATCCGCCATCGCGGACAGCGTCGACCAGGTACCGAGCGCGTCACCGAATCGGCGCAGCGACCGCCTCTGCCAGGTCGCGACGGGTCGGGAGCCGGAGGCGCACTGTCGCGCCATCACCTCAATTCGGGCCCGCGTTGGCTCAGCTCTCGCGGTTGCGCAAAGGCCGCGGTATCGAGCGGAAACTCGACCCGCTCCGCGCAGCGTGGGCACTCCGCGAAGCCTTCCGCGCGCGCCCCGAGGACGAGGTGGCGGAGCTGGAGGAGGTGGGCATCGGTGTCGCCGATGCTCGACGTCGCCAAGTCGCCCGGCTCGCCCCGGGCGTGGCGGCGAGCAGGATCGTCAGGGCGCGATCGAGGGCACGCTGCGGGCCGGCCGCTTTCCAGAAGCCAGAATTTTCCGGCAGAGAGTAGATCGGATCGGTTGTTCCATGACCTGAGGCCAGACGAGCGAGCGAATCCCTCGCGCGCTACGTCGGCCCAAAACCGGGTCCACCGGTTCCTTCACGTCGTAATCGCGCTCGCAGCCCTTGTTCGAGCTTGAGCGACTGGATCGCGACCTCATCGGCGTTGGCATCGAGATCGGAGAGCGGCCGGAATTCGAACCCAGGAGCGATACACCTGTAGCTGATTGTGAGCTGCCCGGCCTCGTCATAGACGTCGATGATGATGTCCTTGCGGAAATCCTTCAGCGAAACTTCCGCGCCGCCCGGAACCGGTGTTCCAGACCTTGTTCGCCGATCTCTCGAAGTCTCGGGGGTCGGTGCGTCACCCCGCGCTCGAGGGTGATGGCTTCAAACTTGGTCCGGCGGGCGATCTCCGGGTGCGCCCCGCATCGTCGCCTTCGCGGTGTTCTCGACGACTTCGGTGGGCGCTTGAGGGCGCCGACCTTGCTGACGCCGGCGACGTAGCGCCCGTCCCATTTCACCCGGAACTTGAAGTTCTTATAGGGTCGAAGCGCGATGCATTGACGCTGAATTGAGCCATGGATCGGTCCTCAAACTACTTCGTTAGGCTTGGATTAAGTTTCGATTTGGCCAGCGAGCTGCTGGATTTTGATGATGACAAATTCGGCCGGCTTGAGCGGGGCGAAGCCGACGAGGATGTTGACCACGCCGCGATTGATATCGTCCTGGTGGCTGGTCTCGCTGTCGCACTTCACGAGGTAGGCTTCCTTGGGGTTTTGCCCTGAAAGGCGCCCTGCCGGAAAAGGCTCTGCATGAAAGCGCCGAGATTGAGCCGGATCTGGGCCCAGAGCGGCTCGTCGTTAGGCCCGAGACTACCCATTGCGTCCCGCGATAGAGACTCTCCTCGAGGAAGAGGGCGGTTCGCGCGCACCGGGATGTATTTCCATTCCGAGGCCAACCGATCGTCGCCCTGCAGGGTGCGCGTGCCCCAGATGATGCGGCCGCTGGCCGGCATCGAGCGCAGGCAATTCATCCCAAGCGGATTCAGTTCGCCGTTCTGGCGTTGTTCAGTTTCACGCTCAGTTCCGGCACCCCGACCAGGGTCGCTTCCAAACCGGCGGGCGCTTTCCAGACGCCGCGTTGCGCGTCGGTCCGGGCAAAGACACCGGCGACCGCGCCGCAGGGCGCAAAGTCTTCCTTCTGGCCGTCGTGCGTCGGGTTGGGCTGGCGCAGGCGCGGGAAAAAGAGCGCGGCGTTCTTGCTCGTCGTCCCGATCCCGGCCGCGAGTCCGGCCTTGGCCTGGTCTTTATCGAGCCAACCGCTCGGCGGGTCGACCAGCAACATGGCGCGGCGCGCTTCACAGTAGGCCGCTGCACTTGTCGTTAGGCCGGGATCGACGTCGAAACCCGCCCCGGTATCAACGTAGCCGGGGATGCAAAGCAGGTTGAAGAGGTCGGCCTTGGCGAGCGCGAACAATCCCTCCTTGTTCGACTCCTTGCCCGCGCCGTTGAAATCGGCTTCGTCGAGGGCGTCACCATCGGAGGCTTGACCGGCCGCCACCACGGCGGAGTTGGTCGCAATCGCGTTGTCGCCCCAGACGTCCTCGCCTGCAAGGGGGTCGGGATGCGCGCCGGGGCGCGCGCCGGGCAGCGCGCCATCGATCCGCGCCAGTTTGGACTCGTTCTCCAGCACTTTGTCGATCCGCCGGAGATGATCGATCACGATGGAGACGTTGCGGAAAATTTCGACCTGGCCGGTTTCGCCGTCGCGGACCGAGAGGTTGAAGGTATCCAGGTCGGGCGTGCCGTCCTCGAGCGGGCGGGTGCTGTGATCGATCCGGGCGCGCAAAGTATTCGCCCAACTGCCCTGGTTTGCCGCCCGCAGGCCGAGGGAATTTACATCCAGGCTGGCAAAATCGTTCGTCCCCCCGAGGGGATGAAAAAGCCGGACGATGAGCGCCTGGCTGCCGCCATTTTGATAAAAATCGCGGACCGCGAACCCGAGCGTGCTCTCCGCCCAGATGCCGCCGAAGATGCGTTCGAAATCGCCGAAGCTATTGATGGTGACGGGCGCTTCCTTGTCGCTGTCGACCGGGCCGCGCTGGGCCCGCCCGAGGAAGGCCGTAATGGAAGTCGCGACACCGGTAATGGTGCGCACGCCGCTGGGGATTTCTTCGATGTAAACGCCGGGATAAGTAGTTAGAACTGGCATGGGATGATTCCTCTGTTTTCGTTAGGCCGCGAGAAAGGCAGGAAAATGGGAAGGTTGGGGCCGGGGCCGCAAGCGAGGGCGTCCGCGCGAGCAGGCGCGGATCTGCGGGCGATCCTATGTGCTGGGCCGATCATGTAATCAGGCGCCCGAGGCGCCGGCTGGCACACCAACTCTTATAGGGAACAGTTCGAGTCTCTTCCGACCCGCGAAAATGGGTCAAGCAAAAATGGAAATATTTTTTCCTGCCTTGGCCTAACGATTTAATGATCCCGAACTACGAGGCCGCTTCGGTGGGAACAGGCGCGCCAAGCCTTCGTGACCGCGGGACTCAAACCCTACGACCACGTCGTGCCTGGCGGCACCCGAGGACTCGCGCCCCGCCGAACTTGGCCTGCCGACTCCAAACCTCTTTTGCGGTGAGCACAACGCCCACGGCCCGCTGGGATGGGTCGCGCTGCAGGACATGGAGTGAGCCATCACCGCCTGTGCCCAGCTGGCTGAGTTGTGGGAAAAAAAGGGCGAAAGTTACGCCGCACGCTGCAAGGGCCCAACTGGGTGTACCCGGTTTGCCTTTCCGCCGGCGTGAGCCGCCAGGCTTGTCACGCTCAGGCTGGAGACAAGCATGAGGATGGCGGCAAAAACCGGATGCAGGTAACCGCTCGCGGCCGCGGCGATGCCGAGGGTGTTGTAGGCGAAGGAGAGACCGACGATACGGCGGCCCTGGCGCACGACGTCGCGCGCGGCGCGGAGCAGGCTCGGGAGTTGATCGAGGTGCGGATGGGGCCAGACCGCCTGGCTGGCGGCGATCGTGACGGAATGCGCCGCGCCGAGCGCGAGCGACGCGCTCGCGGCGGCGCTGGCGGCGGAGTCGTTCAAACCGTCGCCAAGATAGAGGACAGACTCGCGCTGTTCTTCCCAAGTTTGAACAATCGCCGATTTTTCTTCCGGACTCAGCCCGGTGCGAACGTCCAGACCCGTGTTCGTTAGGGCGGAGGGCGCGGTGTTGTCGCCCGTGAGCACGGTGACGCGGTAGCCTTCGTTCGCCAGTTCGACCAGGGCTTGGCCCGCTCCACTTCGCAGTTCCTCGTCGAGTTCGGCGAGGGCGACCAATTTGCCGTCCAGCTTCATCGCGATGGTGCGTTTGTTAGGCAAATGCCCAATCCACGGCATGTCTCCATTGACTAGTCGATCGTTGCCGACTTCGACCGCGTGATTGCGACCAGCGTGCGTAACTTCAGCCGCCAGACCGACGGCGGGAAGGGCGCGCAAATTTTCCACTGCCACGCTGCGCCCTTCGCCCGTCCAGCCCGCGAAAGGCGCGGCCACGGGATGCTCGCTCCGGCTCTGCACCGCCCCCAGAATCGCGCGGACCATCGTCGGATCGGCAGCGGGATGGACGGCAAACGAAGCCAGCTTCAACTCCGGTTCCGCCAAACTGCCCGTCTTGTCGAACACGACGCGTCGAATCCCGGCAAGACGTTCGAGGAGGAGCGGCGAACTAACGACTAATCCGGCTTGTACGAGCCGGGTCAGACCGAGGCGAAACAACATCGGCAACGCGACGCCGAGAGCGCAAGGACAGGCCACGAGCAGGACGGCGAGCGAGGAATTCAGCGCGGCGTTCAACCCCGAGACGCGATACCAAAATCCAAACGCAGTCAGGCTCACGAGGAGCACGAAGGGAAGAAACCAGCGCACCAATTGATCGGCCACGCCGAGGAGCGGCGCGGGTTTCTGCAGCAGCGCTTCGACATCTGCGCGCATCGCATCGAGCCGGCGCCGACCGCCGGCGCGGGTGGTCGCGATCGTGAGCGGCGCATCGAGCACGACACCACCCGCGTTCACTTCCTCGTTAGGCGCGCGCGGGACGGGAAACGGTTCGCCGGTCAGCGTGCTCTCGCGCACGAAAGCGGAGCCGCTTGTGATGCGGCCATCGACTGGAATGGTTTCGCCGGGTTCGACGCGGACGAGGTCGCCGTTTTTGAGTGTCGACGCAGAGACATCGCGCACGCCCTGCGGCGTCAGGAGGTGAACGAGATCGAGTTGTCCGGCGAGCTCGCGCCACGCCACTTCCAGTCGATGGCGCGGAGCGGCGAGCAACAACGCCCCCAGGCGCTGAATCGCGAGCAGGAGCGGCACCAGCTCGTAAAAAACATACCCGCGACCGCGCCAAGTCGTGTAAAGCGAAGTCGCTAACGCCGCGAGCAGCGCGAGCAGGAAAAGATGATCCGTCACGATGCGGCGCTCGCGCAACGCGGCGATGGCGTTTCTGAAAAGCGGGCCGCCCAGCCAGAAGAGGGGGCCCAGCGCCATCACCGCGAGCAACCCGTGCAGCACGAGTCTAGTGGCGCCCGTGGGAGGATCGGCATTGACCCCGAGACTGAGCGCCATTCCCAAACCCGCAATCAACGCCAGGACCGCAAAGCGCACCCACTCGCCTCCGCGGTGCGGCGAAGCGGCGCGCTCGTCGGGCGCTTCCGCCGCCGGATGGCATTCGCAGCACGCGCTCAACGGGAAGTATCCAGGGCGGGCGCGCTCGTTTCTTCCGGCGCGGCGTGATCGAGCGCTTTCCACGACCAGCGCGGGAACCAACCGATCAGGTAGAGGAGAACGGCAATGGTAAGGACGACATAGAAATGGCGCAGGATCGCGGGCGTGCGCCGCCAGAGTTCGCGCGGCTCGGGATATTCCCGCCAGATAACGCCGTGGACGCGGCGCACATTCATGTCCTCGTTGGCTTCAGGTTTTTTCATGGCATGGGATTGGTTTCGTTTTCCGCCGTCACCGGAGGCGAGACGGCGCGACGCAGTGATAGAAGATAAGCGACCAGGGCACGCCCATCCGCCGTCGGGACGATTTGAAATTTTCCGTCCACGATCTTGCTGCCGTTGAAGACGAGGGCATCCGCCTCGGGAGCGCCGGTGATCGGTTTCTTTTCAAAAAGAAAGCGGAAGGGCGCCATGTTCGAACCCGGGCTCACGCTGCGCGGTTCATAGAGATGCTGGAAATGCCACGAGGTCGAAGTCTGGCGCGCGCCGATGTTCGAGAGATCGGGTCCGGTGCGCATCGTGCCCATGAGGGCGCGTTGATCGTGCAGATAATCTTCCGGCGCGGTCCGGCGATCGCCCCAGCCGCGGTCGATGTCGTCGGTGAAAGGAGCCGGGCGCACCTGTTGGGAATGGCAATAGATGCAGCCGTTGGCGACATAGACGCGTTCGCCTTGCCTAACGAGTGCTTCATCCAAAGGAAAGGAAGCCGGCGTCTCACGTTTCTCCCGCGCAAAATGCCGCACCGGCACCACCACCAACCCGATCCACGCGGTCAGGAAAGTGAGGAAGAAGCCGATGAAGAGACGTTTGAAATTTTTTACCATGTCTTCCCTCTCGTTAGGTGGTCTCCATGGCCCTGCCGCCGGGCGGGATCGGCTCCCGCCCGAGCAGGGTGGGTCCGGTTTCCGCGCCGGGACGGCGGAGCAGGAGCCAGATCATCGAGGCGAAAAAGCAGAGCTGCCCGATCGTCATGGCGAGACCCGCCCACGATCGCACCTGAAGCCAGGGAATGGTGGCCCGGACAATGTCGAGGAAGGCGACATTAGGGTTCGCCATTTTTACTCCCTGCTCCACGCCGCCGATCGTGAGCCCGACCCAGTAAACCAGCACCCCGCCCGCCGTAAGCCAAAAATGCCAGCGGATGAGCGCGGCCGAGGGCCATTCCCGATTCGTTAGGCGCGGCACGATGTAATACATCGAGCCAAAAAGCATCATGGTGACGAAGGCGTACATCCCCAGGTGAGCATGCGCGATGGTGTAGTGGGTGAAGTGCGTGATGCGATTGATTGCCGGCACCGCCGTCAGGCTGCCCTGCACACTCACGACGGTGTAGGACATGGCGGCGAAGACCACAAAGCGCAGGGTCGGGCTGGTGCGCAGCCGCGAGAAATGTCCTCGCATCGTGAGGTGATGATTCACACCCACGGTGATCACCGGCACCAGCATCATGACGCTGGCGGCCACGCTCATGCCCACGAGCCAGCCGGGATAAGGTCCGCCGATGAGGTGATGCATCCCATTCCAGGCATAGAAAAACGCCAGCGACCAGAAGCCGACGAGCGAGAGGTAATAACTGTGAATCGGTTCCCCGATAATCTTCGGGATGAAATAATAGGCCGCGGCCAGACCCACCGGCGTGAACCAAAGACCGAGCACGTTGTGCGCGTACCACCAGTTGACCGGAGGCATCGCCGGCGCGGCGATCGGGAACCAAAGCAGGAGCGCTTGCGCGGTGAGATAGAGCCACGGAAACCAAAACACCGCCGCCATCAGATACCATTGCGAGACGTAGATGTGTCCGGGCTCGCGGCGCCGGACCATATCGACAAACGCCCAGGCCACGGGCAGCGTAGCGGCGATCACGAGCGGACCCGCCTCGATCGGATACTCCAGCCACTCCAGCGAAGTCCCGCGCCCACTGAGAATACCCCAGACACCGACGACGTTGGCGATGTTGAAAAGGACCGCGCTGAGATGCAGCGACCAGCTGTGGCGCAGCGGTGAACGACAAAGCCGCGCCATCAACCAAAGCGCCACCCCCACGCTTCCCATTGTCGCCCAGCCATAGACCATCGAATTCAGGTGTGCCGGCCGCACCCGACCGAAAGTGAGCCAGGCGTTTTCGGCCAGAAACTCGGGATCGTGCAGCTTCATCGAAGCCGCCAACGCCAGCAGGGCGCCGAGCGTGAGCCAGACCAGCGCCGAGAGGAAGAAATGCAAACCGGGCCCGCGCACCGAGGCGTCGATCAGGGCGCGTTCGGCGCGGCTGCGCGCGAGCTCTTCCTCGTTAGGCGGTTGATCTTGTTTTGCTTTCATCCGGTCAATTCCCAGGAAACTCGTCGGATCCCTCGCCATCATCCGCATCCAGGATTTGGCGGGCTGCATCTTGCGGGCGCTCGAATTCGCCCTGCTGCGCCGACCACCAGAAGGCGAGCAAGGCCGAGCCACTCAGGCCGAGAAGCGTCGCGAAAACCAAAACCGTTGGAATCATTGGATTAATCGAGCGTGTGGCCGTTCACGAGCAGCCGGATCATTTCCTCTGCTTCGGGACGTCGGCGACTCTCCTTGCGGTCGGTTTCATTGATACATGTATTGATTTTCATGTTTGTTTCATTGGCCGCGACTTGGGTGATTTTCGTCGGTGGTAAGAGGTCGATTCGGTTCGCGTTGTCGCGCTGTCGAGTTGGCTGTGTCCCTCACACGGATGGCTCCATCTTCGACATCGAGGATGCGATCGAAAACATCGAGCGTGCGGTGGTCATGGGTGACGACGAGGACGCCCGCGTTCTTGTCGTGGGCGATCTTGGCAAAGAGTTCCATCACCTGGCGGCCGAGCTTGCTGTCGAGCGCGGCGGTGGGTTCATCGGCGAGGATGAGATTGGGGTCATTGGCCAGCGCGCGCGCAACGGCGACGCGCTGCTGTTCGCCGCCGGAGAGGGCGACGGGCAGGTTGCCGGCGCGCTCGCGCACGCCGAGGTAATCGAGAAGCTCCATCGCACGTTGGCGCGCTGCCTTCGGAGCGGTGTCGTTGACTTCGAGGGCGATCTGCACGTTTTCGAGCGCGGTGAGGAACGGGATGAGATTCGCTTTCTGAAACACGAAGCCGAGATGCTGTCGGCGGAAGCCGCGCAGATTCACCAGCGCACGTGGTCCATCGAGCACCGGCTCGCCGCCGATCGTGATGTGCCCGGAAGTCGGTGAATTGATGAGCGCCATCGCCGTGAGGATGGTGGATTTTCCAGACCCGCTGGGACCGAGCATGCCGACGATCTCGCCGCGCGCGATGCTCAGGGTGGCATCACGGATGGCGACGACCTCCGTGTGGCCGCTGCCATACACTTTGCGCAGGTGACTGACTTCGACCGCAGGCGGCATGGTGGCGGCGGGCGTGTTCATGCGGAGAGGACGGTGTTGGGCTCCACGCTCATCGCTTTCCAAATGCCGAGCATGCTGGCGAGCGTCGAGATGGCGAGGACGATAAGCCCCAGAGAAAACAGATCCTCCTGCACAATGAGGACGAGCCGCGGAAAGTGCGGAAAGAGGATATCGCCCGATCCACCAGGCGAGCACGTAACCAAACGCGCCCATGAGCAACGACTGCTGGAGGATGAGGCCGCCGATGACGTGGTTGCGCGCACCGATGAGTTTGAGCAGCGCGATGTCGCGAATCTTGTCGAGCGTCAGCGTGTAGATGATGAGCGCGATGATGATGGTGGAAATGATGATGAGCAGGACGCTGAACAGGCCGATCTGTCGCCGCGCCTTGTCCACCATGCCGGCGAGCAGCAGATCCTTTTGCTCCTGCGTGGAATAGACCGTGATGTCCGGCCAGGTGCCCAGCGTGGCGCGCACGGCGGCGGCATTCGCACCCGGACGCAGCGTGACGAGCACGGCGCTGACCAGTGGAGTGGGTAGCGCCGGAATGCCCCGCGAGGAGCCTGCCGCACGATCCAGCAGGAGCGGTTGCAGTTGGCCGATTTCCATATTCTCCAGTCGAGTCCGACGCGCCACGCGCTCCAGGCGCACCGCTTCGCCCGGAACGTCGAACTGAATCGCCAGCGCATCGCTCACGGTGAAGAAAGCCAGACCATCACCGCTGGAGCCGGTCATCCCGCGCGTGAGGCCGACGACTTCATACGCATCCTTGCCCAGCGTGATTTTCTCTCCGAGCGCCAGCTTTAACGACACATCGGCGATCATTTCGTAGTGCGCCTGCCGCAGTGCGCGGCCGGCGACGAGCGGAATCCACTCGCCCCGATCGTCCGGCCACGAAAGCCCATCGACGACGATGCGCAGCGGCTTGCCCAAATGCTCGCGCTGGATCGTATGCGACACGAAACGCCGCGCCATCGCCACGCCCTTTACGGCGCGCACGCGATCTTCCAGATTGCCCGGTATCCGTGAAATTTCCGCGAACGGTCCACGCGTGTTGCCCTGCACGACCCACAAATCCGCGCCCACCCCGTCCACCAGCAGGATCGCCTCGTGAATCAGACCGCGATAGATGCCGCCCATGCCCATCACGATCATGAGCAGCAGTCCAATGCCCACGGTGGTGAACGCAAAACGGCCTGCATTGTGCCGGATGTCGCGGACCGCGAGGTTCATGGCAGCTTGACTCGCTGCCCTTCCTCCAGCTCGGCTTTGGGCGAGTCTTTGTGCCGGATCACCTTCTCGCCCGCGCTGAGTCCTTCTTTGACCGAGCTGTCCTCTGTTCCGCGCAGTCCCAGCGTCACCGCGCGCCATTCGGCTCTTCCGCCGGTCGCGACAAACACGCCGGCACGATTCTCTTTCCAAACCAGAAACGCTTGCGGCAGCACGATTGCTTCCGCGTCGCGCCCGGTCTCGATGAATACTTCCGCCCGCTGGCCGATGGTCCAGTTCTTCGGCAGTTCGTTCACGCGCACATCGACGAGGAATTCCCGCGTTTCGCGATCGGTTTCACGTCCGATGCGCGATACCGCGCCAGGATAGCTTTTGTCCGGCTCGGAGCGGAAAAAAATGCGTGCTGGCTGCCCGGTAGCGACAGCTGGCACCGCCGTTTCATCCACCCACGCGCTCACCCAAATTTCTTCCAGCGAGATGATCTCCATCAGCGACCCTCCCGGCACCAGCATATCTCCCGGATTGCGATCACGCCGGATGATGAGTCCATCGTAGGGCGCGTGAATCTCCGTGAAGGCCATCTGCTCTTGGCGATAAAGCAGAGTTTTTTCCGCCACCAACACCTGCGCCTGCGCCTCGGCGATGGCCGCATTGGATCGCTGCAAATCCGCTTCCGCCACATGCAGGGCCTCGGCGGTCTTGTCCGTCTCTGACTGGGAAACTGCCTTGGCTGTCGCGAGGCTCACGAGGCGTTGATTATCGCGTTGCGCCTGCGCCAACACCGCTTCAGAGCGCGCCAGATCCGCACTCACGCGCTCGACCGTTTGCTTCGCGGCCGCCAGCGTCGCGGACGCGATGGCGACCTGCTGTTTGATCTCCGCATCATCGAGCCGGGCGAGAAGCTGCCCTGCTTTCACCGCATCTCCCTGATCCGCCAGCACCTCCGCCAACCGCTCTTGAATACGCGAGCCGATTGTCGTCTTCAACCGCGCCTCCAATGTCCCCGTGCCCATCACTTCGCCAGTGATGACGCCCTTCGTTACGGTATGCGCGACAACCGTGACCGGCGCGAACCTGAGTTTGTAAATCACGATTCCGGCAAGTGCGACGACAATGAGCCACGGCAAAACGCGGCGGAGTAGAAACGAAAGTTTCATTGAGGCTGGAGCAGCTTGACTGGGCCCGACCACCAGAAGGCGAGCAGGCCCAAGCCGCACACGCCCTGCCGCGCCGGGAAACCAAAACGGTCGGGATTATTCGCGGCGGTTATTTGCCAACCTCCGCATAGGCGGTCATGCCGCCGGCGACGTTTTCGACCTTGTGGCCCCGCGCCTGCAGCATGCTGGTCGCGATCGAACTGCGATAGCCGCTCCCGCAGATGATTGCGATCGGGCGATCGTTAGGCAACTCCGGAAGCTCTTTCCCGAAAGTGGAAAGCGGAACGTGGCGCGCGCTTTCGATGTGACCGCTCTTCCATTCCGTCGGCGTGCGGACGTCGAGCACGAGGGGGCCGTTGTTTTGCAGGCTGGCCTTTAGTTGCTGCACGCTCATTTGCGGCAGCTTCTCGGTCTTGCTCAGAGCGTCGGCCTTGATGTAACCCAAAACATTATCGAAGCCGATCCGGGCCAGTTCGAGTCGCGCCTTTTTCGCGTCCTCGGCCGAGCCGACGACGAGCGCGATTGCTTTCTCGCCCGGGACCATGAAACCGCTCCAGGTCGAAAACGAAGGACTGCCGAGCCCAATGTTGAGACTTCCGGGAAAATGGCCGGCGCCAAATTTGCCCGGCGCGCGCACATCGATCACGACCGCGTCGTCTTTGACCGCGTGCTGCAATTCCTCCTCGGTCATTTCGTCCAGCGGCGGGAGGGCGCTGAACGGCTCCGCCCCTTCCAGGTTCACGCCCACGTCGTAGGAAAAATAAGCCGGCCGATCCGGCAGGTTGGCGATCATTTGCCTAACGAACTCAGCGCGCTCCTTGATTTGCATCGCCCAGTTCAATTTCCGCTCCTGGCCGACGAGCGAGAAAGGCGCATCGGAAATCGCCCGCCCGCAGAGTGAGCCAGCGCCATGCGACGGGTAAACTTTCACGTCGTCCGGCAGGGTTAGGATTTTCTCGTGCAGCGAATCGTAAAGCTTGCCCGCAAGCTCGCTCGGATCCTCATCCGCGTCGCGCAAGTCGGGCCGGCCGACGTCGTTCACGAAGAGAAGATCACCCGTGAAGACCGCGGTGGGCTGGCCATTTTCCCTAACGAGAAAGGAAAGGCTGTCGGGCGAGTGGCCCGGTGTCTCGAGCAGTTCGACCTCGAGCGAGCCGATCTTGACCCGCGCGCCATCTTTCCCCGCGACGTGTTCGTAATGTACCGGCGCGTGCTGCGAGACGTAAACTTTCGCGCCGGTGCGCTGCGCCAGCTCGCGAAAGCCGGAAGCGAAATCGGCGTGCGGATGACTGTTGAAGATCGCGACGATCTTGAGTCCTTCGCGCTTCGCCTCCTCCAGGTAATCTTCGACATCCCGTTTCGGATCGACCACGGCGGCTTCACCGTCGGCGCCGAAGAGATAGGAAGCGTGGGCGAGTCCTTCGACAAAAAAGCGTTTCAAATACATAAGCGTGTCTTGGTTGTGAGGTTTGGGTTGAAGAATCAGGCGATGCCTTTCAGCATACCGCGCCAGTAAAGTTGCGGCAGCAAATAACGCTGCCGCAAGTACATACTGCGGCGTTCCTTGGCTGGCCGAGCCCGATGCGGCTGCGTCTTCTCCAGGCTTTGCAGGGCGGGGAGCGCAACGTGGGCGAACTGGTCGCGGCCACCGGCGCGACCCAGGCTAACGCTTCCAAGCATCTCGGCCTGCTCTGCGACGCCGGCATTCTCCACCGGCGCAAGGAAGGGATGAACGTGATCTACGCCATCGCCGACCCGATGGTCTTCGAGCTTTGCGAACTGGTCTGCTCGCGCCTCGCGGCCGATCTCGGGCGCAAGGCGCCGCACTTTCGGGCCTGACGAATCCGCCGACCGAAAGGCGGCAGCGCCGGGAAACTTTGAAGCGTTCCTCGCCATCTTCCACCATCGCCCCGCCTCGTCCCGTCGCTTTTCATCCCTTGCGAAAGACCGGTCATTTTTTGACCTGTTCCTTCGCTAACTCCTCGATCTCCTGCCGGACGCGCCGCAGCAACTCGTCCACTGAGGCGGTGACCCCGGGAGAAAGTTTTTCGCCGGCGGAGAAATCACGGCCTTCAATCCCGTAGACGATCAGCCGCGGAGGCAGTCGACCGAGCGCGCGCGCCAATTCCACCGCTTCAGCCACGCTGAAGGCGTGGGTTGAGTAATGGAAGAACCGCGCTGGCACCGGCGTTTCGCGCGCATCGAGGCGATGGATCGTGCCCGGCGCGGCACCGGATTGCGCGGCGTCGATCACCATGACCGTGTCGGCGTCTTTCCACGCGTCCATCAAAGCGGCGCCTTCACCGCTCTCCTCCCGCACTTCGACGCCTGGCAGGTCCAGTTCGCGCAATCGCTGTGCGGCGACCCGGCCCGCGCCGTCGTCGCCACGGCAGGGATTGCCAAGGCCGATGACGAGCGTGTGAGCGGCAGGCTTCATTCGCGCTCGATTTTGAGTTTGAGAAAATGAGTCGCGCAGGAAATACAGGGGTCGTAGTTGCGCACCGCCTGCTCGCATTGCCAGGTCAGCTCGTCGTTAGGCAAGTCGATCCGCGGCGGCACGAAGCGGCGCAGGTCATTCTCGATCGTCTTTTGGTTTTGCGACGTGGGCGGGACGATTTTGGCTTCCTGGATGAGGCCCTCGTCGTCAATGCGGTAACGATGGTAGAGCATTCCGCGCGGCGCTTCCGTCGCGCTGTAGCCAATCCCGGCGCGAGGCAAAACTTCAACTGCGGGCGCGTCCGGCGGTTCGTAGTTTTCGAGGAGGCGAAGCGCCTCATCGCAGGCCCAGAGCACCTCGACCGCGCGCACGATGATGCTCCGAAACGGGTTGCGGCAGACCGGCCCGAGGCCGGCCTCGCGCGCGGCGTTTTGCGCGAGCGGTGAAAGCCGGTCGAAGTTCAGGCTATAGCGCGCCATCGGGCCGAGGAAATAGGCGCCGCGCTCTTGCAGCGTGCAGTGGAGCGCGTTGGAATGCGCCACGTGTTCTTCGATGAAGTGATCCTCAAATTCGCGCGCGGAAATATCGAGCCCGCGATTGGAGACGATCCGGCCTTCATTAAACGGGTACTCGTTAGGGTGACGCAGAGAGACGAATTCGTAGTCCTGTTCGAAGTCGGGAAAGTTCAGCGTCCCGGTCCAGCGCACGGTTTCGAGCGCGGCCTCGCGCGCCCACTTCAATTTCTCCGCCAGTGGCGCGAGTTCCTCTTTTGTCGGCACGCGAAAAAATCCGCCGACCCGCACGTTGATCGGATGAACCGCCCGGCCACCAAGAGTGGAGACGATTTCGTTCCCGGCTTTTTTCAATTGCAGTCCGCGCTGCACGATCGGGGCGTGATCCTTCGCCATGTGAATCGCGCTTTCGTAGCCGAGAAAATCGGGCGCGTGCAGGAGGTAGATGTGCAGCACGTGACTCTCGATCCATTCGCCGCAGTAGATGAGACGGCGCAGGTCACGCAGCGGTCCGCTCACTGTCACGCCGCAGGCGTCCTCCATCGCATGGACCGCGCTCATTTGGTAGGCGATCGGGCAAATGCCGCAGATGCGCGCGGTCAGGTCGGGCGCCTCGCCAAAATTCCGCCCGCGCAGGAAAGCCTCGAAAAAGCGCGGCGGCTCGAAAATTTTCAGCTGCACGTCGGTCACCGTGTCGCCTTTTATTTTCACGCGCAGCGCGCCCTCGCCCTCGACCCGCGCGAGGTAATCGACGCTGATGGTTCTAGTCGACATGATGGTGAAATGACGAAGTTCGAATGACGAATGACGAATGAATGACCAAGCCCGAAGAACGAAGGGGCGTTCGCTGATTCAATGCGTCATGCGTCATGCGTTCGTCATTCGTCATTCTGGTTTCGTCATTTCTCTCTCGTCCTCCTCACGATGGAGGAGAAGATGAGGTTAAGTTCCTTTGCTTCCTGCCAGAGCAGACGCACCCGCGGCTTCAAACTCGGCTCGGCCCGAGCAATGATGCGGAGAAGAAATTTTGTCTCGCGTGCCTCCTTTCGGCAGCGGTTGATGTTGACGATGAATTCCTTCTTCGAGACCGCGTCGTCGGCTTCGCAGTAGTTCGCCCCGACGCTCGTTGCCGCGCCGACCAGCTGATCAATCAAGCGGTTGTTCACTGGCGAATGCGGGATCGTCTTGGCAAAATCAACCACCGCTTCTGCAAACCGCGCCGTTCGTTCCTCAAGGTCAAACCGTGGCGCCTCTCCTTCACCCTCGCGAACAACCGAAACCGCCGCATCCTTCTCCGCCCAAAACCCTTCAAAATCAGCCGGCGCGCTTCGGACCTCGGACTTCGTCATTCGTTCGTCATTCGTCATTCTGGTTTCGTCATTTCTCTTCATGCTTCTCGCTTTCCTCGCGGAATGCTTCCGCGTTGGCGTTGTAGGTGCGAAAAGCGCGCCGCAGATTCGGCTCGGAGACGTGGAGCACGTTGCTCATCCAGTGCGTAAGCGAGCCGGTGTGCGGCGTTTCTTTGGGACCGAAACAACCGTAGCAGCCGCGTTGATAGGCCGGGCAAAGCGCGCCGCAGCCGCCATGCGTGACCGGGCCCAGACAAGGCGTGCCGTGCGCCACCATCACGCAGACGATGCCGCGGCGTTTGCACTCCATGCAGACGCTGTGCGGCGGCGTGTTCGGCGCGCGCCCGGCGAGAAAGGCGCTGATCACTTCGAGCAATTGCCGCTTGTCGATCGGGCAGCCGCGCAGCTCGAAATCGACCGGAACGTGATCGGCAATCGGGGTGGAAGTGGCGAGGGTGGAGATGTATTCGGGCCGCGCGTAAACGATCGAAGTGAATTCCTTTACGTCCTTAAAATTACGCAGCGCCTGGATGCCGCCGGCAGTGGCGCAGGCGCCGATCGTGACGAGGTGTTTCGAGACGCGGCGCACTTCACGGATGCGTTCGGCATCGTGCGCGGTTGTGATCGAGCCTTCGACTAACGAAAGATCGTACGGCCCCTTCAAGACTTCGCGTGAAGCCTCGACGAAATTCGCAATCTCGATCTCGCCGGCAATCGCGAGCAGCTCATCCTCGCAATCGAGCAGGCTGAGTTGGCAACCGTCGCAGGAAGCAAATTTCCAGACCGCGAGTTTCGGTTTGCGCGTTTTCTTCATCCTCATAGCTCCCGGATGTTGAGCAGCGGTTGGACCCGGTCGTAGCGAAAGACCGGACCATCCTTGCAGATGAAAGTCGGGCCGTACTGGCAATGCCCGCAAAAGCCGATGGCGCATTTCATGTTGCGCTCGAGCGAAGTGAAAATGCGTTCCGGCGGAACTCCGCGCTTCAGTAAACCCAGCGCGGTAAACCGCATCATCACTTCCGGTCCGCAAATCATCGCGACCGTGTTCGACGGATCGAAACACGCCTGCGGAATCAGCGTGGTGACGACGCCGACATTCCCGCTCCATCCCTCGGCGATGCGATCGACGGTCATGTGCACCTGAAGATCGGCGCGCGCAGCCCATCGCCGCAGCTCCGACCGGAACGGAATGTCCTGCGGTGTGCGCGCGCCGAGCAGGAGGCTGACCTGGCCAAATTCTTTGCGCCGCGCGAGCACCTCGTAAATCACCGAGCGCAACGGCGCCAGGCCGATCCCGCCGGCCACGATCACAAGGTCGCGCCCGGCCGCTTCGGCCAGCGGCCAGCCGATCCCGTACGGCCCGCGCACGCCGAGGACATCGCCCGCCGTGAGCTTCGCCATCGCGCGCGTGACCACGCCGACCGCGCGCGTCGTGTGCAACAGTGGCGAAGGCGCGAGCGGATTACCGCTGATCGAAATCGGCACTTCGCCGACGCCGAAAACGTAAAGCATGTTGAACTGACCGGCGGCGAAGGCTAAAGGCGGCGCGCCGTCCACCGGCGCGAGCTCGACGGTGAAGGTGTCGGCGGTTTCCTTCCGCACCTTCCCGATCCGCCACGGCGCAGGCAGCATCGGCTCGTTAGGCGCAATGGAAATTTGCTCAAGCACGGGTGTCATAAACGTCGAGGAGTTGCAGGCGGGTGGCCTGGAGGCGTTGCATCATGATTTGGGCGGAGCGCATCGCGAGTTCGTAGCCGAGATCGTGATTCTCCTGGCATTTTCCGCGCAGGCATTTCCCGTCGAAGGCGGTCGCGCGCACCGCTTCTGCCGCGACCGCATCGAACTGCCAGAGATAAGGCGGGAAAAGCCACGACCAGCCGATCACTTCGCCGGTCTGGATGGTTTCGAGTACGACCGGGGCACGACCCGGCACGACCGTCTCGAGCCGCACTCGACCGCTGCGCAGGAGATAGAAATGATCGGCCGGGCCGCCTTCGTGAAAAAGATATTCGCCCGGTGCGAAGTGGGTGTTCGAGGCGCAGCCCGTAAGGGTGTCGAGAAAGGCCGCGTCCAACCCGGCAAAGAAAGGATGCTCCTGGATGAGTTCTTTGATTTCTTTCATGACTTTGTCTCCTCGTTAGGCTCGGATTCGCGGATGGCGCGCACTTCCTCGGTCAGATCGATCGCCACCGGGCACCAGGTAATGCATCGTCCGCAGCCGACGCAGCCCGAGCTCCCAAACTGGTCGATCCAGGTGCCAAGCTTGTGCGTCAGCCATTGCCGGTAACGCGACTTGACCGAGGAGCGGACCTCGCCGCCGACCAGATGGGTAAAGCCGACGGTGAAACATGAATCCCATTTCCGCCAGCGCTCAGCGTGGTCGCCGGTCAAGTCGGTCACGTCTTCGACGTTCGAGCAAAAACAGGTCGGGCAGACCATGGTGCAGTTCGCGCAGGAGAGGCAGCGCTCCGCCACTTCCTCCCAACGCGGGTTTTCCAGATTTCGGTAGAGCAATTCCTTGATCCCGTCGGTCTCGAGCTTCCGACCCATCTGCGAAATGGCGCGCTCCGTCGCCGCTGCCGCCGCGGAAATTTCCGGCTCTTCCGCCGGGCGTTGCGGCAATTCCGCGAGCACCTCCGCGCCCGCTTCGCTGCCGGACTCGATCACAAAATAATGCCGGTCGGGTTCGAGAATCTCGGTCAGCGCGAGATCGTAACCCGCGGTCGCTTTCGGCCCGGTCTTCATCGAAACACAGAAGCAGGTCTTGCCCGCCTGCCCGCAATTCACGGCAACGGTGAAAATGTTTCCCCGACGCGCCTGGTAGGAGGGATCCGCGAAGGCGCCGCCAACGAAGACTTTGTCCTGCACCGCGATGGCGTGCAGTTCGCAGGCGCGGACCCCGAGAAAAGCGAGCTTGGGCGGAGCGACCTTTTCCGGCAGCACTTCGAAGCCGTCGGCGGTGCGGCGCGCGCGGAAGAGACGTTCCTCCGGCGGGAAGAGATATTTCTTCCACGAATGCGGCCCGACGACATAGCCGAAAAGCGCGGCGTCGTTGCGCTTTTTCAAGCGATAAGTCCCGCCCTCCTGTTCGTCCGTCCAGCCGATCGGCAGCTGCTCGGGGCCGGCAAGATTGTCGTAAACAATCGCGCCATCGCGCACCGTCGGACCGACGACCTGGTAGCCGCGTGCCTGCAGCGCCGCGAACAAGCGCGACAGTTCGGCCCGCTCGAGGATCGCGACCGCAGACGTTGTCGATTCGTTAGGCATAATCTATTGCAGCCAGTAGACTGTCGTTAGGGCGCCGAGCACGAGGATAACGATGAGGGCGGCGTCTGGCTCGATTAAAAAGCGCCGTCGTTCCATGTGATAAAGTTGCCCCATCACCGCCACTGCGGTGATGAGCACGGCCGCGAGCGCGGTGAAAGCGTGCGTTGCGGAAACGACCGTGAGCAGCGGTCCCGGCTGGACAAGGTCGAGCGGGACGAGGAGCAGCATGTTAAACGAGTTGCTCCCGAAAATATTTCCGAGCGCGAGATCGAACGCGC
Source organism: uncultured Verrucomicrobiae bacterium (assembly GCA_963834255.1). Classification (GTDB taxonomy): domain Bacteria; phylum Verrucomicrobiota; class Verrucomicrobiia; order Chthoniobacterales; family UBA10450; genus Palsa-1392. Next base: position 174,958 of record CAWIBC010000024.1, on the reverse strand, counting down.
CCATCCGCACCGCGGCGTAGCTCGTGACCATTTCCGGGAGCGAAGTGCAAAGCGCAACCGCGGTCGTGCCGAAGAAAGTTTTCCCGAGCCCGCTGAGATCGGCGATGCGCCCCGCGGCGGAGGAAAGAAACGGCGCCGCGACCAGGATCGCCGCCGCGGCCGCGAGGTAAATCAGCACCGCTCGCTGTAACGCTTTCCCGTTCCGCGGCGGCGTTTTCTGTTCTTCCTCGGTCGCGGCCAGGGCGGCGCGCTGATCGTAAAACACAAGCCGGATGCCGAGAACGTAGGCGGTCAGGATCCCGGCGGTGCCGATGCCAAGACCGCCGACGCTCCAGGAGCCGAGCTGGCGACCGAAGAGAATTCCAATCGCCGCCAGGACATAGAGCGTGCTCGTCATCGTCGCAGAGAGCGCGTGCGCGGCGGCGGCGTGGGAAAACATCCGGCGCCGCGACCGATGCGAAAGGTCGAGCACCGCGAGGATGAGCAGATTGAAAAGGCTGCTGCCCATCAGGTCGCCGACAGCGAGATTCGGCATGCCCTGCCTGATCGCACTAATGTCGACGCTCAACTCCGGCAACGAGGTCGCTCCGGCGAGAAAAAGACCGCCCACCAGCAAACGTCCCCAGCCGGTTTTCTCCGCAATCGTGTCCGTGGCGCGGGTGAGATAAGTGCCCGCGAAAACGATCACCGCCGCGGCGCTCAGGAATACGACGAGCGCGAAAATCATGGCAGCGCTTCCTCCTGGCGAGTGTGGCGACGAGCGAAAAATTTTCGGATTTCTTCCAGCCAAAGCACGAGGCTCGCGACGGCGCCGATGAGGAAGAAATCAGCCACCGGGATCGGAACGGTGTGGAAGATGCGATTCATCGGCTCGGTGTAAATGACGAGAAAGTGCATGAGGTTGCCGAGGACGAGACCGCCGAGCAGCCAGTAGTTGGTGAGGATGCTGAGGTTGAGGGCCGACTTCAGTTCGCTCCGGCAATTGAGCACGTTGAACCACTGGCAGACGGCCAGCACGGTGAAGGTCTCGCTGCGCACCAGGTCGAAAGGCACGCCGGTCGACGAGCGCCAGATGTAATAACCCAGCGCGGACAGTCCCATCGCCGGGGTCATGAGCGCGACCCGCTTGAGCATGGTGCGGTTCAACAGCGGTTCGCTTTGCTGGATGGGCGGCCGCTTCATTTCATCGCCTTCCGGCGGTTCCATGATCAGGTTCACCGTCACCGTTCCTTCGGTGACGATGTTGATCCAGAGAATCTGCACCGCGGCCAGCGGCAGCGGATAGCCAAGAAAGAGCGCGCTCAGGAGGAGGAAAACTTCGGCCATGGAAGTGGCGAAGAGGTAGAGAATCACTTTCTTGAGATTGCGATAAACCAGCCGGCCTTCCTCGACGGCGTTGACGATGGTGGCGAAATTGTCGTCGGTGATGACGATTTTGGCGGCGCCCTTGGTGACCTCGGTGCCGGTGATGCCCATCGCCACGCCGACGTCGGCCCGGGCCAGCGCGGGGGCGTCGTTCACGCCGTCGCCGGTCATGGCCACGACCTTTTTCTGCGCCTGTAAAGCTACGACGATGCGGAGCTTTTGCGCGGGATGCACCCGGGCGAAAACGGAGATGCGGTCGAGGTTCGCGCGCAGATCCGTTTCCGACATCTGCTCCAGCTCGTGGCCGTCTACGGCCAGTTCACCGGAGCGCGCGAGGTCGAGCGCGCGAGCCACGGCCAAACCAGTCGCCTTGTGGTCGCCGGTGACCATGACCGGACGAATGCCCGCGTCACGGCACTCGGCCACGGCGTCCCTGACTTCGTCGCGCGGCGGATCCATCTGCCCGACGAGGCCGAGGAAGGTGGCGCGCCCCTTGAACTGCGCGAAACCGGCGCCTTCCTCCAAAACGCATTCGTCCACCTCGGCCACGCCCAACAGCCGCAAGGCGGTCGCGCCCATTTCGCTGGAGGCGGCTTCCACCTCGCGGCGAAACGATTCATCCACCGGCTCACGCTGGCCGTTTCGGCAGGCGGTGGCGCACAACTCGAAAACCATTTCCGGCGCGCCCTTGATGAAGACGCGGCCGCGCGCGCCGTCGCCATTTTGGGTGGCCATCATCTTGGCGGTAGAATCGAATGGGATCTCAGCCCGGCGCGGCATCTCCTTCCGCAACGCATCGAGTTCCACCCGCCCCTTCATCGCCAGCGTGAGCAAGGCGGCTTCGGTCGGGTCGCCCAGCGCGCGCCAACGTGGATCGGAATCGTCCGGCGGCACGAGCCGGGCATCGTTGCAAAGAACGATCGCCTCGAGCAATCGGCGCATCTCCGGGATGTCGTTAGGCGCGAGTTCGCGGCCGGCTTCAAGGAGCGTTCCCTCCGGCGAATAGCCCGCGCCCGTGATCGCGATTTTCCGGCCGCCCGGGAGCCAGAGCGCGGTGACGGTCATTTCGTTCTTGGTCAGCGTGCCGGTTTTATCGCTGCAGATCACGCTCGTGCATCCGAGCGTTTCGACGGCGGCGAGGCGGCGGACGATCGCGCCGCGTTTGGCCATGCGCTGCATCCCAACGGCCAGCGCGATCGTCATTGCCACCGGCAACCCTTCCGGCACCATCGAAACCATCTGGCTGATGGCGACCATGAGGATTTCCGCCAGCGGCAATCCGCGCAGCAGGCCGACCGCCATCACAAGGACGAAGAGGGCAATGGCAGCGCCGACCAAATAATGTCCGAACTGCCGGATGCGCTGCTCCAACGGCGTCTTCGGATCAGGGGCGGCGGCGATGAGGGTGGCGATTTTGCCCACTTCGGTGGAGAGGCCGGTCTCCACCACCACCGCCCTGCCGCGACCGGCGGTGATGTGCGTGCCGGAATAGACCATGTTGCGGCGGTCGGCCAGAGGGGTGCCCTCCGGCAGTGGCTCCGGATTTTTGGCGACCGGCAACGATTCCCCGGTGAGCGCCGCCTCGGCCGCTTCGAGCGCGACCGCTTCCAGCAGGCGCGCGTCGGCGCCGACCGCATCGCCCGCGGCCATGAGCATGACGTCGCCGGGCACGAGGTTATGCGCTTCAATGGTTTCCTCTTTGCCGCCGCGCAGGACGCGTACTTTGAGTGCAGACAAGTGGCGCAGAGCTTCCATCGATCGTTCGGCCCGGCCTTCCTGCACGGTGCCGATGACGGCGTTGATCAGGACAACGATGAGGATGACCACCGAATCCCCGCGATGACCCATGGCCAGGGCGATGACGGCGGCGACGAAGAGAATGTAAATGAGCGGACTGGCAAACTGACTGAGGAGGACTCCCCAGAGCGACCGCCTCTCCGCTTCGGGCAGCGTGTTCGGGCCGTGCTCAGCGAGACGGCGCGCGACCTGGTCCATGGAAAGGCCTGACTGGTTCGCGCCCACCTGTCGCAGGAGTTGCTCGGGCGATGCCACATGCCATGGAACCGTTTCCAGGGATGGAATGGAGGAGGGTGAAGGTGCGCTCATGGTCTTCATTGGGAAGCGCCCTGGACTGTTCTCTCCGGTGACTGCGTCTGCTGAATCAAAATCTTTGCGTGCGGGATGCACCTCAGCTGCGCATTGATGATGATTTCCGCGGCGATAACACTCATTGAGTTTCTCCTTGCCCGGGCAGGTCACGCCACCGGGGAGGAGGCGTTGCCGGAGCGAACTGGTGGGTGCCGCCTAACGACGGCGCGACCCGGCGATCACGCCGGCCGCCTGGCGCGCGTGGGCACGACAAGAACGGGAGATTTCGCATTGCGAATGATCTGCTCGGCGGTGCTCCCGATGAGGACGTGCGAGAGCCCGCTGCGCCCGTGGGTCGAGGTCACGATCAGATCCGCCCCTTCCTTCACCGCGTAGCGGCAAACCTTGCGCGCCGGAGAACCGCTCTTGTGCACCGTCTCAAATTTCACGCCCTCGAAATCGGTCTCCTTCACGAGATCGGCGAGGTGCGATTCCGCCACCTCCGTCGCCCAGCGATTGAGCGCGGCGTCGGAGTAAATCACGACCGGGGGAAGATCGTGATGCAACTGCGTGACATTGATGAGGGAGAGGCTGGCCTTGAAGAGTTGGGCGAGATCGATGGCGTAGTGCAGACCGTGCGACGCGCAGTCGGAAAAGTCGGTTGGAACAACTATCTTTTGCAGTTTCAGCCCGGCTTTCCCCCGGGAAGTCGGCCGCGCCACCAGCACCGGGCATGGGGCATGACGGACGACGCGTTCCGCCGTACTGCCGAGAAGAGTGCGTTCCCAGCCCGTGCGGCCATGGGTAGAAACGACAATCAGGTCCGCCTGAATTTCGCCTGCCAGTTCGCAGATCTGGCTGTAGGGGCGGCCCGTCCGAACCTGGAAACTCGCGTGCGGCAGTTTCTGGCTCAACGCCAGTCGCTGCAGATCGCGATGGAGATGTTCCTTGATTTCTTTTTCCGAGCCGATCACCGGCGGCGTGAGCGACCCGGCGACGGGGTAGCCAAAGTCATGGACGTTGACCAGGTGAATGCTGGCCTTTGTTCGTTGGGCGATGAATTTCGCCCACTCGATCGAGAACAGGGAAGCCGGCGAAAAATCGATCGGCACGAGAAGAGTCTCCACCCTCAGCCTGGCGGGCGGCCGGCTCTTGGCCGCGCCGGACGAGGTCTTGCGCGGGCTGGCCTTGGCTGAACTGCCTGTCTTGGCAGCGGGACGACGACGTTCTGCGGACTTCGTTTTCATGATACCAGGCTCCTGTTTATTCCATCCGAATTTTCTTCCCGAACCACCAGGACAGGACGCGAACTTGCGGTCATCACAGCTTGCGCCACTGAACCAAGAAGTGTTTTAGCCAAACCGCCCCGGCCATGCGAGCCAAGACAAATCACATCAGCATTAAATCGCTCCGCCGCCTGCCGGATGGCGACCGCCGGGTCGCCGCTCTCAAGGATTTCGGGCTCGATCCGGAAACGGTTCTGCGCTTCCGTCGGGACGAGCGCGCGCAGCTGCGTGCGCAACTGCGGATTGTCCTTCTCCGGTGGCGGCTCTTTTTTCTGCTGCGCGGCGGAAGTCGGCTCCATGACGTGGAGAATTTTCAACGTCCCGCCGGGACGCACGATCGCGCAGCCGTAAGACACCGCGCTGTTCGCCAGCTCGGAAAAATCGGTCGCGACCAGCACGCGCTCCAGCCTGGGAACCGAGCGGCGAGGGCGCTCGCCGGGCGGCGGCACGACCGCCACGCTGATCGGCGCATGATGCAAAACGTTCCGCGAAACGGATCCAAAACGCAGCCGGCTCCAGCCATGGCGATGATGAGTTCCGACGACGATGAGGTCGGCTTGCTCGCGGTGCACCATCTCGAGCAAATGCCCGCCGGGATGGCCCCAGCCCGGAGCGACCGTCACGGTCACGTTCTCCGGGGAGAGGCGCAGGGCGACGTGTTCCGCGAGATCGCGCTCGAGGAAATTCTGGATCAGCGCTGGATTCTCGGTCAGCGGCATCGGCCCTTGATAGCCGAGGCGCTGCGCTTCATCGGGCGGCCAATCGAGTTGCAGGACGTTCGTTTCACAAGGTCCGACCTGCTGCATTTCGCTGACCCAGCTGAGGGCGGCGTCACTGGCCGGCGAACAATCGTAACCGACAAGGATTTTCAGCGGATGTTTGCCCCGCAACCAGGAACCGACGCGCCCCCCGGGACGGACGACGAGCGTGGGAATGGGCGAAGTCTCCGCCGCGCGCTCGGCTACGCTCCCGACGAGGAGACGGTGGGCCAGACCATGACCGACCGCGCCGACCACCAGGACCCAGCCGCCGACGCTGATCCCGGCGCCGACCAGTTCGTCAAAGACCGAGCCGGAAAGCAGTTTGGTTTCGACCTCCGTCCCGAGCTCGCGCAAGCGCGTGGCTTCAGTTTCGAGGCTGGTGCGTTTGCGGGCGAGTGCGGTTTCATAAAGCGTCGGATCAACCTCCGCCAGGCTGGCCGGCTCCCCGACATGCACGAGGACAAGTTTGGTTTCCCTCCGGCGCGCGATGGCAGAGGCGATATCGGCCGCTTCGACCGCGACCGGGGAAAAATCCGTTCCACAGATAACTGGACCCGGCTGGTGATTCTCTTTCATGGGTATAATCCTTAACATTCTTTTCCTGCCAGAACCTCGCCCCGGCGGCGAGCACAGACTCCCCTACGCTTGCGATTTAACGCCCGTTTCTTGCCGTTAACCAGGGCCGCGGCGGCGGCCCGCGATTGCCCAGAGAAGACGCTGCGCTAACGATTGAGGGTCTTCATTAAACCGGCCGAAAACCGGGAAATCTCCTCGACCTTTTTGGGAGAAACTTTGCCGTCGCGGTCCGGCAGCGCCTTTCGCATCTGGCGCAGGCCCTCCGCCATTTTCGCCACCGCGGGATCGCGCTGGAGGTTCGCGCTCATTCGGCCCAACTGCTCCTCGAAGTAATCCAGCAAGACCGATTGCCGCAGCAGCCGGGCATTTTCCTCCGAATAGTTCTGGCCCAAAAGCGCGCTCAGCGCTTCCGTCCCCCGCAGCCAGCCGCCCAGACTCACGAGGTGCGCGAGTGGTTCGCTGCGAATGCGGTCCATGCCGTTCTGGACGTCGGGCAGCACCTCGTCCCACTCTCTCCGCACCGCCATCCAGTCGCCGTTCTCGGCGTGATCGATAATGCTGCGGCTGCGCCGAAGCACGGCCCGCTCGATCCCGAGCCCGCGCGCGAGGTTGCGAAGGGAGCGGCCGATATTTTTCGTCTCCGCGGTGTCGCGCGCTTCCACCGCGACGAATCCTTCCGCGATCAAGGCGCCGAGAAGTAACGCATTCTGCGCCTGCGTTCCGGGCGGGCGCCAAGCCGTCAGCTCCGGGCGCTGGACGGCGAGCCAGTTGGAGTGGGCAAAGAGATCGAGCGTGCGGAAAATCTCGCGCGGGACCGGGACGAGGACCCCGCGAACGATCGCGGCCTGCGCCGGCAACACCACCTTGTCGTTAGGCAGAGCGGGCGCGGCCAGGGCCGGGCCAAGGGTCATGAAGCAGAGGATGAAAATGAAAAGTCTGATCATCGAGGATTGGTTACCGGGATCATTCCCGGTCGTTGCCTGAGTAAACACGCCGCGAACCGATCCTGCGCGAAAAAAAACATTATTCGCGCAAGTGGCTTGGCAAAATCAGGACCGGGCAGCCCGCCTCCCGCGACAACTCCTCCGCCACGCTGCCGAGCAGGGCGTGGCGCAATCCAGAGTAGCCGTGGGTTGAAAGAATGACGAGGTCGACCTCAGGTCGCGTGCTGGCATGAGTGAGTTGCTCCGCCGGCACCCCCACCCCGACCTCGGTCTCCGCGCTGATCCCGGAGAGCGGAAGGAAATTGATCAGCACGTCGAGCTTGTCTTCGGCGTCGAGGACTGCATCCTTCAGCTCCTGCGACCAATGCTTTGGCGACCCCTTGCCCTCGGTGACCTGGTGCGAAAGCGGACGCACGACATGCATGAGCAGGAGATCCGCGCCGACCGCGGTGGCGAAGACCGATGCATATCGAGCCCCTTCGAGCGCGCAGTCGGAAAAATCGATCGGCACGAGGATATTTTGCAGGACGATTCCCTCGCGCGAAGTCTTCACCGGACCGCGGCTCGCATCGCGCACGATCAGGACCGGGCAATTGGCCGAGCGGATGATCTTTTCGGTCGTGCTCCCGAGTAGAAAATGACGCAAGCCACCCTTGCCGTGCGCGGCCATCACGATCAGGCCCGCGTTTAACTGTTCGGCTGTGGCGACGATTTCCCGCGCCGGATCGCCGATCCGGAGATGGCAGTCCGCTTTCGCCGGCCGGGTGCCGTAATTCAGCTCCACCTCATCTGCGAGATGGCGCCCGGCTTCCTTGGCCGGCCAGAGCAGCGGCGAAGTCGCGATGGTGGCAAATTGATGCGCCCCTTCGTAAACATGCAGGTAGTGAAGCCGCGCCCCGAAACGCCGCGCCAGGGGCAGCGCAAAATCCAGGGCTCGGAGCGAGGCCGGTGAAAGATCAAGCGGCGCCACCATGCTCGTTAGGCGAAGCGGGTCGCTGAAAAAGGAGGCGCTCGGTTGCGGCGACTCGCCTTTGGGTCGACGCCCAGACGCCGGTCTGGATTTCGTTTCCGTGCTCATGCCTCAGCCTCCGCGGGCGGCGGGCCGGGGCTTATCGCAGGTTGCGAAAAGGTCGCCATTTCTTGCACTGCGGGAAGCGAGCAGAGCGGCCATGCGTTCCGCACAAAATCTGAACAGGATCTAACAAGCCACGCCGCGTCCGACGCCCGGCGCCGCCGTAGAGGGAAGCTCAACGAAAGGATAAACAATGAGCCAACTAGCAATGTGGAATCCCTTCCGGGAACTGGACGAGGTGCAAAACCGTCTCGGCAGTTTCCTCGGAGGAAGATTTCCGAGAACCGGAAATGGCAACGGCGGCCTCAAACTGGCCGACTGGTCACCGCAGGTCGACATCACGGAGGACGAGAAGGAATACCTCATCAAGACCGACCTGCCGGAGATGAAGAAGGACGAAATCAAAGTGGCCGTCGAAAACGGCGTCCTCTCGGTCTCGGGCGAACGCAAGACCGAGAAGGAAGAGAAGAACAAGAAATTCCATCGCATCGAACGCAGCTACGGCACGTTTCTGCGCAGCTTTGCGCTGCCGGACGACGCCGATGGCACGAAGGTGGCGGCGGAGTTCAAGGAGGGAGTGCTGAAAGTGCACCTGCCGAAGAACCCGGTCGCCAAACCGAAGACGATCGAAGTGAAAGTGGACTAGGCCACGGGTGACCGGCGCGTGGCAGGCAGGCTGCGCGCCGGAAACCGGCCGTCTAATTTTTTGCCTAACGAAAAGCCGCGCTCGTTATTTCTGGTCGTCTTCCATCAGGGGCACCCGGGGTGGATCGATCGCAGCCGGCAGTGCCGGAGCGTCCGTCACGACAATCGTCGTCCCCGGCGCAATGACGTCATAAACCTTGGCCGCAAACTCCGGCGCAACCCGCACCCGCCGGGCCAGATCACGCAGAGTGGTTTTGCCTTCCGTGTTCACCGCCATCCAGCGATGCGCGGGGCGACCTGCGACAAATGCGCTCGGCCTTTCCGCCAAACCATCCAGCATCGTAAAAACATGGCTGCCGAGCGGTCGCTCCGGATCGTCGACCGTGAACTGCGCCCGGCCGATTGGTTTCCCGTTGCGATAGACGTAAACCATCCGGTCGAAGGCGCTGGCCAGGATCGTAATCGGCCCTTCCAGGCTCCGCGCCGGGTGCCACTCGAAAGCCCCTTCGATCGCCCGCGGTTGTCCGGCCTCCTTCGGCCAGAGGATGATTCCGGGTTGGGCGGCGAGCATCGGGGCGGGCGCTTTCTTATCGACTACGATGACCGTCGTGCCGCGGGTCGTGACCGAGTACAGCAGCGGCGCGAACTTGTGCGGCAGACGGATGCACCCGTGACTCGCGGGGTAGCCGGGAAGATCGCCGCCGTGCAACGCGATCCCCTTCCAGGTCAGACGCTGCATGTAGGGCATCGGGGCGCGATTGTATTTGCTGGAGTAATGCGTGACCTGCTTTTCCAGGATCGTGAAAACGCCGGTCGGCGTGCTTCTTCCTTTCGCACCGCTGCTGATGCTGGAGCGGCCGATGCGGATGCCGTTGCGATAAGCGCTCAAGGTTTGCTCGCGCAGGCTAATGATCACGACCAGCGGGCCACTGGCGGAAAACTCCGGGTTCCAGGTGAACTCGCCCGCCCGCAAAGGAGCCGCCTCGGCCCGAAGAAGAATGGTCGTTAGGCCAAGGAGCCCGCCGAGGAGGAGAAGCTTCGCGCCGAGCCGTTTCCTGGTCGTATTCATGACAATGCCCGATCGCGGTTTGTCAGCCAGCCGCTTCCCGGAATTCATGATAAACTACGCCATGCCGTCCGATCCGGAGTCCCATTCTTTTCTAAAAGGGCTTTCGCCCGAGCAGCTTGCGGCGTTACGGAGCGTTGCCACCCGCCAGCAGTTCCGTCCGGGCGAAGTAATCCTGCGACAGCGGGAAACGGCGGACCGATTTTATCTGATCGAGGAGGGACGGGTGAGCCTGGATTACGAGCTGCCGCGGCAGAACCAGGTGCAAATCCAGGAGATCGGGCCGGGGGAAGCGCTCGGCTGGTCCTGGCTGGCGCAACCCTACCAATGGCAATTCAGCGCGACGGCGATCGAACGCGTGACGGCGAGCGTCTTTCGCGTGGCGGATTTGCGCGCCTTATTCGAGCGCGAGCCGTCGTTAGGCTACACCCTCATGGAACGGGTCGCCTGTGCGCTGCTCGAGCGATTGCAGGCGACGCGGCACAAGCTCCGGGTCTATGTCGCGCGCGCGAGCGGGGACGAAAACACCCAGCAGGTTTGTTGAACAATCACGCCTGCCCGCCGCCTGCGCCCAATCCTCCCGCGGGCGATCCGGTTGACGAATCCGGTCAACGCCCGCAAGGCTAGCTGTCCCATCAATCGATATGAAATTCTCGCGGAAAACTAACGATCACGTTCTCGTGATCGGCGTTTTCCAGGGTTCGGAGACCGGCCGGGCCGTGCTGAAAATGCTCCGGCGCGCCCGCTTTCACCGGGCCGCGGCCATCCGGGTTTCGCCCAAGGGAAAACGACGGATCGAGGAGATTGGCGCCTCCGCGTTCGGTGGCTCTGTGGTCGCGGCCCTTCTCGGTCTGGCCGCTGGTGCTTTGTTTTCGTGGCAGCGCGGAATGGAGGAGGGTCACTCTGCCTTGCTGCCGCTGCTGATGTTTCTCACGTCAGGCGCGCTCGCCGGCTGGGCTTTCATCCGATTGCGGCAGCAGCGTGTCGCCTCCGCCAACGTGAACCGCTACGCGCGCCTTATCCTGCAGGATGAAATGGTTGTCCTGGCCGAAGTGGAAGCGGGGGAAACCGAGCGCCTGCTCGCGGTCCTGCGCAATGTCGGCACCGAGCCGCCGGCGACGTTTGCCTTTCATCCGCCGGCTTCCTTCGCGTTTACGACGCCGACACGGCTCCTTTGGCCCGAGCGACCTTCGAACCAGCGTCTCGCGGAAAACGCCGCGCGTCTCGCACACGAAATCACGGTGAACCGGGAAGCGAAGCCGCGCGGGCCGTCGTTCCTGCGCCGGCTGGGCGAGGTTGAGCAGGCGCTCGGATGGGCGAACGCGAGTCTCACGATGTCGGCGGAAGTGCATCACGCCTTCACCCTCTCCGCAGAATGGCTGCTCGATAATGCCTACCTCATCCGCGAACAGGTGACCGATCTGCGGCAGAGTCTCCCCCGCAAATCTTACGGTAAGTTGCCGCTCATCGCCGCGGGCGCGGAGGCGGGGCGGCCGCGAATTTACCGCGTCGCGACGGAAATCGTGGCCGAGAGCGGCGGCGCGCTCGACGCCGAGATCGTTCAGAAATTTCTCGACGCTTTCCAGCAGGTCACGCCGCTCGACATCGCCGAACTCTGGGCCCTGCCCCTGATGTTGCGGCTGCAGTTGCTCGAGTGCCTCAGGACGCTCGCGCTCCAGGTCGAGGAACACCAAAGCCAGAGCGAGCAGGCGGATTTTTGGGCGAACCGGCTCATCACAGCGGTGCGCCACAGTTCGCCGCGGCTGCTTCGGGTGATGGAAGAACTGATCGATCGTTATCCCGAGCCGGCCCCGCATTTTGCGAGCGAGCTGGTGGCGCATCTCTACGATGAAGAGGCCGCGCTCCCGCTCGTGAGCGGCTGGCTGGAACGCTCGCTGCGCGCGCCGCTTCTCGAGGTGATGCAGCAGGAACACCGGCGCCAGGCCGTGCAGCAGACTTCGCTCGCCGCGCTCATCAACAGTTCCCGCCGCCTCGCCCAGATCCAATGGCGCGAGCTTTTCGAAGCGACCAATTGGGCGGAACGAGAACTGGCCGCGGATCCCGCCGGCGTTTATGACCGCCAGGATTTTGAGACGCGCGATCGCTGCCGGAGCGCGGTGGAACAAATCGCGCGCTGGTCCCGCAGTTCGGAGCAGGAAATTATCGAGCAGGCGCTGAAACTGGCGCAGGCCGGGCAAGACGAAGTCACACGAAATGTCGCGTATTACCTGATCGATGCCGGCCGGCCGGCGCTGGAGCGCGCGCTGCGCGCGCGAGTTCCATTCGCCGAGCGGTCGCGCCGCTGGCTGCGCCGCCACGCCGCGCTCGCTTACTTCGGAAGCTTTATCTTGCTCACGATCGCGATGGTGGCGGCGCCGTTGCTCTTCGTCGCCGGTTCAGTCGGCGCGGCCACCCTCGCGCTCCTCGGTGTTCTGCTCCTCCTGCCGGCGAGCGAGCTGGCCGTGCTGGCGGTGAACCATTTCGTCACCGTGGCCCTGAAACCGGAGCTGTTGCCGAAGATGTTTTTCAAGAAGAGCGGCATCCCCGACGATTGCCGCACCCTCGTGGTGGTGCCGACTGTCCTGACTGCGCCGGCAGCGATCGCCAACGAACTGACCCGCCTCGAAATCCGCTTCCTCGGCAACACGAATGCGAATCTCTGTTTTTCGCTCCTGACCGATTTCGCCGATGCCCCGCAAGAAAGCATGTCCGAGGACGCGGAGTATCTCGAGATCGTTCGGCGCGGGGTTGAAGAATTGAATCGCCGCCACGGCGCGGGACGTTTTTTCCTTTTTCATCGCGGACGCAAGTGGAGCGAGAGCGAGCGGCGCTGGATCGGCTGGGAACGCAAACGCGGCAAGCTCGAGGATCTCAATCGTTTCCTCTCCGGCGAATCCACGCCCGACCTGGAAGGATTTCTCGCCGCGGGCGAGCGCGCTCAGCTCGAGGGCATTCGCTTTGTCATCACCCTCGATGCCGATACTCAACTGCTCCGGGGCACCGCTCGACGGTTGATCGAAACGCTGGCCCATCCACTCAACCAGGCGCGGCTCTCGCCCGATGGCCGGCACGTGGTCCGGGGTTATACGATCATTCAACCGAGCGTGAGCGCTTCGCTCCCGAGCGCCACGGCGACATGGTTCTCGCGCATCTTTGCCGATCCGCGCGGGATCGATCCCTACACCCACGCTGTCTCCGATGTTTACCAGGACCTGGTCGGCGAAGGCAGTTATCACGGCAAAGGCATCTACGAGTTGCGGACCTTTCACCGCCTCGTTTCGGAGCGATTTCCCGAGGCGCATCTGCTCAGTCACGACCTGCTCGAGGGGAGCCATGTGCGCGTCGGGCTGGCGACGGATATCGAGCTGCTGGATGTTTTTCCGAGCAGTTACATCGCATGGTGGCACCGGCAGCACCGGTGGATTCGCGGCGACTGGCAGATTATCGATTGGCTGAAACGGCGCGTGCCCACGGCCGGCGGGGCGACGGAACCCAACCCGCTATCCGCCTTCAACCAGTGGAAGGTCTTCGACAATTTGCGCCGCAGTCTCGTCCCGCCGGCGACCGTGGCGCTGCTTCTCGCAGGCTGGCTTTTTACCCCGGCGCCCATCCTCTGGAGCGCGATCATCGCCGCGCTTCTGCTCTGGCCCGCCCTGAACTCCGTCATCGGTCTTCTCCTCAATCCGCCGCCGCCCGGGACGCGGTTTTGGCGGGAACCGCGCGATCGCCTGCTGCGGTCAGTCTTCGCCATTATTTTCCTGCCCGACTACGCCGGCATGGCGCTCGATGCCATCGTGCGGGTCGCCTACCGGCGCCTCATCTCGCATCGCTTGCTGCTCGAATGGGAGACCGCGCAGGACGCCCATCAACGCGCGCGCAACCGGCAAACGCAATTCGTTCTTTACCGACTTTGGATCCCGGCCTCCTGCGTCTTTCTCTTTTTCGTGGCGCTCTCGCGCGGACCCACCGCCACGGCAGCGATCACTCCGTTCCTCGTCTTGTGGGCGCTCTTTCCCCTCGCCCTGGTCCTGATCAACCGGCCCGCCAAAAGCTGGCGCGGCGGAATTTTGACGACGGACGATCGCCGCTTCCTCCGCGCCGCGGCGCGGCGAACCTGGCGCTACTTCGATGACTTCGTCGGGCCGCATACTTCCTGGCTGCCGCCGGACAACGTCCAGGAAACGCCGATCCGGGAAGTTTTCATGCGCACGTCACCGACCAACATCGGGCTCTGGATGCTGGCGACGGTGGCAGCGAACGATTTTGGCTACATCACGATCGACGACCTCGTGACGCGCAACCTCGGCACGGTCGAAACCATGAACCGGCTCGAGCGTTTCGAGGGGCATCTCTTCAACTGGTATGACCTGAGCAAACTGGAGCCGTTGCATCCGCGCTACGTCTCGACCGTGGACAGCGGCAACCTCATTGCCAGTCTCTGGACATTCGAAAGCAGCGGCGAGGAGCTGGCGGGGCGACCGCTCCTCGAAGCGCGCGCCCTGCGGGGTTTGGCGGACACGATCGATGTCTTCCGGCAAATCGCCACGCGCCGGAAGGAATCGGAATATTCGCCCGCATTTCTCCGCCTCGTGGATTTGACCACGGGCGTGCCCACGAACCTGGAAGACGTCATCCTGCGCCTGCGCGCGGCGCGCGAGCCCGCGCAAGATCTGGCGCAGCGCTTCCGCGAGCGCGAGGGCGATCCGCGCACCTACTGGTCGGAGCAGATTTTAAAACAGGTCGCGGCCTGGAATGCCGTGATCGACAAATATCTCCGCCCGGTCGAAATCCTGATGACGCCGCCGGCGCAATTGATGTCGTTAGGCGAAGCGGCCCACGAATCGCGGCGCGACGCGCTCGCGGCCATCTTTTCCCTCCGCCAGATCGCGACCGAGGGCATTCCCGGGCTCGTTCCGCTCCTCGCTTTTCATGGCCGCAAGGAACAGCCGGAGATTCCGGACGGCGTCCGCGACTGGCTCAATTCGCTCGTGACCGAAGCGGAACACGCGCGCCAGGCGGCCTCGGAACAGCTCGCGCAACTGGACGACTTGCTCGCCCGCTGCCAGAAGCTGGGCGCGGAGATGGGGCTGCGCTTTCTCTACGACGAGGACCGGCGAATTTTCGCCATCGGCTACCAGGTGGCGGAACGGCGGCTCGACAATTCCTTCTACGATCTGCTCGCGAGCGAGGCTCGCCTAACGAGTTTCCTCGCGATCGCGCGCGGCGAAGTGCCGGTGGAACATTGGTGGGCGCTCGGTCGCCCCTTCGGCTCCGCTTACGGCCGGCTGCCCCTCCTCTCCTGGAGCGGGACGATGTTCGAATACCTCATGCCGTTGCTCTTCACCCAGACGCACGAGAATTCGCTCCTCGATCGCGCCTGTCACGACGCCGTCCGCTGTCAGATCGGATATGCCCAGGAAAACAGCGTGCCGTGGGGCATCTCGGAATCCGCTTTCAGCGCCCTCGACCGGCATAACGTTTATCAATACCGCGCCTTTGGCGTCCCTGCGCTGGCCTTGAAGCGCGGCCAGGACGACGACCTCGTCATCGCGCCCTACGCGGCGGCGCTCGCACTCGGCGTGGCGCCGGTCGATGCCGTGAAAAATCTCCGCCGGCTGGCTTTGCTCGGCGACTCCGAGTTCCTCGGCGAATGCGGCTACTACGAAGCGATCGATTATTCGCGCCGGACCGAGCCGGGCGGCGCCGCCGGGATCATCATTCGTTGCTACATGGTGCATCACCAGGGGATGTCGCTCCTCGCCTACAGCAACGCGCTGCATGAAAACGTCATGCGGAAACGTTTCCACAGCGACTTGCGCATTCGCGCGACCGAGCCGCTCCTGCACGAGCATATCCCGGAGCAAATTTTGCCCGCGACCGCTTCCGAGGTGCACGAAGAACGCCCGACACCGCGCACCATGCCGGCCTCCGGTTCCGCGGTCGTGGCGCAAACACCCGACATTGCCGCGCCGCGCCTTCATCTCCTTTCCAACGGGGCCTGCTCCGTCACAATCACAAATTCCGGCGGCGGTAACCTGCGCTGGATGGATCTGGATGTGACCCGCTGGCATGCCGACACGACCTGCGATGTGCCGGGCGCGACCTGTTACCTGCGCGACCTGGAAAGCGACACGATCTGGAGCAACACCCATCAACCGGTGCGCGGAACGGAACGCCGCTACACCTGGAGTTTCACGCCCGACAAAGCGGAATTCCGGCGCCGCAGCGGCCCGTGCGAAACCGGGACGGAAATCGTCGTCTCCGCGGAAGACGATGCTGAAATCCGGCGGGTCACGCTGGTGAACACTTCGCGCAGGGAATCGCGGCTGGAATTGACCAGCTACCTCGAGCTCGCGCTCGCGCCGCACCGGACCGATCGCGCGCATCCCGCCTTCAACAAGCTCTTCATCGAAACGGAGTGGCTCCCGCAATGCCATGCCCTCATCGCGCATCGCCGCCTGCGCGCGCCCGATGATCGCCCGGTCTGGACCGGGCATCTCATGGTCGCGGCCACTTCCTTCGACGGCCCGATTGAATTCGAAACCGATCGTGCGCAATTCATCGGCCGCGATCGCACCCTGGAGCGGCCGCTCGCCCTTTTCCGCAGCCTAACGAACAGCGTTGGCACCGTCCTCGACCCCGTCTTCAGCCTGCGCCGGCGGGTCACGATCCAGCCTAACGAGCGTTTTCAATTCGCGATTGTCACGGTGGTGGCGGATTCGCGCGAGGCGGTCGTGGCCCTGATCGAGCGTTACGCAGAGTATGCGACCTGCGCGCGCGCTTTTGAGACTGCCTGGACCCATTCGCAACTGGAGATGCGCCGGCTCCACATTCGCCCGGCGGAAGTGCAGACCTTTCAGCAACTGGCGGCGCTGATTCTTTTCCCGCAAGCACAGCTCCGCCCGCCGCCCGCGCGTCTCGGTCGCCAGACGGAGGGCCAGCGCGCCCTCTGGCGGCAGGGCATTTCCGGCGACCTGCCGATCGTCGTGGTCATGATCGCGCACCTGCGCGACGTCGAGGTGGTGCGCGAAATTCTGAACGCGCACACCTTCTGGAATCTGCGCGGCCTGAAGGTCGATCTCGTGCTCGTGAGCGAGGAGCTGCCCAGCTACGACGACCCGTTGACCAATCACCTGCGCCGGCTCACTGAAGCGCGGGCCGTTCTCACCGGGGTGGATCAACCGGGCGGCGTTTATCTCCGTTCCGCGAGCATGATTTCAAAGGAAGAATTGATCGCGCTGCAGGGCGCCGCGCGCATGGTCCTGATCGCGGCCCGCGGCACTTTGCGCCAGCAACTGGCCGCGACCACGCCCCTCCCGACCAAACCGAAGTTGTTGCTCCCCGGTCGTCAATTCCGCGATGAACCTTCCGCGCCGCTCCCTTTCATGGAGCTGAAATATTTTAACGATCTCGGCGGCTTTACCGCGGACGGAAAAGAATATGTCATCTACCTCGGACCCGGCCGTCAGACTCCGCTTCCGTGGATCAACGTGATGGCGAATCCGAATTTCGGCGCGCTCGTTTCGGAAGCCGGCAGCGATTGCGTCTGGGGCTGCAACAGCCAGAGCGATCGCCTCACCCCCTGGTCAAACGATCCCATCTCCGATCCACCCGGCACCGCCATATACATCCGTGACGACGACATGGGCATGACCTGGTCGCCCACGCCCCAGCCGATCCGCGAGGATGACGCTTATCGCGTGCGCCACGGACAGGGTTACACGGCTTTTGAACACAACAGCCACGCGATCGAACAACGCTTGCTCACTTTCGTGCCCGTCGACGATGCCGGCGGACAACCGCTGCGCCTGCAACGGCTGCGTCTGCGCAATAATTCATCGCGCCGCCGCAAACTCACCGTCACCTCCTACGCCACGCTCGTCCTCGGATCCGATCCCGAGCAAACCGGGATGCACCTGGTAACGAAATGGGATCTGCAAAGCCAAAGTATTTTTGCCCGTAACGCCTTCGACCCGGATCTCTGTCGGCGCGTCACCTTCGCCACCTCGACTCCGGCGCCGGCTTCCTTCACCGGCGACCGCACTGCCTTCATCGGGCGCAACCACTCGCTGCGCGACCCGGTCGCGATGGAACATGAGCGATTGACCGGCGACGTGGGCGCGGGTCTCGATCCATGTGCCGCGGTGCAGGTCCAACTCGAGATCGATCCGGGACAAACCGGCGAGGTGATTTTTCTCCTCGGGCAAACCGACGATGAAGCGCAAGCGCGCGCGCTCGTCGAACGATTCCGCGATCCGGCCAATGTCGAAACCGTTTTCCAGGAAACTCGCCAATGGTGGGACAAACTCCTGGGCACGGTCGAAGTGGAAACGCCCGAGCTCTCAACCAATCTTCAGCTCAACCGCTGGCTGCTCTACCAGACTTTGAGTTGCCGGGTCTGGGGCCGCACCGGGCTTTATCAATCGAGCGGGGCCTACGGTTTTCGCGACCAGTTACAGGATGTGATGGCACTCGTTCACGCCGCGCCCCACCTCGCGCGCGCACAGATTTTGCGCGCGGCCGCGCGCCAATTTATCGAAGGCGATGTTCAGCATTGGTGGCACCCAACGACCGGCGCTGGCGTCCGCACCCGGATCAGCGACGATCTTCTCTGGCTCCCGTTCGTCACCGCGCATTACGTCAACGCGACCGGCGACGACGCGATTCTCGACGAGAAGGTGCCGTTTCTCGAGGGCGAACTGCTCCAGCCCGATCAAACCGAAAGCCTCTTCGTCCCCGCCATTTCCCAGACCGAAGGTTCGCTGCTCGAACACTGCCGGCGCGCCATCGCACACGCTGCGACCGCGGGCGCGCACGGTCTGCCCCTGATCGGCACCGGCGACTGGAACGACGGTCTCAATCGCGTCGGCGTCGGCGGCAAAGGCGAGAGCGTCTGGCTGGCGTGGTTTGAAATTTGTGTGCTGCGCGATTTTGCCGGACTCCTCGCCCGGCGCGAACTCGATCAAGAAGCCAAAGCCTGTCGCGAGCGCGCGGTGCAATTGGCGAAAGCCGTCGAGGCCGGGGCGTGGGACGGAGCATGGTATCGGCGCGCATATTTCGACGACGGCACGCCACTCGGGTCGAAGGAAAACGCCGAGGCCAAAATTGATTCGCTCCCGCAAACCTGGGCCGCCATCTCCGGTGCGGGCGACCCCGGGCGGGTGGAAGTCGCCCTGCAATCGCTCGAGGAAAATCTCGTTCTGCCTAACGACTCCCTGATTCTTCTCTTCACCCCGCCGTTCGACAAGACCACCGCTGATGTCGGCTACATCAAGGGTTACCCGCCCGGGGTGCGGGAAAACGGCGGCCAATACACCCACGCCGCCACCTGGGTGCCGCTGGCCTTCGCCCGCCGGGGCGATGGCGACAAAGCCGTTCAACTTTTGCGGATGCTCAATCCAATCGAGCGCGCCCGGGACAAGAAGAGCTGTGAGCGTTACAAGATCGAGCCCTACGTCATGGCGGGCGACATTTACTCGTTAGCCGGGCACGTCGGGCGCGGAGGCTGGAGTTGGTATACGGGCGCGGCCGCCTGGACCTATCGCGTCTGGCTCGAGGAAGTGCTCGGCTTCCAACGTCGCGGCGACAAGCTCACGATCGATCCGGTCATTCCAAAAAATTGGCCGGGCTTCAAGCTGCGCTACCGCTATCAAAACACCGGGTATCAGATCGCGGTCGAAAATCCGGAGCAAACTTCCCGCGGTGTCATCCTCGTGGAAGTGGATGGCGTCGCCGTCGCCGACAAGACGATCGCGCTGATCGATGACGGCACGCCGCATGAAGTCCGCGTCGTCCTCGGCGCGCCGCCGGAACCCACGCCAAAGGAAGCGGCCGAGCTCGCCGAAGCTAACTAGCGCGAGGTCGGGCCGATCAACGCGCTTTAATCATGTATTGGTAGGGCAACAAGTCTTTCTCCACGGAGACGATGGTAAAGCCGGCCGATCTTAGTTCCGCTTCCACCTCATCTTCCGCGACGCGCATCTCGACCGGTGGACCCATTGGCGTCTTCATCTTCTTGAAGTCGATGACCACGAGCACGCCGTCTTTGCGCAGACATTTTTTGAGCTTCTTGAAGTAGCCGATCCTTCCCTCGATGTGATGATAGGTGTCCACGATCAGGACCATGTC
Organism: uncultured Verrucomicrobiae bacterium; assembly: GCA_963834255.1. GTDB lineage: Bacteria > Verrucomicrobiota > Verrucomicrobiia > Chthoniobacterales > UBA10450 > Palsa-1392. The sequence goes on along the minus strand of CAWIBC010000024.1, from coordinate 155,027 downwards.
GGCTTCGCCCCGCTTGAGCCCCGGAGCATCAGGTTTGGTCAGGCGGGGCTCGATGTTCGCGCCGACCTTCTGCGTCTGTTTCTTCTGCGCGATGTAATCGAGGAACCGCTGGTCGATATCGATCGCAATCACCTTCTTCGCCTGCTGCGCGATCGGAAACGAAAAGTAGCCGGTGCCCGCGCCGATGTCGGCCACGGTCTTGCCCTTAAGCGGCCCGAGATTGGCGATGGTCTCCTTCGGCTTCTGCCATTCCGCGCGCGCCGGGTCCTCAAAACGAGCTGTGAGCTGTTCGAAATCCGCCTGGTGCATGAATTTGTTGGCTGCGCTCTCCTCCGTGGCGGTGGCGTGGTTTGGCTGCAAGGCAGCGCACGCGATGAGCGTCGTGGTGGCGGCTGAGAGTAGGTCTTTGATCATAGGTGTTATCCGGCTTGTGCTCCCTTGTCATGCCGATAAAACCGCGACTTGGCGAGTATTAGCTTGCTCGGCCCGCGCTCGTAGCATTTTCAAATGATTGTGTTCTTTCATGGCGTCAATGGAGTTGGCGCGCCAGCTCGTGGTGGTCATGCACCGCATTTGCAATCGTCCCGGCCGCCGCGCCGATCGCGACCGCGCCAGCCACGAGAAAAAAGGCCTCATGCACCACAATCCCCAAACCAATGCTCACTCCCAGCAGCAAGGCGACCCGGGCTGGGTCCATCATTGCCGCAGTTGTGTCTTTTGTTTTCATGATTGCCTCCTCTCGGAACTAACGACTCCCCAAGCCGGGTCACTCACTCTTCGGTAATTGGGTTTCGCTCTCCAATTCTTGCCCGTTCGCGCGCAACCATTGGACTCGGCCTCGAGCGAGGCCGACGCTTTCGGAAAGGGAACGTAAACCATGACTACTCCTGAGCGGCTTGTCGCATTTCTCGAAGCGCCGGAGTCCTATCCGCACCGGCCTGCGGAAGTGCGCAGCAGCCAAACGCACATCTCCTGGGTCTTCTTTGCGGCGCCCTTCGTCTACAAGGTGAAGAAGCCGGTGAATCTCGGCTTCCTCGATTTCAGCACGCTCGAACAACGACACCATTTCTGCCTGCGCGAAGTGCAGCTCAATCGGCGATTATGCCCCGACGTTTATCTCGGCGTGGTTCCGCTCTACCAAAGCGGGCGCGGATTTTCGTTGACCGACACGAATGGGAAGATCGCCGAGTACGCCGTCCGGATGCGCGAGTTGCCGTCCGGTTTTTTCGTCAACGAACTGCTCGCCAAAGATGCGATCGGAGAGAATGAAATCGATCGGATCATTGCCCGTCTGCGCCGCTTTTATGAAGCAGAGATTCCAACTCCCGAGATCGAAGAATGGGGGCGCCCGGAGAAGTTAAAACTCAGCACCGACGAAAATTTCGAGCAGGTCGCGCCATTCGTCGGCCGGACGATTTCGCCTGCCGCCTTCGAGGCAATTGTCGCTTACACGAATAACTTCTACGCCGCGCACCAGAGGCTGTTCGAAGCACGCATCCGGGAGCGACGGATTCGCGATTGTCATGGCGATTTGCACCTCGACCACGTGCACATTACGAGGGAAGCGGTCACGATTTTCGATTGCATCGAGTTTAATGATCGCTTCCGCTTCATCGACATCGCTAATGACCTCGCTTTCCTCGCGATGGATTTCGATTTCGAGCGGGCGCATCAACTCGGCGCACTTTTTCTCCGCAAGGCGGCAAGCGCATTGGACGACCCCGGGATGTTGCGGCTGGCCGATTTCTACAAGTGCTATCGCGCCTTCGTGCGCGGCAAGGTCGAGAGTCTCCAGGCCACTTCGGCGGAACACGCGAAACGCGCCGCGCGCTATTTTCGTCTCGCCTTGCGCTACGCGACGGTGGGTTCCGCGCCGATGGTCGTGGTCGTGATGGGCCGGATCGCGACGGGCAAAAGCACGGTCGCGCAGCAGCTCGCCAACGAATTGGATTGGCCGGTCTTCTCTTCGGATCGAACGCGCAAGACGCTCGCCGGCGTGTCCCTGATGAAGCGGACTGCGCCGGAATTGCGCGGTAAAGTTTACTCGAAGGAAGTAACCACACAGACTTACGCCAGGCTCATCGAAGAGGGACTCGGCGCCCTTGCGCTGCACAGCGGCGTCATCCTCGATGCGACCTTTTCAAGCCGAACAAAGCGTGACCTGTTGCAAAGCGAACGTCGCAAGGCTGGTGTTCGTCTTCAGGTGATCGAGCTCGTCGCCGACGAGGCGGAAGTCAGGAGCCGGCTTCAGTCGCGGGAAAAAAACCGGGCGGAAATTTCGGACGCGCGTCTCGAAGACCTCGAAAGACTCTCGGCGGCCTACGAGCCGCCCCTCGAGATGGCGCCACATCTGATCCGAGCCAGCACCAGCGCCACGGTCGTCGACACGGTGAAGGCGGTGTTACTGCAGCTGGCGGGGCAGCAGTCGAAGCCGGGCTAAAGACTTTTCTTGGGTCGTGGAACAGCGTTCTATTCCTTTAAAAAGGTGCCGAGCCGGTCGAGTAACTCTGCCTGCGCGGGATTGATCTTTTGTCGCGCAACTTCCTCACGGAAAAATTCCGCACGATCGATTTCCGGGAAGGCCTGGCGCCGGCCAGAGTGCGGCGGCCATTCCATCTCGAAGGAGTTCGAGTTGATTTGATGGGAAAGAGGGAAATCGCCTTCCACCGCCCAGGCGTGCACGGTCTTGCCGCCTTTCTGTTTGATCGAGCCTAACGACTGAAACATCCCGGCCGGGATGAATCCGATCTCCTCTTCAAATTCGATCTTCGCCCGGTCCAAGAGGTCTTCTTCCGGTCCCGCCTCTCCTTTCGGAATGCTCCATGCCCCGTCGTCTTTCTTTTGAAAAAACGGTCCACCCGGATGCACGAGTAACACTTCCAGCTCAGGGCCGCGTCCCCGGAACAAGAGTAAGCCCGCACTGGTTGACGGTGATCTCGAGCTCGCTTGCACGAGTTATTCTTCCGTCATTCCGCCGGCGAAAGCAGGTGATACTTGCTCCGCTCGAGCATTGGGCCTTCCGTACTGCCACTAAGAAACTGGACGACAAACGGGTTACTGGTGGCGCGCATTTCCGCCGCAGTTCCGGCGGCCACGATTTGACCGCGATGAAGCATCGCCATCCGGGTCGCGACGCGGAACGCGCTATCCATAAGATGGGTCACAATAATGGAAGTCACTTTCGAGCGCTCGGTCAGGTCGACGATCAATTTATCGATCACCGCGCTCACCACCGGATCGAGGCCCTGAGTTGGTTCGTCGAAGAGGATCAACTGCGGTTCCATGACAAGCGCGCGGGCGAGACCGACGCGCTTGCGCATGCCGCCGCTCAGTTCGTAGGGCATGGTGCTGCCTTCTCCGCTCATCTCCACAAGCGCGAGTTTCTCGTCCACGATGCGGTCGATCTCACCGGCCGTCTTTCGAGTCAACTCCTGCAGGGGCAGAGCCAGGTTTTCCCGCACGCTGGAGGAACTGAGGAGCGCGGCGTCCTGGTAAACCATTCCGATGCGCGACCGAATCTGTTGCAACTCGGTCGCCGTCAGGCCCGCGATATCCCTGCCTTCGAACAAGACCTGGCCGCGATCCGGCTGGATGACTCCGAGAACGAGGCGCAGAATCGTTGTCTTGCCCATTCCGCTCTGGCCGATAATGACGAGGCGTTCCTGGGCCGGAACGACGAGAGAGATTGCGTCGAGAATCTTTTTCTCGCCGAAGCTAAGGCACACGCTTCGCAACTCGACGACGGGAGATTGCTCCGTCGCCCTCGGCTCTGCGCTGACTGCTAGTGACGGAACCGGCATGGGACCGCGATGACCGGGCACTCCGAGTAACGAACAATATGCTCGGCCACGCTGCCGAGCAGCGCGCGCTTGAAACCAGTGCGTCCGTGAGTCGAAAGCACGAGGAGATCGATTTCGGGCCGGCTGCTTTCACCGGAAATCAGATCGACAGCGGCCCCGACCCGGATCTCTGTTTCACAATTCACCCCGCGCAGGAACTTCGCCGCCGTCAGGACCGTCATCTCCTCTTCTGCGGTCTCGGTGGCGCTCTCGATGACCGACTTGGCGCTGGCCCCGACGCGGTCGATTCCGAAAACCTGGGCGAAAGGAAAGACGACATGGAGCAGCCGCAAAGTAGCGCCCGTGTCCCGCGCCAGACGGGCGGCGTAGCGAACACCGGCGAGCGACGCTTTCGAGAAATCGACCGGCACAAGAATCTTGCGCACCTTGAAAGGCGCCAGCCCCGTCGCCTCGCCGGCCGCGCCCGCGCGATATTCTGCGCCGTGCAAAACAAGGACCGGGCAAGGCGCGAAGCGGACAATCCTTTCCGCCGTGCTCCCGAGAACAATGTGCTTGAGACCGCTGTAACCGCGCGTCGGCAGGACGATCAGGTCGGCCTCGAGCTCGCCAGCCAGTTTGCACACTTCCTCATAGGGGCGGCCGGAAAGAACATGACAGTGATCGGGCCAGAAAGGAGCGTGCTGCTCGCTTTGGATCTCGGCCAGCCGATCCTGCATGAGCGCAATCGCGTCGGCGCAATCGAGCATGAAATGACCCGCCCGCGCGACAGCCGTCAGCTCGTCCGTCGGCTGCACGTGAGCGAGATGAATTGCAGCCCCGAACTTTTCCGCCAGGCCGATGGTGAACTTCAACGCTCGCAGGGAAGCTTCCGAGAAATCCAGCGGAACCAGGATGGTTTTGATCCGAAGAGAGTCTCCCGGCAGCGCGGTTTCACTGCGTCGGACTTGTCTGACGGGCGGTTCGCCCTGTGCGCGTAGGGTTTTCATGAGGATGATGGGACGACGTGCGACTCACGAAAACGGTTCGTCTTCCGTCGCTTCGGGAGAGCGTTTGCGACCAGTTGGCGTTTTCTCTTTTTCACTCCCTCGCCCCGGACAAGCGCGCGCTTTTTCCCGGCGGGCGGGGCCGACCGCGAGGCGGGATCAGATATTTTCGTTAGGCGGGTAAGCCGCACGTCCGGGTGCGTCGGAACCACCAGCACGGGACGCTTGGCGTGACGCACCACCAGTTCAGCGACACTTCCCATCAGGAGGTGCTTGAAACCCGTCCGCCCGTGGGTGGGGGTGATAATCAAATCGACGCCGCGCTCTTCCGCCAGCGCGCAGATGCCGGCGATGGGCGCGGCAGTAGTCACGATGGTCTCGTAAGCAACGCGACCAAACTTGGCCAGCGCGACGAATTTCTGCATCTGCTCCTCCGCGTCCTCGCGCGCGGCCCGCTCCAGCGCCGAGAGATCATACATGGCGTAGCCATCGGCGGTGAAGGCGTCGCCTAACGACACGGCGTGATAGACCAGAAGCCGGGCCGCGACTTTTCCGGCAAACTCGATGGCATACTCGAGCGCCTGGAAAGACGGCTGCGAGAAATCGACCGGAACCAGAATCGTATCGATGCTGAGTTTTCCACCACCCTTGGGCCGCGCAGGCCGGGCGGCCCGGCGCGCGACCAGGACCGGACAGGGCGCGTGCTGCACGATGCGTTCCGCGGTGCTGCCGCCGAGAAAGCGCGCCAGGCCGGTGTGGCCATGGGTCGGCATGACAATCAGGTCCGCCTCGATCTCACGGGCCAGCTGGCAGATTTCGCGGAAGGTCGGGGCGCCGACGAGAAAATGGCTGTCTTCCGAGGCCAGATTGTTTCGTTTCGCCAGACCGTGCAACCGGCGCATGCGGCGCGTGGCGGCGTCATCCCGGTATGCCAGGATGGAGACGGGAACCGGCCCGGGCAAGGCCGGCGCAAAGGGAAACTCGTGCACATGGGCAAGGTGAATCGACGCGCCAAAGCGCCGCGCCAGGTCTTTTGCGGTCGCGATCGCCTCACCCGATAACTCGGAAAAATCGATCGGCACGAGGATCGTTTTAATGGTCGTGTTTTTCATAGTCTGACTCCGGCAAGACCGGCGGTGGAGCTGCCGGTAAGAATCGTTTGGCCGGCCTTCCCCAGCGTCTTGGAGCGGCCGCGCCTAACGACGCGGGCGAGGCCCGTGGCCCGGGCCGCGGGATGGGAAGGCACTACGAGAACGGATTGAGCGGCATGGCGCACCACCTGTTCGGCGACGCTCCCGATCAGGAGATGCTCCAGACCGGTGCGGCCGTGGGTGGAAGCGACGATCAGGTCGACGTTGCGTTCCTCGGCGAGCGCGCAGATTTCCGAGACCGGCTTGCCGTTTCTGATCGAGGTTTCGAACCTGACCTTCTCCAGCCCGACCCGTTCCGGCAGGGCAGCCATCTCCCGCTCCGCTTGCTCGCGCGCGACATCGCGCACGTCGGAAAGCCGGTAAACGCCCAATCCGTCGGTGGAGAGCGCATCGCCGAGGTCGATCACGTGCAGGATGATCAGTTTGACCGGCGTGCCGGCGGTGAACGCGATCGCATACTCCAGCGCTTCAACTGAGGCGCTGGAAAAATCGACCGGAACCAAAATCACCTGCTCCTTGCCCACCGCTTTTTTTGCCGGCGCGGATTTCTTCCCCCGGGCCCGCGTAACCAGGATCGGGCAGGGCGAATGCTGGACGATGCGCTCGGCAGTGCTGCCGAGAAAAACATGCCCGAGGGCCGTGCGGCCGTGCGTCGGCATCACGATGAGATCCGCCGGGATGCGCTGGGCGAGCCGGCAGATCTCGCGATAAACAGAGGCGCCCTCGCAGAGGTGAACCGCGCTTGTCCGGGCCAGGCCGTGGCGGCGCACCAGCTCCTGCAGATCCTCGGCGAGGGCCTCTTTGCGATGCTCCTCGAAAGAAACGGCGTGTTCGCTCCGCGAAAGCACCGGACCGCGAAACCCGACTGGATATTGGGCGTGATGAACGTGGGCGAGATGAACCTTCGCCCCAGTCTCCTCCGCCAGGGTCTTCGCCGCCGCGATGGCTTCGGACGACATCGGCGAAAAGTCGACCGGGACTAAAATGTTTTGGAGCGAGCGCGTCTTCATGAGGAAATTTGCCGCGCCGCCGCCCGGCTGACTCCCCGTTGCTTGCCTAAATTGCATCATTTCTTGCCTCCGATTTTTCCGCATCAGGCCGCGAGCAGATCGCGGCTGGCAATCTTTGCGCGATACGCGGTCGGGGATTGGCCAAAGATGCGCTTAAAGGTGCGGTTAAACTGCGTGAGCGACTGGAAGCCGACGTCGTAGGCGATCTCGCTGATCCGCCGCGCGGGGTTACGCAGACCGGTGCGCGCATCTTCCATCCGCGCCCGCGCCACATAGTCGGTGAAGCTCAGGCCAGTCGATTTGTGAAAGACTTTGCAGAAATGGAAGACGCTGGCTCCCGCCGCCTGCGCCACCTTGGCGAGCGTGAGCGGTTCCGTTTTATGCGCCGCGATGAATTCCCGCGCCCGAGTGACAATTCCGGGCTCGGCGTTTTCCTCCTCGAGCACGATTTGATTGCAGAGCGACGAAAGCTGGTTTGCGAAAAAGGTGAGGAGCAGGACGGTCGCCTGATATTTCTCCGCCGGAAGCAGCGGCGATTTCTTCCAGGCCGCGGTCAATTGTTTTTCGTTAGGGACACCCGCGGGAAAAAGCCGGCGCAGAGTTTTCTTGAAAGCGGCGACCTGCGGCGACCGGGTGAAAACCTGTCCAACATAAAGATGGCCGAGCAGGCGATCGCCCACTCGCACCGGAACGCGCGTCTCCGTCAGGCCGAAGGGGCATTGCACGCTGTGAGGTTGCGTTCCCTCCAGGTGGCCGAGCCGTTCCTGGGTCTGCAGGCAAAAGGTGCAGGCTCCCTTGCGATCGGCGAGCGAAGCACAAAATGGATTCTCGTTCTTTTGGCCATGAAAAGGCAGGTCGAAGGATTCCACCGCCCGCAGGGCGAGCGGCAACCCGGTCGATTCGGTGAAGGCCTTTTCGTATTGGCGATAAACCTTGGAGCGTCGCAGGGCTTCGACCAATTTCCGGTCGTCAGTCGTAGTGGATACTTGTGTGGAAGCGGCGTGTTGTGACATGCCTAAAGATCCGGCTGCTCTAAACCACAGCCAATGAGGACGATCCAGCGATCGCGACGGGGGCGAGGCCCTATCGGGAATAAGAGAAATCCCTTACGCGACCCGGTCGCGCGAGGCCCGGATCACCGCCCTCCTGGCTCACGAGCAGGACCGAACATCGGGCATAGCGCACCACTCGTTCCAGGGTGTGCCCATCGCCGCCGCCGTCGGTCGGTGTCTGCATGCACCGGCCAAGAACGATCAGATCGGCGTCGGTCACACTCGCGGCTTTGGTGATTTCGAAAAACGGAACCCCAACCCGAACGAGCAGCCGACAGCGATCCCCCGCCATTCCCTCCTTGGCGCAGAGCCGGGTCAGTTTCTTTTTCGCCCGCTCGCTTGCCTGCGGAGGTTCGCCCTCGGTCGTGACATGGAGCAGGACGATATTCGATCGATGTCGCGCCGCCAGCGCCGCAGCATAACGAACCGCCCCGATGGCAGCCGGGGAAAAATCGACCGGCACCAGCAGATTTTGCAACTGCTCCCGCGCCGCCGTCTCTTTCTTTCTCTTCACCATGATCTAACTGGCTCAGGGTGAATGCGTCGAAGGGACTTGTCCGTGCATCGCTTGCGAGATTCTTGCCTTTTCTTGTGCGGCAACGGAAGGCCGGGCAGACTTAGGGCAACCTGATGGAATGGCCGCGAAAGAAATGACGAAACCCCGCCGAGCGCCACGCCCCCAATCGAAAACGCCGCCGCGGCGCGAGGGCAGCGGTCCCGCCGCGCAACTGGAACGGCATGCGCGCGAACAAGCGGTCTCGGCTCGCTTCAGTCTCGACGCGCTCCAGGCCCGCAACATCCAGACCGTGTTCGACGATGCCGCCCACATCCTGCGCGAGAACATGAACGTCGACTTCAGCGCCATCTTTGCCCTTCCGCCTGACGGAAAATCGATGCGGCTCTGCGCCGGTGCGGGCTGGCGGCCAGGAGATGTCGGTTCGATCGAAATCGCGGTCAACGAAAAAACCCCAATGGGCCGCGCCCTGCAATTAAACCAGCCGATCATCATCGGCGATGTGCGGCGCGACCGGCGCTTGAGCCTGCCGAAATTCATGCGCGACCGCGGCGTGGTCAGCAGCATGGCGGTGGTCGTTCCCGGTCGCACCGGGGCGTTCGGCGTCCTCGGCGTCGACAGCAAAGTGCTTCGCGTCTTCAGCTCGGAGGAAGTGCGCTTTCTGGAATCGATCGGCAACATCCTCGCCACCGCCATCTCGCGTTTGCAATTTGAGAGCGAGCTTCTCGATACCGCGGCGCGTCTGCGCGGGATCGTCGACACCGCGGTCGACGGCATTATCACGATCGATGAACGCGGCATCGTCGAGACGATCAATCCCGCGGCCGAACGCATCTTCGGTTATGCCGCCGAGGAAGTGATTGGCAACAATGTCTCGATGCTCATGCCGGAGCCGTACCGCTCCGAACACGACGGCTATCTCGATCACTACCACAAGACCGGCGAGCGCCGCATCATCGGGATCGGCCGCGAAGTGCGCGGGCGACGCAAGGACGGGTCGGAATTCCCGATGGACCTGGCGGTGAGCGCGGCCAACGTCGGCCAGCGGCGCATCTTCACCGGCCTGGTGCGCGACATCACTGAGCGTAAACGCCTCGAACAGGAAATCCTCGAGATCAGCGACCACGAGCAGCGCCGGATCGGAGCCGATCTGCACGACGATCTTTGCCAGCGCCTCGCCGGGATTCGTTTCTCCTGCGACGCGCTCCGGAATTCGTTAGGCAAAATTCCCGCCGCCGGGGTCTCGGAACGGGTGGAGAAGATCGGCGCCCGGGTGAGCGAGGCGATCGATCGCACCCGGATGCTGGCCCGCGGGCTTTCCCCGGTCGCGCTGGAGGCGAACGGTCTCGGCTCCGCGTTGCAGGAGTTGATCGCAGGCATGCGGCAGCTTTTTGGAATCGACTGCCAATTCAAAAGCAAAGGCGACATCCCGGTGACTGACGCCATGCGCGCGACGCATCTCTACCGCATCGCGCAGGAGGCGATCAACAACGCGCTCAAACACGGGCGTCCGACGAAAATGCTCGTCTCGCTCGAGAGGCGCGGTGGCAAAGGCACGCTCACGATTCACGATAATGGAGCTGGTTTCATCGTCGAAAAAGAGCGCTCGCACGGGATGGGATTGCGCACGATCGCTTATCGCGCCGGCATGATCGGCGCAGACGTCTCGGTGCAATCCAAACCGCGCCGGGGAACCACCGTCACCGCCACGTTCCCGTTCAATCAATGAAAAAGAAGGCTTCCAAACCCGCGCCCGCCTCCAAGGAAAAGCGCGTCCTCATCATCGACGACCACGTCATGGTGCGTGACGGCGTGGCTGAGATCATCGAGCAGGCGGAGAATCTTTCCATCTGCGGCACCGCCTCGACCGCAAACGAGGGCCTCGAAGCGCTGCGCAAATTGAAGCCCGACCTCGTCCTGGTCGACATCACGCTCCCAGGCAAAAACGGGATCGAATTCATCAAGGATGCGCGCGTCTTTCAGCCCGATCTCCTCATCCTCGTCATGTCGATGCACGACGAGTCACTCTACGCCGATCGTGTTCTCCGCGCCGGCGGTCGCGGTTACATCCGGAAACAGGAAGGCGGCGACAAGTTGATCGAAGCGATGCGGCGCGTGTTGCGGGGCGAGATTGCGGTCAGCGAAAAAGTCACCGGGCGTCTCCTGGAAAAGTTTTCCGGGCGCGTGACAATGGATTCGCCGCTCGAAGGACTCAGCGATCGCGAGCTGGAAGTTTTTCAACTCATCGGCCAGGGGAAAACGATGAAGGAGATCGGCCAGGCCCTGCATCTCAGCCCAAAGACGATCGAGGTGCATCGCTCGCACATTCGCGAAAAACTCAAGGTCACGAGCGCGGCCGAGCTCGTCGCCTACGCCGCGCGCTGGAACCAGACCCAGGGCGTGACGTAGGCGCAGATTTCTTCGCGTTAGGATTCGAGCGCGGCCTGGGCCGCGGCCAGCTTCGCGATCGGCACGCGGAACGGACTGCAGCTGACGTAGGCGAGCCCGAGCCGATGGCAGAACTTCACGCTTGAAGGTTCACCGCCGTGTTCGCCGCAGATGCCGAGCTTGATATCGGGGCGCGTCTTGCGTCCGAGATCGCGCGCGATTTCCATCAGGCGCCCCACGCCTTTTTGATCGATCGAAGCAAAGGGATTGTTAGGAACAATATCCAGCTCCGCGTAGGCGGGCAGGAAACTGCCGGAATCGTCGCGGCTCATCCCGAGCGTGGTCTGCGTCAGGTCGTTTGTGCCGAAGCTGAAGAATTCCGCGTCTTTCGCGATCTCGTCCGCCACCAGGGCGGCACGCGGAATCTCGATCATCGTCCCGACGAGATAGTTGAATTTCGTTTTCTTTTCCTTCGCCACCTCAGCCGCGACGCGATGCACGATGTCGAGTTGCAGCTTCAATTCTCTCGGGAAACCGACGAGCGGAATCATGATCTCGGGTCGGACTTTTTTGCCCTTCTTCTGCACTTCGGCGGCGGCTTCGAAAACGGCGCGGGCCTGCATCTCGGAGATTTCCGGGAAACTGATCCCGAGCCGGCAGCCACGATGACCGAGCATGGGATTAAATTCATGCAGCTCGCGGACGCGACGGGCGATGGTCTCGGCCGAGATGCCGATTTTCTTGGCCAGCTCCGCCTGCTGTTCCTTTTCGTTAGGCAAAAATTCGTGCAGCGGCGGATCGAGAAAACGAATCGTGGCCGGGTAGCCATCGAGCGCCTTGAAAATGCCGGCAAAATCTTTCCGCTGGTACGGAAGCAATTTTGCCAGCGCCTTGACCCGCGCCTCTTTGGTTTCAGCGAGGATCATTTCGCGCATCGCGTCGATCCGGTCGCCTTCGAAAAACATGTGCTCGGTCCGGCAAAGGCCAATGCCCTTGGCGCCGAACGCGATCGCGTTCTCCACCTGCTCGGGCGTGTCGGCATTGGTGCGGACATCGAGTTGGCGCGTTTTATCGACCCAGCTCATGAGCTTGGCGTATTGCTGGTAGGTGGCGCTTTTTTTCGCGTCGAGCGAGCCATCGACCAGCACCTGCACGATCTCGGACGGCGCGGTCGTCACCTCGCCCGCGAAGACTTCTCCCGCGGTGCCGTCGATCGAAAGATAATCGCCTTCCTTTAACGTCACGCCGCTCGCGGTCAGGGTGCGTTTCTTATAGTCGATCTCCACTCCCGACGCGCCGCAGACACAAACTTTGCCCATCTGCCGCGCGACCAGCGCCGCGTGCGAGGAAACGCCGCCGCGCGAAGTGAGAATGCCCTCGGCCGCGATCATGCCGCGCAGATCTTCCGGCGAAGTCTCGACGCGCGCGAGCAGCACTTTGTCGCCGCGTTCGGAGCGGCGGACCGCTTCTTCCGCGCTGAACACCACGTGACCCGACGCCGCGCCCGGGCCGGCCGGAAGTCCGCTCGCGATTTTCTTGGCGGAGGCGATCGACTTGCGATCGAAAATCGGCGCGAGCAAATGCGCCAGCGAATCGGCCGGGATGCGTTTGATCGCCATTTCCTTCGTGATCAGGCGCTCATCGACCATCTCGACCGCGATCCGGACCGCAGCGAGGCCGGTCCGTTTGCCGTTGCGGGTTTGCAAGATGTAGAGGCGGTTGTCCTCGACTGTGAACTCGAGGTCTTGCATGTCCTTGAAATGTTTCTCGAGCAGCGCGCGCACTTTCATCAGCGCCTTGTGCGCGGCCGGCATCTCGTCGGCCAGTTTCGCGATCGGGTGCGGCGTCCGCACGCCGGCGACGACGTCTTCGCCCTGGGCGTTGATGAGATATTCGCCGTAGAAAACTTTCTCGCCGCTCGCCGGATCGCGCGTAAACGCCACGCCGGTCGCGCTGGTGTCGCCCATGTTGCCAAAGACCATCGTCTGCACATTGACCGCCGTGCCCCAATCGTGCGGGATGCCGTATTTGCGCCGATACACCACGGCGCGGTCGTTATTCCAGGAACCGAAGACCGCGCTGATCGAGCCCCACAATTGCGCGCGTGGATCCTGCGGAAACGATTTACCGGTACGCTCTTTGATCAGGTCCTTGAAGCGTTGCACCATCTCTTTCAGGTCGTCGACCGAAAGCTGGACGTCGGGGAAATTGTGATTGCCGTAGCGCGCATCCTTGATGTGCTCGATCACGCTTTCGAATGGGTCGTGATCTTCGCCCGCGCGTTTCTGCACGCCCATCACGACGTCGCCGTACATTTGCAGAAAACGACGATACGAATCCCAGGCAAAACGCGGGTTGCCGGTCGCCTTGGCCACGATCTCGACCACGGTATCGTTCATCCCGAGATTCAGGATCGTATCCATCATTCCGGGCATGGAATCGCGCGCGCCGGAACGGACGGAAAGCAGAAGCGGGCGCTGCTTGTCGCCGAGCTTTTTGCCGACTGATTTCTCGACCTTGGCGAGCGCGGCTTCGACTTCGGCCTCAAGGCCTTTCGGATAGCCGCCTTTGTTCTCGGAAAAGTAAGTGCAAACCTCGGTCGTGATCGTGAACCCCGGAGGCACCGGCAACCCGATGCGAGTCATCTCCGCGAGGTTGGCGCCTTTGCCGCCGAGGAGCGGCTTCATGCTCCCCGCGCCGTCGGCTTTGCCGTCGCCGAAATAGTAGACGTTGCGTTTCGCCTTGGCTGACTTGGGTTTCGCGGAAGCTTTGGAGCGGGATGATTTGGTGTTCGTGGCCATGAGAAAATTTTTGGTTCGCGCTGGAAGCGCACGCTAAGGCGCGAGGGAAGAGTGTCAACGAGGCTCGCGCCGGGTCGCGGCCAGCCGAAGTTTGGCCCCGGCTCGACAGAGTCTCGCCCTACCCGAGCCTAGTCCTGCGGCGCCGGTTCAGAAGCGAGCACGTCATCGATCGCGTCGGCGAAATCGTCGACCCCCGACATTGGAACGATGATGACATTGCGATGGCCCTGGCTGTCTTCGGTGATGCGGAGAAACTTGCCCCGGCCGTTCTCGCGCAGGTCGATCGAGAACAATTTTCTTTCGATCTGCAACTCTCTTGATTCGATGATGCTATCCATTGGGACGGCGCGGATGTTAGTCCTCCGTCCAACCGAATGGGAAGCAAAATTTTTGGGGGGCGTGCACGGCGTTGGCGCGACCCGCCCGGCTCGACGGAGTCTTGCTCTAACGAGAGCGGCGTCTTCTCCTGGCGGGAGGAGCGTCTCGTTTGGCGCCGGCCATGTTCGACCTCGGCGGTCCCTCGCTCACGATGGCGAAGTCGGCCTGGCGCTTGAAGACATCGATCCGCGCCACCACCACTTTGAGGACATCGCCAACAGCGAGGACGCGTTTCGATTGCCGGCCGATGAGACGCCGGCGGGTGCCATCGAAGACGTAGAAGTCGTCGTTGAGCGAAGAGACGTGGACCAGGCCGGTGAGCAGGACATCGGGCAGCTCGATGAGGAGCCCGTAGTTGCGCACCTCAAGCACGACGGCGCGGAAAACCTGCGGGTTTTTTTCGCTCAACTGGAGCTGGAGAAACTCGAGTTTTTTCATTTTCACCGACTCGTTTTCCGCCTCGGCCGCGACGCGCTCGGTGGCGGAGATATGCTCGGCAACGCCGGCCAATTCGCCCGCGCCGCGACGAACGCCGCGTTTGCCGTCACGATCGGCCAGGGTGCGATGGACGACGAGATCGGCGTAACGCCGAATCGGGCTGGTGAAATGGGTGTAGTTGTTTTTCGAAAGGCCGAAATGGCCGAGCGGCTGGATCGCGTAGCGCGCGCGCTTCAGGCTTTTCAGAAGGCCGATCTTTAGCGCCTGCTCTTCCGGTTTGCCGCGGAACGATTCGAGGAGGCGTTGCAGCTCTTTGCGGTTTGTGAGGTCGCCGGCGTTGAAGCCGTAGCTGATCACGAAATCGCGATATTCAGTCAGTTTGTCGGGGTCGGGCGTTTCGTGCACCCGATAGACGGTCGGGACGAGCCGGTTCTTAAGCTCGCTCGCGACTGCTTCGTTGGCCGCGAGCATGAATTCCTCGACGAGCTGATGCGATTCGTCGTTCTCGATCCGTTCCAGCCGCAGCGGACGGCCCGTGGCGCGATCGACAATCACTTTCACCTCCGGGAAATCGAGATCGAGCGAGCCATGGACGAAACGCCGGCGGCGCAGGATCGAAGCCAGCTCCCAGGTGGTATGCAGGCGACGAGAAAGCTCGTCATGCGCCGGCTTTTGCAGGATCGCGTAGGCCTCCTTGTAGGTCAGGCGACGGGCGCTCTGGATGATGGTGCGAGCGAAACGCGCGCTCCGTGGAGCGCCGTTTTTGGCGAAGCGAATGAAAACCGAATGCGTCAGCCTAACGACATTCGGATTCAGGCTGCAAACGCCGTTGCTCAGGCGTTCGGGCAACATCGGGATGACGCGGTCGACCAGGTAAACACTGTTTCCGCGCTTCAGCGCCTCCTTATCGAGCGCGCTCCCCGGCGTGACGTAAGCCGAGACGTCGGCAATGTGCACGCCGAGTTCCCAATCGCCGTTCGGCAATTGCTCGACGTTGATCGCGTCGTCGAAATCGCGCGCGTCGTCGGGATCGATCGTGACGATGAAGTTCTTGCGCAGGTCCTCCCGTTCGCCATGGCGGTTGGGATCGACTGTTTCCGGAATGGCATCGGCCTCACCCGAGACAGCGTCGGGAAACTCGATCGGCAGATTGTTCTTCCGGATGATCGAGAGCATGTCGATCCCGGGATCGCTGGCGCGACCGAGGAGCTCGATGATTTCGCCCTCGGGATTGACGTGGCGCGATTCCCACGGCTCCAGCCTAACGACAACCTTGTCGTCCGGCTGCGGCGGGCGGGGCGCGCCGGGAAGCGGGCGGGGCTTGACGTAAACGTTGTGGACGATGCGGGGATCGTCCGGCACGACGTAAAAAAAGTTCCGGGTTTGCTGGAGCGTGCCGACGATGGTGTCGTGGGCCCGTTCCAGGATGCGGATGATGCGGCCTTCGGGGCGATTGCTCCCGCTCCGGGCGCGGGCGTAGTTCGCGTCGCGCGTGATCCGGGCGACGACGCGGTCGCCGTTCATTGCGGTCCCGGTGTTTTCCGCGGAAATAAAGATGTCGCCTTGGTCGGAGCCTTCGCGGGTGAGAAAGCCGAAGCCAGACTGGTGAATCTGCAACTTCCCGGTAGCGAGATCGGCTTCTCCTGGGAGGATGTAGCGGTTTTTGCGAATGCGCGCGATCTCCCCGGCCTGCTCCAGTTCGCGCAAGGCCGACTTGAGATCACTCCGCTTCTCGCTTTTGAAGCCAAGAGCGCGGGCCAGCTCCTCCTTGTCGAGCGGCCGATATTTTGGCGCGCCGAGAAGGGCGAGGATTCGTTGTTTCGTATCAGCTTCGCGTTTCATGTCGAAGTGCGATCATCGAAGAAAGCAGGCTGATTGAAAGCCGACATTTTGAAAACGCGGTCGTTAGTCGAATAAAATTCCGGCTGTGATAGTCTGAAGCGTGATGCCGGCAGTGCTTTGGAAGGTGGATGGAAACGTCCTCGACCTCACACAGCGCGCCCTCGTCATGGGCGTCCTGAATGTGACGCCCGACTCCTTTTCCGACGGCGGCGAATTCTTTGCCACGCAGGCCGCGGTCAAACACGGCCGTGACATGGCGCGGAACGGGGCCGACATCGTCGACGTGGGTGGAGAGTCGACCCGCCCCGGAGCCAGGCCCGTTTCACCCGACGAAGAAATGGAACGCGTGCTCCCTGTCATCCGCGAACTCGCCGGTTCCATTCAGCCGCATCTTTCGATCGATACTTCAAAAGCGGCCGTGGCGCGGGCGGCGCTGGAGGCGGGCGCTTCCATCATCAACGATGTGAGCGGTGGGCGCGGCGATTCCGCCATGCTACCGCTGGCGGCCGAGAAAGGCGCAGCCGTGATCATCATGCACATGCAGGGCACGCCCGGGACGATGCAGGCCAACCCGACTTATGCCGATGTCGTGGCCGAAGTGGGCGATTTTTTTCGACAGCAATTTGCGCAGGCGGTACGCTGTGGTGTGGAGCCCAACTGCATCGCCTTCGATCCGGGAATCGGATTTGGCAAAACTGTCGACCACAACCTCGAGTTGCTTGCCAATCTGCCCCGGCTTCGCGTGGAGAACCGCCCACTCGTCGTCGGCGTCTCGCGTAAGTCGTTCCTGAGCAAGATTTCCGGCCCCTCGGGCGACCGCGCCAGCGCCACCGTCGCGCTCACTTCACTACTGCGGGCGCGCGGCGCCGATGTGGTCCGGGTGCACGAGGTGGCCACGAACGCCACCGCCCTGCGCACAACCGAAGCCCTGCTCGCCGCCGCCCGATGATCGAACAAATCGTCCAGATCCTTTTCGAAAAATGGCGCAGCGCCGTCGAGATCCTGCTCCTGAGCGTCGTCATTTACTACGGCTACCTCTACTTCCGCGGGACGCGCGGGGCCAAGGTGCTGACGGGCATGGCGATCGTCTTCCTCACCCTCATCCTGATTTCCCAACTCCTGAACCTGGTCGTGATCAGCTTCATCATCCGGAGCTTTTCCGTTTTCCTCGCGGTCGCGCTGGTGGTGATCTTTCAACCGGAGCTGCGCCGCGCCCTGGCCGAGCTGGGCGGGCATCCCATCTTTTCCCTGACGAGCGAGAAGCGCGAGACGGTGCACGACCTGGCCGAAGTGGTGACGCAGCTTTCGAACAAACAGTTCGGCGCGCTGATCGCGATCGAGCGCGACACCTCGATTAAAATTTACGAGGAGACCGGCGTGATCGTGGATGCCGCCTTCTCGACCGAGCTCCTGCTCACGCTCTTTCACCCGAAATCGGCGCTGCATGATGGCGGGGTGATTGTGCGCAATGGCCGAATCGCCGCCGCCGCCTGCATTTTCCCCGTCAGCCAGCGTGAAACGCTCGACCGCAGCCTTGGCCTGCGGCATCGCGCGGCGCTCGGCATCACCGAGGAATCCGACGCGGTCGCGGTCGTGGTTTCCGAGGAGACGGGCGCGATTTCGATCTGTTACCGGCGCCGGATCGAGCGTAACTTCACTCCCGAGACGTTCCGGCAGCGGCTGGGCGAAGTCTTACTCCATCGTCACCATGAAGAAGCTGATCCTGAACAACTGGGCCGCGAAACTGACCTCCCTCCTGCTCGCGACCGCGCTCTGGTACCTCATCAAGAAGAACGTAGCAACGACACCCTCGCCGTCTGAGTTGAACGACCGGCCGGCGGCCGTGGAAGTTCGTTAGGGGATTTTCGCTAGCGCAAGAAGCGGGCGAGATTGTCATCTTCCCACTGCCGGGCGCGGCGATAACGCGGGAAAGCTTTCTCGCGCCGATAAAATTCCGCGGTGTGAATGCGGCGCCGTCCGGCGGAATCGGTTTCGTCGGGCACGACCGAGTGCAGCATCTCGTGATAAAGCACATACTCGAGAAACCAGCGCGGTACGAACGGCTGATCGAGCAGCGGATGAATGCGAATAACGCGATCTTCTTCCTGGATCGAACCGAAGATGAAATATTCGCGCGGCCGTTCCTTGCGCCGCCGACCCCAGACCACTTTGTAACCGCGCAGACGTCCGCGGAAATGGCGCGCATTCACGCGCTCGAAGATTGCCTGTAAATCAAAACGGCGACCTTCATGACGAAGATTGAGGTGGCGCTGCATTGGCAGCGTCGGTCGGGCCGCTTTTCGTTTTGCCTTTTTCTTCGCCATCGAAAATCCTCCGCTGCGGTGGGGAACGGGTATCAGTCTAGATTGCGGGTCCGGGGCTGACAAGGACCAGCATCCTACCAATCCGGCCCGAGGATTGTAAATCTCTCGGACTCAATGGGATAAAATTTTAAAAGGCCACGCTGCGGACTGAGGCTGGACTTCGACGGGTGAGCGCGCCATCTTACGCTTTTCCGGGTCGAAATCTGCTGACTTATGACGCCTTTTTTGCGAAAACTCCTCGGGCTGAACTGGCTCCTCCTGGTCAATATGCTGGCGCTGGCAGTTTTCGGCGTAATCGCCATTTACAGCGCTACTTACATGCGTCCGGACCCAGTCGCGACGGAATTCTGGCGCAAGCAGGCCACTTGGGTCGCGATCGGCTTCGCCGCCTTTATGGTCGCGAGTCTGGTCGATTACCGCTGGGTCAAATGGGGCGCCTTGCCGATGTATCTGGCCGGCCTGTTCTTTCTTATCCTGACCCGCTTTATCGGAACCAAGGTCTATGGTTCGCGTTCCTGGCTGCAGCTTGGGCCGATCAATTTCCAGCCGGCACAGCTGGCGGTCATTGCCGGGATCATGGTCGTGGCGCTTTTTCTCAGCCAATTCCGACAAATGCACCCGATGCTGCGCCTGACCTTGTGCGGCGCGATCGCGGCCGCGCCCTGCCTGCTAATCCTGATGCAGCCGGATCTGGGCGAGACCATCATCTGGGGCCCGGTCCTGCTCGCGCTCCTTTTTGTCGGCGGAATTCCGCTGCGTTATCTGGTCTGCATCGTCCTGATCGTGGTGGCGTTCATCCCCATCGCCTACATGGGACTCAAACCGTACCAGCAGGAGCGGATCACTGCGTTCATCAATCCCGATATCGACCGGCAAGGCTCGGCCTGGGCGATCAATCAATCGCTCATCGCGATCGGATCGGGCGGCTGGGCGGGCAAGGGATTCAAGGCGCCGAACACCCAGATCGAGCTTGGCTTTTTACCCGCGACCGCGGTGCATAACGACTACATCTTTTCCGCCGTCGCCGAGCAGTGGGGATTTATCGGCGGCATCGCGCTGTTGAGCGCGTTCGCGCTTCTTTTATTGACCTGTCTCTACGTCGCCTACAAGGCGGCGGACATGTTCGGTCTCTTATTGGTCATAGGAATCAGCACGCTCATATTCACCCACATCTTCCAGAATGTCGGGATGACGATCTCGATTGTCCCGATCACGGGTTTGCCGTTGCCGCTCATCAGTTACAGCGGGTCGTTCGCGCTCGTGATCATGTTTGGGCTCGGGATCGTGAACAGCGTCTGGGTCCATCGCAAGGTGCCGGTGCGCTAAATCGGCGGGCGGCGCCTTCGCCGTGGACAAAGCCCGTGCATTGGCCATATTGCCCGTCCCGATGACCATTTTGATCAATTCTCTGCTCGTGATCGAGGCGATCGTGGCCTTGCTCATGATGCTCGTCATTCTGATGCAACGCCCGAAAAGCGAGGGCCTCGGCGCGGCCTTCGGCGGCGGCGTGACGGAGAACATCTTCGGCGCCCAGACCACGACGGTGCTGACCACGATCACGACCTGGCTGGCCAGCATTTTCTTTGTTCTCGTGCTCGCTCTCTCCGTCCTCTACGCGCACCGCGGCGCGCCGGACTCGGCGCTGCGGCGGGAATTGATGAAACCGTCCGCGCCAGCCAAGGCAGCGGCGCCGTTAACGCCGAAAGCGGCGGCCGAGAACGCCGCGGATAATGCCAAGGCGAAAGTGAATCCGGTGCCGGCGGACACGTCATCGGCCACGGTTGCGCCGGCTGCGAGCGCGCAGCCCAGCCCGTAAACGGCGCCTTTGGGTAGGGCAAGAGTCCGTGGCGGGTTCGCCCGCAGCCTGCCTACGGATTCGGAGTCGGCGGATTCGCGCCGGGAGTGGAAGCTCCATCTGCCGGCGCAGGAGGCGCGCCGCCGGGAAGATCAGCATCCTCCGGCACTGCGAGCAGGTCGGGCTCGGTATAGGATTCTGTGCGGCTGGCGATTTCCTTGCGCAAGGCGGCGATTCCTTCCGCCGCCACCGGGGCGCCCTTGTTTCCCCACTCCTGGCGAATGTAGGTCAGGACGTCGGCGATCTTTTGATCGTTCAAGGTTTTCTCCCAAGGCTGCATGACGGCGGAGCCGTATTTCTGGCCCTTCACCGTGAGCGGTCCCTGCAAGCCCTTGAGCAGAATCATTCCGAGTCGCTTGGTGCTGCCGTCGACCCACTCCGAGCCGGCGAGGGGCGGATATTGCCCGGCAACGCCGACACCATTGGCCTGGTGACAGGTGGCGCAGTTCGCAGAATAGATTTTCTTTCCCTTTTCCATCGGGGTCAGTTCTGCCGCCTGTTCGGGGCCGCCGGCACTGGCCTTGGCCATAACGCGCGGCGCGCCGCCCAGGTAGTCGAGGCCGTCGCCGCTGAAATTTCCCGCGTAACGACCGAGATAGGCGCCGCCAAAAAAGACCGCCAGGCCATAAGTGGCAATCAGCCAGAGCGAGAGCGGTTCGCGTCCGACGCGCGGCTCCACTTTTTCCCGATAGATCGCGGCGTGCGTCTCCTGCACTTCCTCGGTTTCGCCGTAATCCATTCCCTGGCGCGGCCGATTTTCTGGTGGCTGGCCGTTCATTTCTTTGCCTCCGTGGCCGCGGCGGGCGAAGCCGCAGGAGCGGCCAGAGCGATCGGCGATTTGGCTTCCTTCAAAGCGTGGGATTGATCGAGCGACATGAGATAGGCAACGAGACACTTGGCGTCGTAGCTCGGGACGATCTCCCAGCCTGCCGCCGGTTCTTCATCCGTGTCGCCGGCGAAATTGAGCGCATCTGGCGAAGCCTTCCCGCTGATCCGGCGTTTCTCGTAGAGGAAACGATACGCGGGCATGTTGGAATCCTGCGCGATGCTCCGCGGGTTGTAGAGGTGCCGGTGATGCCAGGCGGCAGTATACGGGAGCGGGTCGCCACTTTCGGTCAATGCTTGCGCGTCCGCGACCATGGTCGGAGCCGAGGTGGGCACGTTCGCGGCGGGATCAGTGCCGGCGGGCGGCAGAGTGGCAGGTGCGCCGGCCACAGTGCCGGGGGAGGCAGCGGGTGACGCAGCCGCGACGGCGGCAGCCGGACTGGCTGCGGCCGCGGGCGATGCATCGGCAGCGGCAGGTGCCGGTGCTGCGGCCGGACTAGCCCCGGGTGCAGGAGCCGGGGCGGCTGCGCCGGCAGGCGGCGGAGTCGCGGCCCCAGCTTCATCCAATCCCGGGCGATGCCCGACGTTTGCCAGATCGGGGCCGGTGCGCATGGTGCCGAGAAGAGCTACCGGCTGGAAAATGTAATCGCGCGGTGCGCTGCGCCGGTCGCCCCACTTTCGCTCGAGATCCGAGCCGCCGTATTCCGGGCGCACCTGCTGCGTGTGGCAATAAACACAGCCGTTCGCGGCGAACACCTCCGCCCCGCGCACCGCCATGCCGGAGGGCGGCATCGGATAGATGTCCGTTCCTTCCTCATCCGACTGCGGCTCGAGGCTGCCGATCTGAAGATTCGGGACCACCGTCATGCCGAGCCACGAGAACGTGAAAATGCCGAAGATGCCGAGGAAAAGAGGTTGGAGACCTTTCATCAGTGTCCTCCTCCTTCACGCTCGAGCGGATTCAAGAATGTCGGGACACTCGCAGTGCGGCCAAAGCCGAGCAGCATCAAACCGAAATGGAAGGCAAAGATGAAGTGCGAGACGCTTAACAGGATCCACGAAAGCGTACGTCCGCGCAGATAAGGCAGGATCGACTCCGTGCTTTCGGCGAAGGAGAGCGTCGGATCATTCAAGCTCAGCCCCTGCGCGAAACCGCCGACCAGGAGCAGCAACACCATCAATCCGATCCCGTAGGCGGAACCCCAGAAATGCAGCTTGATGAGCGACGCGTAACGCCATTCCCGCCCGACCAGCCGCGGCACGATGTAATACATGGAACCGAAGATCACCATGGTAAAGAAAGCGTAGAGACCCATGTAGGTGTAACCCATGCTCGCCTGGGTGAATTGCGTGATCCGGGCCATCGAGCGGAGCGAGATGATCACGCCGACGACGTTAAAGGCCGTGTAAGCGATCGCGCCGAAAACCGTGAAGCGCAGGGTCGGGCTGTAACGCATGAGCGGGAAATGATCCCGCATCGTCATGTGATGATTGAGCCCAACGGTCGCGACCGGAATGATCGTGAGAATCATGGCGGCAATGCTCGCGGTGATCATCCAGGCCGGGAACGGCCCGTCGATCAGGCGCTGCATCCCGGTCCAGCTCGAGAAAAAGGCAAAGGTCCAGAACCCGATCGCCGCCAGGTAATAGCTGTGCACCGGCCGCCCGATCACTTTCGGGATCATGTAATAGGCGGTGCCGAGACCGATCGAACCGAACCAGAGAAAGAGCAGGTTGTTCGCGAACCACCAATTGACCGCGGCCTGCATCACGCCCTGCACCGGCACGACGAACAGCATGACCTGGGCGGCGGCATAGAGCCAAGGGAACCAGAGGAACGCGCCTAACAAATACCATTGCGTAATGTAAACGTGACCGCGCCGCCGGAAGCGGAACATGATCAGGGTCCACGTCATGATGAGCAGGTAGGCGACGAAGAGCGTAACGGCCGCGAAGCCCGGGAACTCCAGCCATTCGTAACCGGTCGTGGCCCCGGCGAGGATGCCGCCGATTCCCATCAGCACACCCAGGTTCCAGAAGGCCGCGCCGGCGATGAGCACGAGCGGATGCCGCAAAGTCGTGCGACAAAGCCGTGCCATGAGCCAGACCGCGGTCCCCATTCCCGCCATCGAGCCCCAGCCATAGATGAGGGCATTCAGATGCGCCGGTTGGATTCGGCCCCAGGTGAGGAAGGCCCAGCCCGAAAGAAAATCGGGCGAATGCATCTTAAACGAAGCCAGGATCCCGAGAAAAGTCGCGAGCAGGAGCCAGGCGAGCGACGAGCCGTAAAATACCAGCACCGGCAGGCGGGTCGAGGCATCGATCAGCGCCCGCTCGACTCTCTCGACGTCGCTCGTCGTCACTTCCACGTCGGCGGAAGTTTCGTCTTGAATGTTGGCCGACGGATTCATGGACGTTTCGGTGCCGCCTCCACCGTGCGGACAAGCTGGCGGCGGGCGCGGCGATTGAACCAGCGCCGGTCCGGCAGGACGAGGTCGGTCGCCTGCCCGATCGGCTCGGCGCGATCGAAAATCACAGTCGCGTTTTGATCGTAGCTTTTCAATTTGGCAAAAAGATCGGCGAAGCTCATGGCGTTGGCGTTGCTCCCGTCACCGGAATGGGAGTTCCCGGCGGTGTCAAAAAAGGCGTCCCGGCAGGAGTCGCGGCCGGCACTTCGGTCTGCGTATCTGGCGCCGCGGCCGGGGTGGCCGACGCGCCTGGCTGGGTGCCGGGAACGACGTTCGGCGGGTTGGCCGCCGCTGCCGGCTGACCGCCAATGGCGGAGTTCGGGCCCTTGACCGCCGTGGCCGGCGGCGTCTGCGTGGCAGCCGGCGCCGCGACGGGCGAATTAGCCGGTTGCCCGGCGCCGGTGGCGGTGACGGGCGGGGTATCTTCGGCCGGGGTGGCGATCGGGCCGGCCGGCGCGGGTTTCTTTGCCTGGAGATTGGCCATCTCCAGCTCCATCGCGCGTTGGACCGGGATATGGGCGACACCCTTCTCCTTATCCACCCAGCCGTATTTGTTAAATTTTGCGTCCCACTCTAGGTGCGCTGCCTTGAGCTTTTCCATCCGCGTCTTGGCCCGTTCATCCTCGTAGTTGGAGCCGCGTTTCATCGCGCCAAAGGTGATCGCCACGATCGCGCCAAAGAAAACGAAGAGCACCACCGCCCACATCCATGCGGAAAGCAGGAAGCGCGGTTGCTCAGGATGGGCTAGTGTCTCGTCGTTAGGCACGGCTAGTTGTTAATGCGCAGGGATTCAATCAGGCGCGGGTCACGCACCGGGAAAAGGGAAGTGTTACCGATAATCCGGAGGTAGAAAAAGGCGAGGGTGCCGCCGATTCCGACGAGCGGCAGAAAGTCGAGGATGCTGAGATGAACTCCGGTCCCGTGGAGTGACGGCAGCACGATGAGATACATGTCGAGCAGCTGCATGCAGATGATCCAGCCGGCGACACAGCAAAGGGCGGTCGGGTTCTTTTTCACCGAGCGCATGAGCAGGATGCCGAAGGGAACGAAGAACCGGCCGATGACCAGGGTCCAGTTGAGCACGTTCCAGCTCTCGGTGTTACGGACGATGAAGTACTGCGTTTCCTCGGGAATGTTGGCGTACCAATAGAGCATGTATTGGCTGAAGCCGATGTAGGCCCAGAAAACGGAGAAGGCCAGCATCCATTTCCCCATGATGTGGTAATGCTCGATCGTGACCACATCCTTCAGGTAACCCGCCTTGCGCAAGGCGGTGATGATGAGGACCAGGAGCGACATCGAGCTGCCGGCCGTGCCCGCGAAAATATACGGGCCCCACATGGTCGAGAACCAGTGCCAGTTCAGGCTCATCAGCCAGTCGACCGCGCCGAAGGTGAGACAAAGCGCGAAAATCGGCAGGCCGATGAAGGAAAGCTTCCGCATGAGGAGAGTGAAACGCGGGTTGCCGTCGCGATCCTGGCGGATGGAAAACCGGCGGAGCAGATAAGCCACGAGCGCGAGAGCAACGAAGAAGAAGACCGCGCGGATGAGGAAAAATTGCCAGTTGAGATAGGCATCCTTGGCGTCGAGGAGGGGATCGACCCCGGGCGGGATATCCATCCAGCGGTAGAGATATTTTCTCCAGAACCAGATGGGCAAAAAGAACACGCCCATGACCGGGAGAAGGAGCGCGATGTTCTCGAGCTGGCGCCGGACGACGACCGACCACTCGGCGTCCACCACGTGGTGCACAATCGTCCAGAAGAGGCACCCGATGCAGAGGGTGAAGAAAAAGAAGAAAGCGAACAGCCAGGAAAAGCTAAACTGGACCGGCGAAAGGAAGGCGCCGACGAAGCTAAGGACGAGCCCGAGGATTCCGACCAGACCGCAGATCAGCGAGAGACCGTTGAAACGGCTGTTCTCAAAAAATTCGCCTTCCGGCGCAGGCAGGACGTGAGATCGATCGCTCATTTCTTCTCCGGTTCCGCCGCGGGTGCGGGCTCCTCTTTTTTATCCATCTCGGCCAGGTGCTGCGGCGGGACGTCGGCCGCGCTGGCACGCTGGCTCCGCTGCAATGCCCGCAGGTAGCTGATGATCGCCCAGCGATCCTCCACCGTGACGCGCGACCCATAGGCCATCATGGTGTTCTTCCCGTGGGTGATGGTGTCAAAAATTTCGCCGTCCGACATGTTGCGAATGCGTTCGTCCTGCAGGGTCACGACCGTGGCCAGGCCGTAGCCTTTCACGATCCCGTCCCCTGCCCCGAGCGGGCCGTGGCAGACGGTGCAGTTAATGTTGAAGCGCTCCTCGCCGCGCCGCATGAGCGCGGGCGTGACCTCGAGCGGAATGCCGGTGCCCCAGTTCGCGCCCATCTTGCCGGTGTTGAAGTAATCGGTGCCTGTGCTGAAACGAAGCCCGGAGCGCATCTTCAACTCGTCCGCTCCACCCGGTTCGTTAGGCGAAGGCATTTCGTAACCGAGCGGGACCGTGCCCTCGACGGGTTTGCGCGCGCCGCGCTGGTCGGAGAAGAAATTGCTCTCCGATTGTGCGCGCACTTTTGGCTGCCGCACCATGTCGGGGAAAATCTCGATCTCCGGCCGGCTGCTTTTCTCGCCCCGGAAACCGAGGACCGCCACGAGCGCGACCGAGATAAGGGCAAAAATGAGGAAGAAAGCGCGCAGCATATTAGGCCTCCTCGTGCACCACGGTGATGTGCTGGCCGCCGGTCCGTTCCAGCAGTTCGCGCGCTTCGTTTTCGCTGAAGCGCGGGTCGCGCGCTTCCAGGACCAGGAAAAATCCGTCGTTCGTCACCCGCTTAAACCGCTCCCAGTTAAACATCGGGTGGTTCCAGCGCGGGAGCAGATTCATCCCGAGCATGGCGAAGAAGGCGGCGAAGGCGCTGAACAAAATCGTGAGCTCAAACATGATCGGGAAAAATGCCGGCAACGTCCAAAAATTGGTCGGCTTGCCGTGCACGATCAGCGGATAGAGAAAGGTGGAAGGCCCAAACTGGAGGACCGCCGCGGTCAGCAATCCGGTGATGCCGCCGATCAACACGACGGCGCTGAGCCACGATTTGCCGAGACCCATCGCGTCGTCCATGCCGTGAATCGGGAAGGGCGAATGCACGTCCCAGCGCTTGAAGCCGGCGTCGCGCACCACCTTGGCCGCCTCATAGAGCGAGGATGCGCTCGAGTATTCCGCCGCCATGCCGTACACACGATTGCCGCTCGGCGTAATCATGTGCGCTCCTTTCCGCCGGCTTGGACAGGATGGTGCCCTTCGGGCGTGGCGTGATGCGGATCAGCTTCCGGCAGGACAATTTTCACTTCCGACATCGCGATCATCGGGAGGAAGCGGATGAAGAGCAGGAAGAGGGAAAGGAAAATGCCGAAGGTGCCGATAAAGGTCCAGATGTCGACCCAGGTGGGAGTGAAAAGTCCCCACGAAGAAGGCAGAAAGTCGCGATGCAGACCGCCGACGATGATGATGAAACGCTCGAACCACATGCCGGCGTTCACGCACATGCAGACGAAGTAAACGACGAGGATGTTATGCCGGCACCACTTGAACCAGAAGAGTTGCGGAGTGAGCGCGTTGCAGAAGAGCATGCCGACCCACCAGTACCACCAGTAGGGACCGAAGATCCGGTTGTAGAAGGCGTATTTCTCAAACTGATTGCCGCTATACCAGGCGATGAAAAATTCCATCGCGTAGGCGTAGGAAACGATCATGCCGGTGAGCAAAATGATCTTCGCCATCTTGTCGATGTGCTGCGGCGTAATGATGTCCTGCAGCTTGAAGATGGCGCGCGCCGGGATCATCAGGGTCAGCACCATGGCGAACCCGCCGAAGATGGCGCCGGCAACGAAATAGGGCGGGAAGATCGTCGTGTGCCAGGTCGGAATGATGGAAGTGGCGAAGTCGAAGGAAACGACGCTATGCACGGAAAGCACGAGCGGCGTGGAGAGGCCGGCGAGGAGGAGGTAGGCCATTTCGTAGTGGCGCCAGTTGCGATTCGAGCCGCGCCAGCCGAGGGCGAAAATTCCGTAGAGGAATTTCTTCATCTTGGAAGTCGCGCGATCGCGCAACGTCCCGAGATCGGGAATCAAACCGGTGTACCAAAAGAGGACCGAGACGGTGAAATAGGTCGAGACCGCAAAAACGTCCCAGAGGAGCGGGCTGCGGAAGTTGGGCCAGATCGCGTATTGGTTAGGCACGGGCGCGAGGAACCACGCCATCCAGACACGGCCGACGTGGATGCCCGGGAAAATCGCGGCGCAAATGACCGCGAAAAGCGTCATCGCCTCGGCTGAACGGTTGATCGAGGTGCGCCATTTCTGCCGGAGCAGGAACAAGATCGCGGAAATGAGGGTGCCGGCGTGACCGATACCGATCCAGAAAACGAAGTTGGTGATGTCCCAGGCCCAGCCGACGGGCGAATTCAAACCCCAAGTGCCGACCCCGGTTGAGATCTGGTAGCCGATGCAGGCGAGGCCGAACGCGGCAATGGCCGAAGTGATAGCAAACGCGACCCACCACCAGCGCGGCGTCGGATTTTCGATCGCGCCGGAAATGCGGTTCGTGATCCAGTCGAAATTGCGCTTGTTCAGGACAAGCGGAACGCGCGAGAGCGGTTTCTCGACGGAGGACGAAGCCTCGCCCCTGATCACTTCCGGTGCTGTCGGTGCGCCGTCCATTTAATGCTTGGCCTCCGGTTCCGCCGCGCCTTCGTGATAATGCTCCTTCGGCGCGTGTCCGCCATGTTTTTCCTCGCCGCCGTGGCCGCCGTGACCGCCGTGGCCATGGGGAGGACTTGCCACGCCGACCAGGCTGGCGTCGGGCATTTTCGGGTTCGGATTGCGAATCCGCGCGAGGTAACTGGTCCGCGCTTTCACGTTTAAGTATTCGAGCAGGCGATAATTGCGGTTCTCCGCCTTGATCTTCGAGACGCGCGTCTCGGGATCGGCAATGTCGCCAAAAACAATCGCTTCGGTCGGGCAGGCCTGGGCGCAGGCGCTGGTGAAGGAGTCGCGCGGGATGAGCGTCTTGTCGGAAGCGCCCGCCCGCACATTGGCGGCGATTTTCGCCTCTTCGATTCGCTGCACGCAGTAAGTGCATTTCTCCATCACGCCGCGCATCCGCACGGTCACGTTTGGATTCTTCTGCAGCTTGATCGTTTCGGGCGTGCTCTTTTCGGTCAGCGGCCCGAGATATTCCTGGTAGACAGAGAAGCCGCCGATCTTCTTTTTCCCGATCGGGCGCTGGTTGTAGTCGAAATAATTAAAGCGGCGAACCTTGAACGGACAGTTGTTCGCGCAATACCGCGTGCCGATGCAGCGGTTGTAGACCATCACGTTCAATCCATCCTCGCTGTGAACGGTGGCGTTGACCGGGCAGACGGTTTCGCACGGCGCATTTTCGCAGTGCTGACACATCATCGGCTCGTGCACGAGCTCGGGGTCTTCCGGCCACTGGCCCTTGTCCTGCTCGAACGGTTTGGCGCTCGCGTAGTAGCGATCGATCCGAATCCAGTGCATGACGCGGCCATGCGCGACCTGCAACTTGCCCACGATCGGGATGTTGTTCTCCGCCTGGCAGGCCATGACGCAGGCGCTGCAACCGGTGCAGGTATTGAGGTCGACTGTCATGCCCCACTGCTGCGGCGCGTCGAGTTTCGGATGGCTGTAGAGGGTCGGGAGCTTGGCCGGCAACTCTGCGTCGCCGCCCAGTTTCTCGACAAACTTTTCGTCGGCCCGATAACGATCGAGCGTCGCTTCCCGGACGAGGTCGCGGCCTTCGATCGAGAAATGTTCCTGGGTGGTGGAAAGTGCGTAATGGCCCGGCACCTTCTTCACCGACACGCTCGCGATCCCTTTGCCATCGGCGACGATGAAGTGCGGGTTGGAGCTGGTGCGCAGGAGGTAGCCGTTGAAGCCGGCTTCTTCCCCGACCGGGCCGGTGTGTTTGCGGCCGTAGCCTAACGGAATCGTGACGGAGTTGTCGGCGTGACCGGGCACCACAAGGGCCGCAATCACGAGCTGCCGCTCGATCGCTTTCCGCGCCGGCGCCGGCGTGGGCGCGGGTTTGCCGGGGACCGCGGCCGGCGGTTTTGGGGTCGGCTCGGTCACCGTCACCTGCACGAGATCGCCATCCTTCACCCCGATATGATTGGCGAAAGCCGGGCTCATCATGGCGGCGTTGTCCCAGGTCAATTTCGTCACCGGGTCGGGCATTTCCTGGAGCCAGCCGTTGTTGATGTAGCGGCCATCGTCGACCGAATAGCTGCCGACGAGGACGATCTCCGGCGAATCTTTCGTCGGCACCGTCCCCTCGGCGGACCAAAGCGTGTGCGCGACCCCGCCGGCGGTGTTGCCGTTGAACTTCGCCGGTTGATCCTTCGGCGTGACATGCCCGGCAAAGCCGTCGTGCAAAAACTTGTTCCAAGCCGCGGCGAAATCTCCCTGCGGCGCGGTCTGGCGAAACGTTTCCTGCACCAGTTGCGGACCTTCCGCCTTCGGCTGGCCGAGGAGCATCTGCAGCATGTCCAGTTCCGACAGGCCGTCGAAGAGCGGCAGGATCATCGGCTGGATGGCGACGTAGGCCGCGCTCGGGGTGAGGGCGTCGCCCCACGACTCCAGATAATGCGCCGCCGGGATATGCCAGTGGCTCAAGGCCGAGGTCGCGTCCTCATATTGCCCCAGCCGGACGACATCGGGGACGCGCTTCTGCAATTCGGCCCAGTCGAGCGGGAGCTTGGTTTTGCGATCGAGGGTGATCGAGCGCGGGGCGTTATAAACCGGGTCGCCGCCGAAAATGAAGAGCTGTTTCACCCGGCCGGAATCGATATCGCTCGCCAGTTGCAGGATGCTGCTGGTGCGCGCCGTCGGCGGCAGGGAACGAAGCAAAAGCGTGGTCCCGATGTTCTTCAGCGCGGCGTTCATCGCGTAGACCATCAACTGCACGACCACCGGCTGGTGCGGGCCGGCCACGATCAGGCTGGCGCCCGCTTTCGACATCAGATCAGCGGCGGCTTCCTCGAGCCATTTCGCGTTGAATTTCGCGGTCTTGGCCGGCGCCTTGAGGGTGATGAGAACGGAGGAGAGCCCGGGATCCTTGGTCGCGGTGGCGATCTTGCTCGCCAGCGCGTGGGTGAGCGCGGGGATCTGGCTGGCCGGGAAACGGAGCCGATGATCGGCCATCGCTCCGGTGGTGGTGAAATGATTCTCCACCACGTAGAGGCGGTTCATCGAGTCCTTCGCCTCGCGCACCCGGCGCCGCGAAGTGAATCCGCGGATGGAAGCGAGATCGCCTTCGCCGCAATTCAGGAAATCGCTGTCGAGCGCAAGGATAACGTCGGCCTTGTCGAACTGCGGCACGAGCCGGGTGTTGTCGCCAAAGCTGATCTGGGTCGAGAAGCGCTGCGCCTCGCTCAGGAGCGGATCGTAAACGCACCAGCGCATCCGCGGGTACTGCTTCTGCAATTCCGTCCGCAGCCGGTCGCGCGTGGGCGAATGCGTTTCCTCAACGAGAAAAGCCAGGCCGGCGCCGCCGTTCTCCGCCATCTTCGGGCGCAGCTCGGCGAGATATTTCTCAAACTCAGCCCGACTCGAAAGCTTGTTTTGCCTAACGAACCGTTGCGAGCGCGAGGGATCGTAGAGATCGAGCAGCGAAGCCTGCGCGTAGGCGTCGGTCTTGCCGTTGCTGTCGGGATGAAAGGGGTTGCCCTCGATCTTGATCGGACGGCCGTCGACCGTCGCCACCACCAGCGGCATCGCGCCGTAACGCCGCGGCATCGCGGTCGAATAGTAAAGTTCCTTGCCCGGGATGGTCCATTCCGCGCTCTTCGTGAACGGGACGAGGTGCATCTCCGGTTTGCGGCAGCTGCTTAATCCAAAACCGGCCAGCGCCATGGAGGCGCCCATCAGTTTGAGGAAACTGCGGCGCGAAACTTCGTCGGCCTCCATTTCCTGTGCGCCGGCGGGGAATTCTCGCTCCAGCCAGCCGCGAAATTCCGGCGTGTCGCTCAGCTCGCCGAGGCTGCGCCAGTACTGTTTTCCAGTCTGGTCAGGGGCTGGATGTTCGAAAACGCGTTTCATCGGTGGCACCCCTGGCAGTTGAGCGGCGGATTGATGTCCCACCGCTGCTTTAAAGTCAGGCCGATTTCTTCCTGGGTGAGGTTTTTCTTCTTCGACCAATCTTCCTCGACCCCGGCCGGTTTCCCATATTTCGCCACGAAGGCGGCCGGGTCCACGTCGGAGGGTTTCCAGTTCAGATTCGTGATCTGATCTTCCGGGCGGAGGAAATTTTCCGGCGCGCGATGGCATTCCAGGCACCACGCCATGCTGTGCGGCTTGGCGTGAAAGACCACCGGCATGTTGTTGACCTCGCCGTGACAGCTATGGCAGCTGATCCCGCGATTCACGTGGGCGGCATGGTTGTAATAGACGTAATCCGGCGTCCGATGGATCTGCACCCACGGCACCGGCTGGCCCGTCGTCCAGCTCGAACGCACCGGCTCGAGTTTCGGATTCTCCTTTTGCACCTGGGTGTGGCAACTCATGCAGACCTGTGTGTCGGGCACGTTGGAGTGGGCCGCGACCTCGACCGCGTTGTGGCAATAACGGCAATCCATTCCCAGCTGCGTGACGTGCAGATCATGCGGAAACGGCACCGGCTGCACCGGCATATACCCGACGCGGGTGTATTTCGGCGTGTCGTAATACCAGGTCGCGCCGACCAGCGCGGTCACGATCACGATCCCGCAGATCATGATTTTGAGCGGTAGCCAATTGGTCCAGCGCGGAAAGAAATTCGCCATACGAGCTAGCGGAGACTAAACCGACCCGCGAGAAGCCGCCAAGTGGGAAACGCGGGAGCTGGAAAAAAAGGACGTAGCGGCTTCAGAAAAAAGAAATCAATTTGTGAACAACTCCGCTCCCGGTGGCGAAGGGGCTAGTCTATGAACGGGAGTTTGCTTGGCAAAAAAAATCTTTGAACAAAGACGAAATTTTTCTGTCGCCTGTCAGAAACGATCTTTTTTTACGCGGAAACCCGAGCGAAAAAAGCTCGCCCGCCTGCTCGCCCTAACAATGCCTAACAACGGCCATCGTCCTCCCGCGGCGCGGCCGCAGGCGAGGAACGAAAAAGCGGGCGCCCGCTTTCGCGCCGCGCCCGCCTAACGATTAGTCGGGTTTTAGTTCACCCGTTCGGTTGAAATTCTCTAGCGCGAGGGCTCGTAGTCTTCGCTCTGCGAATGCGACTGCTCCGGCATCTGGGGCTGATCGCCGCCAGAGCGCGGTTCGTCCTGCCGGCGCTCCCGGCCACGGCCACCGCCGCCGCTTCCGCCACGACCGCCGCGACGTTCGCCGCCGCGTTCGCGCCGTCCGCCGCCGTCGTCACCGCGAAAACCGCCGCGATCACCGCCACCGCCGGGCGGTGGGACGATGGTTTCCGCTTCGCCGCGATCTTTCATCGCCGCTTTGCGGGAAAGTTTGACCCGGCCCTTGTCGTCGATGCCGATGCATTTCACCCACATCATCTCGCCGACCTTGGCCACGTCTTCGGTCCGGTTAACCCGGAAATCTGCCAGCTCGGAGATGTGCACGAGGCCATCCTTGCCCGGGAACACTTCGACGAAGGCGCCGAATTCTTTGATCGAGACGACCCGGCCATGATAGATCTCGCCGATCTCCATTTCCTTGGTCATGCCGCCGATGATTTCCTTCGCGCGGGCCATCGATTCGCCGCTGGTGGCGTAGATGTGCACGGAGCCGTCGTCTTCGATGTTAATCTCCGCGCCGGTCTCGGCCACGATGCCCTTGATCGTCTTGCCGCCCGGTCCGATGAGCGCGCCGATCTTCTCCGGATTGATTTTGATCGTCTCGATCCGCGGCGCGTATTTGCTCAGCGATTCGCGCGGTTGCGCGAGCGATTCGGCCATGATGCCGAGAATCTTGAGCCGCGCATCTTTCGCGCGCTGGATCGCTTCGCCGAGAATCTTGTGGCTCACGCCCGGAAGTTTCAGGTCGAGCTGGAATCCGGTGACGCCGTCCTTGGTCCCGCAGAGTTTGAAATCCATGTCTCCGAAATGATCTTCGGAGCCGATGATGTCGGTCAGGAGATTGTAGCGCTTCAGGTTGCCGTTCTCGTCGCTCTCGGAAACAAGGCCGACGGAAATGCCGGCAACCGGCGTCTTGATCGGGACACCCGCGTCCATCAAGGCGAGCATGCCGGAGCAAACGCTCGCCATCGAAGTCGAGCCGTTGGATTCCATCACTTCGCTCACGATGCGGATGGCGTAGCGGAAATCTTCCTGGTTCGGCACGACGGGCGCGACCGAACGCTCGGCCAACGCGCCGTGACCGATTTCGCGCCGGCTGGCGCCGCCGAAACGGCCGGTTTCGCCGACGCTGAAAGGCGGGAAGTTGTAGTGCAGCAGGAAGCTCTTGGAATTTTCGCCGCCACCGTAGGCGTCGATCATTTGCGCTTCTTCGATCGGCGCGAGGGTGACCAGCGCCATGGCCTGGGTTTCACCGCGCTGGAAAATGGCCGAGCCATGCGCGCGCGGGAGAACGCCGACTTCGCAGGTGATCTGGCGCAGGTCGTCGTAGCCGCGGCCGTCGACCCGCTTTTGCTTGTCGAGGATGTTGCTCCGGAAAGATTTTTTCTGGACGTAGTCGAACGCCTGGTTGATCGCGAACTTGTCCGACTCCGGAAATTTCTCGAGCACCGCCGCCTTCACTTCATCGCGCAGGCCGCCGACCGCTTTGCTGCGGGCGACTTTGCCTTCGGTGTAGAGCGCGGCTTCGATCCGGTCGCCCGCGATGCGGTCGGCGATTTCGAGAATCTCCGGCTTCACTTCGAGGAGCGGCATTTCGCGTTTCGGCTTGCCGACCTGGGCCGCGAGTTCCTTCTGGATGCGGATCATTTCCTTGGCATGACCGTGGGCAAACTCGAGCGACTTGATGAAATCTTCTTCCGGCAGCTCTTCCGCGGCGCCTTCGATCATGATGATGTCGTTCTCGGTCCCGACATACACGAGATCGAGATCGCTCTCTTCCCGCTCGACATGCGTCGGGTTGGCGATGAACTCGCCATTCACGCGGGCGACACGGACGGCCCCGATCGGGCCTGCGAACGGAATATCGGAAACGCAAAGCGCAGCCGAGGCGCCGTTGATCGCGAGAATATCAGGATCGTTCTCGCCATCGGCGCTGAGGAGGATGGAAATGATCTGGGTGTCGTAAAGATAACCGGCCGGGAAAAGCGGACGGAGCGGGCGATCGGTCATGCGCGAAGTGAGCGTTTCCTTTTCGCTCGGGCGGCCTTCGCGCTTGAAATAACCGCCCGGGAATTTCCCGACCGCGGCGGCTTTTTCACGGTAATCGACCGTGAGCGGGAACCAATCCTGGCCTTCCTTGAGGGAAGTGGCCGAGACGGCGCTGGTGAGGACGATCGATTCTCCGCAGGAGACGATGACCGAGCCATCGGCCAGCTTGGCAATCTTGCCGGTTTCGATGGTGATTTGCGTGGACCCGATTTGGGCCGTGACCTTGTGTTGCATATGGATTTCCTGGATGTGCGAACTCCAGGCCGGTCACCCTGATTGTAGGTTTTAAATCCGCGGCGGCGCGGCGAAGCTAAAACCTAAACTCAAGGTGCACTGACGGCCTGGTCGCCGGTTGTGTTCTTGCTTTATCGCATGGCGCGAGCGGCGCGCGAATGAACGCGAGCAACGCCAGAGAGAGTTCCGCGGTTACTTCCGCAGGTTTAACTTCTCGATCACGTTCTTGTAGCGGTCGTTTTCCGACCGGCTCAGGTAATCGAGGAGGCTTCGGCGCGTGGCCACCATTTTCAGGAGACCGCGGCGCGAGGAATGATCTTTGGCGTGACTCTTCAGGTGTTCCGTGAGCTGTGAGATCCGGCGCGTCAAAAGTGCAACCTGCACGTCCGCGCTTCCGGTGTCTTTCTCATGGAGCTGGAACTCCTTCATATCCTTCGTGTCACTGCTTTCTGCCATAAGCGAAGCGGGACTGTAGATGAACTTCGCGGTTTGGCAAGGCGCGGTCTTTTACTGCCCTGCCAGGCGCCAAAAGGCGCGACCCGCCCCTCTTACATCCGCCCACGCCGCTGATAGAAGCGATAGCGGCTGATGATCGATTCGACGTAACTTTTCGTCCCGGGAAAATCGATATTTTTCTGGAAAGTCTTGGCCGAGATCGGCTTCTTGCCATCTCCCCCGGCCCAGCGCTGGGCCCGGCTCGCGCCGGCGTTGTATTCGGCCAGGGCAAAGGGGATGGGATCGCCCGCCTCCTGCCAATGCACCATCGCCCGGTGCAAATACCACGCGCCCGCTTCCAGGCCCGTCTTCGGATCGAAAAGCTCTTCCATCTGGAAATTATCGATCTTGTTTTCCGTCGCCCATTCCCGCGCCGCGATCTCGCTCACCTGCATCAGCCCGCGCTCGCCCGCCCCGCCGAGCTTGCGCGGATCGAAACGGCTTTCGCGCCAGGCCACCGCCTTGACCAGCATCGGGTCGACCTTGTGCGCCGTCGCGACCGCGTGAATAAGCGGATCGTATTGCTTGAAACGGGCCGGGCTGAGCCATTCGAAGAGGGTGTAAAAGGGATCGCCCGAACGCCAGGCGAGCAACCCGAGCCCGATGATTGCCGCCAGCAAAAGGCAGATGATGAACTTGAAAAGAAATCGGATCATTGGCCTAACAATGCGGCGAGCCCGCGCAAAACAAGCGGACGCTGGATAAGTTTGCCGGCTCGCGCAATGTCACCCGCAGAATCAATTCACGCCAGAAGAGCGTGAGCAATCAAAATGTCAGCCTTTGTCCGAGTCATCATCGATCGCTCCATCCGGCGCGAGCTGGATTACAGCGTGCCCGAGGCGATGGCGGGCAAGATCGTGGTCGGCTCGCGCGTCCGCGTTCCGTTTCGCGACAAGACGCTCCTCGCCACCGTCGTCGCCACGCTCGAGGAAAGCCCGGCCGAGGGAATCAAGCCGGTCGCGGCATTGTTAGGCGAGAAACCGGTCCTGAGCGCGACCCTGATCGAACTCGCGCGCTGGATGGCAAATTATTACTGCTGCCCGGTCGAGACCGTGATGCGGAGTCTGCTCCCGCAGGTCATTCGCAAAGCGGAGGTCGGCTGGAAGAAACAACTTTTCGTCAGTCCGGCGCGGATCGCGACGGCGGAAGAAATCGAGAAGCTGCGCAAACGCGCCCCGCGCCAGGCCGAGCTCCTGGAAGCGATCGCGCAACTGACCGCGCCAATCGCCGCGGCGGACCTCCTGCGCCAGACCTCGCTCGATAACGGCACCCTGCGCGCGCTCGTGAAGCGCGGCTTCGCCGAGCTGCGCGAGCAGGCGGTGGCGCGCGATCCGCACGGGACGGAAGAGTTCATCGCCGACGCCGACCTCTCGATGAACGAAGAGCAAACCGCGGCGCTGAAGTTGATCGAGCACGCGCTCGCCAATCCCGAAACGCATCCGCCCATCCTGCTCCATGGCGTGACCGGCAGCGGAAAAACGGAAGTATATCTCCAAGCCATCCGCAACACCCTGGCCCGCGGCAAGACCGCCATCGTCCTCGTCCCGGAAATTTCGCTCACGCCGCAGACGGTCGAGCGTTTCAAGAGCCGGTTCGCGTCCCAGCCCGACATGGTCGCGGTCCTGCACAGCCACTTGTCGGAAGGCGAGAGGCACGACGAATGGCACAAGCTTCACGCCGGCCGCGCCCGGATCGTAATCGGCGCCCGCAGCGCCGTCTTCGCACCGCTCGAGAACGTCGGGCTCATCGTCGTCGATG
Organism: uncultured Verrucomicrobiae bacterium; assembly: GCA_963834255.1. Classification (GTDB taxonomy): domain Bacteria; phylum Verrucomicrobiota; class Verrucomicrobiia; order Chthoniobacterales; family UBA10450; genus Palsa-1392. The sequence goes on along the minus strand of CAWIBC010000024.1, from coordinate 117,379 downwards.
AAGAACATGAGACCTCCTACAAACAAGAGGAGGCGCCCCGTTACCACGCGCGCGACGTTGCCGTCGTTAGGGGAAAAATGGAGAAGTGCGTCGTCCTCCTCGGGACCGCCACACCGTCGCTCGAGAGTTACCACAACGCCGAGCGCGGCAAGTACGTCCTCAGCCAGCTCACCCAGCGGGTCGACGCCTGCCAGATGCCGCTCATCCGCATCGTCGACCTGCGAATGGAACGCCGGAAAGAAAAAGCCGCCGCGATTTTATCGGAGAAACTCCGCACCGCGATCGCCGACCGGCTCGAGAAAAAAGAGCAGACGATTCTCTTCCTCAACCGTCGCGGCTTCTCCACTTCGCTTCTTTGCAGCAGCTGCGGGAAAGCGCGCGAATGCCCGAATTGCAGCGTCGCCCTCACCTTCCACCGCACCAACGCCCGCCTTAGCTGCCACCTTTGCGGCCACACCGCCGCCGTCCCGAAGCGCTGCCCGGAATGCCGCGAAGACGCCCTCATCTACGCCGGCTTCGGCACCGAAAAAGTGGAGGCAAACGTCTCCGCCATCTTCCCCAAAGCCGTCGTTAGGCGAATGGACGCCGACTCCATGACCCGGAAAGACGCCTACCGCGAAGCGCTCCACGCTTTTCGTTCCGGCAAGATCGACATCCTCGTCGGTACCCAGATGATCGCGAAAGGCCTGCACTTCCCCAACGTCACCCTGGTCGGGATCATCAACGCCGATCTTGCGCTGCACATGCCCGATTTCCGTGCCGGCGAACGCACCTTCCAGCTCCTCACCCAGGTCGCCGGCCGCGCCGGCCGCGGCGAAGCGGCGGGCGAAGTCTTCGTCCAAACCTACACGCCGTTCAGTCCGTCGATCCAATTCGCGCGCCACCACGATTTCGCCGGCTATTTTCAACAGGAACTCGAATTCCGTGAGCGCTGCGACTTCCCGCCTTTCAAACACGTCGTCCTCATCACCGTCCGCTCCGAGCACGAAACGCGCGCCAGCTTTTCTGCCGAAACCCTGGCCCGCCGTCTTCGGGAAGCGCTTCCGGAAGAATTCCAGCTCGGCGCGCCCGCACCCGCGCCCTTGGAGAAACTCCAGGGCCATTATCGCTTCCACATCTTAATCAGAGGCGAAGCCATCGTCCGGCTAAGCCGGCTCATCCGCGAGACCCTGGACAAGCTCCCCTTCCCCGACGACGTCGCCGTCGCCGTCGACGTCGATCCCTATCAACTGCTCTAAGGAACGGTAGCGTCCGTTCCGCCCTGGAGGGAAGCGCTCCGTCGCTTCCGCCCGGATGGCGCGCCGCCTCCACCCTGCCGCCATGTCCACCCCCGCGGCACCGACAGAGCGGTGCCCTCCAAAAATCCTTCGTGGCCTTCGTGGTGAAAAAAATCCGCTCCTGCTAGCCAACCCGCGTCGGTTTAGCGACGGCCGGGGAACGCGCTCGGACTCGGGCTCGGGCTCGCCCCTGCTTTGCCACCCCCCGCCAGGAACCACGTCAGCGCCGCCTGGAGATGCGGCTGGTAAAGTTGATGCCCCCCATCGAAATGCTCAAAGCGTATATTCCGGAACCCTTTGCGTTGCATCTCGCGCTGCGCCCCGTCGGTCACTTCGGGCGTCGCCACTTCATCCTTCTCGCCGGCGCTGTGAAAGATCGGCATCCGCTGCGCCACCGAGAGCGGCAGGCCCTTTATATCCTTGACGAACTTGCCCGGATTCCAGCCGCTCACCCCGAGGAAAAGTCCGATGAAATCCGCCCGCTCCGCGACCAGCTTGAGCGCATTGTAACTCGCATACCCGCCCCCGCCCGACGTGCCCGCCGTCGCGACCGGCCACTTCTTCGCCCCCGGCCATTCCTTTTCCAAAGCATCCCGGCCCGTCGCCACCAGCGCCCAACGGTAATCCGTCGCGTCCGACACCCCCGGCTTGCCAAATTCCCCATCCACCGCCATCACCAGGAAACCCTGCTCCAGCGCCGGGCCGATAAACCGCCCGGCGGTCCCGATGCTCGACGCCTTGCCATCGGTCGTCGCGGTCACGATGAGGATCGGGGACGGCTTCGAGCCGGGCTGGAAACCCTCGGGTACGGCGAGGAGCAGGCGCACCTTGGTCGTCGGTTTGCCGTAGGCGCGCTGGATCACCTTCAGATTTGCCGGATCCACAATCGGCACCTCAAATTCCACCCCGCGTCCCGGCTGCAAAGGCTGGCCCGCAAACTGGAGCGAGCCGGTCGCCTTCTCCGCCCGCGCGGATGGCGCCGCGGGTTTGCCAAATGGATTCGACGGTTCGGTCCCGGAATCCGCCGGAGCCGGCGCGGAATCCGGCGATGATGTTGCCGCATCCTCCGCGGATGGCGGTGCAGGCGTCGCCGCTTCCTCCGGGTGATTCAAAATGCGCCCGATGAAGAGACGATCCGGCGCCGACAGACGTTTGAGTGGGTAAGGATACTCCTTCTCCTTCACCTGAAAGATCCCGTTCGTTCCCTCGACCCGCACGAACTCCGCCTCGAAATGCTGGCCAGTGACCGTCGTCCAGGAGCGAGCTGGAGCAGAAGATGCGAGCGCGCAGAGCAGAAGCGCGACGACCGGGGCGAGGCGAAGAAATTTCACGGGAAAACAGGAGGCGTGTGCGCCGATCCTACAAAATCGCGCGCATTGGAGAAGCAATAATTTGCCGGCACAGCGATTTTTTCCTGGAGGGAAGCGCTCCGTCGCTTCCGCCCGGCTAGCGCGCCGCCTATACCCTGCCGCCACCTCCACCCTCACGGCACCGACAGAGCGGTGCCCTCCAACATCCGCCCCGGAGGGAAGCGCTCCGTCGCCTTTACCGGCGCGTCGCGAGCCGCGGACGCGCGTCGCGAGCCTTCGCCCGTGCGTCGCGCGCCGCGAGACGCGCGTCGCGAGCCTTCCCCGGTGCGTCGCGGGCCGCGTGACGCACGTCGCGCGCCTTCCCCCGCCGCGCGGAAACCATTTCCCCGCGCGTCGCGCCGGTCCCTGCGTGCGTCACGCCGCTCGCGACGTGCGGGGAAAGGGCCGCGACGCACCGGCCAACCGTCGCAACGCGCGCGGTAAGCGTCGCGAAGCGCCTCATTTTCCCCGCCACGCGCGTGAAATGGACCTACCGCGCCATCTACCGCCTCGGCGACCACGCCGTCGGCCAATGGAGTAACCCGGTGAGTCTAAGAGTGGGCGGATAAGGGCCGGCGGTTAGAGATCGGAAGTCAGCGAAGCAGCCGGAGGCGAAAGCCTCCGGCTGCGTTTTCCCGCCTTGCGGCTGAGCCAAATAATCCTTCCAACCTGGACTCCTTTTCGTCATTCTCCAGCCCAGCCACCGAAGGTCCCGATGCCTTTCAACCCTTTTTCCGCCCAGTTATACGAACTATTTTTCGTTAATTAATTGCGAAGTTTCGTATAATTCTCGTTAGGTCTGATGGAGCTATTATCCTTCTGATGCTACCAAGCCGATATTCTCACACGAGCTCGCCGTCTTGACCGAGATCTGCTATCCTTTGGTTCATGTTGCTTCTCGGCGGCTTATCCATCGTCGTGGAATTCGCATCGAGCGGCAGTTCACACCTTTGGTGAAAGCTGGCATCCATGACTGATGCGGTGCCTCACTTCTCGCACATCCGATCGGACACTGACCTGGTTCTGCGGATCGCTCTTCCTATCGAACGTGGGGCGAATAACGACTACCCGAATGCAACTCGCTCTCTGGACCGCCGCGCAATTACCGGAGAGTCTTTCACGCGTTGGCATTGGCCCGAATTTTCGACTCGTCTTCAAGAAGGATTCCTCCACAGCTTACAACATTTTGGCGTTAGCGAGCTGTTCCGAAAAGGACGCGCAAAAAGCCGAAGGTCTAACCAGGGCGATGGCGCGAACGGCGGACCGCCGCGCGCTCCACTTTCGAGATGACTTCCATTTCCACCCGCTGCGACGGGCGCCCTCGTCCGCCGTCGCTCATCTTGTTCTCGTTAGATGGCGGCGGATCGATCATGGATATCAAAGAGCATTCCGTCACGCTGATCTCGATCATCCTCGGCATCGGTCTCACCGAGATGCTCGGCAATCTTCATCGGTTGATCCGCAATCGGGGGCGCGTGACTTGGGATTGGCTGCCGGTGACCTGGACGGCAGCACTGTTGCTGCTCGTCATCAATTATTGGTGGAGCATCTACCTCGGCGTCAGCGGCCTCGAGCAGTCAAAGAATGCAGCCGAATTTGGAATGCTATTGATTGGCCCGATCCTCCTCTTTCTCACCACGGCGAGCGTCCTGCCGAACTTCGACCCGAATTGCGAGTGGGATTTGCGACGTCACTACCACGAACATCGCAAGACCTTCATTGCCACCTTCGTTTTGTATCAATGCACGACCTGGACCACTGCCTTCCTAGTCGGCACCCTGGGCTGGAACGTAATCAGCGTGGTCCGCGCGATCATCCTTTTACTGCTGGTGCTGATGCTGTTGTTCAACAAACGGTGGTGGGATTGGATCGGTGTCCTCGGCATCCTCGCTGTCTTGGCCTTCCGCCTGACGACCCAAGTGGTGCGATAGATTGGTCTGTTCACGCAATATTTTCCTTGGAAAGCTTTACCGGTCTGGCCGTCGCTGCCCTTGTGTCTCGTTAGATCCTATGCGTGTTCTTTCCGTTGTGCTGGCGTTCACTCTGGGCTCTGGCTCTACCACGTCGCTTCGCGTGTTCGGTCCATCGCGTGAGAGTCTTTCGCGGGATGATATTCGGCACACCTTGGGAAGCTAGAACGCAGGAAGAGAATAGGTTCAGCGCTTGAATCGTGCGGATTCTTCGTCGGCTGCCTAACGATGCAACCTGCACGGGCCGCCTTTGTTTTTCCTTTCCGTCTTCCTGAGGATAGTTTGTGGGGATGCGGGTTCTTTTCGTGCATGGGATGGGTCGCTCGCCGGCCTCCGGTTGGTGGATGCTCCGGCAATTGCGGCGCGCCGGGCTGCGGACGGCTTGCTTCGGCTATGGCGTGAGCCGGGAGAGCTTCGCGCAGGTCGCAGAGCGTCTCCGCGGCCGGTTGCAGTTGCTCCTCGCGGCGGAGGAGGAGCTGGTGCTGATCGGGCACTCGCTCGGCGGGGTGCTGCTGCGGCAGGCGCTCTGCTCGCTCGGCGAGACCGGGGCGCGGGCAGGTCATTTGTTCCTGCTCGGTTCACCGATTCAAACCGCGCGCCTGGCGATACGCCTGGGGGGCAATCCGCTCTTTCGTCTCGCGACGCGGGATTGCGGGCAACTGCTGGCCTCACCGGAGAGAATGGCCGCGGTCGGGATTCCCGATGTTCCGACAACGGCGATCGTGGGGACACGGGGTATCCTCAATCGGCGCGGGCCGTTTGGGACGGAGACTAACGATGGGATCGTCTCTCTGTCGGAGGTGAGCGCGGGCTGGCTGGAAGATCGGGTCTTTGTGCCGGTCGTGCATACCCTGCTGCCGTCGAGCGGCCGGGTGGCCGAAGTTATTCTGCAAAGACTGCGGAGCGGCCGGCGCGACCGTCAATCTGGAGCGAGAGTGAATTGAAAAGGGAAACGACAGCGGCGGTAAAAAAATTGCGCGACGGCGCCACGTGCAAGGTCACGGGCGGCGTTCACGCGGGCCAGTCGGGGGTGGTGCGAGACATTCACACCAGCAAGACTGGCCACGTCACGATCACGGTGCTGCAGCCGGATGGAGAACGATTCAAGACCCTGGCGACGAATGTCGTGATCGAGTGATCTCCGGAAATGCGATGGCTTTTTCCAGCTTTGTCCTAGCGCGAATCGATGGACGGCTCACGTTCTCCGAGAGTCTTCTTTAGCTGAACGAGAAAATCGTGCGCCTCCCGCGTGCGAGGATCTTGCGGGCCAAGTTTCTTCATGAGCGCAGTGTGACTTGCGACAGCGAGTTCTCTCGCTTCGGCCTGTCGCGCTTGCGCGGCGAGACATTCTCCCAAGGCCATTTGCACTTCGGCGGTACGCCAGTGGCCCTCGGCAAAAGTGCGGCGGCGCAACTCCAGCGCTTTGCGAAGGTGGATTTCGCCGCTGGCTGCATCGTCGGTGCGAGTCAGAATCTTTCCCAGGACGAGCGCGGAACGAGCGAAGTCCACATGCCCTTCGCTGAGCACTCGTTTCTGAATCTCGATCGCACGATCGATCGTTTCTCGTGCCGGACGATAATCGCCGCGCAGGTAATGGAGATTCGCCAGGTGAATCATCGGCCAGGTCGCTTTCTGGTTCTCCTCACCCACGGTGGCGCGATAAAGATCGATCGATTCGCGCAGCATGGCTTCCGCCTGGGGATATTCTCTTTGCAAGACAAGGAGGAAGGCCAGGTTGGAAAAGGCGGCGGCGATACGGAAACGCATGTCGCCCGGCGTCCGGCGAAATTCCTCCAGGCACCGTTCCAGATAAGTTCTCGCCCCACTCACGTCCCCCTGCTCCCCTCGCAAGATGCTGAGATTGTTCAGAGCGATCGGGATCGTCACGCGCTCGCTTCCCTGGAGGGTTTCGCAGGCCTGGAGCGATTCGAGCAAAAATTGCTCACCGGTCGCACTTTCGCCTTTTGCTATTTGTGCAAGCCCGAGACCACTCAGGGCGGCCGCGAGACTCATCTGATCCGCCGCGCCTCTTGCCCGGTCGCGCCGAAAGATGGCCACGGCTTCGCGGAGCAGGGGTTCCGATTCAGCATATCTCTGTCCCGTATTTATCTGCTCTCCCAGAATCGCCATGCTTTGTGCGGTCTCAGGATGATCGGGACCGAGCACTTTGCGTCGAATCTCCAGCGATTCCCGCAGCAGGCTCTCCGCTCGATCCCCGCGCCCTTGCGTCGCATAGATTTTTCCGATGACGAACTTGACCGCTGCCAGCACCTCGGGCTGGCCGCCTAATTCCGCGTCCACCCTCTCGGCTGCGCTATCAATGACTTCGGCAACGGTTGTTCGATGGACATTTCCCGGCGCAATGACCGAGAGTCCACTTGGGTCCGAGGATCGGAGAATGTTCTGTAAAAAGGCGCTTACGCTTTGCGCCTTTGTCTCTTCCCGACGCGCCCGATCGCGTTCTGCCGAAGCCTCCCGCGCTTGTTCCGCCGCGATGGCGGCTTGCGCGGTAGCCCTTCTAGCCTGCCAGGTGGTGGCAACGATGCCACCGAGCAAGGTCAACAGGACAAAGATGGCCGCCGCGACGCCGATCTTATTCCGCCGCACGAACTTTGCGCTGCGATACGCGAAGGTATCCTTGTGCGCCAACACTGGGAGCCCTTCCAGGTGCCGGCGGATGTCTTCGGAGAAACGCTCGACCGACGCGTAACGGCGTTCCGGTTCCTTGCGTAACGCCATCAGCACGATGTTGTCGAGGTCGCCCCGGAGGGATTTCCGATCGTTGATTTTAACCTGCTGCTGGCGGCTCGGGCGCTCTGGCCCCTGCTCCGTGATGGCGCGCGAGATTTCCTCGGGCGTGCGACTGGTCAGGCGGTAGGGCTTTTGGCCGGTGAGCAGCTCGTAGAGGATCACGCCTAACGAGTAAACGTCGCTCGCGGTGGTGATCCGGTCGCCTTTGACCTGCTCGGGGCTGGCATATTCCGGCGTCATGACGCGCAGGCTCGGGATGGTCTGGGTGAAGGCTTCCTCGTCCGCCGTCAGCACCTTGGCGATGCCGAAATCGAGCAGCTTGGGCACGCCGTTGGCGATGACGAGGATGTTGGAGGGTTTCAGGTCGCGATGAATGACGAGATTCTGGTGCGCGTAGGAAACGGCCTGGCAAACCTTGCGGAAAATCTTGAGACGCTCGTCGATGGCCAGGTTTTTGGCCTCGCAATACTTGATCAGGGTCTCGCCCTGGACGTATTCCATGACGAAGAAAGGCCGGCCGTCTTCGGTCGTGCCGCCATCGATCAAACGGGCGATATTGGGATGCTCGAGCTGGGCCAGGATCTGGCGCTCGTGGCGGAAGCGCTGCAGAATGTCTTCGGTGTCGAGCCCGCGCCTAACGAGTTTGATGGCAACTTCTTTGCGGTAGGATTCGTCGGCCCGTTCCGCGAGATAAACGGTGCCGAGTCCGCCGCGCCCGATCTCGCGGATGATCCGGTAAGCGCCTAGCTGCTGGCCGGCCGGATCGTTTCTGTCCTCGGGAAACAACTCGCGCGGGAGCGCAAGCGGCGGGTCCTCGATAAACTGCGAAGCCTCCGCGTCGGAAGCGAGAAGCGAGTCCACTTCGGCCCGCAGCTCGCGGTCGTCGCCGCATTCCTGCTCAAGAAAGCGCGCCCGCTCCGGCTCGGCTAATTCAACCGCGTCGTCGAAAATGGAATTGACCCGTTCCCAGCGCTCACTCGGTTGCGGCATTGCCTTCGTCATCCATGATCTCACGGCGCAGCCAAGCCTTGGCCCGGCGCCATTCGCGTTTGATCGTCCGCGGGGAGACGTCGAGCACTTCGGCCGCCTCTTCAGTCGTGAGGCCGCCAAAGAAGCGCAGCTCGACGATTTGGCTCTGTCGCAGGTCGATTTTTGCCAGCTCGAGGAGCGCTTCGTCGAGCGCGACCAGGTCGACACTGCGCGCGAGGCCGGGCATCAACGCCTCGTCGAATTCCAGCTTGTCCCATTTTCCCCCGCGCTTTTCCGTGCGGTGCCGCCGGGCGTGATCGACCAGGACCCGGCGCATGACCCCGGCGGCTACGCCGAAAAAGTGCGCCCGGTTTTGCCAGGTGGTCGTGGTTTGATCGACGAGCCGGAGATAAGCCTCATGAACCAGTCCGGTCGCCTGCAGAGTGTGATCGGCTCTTTCGCTCTGCAGATAGCCCCGCGCGATCTGGCGCAGCTCGTCGTAAATCAACGGCATGAGCCGGTCCGCCGCGGCGCGATCGCCATTGCTCCAGTCGACCAGGACCTGGGTCACTTCTTGGCGGGCTGGAGCGGAAATCATGCGAGCGAGGTGTTCTGGTATTCCGCGCCGAAGACGTGCCCGGCAGATGCGAATTGCCAGCGATTCTATCAATTATCCTCAGCCGGCGTAAAACGTTTTAATCGGTAGGCAAAAAAAAGTTTGGCCCCGTTGGGCCACGAATCGCGCCTTGGGTTGGCAGACGAACGAAAACCCAAAGGAAAACCATGAAACTCACCACTCGATTCGGAACCACGCTCGCGCTGGCTGCCCTCCTCTCCACTCTGGCCGCGACCAACTTAACGGCGGCGACCTTCACCGTCACGAATACCAACGACAGCGGCGCGGGCAGCTTGCGACAAGCAGTCCTGGACTCAAACACCGCCGTCGGCTCAGACACGATTGTGTTCGATTCAAGTGTGTTCAGCACCCCGCAGACAATCGTGTTGGCGGGGACGGTTCTGACCATCAACCCTGCGACCGGCGATACCCTTACGATTACCGGCCCGGGCGCGGATTTATTGACCGTCAGCGGCAACAATGTCGTTCGGGTCTTCGCCATCAGTCCTGGGGACACGGCTAACATCAGCGGACTCACGGTCACCCAGGGCAACAGCCTGACGGGAGCCTTCCCGGGATTCGGCGGAGGTATTTATAACCAGGGCATTCTCACCCTAACCAATATGGTCGTGACCGGCAATGCGGCCACGAGCAACGGCGGCGGAGTGTATAACAGCACCTCCGACACGCTCCACGTCATCAACTGCACGATCTCAAACAACGTCGCCGACTCTGATAATACTGGCTCCGGCAACGGCGGCGGCGGGCTTTACAGCACCAGCTTCGGGATCATGACCGTGACCAATTCCACGATCAGCGGCAACTCCGTCGGGAGCAACGCCGACGATGGCGGCGGCGGCATTGCCTCTTTTGGTCCACTCACGATCACGAACTCGACCATAAGCGGGAACTCCTCCGGACTCGACGGGGGCGGAATCTACATCGGCGCTTCGACCGTTGTCCTGACGAATTCCACTGTGGCCAACAATACCGCGACTCGCGACGGTGGCGGTGCCAACGAGGCTGCGGCGACCACGTTTAATGTCGGCAACACGATCATTGCCGACAACGCCGATGACGGAACCGCGCCGGACTTTTTCGGCACCGTCGACTCGCAAGGTTACAACCTGATCGAGAACACAACGGGAACCACGATCACAGGCGATACGACCGGTAATATCACCTTCCAGGATCCAGTGCTCGGACCACTCGCTGATAATGGCGGGCCAACCGAGACTCACCAGCTCCTCGCCGGCAGCCCGGCGCTCGACGCGGCCGATCCAGCTGACTTCCCCGCCACCGACCAGCGCGGCGTGGCCCGCCCTCAAGATGGAAATGGCGATAGCACGGCGGGACCCGATATTGGTTCCGTCGAACGGATGCCGGGGATCGTTCAGTTTAGCTCCGCGGAGTATTCCGTCGCCGAGGACGTCGCGGGTGGGATGGCGACGATTGTGGTCGAGCGTCTTAACGGCGGGGATGGCGCCGTCTCGATTCAGTACGCAACCAGTGACGGCACAGCGGACGCTGGCACGGATTACGAAGCGACCAGTGGCACCTTGAGTTTCGCAGACGGCGAGGAGAGCCAGTCCTTCACCGTCGAGATCAACGACGACACCGAGTTCGAAGCGGACGAAACCGTCATTCTCATGCTCTCCAGCCCGGATGGCGGCACGACCCTGGGTAATCCTGCGATGGCTACGCTCACCATCACCAACGATGATGCGATGCCAACTCCCACCCCGACTCCGACGCCTACCCCAACTCCGACGCCGACGCCTACCCCTACGCCGACGCCGACTCCTACCCCTACGCCGACTCCGACACCGACGCCTACCCCATCACCCACGCCTACGCCTACTCCGACACCAACTCCCACTCCGACGCCGACGCCAACACCTACACCTCTCACACTGAGCAGCGCGCTCTCGATTAAGACTCACGGCACGGCTGGTGAGTTCGGCCTTCCGCTCGCTCTCTCAGGGAGCGCGACGGTGGAGCCTCGCACGGATGGCCCGACACAGATCATCTTCGCTTTCAGCGACAATGTCGTGGCCGACGACGGCACCATAGATGCCGACGAATTCACGATTTCGAACGCCAGTTTCGCAAGCGCATCGATTTCGGGAAACACCGTGACTCTAAATCTGACCGGCGTGGTTGATCAAAGCGTGATCAGCATCACTCTGAGTGGTCTCGAAGGCAGCGGAGGCCAGCCTCTGAGCGGCGACAACGACGTGGAAATCCGCGCGCTGCTTGGTGATGCGGACCAGAGCCAGACGGTGGACCGGGCTGACGTCGGCATTCTGCGGGCGCACATGAACGAGCCGGTGGACGGCACTAACTTTGTCCTCGACCTCGATCTAAACGGGACGGTCGGCCCGCGCGACGGGCGTATCGTGCGGATGAACCAGCTTCACACGGTGCCGTAAGTTCCGCGGAGCTGAGAGAAATCGAAGCGCGCTCCTGCATAGGAGCGCGCTTCTTTTCGCTTTAGGGTGAGCCTGCAAGCGTGTCCCGATGGGGCGAGGCTGCCCGGCTTCCTGTCTCGCCGGCCCGAGTGGTTTTTCTCGACCGGACGAACTTTGTGCAAATGAGATGGCCCCCTTTTCCACACCATCCCGCATTAGCCCGGTAGAGACTATGAAAACTGCCACCTTACTTCCCAAGTTCCTCGCCATCGTCCTCCTGCCCCTGCTCACCGCAGCCACCACGATCTCGGCCGCGACCTTCACCGTCACCAACAGTGCCGACAGCGGCCCGGGCAGCCTGCGCCAGGCTGTGCTGGACGCGAATGCGGCCACGACCGCCGATACGATTGTTTTTAGTTCATTTTTCGACACGCCGCGCACGATCACCCTCGCGTCGCAGATTCCGATCAGCTCCGGGAGCGCCATCGATACGCTGACGATTACCGGGCCGGGCGCGAACCTCCTCACCATCAGCGGCAACAATGCGGTGCGCCATTTCCAGACCTCGTCGGGCGACATCAATTCGATCAGCGGAATGACGCTGGCCAACGGCAACAATGTCGGCAGCCTCGGCACTCCCGGCGGGTCGATCAACACCGTCAGCCGATTGACCCTGACCAACGTCAACTTCACGAATAATACCGCCAACACCGGCGGTGCGATCTATACCACTGGCAGCGGGACCGGAAACAGCGGCGTCCTGATTGTCATCGGCTGCGACTTTACCGATAACAGCACCACCGGGACAAATATCAATGGCGACGGCGGGAGCGCGATCGACTGCAACGGCGGCCACGCCACCATCACCGATTCACTTATGACCGGTGGATCGACCCTCGGGGGCGGAGGCGCCATCCTGAACAGCGGCGTCATGGTGATCAGCGAGTCGACCATTTCGAATAATACTTCCGGGGCCGTGGGAAACAGCGACGGCGGTGGCGGGATTTCCAACGGCGGCGAATTGACCTTGATCAATTCGACGATCACTAACAACACCGCGGGAGGAGATACCGCCGGCGGCGGGATCAGAAACGCCGACAGAATGACGATCGTAAACTCGACGATCACGGGCAACACCGCGACCGAACGAGGTGGCGGCATTTCCGCCCGTGGCTCAGGTGTGGGCGGCGAGTTCGTGCACATCACAAATTCGACCATCTCCAACAACGTCGCTAACGCCGGCACCGGCTCGACCACCTTCGGCAACGCTGGCGGGATTTTTATCGGCGGCGGAATGACGACGACGGTTGTCGGCTCGACCATCAGCGGCAATACCGCCATCGCCATTCCGGGGGGAAGTGAGACGAGACAGGGCAACGCTGGCGGCATCTTCACCGACGGTCCGTTAACCCTCGAAAACAGCACCGTCAGCGGCAATGTCGCCGGGAACAGTTATGGCGGTATTCAGGACTCGAACCCCGGCGGTTCAGGCGACGTGGTTACCGTGATCAATTCCACCATCACGAACAATACTGCGGGCGGAAACGTCGGCGGGTTCGGCTCCTCGAGCGTCTCGGATTTCGGCCAGCAGCTGCTCCGCAACACGATCATCGCCGGCAATACCGCCAGCGGCACTTCTCGCGATGTCTACGGTTCCCTCACCACGGGGGGGCACAATCTGATCGGAGACACGACCGGCGCGACCTTCCCAGGCACGGCGACTGGCGATCTCTACAATGTCGACCCGCTGCTCGGCCCGCTCGCCAGCAACGGCGGCGCCACCCAGACCCATGCCCTGCTCCCGGGCAGTCCGGCGATCGACAACGGGATCAGTCCCGATTCGATAACCGATCAGCGCGGATTGCCGCGGCCCTTTGATGACGGGTCGGTGCCAAACGGCGCCGACAGCGATGCCTCGGATATCGGCGCGTTCGAAAATCAACCGTCGAACACCGTGCCCGGAAACGACGTCACGGTCGAGGCGCCCGAAGGGGATGCCAGCGCAACCTTCAATGCGATCGTGCAGCCAGGCTTCACCACCTTTACCAAAATCGCCCTGCCATCCTCGGTCGGAGTCCCGCCGGCAGGTTACACGATCGTCGACGACGCCCCCGCCTACGAGATCGAGACTACCGCCACCTTCACGCCGCCAATCGACGTCTGCTTCAGCGTCAGCGGTATCATCGATGCAGCCGAGTTTGCCCGTCTCCGCGTCCTGCATGTGGAAGATGGCCAACTCGTCGATCGCACGGATCCCGCTTCGCTCGATTTCGCCAGCGGGACGGTCTGTGCGGTGGTCGGTTCGCTTTCGCCGTTCGTCATCGCGCTCGCGCCAGAGCCAGGCCTGCTCAACATCTCCACCCGGATGCAGGTGCTGACCGACGACCAGGTGCTCATCGGTGGATTCATCATCAACGGCACCGATCCAAAGACAGTCATCCTCCGCGCCGTTGGGCCTTCGTTGACCGACTTCGGCGTCGCTGATGCGCTGGCGGACCCGGTCTTGGAGCTGCGAGCGATCGATGGGTCTGTCATTGCGAGTAACGACAACTGGACGAGCGACCGGGCAGCAATCGAGGCGACCGGACTGCAACCGGGCAATGATCTGGAATCAGCCATCGTCGCCACCCTCGATCCGGGCGCCTATACCGCAATCGTCACCGGCAAGAATGGCACCACCGGCGTCGGGTTGGTCGAAGCCTACGACTTGGACACGGTGGCGGCTTCCGAACTGGCCAACATCAGCACTCGCGGCTTTGTCGCAACTGAGAGCAACGTCATGATTGGCGGCTTCATCCTCGGGAGTGAGACCAACGTCCTCATCCGCGCCATTGGTCCTGCGTTGGCCGACTTCGGCGTCGACGGCGCGCTGGCCGATCCCACGTTGGAATTGCGCGATGTCCAGGGGGCCCTGATCGCCAGCAACGATAACTGGAAAGAGCCTAACGAAACCGAGATCGAAGCCACCGGACTGCAACCGACCAAGGACGCCGAGAGCGCCGTCTTTGAGTTGCTACCCGCGGGCGCTTACACCGCGATTGTTGCCGGCCAGGGCGGCACCACCGGCGTCGCCCTCGTCGAAGTCTATCGCCTGCCCTAGGAAAAGTTTTGGCCCTATCTCGCCGCGGTTTACGCTTTGGAAGGCAACGACCTTGTGAGCACCCGTACCTTCATCCTCTGTAATCTGTTTCTGATTATCCTCGGACTGCTGTTTTACGCCGCGGAATATTTTAAAGGAGCGGAGACGAGAAACCGTCCGGAGGTCGAGCTCGCCTCTACGGCCTCCTCGCCCGCGCCACTGCTCGGGGCGCGGTATCGCGCCCATCGACACGAAGCCGGGAATAATAGCTAGGGAACGCGCGCGACCCTACTCGACCGTAACGCCTTTCCAGAAAGCGACGCGGCCTTTGATGTTCGCGGCCGCTTCCTTGGGCGTGGGATAATACCAGGCGGCACCTTCGTTGACCGCGCCGTCGACCACGACGTCGTAATAACTCGCGTCGCCTTTCCACGGGCAATGGGTGTGCTTGTCGCTCTCCTTGAAATACTCGCGCCGAATCGAATCGGGCGGGAAGTAATGGTTGCCTTCAACGACCACAGTGTCGTTGCTCTCCGCGATGGTGGTGCCGTGCCAGGTTGCTTTCATATCGGTGCTCTCCAGTGGATTTACTTTTGGCGTGCGATCAACCGCACACCGTCAATCAGGCGCGCGACTTCGTCCGCGCTCGTGTAGCAGGCGCCGCCGGCGCGGACGATGCCGTCCGGGGCGAGGCCGAGACGTTCGATCACCGTGGTCGCATAAAAGTCGCCGTTGGAAACGAAAACCGCCGCCTCCGCCAGTCGCTGCGCCACCTCCGTCGAAGAAACGCCTGCGACAGTGAAGCCGACCGTTGGGGTGCGGGGCTCCGCTGGCGAGGGGCCGAAGAGGGTCACGCCCTCGATCGATTCCAGACCTTCCCACAGTTGCCTGACAAGCACTTCGCCCCGCGCGTGCAGGCCGGCGAAACCTTGGCCTAACGAGGAGCGGCGCGTTTCCCCGGGCGCGAGGGAGGCGAGGAAATCCACCGCCGCGGCGGCGCCTGCGATGCCTTCGTGATTCTGGGTGCCGGTCTCGGCGCGTTCCGGCGCCTCGTTAGGCGCGGGAAACAATTTCGGGAAATCGAGCGCCGCCAGAAGGTCGTGCCGTCCGTAAAGAATGCCGATGTGCGGCCCGTAAAATTTGTAGGCCGAGCAGGCCAGAAAATCGCAATCCATTTCCCGCACATCGACGAGCTGATGCGGCGCGTAATGGACCGCGTCGACAAAAATCTGCGCGCCAGCCGCGTGCGCCAGTTCCCCCGCGCGCCGGACGTCGGTGATGGTTCCGAGCGCGTTCGAAGCGGCGCCGATCGCGACCAGTTTGGTCCGCGAGTTCAACTGCGATTCGAAATCTTCCCAGTCGAGCTGCCCGGTTTCAGGAATCATCTTCGCCATCCGGATCGTGACCCCACGTTCCTTTTCCAGCGCGCGCCAGGGAGCGATGTTGGCGTGGTGATCGAGCTCCGTCAGGACGATCTCGTCGCCCCGCCCATAGCCGCGACCAAGGGCGCGGGCGAGGTGGAACGCAAGCGTCGTCATGTTCGCGCCGAAAACGATCTCGTTAGGCGCAGCCTGCAGAAAATCAGCCAGGGCGGCGCGAGCCTGAGCGATGATGGCGTCGGTCTCGACGCTGGTCGGGAAAGCCCAATGGGTATTGGCGTTGTGGTGCAGGAGATAATCGCTCATCGCCTCCACCACCTCCACCGGCACCTGGGTCCCGCCAGGGCCGTCGAAGTGGGCAACCGGCCGCTCACCATGCAGACGGCGAAGGGCCGGAAAATGATCCCGGATTTCGGCGAGTGGAGCGAGGATGCTTTCGGTCGTAGCGATCTGATTCACGGCGGCGCTGGTTGTGGTAAAAAAGATGAGCGCCGATGGACGCTCTGGTTCGGGAGCAAGATAGGGACTTTGGGAGAAGCGCCAAAAAAGAAAACCTCGCCGGCAACGTGGCGTCACCGGCGAGGCGCGTTCTTTTCCGAATCTTCCGGGCTACTTCGCGTCCGGGGGGGTGTTTGGGAGGTGATAAGCCTCGACCAGGGCGATGCCGAAGGTGTTATTCACCCCGCGCACCACCACCGTGTAGCTGCCGGCGACTTGCACGAAGAGCATGGCTGACTCCGCGCTTTCGCCCGGCGCCAAGCCGGTGGCGATGATCTCATCGCCCGCCGTATCCTGCCAGTCATCGTCGAAGCCTATGCTGTCCCCATTTCCGTTAAAGACTTCGAGGGTCGGGTCCATCAACACTCCCGGCACGTCCGACGCCATCAGGCTCGGCCCCATCGCGCGGACGAGAATCTTTCCGTCGTCCGATCCCGGTCCGGTAATAAAGCCGCCGATCAGGACGCCATCGCCAGCGTTGACGAAACCGCGGGTGCTGATGTTGCCGAGATGGGATGTGGTCGTGAGCGGATCATCCAGGTCGTAAACCTCCATCAACCCGACGCCCTCGGTCGCGTTGTTCCCGCGCACAATAGCGGTGTAGAGACCGCTCATCGGCACCATTGGATCTTGCGGCGGCAGGCTGATGATGATGGCCGACTCCAAGTCGTCGGTTGGCGCCAGACCTGAAGCGATCAAGGCGGCTTGATCCAGCGCGCTGTTTTCTTTCCAATTATCGTTCGTGATGACCGTGCCGTCGGGCAGGTGCAATTCAAGAACCGGATCGGCCAGGGCGCCGTCGACCGGCGGAATGACATTCGAGAGCGAGGGCCCGATGCCCCGGATGACGACGGTCTTCTCAGTCGTCCCGCCAGTGATGATGAAACCCCCGATCAACACGTTGTCATCGGTCAGAACATAATCGCGCGTGGAAATGTTGCGCAGCAGACCCGGCGTGGGCGAAGGCGTCGCGGTCGGCGACGGGGTGGGAGTCGGGGTCGGGGTCGGATCGAGCTGACCCACTTCGAAGACGAGAAAATTCGGCTTGCCCGAGCTGGCAAAGGTCGTTTTCAGCCCGTCGGGAGTGATTTCGAAGATGAAGCCACCGGTCGGGTCAGCCACAAAAAGGTTGCCGACTCCGTCCGTGTCCCCGTTGAACCGCTTTGGACGAAACGCCATGCCAAAAGGATCGTTCAACCCGGAGGCAAAGGTGGTCGAAAGGACTCCGCCCGGTGCAAATTTCCGCACTTCCCCGCTGCCCAGACTAATGTAGATGTTTCCATCATTATCGGCCCAGACTTGGCGGCCGTCGCTCCCGGGATAAATGGTCGTGACGACTCCGTCGGGCTCGACCTGGAACGCGCCGTTGCCCGCCGCGACGTAAACACTCGTCATCATGTCCACGGTGGCGAGCGTCACCCCGAGCGGTGCGCTCACCGTTACCGGAAAAACATGCTTCGAACCATCCGGAGCGACGCGCGTGATCTGATCGGCGCCATTTTCCGCGACGAGCAAATCGACACCGTTAAGGGTCAGGCCGACCGGATTATTGAGACCGGTGACAACCGTCGTTTTGGTGAGACCGTCGGGGGAGTATTTGAAAATGCTGCCGCTGCCAGCGTCAGCCACGTAGAGGTTGCCGAGCTGGTCGAAGACCAGACCTTGCGGGCTGTCCAGCCCGCTCGCAAACGTCCTGGAAACGCCTTCCGGGGTGTAGACGACGATGGAGTTGTTGACCAGGTCGGAGGCATATAGATCGCCCGGGGCGGCGACGGATTGCTGAACCGAGAAAAGCGCGGCTATAACCGCACCCGAGAAGAGCCCAATCTTTCTGAAGCGAGCGAAGAGTGAGTGAGGATAATGAATGACCATAAGTGTCGTTGTATTTCTGCTAACCGCTCAACGAGGTGTTTTTTACACGATTCGATTGTTACGGCAGTCGCGATAATGATTATTTTTAGCATGACTGTCCATAATTATTTGTAACTGCACCTCGGGCTCTCTCGCGTGCGGAATGACAGAGAACGGTAATCGTAATGTAAGCCGTTCGTCATCCGATGATCAGTTTTAATCCGAGAAAAATCCCGCTTCCGCGCCTCCCACTGTGGCTCCGTTTCCCAGGAGCTCAAGGCCAAGGAAGATCTGGCCGCCGTTACCGCGGGGCCCTGCCGCTGACCGAACCTTGGTTCGTGCCTGAAACTGGTTCTTTTGATTGTCAACCCGGCCCGGGGGGCGCATCCTGTCGGTCATGAAACCCGACATTCAGATCGAGACTGCCACCCAACTCGCTGTCTTCCTCGGGAACCGGCCCGGCGCCCTCGCTCGTGTCTGCAGCGAGCTTGCTGAGGCGGAGATCAACATTCACGCCCTCGCGACTTCCGACACCATCGATCACGCCGTCGTCCGCATGGTGGTGAGCGATCCGACCAAGGCTCTCATGATTCTCGGGGAACGCGGTGTCCTCGCCCTCGAGAACGATGTCCTGATGATCGAAAGCAACAACCAGCCCGGCACCCTGGCCACGATTGCTGACCGCCTGGCCAAGGCCAGCATTAACATCGAGTACGCCTACCTTGCCAGCACCGCCAAGGCGCCAACCGGTCTCATGATTCTCCGCCCCTCGGACGTCGAGAAAGCGCTCCGCGCCCTGCACGACCTTTAGTCTGCGGCCTCGTTAGGCAGGGAGCCGGGCGAAATCGCAGCCGACGAATTTTGCGGAGGCCGCACGCGTTTTCATGGACGCGAGGCGCAGGAGGAATAAGAATCAGCCCGAAATGACGCCTGAATCATCCCAGCCATGAAAATAGAGACTCTGCAATCGGTCCCGCTCTTCCGGGCGCTGGATGAGACGGCCGCGACCGAGCTTTGCGCGCTCCTCACCACCCGGGACGTCGACGCCGGCGCCGCCATCTTTCACCGCGGCGAACCGGGCGACTCCATGTATCTGGTCGAGAAAGGCTGCGTCAGCATCAGCGTCAAGGACGCAGACGGTCACGACACGTCCCTGGCCGAAATGGGGCCGGGCGATTTTTTCGGCGAGATGTCGTTGCTCGATGGAAATCCCCGGTCCGCCGATGCGATCGCCAAGGTCGATTCTCGGCTGGCGGTCCTGCCGCGGGACGATTTTCGTTCGTTTCTGCGCAAGAATCCCGACATCGCGCTCGGCATCCTGACCGCGCTGACCCATCGGCTGCGCCGGACGGACGATCTGCTGCGGCATCGGGTGTCGCGCAACGCCAACGAGGAAGAAGATGCCCGGCTGACGGTGGCTGATCGCGCGGCCGACCTGCTCGCCGAATTCGGCGGAAGCTGGAAATTTATCGGGGCTGCGATCGCCTTTTCGCTCTTTTGGATCGCGCTCAACACCTGGTTCATGTTTCGTCCGTTCGACGAATACCCCTACGTTCTGCTCAACCTCGTTTTCGCCCTCGTGGCTGGCTTGCAGGCGCCCATCATCATGATGTCGCAAAATCGCCAGGGACATAAGGACCGGATCCGGGCCGATCTCGACTACCGGGTGAACCTGAAAAACGAGCTGCTCCTCTCCGAGGTCCTGCGCCGCCTCCAGACCCTCGAAGCGCGCGCCCTGGGCCGCCCGCTCAATGAGATGGAGTTCGGCCCCGACGACTAAGGGAACTGGCGAATCTCCGAGCGGGACGGTCCGGGTGGGTTGGAAATTATCGATCCCATGTCCGGCACACCCAAATCCCAAGAGCGAGAAATTCACACTCTCTCGAAGACGCCACAAACGTTACAAGTCCTTCTGACCTTGCGGTTTGAAGCAATGTCGCATCTCCGGCACGGCGCTTGCAATGGAGTCGCCTCCAATGGTCGTAGATGCCACCCGAAGTTCTTGGACAGAGGCGCGGTCTTATCAACTCGATGGCATTAGAGTCTCTGAAACGATCGTTGCCGCCGGGACGGAGTTAGGCGATCACTCGCATGAACCCGGGCAGATCTGCTTTCTACTCGAAGGCGAAATGCGCGAACGCCAGCTCGCGCGCGAAGACCGCCTCCGACCCGGCACATTGCGCGCACGGCCACCGGGATTTCATCATCGGGTGAAGATAGAACCCGAGTCGGACGTCCTCGCGCTTCTCCTCTTTGTCGATCGCGATCGGTGGATCAAGACAACCCCGACTCAAATCGGAATGGCGAACGGGCCGCTGCGGAACTACGGCGCACAAATCCGGCGCGAATTGGCGCACGTCGATGAGGCCGGCCGTGCCGCGCTGGAGGGCTGGACCATGCTGGTTCTCTCCGCCGCGGCGCGCGCCGCGACATTCCAAGAACCTGGGCCGCCGCTTTGGCTGGGCGATGCGGTCTCGATGATTCAACAGGGGGCGACCGAAGGAATTTCTCTCAGCTCGCTCGCGAGTACGTTAGGAGTTCATCGAGCGACATTGGCCGCTGCCTTCCGGCGGTATCGCGGCACTTCCGTCGGCGAATCGATTCGCGAAGTTCGTGTTCGCAAAGTGCAGCGCGCCCTGGTGGGGAGCCGCATGTCGCTTTGCGAAATCGCGACCGATCATGGCTTTCATGACCAGGCGCACATGGGGCGCGTCTTTCGCAAGGCGGTCGGCCTTTCGCCCGGTGCCTACCGGCAATTGCGCCGCTAGCCAGGGTCGAAGCGATAGAGCGCAATTTTGCCAGGAGAGTGAGCGTATAGGACGCGCGTCGAGTTTCCGCGACGCGCCGATCGTCCTATACCGCCCGATCGACCATGCGACTGGTCTGGCATGGATCGACCACGATTTATTCTATTCAGCACGGCGGCGGCTCTCGGGCTCTGCCTCCAATTGGCTGCCGCCAAAGAGGCCGGTCAATCGAGCGCCAAGGGCGATAATCCCCTTTTGCAAAAGAGCACGCTGCCTTATCAATTCCCGCCCTTCGATCGCATCAAGCCGGAGCATTTTCCGCCCGCCTACGCGGCCGGGATGGCGGAGGAGTTGAAAGAAGTGGATGCGATCGCGACGGCCCCAGCGAAACCGACCTTCGAAAACACCATCGTCGCGCTGGAAAAATCGGGGCAAACCCTCGGGCGCGTCAACGCCATCTTCGCGAATCTGGCCTCCGCCAATACCAATCCCGCCCTCCAAAAAATGGAAAGCGAGATCGCCCCGAAGCTCGCCGCCCACATTGACGCCATCCGTTTGAACTCCGCGCTTTTCGCTCGCGTGCGTTCGCTTTATGAGCAGCGCGACAAACTCGGGCTCGACCCGGAATCGCGCTGGCTGCTGGAGCGTTACGAGAAGGACTTCGTCCATGCCGGCGCGCAGCTTTCCGATCCGGACAAAGAGAAACTGAAAACGTTGAACGCCGAGATCGCCACGGTTCAGATCACGTTCGATCAGAATGTGCTGAAGGAAAAAAACGCCTCTTCGATCGTTGTGGACAAGCGCGCCGAGCTGACCGGCCTGCCGGACAACCAGATCGCCGCCGCCTCCGCCGCGGCCAAAGTGGAACAGAAAGAGGGCAAATTCGTTCTGCCGCTCATGAACACGACCGGGCAGCCCGTCCTGAGCTCACTGGAAAATCGCGCGTTGCGAGAGCGCATCCTGCAGACTTCGCTCGCCCGCAACAGTCACGGCGGGGAATTCGACAACCGCGAGATCGTCCTGCGTTTGGTCCGTTTGCGCGCGGAGCAGGCGAAGTTACTCGGCTTCGCTAATCACGCCGCCTACCAACTCGACGAACAAACCGCCGGCACCGTCGCGGCGGTCAACAAGTTGTTAGGCGATCTCGCTCCGCCCGCGGTCGCCAACGCGCGCCGCGAAGCCGCCGAACTGCAAAAGATCGTCGATCGGGAGAAGGGCGGTTTTCAAGTCGCGGCCTGGGATTGGGCCTACTACACGGAGAAAGTGCGCCAGGCGCGCTATGCCTTCGATGAAGCGGAATTGCGGCCTTACTTTGAGCTGAACAAAGTCTTGAGCGACGGCATCCTCTACGCTGCCACCGAGCTCTACGGCATCACTTTCAAGGAACGCCACGACCTCCCGCCGCACCATCCCGATGCGCGCATCTTCGAAGTCTCGAACAGCGACGGCTCGCCTTTGGCATTGCTCATGACCGATCCCTACGCGCGACCCTCCAAACGCGGCGGCGCCTGGATGCACGAATACGTGACGCAAAACGAACTGCTCGGGACGAAACCGGTGGTCGCGTTCCATCTCAACATCCCCAAACCGCCGGCTGGCGAACCCTGCCTTTTGACCTACGACGAAGTCACCGTCGCTTTTCACGAATTCGGTCATGCGCTGCACGGGATGTTTTCAGCGGTGAAATATCCGCGCTTTGGCGGCACCAACGTCCCGCGGGATTTCGCCGAGTTTCCGTCGCAGGTGAATGAAATGTGGGCGACCTGGCCGGAAATCCTGAGCCATTACGCGAAGCATTATAAAACCGGCGAACCAATGCCGGCCGCGCTCCTCGAAAAAATCCAGGCGGCGCAGCAATTCAACCAAGGCTTTGCCACCACCGAATATATCGCGGCCGCGGCCCTCGATCAGGCCTGGCATCAATTGACGCCCGAACAAATTCCGAGCGACGCCCTCGCCTTCGAGAAAGCGGCGCTGAAAAAAGCCGGCGTCGCTGACCCGCTCGTCCCGCCGCGTTACCGCACCACCTATTTTTCGCACGCCTTCAACGACAACGGTTACTCGGCTGGCTACTACTCCTATCTTTGGAGCGAAGTGCTCGATGCCGACAGCGTCGAGTGGTTCAAGCAACACGGCGGCCTGACACGCGAAAATGGCGACCGCTTTCGCGCCACCATCCTCTCGCGCGGCGGCAGCGCGGAGGCGATGAGCCTCTTTCGCAATTTCACCGGCGCGCCGCCCAATATCGCTCCTCTTTTGAAACGCCGGGGGCTCGACAATAATCAGGGCTCGGCGCCGAAATCCAACTAGAGCGCTCGTCAGGCGGGAAAATGGAGTGGCGGAAGGGGTGGGATTCGAACCCACGGTGAGTTTAACCCCACGTTCGATTTCGAGTCGAGTGCCTTAAACCGGGCTCAGCCACCCTTCCTGCTCGAGCCCTACTATGAAAGGTCGCGCCGGATTTGCAATCCGGAAGGCGTCGGGAAGCGACGCGCGCGTCCTAACGACTAACGACGCCGCTCCTCCCGGCAGACGAGGCGTCCGCACTCCAACGCGCAGCGAGAACGAATTTTAATGCATTTTCCCGCCCCGAAAGAGCCCGGTTGACGAAAAATCCACCGAAAAAGAGCGGTCCAAGACCCAAAAAATAGGTCGATTTCCCGGGGTGCCAAGGGGCAAAAAAATGTTACAATAAAGTTCTTGATCACGCCTCCAATGTGGCCGCATATGGTGGTCGCACTGATTGCAGCCCCAATATCCTGTTGTTAGGCGTTATCCACAGGATGTTCACGGGCCGCCTCAGAGGCTAATTCACCTTTATTCACAAATCCGAACCGCCTTAACCGAACCTGACCATGATCCAGCTCAAACCCGGCCTTCAGCCGAACACCCTCGCCAAGAATCGCAAATCGCTTTCCCGCCGCCCCAAATCGAGTCGGAAAAAGAAACGCGGCCTGCGTTTTGAACGCGTTTTCAGCGACGCGAAGGTCGGGCCCTTCGAGCAGATGGAATGGGAACGCCGCACCGCCGAGATCACCGACGACAGCGCCAAGGTCATCTTCAAGCAGGAAGACATCGAGGTGCCGAAAAGCTGGAGCCCGCTCGCGACCAAGATCGCCGTCTCGAAATATTTCTACGGCGACATCGCCAACGGCACCGACCCGCACAAGGGCGGCCGCGAGACTTCCGTCAGGCAATTGATCCACCGCGTCACCCGCACCATCACCGATTGCGGCATGGCCGACGGCTATTTCGCCGACGCCAAGACGGCCGAGGTCTTTTACGAGGAACTCACCTGGCTCTGCGCCAATCAATACGGCGCTTTCAACAGCCCGGTTTGGTTCAACGTCGGGCTTTACCACCAGTACGGGATCGGGAAAGACGCCGGCGTCGGCAATTATTTCTACAATCGCGAAACCGGAAAAGCCGAGCGCGCCGCTTCGCAATACGAGTATCCGCAGGGCAGCGCCTGCTTCATCCAATCGGTCGAGGACACGATGGAAGACATCATGGAACTCGCCATGAGCGAGGCCATGCTTTTCAAGTACGGCAGCGGCACCGGGACCGACCTTTCCAGCCTGCGCAGCACGCGCGAGAAACTCAGCGGCGGCGGCAAACCGAGCGGTCCGCTTTCGTTCCTGAAGGTCTACGACCAGGTCGCCAACGTGGTCAAGAGCGGCGGCAAAACCCGCCGGGCCGCGAAGATGAACACGCTCAAGGACTGGCACCCCGACATCGAGGAATTCATCGACGCCAAGCAGCGCGAAGAGAAAAAAGCCTGGGCGCTGATCGAGCAGGGCTACGACGGCTCCTACAATGGCGACGCCTACGGCTCCGTCATGTACCAGAACGAGAACCTCAGCGTGCGAGTGAGCGACGACTTCATGAACGCCGCGGTCGAGGATCGCGAATGGTGGACCCGCCGGGTGCGCGACGGTTCGCCCTGCGAGCGCAAGGAAGCGCGCACGCTCCTGCGCAAAATCGCCGAGGGCACCCACATCTGCGGCGATCCCGGGATGCAGTTCGACACCACCATCCACAAGTGGCACACCTGCAAAGGCACCGGCCGGCAAAATTCCACCAACCCCTGCTCCGAGTACCTCTTCCTCGACAACACCGCCTGCAATCTCGCCTCGCTCAACCTGATGAAGTTCAAGACCGAGGACGGCACCTTCGACGTCGAGCGCTTCAAGGCCGCGGTCCGCGTCTTCATCACCGCGCAGGAGATCATCGTCGATAACGCCAGTTACCCGATCAAGGAAATCGCCGAGAACAGCCACATCTTCCGCACCCTCGGCCTCGGCTACGCCAACCTCGGCTCGCTCATCATGAGCTACGGCTACGGTTACGACAGCGTCGAAGGCCGCGCCATTTGCGGCGCCATCACCGCGATCATGACCGGCGAAGCCTATGCCGAAAGCGCCCGCATGGCCGGCGTGATGGGGCCGTTCCCCGGTTACCTCGACGCCCGCGCCAGCGGCGTGCCGAAGCCGGTCGCGAAAGACAACGTCGCCCCCATGCTCGACGTCATCGAGCAACACCGCTGCGCCGTGCGCGAGATTCCCGACAACGAAGAGTTCGGTTATTTGAAAGAAGAAGCCGCCAAAGTCTGGGACCGCGCCGCCGAGCTCGGCGAAGAGCACGGCTACCGCAACGCCCAGGTCACCGTCCTCGCCCCCACCGGCACGATCAGCTTCCTCATGGATTGCGACACCACCGGGATCGAGCCCGACATCGCGCTCGTGAAATACAAGCTCCTCGCCGGCGGCGGCATGTTGAAAATCGTCAACCAAACCGTCCGCCCCGCGCTCGAGAAACTCGGCTACAACTCCGAGGAGATCGAACGCATCGTCGCCCACATCGACGCCCACGACACGATCGAGGACATCACCGACGCCGACGGCGCCATCATCTCCTCCGGCCTGAAACCGGAGCACATCTCCATCTTCGATTGCGCCTTCAAGCCCTTCAAGGGCGAGCGCTCGTTAGGCTACATGGGCCACCTCCGCATGATGGCGGCGGCCCAGCCTTTCCTCAGCGGCGCCATTTCCAAGACGGTCAACATGCCGCAGAACGCCACCGTCGACGAAATCATGAACACCTACATCGAGGGCTGGCGCCTCGGCCTGAAGGCGATCGCGATCTACCGCGACAGCTCCAAGCGCTCCGCGCCCTTGAACACGCGCAAGACCAAGGACATGGGCGGCAACGCCGACGCCGTCCTGACCGATCGCGAGCAGCTCGAGGCCCGCATCGTCGAGCTCGACGAGGAAATCTCCAAGCTCCGCGTCCAGCTCAACCAGCCCATGCGCCACCGCATGAGCGACACCCGCATGTCGCTCACGCACAAGTTCGAGATCGCGGGGCACGAAGGCTACATCACCGTCGGCCTCTACGAGGACGGCCAGCCGGGCGAGCTCTTCATTCAAATGTCGAAGGAAGGCAGCACCATCGGCGGCCTCATGGACACCGTCGCCACCCTCACCTCCATGGCCCTGCAATACGGCGTCCCGCTCGAGAGCCTGGTCAAGAAATTCGCCTACCAGCGTTTCGAGCCGAGCGGTTTCACCAAGAACCCCGACATCCGCAACGCCAGCAGCATCACCGACTACGTCTTCCGCTGGCTCGGCTGCCAGTTCATCAAGGGCTACAAGGAAGCCACCTCGCCCAACCGCCATCCCGAGCTGCCCTTGAAAGAAATCGCCGACATGGAGAAAAAGGCGGTCAACCGTCCCGTCGCCGACCTTTCCCGCACCGGCGAGAAAGAATTGATCGACGTCATCACCCAGCACGCGCCTAACGAAGGCAGCCCGTCCGGCGCCAACGGCCGCACCCACGCCGAGCGGGTCAGCGAAGCGCTCGGCAACATGTTCATGGACATCACCTGCTCGCATTGCGGGAGCAACAAAGTCGTCCGGGCCGGCGCCTGCGGCTGCTGCACCGAGTGCGGCACCAGCCAGGGTTGCAGTTAACGAAGCGAGAAAGGGCCCGCGCGAGCCAGTTCGCGCGGGTCTTCCGCCGCGGCGCACAGGTTATAGGTGTTGAGGAGAAGCTTGTGAAGATTCCGCCGGACGCTAAGCTGATTTCATGAGCCTGGCCGAGATCGAGGAAGCCGTGAAGAGCTTGAATCGCGAGGAGATCGCCAAGCTCGCTGCTTACATCGCGCGCCAGGATAAGCTCGTTTGGGATGAGCAGCTCGAGGAAGACTTTTCCCCCGGCGGAAAGCATGCTGCCGCCTTGCAAAAGATCGACGCGGAAATTGATGCTGAGGACTCCACCCCCATGCCGTGAAGTCGCGCGCCTTCGTTCCTTCTGGGAATGCTTCAACGCGCTGCCTGAGCATGTGCAACGACTTGCGAAAAAGAACTTCGCTTTATTCCAGGCGAACCCCCGACACCCTTCGCTTGGCTTCCAGAAAAAGGGCGGCGTTCACAGCGTGGAGATCGGCCGGAGCTATCGGGCGCTCGCACGGGAACGGAATGGCGAATATTTCTGGTTCTGGATCGGCACGCACGAGGAATACAATCGGTTTCACTTTTAAAACATCAGTTCCACTGACAGAGAGCGATCACTTCGATGAATAAGTCTCCTTCCAAGATCCGATTCAAAGCGACCCTCCACCGGCCGGCGGAGACCCCCGGCACCTGGACCTTTCTCGTTTTGCCAAAGGCGGCCAGCGCCAAGCTCCCCACCCGCGCCATGACCGCGGTCGAGGGCACCCTCAACGGCGCCCCGTTCCAAGCCACGCTCGAGCCCGACGGCCAGAAGAGCCATTGGCTCAAGGTCGAAAAGAAACTGCGCCAAGCCGCCGCCGCCGAGCCCGGCGACGAAGTCACGCTCGAGATCGCGCCCGCAACCAAAGAACCGGAACCCACCGTCCCGCCCGAGCTGAAGAAAGCGTTAGGCGCCGCCGCCCCGAAAGCGAGAGAAGTGTGGGCCGATATCACCACCGTCGCGCGCCGGGATTGGATCCACTGGATCACCTCCGCCAAGCAGGAAGAAACGCGCACCCGCCGGATCAAAACCGCCTGCTCCATGCTCGCCAGCGGCAAACGGCGGCCCTGCTGCTTCGATCGGTCTGGGTTCTACGATAAGAGCCTGAGCGCGCCCAAGGCGGCGAGTTAGATGACCGGTTTATCTCGTTAAACTGCCAAGTTGCACAGATCGACTCCTGTTTTTCTGCCACGCTCCATCACGTGCTTAACCGGACGCGGGTCTAGCCAAAGAGGTGGTCGAACTCGTTGTGCGTGCCGATCCAGACCCAGGTAATGATGTCGCCAGCGCGGTGGCCGACAGCACGCAGGTCGAGACTGACTCTCGCCGACCAGAGATCGGCATGTCCTGCGAGCTTCTTGAATGAGAGTGAGTTCTGGTTTGGATCTGCTTGGAAGCGGCGAAACGCGCGCTCAGCCGCGCGCCTTCCACTTCCGTCGAGTCGTTCCAAGGCGCGCCAGAAACTTGGAGTGGCGCGGGAGATCACAATCTCTTGAGATCGAGCGGCTCACTGCCTTCGCTCAGAGCTTCTTTGACGAAGAGCGTCGAGCTTCGGGCGTGGCCGCGGGTCGGCGATGATGCGTTCCCATTGCTCATCGTCCTGCTGCGCTAACTCCCGCAGCTTCTCAAAAATGGCGCGGCGCTCGGTCTCGTTCAGCTTGGGCAGTTGATCGATAATGTCGGCGGCACTCACACGAGAAATGTAGCATTTACGTGTGGAGAAAGAAGCACGATCTGGTGGGCTCCTCCACCATGCGCGGCGATTGGACTTCGTTAGGGGGATTTGGCGCCCGGCAGTCCGCCCCGCGGGTGGACAAGCGGACGTGTTTCGCTACACTCTGTGGCCCCGGCGCTCGCCGGCTTCCTCACCTTATTTTATGGCACTCAGCGAAACCGACATCCAGCGACAGAAGGAAATTCAACAGGCCGAGGAACTCCTCTTCAGCGGCCGGCAGGAACTTGGTTTTGCCAAGGGCCTGTTCCTCGGAAGTTTCGTGGCCGACTGGGCCATGCCCTACCCCCGCCTCTCCGATTCCCAGCAGGCCGATGTCGACCGCTCGATCGATGAGCTGCGCGTTTTCCTCGATGAACATCTCGATCCCGAGGAGATCGATCGCGAGGCCGATATCCCGCGCCATGTCATCGATGGCCTCGGCCGCGTCGGCGTCCTCGGCATGACCGCGCCGAAGGAAGTGGGCGGCCGCGGATTTTCCCAGATGCAGTACTGCAAGATCCTGGAGGAAATCGGCGCGCGTTGCGCTTCGACGGCGGTCTTCACCAATGCGCATCACTCGATCGGGATTCGCGCGCTCCTGCTTTTCGGGACGAAGGAGCAGCAGGAAAAGTGGCTTCCGAAATTGATGAACGGCGAGCAGCTCGCGGCTTTCGCTTTGACCGAACGCGAGGCTGGCTCCGATGCGGCGAACGTGCAATTGACGGCGGAGCCGAGCGAAGACGGCTCGCATTACATTCTCAACGGCGAAAAGCGCTACATCACCAACGCCTCGATCGCGCAGGTGCTGACGGTGATGGCGCGCACGCCGAACCCGAAGAAGCCGGGCAAGACGGCGATCACGGCGTTCCTCGTGACGCCCGACATGGAGGGCTTCGAGATGCTCGAGCCGCGCATGCCGAAGCTCGGGATCAAGGGAACGGCGACGGGCCGTTTCCGGCTGAACAACGTGCGGGTGCCGAAGGAAAATATCCTCGGTCCGCTCGGCAAAGGCCTGCGGGTCGCGCTCACGGTGCTCGATTTTGGCCGGACGACCTTCGGCGCCTGCTGCACGGGCGCGGCCAAGACCTGCCTGCGGATGTCGGTGGAGCACGCGAACTCGCGCAAGCAGTTTGAGAAGACGCTCGGCAGCTTCGACCTGGTGAAGAAGAAAATCGCCCGCACCGCTTCCGACGTTTACGCGATGGAAGCGATGACGCAGGTGACGGCGTCGCTGATCGATCGCGGGCTCGAGGATTACATGCTCGAGACGGCGATGCTGAAGGTGTTCACGACCGAGCGGCTCTGGGACGCGGTCAACGATTGCTTCCAGATCCATGGCGGGTCGGCTTATTTCGACGATTCACCGCTCGGGCGGATGCTGCGCGACGCGCGGATCAACCAGATCGGCGAGGGGAGCAACGAAGTGCTCACTTCCTTCATCGCGCTCGTCGGGATGCGCGGGCCGGGGATGGAGTTCAAGGAAATCTACGACACCATGCTCAAGCCGTGGCGGCCCGATGGCGCGAAGGCGGCCTTCGGCGCCGGCATGAAACGGCTCAGCGCGGCGGTCAAGGTGCCGACGGTGCCGGTGCGCAACGATCGTTTGAAAAACTACGCGGGGCAGCTCGCGCGGCTGGTCTGGCGTTTCAATTTCGCGGTCGACAAGGCGCTCATCGCTTATCGCGAGCCGGTCATGGAAATGCAGCTGGTGCAGGAACGGATCGCGAACGCGGCGATGGAATTATTTGCCGCCACCTGCG
Source organism: uncultured Verrucomicrobiae bacterium (assembly GCA_963834255.1). Lineage (GTDB taxonomy): Bacteria > Verrucomicrobiota > Verrucomicrobiia > Chthoniobacterales > UBA10450 > Palsa-1392. Next base: position 87,014 of record CAWIBC010000024.1, on the reverse strand, counting down.
TGCTGAGCCGGTGGGATTCGGAGTTGTCGACCCGCGGCAGCAACGGGCGCGACGCGGGCGATCACATCGCGGCGGATCTTTTCGTCCGGCGCGCGTTTCGCAACACGCGGCAATTCCTCCGCGGCCTGGGCGACAATGACGACAACGCCATTCTCGCCACCGCCAACGCCGCGCTCGGCAAGCCGGGCGACGCGGGCCAGAACGGCAAGTAAGCGCCGGCCCGCTGGGCACGTTTTCCGCTCTGCGGGAAGCCGGTGGCGGCTTCTCCAAATCTCGCCGATCGCTCTCCGCGCTTCCCTCCTGCGCTGGTGCAGCCTGGGACTTGCTCATTCTCTTCCTCGTCTCCGTGGCGTGGGAGCTGAACGGCTCGTCGGTCGGGATGTGGAGCAACCTGCTCTCGGAAAAAACGGCGCCGGAAGGCCTCCTCTTTTCCTCGCCGAAGCGCGTGCGCGGCGACGAGTGGACGGTCTGGACGCCGGCGATGCTCTCGCAGGCGCAACAGACGCCGCCGTTCCCGATCGAGAACCCAAGCCTCGGCGCGGGGCGGACGCCGCTGATCATGAGCGTGCCGGTGGCGTACTACACGACGTTCTTCCGTCCGCAGCTCTGGGGGTTTTTTCTTTTCAACTTTGAGCGCGGCTTTTCGTTTTACTGGTGCGTCAAAGTTTTCGGGCTGCTCTTCGCCATCGGCTGGTGCCTGCGGCAGATCGGCCTGCGCAGCCCGTGGCTGACGATCTTTGGCGCGACCTGGATTTTCTTTTCCAGCTTCACGCAATGGTGGTTTTCCTCGCCCGCGATGCTGCCGGAGATGGTCGCGAGCTGGGCCATCTGCCTCGGTTGCGCGGCCGAGATGCTCCGTCCCTCGACGCGCTGGCGCACGGCCGCGGCGCTCGGCGGTTTTGTCTTTTGCGCGATCAACTTCGTCCTCTGTCTTTACCCGCCCTACCAGATTCCGCTGCTGTTGTTAGGCGCGGCCATCCTCTTCGGCGTCTGGCGGGAGGCGGAGCGCGCCCCGGCCCGACTTTTCCTCGCGCGCCTCGGGCTGGGAATGCTTTTGGTCTTCCTGATCCTGATTCCGTTCTGGATCGATGTGCGGCCGACGCTGGCGCTGGTGGGGCAGACGGTTTATCCCGGCGCGCGGCGGTCGTTAGGCGGCGATCTTTCGCTCTTCAAGCTGTTCTCGGGCGTGATCGGCTTTTTCGAGAGCGAGCAGGTCGGGCCGCGGATTTACCGGAACATCGCGGAGGCGAGTAATTTTTATCCGCTCTGGCCGCTGCCGGCCATGGTCATCGCCTTCGCCGCGATGCGCGGCCGCGCCCGGGTCGAGCCGCTGATGGGCGCGCTCGGCGTGGTGCTGGTCGGGCTCAGCCTTTATTGCGTGGTGCCGTGGCCGAAGTGGCTGCTCGAGGGAACGCTTCTTTCATTTTCCACCGAACGCCGGGCGCTCCTCGCGCTCGGGGTCGCGAACATCTTTTTCTGCTGTCTCTTCCTCGATCGTTACCGCGAGCGGATCCTGGCGAAGTCCGCCGCCTGGGGCATGGGCGTGGCGAGCTGGCTCGCGGTGGCGGGGCTGCTGTGGTCGCTCCACCTGCGCGACCCGGGTTATTTCGCCGACCGGTTTCAGCTCTTCCTGCCGCTGGCGATCAACACCGCGGTCATCGTCCTCTTCTTTTGGGAGAGCCTGCGCAAATGTCTGCCGGTCGTGCTCAGTGTTCTTCTCATTTTCAGCAACGCCGGGATCAACCCGCTCATGTCCGGCCTCGCGCCGATCATGAATTCCGAGACCTTCAAGACGGTCGAGCGCCTGCACCGGGAGGATCCGGAGGGGAAATGGATCGTCTTTCACAGCCGCTACTTTGCGCAGCTGATCAAGGCGACGGGCGTGCCGATTTTCAACGGCACGAAAGTCGTGCCGGACCTTCCGTTTCTGCACCTGCTCGACGGCGGGGACGCGAACGAATTCACCTACAATCGCTACGCCAACATCGTCTGCGAACTTCCGCCCGCCGGCCGGCGCGATGCGGTCGAGGGCGGCCTGGTGCATCCCGACATGTACATCCTCTTCCTGCCGCCGGATTTCCCGGTCCTGCGGGCCTACGGATATCGCTACGTCGTTTTCCCGCGGGCCTGGCCCGAGGCGGGCAGCTATGGGTTCTCGCTCATCGAGAAAATCGGGCGGGGGGACCTCTGGATTTATTCCCGGCTCGGAGTGAGTTCAGTCCCCTCGTTCGAGGCGCACTTTCCGGAGCGATTGGCTCGTTTTTAGCTCCCAAGGAAGGGGTGTTGGTAAAAAACTCCCTGCCTGAGCTTTCCACGCGCGTCGATCTGCGTGGGAAACGCGTCCTCATCTTCATCGTCGCCTACAACGCGGAGACGACGATCGAGAAAGTGCTCGGCCGCATCCCGTCGTCGCTGCACCAGGACGGTGTCGAGGTGCTGATCATCGACGATTCCTCGCGCGACGGGACTTTCCTCAACGGGCTGCGTTACCAGCAGGAACATGCGGCGTTTAAGATCACCGTCCTGCGCACCCCGGAGAACCAAGGTTACGGCGGGAACCAGAAGCTCGGCTACCGCTACGCCATCGATCACGGCTTCGACATCGTCGCGCTCGTCCATGGCGACGGCCAATACGCGCCGGAAAAACTTCCCGCCCTCCTCGGGCCGCTGATCAACGGCGAAGCCGAAGCCGTCTTCGGTTCGCGCATGATCGACAAACGCGCCGCCCGCGCCGGCGGCATGCCGCTTTACAAATGGGTCGGCAACCAGGTCCTGACCAATTTCCAAAACTGGATGCTCGGCACCGGTCTCTCGGAGTTTCATTCCGGTTACCGGCTCTACTCGACCCGCGCGCTGGCGCAGATTCCTTTCGAACGGAACACGCAGGATTTTCATTTCGATACCGAGATCATCATCCAGTTCGTCCTGAAAAAACTCCGCATCGCGGAGCTGCCGATCCCGACCTACTACGGGGACGAAATCTGCCACGTCAACGGGATGCGTTACGCGTGGGATGTCTTCAAGGCCACGACCAAGGCGCGCCTGTGCGAGATCAATCTTTTCTACGATCCGAAGTTTGACGTCGACCCGCCGGAGTTGAATTACGATCTTAAGCTCGGCTTTAAGTCTTCGCACACGATGGCGATCGACGCGGCCAAGCCGGACGGCCGGATTCTCGATGTCGGCTGCGGGCAGGGTTACCTCGCGAGCGAGCTGGTGCGCAAAGGTTGTCGCGTCACCGGGATGGATCGGCTGATCCCGGACAAATCGACCGCGGAAGATCAGCTCGAGTTTATCCGCTGGGATCTCGATAGCCGCGAATTCCCGGTCAACGTCTCGGCTTACGACCAGATCTTTCTCCTCGATATCATCGAGCATTTGAAACAGCCGGCGGAGTTCATGGATTCGCTCCGCTCGGCGGCGGCGTGCAAGCGGCCGGAGATCGTTCTCACCACGGCCAACGTCGGCTTTCTCGTGACGCGGCTGATGCTGCTCTTCGGTCATTTCAACTATGGCAAGAAGGGCATTCTCGATGCGACGCACACGCGTCTCTTCACCTTTCGCTCGTTAAGGGAATTGCTCGCGCAATCCGGTTACAAAATCCTCGAGCTGCGCGGAGTGCCGGCGCCTTTCCCGAAAGCGATCGGGCAGAACTTCGTCTCGCGTCTTTTCGTCCGGCTCAATTCGCTCCTGATCACTCTCAGCCGCGGACTCTTCTCCTATCAGATCTACGTCCGCGCCCAGGCGATGCCGACGGTCGACAACCTTCTGGTTGAAACGATCTCGGGCAGCGCGGAACTGAGCGCCGAGATGCTGCGCCGCGCGGCCTGATCTCGTTGCTCCGATTTGAAATCGGAGAGAATCGTCGATTGCAAATCGACGCTACGGTCCCGGCGCGAGCGGAGATTTCAGAATCTTTAACGCCCGGAGTAATCCTTCGGTGACCAGTTCGTAGAGCGGGTACTGCACGGCCAGCGTCAGATATTGGCGCAGCTCAAAAGCACAGATTACGACGACGGCGACTGTAATGAGGACGGTCTGGTATTTCCGGAAGAGACTCCCCCAGCTCACCAGCTGACTGAAAGCGAGAAAGCGCAGCGGCATGTCCCACATGTTGGCGTAGCGGAGGTTCATCCCGAATTTGACGTTGCACATGATCGCGTAACTGGCCGCGATGAAGAGGGCGAGATAGAGCTCCGCGGTCTTGGTGCGATTCAGGCGGAAAGCCGAGCCGATCGCGAGCAGGAGAACGACCGGACTAACGAGTAAGAGATCGACGAGGTAGCGGTGCCATGGGCCGTCGCCGGTCATGATCGCGTAGTTCAACGAGTAATTCTTCCCCACGGAAAGCTTGTAGACGGCCAAGAGGGTCTCGAAGCCCCCGGCGAGGAAGACAAGGACGACGCCGCCGAAGAGCGGGCCCGCGAAAGTGCAGACCAGAAGTTCCTTCGTGACCGAGCCGAAACCGAACCAGCGATTTGCCACCAGCAGGGCGAGGAGTGCGACGAAGACAAAGAAGGAGTTCTCTTTCGTCAGGACTAGGAGCGAGAGCGAGATGGTGTAACAAACGAGCAGCCAGGGTTTGCCCGGCGCGCGCAGGTTTTCCCAGAGCAGGGTGAGAACCAGCAGTGCCCAGAAGGCGAAGAAGCCATCGACCAAGGCGTGCTGCGACATGTGAAGTTGCGTCGGCGCGCAACTCATCAACGCCGCAACCCCGAGAGCCCAGGCCGGACCTTTCAGCCGCCAGGCCAGCGTGGTCGCGAGCAGGAGCGTCAGGATCGAAAAAAGCGACGCCACGTTGTGCAGGGCCGTGAGTGCTTCCGTCCCGAAAAGGCAATGCCAGAGATAGCCCGTGCAAATGAAAAGAAACCGCATCGGTGGCAGGATCGATCCGGTGAGGGTCTTCTGGACCTCGATGTAATTGTCGACGATCGCGGGATAATTTCCGAGTCCTACCCGGATGACACTATTGACGTACCTGCGATAGAGCCCCTCGTCGAAGCCCACTCCTTTGAAGGCAGCTTCCGGATGGATGGCTTCAACCGCGTGCAACGGGGCCGCTGGCGTAAACAGATGCGCCGGCAACCGGAGAAACGCGCCAAACAGAAGAACCAGACAAAGAGCGACAAGGACGAGCTTGTCGGCAAGGGATCGCTGCACGGCCATCACAGAGGTTGCCCGAGCGAACGCAAACTGCAAAGCCGCAACCCGGGGTCGTTCAGCTGCGCGCGCTTCCAGAGCAGGAGGGCGCCGATGATCAGGGTCATCCACGGCCAAACGCTCCATGGAACCCATTCCACATTCAGGTTCCCATTCGAGATCCCGACATACCAGGGCAGGCCGTGACTGATGCTGTTATAGAAGAAAAAGAGGAAGAGCGAGCTGGTCGCAGTCACCCAGGCGAAGTAGCGCGCTGACAGGACGAGCACGAAAGGCATCAACCAGACCATGTATTGCCCGCAGACACCGGGCGAAATGATAAAGAAAATCACCCAAGCCCACGCGAGAGAGACGAACAGACCCTGCGCATCGAGCTTGCGACGGCGCCAGGCGAGAAGGAGCACGGCCGCGATGATCGCCAGCTTGAGCGCGGTCACGACGAGCTGCTGGTAGGGAAGGAAGTCATGGTAGGTCACCGGACCAAAATCACGAATACCGGTCAGTTTCAGCCAATAAGTGACTCCCCAAAGCCCCCAGAAGCTTCCGTAAAATAAAACCCGGTGCATGAAGATGGCCGGGAAATGGAGAAGCGGCTCGATCCAGAGAATGATCGAAGCCACCGCCAGTGGCAGGGTAAACGTCAGGACCTTGCGGCGATCCAGCCAGTAGAAGAAGAAGATCGGACTGAGCAGGATCGGGATGATCTTGATCTGGCAACTCAAGGCGAGGAAGAGCGCACAAAGGATCGGCCGGTCCCGCAGACACATGTAGGCCGCCACGACCAGGAACATGACCATGATGGAATCGGTATTGCCGTGGTAGCCCGAGACCATGAGCGAGACTGGACTCAGGGCGAGAATCAAAAGCGACCAGATCGGCAGGCGCAAGGTTTTGGCGGCGGACAACAAAACCAGCACGACCACGAAGTCGGCGATGATTCCAGGCAGGCGCAGCAAAAATGGGAAGGCGATGCCGTTGGCGTGAACCCACGGCAGGTGATCGAGCTGGTAGATCCCGTTGAGGAAAGCGGCCACGATCGGAGGATGGTTGAAGGAAACCTGGCTGACATACGTCGCCTCCAGACCCGACTGGGTGAGCGACTTGCCGAAGTGGTAAAATGCGATGACGTCGTTCGTGCCGATGGTGTTCCAAGCGATCAGGAGTTTCACGATGAGCGCAACCCCCGCGGCGATCAGCACCGCCTGGCGGCCAAGTGCCTCGCGATCGCGCGTCGCAGCCTGCGGAATGACTACGGCCGCTTCGGGAACGGAAAGTGTGGTGGCCATGAAGGTCGGTTGGAAATCTTTTCAGCCCCGGAAACGCCGCGGGGATTTATCGCACCTGCATTAGCAGTTTTGGTACCGATCGCGCCCTGATGTCGGCCTACGGGACAGCCCGGGACAGCTCTTCCCGCAACGCCTGAAATTCCGGGCGATTCGGCTCGAGCGCGAGGGCGCGGGCGATCGCCTCCTCCGCTTCCCGGCGATGGCCGGCTTTCCACTCGGCCTGGGCGAGAAGAAAATAAGCTTTGGCGCTGTTGGGCGAGACCTCGAGCGCGTGGCGGAAGAAACGTGCTGCCAATTCCCAACGACTCTCCTGCAGCGCCAGCACGCCGAGATTGTTGAAAGCGCCGGAATGCGTGGGATCGAGGCGCAGGGCGGCAAAGTAATAGCCTTTCGCGGCATTCGTTTCGCCGAGGGCGAGATGGAGGTTTCCCTGGGCAAAATTGATCTCTGCGTTATCGGGCGAGTAGGCGTAGGCGAGATCGAGTTTTTTCTTCGCCGCCGGCAGCCGCCCGGCATCGAGCGCCTGGAGTCCGGAGTTATAGGTGTCGAGCGCCCAGAGCGTCGGATCCTTTTGCGGCATGGAAACAAACGCCGTGGTCCCAACAAGGGCGGCGAAAAAGAGACCCGCCATGGCGTAGCGCGCCCGCGCCAGGCTCTGCCACAGCTCCCAGATCCCAAAAGAAGCGAAGAGCAAAAGACCCGGCACCGCCGCCAGCCGGTAGCGCTCCGTGACAAAAACGGTCATGAGTGAGGCCATATGCAAAAAGACCGCCGCCGCAATCCAGCGCGAGCCTGGAAAACGCCAGCAGGCGAAGAGCAACCCAGGCAGCCCAAGTGCGGCCACCAAGCCAAAGCCGATTCCGGGCAGGATGATCCCTTGCTCGCTCAACGAAGTGATCACGCTGATGTCGTCGTAGCGAAAGGCGCTCCAGAAATTCGTGATCTTTTTGCCTAACAAACTCAGCGCTGCCGCCGGATGCTCGCGAATCCAGGCGCTCGCCTTCTGCGACCAGTAGGCCGAAACCTCCGAGCGCTTGAGGTTGCGACCGGCCGCCTTTTCCGCGGTCGTGATCGAGTCCTTCAACATCGCCTCCTGGCCCGCGCGCAGGCCCGGCGGAAATTTCGGGTAACCGGTCGCAACCGGATTGTTGCCGATCCAGAAATTGACCCCGCTGTGGGCGGAGAGGAAAACCGGGTCGCGCGCGACCAGATAATTATGCAGCGAAGCCGGCGCTGCTCCCAGCACCACTCCCGCCACGAGGATGGCGGCGCCGACGGCGCGCTGCGAAATGCGGGCCTGCCAGCGAAAGAACAGTGCCGCCAGCACCAGCGGGACAAGGAACAGGATCGTCGCAATCCCCATCGCGGTGAAGCCGATTAACCCGCCCAAGGCCAGGAGCACCCATGGCTTCGGCGCCTCCTGTCGACGCACGACCTGCCAGACGACAAACCAGAAAACAAAAACAAGCCACGCCGTCGGCATGAGGATAATAGAGTAGCCCTGCGCCGGGACGAAGAACGCCCACCCGACCGCAGCCATCGCGCCGATCACTTTCCCGCGCTGCCGGGCAAAACCGTTATCCCCGTCACCTGAGAAAACAAAGCCGCCCAGCTTGTAGAGCAGGACCGCCGTCCCGCCTTCACACGCCGCCTGCAACAAGCCGGGAACAAACGGGCTGTAGCCACATATCTTATAGATGCCCGCGAGCAGGTAGGCATAGAGAGGCAGCCCGTAAAAAGCCGTCTGCTCCGTCCATTCCCCGCGCAGGATGCGCAACGCCCAGTCGTTATAGAACTGCATGTCACCGCCGCTCGGGAGGAGGAATTGGCTCTCGGTCAGGCGCGCCAGCGCGAGAAGACGAAAGAGAAAGACGCCAAGGAAGAGATAAACCCCCGGTGAGCGCGCCCAGGCCCGCTTCTCCGCCGCACGTTCGCTCCGCGGGGAGGTCGGCTCGGGCGCAGTCATCATTTCGGCCTGTTTCTCGGGTTCCAATGCAGCAATCACTCGCCGGGAGACGGAGAAACTTTCACGCCAACTCCCCCATTATTAGTCCCTGCCCGAAGATTCTCCCCCGAAAGCAACTCCACCGCTCGTAAACCAACAAAGTTAAGGGGGTTGGCATCGAGGCTGCTCTATAGAACCCAATCCGCGATGGAACGGCGGACGCAATCAAAACAAACAAACGCAATAGAAAGCAATAGCATGTTAAGAAAACTCAACAAAAATCGCGGGGGCTTCACCCTCGTTGAAATCATGATCGTAGTTGCGATCATCGCCCTGTTGGCGGCCATCGCGGTTCCTGGATTCCTCCGGGCCCGTAAGCGCTCGCAGGCGAGCCGTGTTGTCAACGATCTCCGTTTGATCGACTCCGCAGTCGACCAATACGCGATCGAGAACAACAAAACCTCGGGAACTCTTGTCGGCACCAACGACTGGATCGTTTACATGAAAAAAGGTTCTGCCCTCTACAACACGGGCGCCGATCTTTATGGCAACGGTTACGGTACGCAGACGGTCGACGCGCTCCCGAAAGTCCCGGCTACTACCTGGAATACTCTGTCGGACGTCGCCGGCACCGAATTCTTCTCGCCCTACGGTCACTACTAGGAGCTGATTCATACACCTGCCATCACCGAAGCAATTCGAGGGTGGCAGGCAATGAGCTAGCGACCTCCGCTTCCCGCCTCTGTTAGGTCTCCATGACTGAAAACCCTGCCGGCCACCAGTCACCGAAGTCACCGCCCGCCCCATCCTTCACTCAACGCCTGGGCTATATTGCCGCGAGGGACTGGCTGCGCGCCGGGATTCTTGCGCTGGTCGCGATCGTCATTCACGCGCCCGCCCTCTCCGGCGAGCTGATCTGGGACGACATCTATCTCGCGCACGACAATCCGTTCATCAAAAGTCCCCTCCTGATCCTGGAGACCTTTCGCCATTATCTCTTTCTCGACTCCTACTCCGCGCATTACCGCCCGGTGCAGAATCTTTCGTTCATCTTTGATTACTTCTTCTGGAGCGATAACACCTACGGCTTTCATCTCACCAATGTCCTGCTGCACGCCGCCGGTGGCATTCTCCTCTACTTTCTTCTTCGCCGGCTCCTCACTTCCTTCTTCAGCGGCAAGCTGACTTCTTCGAGCCTCTCGATCGCGGCTTTTCTTGCCGCTTTTCTCTGGACGGTTCACCCCGTGCACAGCGCGGCGGTGGACTACATCTCCGGCCGGGCCGATAGCCTGGCGTTCGTTCTTGCCAGCGGCGCATGGCTGATGTTCCTGCGGGCCGCGGAAATCCGGACGGCAGGATGGCGCGTTCTGCTTTACTCCCTGGCCGCGGCTACTGCGCTTCTTGCCCTCTGCTCGCGCGAGACGGCCTGCATTTGGCTCGTTATTTTTCTCCTGCATTCCCTCGTCTTCGCGAAGCAGTGGCAGGTCCGCGGAAAAGTTACGCTCCTTTGCGCTTGTCTTACCCTGGCCGCGATCTACGGCGGATTGCGACAGTTGCCCGAACGCCGGCCCGGCTCCGGTCCGCAGCCCGGTTGGAGTCCCTCCGTGCGCAGCGTGCTCATGATGCGTGCGCTCGGCGATTATGGTCGGCTGCTCGTTTTCCCCGCGAATCTACACATGGAGCGGACCGTCTTTAGCCCCGGGAGCTACCAGAGCAATGCGACCTGGAAAAATTCCGTCGCCACGGAATATCTTTCGATCTTCGGGCTGGTTTTCGCTGCCCTCCTCGCGCTCGGCTGTTCCTGGCGCGGTCCCGGCCGGCGCGCGCGGATTTTTGGCGCCTGCTGGTTTCTCGTCGGATTCCTGCCGGTTTCCAATCTCTTCGATCTCAACGCCACGGTCGCGGAACATTGGCTCTACTTGCCAAGCGTCGGCATCCTGCTTTTCGCGCTCGGCGTCGTCCTCGATTTACCGAAAGGCAGCCGCCCCATCCTGGCGGGATGCGCCGGACTCGCGGTCGTCGCGCTCAGTCTCCGCACGGTCGAGCGGAGCAGCGATTGGACAACGGCGGAACAATTTTATGAACGCACCAACGCCGCGGGCGGGACGAGCGTGCGGGTCAGCGTCAACCTCGGCCAGCTCTACGCCCAACGCGGCGAACACGCCCGGGCGGAAAAAATGTTTCGCGGAATCCTGCGGGCGGTTCCAAATTTCGCCATCGCCCAGAATGCCCTTGCCAATGTGCTCTATCAGCAGGGGCGAAAAAAAGAAGCCGAGGCTCTCTTCGCCGCCGCCACCGCCGCTGCGCCTAACGATCGCAAGGAATTTCCGCGCACCTGGCTCGCCGCCGTTAACCTCGCCGGCATGCAGCGGCAGAAAAACGATCTTCCCGCCGCCTTGAAAACCCTCGCCCAGGCCCGCGCGGACTATCCAGAGATCTGGGAAGTCACGAGCTTGGAATCGGAATATCTCCGCGAGAGCAAACGTTCCGGGGAAGCGCTCAAGCTGGTGGCGAATTTCGCCCGCAATCACTGGTGGCACTACCGCGCCTCGCTCGCTCTCGGCCGGCTCCATGCCGAAATGGGCGATCCGGAACGGGCCGTGACTGCGCTCCAGCACGCCAGCCGGCTCGACGTTCACGAGGTGGATGCTTTGAACCTCATCGCCCACATGCGGCTTCGGCAAAATCGCCTGGCCGACGCCTGCCAGGCGCAAAAGCGCGCCGTGTCCCGGCAGCCGGACGCTCCGAGTCAGTATCTCCTGCTCTCGGATATTCTGGGAAGAATGGGACAGACCGCGGAGGCCCGGGTCGCGATTGAAAATGTCGCGCGCCTCAAAGCCATCGGGCACAGCGCCCGGGTTCTGCCAAACTAGACTTCGGCGTCGCGCGCGGAATTGACAGGCCGGGCCACGCCGTTACCATCGGCGCGCCGCCGCGCCTATGCCTGCGAAAATTTTCACCGATAAAGACGTCGAGCTGGGACCGCTGCTCGATAAGACCTGCGCCGTCCTCGGCTACGGTGCCCAGGGCCGGGCCCACGCCCTTAACCTGCGCGACAGCGGCATCCCCGTCGTCGTCGGGCTCCTCCCGAAGAGCCGGTCGCGCGTCCGCGCCCGCCGGGATGGACTCTGCCTAACGAACACGGCCGCGGCCGTCCGGAAGGCCGATGTCATTTTCCTCGCCTTGCCCGACACGAAGATGGCCGAAATTTACCGGGAACAGATCGCGCCCCATCTGCGCCGCGGGCAGACTCTGCTTTTCGCCCACGGCTTCGCCATCCATTACCGGACGATCGTTCCGCCTAACGACGTCGACGTGGTCATGGTCGCGCCCAAGGGTCTCGGCCCGATGGTTCGCACGCAGTTCGAAGCCGGCCAGGGCGTGCCTTGCGTCATTGCGATCGAGCAGGACGCGAGCGGCCGCGCCCGGCAGGTCGCGCTCGCCTACGCCAAGGCCATCGGTGGGACGCGGGCGGGCGTGATCGAAACCACTTTCCGCGAGGAAACCGAGGCGGATCTATTCGCCGAACAGGCCGTGCTCTGCGGCGGGATGACCGCGCTCGTGCAGGCGGGGTTTGAGACTCTGGTCGAGGCCGGCTACCAGCCGGAGATGGCCTATTTCGAGTGTCTGCACGAGTTGAAATTCATCGTCGATCTCATGCACGAGGAGGGCGTCCGCGGCATGCGCGCCCGCATCTCCGAAACGGCCAAGTGGGGCGACATCACGGTCGGCCCGAGAATCGTCGATGCGAACGTCAAGACCCGAATGAAAGAGGTCCTCGGCGAAATTCAGCGCGGGAAATTTGCCCGGGGCTGGTTGCGGGAAACCGCCGGCGGAAAGAAAAAATACCAGCGGTTATTGAAGGAAGCGGCCCGGCACCCGATCGACGAAGTGGGCGAGCGCCTGCGCGCCCGGATGCCGTGGTTGGACAAAAAAAACTAGCCGTGCCGAAGTGCCGTGAAAACGGCCTTCGGCTGAGACGAAACAATCTGTTTCGTGCCGGCCTAACGATTAAGGCTCGATCCGCGGCCGATGATCTGCACCGGCGTAGCCGTGGTGACGACACCGCCGATGACATAGTTGATCGGTTTCGGAATCGCCGAGGCCGAGGTCAAGATGTAGATCTTGACGGTTTTTTGCGCGGGCATGTCCTGCGCTCGATGCGGGCGGCCAGCCGTCGACTCCCGATAAGTCACCGGGCCGGCGTTGGCCGAGGCACAGAGGATGGAACCGAGGGCGATGCCCAGGGTCAGCAGAAACAAACCGCGCAGATGGAACCATCCGCTTCTTGTTTTCATGCGTGTAGTGTCCGCCCGTTAAGTCCCTCGGCGCAAGATCAATCGTCGGACTTAGAAGCGACAATTCCGGCTATTCTTCCCAGAGAAAATGCTCGAGCCGCAACTGCGTCAGACGCGTCTTGGCTTCGTCGCTTCGGGTCCCGCCGACCGCAGCCAGCTTGCGGTAAACCGCCACCGCCGATTTCCAGTCGCTTGTCTCTTCGAGCAGATGGGCGGCGTTGAAGCCCGCCTTATAAAACCAAAAAAATTCGCGCTGCCGATCGCTCCGCGTGCCATCCTCGATCACACCGTAGTAGGTCGTTAGGGCAGCCGGTTTGTCATCCAGCTTCTCGAGGGCTTTGCCCTTTTTGAAAAGCGCCTGGTTGCGCCAGTGCGGCGGCACCCCGGGATCGGCCGCGAGCTGCTCGTAGAAGTCGATCGCGCGCCGGTAATTCTGCGGATCGGCCGCGCCCATTTCGTAAAAGATGTCGCCTTTCCCGCAGAGCGCCTCGCGCCGCTCGGCCGGCCGGGTTTCGTTCTTCAGGACCTCGTCGTAGAGCGCCTGGGCCTCGCGATTTTTGTCCAGCCGGCGCTCGATCGCGGCCTCTTCGTTGCGCGCCGCCCACTTCAGGTCGCCATTCATTTTCACCACCTGGTCGAGGAGCGCGAGGGCGTGCTCGAGCGCCCCGGCGCTCATGCTCGAGGTCGCGCTACGGGCGGCGAAAAAGAGCGCTTTCTCCGCCAGGGGCGCTTCCGGTTTTTGTTGCGCGAGCAATTCAAACTGCGTCTGCGCGTTGGCAAAATCCTGCCGGCGAAAATATGCCTCGGCCAGCTTCATCCGTACTTCCGCGGCAAAGGGCGACTCCGGGTACTGCTGGAGGAATTGATTCGCCGCCGTCACGACCGCAGCCTCGACCGCGGAAGGCGTCGCATCCTCGATCCAGATTGCGAGATAATCGGCGCGTTCGCGCGCGGCCGCGGTGGCATTTCCCTGGCGGGCCTGGGCAAGGTATTTGCGCGCGCCCGTCAGGTCCGGCTTGGCGGCATGGAAAGCCAGCTCGGCCAGGGCAACCCAAGCCTCGGAGACCCGCGGACTCTGCGGAAAATCGCGGATGAATTTGCGAAAGGTTTCTTCCGCCTCCGGCCTGCCCTGCGCCGCCTGGACCGCGCCTTCTTCGAGGAGAAGATCGCCCTGCACTCCCTTTTTAGCGGGATCGTTGCTGATCTTGCGATAGTCGGCGGCGAATTCCGCGGCGCGCTCGAGCCGCAACCAGGCGAGGGCCGCATTGAAAAGGGCGTCGCCGGAAAGTGTGGGCGAGCGGCCGGCCAGTTCTTCATAGGTCCTGGCCGCCTGCTCCAGTTTGCCGCTGCGATAATTTGCTTCCGCGATCAGCCAGTCGACCTGCTGCAAAAAGGCCGGAGCGGAATTCAACGCCCGGGCCGCGTCCGCCGCCTTGATCGCTTCCTCCCACTGCTGCCGGGCGAGAAGAAGCCGGGCCAATTCCAGATTGGCTTCGCCTAACGAGGCCGAATGCACCCCGCTCTCGCGCAAGTGGGTCAGCAACTCGATTGCCCGTTCCTCGTCGCCCGCCCGCAGGCGGCTCCGCGCCAGATACCATTGTGCGAGGGCCTGGCGCGGCTGGGCCGGGTCGCGCAGCCAGCGCTCCAGTTCGTTTGTCGAAGGCTTGCGCTCCATTCGATAAAGCTCATCGAGCCGGGCAAAAATCGAGGGCAACGCGCTGTCGTTAGGGTGACGATCGATGAAGTCCTCCAGCGCGTCGTCGCCCGCCTCCGGCGTTTTAGCCTGCGCATGCGCGTCGGCCAGGGCGAAGAGGGTGGACACGAGGAGGCGATGGGAAACGCCTTCCGGATTTCTCAAAATGACATTCAAGGTCTCGATCGCTTTCTCGGAATGTCCCTGCGCGAGATTGAGCCGACCGAAGAGGAAGCGCCGCTCGCTCCGCTCAGTCGCGAGCTGCGGCTTGGTTTCACGAAGCAGACGATCGGCCGCGTTGAGATTGCCGCGCTCGAGGAGTAACTGGGCCTGGCCGAGCTTGGCTCGGGTGGTCCATCGCGGGTCGCTTTCCAGCGACTTCAGGACCTGTACAGCCTCGTCTTTCCGGCCCAGCGCGCGCAACGCCTCGGCCTGCCCGAAGGCGGCCTCGCTCCGCCAGGCGAACTTCGCATCCGCCGCGACCTGCGCATACAGCGGGAGCGCAGTGGCCCAACGATTGAGACCGGCCAGGGCCTGGGCCCGCCAAAAAATGGACTCCGCGTTTTTCGTTAGGGCGGAATCGGCAAAAACCTCGAGCGCTTCCTCCAGGCGGCCGGCGCGCGCCAGCGCCTCGGCCAACTTGCCCCGGGCAACAACGCGTTCGGCCGCCGGCGGATTTTGCCCGAGAAACTTCTGCAAACGCTCGATTGCCACCTCCGGCACGCCTTCCGTGAGGGGCGCGATCGCGCTCCGCAGCGCTTCGCTTTCCTGGGCGTGGGTCGCCTGCCCTAACGAGAGCAAAACTACGGCCGCGAGGGCAAAGATACACGCGTGTTTCATCTGCCTAACAATGGCCGGAGATGCTCGCCGGTGTGGCTCCCGCGCACGCGCACGATTTCTTCCGGGGTGCCGGCGGCGAGGATGCGGCCGCCGCCTTCGCCTCCTTCCGGGCCGAGGTCGATCACCCAATCGGCGCTCTTGATCATCTCGAGATTATGCTCGATCACGACCAGGGTGTTGCCCGCGTCGCGCAGTTTCATCAGCACCTGGAGGAGTTTTTCGATGTCGGCAAAATGGAGCCCGGTGGTCGGTTCGTCGAGGATGTAGAGGGTGCGGCCGGTCGCTTTTTTTGCCAGCTCGGTCGCGAGCTTGACCCGCTGCGCCTCGCCGCCGGAGAGCGTCGTCGCCGCCTGGCCGAGCCGCAGATAGCCGAGCCCGACATCCTGGAGCGCGCTCAACCTGTCGGCCACCGTCGGGACGTTGCGAAAAAAACGCGAGGCCTCATCGACTGCCATCTCGAGCACGTCGGCGATGTTCTTGCCCTTGAAAGTGATCTCGAGCGTTTCGCGGTTGTAACGTTTCCCCTGGCAGACTTCGCAGACGGCGTAGGCGTCGGCCAGGAAGTGCATCTCGATCTTGATCAGCCCATCGCCCTGGCAGTTTTCGCAGCGGCCGCCTTTGACGTTGAAACTGAAACGGCCCGCGCTGTAGCCGCGGATGCGCGAGGCGGGGAGCTGACTGAAGAGGTCGCGGATGGGTGTGAAGGCGCCGGTGTAGGTGACAGGATTCGAGCGCGGGGTGCGGCCGATCGCGCGTTTGATCGATGATGATCGCCTTATCGATCTGGTCGAGCCCGCGCAGGGCGCGGTGTTCGCCCGGCTTGTCCTTGGAGTTGTAGAAATGCCGGAAAAGCGCGCGGCGCAGGATGTCGTCGACCAAAGTCGACTTGCCACTGCCGGAAACGCCGGTCACACAGGTGAGGCAGCCTAACGGAAGGGCGGCGGTCACGTTCTTGAGGTTGTTTTCGGTCGCGCCGACGATCGTGAGCCAGCCATCGGAAGATTCGTTAGGCGGGCGCGGTGCGACGCGCAGGCGCGGGACGGTTATTTTCGAGCGCCCGGAAAGATAAGCGGCGGTGGGAGAATTCTGCGCCTGGAGAACTTCCTCCAGCGTCCCCTCAGCGACGATCTCGCCGCCGCGCGGACCAGCCCCGGGTCCGAGATCGAGGATGTGATCCGCTGCCCGGATGGTTTCTTCATCGTGCTCGACCACGATGACGGAATTCCCGAGATCGCGCAGCCGGCGCAGGGTGCCGATGAGACGCGCGTTGTCGCGCTGGTGCAGTCCGATGCTCGGCTCGTCGAGAACGTAAAGCACGCCGGCGAGCCCGGAGCCGATCTGGGTCGCGAGCCGGATGCGTTGCGCTTCGCCGCCGGAAAGGGTGCCGCTCTCGCGGTTGAGAGTGAGATAATCGAGCCCGACTTCGAGGAGAAACTCGAGCCGCGAGCGAATTTCCTGCACCACTTCGGAAACGATGGTGCGCTGCGTTTCCGCCAGCTCCAGTTGCCGGACGAATTGCGCCGCGGCCGCGATCGTCAGCTCGCAGAATTGATGGATGTTCAATTCCTGGCCGCCCTTTTCCCGGATCGTGACCGCGAGAATCTCGGGCTTGAGCCGCGCGCCGCGGCAGACCGAACATTCCGCGCGATTCATGAAGGCGCGGATGCGGCTGCGGGTGAATTCGCTCTCCGTTTCGGAATAGAGCCGCTCCAACTGCGGCAGCAATCCCTCGAACGGCCGCGCCGTCTTGCTCGCGGTGCGCCCGTTGCCGCTGCCGAAGCTCATCTCGATCGGCTGATCGCCCGTCCCGAAGTAAAGCGCCGTCTTGAATTTCTCCGGCAAATCTTCAAACGGGATATTGTCCGCGACGTCGAAATGCCTAACGAGCGCGGTTTGCAGTCCGCGATAATAGGCCTGCATCCGTTTCGTCCCGCGCCGCCAGGGCACGACCGCGCCTTCCGCGAGCGATTTCGAGGTGTCGGTCACCATCAGTTCCGGATCGCAGACGAGCTGCGTTCCCAGTCCGTGACAGGCCGGGCAGGCGCCGAAGTGGCTGTTGAAGGAAAAATGTTTCGGGGTCAGTTGCCCTAACGAAAAGTCAGTCTCGGGATTACCGTAGTCGGTCGAATAACGGACCTCCTCCCACGCCGTCTCCCGTTCGACGTTGGACGTTGAACGTTGGACGTTGGACGTTTCCCCTTTCCCCGCGCGCAGCACCACGATCCGGTTCTCGCCCCACTTCAACGCCGTCTCGACCGAATCGGCCAGTCGGGTCCGGATTCCCTCGCGCACCACGAGCCGGTCGACGACCGCTTCGATGGTGTGGCGCTCGCCTTTTTTCAAACGGATCGGCTCCGGCCGGGCAAGTTCGACGATTTCGCCGTCGACCCGGACGCGAACAAAACCTTCGCGTTTCGTTTTCTCGATCACGTCGCGAAACTCGCCGACGGCGTTCCGCACCAGTGGCGCGAGCAGGATGATTTTCGTCTCCGCCGGATAGGCCAAAATCTGATCGACAATCTGCTGCGCGCTCTGCCGGAAAATCGCCTGGCCGGTGACTGGATCGTGCGGCTGACCGACGGCCGAGAAAAGCACGCGCAGATAATCGTATATCTCCGTCGTGGTCGCGATAATGGAGCGCGGATTGGTGCCCGCGGTGCGCTGTTCGATCGCGATCGAGGGCGAAAGACCCTCGATGAAATCGACGTCCGGCTTTTCCATCTGGTCGAGGAATTGCCGGGCGTAGGCGGAGAGGCTTTCGACATAACGGCGCTGCCCTTCGGCATAGAGGGTGTCGAAGGCGAGGGACGATTTTCCGGACCCGCTCAGGCCGGTAATCACGACCAGTTTTTCCCTTGGAATCTCGAGGTGGAGATTCTTTAGATTGTGCTGGCGCGCACCACTGATCTTGATACTCTTTGCAGGCATCGGGCGGAATTCCTAGAACCTATCAGTCAAGCACACACGTCCGATTTCTCCAGCGATTTGAACCACCAAACATGACCGAGCCAGTCAGCACCATTCCAGCGGAAGAAGTCGCGCAATTGCAGAAGAAATTCAGCGAGATCAAGCACTCGATTAACAATGCCCTCGCGGTCATGATGGCGCTCTCGGAAATGTCGCAGCGCCGTCCCGACTACGCCGAGAAGCTGGCCAGCACCGTGCTCGCCAAGGCCCCGCAAATCGTTACCAGCCTGCAGGAATTCACCCAGGTGTTGAACGACAAAGCCGGCCCGAAATAAACGGACCTGCGGCGAGGCGCCAGCGGCGTCCTCTTTAAAATCGCGGGGAGCTCGCGGTTCACTCCCGGGCCATCGCCACCGCCTCCGCGAGGAGGGCGTCCAGATCGGCGCGGGTCTCGAGGCGACCGTTGAAGATCACACTATTGATTTTGCCGACGTTGCGGATGTCGAGGAGCGGATCCGCTTCGAGCAGAACCAGGTCGGCCAGCCGGCCCGGCTCAACCGCGCCGATATCGTTCCGACCGAGAAACGTCGCTGGATTCAACGTGGCCGCTTGCAGCGCTTGCCAAGGGGAAAGCCCCGCCTCGACCAGCAACGCCAGCTCGTCGTGCAGACTCGCACCGCCGAAGATGTTCGGCTCCCAATCGGTCGCGTCGCTCCCTGCGAGCAAGCCAACGCCGGCCTCCGCGAATCGCCGCACCAGATCGAGCTCCGCGCGGTAACGGGCACGCCACGCCGCATCCGACTCCGGTCCATAACCCGCGAGCGTCTCGCTTCTCAGCTCCGACCAATGTTTGAGAAACTTGTCCGGCACCCACTGCCGGCGCCGGTCGTCGACCGCTTCGGGATCGGTCATGAAAGCATAACTGCGGTTCACGGCCAAAGTCGGGACCTGCCAGACACCGGCCTGGCGGAAAAGCGCGGTCAACTCTTCGGCGCAGCCCTCGTCGTATCTGGTCAGCCAAAGACGATCGCGCACTCGCACGGCTTCGAGCTTTTCCTCCGGCGAAGCGTTTTCGTTTTCGAGCCGGCGCAATCGCGCCCGCGGTTCCTCCGCGCCCGGCACACAGGCTTCGAAGAGATTCCAAAGATGCTCGAAAGTCCGCATCCCCGCCTCTGCCCCTTCCTGCGGTGAGACGGCATCGGGCAGCTCGCCCGCGATCGGCAGCGCGAGCCGCTTTGCTTCGTCGGCCAGCGCGAGAAAGCTTTCGCGCGACAGGCCATTGTAAATCTTCAGGAAATCAAAACCCTCCGTCTGCAGCTCACGCACGCGCGCTCGCGCCTCCTCCTCCGTTGCGATTCTAATCGCGCTTTCGTAAGTCGGCGGAACGCCATCAAGCATCGGACTCGACCAGACGATGCGGGGAGCGCGCTCCGGAAAGCGCCGCGCCTCATCTTTGGCAAAACGGAGGCTCGCCAGATCATTCCCCATTTCGCGCGTGCCGGTAATGCCATGCGCGCGAAAGAGTGCCCAGTAACGCGGCATCCGCCCGCTCTTGCTCGCGGCATGCGTATGCATGTCCCACAAACCGGGAATGAGAAATCGCCCCGTTCCATTCACGATCGTGGCGCCGCGCGGCACCCGGGCTTTCGCCGCCGGCTCGATCGTGCGGATGTGCCGGCCCTCGATCAACACGGTCTGCGCCGCCCGCCGCTCACCCGTGCGCACATCGATCACCGACACGTCGGTGATGGCAATAGATGGCGGCGCCGCAGTCTTTTCTCCGCAACCGGCAAGGCAGGCCAGGGCGAGGAGCGCGCCGGCGCAGAACGCGCGGCTCAGGCTGGTTGCTTGAGCGCGCCCGTGAAATCCACCCATGATCATGCGTCCCTCACTTCGGAGCGAATGATCGATTCATGATCGGCTGAGCAGGAGCTCCGCGATCTCGAGCGACGCCCGCGGACGGCTCAACCGGCCAATGTTGGCCGACCATTCCTGCCAAAGGCGCGCGTCTTCAGCGAAGGCGCTTTCGACCGCCGCCACGATGGCGCCGGGGGTGGTGGCGATGACTCCGGCCCGGGCTTCCTCGATCAGGCGCGCATTCCCTTCCTCCTGGCCCGGTACGATCTGGTTGATAATCATCGGGCACCGGGCCGCGATCGTTTCCTGCACGGTCGCGCCGCCGGCCTTGCTTACGAGCAAATGGCTTTCCAACATCAGACGAGGCAATTGATCGGTCCAGCCGACGATCTCGAAATCGCGGCCCAACTCCGCGCGGATAGTTTCAACCGTCCGGCGGAGGCGTTCATCGCGCCCGACGGTCACGGTCAATTTTAAATTCGGAAGGCCCGCCAGGCCGCGAATCGTCTCGGGCGCGGCTATTCCCCCGGCGTTGATCACATAGAGCACGCGCCGCTCTCCGCCCACCGTGGGCGGCGCACGCAGTTCACCGAGCTCGTCGAACTTTGGCGCGACCGGGAAACCAGTCACCCGCACTTTTTCCGGCGCGACCCCGGCCGCGGTCAGGATGGCGGCGGAGGGTTCGTTAGGGACGAGGAACAGCTCGGCCGCGCAGCGATACCAGATGGCGTTCACCGTGATCGAGTCAGTCACGCAGATCACGCGCCGGAAAGGCGGCGGAGCCGAACCCAGAATCTGGTCGAGCAGATAGGCGTAGGCCGGGAAAACCGAGACGACCGTGGTCGGCTGAAACCGGACGAGCAACTGGCTGAGACGGGAACGGGCCAGGAAAAGCCAGCCCAAGCGCGGGGCGTAGGCTTCCTGCCGGTCGAGCCAATGGTAAAACCGCCCCCAGGCCCGCGGGGCGCGATTGATCACGCCGAGATAGCCCTTCCGCACCCAGTCGTTGAGCGGCCCGAAGGTCTCGGAGAAAATATCGTGGACCTCGACCACGGCCCGGTCGCCTGCGACCGCCGCGAGCCCGTCGCGAATCCCGCGGGCGGCGGCGTTGTGGCCTTCGCCGAAACTGGCGGTCAGGATCAGGATTCGTTTCTCCATTCGTTAGGGAAAGAAGTTGGCCGAGAGTTTAATGGCAATCCCCGGGTGGCAAAGTAAACTTCGCGTGACGATGAAATTCCTCCGACTGACCGGCCGCGTCGTACGCCGCCTCCTCTGGGAGACCGCGACCGACGAGACCCTCGGGCTCTCCGCCCAGATGGCCTACCAATTCCTCTTCACCCTCGCCCCCGGTCTTCTCTTCCTCTGGCATCTCCTCGGGCTTTTCGGAACCGACCCTGCCACCCTCCACAAGATGCTCGCGATCGTGCGCGCTTTTCTCCCGCCCGATCCGAAGGTGCAGGAGATTCTCGATAGCGTGGTGGCCAACGTCATCGTCACCGGGAGTGGCGGCGCGCTCGCCACCGCCGGCATCCTCCTCGGCATTTATCTGGGCACGATGTTCATCTCGACCATCTCGCACGCCCTCAGCCGCACCCATGGCATCACCGAGGATCCGCATTGGTGGTCGAAATACATCATCTCGCTTTTCCTGCTTTTCTGGTTCGGCATCACCATTCTGTTCGCCTTCAACGTCACCGTCTTCGGCGAAACCCTGGCCGGCATCGCGGAGGTGAATTTCCAGCTCGGCATCCCGCTCCAAAGCTGGGTCGCGGCTCTGAGCGTTCCCTTTACCGCCGTCGCGCTCGTGATTCTGGCGCTCGCCCTCTACCTTCTCACCCCGCAGAATTATCTCACCATTCGCCAGGCGCTCCCGGGCGCGATCTTTTTCTCGGTCGGCTGGATGACCCTGACCAAGCTCTTCCAGTTTTACGTCGCGCGTTACGATCGTTACAACCCGACCTATCTCGCCCTCGCTTCCATCATCATGTTGCTGACCTGGATGTATCTCACCTGCCTCCTCTTGTTGCTCGGGGGAAAACTCAACGCCATCCTCCGCCGCGAGAGCGAACGCGCCGCTGCCCGCGCCGAGCATGCCGCGGCCGAAGAGGAAGCGCAGCCGGCCTAACGTTTCGCGCGCTTTGAT
The DNA here is from genome assembly GCA_963834255.1 of uncultured Verrucomicrobiae bacterium. Lineage (GTDB taxonomy): Bacteria > Verrucomicrobiota > Verrucomicrobiia > Chthoniobacterales > UBA10450 > Palsa-1392. The sequence continues at coordinate 64,885 of CAWIBC010000024.1, read as the reverse complement.
CCGTCCGCGAAACATCTTCCGTTGGTCGCTGCTGTTTTGCGCCCTGCTTTTCCTGGCCGGGATCGCGGGCACGATCACGCACGCCGAATTGACCGACGAAGAAAAGAAGCAGCTCTTCCTCAAATCGCGCGAACGCATGCGCACCGTCCCGGCGACGCCGGAGCAATCGGCCACCCCGCGGGCCAAGCCGAAGCCCGCGAAAAAACCGCCGGCGAAGAAGAAAAAGTCGACCCCAAAACCCACCGCCACGCCCCCGCCCGCGGAAGAGGAATCTCCGGCCCGCACCCCGCGGCCGAAAGCCGAGGAAACACCGACGCGAACGCGGCGACCGAAAGCCGAACCCACCCCGGCGCGCCGTCCGCCCCCGACTGAATCGACCCCCCGCCGCAAGGCCGCCGCCACGCCGATCCCCCAGTCCTCTCCTGCCGCGGCCGGCCGTGAGAGCGAGGCCGCCGCCCAGGTGAACGTAAAGAAATCCGGCTACCAGAAGCCGCGCGGGTTTTCCCTTCTCCCTTTCCAACTCTTCGGGAAACGCTACAAATACCTGACCAACTCCGTCCGCAAGGAGATCGACCGCGCCCCGGTCCTGCGCGAACGCTGGCGTTTCATCATCGTGCATAACAGCGGCACCCGGCAGGGTAACGCCCGCATTTTCCACTACTATCACAAGAACGTGCGCCGGATGAAAAACGGCCTCGCCTACCATTTCGTGATCGGCAACGGCACCTCCTCGGGCGACGGCGAAATCGAAATCGGCGAACGTTGGCGGCGGCAGATCAACGGCGGCCACGTCCACAGCGATTACCTCAACAACATCTCGTTAGGCATCTGCTTCGTCGGCGATTTCAACCGCACCCAGCCGACCCGGGCCCAGCTCGACTCGGCCGAGGAATTGATCCAGTACCTGCGCGTTCGCTGCGGCAAAGTCGAGCGGCGCGAGATCCCGGTCCGGCCGCATCGCCAGATGAATCCGCCGCGCTGGGCGACCGATTGCCCGGGGGACGATTTCCCCTATCGCTGGTTCGGCCAGTTTCGTTAGGCCGGGCCGGGCTGGGATTTCGGCTGGCAAATCCGCCGTGAGCGGCCAAAATTTCGATACATGAAAATTCGAAAAGACGATATTCCAAAACGAATCGATGTGCCGGGAGCAGTGGCGCGGCAGGAACTGGATTTTGGCGATGCCAGCGGCTTCGGCCCGATGGCAGGCGAATATTTTTCGATGAAGGCGGGAACGGATATCGCCCCGCTCCTGAAGGGCCTGGAAACCGATCTCTGCCAGTCGCCGCACTGGGGCTACATGCTCGAGGGCGAGGTCACCGTGACCTATGCCGATCGCGCGGAGGAAACGGTGCAGACCGGCGACCTCTTCTACTGGCCGCCCGGGCACTCGGTGCGCGTCGGCGCCGATGCGGAGGTGATTCTCTTCAGCCCGCAAAAGGAGCACTGCCTGGTGGTGGATCATCTCCGGAAGCAGCTCCAGCCCTGAGTCCGACGTTTTTCGCCTAACGAAAAGCAGATGCGCAGGCAGTACCATTTCCGGCCTTCGGAAAATGGTCTGCAGGCGTGGGACATGGAGCGGGTCGCGGCCCTGGCCAGCGGTCTGCCGGTCGGAGAGGTGAATTTGCATTCCATCCGCGAACTGGACGAACCGTATTGGTTTGGCGGCGGCGCGCAGGATGCGACCTGTCGCGCGGTGCTGGAGCATGCCCGCCTCATCGCGGAGGCCGACCTGAGTTTCCCGATCATTCTTTCCTCGGACGGCCGGGTGATGGATGGGATGCACCGGGTGGCGAAGGCGATCCTGGCGGGCCGGCGGACGATCGCCGCGGTCCGATTCGCGCAGGATCCGGCGCCGGATTTTGTCGGTGTGCAACCGGAGGATCTTCCGTATGATGGCGCGCGGGAGAATGCCGGTGGTTCACCCAGCACCCGATGATCGCTGAAGGAAGCGCACCCAATTCCCGCGGGATCTTGCGAAAGCCGCTCGTGCTGCTGGGTTGGACCGCCGTCTTTTGCGTCTCGGTTTACTTCATCCAGCGCGACGCGCTGCGTTACCTCGACTACAGCGAGGCGGGATATCGGCACCATTGGAACCTTCGTTTCTGGCTCATTCCCCATATCCTCGGAGCCGGCCCCGCTCTCCTCGCCGGTCCGCTGCAATTTTCCACCCGGATTCGACTCCGCTGGCCGCGCTTTCATCGACTTTTGGGACGCGTTTATGTGCTCGGTTCGTTGATCGCGGCACCGGCTGCTTTCCGCCTCGCGCTCGGGAGCGAGTGCGAACTCTGCGTCCTCCCGCTCGCCATCCTGGCTTCGCTTTGGTTTGGCACGACGCTGATTTCGTTCCTGGCAGTGCGGCGCCGGGCCTTTGCCCTGCATCGGCAGTTCATGATCCGCAGCTACGTCCTGATGTGCGCTTTCGTCATCATCCGGCTGACCGACAATGTTTCGTTACCCTTCGAGATTGGAGATGCAGAGGCGCGGCGCTCGGTCTTCGAATGGCTTTGCTGGGTGGTGCCGCTTTTGGTGACGGAGGTGATTCTCTCGTGGGCGCCGGCGATCCGGCGAGCTTGGAGCGCGGGGGCGAGAAATCCCGCGCCGTTCGTTAGGCCAACGTAGGGGATTTCGTTGCCCGGAAAAGCGGCGGCGAATTTTTGGCCGGGCCGGCTTGGTTTGGCTTGATTCGAGGGAGTAAATTCGTGCAGGTTCAGATCCCTGAAGGGAGAACCGCTCCCTCCAGGATACAACCACAACTCAAAGGAGGAACAAGCATGTTGAAGGGCACGATTACTGGCGTGGCATTGGCACTCTCAATCCTGGCGAACTGCAGCGCGCTCGCCCAATGGTCACCGGTCACGTCCGGCACCACGAGTCTGCTGCGCGGCGTTTATTTACTCGATTCCGGGGTCGCCTACGCCGTCGGCGACGGGGGCACGATTCTCAAATCGACCGACTCCGGTATGACCTGGGGCGCCCTTGTCTCAGGGACAACCAGCACCCTCTACGACCTGCATTTCTTCGATGACTCCACCGGGGTGACAGTGGGCGATGGCGGCTTGATCCTGCGCACGACGGATGGCGGCGCCAGCTGGCAATCGGTCACGAGCGGGGTGCGCGACGCCCTGCGCGCGGTCTCCTTCAGCGGGGTGAATGGAATCTGCGGCGGCGGCTCGCTCGACATCGTTTACTCGGCGGATGCCGGCGCGACCTGGCAGGTTTCGCAGAAAAATCTCTTCGCCACCGGTTTCTTCGGCGCCCACATGCTGAGCCCGACGGTCGGTTTCCTGACCGGGCAGAACGCGATCTTCCAAGGCATCTTCGGCTCGACGGTCGATGGCGGCGTGCACTGGACCTTTCACACCTTCTATTTCAACAACAGCGAAGGCAGCGCGGACGACGTTTTCTTTTTCGACGGCGCCACCGGAGTCACCGCGGGCGTCGTTTTCGATGGCACGGGCGCGATTGCCCGGACGACCGATGTCGGAGCGACCTGGAACTCGAGCCTTTTCCCGCAAGGGCGGCAGGGGATCGATTTTCCAAAGCCGGAGATGGGATTTTCCGTCGGCTTCTTCGGCTCGATTATCACCTCGAACGACCTCGGCCTGAACTGGTCGCCGCAACCCAGCGGCACGACTTTCGATCTTCTCGATGTGCGCTTCGCGAGCGACGGTCTGACCGGCCTCGCGGTTGGCGCGAACGGGACCATTCTTCGGACGGATAATGGCGGCCAGGGCGACGAACTCCGATTGCTCGCCGCGGCTTCGCGCCAGCGGCATTTTGACGTCGACCTGCCGCTGACCGGCACGCCCGGGATCGAATGCCGCGACGGTGGCGCGCACGGAAATTACAATCTGATGCTCACTTTTAATCATCAGCTCATCTCGGTCGATGACGCTGCCACCTCCTGCGGGACAGTGAGCGGCGTTGTCATCAACCCCGAAGATCCCACCCAGCTTCGCGTGAGTCTCACTGGCGTGGCCTGCAATGCCGAGGATCTCACCCTCACCGTCACCGGCGTGCAGGACGACGCGGCGGGCGTGTTGCCCTCGGTGAACGTGACGATGACTCTCCTCCTCGGCGACGTCAGCGGCGACGGGGCCGCTCAACTCGACGGATGTTCGGGAAACCAAGAGCGTCCTGAAAGAGCGGCCTGACGCGAGCAACTTCCGCGCGGACATCAACGCCGATGGCCGGATTGACGGGGTGGATTTCGCGATTGTGAAAGCTCAGGTCGACGCGGCTCAGTAACAGGGGCGGCCAGCGGTTGCCGGGCCTCCCTTTCTTCTCGGGGGCTTTCGCTCCATCTTTGCCACGAGATATGAGCAAGGCTTTTACCCGGGAAGAGAACGACGGGCCGGACCTCCCGCAGCTTCCCCCGCCCGTTTCGATCCTGCCGGAAGGCGCGCGCAATTACATCACCGCGGCGGGCGCGGAGAATTTGCGCCGGGACCTGGCGGAACTGGTGAACAGGCAACGGCCCGCGCTTGTCGCCGCGACGGACGACCCCGAGGCGAAGCGACAACTGGCCGCGCTCGACCAGCGCATCTTCCAGCTCGAGCAAAGTCTTCAATCCGCCGAGGTGGTCACGCCGCCTGAAAGCGAGCCGGATACCGTTCGTTTCGGCGCCACGGTGACGGTGCGCGACAGTAGCGGTGAAGAATCGACCTATCGCATCGTGGGCGTGGATGAGACGGATTTCGATCGCGGCTGGGTGAGCTGGCAGTCGCCCATCGCCCGCGCGCTCCTGAATGCGCGGCAGGGCGAGCGCGTTCCTTTTTCCTTCCCCTCCGGCGAGGAAGAGCTGGAGATCGTGGCGGTGAGTTACGAGTAAAAACGACTTTCGCATCGACATCGGGCCCGGCGGCTTTTTCAATCGCGCGATGCCACACTTTATTCGTCGCGCTCTCCTCTCCGCCGCCATGCTCACCCCTTTCGCGGCCGCGACCGCCCAGTCGCCCGCGCCGGCGGAGGCATTCGATGTCGTGATCAGGCACGGCACGGTTTACGACGGAACCGGGGCAGCAGGACGAACGGCGGATGTCGCCTTGCGCGGCGACCGGATCGCGGGGGTGGGCGATTTCAAAGACGCGCGGGCCCGCCTAACGATCGACGCGCGCGGGCTCGCGGTCGCGCCCGGCTTCATTAACATGCTCTCGTGGGCGACCGAGTCGCTCATCGCCGATGGCCGCTCGCAAAGCGAGATCCGCCAGGGGGTGACGACCGAGATCATGGGCGAAGGCGTCTCGATGGGACCGGTGAACGAACGGGTGCGCGAGAGAATGTTGCGGGAGCAGAAAGACATTCGTTACGAAATCACCTGGACGACGCTGGCCGATTATCTGCGCTTTCTCGAAAAGCGAGGCGTCTCCTGCAACGTCGCTTCCTTTATCGGCGCGACCACGATTCGCGAACACGTCATCGGCCTCGAGGACAAGGCGCCGACGCCGGCGCAGCTCGAGCAAATGCGCGCTCTCGTTAGGCAGGAAATGGAGGCGGGCGCGCTCGGGATCGGCACTTCGCTGATTTATCCGCCGGCTTTTTTCGCCAAAACGGAAGAGCTGATCGAACTCTGCAAAGTCGCAGCGCAATACCAGGGCAAATACATTTCGCATATGCGGAGCGAGGGGAATCAACTCCTCGAAGCCTTCGACGAACTGCTCCGGATCAGCCGCGAGGCAAAAATCCCGGCGGAGGTTTATCACATCAAAGCCGCCGGCAAAGCAAACTGGCCGAAGCTGGACGAATTGTTTACCCGGATCGAGGCCGCGCAAAAGGAAGGGCTCAAGATTACCGCCGACATGTACGCCTATCCCGCCGCCGGGACCGGGCTCGACGCCTGCCTGCCGCCATGGACGCAGGAGGGCGGCTATCCTGCGCTTTTTAAACGGCTGCGCGATCCGGAAACGCGGAAGAAGATCGCAGCGGAGGTGACCACGCCGAGCGACAAGTGGGAGAACCTTTACCTCGCGGCCGGCTCGCCCGAGCAAATCCTCGTGGTCGGTTTCAAATCGGAAGAACTCAAACCGCTGACCGGGAAGTCGCTCGCCGAAGTGGCGAAGATGCGCGGGAAGGATCCGGTCGAAACTTTGATGGACCTGATCGCGGAAGACGAATCGCGCGTCGACACGATCTATTTTCTGATGTCGGAGGAGAACATTCGCAAAAAGATCGCGAAACCCTGGATCACTTTTGGCTCGGATGAAGCTTCCCAGTCGACCGAAGGAGTCTTCCTCAAGTCCAATCCCCATCCCCGGGCCTACGGCAACTTTGCCCGGGTCCTCGGCAAATATGTCCGCGAAGAAAAAGTGATTTCGTTAGGCGAGGCGATCCGCCGCATGAGTGCGCTCCCAGCTCAGAACCTAGGCCTGGAAAAACGCGGCCTGCTCCAGGAAGGGATGTTTGCCGACGTCGTCGTATTCGATCCGGCGAAGGTGGGCGACCGCGCGACCTTCGAGAAGCCGCATCAGTATGCGATCGGCATGAAGGATGTCTTCGTCAACGGTAAACAGGTCCTGAAAGACGGCGAACATACCGGCGCCAAACCCGGCCGGGCCCTGTGGGGACCAGGCAAGGTTCGTTAGGCGAAAGTCCCGGCGAGCGAAGGCCGCCCGCCGCTATTGGTTGAGCGCGAAAACCTCGATCAGCGCCACCCCGGTCGCGCTCCCGGCGCCGCGGACGATGCCGGTGTAGGCCCCCGGGATGAGGGTCTGGACGACGGCTGCTTCCCGATGGTCGGTCGGCGCGACCGCTGTTGCGATGATGTCTGCTTCCTGGTCGCTCCGCCAGTTGTCATTCGAGGCGAAGAGCGAGCCGTTGCTGTCGTAAAGTTCGAGCGTGGAATCGACCAGGGCATCCGAGACTCCGAGCGGGGCTAGCGACGGTCCGATCGCCCGGACAATCACTTTCGTCGGTTCCAGCCCGCCCAGGATGAATCCGCCAATCAAGACGTTGTCACCGGTCTCCACCCGGCTCCGGGTCGAGATGTTCGCCACTCGTCCGGTGGCCGTGTCGAGATCGTAGAGATCAAACAAGGCCACGCCCTCCGTTCCATCCTTGCCGCTGACAATCGCGGTGTACGCGCCCGGCTCAAAAGTGGCAACGAGCGCGGCCTCGCGAGAATCGGTGGGCGCCAGGCCGAGCGCGCTGATTTCCTGGCCCGGGACGAACCAGTTGTCGTTCGAGGCGACGACGGCGCCGGTGGAATCTACCACCTCCAGAATCGGGTCACTCATCGCGCCGACGACTCCAAAAGCGGAAAGCGAGGGACCGATCGCGCGCAGCGCTACTTTCTTGGCGACAACGCCGTCGATAATGAACCCCCCGATGAGAACGTCACTCCCAGTGCCGACCTGGCTGCGGCTGGAGATATTGGCGAGGGCAGACGGAGGAATAACCGTGCTGGAACCGACCGTGTAGGAAACCGGGGCCGAAAAGGCGCTCTCGGCTCCTTCACTGCTTACGGCGGTGACCGCAAAAGTGTAGGTGGCGCCCTTTTTGAGCGCGTCGATCGTGGCGGTGGTGCCTGTCACTTCCACGATCGAACTGAACGGCTTGGCCACCGTGCCGTAGTGCACGCGATACTCGGAGATGTTCGTCTCCGAATTGGCATCCCAGGCGAGCGTAACGGTCCCGGCCGGAGCGATCTCGGCCAGGAAAAGAAACAAACCAGCGAGGAGGAAGCGGGCGAGAGTTTGTTGACGGACTATATTCACCATATTTACCATAAAGCACGGGACGTGCCCTCCTCTGACATCGTCTGGTAAATGAGGAGAATATTTTGCGTGAAAACGGATCTTTCCCGGGCCGTTTTGCCCGACGCTGCCCGCCCTGGCATACGGAACTAAGTTCTCCTACCCCCGCGGAATGCCTCTTGCTCATATATCCCGTAAGATCATGAGAGAATCCTTACAGATATTGGCGGTCGAGGACGAAAAAGCTGTCGCCCAAATCCTCGCCGTGGTGCTGGGCGGACCGATGGCCAAAGTGACCCGGGCCGCCGACGGCTGGGAAGCGCTGATCAAAGTCGCCGCCAGTTCGCATCCTTTCGACGTGGTGATCACCGATCACCGCATGCCAAGGATGGGCGGCCTGGAACTGGTGCGCCGGTTGCGGACCCGGAATTTCGAGGGCAAAATCCTCGTCCTTTCCGCTCACCTCTCGGACGAGGATATCGAGGCCTATGAAGAGTTGGGCGTCGACATGATGATGTCGAAGCCGTTTGACTTCGCCGAGATTCAGAACGCCGTCGCCATCCTGACCAAAGGCGTCTCGGTCGCAGTCGCAGCCTGACGACGACCGGCGCCGATTCGGCGACCCTGCATTGACACGCCTCCGGTTGGGCACAACAAAGGAGAAGCGATGAGCCGGCGTAGCCGGTTGTTTCATCCGCCAAACGGTGCCCGCGTGAAACGTAGACTGAAAGCAGGAATGGTCGGTGGTGGACGCGATGCGTTCATCGGCGGCGTCCATCGCATGGCGATGCGCCTGGACGGGGAGATCGACCTCGTCGCCGGCGCCTTCTCGTCCGATCCGGAAAAGTCGCGCCTTTCGGGAGAGAAACTGCGGCTCGATCCGCGTCGCGTTTACCCCGACTACCGGACGATGGCGACGGCAGAAGCGAAGCTCCCGCCAAACGAACGGATCGACTTTGTTTCCGTCGTCACGCCCAACTGGACTCACACTCCGGTCTGCGAGGCATTCCTCGAAGCTGGCTTTCACGTCGTTTGCGACAAGCCGCTCGGAGTCAATCTCACCGAGGCCGTGGCCCTGCGCGAAGTCGTTAGGCGAACCAGCCGGGTTTTTGCCTTAACCCACAATTACACCGGCTACCCAATGGTGAAGCAGGCACGCGAGCTGGTGCGGAGCGGCGAACTTGGGGTGATCCGGAAGGTGGTGGCGGAATATCCCCAAGGCTGGTTAGGCGAAGCGATTGATCAACAAGGCCAAAAGCAGGCCGCCTGGCGGACCGATCCGGAATTGGCGGGAGCTTCCGGCTGTCTCGGCGATATCGGAACGCACGCGGAGAGCCTGGTCCGTTATGTCACGGGCCTAGAAATCGAGCAGCTTTGCGCCGAGTTCACCACCTTCGTCGAGGGCCGCCGGCTGGAAGACGATGCCAGCCTGCTCCTGCGTTACAAAGGCGGTGCGAAAGGCATTCTCCATGCATCGCAAATTTGCGCCGGGGAAGAGAACGCCCTTGCGCTCAGGGTCTACGGCTCAAAGGCCTCGCTCGAATGGCGGCAGGAAGAGCCTAACGAACTGGTGGTGAAGTATCCGGAGGCGCCCCGGCGCATCTATCGCCCCGGAAGCATTTCCCTGGGTGATTCTGTGCGACGATTCATCCGGCTCCCCGCCGGCCACCCCGAAGGATTCATCGAAGCCTTTGCCAATATTTACCTCGAAGCCGCGCGCGCCATCCGGGCGATGTCGGAGGGCAAAACGGTTCCCCCTGATTGCGACTTCCCCACGATCGACGATGGCGTCATCGGCATGGCCTTCCTCGCCACCGCGGTCGAAAGCGCGAAAGCCGGGGGCGTCTGGCGCTCTTTTCACTTGTGAAAACAGCGCCCGCTCCTACTTTTCCGACCGCTGGCAAAGGGGGTATAGCTCAGTTGGTAGAGCGTCTCGTTCGCAATGAGAAGGTCAGGGGTTCGAATCCCCTTACCTCCAGCCTTCGCTTAGAGCGCAGCGGAAAAGCGAAGGCTGCCGGACCGTAGTAAAACGAAGGCGGGCCGCACGGCGCCGAGTCTCCTCCAGCGCTCCAAGACTCCGGCTTGGCAGGCCAGCCCCCGACAGCCTTCGGCGCTGCTGAATTCCTATTCCGCCGAGACGACTTCCGGCGTCAGAACAACCGGGCTCCGCGGCGCCAGGGAATCCACTATCTGCTGCACTCGCGCCCCGGTCCCGCGTTCGAAAATGAAGATAGTGCCCGGGCCTTTGCCGTCCGAGGTGATGACCAGGTTTTCCGAAAGAAACTTCGGCTCCCGCGAAACGGTGCAGCCCTCGAGATGAATCGTCTGCGTGCGCAAACCCCAACTCTTGCGCGCGACAAAAATAAGCTTGGCCGGGTCCTCCAGGGTCGCGATCAGGAGCCCGGAAGAATTGGCCGGGACGCCCCGCAGTTTCTTCACCACGCAGGGCACCGCCCAGGCGATCGTTTCGCCTAACAAATTCTCTTTTCGGAAGGCGGCGGCGTAACGCGACGGCAACGCGGTCGGCAAATCCGGCGGCGGTCTGCTTTCGGCCGGGCCATTCAGCTTTTTCCAGATGAGCCAGAGTTTCACGCGCACGGCCCGCCATATTTTCGGCGCGAAATAGAGCAGAATGGAGAGCAGGAGAACGAAAACGCCCAGCGCCCAGACGGGATTGAAATGAATCAACGCCAGCCCGCCGAGGACGGCGGCGTCCTCCAGCAGGCTGAGCCCGATATTTGAGAACGGCTCGGGCGAAGCGTTGGTCACGAGACGGGTCGAAGCCTTGGCGGAGTGGGTGACGAGACTGGCGCTGCCCGCGGCGAGCGCGACGACGATGTCGAATGCCGGCGCGGTGTGACCGAGAACGCGAATCGCGAGAAGCGCGCCGCCGATTGGCCGGATGATAGTGTGGACCGTGTCCCAGGCGGAGTCGACCCAGGGGATTTTGTCGGCGAAAAATTCCAGCACGTAGAGGGTACCGGCGGTCCAGAGAATGAGCGGGTTGCCGAGGATGGCGAGCGACTGATAAGCCGGATCGAGCACGATCCACTGCTGGTTGATCGCGAGGCCGGTAACGAAAACCGTCAGGTAAAGATTCACCCCGGCAAGGCAGGCGAGACCGAGAGCGACGCCGAGCAGCTTGAGCTGGTCCACGACGGGAATATGCGGGGGCGCAGGGCGAAGTCACGCCCTTTCCATGCGCTTTGCGTTTGCGGTCAGGCGGGAGCGCTGATAACTCCAAGCCCATGCTCGATATCCGCCTCATCCGCGAACAAGCCGACTTTGTGAAAAGCCGGCTCGCGACTCGCGGCGGCGACGATCACCTGAAAATCGACCAAGTCCTCGCCGTCGATGCCGAGCGTCGCAGGATGGAAACCGCGCTCCAACAATGCAACGCCGACCGGAAACGCCTGAGCAAGGAAATCGGCGGCGCGCGCAGCCGGGGCGAGGATTCCACTGCGACAGAAGAACGCGTTCGGCAAATTGGCGACGAGGCGGCGGAACTGGTCCAGCAAGCGGCAGCGGCGGAAGAACGGCAGCGCGATTTGCTTCTCAACATCCCCAACCTGCCGCAGGCCGGCGTGCCGGTGGGAACGACTGCGGCGGAGAACCCGGTCATCCGGAGCTGGGGCGAGAAACCGCAGTTCGATCACCCGGTGCTCGATCACGTCGCGCTCGGCGCGAAGTTGAAATTATTCGACGCGGAACGGGCGACGAAGCTGAGCGGGAGCGGTTTCATTTGCTTTACCGGCCCGGGCGCGCGGCTGGAGCGGGCGCTGATTCAATTCATGCTCGACCTCCACACCCGCGAACACGGCTACCTCGAAGTCAGCCCACCATTTCTCGTTAGGCGTGATTGCATGGTCGGGACGACACAACTGCCGAAATTTGAAGAGGACATGTACGGCCTCGAAGACGGCGGCATGTTCCTGGCCCCGACCGCGGAAGTGCCGGTGACGAATCTCCATCGCGAAGAAATCCTGGCCGCGGGCGATTTGCCGAAAAAATTCACCGCCTACACGCCCTGTTTCCGGCGCGAAGCCGGTTCGGCCGGGCGCGAGACGCGCGGCATCATTCGGGTGCACCAGTTCGACAAGGTGGAGCTGGTCAAGATCACGGCGCCGGAAAATTCCCACGCTGAACATGAGGCGCTGACGGCGGATGCGGAGCGCGTCCTGCAATCGCTAGGCCTGCATTATCGCGTGATCGAGCTTTGCACCGGCGACCTTGGTTTTGGCTCGGCCAAAACCTACGACCTTGAGGTCTGGTCGCCGGGCCAGGACGCCTATCTCGAAGTCTCGAGCTGCTCGAACTTCGAGGATTTCCAGGCCCGCCGGATGAATCTGCGCTTCAAGGACGCGGACGGAAAAAACCGCTTCTGCCACACCTTGAACGGCTCCGGCACCGCCCTGCCGCGGCTTTTTGCCGCCTTGGTGGAAGCGTATCAGCAGCCGGATGGATCGGTTCGCCTGCCGGAAAAATTGCAACGCCATTTCGGCGCCGCCGAGATTCGTTAGGCGGGCGGCGTTTCCGCGAAGAGATCGAGCTGCCCGCGCTCGTTAGGCGGAGCGACCGATTCCGCGGCCGGGAGCGGCATGTCGAACCCGAGCCGCTGCGCGAGGCGCTGGCAGGTCTCGGGCGAAAATCCTTCATAATGATTGTTGGCGAAGGTCCAGACGCTCCGGATCTCATCGAGATGGCGCTGGATGCGCAGGGCCCAGCTGTCGAGCGCGGCCTCCCGTTTCCAGAGCAATTTGCCGTAGCGATGAATGCGCTGCCCCTGCTCGTCGTACTTCGTCACGGCGTCGCCCAGCAGTCGAAGATAGAGGAAATCGGTCGTGATCGGCTGGAACTCAAACGGCGCCTGGTTGCGTTCGTTGAGCGGGCTGGTGTCGGACCAGACCCAGCAGACCCGATGTTTCGCGAGCAGCCGGATGAAGTGCGGCCGATGCCAGCCGGCGTGGCGAAATTCAATCGCGAACCGGAAATCAGATGGTAATTGCGCGACAAATTCCCGTAGCCCGATTTTTTCCTCCTTCGGGCCGTAGGAAGGCGGCAGTTGAATCAGGATAACGCGGAGTTTCGGCGCGAGCGGCTCGATCGCGCGGAGGAACGCGGACAATTCCCCCGCGCAATCGCGCAGCCGGCGCTGGTGGGTGATTTCGCGCGGGAGTTTGCAGCTGAAACGGAAATGCGCCGGCGTCATTTCCATCCAGCGTTGCGCGACCGCGGCGGAGGGCGCGCTGTAGAAAGTGGAGTCGATCTCCACTGCCGGGAAATAGCGGGCGTAGTATTCCAGCCAGCGATTGGAGGGCCAGTCCTTCGGATAAAGCACTCCGCTCCACTCGTCGAAGCTCCAGGCGCACGTGCCCAGGCGGATTTTCTGCTGCTCGGTGAGATTCAAAGTGCGAGCGGGAAACCGGCACCGTCGCCGGGGTCACCCTGCGCTCTCAAGCGTATCGGATTCCAGGCGGCGGTCGCGCCTTTTCTCCTGCATTTTGTGCGGGGAAAGACGCCGGGGCCCGGCTTGACGGGCCGCGCATCGTTCATTACCCTGCGAATCCCAATGAGCTATCGCGTTCGCTTTATCCTCTTGTTCGCCGCCGCCTGTGTGGCGTTCCCGGAGCGTAGTCCCGCTCCGGTCATTTTTCGTCCAAGCGAAAAAGTGAAGTACAAGGCGCCCGGGGAAGTCGAGATCAGCGGTAACGCGAACGAGTTGTTTGCCCAGGCCGAAGCGGCCGAGAATGGCGGCGACCGCGGCCGCGCGATCAAAATTTACAAGCGCATGGTCAAGAAGTATCCGCGCTCGGACAAGGCGCCGGAAGCGACTTTTCGCGCCGCCAAGTTGACCGAGCTGGAAGGCAATTTTCTCAAGGCTGCGCCGATCTATCGTGGCCTGATGGAGACCTTTCCGCAGTCGTCCCGATTCCAGGAGGCGATCGAGTCCCAGTTCCGCATCGGCGAGATTTTGCTTAACGGAAAGAAGCGAAAAATTCTCGGCGTTCCCGTCGGCTCGACCCTTGAAGAGGCGGTGGATATCTTCGCCGCCATCGTGCGGAGCGCCCCCTATGGGCGCTACACCGCGCGGGCGCAGTTTAATATCGGCCGGGCGCGCGAAAAACAGGCTTCGCCCGATCTCGCGATCGACGCCTACCAATCGGTCGTGGAAAAATTCCCTAACGATCCCCTGGCGGTCGATGCCCAGTACCAGATCGGCTACATCTGGTTCGCCGCCACCCGCGCCGGGACCTACGATCCGTCGGCGGCGGACCGGGCCCGGACTGCCTTCCAGGATTTTCTTTTCCGCTTTCCGAAAAGCGAAAAAGCCGCCCAGGCGCGCGAGAACCTGGCCTTGCTCGATCGCCGCCTGACCAAGGGCTCGCTCGAGATCGCGAAATATTACGACAAGGCGAAAAATTACCGGGCCGCCGTCCTTTACTACAACGAAGTGATCCGGCAACAGCCCGGCTCGCCTGAGAGCACGGTCGCCAAAACCCGCATCGAACAACTGCGTTCCAAGGTCGGCGACGAAGCCCTCCAGTCCGCGGCCGAGATCGCCGCGCGCCGGGCCAAGGGAGCCGCCCCGAAAAAGACCGCCGCCAGTTCCTTGACGGAGCCTCCGCTGCGCGAAGAACGACCGCCCACGCCGCCGGAGATGCGCGGCAACCCGGACGAGATCGCGCCTCTCCCGCCGCCGTCCGACCTGGATTCGCTGCCGCCGCCGGCCGCAGCCGACAGTTCTCCCGCCCCCGAGACGGCGATTTCGGCAGAGCCTTCCCCCACGCCCGAGGCCTCGGCCACCCCTTAGCGGTGAAAAAACTTCTCGGCGCCGCCCTCCTCGTCTTTTCGTTAGGCGGGTGCGCCGGTTATCACCTCGGGCCGATCCAGCCCCACGCGCTGCGCAACGTGCGCAGCATCGCGGTGCCGACTTTCGAAAATAAAACGCTCGCCCCGCGCATTGCCGTGCTCGTGACCGATACCGTGATCAAGCAATTCCAGCAGGACGGCACCTATCGCATCGCGAGCGATGAGACGGCCGACGCCATTCTCAAGGGCGACATCACCCGGATTTACCGCGCGCCGGCGCGCTCGGTGCGCGGGAATGTCCTGGCGACAAACGAATTCAATCTCTCTCTGCGCGTGCGTTACACCCTGGTCGAACGCGGCACCGGCAAGACCCTGACCTCGCCCATCGAAGTCGCGGGCACGACCAGCTTTTTCGTCGGGCCCGACATCACTTCCGATGAACGGCAGGCGTTGCCCCTGGCCGCGGAAGAGCTGGCCATCCGGCTCGTGAGCCAGCTCAGCGAGGGCTGGTGAAGGTGAAAGGCCAAGAAAAACTCTGGCGCATTCTGCAGGACAAGCTGGAGATGCTCCTGGCGGGTAATCAGCTCACGGAAGCATTGCGGGTGGCGGAAACCGCGCTCGAGCTGGCGCAAAAAATCTTTCCCGAGAACCATCCTTCCCTCGCCCAGAGCTACGAACGGCTTGGGCAGATCCACGACCAGCGCGACAAGGACCCCGAGGCCAAGGCCTTCCTCATCCAAGCGCTCGCGATCATGGAAAAAAACGATCCACCGGATCAGCGCGCCATTTTTCGCCTGGCCCGCCGGCTGGCTTATCTCTGCGATGTGGGCGGGCGCGAGGAAGAAGCGATCAAGCACTACGAGCGAGCCATCCAGGCCGGGAGCGGGCTGGGGAGCGTGCCCCACTCCGACCTCGGCACGATGTTGAATAATGTCGCGCTCATTTATCGGCGGAGCGGCCAGGCCAAAGCGGCCGAGCCCTACTACCTGCAGGCTCTCGCGCTTTACGAAAAAGAGCTCGGCCCCGAACACGCGGACGTGGCCGCGGTCCTGAATAATCTCGGGGTTTTCTACACCAGCGAGAAGCGGCTGGAGGAGGCCGAACAAATGCACCAGCGCGCCCTGGCGATTCGGCGCAAGGCGAATCCCAAGGGGCACTCCGACATCGCGCAATCGAAATGCAATCTCGCGGTCGTCTACCATTCGCGCGGCGATCTCACCCGCGCGGGAGAGCTTTACCAGGAATCGCTGCGGCAGTGGGAAGGGGTGGCGAAGCCTTCGGAGGACTACGAAATCGTCGCCTCCAATTATGCCGATCTCCTGCGATCGTTAGGCAAAGGGCGCCGGGCCGGGGCGGTTGAATCGCGCGCCCGGAAAATTCGCGCGCGCGCCTAGACTGGCGGAGCTGGAGAATCGCCGCTTGCGGTTGCGACGGCGGCGGGCAATTTACAGGCCGCTCGGCGCAGCGCTCACGTGGCGGAATGGCAGACGCGTACGGCTCAGGACCGTATGGGGAAACCCGTGGAGGTTCGACTCCTCTCGTGAGCAGCGCGCGCCGGTCGTTCCGCCTAACGACCGAAGAGCCCGCGCAATCCGCCGCGCGACTCCGGCTTTTGCGCAACCTGCGCCGGCCAGCATTCCACGATCTCGAGCGCGAGAAAGCGGAAGAGCGTGAGCCGGGCAAACTTGATATCGAGCCGCAGATTTTTCGAAATCTGCGCGATCGAGCGGCTGCCGTTGAACTGCGAGGCAAACTGCGCTTCCGCCACCGTCAGGCGGAGTTCCTGGATGCGTTCGTAGCCGTCGCGGGTGTAGGCCGGGATCGATCCGCTGTCGGAAAGCTCCTTCGTGTTCAGCGCCTGGTATTGGACAAACCGCAGCGTGCTCAGGGCCCACTGATCGAGGCTGTCCTCGGACGCGGGCATCTCGCGGGTAAACTCGGGGAGTTCCTGCTGCTCGAACATGAATCGCACGCGCTCGGTCCAGAGCTGCGAGAAAAGCCGTTGCCCGTAGTGTTGCACCAGCTGCATCGCCGGCTCGCGCAGGATCAGTCCTTCCCCCGCGAGGGTGATGAAGATCGGACAGCCGTCGCTCGCCTGTCGCGCCCGCGCTGCCTCGATCCGCTCGCGGTCCACATTGAGGAGGGTGACGGGCGCTTCTTCGCAATAGAGCTGCGGATTGCGGGTCGTAACCAGGACGATCTCGCCCTCCCGGGCCAACAATTCGACGGAGTCGCGGGACCAAAAGGCGCGCAGCCGTCCAGTGAGTTTTTCGCGGGCAATGGTCTGCAGCGCCCAGTGCAGGGAGAAGAAACTGGAGTCGCCGCAGAAATAAGCACCCCGGGAGGCGCGATCGATTTCGTCCTCCGGCGCCGGCGGCAGGTCAGGTGCGGGCGCGGGAGCGACCGGGGGCGGCGGTACCGGCTTTGATTCTTTGGCGAACGAACTCACGGCCACCGGGGCCGGGGCGCTTGCCGCCGGACGAGGCGGCGGCGTCGGCCGCGGCCTGACCGGTGCGGCCGGCCGGGATTCGTTAGGCGCGCTCCCTTTCCCCGCCAGGTAGTCGCGCACGGAATTGATCAGCGTCTCGGAGGTGAAGGGCTTGTTCAGGGCGCCGATGACGTTTGGAATCTCCGCGCTATCCGGCTGGAGATCGCTCCCGAAGCCGGACACGTAAACCACCGGGATCTTCGCGGTCAGCGGATCGGCCACGAGCTGCCGGCAGACGGCGTCGCCCTTCATGTCCGGCAGAATAAAATCGAGCAAAATCAGGTCCGGCTTCTCGCTCCGGCTGATCTCCAGGCCTTCTGCCGCGGTCGGAGCAGTCAGGACGCGGTAATTTTGTTCGTCCAGGATTTCCTTTACGAAACTAAGCAGCATCGCGCTGTCGTCGATCACGAGGATGGTCTTCGAGGCCTCGTTAGGCGAAACCGTCGCCTCGGCTACGGGTGCCGCGCTGTGGCGCGACTCGTCGATCTTGCGCACTGCTTCCATCAGCAGCACCTGCCAGTCGAGCTCGATCGTGCGCGGCATTCCCGGCGGCACCGCGACCTCGGAAATCATGCCGCCTTTCCAGTCGACGATTTCGTTAAAGGCGGCCAGCCCTTCCATGCCCGGAGCGGTGGCATGGCGCACCTGGCCATTCTCGAAATAAACGCGTGCTTTTTCACCTCGCGGCCCGGTGAACTCCAGCATCGAGGTGGCGCCGCTGATGCATTTCAGCTGGATGATGTCAGCGATGTGCAGGTCACTCAGCGTGCCTTGGAAGCGTTCGGCATCCCCCGTCTCAGCTGGCGCGAGGAGCGCCTCTACCAGGGTCATGAAGTCCGCCCGCGGGAACGGTTTCTCCAGAAAATGGATCGCCCCCAGACCGGCCACCTGCTCGCGCTGGGCCGAGAAATGGATCGCGGTCAGGATAATGGCACGGGCATCGGGATGACTCGTGCGCAGATCGTAGATGAACTCCTGCGCCAGGTCGTAGGTCGCGTCGACATCGAGGACGAAAAGGGCCGGCTTTTGGTCGACCACCAGATGCTGTGCCTCGCCTAACGAACCGGCGCGCGCCGCCACCGTGCCCGGCGCGGCTTCCTCAACCGCGGAGAGGATTTCAGCCGCAAGACCCTCATCCGGTTCCAGGACGAGGACTTGCAAACGGGGAGTTAGAGAGGGCGAAGTGCTGGCAGTACCTTGGTTCACGATGGCGGAAATGGAGCAAGTGGCGAACCACCATGGCCGCCCTGCCCCTGTCTCGCCCTAGAAATGACCGAGCCCAGCAAAATGAAAAGTACTTTTTCGCCGAACGCGAAAAGTCGACGACCGCCAGTCAAGCCGACGGTCGGCCCTCCGGAGACCTAGTTCGTATGGACGCCGGTCGTAACAGAGCGCCCGCTGTCCGTCCGCACAGTCGTGGAACAGCTGGAAAAGATTGCGAGCATGAGAATGGCGCCAAAGGTGGAAAGAAGAATGGTTCGCATAATTGTGATGTCTGTTTAGCTAATATTCGTAAACGGCTTGGGCAGTGGGCGTCTCGAACTGAATTTTTGCCCACTCCTCCCGTCTGCTCAGGCGGCGGCAAAATGTTCGGCCAGCTCCCGCCGGCTGATTTTTCCACGCTCGTTAGCCGGGAGGGTCTCGAGGAGAAAGATCCGCTTCGGCACTTGCCAGCCGCTCAGGCGCGTCCGGCAATATTCCAGAAGCGCGGCTTCGTTCGTCTTTTCCCCGGCGACGACACACGCCACTACCTCCTGGTTGCGCAGGGCGGAAGCACGGCCAAAAACCACCGCCTGCCGCACTCCTTTGTGACTTAGGAGATGCGCCTCCACTTCCGCCGGGTTCACCTTTTTCCCCGCCACATTGATCACGTCCGAGAGGCGCCCCACGATGCGCACGCCCGCCTCGTTCATCGTGACCAGGTCGTCGGGCAAAAACGAACCGTCGCCCAGTTTAGCTGGATCGGGTTCAGGGAAATAGCCGTCGCCGACCGCCGCGCTTCGCACGCGCACCTGCGTCGCCGCTGCTTCAGGATCGATCCGCTCCATTTCCACACCGCGCAGCGGCTTTCCGACAAAACCTTCCGGCGCTTCCGGCGCGGCGCGGTCGTAGCAAATGCCGCCGCATTCCGAGGCGCCGTAGAAGGAATGAATGGGCAGGCCAAATTTCGCCTGGAAATGTTCCGCCACCCGCCGGCTGAGCGGAGCACCGGCGGAGATGCACAAACGCAACCTCGGCAGGCTTGGCGCTTGGTTCATCTCGCTGAAGGCTTGGAAAAACACCGGCATCCCCGGGAAAACCGTCGCTCCGGTGCGTGCGAGATCGTCGAGCACCGCGCGCGGCATTCGGTCGGTACTGATCGCCATGGGCACGCCCCGGACGAGCAGGGGCGTCACCAGGTTGCTGAAGCCGTAGGAGTGCGAGAGCGGAATGACGGCGAAATTCAGGTCCGCTTCGGTAATGCCCATCGTGTCGCAGATCTGCGTCGCGTCGGCCAGGAGCTGCGCGCTGCGGAAACGAATCGCGCGCGGCGCAGCGGTGGTGCCGGAGGTGAGCTTCAGGAGCACCGGCGGATGCTCGCCCCAAGCGATCGCCTGCTGCTCGGGCAGCCGCTCGATCCCGGCTTCCACCGTCGCGACGAGGGCCGTGGCGCGACAAGTTCGCAGGGCAGAGGCCCGCTCCTGCTCGCTCATCGTACGCTCGAGCGGCAGGACAACAATCCTCCGGCGCAGGCAAGCGAGAAACAAGGCTGGCCAATGCGCGTGATTCCCAATCTGGATCGCCAGGATCTCGCCCGCGCGCAGTTCTCGCAGCGCGCCGGCCTCGTAGGCCCGGCTCAATTCCTCTACTTCTCCGAAGCGGCAGCGCACCGCGCCTTGCGTATCGAAAACAGCGGGCGCGCCAGCTCTCCGGCCGAGCGTCTCGCTCCACGCTGCGAGCAATGGATCCTCGGCTATCATCACTTGCAGCGACCTTCTTTCGCGGCTACTTTGGCGGCTCTTTTCCTATGAAAACGGACATTCATCCTGATTACCACCAGACGGATATTAGCTGCGCCTGCGGTGCGGTCTACCATACCCGTTCCACCCGCAAGGACATCAAGATCGGCATCTGCGCCGCCTGCCACCCGTTTTTCACCGGCGAACAAAAGTTTGTCGATACCGCCGGCCGGGTCGAGAAATTTGCCCGCCGCTACGGCAGCACGAAGGCCAACCGCGCCGGCGTCGCGAAAAAAGCTTAGCTCATTCCGCCTAACGAACGGTGATTGCGCCTTTGGCGTGCAATCGCCGTTTTTGTTTATGGACTTCCAATCCCTCATCGCGCGCAAACGGGAACGCTTCCAGCAACTGGAAAGCGAAATCGCCGATCCGCACCTTTTCGACAACCGGAAGAAGGCCAGCGATACCATGCGCGAGCATTCCTCGATCAAGGAATTGCTCGCGATCTGGGAGGAGCTCGTCACCGCGCGCCGGCAATTGGAAGACAATCGCGAACTCTCCGCCTCCCCGGACGCCGATCTCGCGCAGATGGCGCAGGAAGAAATCCCGACGCTTGAAAAACGCGTCGCCGATTTGGAATTCGCGGTCCAGGTCGCACTTCTGCCGCCCGATGAAGCCGACGATCGCGACGCGATCGTGGAAATTCGTGCCGGCACCGGCGGCAGCGAGGCGGCTATTTTTGCCGCCGATCTCTACCGGATGTACAACCGCTATGCGGAAACGGCCGGGCTCAAGATTGAAGAACTCGAGGCCAGTCCATCCGAGCTCGGCGGGCTGAAGGAAACGATTTTTAAAATCTCCGGCGAATCGGTTTTCCGGAAATTGCGTTACGAAAGCGGGGTCCACCGGGTGCAGCGAGTGCCCGCGACGGAAGCGCAGGGACGCATCCACACTTCCACTGCGACCGTCGCGGTTCTGCCCGAGGCCGAGGAAGTCGATTTCGAGATTAAGCCGGAAGACCTTCGGATTGAAGTTTGCCGCGCCGGCGGACCCGGCGGGCAGGGCGTGAACACGACCGATTCTGCGGTCCAGGTGATGTACATCCCGACCGGCCGAATCGTGCGCTGCCAGGACGGTCGCAGCCAGCAGAAGAACAAGGAGAAAGCGCTCAAGATTCTGCGCGCCCGCCTCCTTGAGGATAAAAAGCGCGAAGAAGAGGCCAAATATTCCGCCCATCGCAAAAGCCAGATCGGTTCCGGCGGACGGGAAGAGAAAATCCGCACCTACAATTTCCCGCAGAACCGGATCACCGATCACCGCATCGGCCTCACCCTTTATAACCTCGATCGCATGATGGAGGGCGACCTCAACGAAATGATCTCCGCCCTGCAGCACGCCGATCTCGAGCAGCGGCTCAAGGAATCGGCCCTGGCTTAAGGCTGCCGTGACCGTCCTCGAAGTCCTGCAGTCGACCACCGCCTATTTCGAGAAGCGCGCGATCGAGAGCGCGCGCCTCAACGCCGAGCATCTCATTGCTCATTCTTTAGGGAAAAAGCGGATCGAGCTTTACCTCGATTTCGAGCGCCCGCTCGCCGAGACGGAGCTGGCTCCGCTTCGCGAGCTCGTAAGGCGTCGTGGCCAGGGCGAACCGCTCCAGCATCTCCTCGGCACGGTGGAATTCGCCGACCACACTTTCGTGTCCGACAAACGCGGCCTCATTCCCCGCCCCGAGACCGAGCAACTGGTCGAATACCTCTGCGACCTCACCTGGCCGGCGAATCCGCGCATGCTCGACGTCGGCACCGGCAGCGGCGTCATCGCGCTCTCCCTCGCGGCGCATTTCCCCAACGCGGAGTTGCACGCCGTGGATCTCTCGCCGGACGCGCTCACTCTTGCCCGCGAAAATGCGACCCGCCTCGGCATCCCGGACCGAATCCATTTCATGCAAGGCCATCTGCTCGAGCCAATCGAAGGATCATTCGACCTCATCGTGGCGAACCTGCCCTACGTCGCCGCCGGCGATGCCGCGCAACTTGCACCCGAGGTCCGGCACGATCCGTCGATCGCGCTTTTTGGTGGGCCGGACGGCGACGAATTAATTCGCGAACTCATCGCCACCGCGCCGCCGCATCTGAAACCGGGCGGCACGCTCGCGCTCGAGATTGGGATCGGGCAGGAGATCGGTCTCTCCGGCTTCCTCGCGGAGCAAAAATACGGCGACATTCGCTCGAAAAAGGACTATGCAGGGACCCCACGGTTCCTCTTCGCACGGCATGGATAAAATTCTCGTTCACGGCGGTCATCCGCTCTCCGGCTCGATCAAGATCAGCGGCTCGAAAAATTCGGCCCTGCCGATCATCGCCGCCACTTTGCTCACACGCGAGCCGTGCGTCCTCCATCGCGTCCCCGACCTGAGCGACACGAACTACATGCTCCAGATCCTGATGCATCTCGGGGCGGAAGTGGAACGCGCCAGCGGCACGGTGACGGTGAAAGCGGAGAACGTAAACTCGGTCGCGCCCTACGAAGTGGTGCGCAAGATGCGGGCCTCGGTTTGCGTCCTCGGGCCATTGTTAGGCCGATGCAAGGAAGCAACCGTCTCGCTTCCCGGCGGCTGCGTTATCGGCGATCGGCCGATCGATCTCCATCTCAAGGGTTTTGAAGGACTCGGCGCCGCCGTCCGGGTCGAGAACGGCAACGTCAAAGTTTTCGCGCCGAAACTGACCGGCGCGGTGATCAACCTGCGCGGAAAATTTGGGCCGACCGTCCTCGGCACCGACAACGTCATGATGGCTGCCGCGCTGGCGGAGGGAGTGACTGTGATCGAGGGCGCCGCGGCCGAGCCGGAAGTGTGCGACCTGGCCGATTTCTTGAACAAGATGGGCGCCAAGATCGAGGGTGCGGGCACGCGCCGCATCATCATCGAAGGCGTGAAGGAACTGCACGGCGCCGAGCACGACATCATCCCGGACAGAATCGAGACCGGCACTTTCCTCGTCGCGGGCGCGATCTGCGGCAAGGGCATCACCCTGAATCGCGTCCAGCCCGAGCACGTCAGCGCCGTGACCACCGCCCTGACCGAATCCGGATTCAAGATCGAGACGACGGAGAATTCGATCACCGTTTCGCCTAACGGCACGATGACCAAGCCGCTCGAGCTCGTGACCGAGCCGTATCCCGGTTTCCCGACCGACATGCAGGCGCAAATGTGCGCCCTCCTTTCCACCACCGAAGGGATCAGCGTGATCACGGAAAATGTTTTCCCGCAGCGCTACATGCACGTCGCGGAATTGAAACGGATGGGCGCGCAGGTGCAGATCGAGGGTGCGACCGCCGTCATTCAAGGGGTCGAGCGTTTATACGGCGCGCCGGTGATGGCGAGCGATCTTCGCGCCTCCGCCGCCCTCGTGCTCGCCGGCCTGAAAGCCGAAGGCACGACCGAAGTGCGGCGCGTTTATCACATCGATCGCGGTTACGAGCATCTCGACGAAAAGCTGAGCGAGCTTGGCGCGCACATCGAACGTGTGAAAGAGTAGGGCATGGAAACGATACCACCTTCAGTTCCAACCACTTCGGCCAACACCCGCACCTGGGTTGTCCTCTGTCACGCCAGCGCCTTGCTCGGACTTTTCTTTCACTTCCTTGGCCACATCCTCGGACCGCTCGTCGTCTGGATGGTGAAACGTCCGGAGTCGCCCGAGATCGACGCGCACGGCAAGGAATCGCTCAACTTCCAGCTGTCGATGCTGATCTACGACGTCGTCGCGTTCATCCTCTGCTTTGTCCTGATCGGAATCCCGATCCTGGTGCTGCTTTGGATCCTGAACACCGTCTTCGTCATCATCGCCTCGATCAAGGCGAGTGAGGGCCAGCTTTATCGCTACCCGTTCACGATCCGGTTCATCAAGTAACGGACGGCGCCGCGATTAATTCGCGCAGCGTCTTCATATTCTCGACGTCTTCGCGCAGCTCCTTGCCCTTAGGGGTCTCGAGCACTTTCGGGATTTTCTGGAAACGCGGGTCGCGCATGATGAAGCGAAACGCCTCCAAACCGATCTGGCCTTTCCCGATGTGCTCGTGCCGATCGACCCGCGAGCCGCGCGCGGTTTTGGAGTCGTTCAGGTGCAGGGCGACGAGTTGTTGCAGACCAATCGTGCGCTCGAATTCGCGGAACGTTTTCCGCGTTCCGGCCGCGCTCGTTAGGTCATAACCGGCGGCGAAGACGTGTGCCGTGTCGAGGCAAACGCAGAGGCGTTCCGGCTCGCGCACATTTGCAATGATCGCAGCCAGGTGCTCAAAGGTGTGCCCGAGACACGAGCCCTGGCCGGCCGTGGTTTCGAGCGCGATTCGCGTTTTCACTTTCGGAATCCGACGAAAGACTTGGTCGATGGATTTTACGACCTTGGCCAGACCGGCTGCTTCGCCCATGCCGAGGTGCGCCCCCGGATGAAGCACGAGAAAAGGCAAACCGAGCTGATCCGCGCGGGTTAATTCCTCCGCCAAGGCGCGGATGGAATTGGCGAGGAACTGCGGGTTCGTCGCCGCGAGATTGATCAGGTAATTGGCGTGGGCGAAGACCGCGGACAATTCCGCCCGCTGCGCGTGCTCGAGAAAGGCTTTGATTTCCTCGCGTGCGAAAGGGCGGGCGAACCACTGCATGTTGTTCTTCACGAAAATCTGCATCGCGGTGCATTCGATCGAGCGCGCCCGCTCGATCGCGCGGTGGACCCCGCCGCCGATCGACATGTGCGCGCCTAACAAATGGCGCGCCGCTGATTTCCTCCCCGCCATCAGAACCGTTTCGGGCGCCAGATCGGTTTCGTGAGGGTGCCGCCCCCGTGATACTCGAAGAGCTGGTAGAGCGGGGTCAAAAGCGCGCCCGGCCCGGTGGCGTCGATCCGGATATCGAAGTCGAGTTTGTTCTTGAGGAAATCAACGTCGCCGTGCCCCACCATGGCGAAAAGTTTCCCCGAGACGCGCAGCTTGTCGGTGTGAATCACGCCTTCCCTAATTGAAAAGGGCGCGCGCGCCTCGTGCGCGACGCTGTAGCCGGCGCCGGCGAACATTTTATTCACCAGCTCGGAGAGCGGGCCGAAAATCGGAATGGCAAAGACGTTGCCATCGGTCACCCGGACTACTCCGTTGCCTTTCAGGAAGCGGGCGTCGCTGCCCACACCCGAGAAGTCGAAATTCCCGCTCAGGTCGCCCTCCGAAGTTTTATATTTGAAATAGAGATCGGTTAGCGTCGGGAAGTCGGCTTTTTCCACTTCGATCTTGGCGCTGTAACGGCGGTCGTTTTTGGCCAGCGAGATGTCGGCGCCCCCGGCCAGGTCGCCGGAAAATAACTTCCCCTTTAATCCCATGATCTGGAGCCGGTCGTCGGTGAAAAGCAACTGGCCGGCGATGCGGTCGAAAGGCAGGACCTTGTCGAGAAAGGTGTAATCCATCCCGGCCGGCGCATCGACGTCGATCTGGAGATGAGTCTGCTTGCCTGCGCCGAGCTGGACGATCCCATTTGCCTTCACATGAGGGGTGCGATGAAATCGATAGGGCACGACATGTTCCCAGAAACGGGGCTCGATCCACATGATGGCGTCGGACGGTTTTAAGGTCGTCTCCACGTTCGTTAGGCGGATTTCGCGTTTCCCGGCCTCGTAGGACACGGACCCGGTCCCGGTGCCTTCCTCGCGGGTGACGCGGAAGTCTTCGACCGCGACGATGCCGTCGCCGAAACGGAGGCGGGCGTTGGCGCTGTTCATCCAAACCCCGCGGAAACGCGTGCGCGCCAGGTCGAGCGTGCCCTCGCCCTGCCAGGTCTTTGGGTCGCGGCTCGTGCCGCGCAGGCTGAGATGGATGTTGGGCGAACGCTGCCAGCCCCACTCGCGCAGGAAGGGCCGGTTCTTCTCCGGCAGGAGCGGCTCAAACGCGGACGGAACGAGCGAGCTGTCGAGGTTCAGCCGGAAGTCGTTAGGCGCGTCGAAGAGGTCGGCGGTGAGCTGCCCGCTGCGATGGCGCAGGCGGACGTCGCGCAGCATGGTGCGGGCGCCGTCCCAGGCGAAATCGCCGGTTGCGCCTTCGAAGTCGATCGCGTGCCAGGAAAATTTCTCGACCGCCCATTTGCCCACGACCTCAAATTTCTTCTCGGGCGCGCCGATGGTGGCAAAGCCCGAAGCCTCAATCTGCGGCGGCGAATGAAAGTTCGCCTTCTCCAACATCGCGCCCAGGCCGAAACCGCCTAACAATGACTTGAGCGCGACGCTGCTCCGCAACTGGAAATCGGCTCGCCCGTTGGCTCGGCTCCAGCTCGCGCTCCCGGCAAAACTGCCGCTCGCGTCGCTCCACTCCAGCCGCGGGATGGTGCCGGTGTGGTCCTTCCATTCCGCCGCCAGATAAAAATTTTTCGCCTCGTACTCGTCGCGCACGATCCGGGCGCCGCGGAGCGTGGCCTCGACATGCGCGTCCTCCAGCCGGGAGAGGTCGCCGGAAAACTTGACCTGCAATTCCGGTGCCGTCGCGGGGTGGCGAAAACCCTGCAGGAGAGTGACAAGATTCTGCAGCAGACGCAATCGTTGCGCCACTTCCTCAGCGGAGCTGGCCGAGGGCTGGAAGTCTTCGCGCTTGATCAACTGTCCGCTGGCCGAAATGCGCACCCCGCAAAAGATCCCCTCCGCCTGGCTGACCTCGATTCGTTCCGGCGGAAAATAAATGTGCGCCCGGAAACGTTTGAGCTCGGCGTTCGAGACCTTCCCCGCGACCGGCGGAAGCGGAATGGTGAGATCGCCGTTGCGGATATCGAGCGCGTTGAGGAAAGGCTGGCGATGGAAAAGGGCGGCGTAATTAATATCGAGCGAAATTTCGCTCACCATTGCGAGGGTTTTTTCCCGCTTTTTATAATCGTAGATCCGGACGTCGCGCGCGATCAGGCCGCGGAAGGGATCGAGCGTCAACCGGCGGACGGAGGCCTCGACGCCGCGCTTGTGCAATTCTTCGACGACAATGTTGCGCCAGTTGCGGCTGAAGCCTTTCTTCGCCAGATACCAGCCGCCGGCGACGAGCCCGCCGAGGAACAGGACGATCGCCAGGCGGACGAGGTTGTGGATCAGCCGGACCCGGGCCGGGCGCCGCAGCCGGCCGCGATGCAGCCGCGGCC
This sequence comes from uncultured Verrucomicrobiae bacterium, assembly GCA_963834255.1. Lineage (GTDB taxonomy): Bacteria > Verrucomicrobiota > Verrucomicrobiia > Chthoniobacterales > UBA10450 > Palsa-1392. The sequence goes on along the minus strand of CAWIBC010000024.1, from coordinate 37,807 downwards.
GCGGCGGTTCGCTCAACTCGGTGGCAGGCATGGGTGACTCCTACGAGGGGCGGTTGTGATTTCAAGCGCAGCGCCGATGCTTCGCGCGGATGACGATCTCGGATCTGCCGGCGCTGAATGCCACGCTCAATGCCACCAGCACCGTTTTCATTTCGTTAGGCTGGTGGTTTATCCGGCGCGGTTTTTGGCGCCAGCACATCGCCTGCATGATCACGGCGCTGGTTTCCTCCGTCTTCTTTCTCGCCGGCTATCTCGTCTATCATGCCTACGTTGGCGAGAAATCCTCCGGTTACACCGGGCTGATCGCGTGGTTTTATTTTCCCCTCCTCATCTCCCACGTCCTCCTCGCCTTTGCCACCCTTCCGCTCGTCATTCTCACCCTGATCCCGGTCTTCCGCCGGCGCTGGGATAAACACCGGCGGATCGCGAAATGGACGATGCCGATCTGGCTCTACGTCTCGGTCACCGGGGTGCTGGTTTATTTCATCCTCTACCAATGGTTCCCACCAGCCAGTCTTGCGCTCGGGCGCTAGTTGATGTTTGATCAGGCACGCCCAACGAACGTGGGCAAATTATGGTGACGATCGCGACCTACAACGAGCCGGCGAAGGCGAAACGATTAAAGGAGAAGTTTCAGGCAGCCGGCGTGAAGGCCGATCTGCATAACGAAGCCAACCTGCAGACCTTCGCCTTCATGTCGAAACCGCAGGCCAACGCCAAGGTGATGGTCGAGGAAGCTGATTTTCCACGGGCCCAGGCGCTGATGGTGGAATGGGAAGCGGCTGATCCCGACATCGGCGCGATCCGTTGCCCGCAGTGCAACTCGCCGCGGATCGAGTATCCGCAGTTGACCCGCAAATTCCTCACCCCGGCGCTGGCCGGAATTCTTTTCGCCATCAAAATGTTTCCAAAGGAATTTTATTGTCAGGATTGCCATTTCACCTGGACGAATGAGCCGGAACAGCCGCGCTATCGGATTTGGAACCGGTTTTTTTCGGGGCCGGAACGCGAAGGTCCACAGGATCGCGGTTAATCGCCGGACGACCCCCGATCCCGCGACGGTCCGCGTCGCGAGAAGCCGCGCTTCGATCGAACGATGAAATGGTTGTTCGCTTTTCTGCTCGCCGTTTTGATTTTCGGCGGCGCCGCGCTCTTTAGTTACAAGATCTTTATCCGCCCGGAGCTGGTCATGCGGGCCGAGCGCAAATCGGTCGCCACCCCGGTCCCGACCCCGGACATCAGCCTGCCGGAGTTCAAGGCGGCGGAGAAACTAAAGAACGAAGGCAAGCTCACCGAAGCACGCGCGGCGTTAACCTCGTTCATCCAGAAATATCCGAGCGGTCTGCACGTCGGCGAAGCGCAGGATCTGCTCGGCGAGGTCAACGTCCGCATCCTCCTCTCCGATTATCCGGCGCCGGAAAAGGAGGAATACACCGTGCGCAGCGGCGACGTCCTGGCGCGGATCGCGAACAGGTTCAAGTCGACCCCGGAGCTGATCATGCGGACCAATAACCTGAGCGGGACGATGCTCCGGATCGGTCAGAAATTGCGCATCTCGCACCCGGAATTTTCAATCCTTCTCCAGCGCAACGCCAAGCTTCTCTATCTCCTCGATAAGGACCATTTCTTTAAACGCTATCGGATCCTGAGCGAGAAACTGCCCGGCAAACCGGCGGCCAAAATCAACACCCGGGTGGCGGAAATCATGGCCTGGAAAAATGGCAAACGGGTCGGCCTGGCCAGTCCGCAGTTTCTCAACAGCACCCGCTGGGTCCGGCTTGCCGCGCCCGGTTTTGTCATCTATTCCGAACCGGATGATGCCCACCCCATCCTTGACGTTCCGCCCCCGGGAGAGGGCCTCGGGATGGCGGCCTCCGACGTGGAAGAGTTGAGCAGCCTTGTAAACACAAAAACGGCTGTCACGATTGTGGAGTGAAACGTAAATCGTAATACCTTCCCTTTACGATTCCCGTTTCTGATTTTCGCCATGGATTCGCAACCGCTCGATTTTGAAAAACCGATCTTTGAGCTGCAGCGCCGGTTGCAGGAGTTGAAGTCGCATTCGGACAAGCATTCGATCGATTTTGATTCCGAAGTGGAATCAATGGAGCTCAAGATCCGCGAAACCCGCCGGATGATTTACGACAACCTCACCGCCTGGCAGCGGGTCCAGATCGCACGCCATGTGCAGCGGCCGTTCGCCCTCGACTACATCGGCCGCTGTTTTACGGAATGGGTGGAACTCCATGGCGACCGCGTCTTCGGCGACGACAAGGCCATGCCCTGCGGCCTGGCCAAACTCGGCCAGCAGCGCTGCGTCGTCGTCACGCAACAGAAAGGCCGCGACACGAAAGAAAACGTGAAACGCAACTTCGGCTGCGCCTACCCGGAAGGTTATCGCAAGGCGCTGCGCATCATGCGGCTCGGGGAGAAATTTCAGCTCCCGGTGATTTCGTTGATCGACACCCCGGGCGCGTATCCCGGGATCGGCTCGGAAGAGCGCCATATCGCCGAGGCGATCGCGGTCAACCTGCGCGAGATGATGATCCTGCGCGTCCCGATCATTGCCTGCGTCATCGGCGAAGGCGGCTCCGGGGGCGCGCTCGGGATCGGCGTCGCCGACCGCGTCCTCATCCTCGAAAACGCCTATTATTCCGTCATCAGCCCGGAAGCCTGCTCCGCCATTTTGTGGAAGGATCGCAAGCACGCACCGGAAGCGGCCGAGGCGCTCAAGCTCACTTCGCACGACCTGATGAAACTCGGCGTGGTCGACGAAGTGGTGTCGGAACCGGAAGGCGGCGCTCATCGCGACCACGACCTGGCCGCCGCTAATCTCGGCGGGGCGCTGCGGCGTAATCTAAAGCGCGCCCTGGAAACGCCGATCGACGAGCTGCTCAAGGAGCGCTACGCAAAATTCCGCAAGCTTGGCAACTTCGCCGAGCCGAAGGTCAAAAACGGCGCCTAACGAATCGCGGTTTCGAGCACGAGCGGCCTCGGTGGCCGCTCTTTCATTCCCGGCGGGAGCGGCGGATACAAATAACGCAGCACCGCTTCAAAGCGCGCCGCCCAGGCGCCTTCGCTGTGATCGCCCCCCTCCACTTCGGTGTATTGCAGGTCGTCATCCACCCGCCAGCCGTGCTCCACCAGGCGGTCGCGCAGATCGCGCGCCCGTTCCCACCCCGGCTCTTTGGTTCCGGTATCGAGCCAGATCTTGAGCGGCGGCTTCTCCCTGATCTTGTCGAGCATGCGGTAGATAACGCAATCGTCCCACCAGATCGAAGGCGACATCACGGCGAGCCGATTAAAAGTCTCTGGGAACCAAAGCCCGAGCGAGAGAGTGGCCAGCCCGCCTAACGACGAACCGCCCAGCCCGGTGAACTCCGCTTCCGGCCGCGTCCGGTATTCGCGATCGATAAACGGCTTGAGTTCGTCGCGCAGAAAACTGCCGTATTTCCGCAGCATCCCCCGGCTACGTTTCTTCCGCAGGGCGGTAGAGTCGATCACTCCCCGGCTCGGCGCGTACTCGTGGATCCTTTTCTCGCCTGTATTCGCAACCGCCACGATGATGAGCGGCTCAATCAGGCGCTTCTTCGCCAGGCGCTCGGCCGATTCATCCGCGCCCCACTCCACTCCCGCAAACGAAGTCGCGGCGTCGAAAACGTTCTGCCCGTCCTGCAGATACATGACCGGGTAGCGCCGTTGCCGCGAGCGCCGGTAGCCGGGCGGGAGGTAGACCTGCACATCGCGCTTGTTCCGCAGGAGGCGCGACTCAAACTGCGGATGCTGCTGGATGTTGCCGGTTAAAGTGTGTTTTTCGTCCATCGAAGCCGGTTGTTATCGGCGAGGAGAATCGTCTGCGCAAACGCCGCAGGTCGTCCCAAAGTCGCGGAAAATTCTCATCGCCAACCGCCTCACCCTCGCTTTTATTCGCCCTCGCGCATGAACGAACGTTATCTCCGCTGGTACACGCCCCATCTCAGCCGCGATTTCGAGATGCTCGTCTTCGGCAATGGCGGCGGCCTGCCGCTCGTTCTTTTTCCGACCTCGTTTGGCAACTTCCGCCAGTGCAAGGATTTCGAACTCGTCGACGCCTGCGCCCATTTCATCGACAACGGCCAGGTCACGATTTATTGCCCCGACGCGATCGATCTCGAAAGCTTCTACAACAAGTCCATTCACCCGACCGACCGGATGCGGACCCACAACGCCTACGAGAACGTCATCGTCCGCGACGTGATGGATTTCGCCCGGCGCGAGGCGAATTGTCATCGGGTCGCGGTCTGCGGCGCCAGTCTCGGCGCGTATCACGCCGGGAATATCGCTTTCCGGCATCCCGATCTCGTGAGCCATTTCATCAGCATGAGTGGGTCGTTCGACATCAGCGACTTTTTCGACGGCTATCACGACGAGAACATTTATTTCAACAGCCCCTACCAGTATCTTCCGAACATGCCCGATACGTGGAAGTTCAATCACATGGCGATCATCATCGGCACCGGCGAGTGGGATAACACCCGGCACGAAAGCCTCCGCCTGAGCGGGCTCCTGAACGAAAAGGGCATCCAGCATTGGTTCGACGACCGCAAATGGTGCGGCCATGATTGGAATTACTGGCGCGACATGTTGCCCTATTATCTTTCCAAGCTTTAACAGCGTTCTCTCCGCAACCCACCACCTACACTTATGAAAAAAATCGGGATTCTTTACGGCCAGGAACACAGCTTCCCACCGGCCTTCGTCGCGCGGGTCAATGAAAAGACGGGAGGCCGCGACATCATGGCCGAGCCGGTCCGGATCGACAAGGTGATCCAGGGTGAATCAGGCGGCTACGACGTCGTCATCGATCGCATCTCGCAGGACGTGCCCTTCTATCGCGCCTGGCTCAAGAACGAAGCGCTCACCGGCTGCGCGGTCGTGAACAACCCGTTTTGGTGGAGTGCGGACGAGAAATTTTTCAACAACGCGCTCGCGACCAAGATCGGCGTCGGCGTGCCGAAAACGGTCCTGCTTCCCTCGCACTCGCTCCCGCCCGACACGAGCGACGGCTCGTTCCGCAACCTGGCGTATCCGCTCGATTGGAACGCCATCTTTGCCTACGTCGGCTGGCCCGCGTTCTTCAAACCTTTCGCCGGCGGCGGCTGGAAGAACGTCTACAAGCTGCATAATCCCGACGAATTTTTCCGGGCCTACAGCGAAACCGGCCAGCTCGTCATGATGCTGCAGGAGGAGGTGCAGTTTGACATGTATTTCCGCTGCTACTCGATCGACCAGCGCCATGTGCGCGTCATGAATTACGAGCCGCGCCATCCTTATCACCTCCGTTACCAGACCGATTGGCAGGCTCCGCGCGACGTCCTGGAAAAAGTCGAGCAGGGCGTGATCGCCCTCAATCAATACCTCGGCTACGACCTCAACACAGTCGAGTTCGCGATGCGCGACGGCGTCCCGATGGCGATCGATTTCTGCAATCCCGCGCCGGACGCGGAGATTGCGTCGGTCGGCCAGGCGAACTTCGACTGGGTCGTCGAGGCGGTCTCGGAAATGGCCATCCGGAAAGCAAAAGAGCATGTCCCCGGACGCGACAACCTGAGCTGGGGCAAGTTTGTCCAATCCGCGGTGGCGAAGAAATCGTTAGGCGCAGGCGCCTGATTCATTGCGGGTGCCACGCTCTTCGGCTTTAGTGCTTCAACGATGAGCATCGAAGTAAAAATCCCGGCGGTCGGTGAATCGATCGAGAGCGGTATCGTCTCCGTCTGGCACAAGAAGTCGGGCGAATACGTCGAGGCGGGCGAAGCGCTCCTCACCCTCGAGACCGACAAGGTTTCAACTGAGATCACGGCCGAGAAGGCCGGTGTTCTCGAGACCAAAGTGGACGAGGGCCAGGAAGTAAAAATCGGCGAAGTCGTGGCCACGATCGACGACAAGGCAAGCGCCCCGGCCAAGGAAAAAGCGGAGCCGGAAGCCGCCGCTTCCCCGAACGATTCCAAACCTGCACCCGCCAAAACCGCCGCGAAACGCTCTCCAAATGCCGAGGTTCTTTCTCCGGCGGTGAAACGCCTAACGACCGAGGAAGAGCTCGATCCCGCCGCGATCAGCGCCACCGGCAAAGGCGGTCGCCTGACAAAGGGGGATGTGCTTGCTCATCTCGAATCGAAGCCGGCGTCTTCCTCCACTGACGACCAGGAAAAACCGCGCACTCCGAAAAAGACCGTCGCTCCCGAGCCGGCCGAGGGTTCGGGCGAAGAGCGCTTCACGCGCAAGAAGATGTCGCCCCTCCGGCGCAAGATCGCCTCGCAAATGGTCATGTCGCAGCAGACCACTGCCACCCTCACCACTTTCAACGAGTGCGACATGACTGAAGTCATGGCCTTCCGCAAAAAAGCGCAGGAAAAATTCCAGGCCGATCACGGAATCAAGCTTGGCTTCATGTCCTTCTTCATTAAAGCGACGGTCGAAGCGCTCAAAGCCGTCCCCGCGATCAACAGCCGCATCGAAGGCGACGATTTCATTCTCAATCATTACTTCGACATCGGAGTCGCGGTCGGAACCGAGCGCGGTCTCGTTGTTCCGGTCGTGCGCGATGCCGACCAGAAAAGTTTCGCCGATCTCGAGCGCGATATTTCCGATTACGCGGCCCGCGCGCGCGACGGCAAGATCAAGATTGAAGATTTGCAGGGCGGCACTTTCACCATCTCGAACGGCGGCGTCTACGGCTCCCTCATGGGCACGCCGATTCTCAATCCGCCACAGAGCGGCATCCTCGGCATGCACGCCATCAAGGAGCGCCCGGTGGCAATCGACGGCAAAGTCGTTGTCCGGCCGATGATGTTCCTGGCGTTGAGCTACGATCACCGCGCCGTCGACGGCAAGGAAGCGGTCACATTTCTCGTCACGGTAAAGGAAGCGATCGAAAATCCGACCGCGCTGCTGCTCGATCTGTAGGTGAGTCCGGTAGGGCGAGACTCTGTCGAGCCGGGAACAGCGGGTCGTCCCCAGAAGCGATTTCTTCTTCCCGGCTCGACGGAGTCTCGCCCTACCGACCTAGCTCGGGATGACAAAAAGGAACGGCGCGCTTAGTTATACGCCCCCTCCAGCACCCAACCCTCTCTCACCATGGATAATTTTGACGTCATCATCATCGGCTCCGGCCCCGGCGGTTATGTCGCGGCCATTCGTTCCGCCCAGCTCGGTCTCAAGACCGCCATCGTCGAGAAAGACAGCGAACTCGGCGGCACCTGCCTCAATGTCGGCTGCATCCCGAGCAAGGCGCTTCTTGCTTCCAGCGACCACTTTACCTTCGCGAAAAACGAGGCCGCCAAACACGGCATCGTCCTCGACCAGGTCGGCCTCGATCTCGCGACCATGCTCGGCCGCAAAGACAAGGTCGTGAAAACCCTCACCGGCGGTGTCCGCGCCCTGATGAAAGGCAATAAGGTCACCGTCTTCAGCGGCCTCGGCACCATCACCGAGCCGGGCAAAGTGCGGGTTACGCCTAACGAAGGCGAACCGGTCGAAGTCGCGGCCGATCACATCGTCATCGCGACCGGGAGCGTGCCGATCAATCTCCCGAGCATGCCCTTCGACGGCAAAATCATCGTCAGCAGCACCGAGGCGCTTTGCTTCGAAAAACCGCCCGAAAAATTTCTCGTCATCGGCGCGGGCGCGATCGGTCTTGAGCTCGGCTCGGTCTGGGCGCGCCTCGGCTCTGAGGTCACGGTCCTCGAATTTCTCCCACGCATCGCGGTCGGGTTCGATCTCGAAGTCTCCAATCTCCTCCAGCGCGCCCTCACTGCGCAGGGGATGAAATTCCATCTCGAAACCAAGGTCGGCTCGGTCAAGGTCACCAACGGCCGCGCCATCGCCACCGCCAACAAAGGCGGCGAAGAACTCAACTTCGAGGCGGACAAAGTCCTCGTCTCCGTCGGGCGTCGCGCTTTTGCCGAAGGAGTCCTGGCGGACAAGGTCGGCGTCGCGCTCGACGAACGCGGTCGGATCAAAGTGGACCCGGCCTTCCGCACCAATGTCCCGGGCATTTACGCCATCGGCGACGTCATCGCCGGCCCGATGCTGGCGCACAAGGCGGAAGAGGAAGGCATCGCCTGCGCCGAGTTGATCGCGGGCAAGGCCGGGCACGTGAACTACGACGTTATCCCCGGCATCATCTACACCAACCCGGAACTGGCCGGCGTTGGCATCACGGAAGATTTCGCGAAAGAAAAAGGGATGAAGGTCCGCGTCGGGAAATTTCCTTTCCGCGCCAACGGCCGCGCCCTCGCCAACGCGGATGTAGAAGGTTTAGTGAAGTTTGTCGCCGACGAGGCGACCGATCGCATTCTTGGGGCGTCGATCCTCTCCCATGCCGCCTCGGAACTGATCGCCGAAATCGTTGCGGTCATGGAATTCGGCGGGAGCAGCGAAGATCTCGGCCGCACCGTGCACGCCCACCCGACCCTGAGCGAAGCGGTCAAGGAAGCGGCCCTCGCCGTCGACAAGCACGCCATCCACATCGGCAACCGCTGACGATCTCTTAGTATGGCGGACGACTCCGACAAACTTTCCGGCGCGGAAGAATACGTCGCGGCCGAGATTGAGTTGTCCGAGCCGCTCGATCCCGAGCAGGAAAAAAATCTGCGCGACGCGTTGCAAAAGTTCGACGCGCACGCCCTCGATTCGTGCGACATCAGCCCGGAGAAAATTTCCCTCTGTTACGATCCCACCCTCACGACCAAAGAATCTCTCCTCGCCGCGATCCAGACGGCGGGCGGCAAATTAAAACACGTCGAGAGCGAAGGCTCGCCGCTCCTCTAGTCAGGCCAGCCCGAGCGCCTTGCGCGCGTCGCGCGCGAACTTGAATCCGCCTAACGATTCGTCCGGCGGGAAGTTTTTCGTCAGGCCAAGGAACTGGAATTTCGTGCCGAGAAATTCCGGGTGAATCAAAGTCTGTAGCGCGCGGCTCTTCTCCGCCCCGGCCGAAGCGAGCGCCGCGTGAGTCGAGAGCAGTCCGGTGAGAAAATGATGCTGGTCGGTAAAGCCCGCGAGGCGCAGCCCGCAGATTTCCGCCTGCTCCGCCAGGCTGCTCCATTCCACATGCGTCGTCAGGTCACTCTGCCCGACCCGTTCCAGGATCGAGGGCAAGACCCGATGATCGGCATAACATTGCAGCGTCCCGGTGCGGCGACTGGGCGCGTAAAACTCGTCCCGCGCCAGGCCGTAATCGGCCATCAGCACCGCCCCGCGCTGCAACTTGCCCGCCAGCGTCTTCATCCAATCGAGCGCCGCGAGATTGATCTCGGTCTCGTACCCGACCTCGGGCACGGGCGGAAGTTTCGTCAGGCGCTCCGCCAGGCGCGCGTCGGAGATCGGTCGATCCACCAGGGTGAAACCGCACGAGGTCCGCTCCACCATCCGCTCGCTCCAGCGCCGCTCCTCGCCCGCGCCGGTCGCGACCAGGAGGTGCACCGGCATGGCGTCGAGCAGCTCGTTGGAAAAATGGACGCCGCAAAACGGCGCCATCGCTTCGAGCGATTCGACCCATTCCGTGAGCTCGGCAAAGGGGCGGAGCACTCCTTCCTGACGTTTCCGCAGCACTGCGAACGGCTCGACGATCCGGTAACGCACCGTCGCAAAAAGATCCGGATTTTGCGCACGCAACCCTTCCAGCACGTCGGTCGCGAACTCCCCATGATGCGCCCCCTGCTCGACGATGACGAAATCGCCCGGGCGCCCGAGCGTTTCCCAGATCTCGGCAAACTGGCCCGCCATCAATTTCCCAAACAACGGCCCCACGCTCACGCTGGTGAAATAATCGCCCCGCCGCCCGATCGCGCACCGCCCCGAGCTGTAATAACCATGCTGGGGATGATAGAGCGCCTGCTCCATGAACCAGCTAAACGGCACCGGGCCCCGGGCACGGATGCCGTCGCGGATTTCGTAAATCAGTTCCTCGTTTCCTTCCATCGCCCGTGAACCGAGGGGACTGTCTCCGGCACTCTTCACCGAACTCTTCCACCCCTCAAGCACTTGGCAATTTCCACAGTTTGCCGCTAAGTTGCGCGCGATCTTCTGGGCCTTCGCCCACTTGCCGCATGCCTGTTGATTATTTCACACCGACGGAGTATTCCCGCTACCACCGCGCTTGGTACGCGCGCCCGTGGATTTACCTCCCGCTCGTCCTCGTCCTCGTCGTCGTCCTCGCGAGTCTCCTCGCTTTCCTCCCCCTCGCCGCCTCGCTCAGGCACCAGGCCGCCGCCCTCGATTTGACCCATCTCGAAAAGATGGAATCGGCCAGCGTTATCGTGGACCGCAACGACAAGATCTTCGGCCAGATCTACGTCGAGAATCGCGAGACCATCCCCTACGAGCAACTGCCCCAGGACCTCGTCAACGCTATTATCGCGATCGAGGACAACAAGTTTTACCAGCACCACGGCTACGACTTGTTAGGCATCGTCCGGGCCGCGCTCAAGAATCTCGTCGCCGGTCACGTCCGCCAGGGCGCGAGCACGATCACCCAGCAGCTGGCGCGCAACAGTTTCGAGCTCAAGGGCAAAACTTTTCGCCGCAAGCTCCTCGAGATGTTCGTTGCCCGCCGGATCGAGGAAAATTTCTCCAAGCAAAAGATCATGGAGCTCTACCTGAACCGGATCTATTTCGGCGGCGGGCTCTACGGCGCGGAAGCGGCCGCTCGCGGCTACTTCGACAAACCGGCGCGCGAGATGACACTCGCGGAAAGCGCCACCCTTGCCGGTCTGGTCAAGAGCCCAAATAAACTCTCGCCCTGGTCGGACCGCGACGCTTCGCGCGAGGCGCGCAACTTTGTCCTCAACCGCATGCTCGAGCTCGGGTTCGTCAATGACGCCCAATACGATGGCGCACAGAAAGAGGAGCTCGTGACCGGCAACCGGCAAAACGCGCGCGGACAGAACTACGCCATCGATTACATCCGCCAGCAGGTCATCGCCGCCGTCGGCTGGGACCGGGCCATGAGCGACGGCTTCCGCATTCACACCACCATCGACGCCGGGATGCAGGCGGCGGCCGAGAAATCGCTCCGCGACCAGCTCGATGCCGCCGAGCAGGCGCCCGGCTACGACCACCAGACCTACGCCCAATACACCACCCTCCTGCGGGACCGGCGCGGCAAGTCGCCTAACGACAAGACGAGCGCCCCGCCGGCGCCGGAGTATCTCCAGGGCGCGGTCATCGCGCTCGACAACCGCAGCGGCGGCATCCTCGCCCTCGTCGGCGGACGCGACTTCGAGCATAACGAATACAATCGCGCCCTCCAGGCCCGCCGCCCGTCCGGTACCGCCATCCTGCCCTTTGTTTACGCCGCGGCTTTCGCGAAAGGACTTTTCCCCGGCTCGCTGGTGGAAGACTCGGCGCTCGACAACCGCACCGTCATGATCGGCGGCACCACCGGCATCCTCGGCGAATGGGGACCGGAGAACCCCGATAACCGCTACGAAGGCCAGATCACCGCGCGCGAAGCGCTGGCCAAATCGAAGAACGGCGCCGCCGTCCGCATCGGCACCAACGCCGGGCTCGACAACGTCACCCAGCTCGTCCAAGCCGCCGGGGTGGAGAGCAAGTTGCGCCCGTACCCCGCAACCTTTCTCGGCAGCAGCGTGATCACCCTGGCCGAGCTGGCCCGCGCCTACACCATCTTTCCTAACGAAGGCTCGCGCGCTCCCGCACCCCATATTCTCGACCGGATCGAGGATAAACAGGGCAACGTTGTCTGGCGCCCGGAACGCGATCGCCAGCACGCCCCCGTGATCAAACCCGAGATCGCCTACGAAGTGACTTCCTGCCTGACCGATGCGCTGAGGGAAGGGACCGGCCAGCTTGCCTACGAAAAATACGGGCTGAAAAAATTTCCTGCCGCCGGCAAAACCGGTACCGCCTACGCGTTCACCGACGCCCTTTTCGCCGGCTACGACTCGGCTGTGACCTGCGCCGTCTGGGCCGGTTTCGACAAACCGGAGAAAATTTACCGCGGCGCCTTCGGCAGCGTCATCGCGCTGCCGGTCTGGGTGGAGGTGATGAACGCCTCGCTCACCCGCTTCGAGCCCCAGCCTTTTCCCGTCCCGCCCGGATTGCGCAAGGTCGAGATTTGTTCCGCCTCGGGTTTGCTCGCGACCGATAAATGTTACGAGGACGTGCGGAGCGCGAGCGGCGATGTCGTGAAACGCCGCACCAGCTACATGGAATTCGCGACCGACGAACAAATGCCGACCGACGGCTGCGATGTCCATGGCGATTCCGTTCGGACTCAGCTCGTGAAAAAATTTGAAGAGGGCCAATGGCCGCGTGCCGCCCTCGCGGTCGATACCAATGAAGTCGCGCCCGTGACGATGCAGGGACCGACGCTGCTGGCGGACGACGACCCGTACGAAGCGATCGGCTCGACCTTCAAGCCGAAGACGATGGCGGCGGTCGGCAGCGCCGAGCCGGGGCTCGATCCCGACAAACCGATCAAACGCGCCATCCCGGTCGCGCCCGAGCCGGACAACACCATCGAGGTGCGCCGCGCGCAGCCCGTGCGGCCGATCGACGATGCCAATGGCGAGACTCTGATTCAAAACGAGCCGCCTGAGCCGCTGGATTTCGGTGACGACGAATAACGACGTCGGGCGCGAATTTCGGCTCACGGTCCTCAACCCCGGGGGTCGCGATCGGGCGCAGGATTTTTCGTCAGGGAGCAATCGCCCGGACGATGGCGAGCATGCGCCGGTCAACTTCCACGGCTACGCCGCCTGCACCGGCGGTTCTTTCGAGCGCGAGGTCGCGCGCGCGATCGCGGCCCGGCGACCAGTTTTGCTTCTCCTGCGCGGCGATTTCAAGGAGACGCAGCGCGCGCTCCGGCAACTGCAGAAGGAGAAGCTGCCGGTCGCCGTTTCGCTCAAGGAAACCGGTCTGCACCAGATCGCGCAACAACTCGCCGACCCCGCCCGAGCGGAGCGTTTCCGCGAGATCGTCCAGGCGGCGGACGGTTGCCTGGCCGCGACGCCGGATGCACTCGCCTTCTATGGGCGCGGCAAATTCATCCCCACGCCCTACCCGCTCGACGATGCGCGCTGGGATTTTTCCCGGTCGTTAGGCGAACGCCGGGGAATTTTCATCGGCACCCGGGAATGGAAGACGCCTTCGCGCCATCATCTTGCCGCGCTCGTCCTCGCCAGCGATCTGGGCAAACCGATCACGGTCTTCGACGAGGAGCCGAAGCGTTGCCGGAAAATCCTCGGAGGCATGGGAGTTCCGCGCGATTCGCTGCGAATTCTGGAAAAGCGTCTGCCGTATCGCGATTACCTGGCCGAGATGGCACGACACAGGTTCGTGCTGCAAGCCGACAAGAGCAGCGTGCCCGGGCAGGTGGCGGGGGACGCCTTGCTTTGTCGCCTGCCCTGCGTGGGCGGCGATGGCGCGATCGAGCGGATCGCCTTCCCCGCGACCTGCGGACACGGACGGTCGTTAGGCGAATTGTCGGCCCTGGCGGAGCGATTGTTGTCGGAACCGAACTTCTGCGAGGAGGTCGTCTCCCGGTCGCAGGACCTGGCGAGTGCGCATCTCAGTTTCGCGGTCGTCGCCCGAGAGCTGGAAGAGTTCTTCGCAAAATTGTAGGGCGGGCGCTCCGCCTGCCTGCAGGAACAGCTCCCGGCAAGCCGAGCGCTTGCCCTACGATTCGATCGCTTCGCGATAAATCTCCTCGAGTGCCCGCACTTGCGCGCGTTGCTCGAACTTGGCGGCGATGGCGCGCGCCCCTTCCTGCGCCAGCCGGCTCAGGTCTGCCGGTCGCCGGGTCCATTCCCGCAACGCCTCGGCCAGCGCGGCGTGGTCGCGCTCTTTCACCAGGATCCCGCTCGCGCCATCGTCGATCGCCTCCGGGATGCCGCCATGCCGGGTCGCGAAAACCGGCAGGCCGCTCGCCATCGCCTCGAGCATGGAATTGGGAACGCCTTCCTGGTTCCCATCCGCCCCCAGCTCGCTCGGGTGAAGGAAAACATGCGCTTCGTAAAAAGCCTCGCGCAGTTGCTGCTGCGAGAGGAAGCCGGCAAATCGGACGCGATCCTGCACCCCCAGTTCCCGGGCCAGTTCCTCCAGCTCCGCCTGCATCGGGCCCTCGCCCGCGAGGGTAAACATCGCGGCGGAATTCTGCTTCTGGAATTTCGCGAAGGCGCGCAGGCTGGTGCCGAAGCCTTTTTTCTCGATCAACCGCCCGGCCTGGAGGAAGCGCCAGGCGCCGTCGTTAGGCCAGGAACGTTCTTGGAAGGGAAGATCGTCGAGTGGAATGCCGGTCCGTTGCAGTCGGATCTTTTCCGGAGCACATCCCAGCTCGCCAAGGCCGCGGGCGAGCGATTCCGAACGGACCAGAACGAGCCGCGCCGCCGCCAGCATTTCGCGCGTGGCGGCGCGGTACTGCGGCTTATCCAGCTCGACCATGACATCCGCCCCGTGAAAAGAGACCACGACCGGCTTCCGCCAATGCCGCATGAGCGGGAGGAGATGGACCGCGATATGACCAAAATAAATGTGGAGCAATTGCGCCTCGTTTTCGTCGAGCAAGCGCCTGATCTGTTGCACCTCGCGGTGCGAAATCTGCCACGGGGAATCCCGCAGCGTTCGAAACCAGAAACGCCGGAGGAAATGCGTCCCCGGTTTCCTGACAACGAAGACTGGCTCGAAGGGAAACCGTTCCGACTCCTCGCGTTTCTGCGCGATCACGACCGGTCGAAAGTGCTCCAGCGCGGTGATCTGCCGGTAGATGTGCAGCATCTCCGGCTTCAGAAACGTCGCGCAATAGGAGGCGACGACAGGCGGCGAGTCAGGCACGCCTAACGTTCAACGCAAGCGCGCCCGGTTCAACTCAATCGATTCCGACCGTTTAGAAAGTCCAGGCGAAAAGCACGATCCCCTTCGGCTTGCCCGGATCCTTCGGATCGTGCGAGACGCGTTCCTGCGCATTCCCGTACTCGGCCGGGGCGGCCGGGTTGATCAATTGAATCGGCTGCCGGGTGCGAATCGCGACCTGCACCGCGCCTTCGGTCGGAACGATGGGCGCCGCAGCCGGCGGCCGTGGCTTGGGGAGTTCGGCCTCGATCTGCCCAGTGGTTGTGGTGGTGACGGTCGTCGTGAGCTCCTGCCCAAAAGCGACGCTGCTCGCGGCTGCCGCGAGTAAGATGCTGAGGAATGTTTTCTTCATAATTGTTCTCCCCGAGGTTCGGCCAGAACGCGCAATGGCTTGCTCGCGCCCTGCCCTCACCCCACAATTATAGTTCGATGGATTACATTGAAAAGGCTGCACGTGTCCTTGATTTAGAAATTTCGGAGCTGCAGCGGCTCCGGGCGCGGCTGGGCGAAAGCTTCATCCGCGCGGTCGATTTGATCAAAAGGGCGGTCGAGTCTCGCGGCAAGGTCATCGTGCTCGGGGTCGGAAAATCCGGGCACATCGGGGAAAAAATCGCCGCCACCCTCACCAGCACGGGCTCGCCCGCAGTCGTCCTCAACTCGCTCAACGCCCTCCACGGCGACCTCGGCATGGTCTCGGATGGCGACGTCATCCTTGCCCTCAGCTACAGCGGCGAGACGGAAGAACTCCTGCGCATTCTCCCGGCGATCGCCCGTTTCCAGGTCGATATCATCGCAATCTGCGGCGCGGCGGACTCGACCCTGGCGCAGAATTGCGACGTGCTCCTCGACGTTAATGTGGAGCAGGAAGCGTGTCCGCTAAACCTCGCCCCGACCTCGAGCACGACGGTCATGCTCGCTCTCGGCGATGCGCTCGCCATGGTTCTGCTCGAGGCGCGCGGTTTCCAAAAAGAAGATTTCGCCAAGTTCCATCCCGCCGGGATGGTCGGGCGCAGCCTGCTCCTCCGCGTCCACCAGATCATGCGGCCGCGCACCGCCCTCGCGCTCGTTAGGCCGGAAAATAATATTCGCGCCGTGCTCGAGCTGATGACCTCGCTCCGCGCCGGCGCCGCCGTCATCGCCGGGCCGGATGAACAGTTGCTCGGGATTTTTACCCATGGCGATTTCGTTAGGCATTTCCAGACCGATCCGCGGGTGGGCGAGCGGCTGGTGGCCGACCTGATGACGCTGAATCCGGTCGTGGTGCACCAGGACAAACTGGCTGTCGAAGTGCTCAACCTCCTCGAGCGCCACCGGATCGACGACCTCGTGGTGGTGGACGATCGCGGGGTCCCGGTCGGGATTGTCGATTCGCAGGACCTGACCAAGCTGAAGCTGCTCTGAAACCCGCTCCACTTGTAAATCCTCGCGCCCTCAACTAAGAATCTCACCTCTATGGCCGCCGCGAACGATCTCCGCAAAGGACAAGCAATTAAATATAACGGGAACACCGCCATCGTCCTCGATGTGCAGCACCGGACGCCGGGCAACCTGCGCGCCTTTGTCCAGGCCATCATCCGTTACATCAACACCGGCAAAAGCGCCGATGTCCGCTTCGGCTCGACCGACAAGGTGGAACTGGTCGACGTTTCGCGCACGACGCTCGAGTTCAGCTACAAGGACAACACCGGTTTTCACTTCATGGACCCGAGCACCTACGAGACGATCACGCTCGACGAACACCTCCTGAGCGAGGCGAAGGGTTACCTGGTGGAGAATCTGCCGGTCGAAGTTCTGTTTACGGAAGGCCGGCCGGTTCAGGTGGAATTGCCCTCCTCCGTCCAGGTCACCGTGGTCGAGGCGCCGGAAGGTCTGCGCGGCGACACGGCCAGCAACGTGACCAAGCCCGCCCTGCTCGAAACCGGCAAAACTGTGAACGTCCCGCTTTTCATCAAGGAGGGCGAAAAGATCAAGATCGACACCCGCACCGGCGCCTACATGGGCCGCGCCTAACGAATGGCCTCACGGCGCGTTCCCCGGCATACGACCCGGCGCCGGCCGGTCCAAGGTGGCGTCAAAGTCGCGCCCTACGTCGTCCCGACCCGGCGCGGCACGCCCCCAGGCGGCTCCCTCATGGTGCCGACGAAATGGGTCAAATTCATCGTCGCCCTTTTTCTCCTCCCGATCTGCGCCCTTCTCAGCCAAACGTTTTTCACCTCCTTCGCCCGCGCGACAGTGGCGGAGCGGCTCTGGGCGGGCGAGGAGTTCTGGTTCTTTTCGTTAGGCGCGGTCCTCTGGTTGATCGCTTTTTTTGGCCTGCCGCGCCCGCTCCTGATCTACGTCTTCGGCCACGAGCTGACCCACGCGCTCTGGGTCTGGATGATGGGCGGCCGGGTCAGCCGCTTCAAGGTCGGCCGCGAGGGCGGGCACATCCTGACCGACAAGAACAACTTCCTCATCGCGCTCGCGCCCTATTTTTTCCCGCTCTACAGCATCCTCGTGCTGGCGATTTACGGTGGGCTCAGTCTCTTTTTTAATCTCCAGCCCTATGGCCAGCTCCTCTACGCGCTCCTCGGGGTGACCTGGGCGTTCCACCTCACCTTTACCTGCTGGATGATCCCGAAGAACCAGACCGACCTGAGCGATAACGGGACGATCTTTTCGCTCGTCGTGATTTACCTGATCAACCTGCTTTTACTCAGCGTCCTGCTCGTGATCGCCTCGCCCCGGATCACTTTTGAAAATTTCGGGAGCGACATCGTGCGCAACCTCGCGAATTTTTCGCACACCATCGTCACGCTTCTCGAGCGCTTCAGTCGCGGAGCGTAGCCACGACGACCGCGAAGGGCAATTGCGCCATGGCCTGCGACAGGGGAAGGCTTGCGCCCTGGTCGATGGTTGTGCCGGTGAACAAATCTTCCCCGCCGACAAAACCTTCCGGCATTTGAACCGCGGTATCGCGCCAAGCCTCGCCGACCGGCGGAAACCCGACGCGCAAACTCAGGCGCGGCGCGAGCACAACGATCGATTTGCCCTCCGCCGCGCGCGTGAACGCGATGCAGCAATCCGCAAATTCACCGGTGACACTGAGCGGGAGATAATTTCCCTCCCGGAAGAGCTCCGGATTCTCGCGCCGGAAAGTCAGCAGACGGTGGGTGAGGAAAAGCTTGATCCGTCCGTCGCGCCAATTGCCTAACAACTCCTCCGGCGTCGCGCCAGCCAGACCGTCAAGCATTTCCCGGCGTTGCTGGTAATCGACCGGCCGTCGATTATCCGGGTCGACCAGACTGAAGTCCCAGATTTCATTTCCCTGGTAAATATCCGGCACCCCGGGCGAGGTCAGCTTGAGCAGCACCTGCGAAAGCGAGTTGATCGCCCCCGCGCACGCGACCTCCTCCGCGACCGGCAGGAAACTTTCCACGAAACGATTGCGCGGCGAGGGATCGAGAATCTTCTCAATAAACGCGGCGACCGCGGCGTCCCACTGTTCGTTAGGCTGAACCCAGCTCGTGTTCACCTTCGCCTCCTTCATCGCCTTCGCCATGTACTGCTGGATGCGCGCCAGGTAATCCGCCCGCGCCTCGTCCCCCAGCTCGCGATACGGCTCGAGCGGCCAGCTCCCGAGCAACGTCTGGTAGAGGAGATACTCCTCGTTCCGGTCCGGCGCCTCGCTCTCCTCCAGCCGCCCCTTCCAGCGCCGGTTCAGGGTGCGCCAGCGGCCTAACGAACGGCGCCATTGCTCCGGCATTTCCGAGATCACCGCCATCCGCGCCCGCACGTCTTCGCTCCGCTTCGTGTCGTGGGTGGAAGTGGAGAGCATGGTGGCGGGCCATTTCTCCTGGCGCTCGCGATTGTGCCGGTGAAATCCTTCCACGCTCAACCCGAAGCGCTGCGGTTCGCCGCCGACTTCATTGAGCGCGGCGAGGCGGTTGTAGAGGTAAAAGGCCGTGTCCTCCAGCCCTTTCGCCATGATCGGCCCGGTCGTTTGCTGGAATTTCAGAACAAAGTGGATGTGCTCTGCGCGCGCTTCGTCATCAAGGTTCTCCGGAAAACGGAAAAGGAGGATGTCGCGCAGGAAATTAAAGACCGATTCTTCGAGGGCAGGGTTGCGCCGCTTGGCGGCGGCGACGGCCCGCTCAATCACCGCGCGGTCCGCTTCGCTCACCGGGCGGTCGGGCGCGAGATAAGTCCGATACACTGGAAAGCAGGCGATCGTCTCCCGTACCGCCAGGGTCAGGGCGTCCAGGGTGTAGTCTCGGTACCAACGATTTTTCTCCGAGATCCGGTCGAACATCGCCCCGAGGACATTGACGTCGTTGGCCAGCGAGAGCCGCATGACGAGGCGTTTCTTGGCGTAAACGAGATGCCCGAAATGCATCGTGTGCCCGATGAATTTCTGAAATGCGCTCGTGATCGCGCGCTCCGCCGCGGTGTCGACCAGCACGCCGATGGCGTCGTTCATGAAGTCGTAGCCGGTCGTGCCATGCACGGGCCACTCGTTTGGAAGCTGCTCGTCACCGCTCAGGATCTTCTCGACCACGAGATAGATGGCCCGCTTCTCCCCGGAGGAAGCGGTTTTCAGTTTTTCCGCGGCACGGCGCTGTAGTTTCTCGAGGTACTCGTTAGGCAAATAGAGCCCGTCGGGGTGGTCGATCCGCAGACCGGTCACGGCGCCGCTCGCCACCAGTTCGAGGACAAGCTCATGCGCGGCATCGAAAACCTCCGGCAATTCCATCCGGATGGCGGCCAGATCGTTCACGTCGAAGAAGCGCCGGTAATTGATCTCCTCCGCCGCCACCCGCCAGAAAGCGAGCCGATAGGCCTGGTCGGTCAGGAGGGCATCGAGCGCGTCGAAGCTGCGGGAATCGCCCGGCGTCCCGTTGATGATCGCGAGGGCTTTTTCCACCGCTTCCTGCACCAGCGGCGCTTCCTGGCAGCGGCGTTCCAGCCGGCGCTTGATGATCTCCTTTTCCCTCGCTCGCTCCGCGATCCGTTCGGAGTCGGTCTCGGTTCGGCGGGGCAGATATTCGAGCGCGGTCAGGATGCTCTGCAATTCAGCGTAGAAATCCTCTTCCTTGTGCGCGCCCAACTGCTCGAGCGCGATCTCGAGAATGTGCCGGTAGGTCCCGGGCGCGATCGGAAATTCATGTTCGAAATAGCGCAGGTAAAAGCGGCCGCCGTCGTAGTGGACTTTCAGTTCCCCCCGCTCCAAAACCCGCCCATATTGGTCGCCCAGGATCGGGATCAGCACCTTGTCGCGCAGGTCCGACTTGAGCGGCTGCCAGTCGATGTCGAAATATGGCGCAAACTCCGAGCTCGGACCGTTCTCCAGGACGTCGGCCCACCAGGCGTTGGTCGGTTCGCCGATGCCCATGTGGTTGGGCACGAAATCGAGCATCTGACCCATCCCGCGGTCGTGCAATTCCTCCATCCAGGCGTCGTATTCCGCCCGCGAGCCAATCGCGGCATTCAGCTTGTTGTGATCGGTAATGTCGTAGCCGTGCAGGCTCTCCGCCCGCGCCTGGAAATAGGGCGATGCGTAACAATCGCTGATCCCGAGGGCGTGGAGATACGGCACGATCTTTCGCGCCTGCGCGAAGGTGAACTCCCGGTTGAACTGGAGGCGGTAAGTGGAGCTGGGAATGCGTGGGTGCGGCGTGCTCACGGGACGGGGAATTTAGACAGGAATTCCAGGATGAACAGGATTGGGCGGCCTGAAACGGCCGTAGACCCAAGCCCTACATCTTTTCCGGCACCTGAATTCCCAGCAGATCTAGGCCGCGGTGCAGGACACGCGCCGTCAGCTCGGAAAGGGCGAGCCGGCTGGCGCGCACCGGCGGATCGGCTTTCAAAACGGGGCACGCTTCGTAGAAGGAGTGGAAGGAATTGGCCAGCTCGAAGAGATAATTCGCGAGCAGGTTCGGCCGAAAATCGTTCAGCACCTGCGGCACGGCCTCGGCAAACTGCGCCAGCCGCCGGGCGAGATTGAGCTCGGCCGGCTCGGTCAAGACCAACTCGTCCGGCGCGACAAACTCTTCCCCCGCCTTGCGGAAGATGGAGCGAATCCGGACATAGGCGTTTTGCAGGTAAGGCGCGGTGTTTCCCTGGAAAGAAAGCATCCGGTCCCAGGAAAAGATGTAATCCGTCATCCGGTACTGCGAGAGATCGGCGTACTTCACCGCTCCGATTCCGATGATGCGCGCGATCTGATTCTTTTCCGCTTCCGGCAGTTCGGGATTTTTTTCCTCCACGATTTTTTGCGCGCGGACGACGGCTTCATCGAGCACATCGCGCAACGGCACGTTTTCGCCGGAGCGCGTCTTCATCAATTTGCGATCCTCGCCAAGGATGCTGCCGTGGGTGATGTGGCGGAAGTCGGTCGTGTAACCTTCGCGCCGCGCGATCTCGAAGATCTGTTTGAAATGCAGCTGCTGCGGCGCGCCGGTCTCGATCCAGATCGTGTCCGCGCCAAGGTCGCGCACCCGGTAATCGATCGTCGCAATGTCGGTCGTGGCGTAATTGAAACCGCCGTCGCTTTTCTGAATGATGCAGGGCCGCTCCGCCAGCTCGGGAATGTCGCGGAAGAAAACGCAGACCGCGCCTTCGCTCACTTCCGCAAGGCCGGATTGGCGCAGCCGCTCGACCACAGCGGCAGAGGCGGTCGTTGTAGAAACTTTCCCCGCGCTGGATGTCGTAGCGGATGCCGAGAATGTCGTAGGCGGCTTCAAATTCCTTCATCGAAAGCGCGACGCACTCGTTCCAGATGGCGAGGCTTTCCTCCTCGCCGCCTTGCAGCCTGACGAGTTCCTGGCGACAAGCGTCGCGCACCTGCTCGTCCATCTTGCCCAGTTCGTTCGCCGCTTTGTAAATCCGCACCAGCTCCGCGATCGGGTCGCGGGCCAGGGCATCGCGGTCGAGGAGATGTTTCCAGCCGTAGATCACCATCCCGAACTGCGTTCCCCAATCGCCGATGTGATTATCGCGAATCACGTCGTGCCCGAGGAAGCTGGCGATCCGGGCGAGGGCATCGCCCACCACCAGGCTGCGGATGTGGCCGACATGCATCGGCTTGGCCACGTTAGGCGATCCGAAATCGATCACAATGCGGTGACGCTTTTCGGCCGGCGACACGCCCAGCCGCTCATCGCGCAAAAGCTCCGCCGCACGGGCCGAAATCGCCTCCGGCTTGAGCGTGAAATTGATGAACCCCGGGCCCGCCATCGTCGGCGCCTCCGTCAGATCGTCGGGCGCGACCTGGTCGATGATTTTCTGCGCCAGTTGCCTCGGATTTTCGCCCCGCTGCTTGGCCAGGATGAGGGCGGCGTTGGTCTGGTAATCACCAAAACGCGAGTCGGTCGCGGGCGTGACCTCGCCCGCCAGCGGCAGGCCGGCCGCGGTCGAGGGCGCGCTCCAGCTCTCGTCTTAAAAGCGACTGAAATGTTTCCATGGCAAGAGTCGAAGGTTAGGCAGCGATCGCGCATCTGTCATCCCGATCCGCCGCAGGACGGAGAGGACCCCTCTCTTGCCAGAAACCCTTCCGCTCCCGAGAACGCATGTATTGCAGTTGGGAGGTCCCTCTCCGCGCTGCGCCGGATCGGGAAGACAAGCGTGGAGCGAGTGGCGCGCCCTGTTCCTATTTTGCCGCGCGCTCTTCGAAGACGGCCAGGATTTCTTCTTTCGTCCCGGCGGCCGCGAGCTTTTCGCGCACCGAGCGATCGTTCAAGAACTTCGCGATCGAGGCCAGGGTGCGGAGGTGCGTTTGAAACTGATTCTTCGGCACAATGAAGAGGACAACGAATTTGACCGGCGCATTATCGAGGGCGTCAAACTCAATCCCCTGCGAGGACCGTCCAAAGGCCGCCACCACCTCGGTCACCGCCTCGGAGGACGCGTGCGGAATCGCGATCCCAAAGCCGATCCCGGTGCTCATCGTTTCCTCGCGTTGTTTAAGCGCGGCGAGAATGCCGTCCCGGCTCTCGGCGCTGATTTTACCGCGGGCCACGAGGAGATCGATCAGCTCCACGATGGCCGGCCACCGCTCGGTCGCCGTCATCTCGGGAATGATCTGCTCGGAGGATAAAAGGCTGGCCAAAGACATGCGGAGTGCTCCGAGTGGAGCGGAAGCTTAGCGTCCGCGGTTCGGATGACAAGTTGGGAAAAATAAACGGTTCTACAGGTCTTCCTTCAAACGATAGCTGAGCTGGCGCGAGAGGAGCCAGCGCACCCCAAACATGTCGACCGTGGCGCGGACGGCGCGGTTGCCGAGGCCGTATTTGCTCAGCCCAAACTGGCGCGGCCGATGATTGACCGGGATCTCGACCAGGCGATAGCCGGCGCCCTTGACCAGCGCCGGAATGAAGCGGTGCATCCCCTTGAACGGCACGAGGGTGCGGACGCATTCGCGCCGCATCGCCTTGAGCGTGCAACCGGTGTCGCGCACGCCGTCTTTTGTAAAACGGCTACGAACGAAGTTTGCGACCCGACTCGTTAGGCGCTTGACCAGGGTGTCCTTGCGCCGGGCACGGTAGCCGCAGACCAGGTCCGCCCCGCGCTCGATCTCGGCGAGGAGGCTGGGAATATCAGCCGGGTCGTTTTGCAGGTCGCCATCGATGAGGACCACGGTCGCGCCGCGGGCGGCGTTGGTGCCGGCGTACATGGCCGCGCTTTGCCCGGCATTTTTCTCAAAGCGCAGGACGCGCACCTCCGGAGTCCTCGTGACGCGCGCGAGCGTCTGGTCGGTCGAGCCGTCATCGATAAAAATAATCTCGTGCGGAATGCCCGGCGAGCGCGGCGCTCAGCTCAGCCTGCAGGATGGGCACGTTTTCCTCCTCGTTGAAAAGCGGCACCACCACGGAGACGACAGGCGGAGAAGGATTCTCGGTCATAGCGGCATCGTCCGGTAATCGTAACAGGCATAGACTTGGAGCTCGCGCAGGATCTTGCCGCCCGTTCGCACTTCGATCGTGCTGATGAGCTCGGTCCGCCCAAAACCAGCGCGGATGCTGCGCGGCGGCTTGTCTCGTTTCCCGAGATGAAGGAAGAGCGCGTTCCGGCCGGTGAAAAGATTTACGCCTTCCTCCTCGGTGTAGATTTCGTTCGGGTCGCGCGCCGCGTTCGGCGGGAGTGGGACGAATTCATCGTAACGCGGCCAGAACGAAAACTGGTTTACCATGTCCTGCGACTCCGGGATGTAGACCGGCGGATGCCGCGGGCCTTCGACCCGTCGGTCAGGCAAATAAAAGGCGAGCTCGGAAGCGCGGTCGCGTTCATCGGCGATGAGAAAGACCTTTTGTCCGGTCTGTTTCTCGAAGTCGCTCCGCACTTTGTCGACCGCCACCGCCATCGCCTCCCAGCCGCGCAGGCGATCGGTCGGGTCACGCCCGCGCCGGGTGATGCCGACCGGATTTAACATCAGGACGACCAGCACCGCGCTCATCAGAAGCCCGAGAAAAACGGCGGCGTTGGCCCAGGCATGTGCGCGGGTGCGGGAGGCGGCCCGCTCGCGCCAATAGGACACTGCGAGAATGCCGAGGCTGGGAAAAGCGAGCGCATCCCAGTTCGGCGCGGCGGCGTCGTTGATCGAGAGGATGAGATAAACAAAAAAGACCGGGAGCCCGAACCAGAGGAGGTAGAAAACGACGAAATTGCGCTGCGCCCGCCGCCAGCCGGCGATCGTCGCCCAGACGAGGCCGAGAAAGAGCAACGGCGAATAGGTCGCGAAATGCTGCGTCAGAAACGTCAGGAGCTCGAGCGGATGGAACCCGGGCGCGGCGTCGAGACTGCCGCGCGACTTGAGATGCGCGAGAGTGATCCAGGCGTGCTCCGCGTTCCACAGAATCGGCGGGATAGTGCAGACGGCGAAAGCGAGCAGGAGCAAATAAAGATTGGGCCGGAGAAACTCGCGCCGCAGCCGCCGGGCGAGCAGGAGCACGAGCAGAATCGAGACGAGCTGAAGCGCGTTGGTGTATTTGCAGAGAAATCCGATTCCCACGAGCAGGCCGGTGAGGGGCCACCACCAGGAAAACCGCGGCGAACGTTCGATCGCCAGCCAGAAGGTGAAGAGCGCCGCCGTCCAGAAAAAGAGCGAGAGCGGATCGATCGTCAAAACCAGGCTGCCGAGATTGAAGATGGGCGTGACGTTCAGGACCACGACCGTCCAGAAGGCGGCGAGCGAGCTGAAAAGCCGCTGCGAAAAATAATAGATGAGCAAACTCGTCCCGGCCGCGAGGAGCGGGCTCCAGAAACGCACGCCAAACTCGTTGTCGCCAAAAATCGCCGTGCTCGCGGCCATGGCGAAAGCCACGCCGGGCCCTTTGCTGAAATAGGAAAGGGCCGGGCGCTCCGACCACATCCAGTAATAAGCCTCGTCAGGCGAAAGCTGCGTCGCGCCCAAAAAGGCGAGGCGGATCGCCGTCAGCCCCAGGATGAAAATCCAAACTGCCCGGGTCGTGCTCATGCGATGGCATCACCGACAAGGCGTGGATGCCTGGAGAAAAATTGCGGAGCCCAGCGCGCCATCGCCCAGCGATAAAGCGATTCGAGGAGCGCAAGCAGGATAGCCGTTTCACCCACCGCCAGGAAAAAAGTCGCCGCCACATCGCTCGGCCAATGCGCCCCGAGATAGACCCGCGACCAGGCAATCGCGATCGCGACAATGAAATAAAGCCAGCCCCGGCGGCGGAAGAAAAAAGTCAGGATGAGCGCGACCGTGGCGTTGTTCGTCACGTGGCCGGAAGGAAACGAAGGCCCCGAGCGATTGCGATCTCTCTCATCGGAATAACGAATCTTCACCGGCTTGAAAAGGGTGAGAAATTCCGGCCGCGCCTTGGATTGCACCACCATGCGCACCCGCTCGACCTGTTTCGGGCGCCGCCGATCGACCGCCTTCTTCAGCGACGAGGTGATGGCGCCGTTGATGAGGAGCGCAAGGCCGATGCAGAAAACGAGCGCCCGTCCCTTGAAACCGGCGAAGATCAACGCATAAAGCACGAGCAGGACGATCAGCGGCTTCCAGATATTGATGTTGCTGATCGCGGCCATGAACAAGTCGAGGGCCGGAGTCGTCCACTGCTCGTTGATAAGATGAAACAAAGCCTGATCCATGAGACTGCCGCGCGCCGGGCAGTGCGGCACGATATGAAGCGCACTGCCGCGAAACAAGTGCTTAACCGCAGCGGCGCCCTTCTCCTCCTGCTCTTTTCCCTAACGAACCTGCACGCCGCGCCCCAGCCCGCCGCCCGCGAAATTCTCGATCAAGTGCGCCTGCAGCAGTCGCAACAGCAACTCGATCTTCAGGGGCAGCTCCGTTCCGACGGCACCGTCCTGCCCTTTCGCATCACCCAGACCGGGCCGGTCATCCGCTACACTTTCGCCAATCCGCCCGAGACGGTGCAATTGCGGCTCGAGGACGAGGGCTCCCGGCTCGATCTCGTCTTTCTCAATAGCACGAAAAAGTTTTCCGCCGCCCGCCTCGACGAAAAAATCGGCGGCACCGCCGTCACCTACGGCGATCTCGCGCTCAAGTTCCTCTATTGGCCCAACGCCGAGGTGCTCGGCTCGGACACCATCCGCTCCCGCAATTGCTGGAAACTGCGCGTGACCGCCCCGAACAATGACTCCGCCTACAAAACGGTCCTTCTCTGGGTCGACAAGGAGAGCGGCGCGCTCATGCGAATGGAAGGTTACGACCTGAAAAACCTGCTTGTGAAGCGATTCGAGGTTGTCTCGGCCCAGAAAATCGATGGCCGCTGGTTCCTCAAACAGATGCGAATCGAGGAAATAGAACCGGGAACAGATAAAGTCCGCACCCGCAGCTATCTCGAAATCAAAAAGTAGCGTTCACGCCCCGGTTCCCCCGCGAGATTTGCCCCTCTCCGGTTGAGAAAACAGAAAAATAACGTATGAATCCCGCGATGTTTTTCGCTCGCTCTCTCTCGCTCGCCATTTTCCTTTTCGCCGTGCTCTTTCCGGGCCGAATTTTCGCCCAAAACGTCCCTCCGGTCGTCTCCGATTCCATTCCCGACGCCACCTATTTCGCCGGCGCGCCGGCTGCCCTCGTCCCGCTCGAGGGTTATTTTAGCGATCCGGATACAAGTGTTGTTCGCCTAACGACCGTGCTGGGCGAGATCGACATCGCGCTCTACGATGAGGAAACGCCGCTGACCGTGGCCAATTTCAAAAACTACATCGATAGCGGGCGCTATTTCCCGCTCGACCCGACCACGCAGCTGCCGGCGCCACTTTTTTTTCACCGGTCGGTTGCCGGATTCGTCATCCAAAGTGGCGGCTACGCCGGCACGGTGAATCCCGCCGAACCGGCGAACGTCCAGCCGACCGCGATCCTGACTTTCCCTCCAGTTCCGAACGAGCCCGGTATTTCCAATACCCGCGGCACGATCGCGATGGCCAAGCTCGACGGACAACCCGACAGCGCCAACAGCCAGTGGTACATCAACCTGGGCGACAATGGCGGTCCTCCCAATAACCTCGATACCAACAACGGCGGGTTCACCGTTTTTGGCCGCGTCATTCGCGACGGCATGACGGTGGTCGACGCCATCGGCGTCCTCCAGCGCTTCAACTTCGGTTCGCCTTTCGAGTCGCTTCCGCTGCGGAACTTCACCTCGGGGAGCACGGTGAAGCCGGAAAACCTGGTCTCGATCCCCGGGATCAATTACATCCCGGCGCTCACCTTTACGGCAAGCAGCGCGCAGCCAGGCCTGGCGACCGTGAGAGTGAGTGGCACCAATCTGCTCATCACGCCCAAGGCGGTCGGCAACGCCACCATCACCGTCACCGCGACGGATGTCGACGGCGCGCAGGTGGCCCAATCTTTCGTCGTTAGCATGATCGCCAATCCCGTGCGGGTCGCGAACATCTCGACTCGCGCCCTTGTCGGCGCCCTCGATGCCGCCCTCATCGGCGGATTTATCGTCGCCGGCGACACGCCCAAGCTGATCGCGGTGCGGGCCATCGGCCCATCGCTCGCCGGCGCCGGAGTCGGCAATCCGCTGGCCAACCCGGCTCTCGAATTGCGCGACGGCGCCGGTGCCTTGATCGCTTCCAACGATAACTGGCAGGACGCCGCCAACGCGCAGGACCTGGTCGACCTCGGCCTGGCCCCGACCGAGCCTAACGAATCCGCGATTCTAACCACCATCCCCGCCAGCAGCGGCGGGCTGGCCTACACCGCCGTGATGCAAGGGCCGGGCGGGAGCAGCGGCGTTGGCTTGGTCGAGGTTTACGATCTCGACAGCGGCCCGGGCGCGAGCGTGCTTAACATCTCCACCCGGAGCGATGTCCAGACTGGCGACAACGTCCTTATCGGCGGCCTCATCGTGACCGGGACGGGTTCGCAACAGGTCCTGGTGCGCGCCATCGGACCGTCGCTCGGCAGCTCCGGCGTGGCCGACCCGCTGGCCGACCCGACCCTTACCCTCTTCGACGCGCAGGGCGCGCAGATCGATTTCAACGACAACTGGCAGGACAACCCCGACCAGGGGGAGATCGCCGCCAGCATGCTTGCGCCTAGCGATCCCAACGAATCAGCCGTCCTGCCCACGCTCGCCCCCGGCGGCTACACCGCGATCGTGCGCGGCGCGGATGATGTCACCGGTACGGGCCTGGTCGAAGTTTACGTCCTCGGCTCCCTCTAGGAGACGGGGCGCGGCCATTCGCTTCCAGCCGCCTCTAAAACCGTACCGCCCTTAAATTTAGAGAAGCCCGGTCTGCCCGCGAGCAGCGATAGATTCAAAGGAGGCTGCATAAAATGGAATCGACCGACAGAGTACGGGCTCAGACCGCCACCGAGATTAACGACCAGATTGACGTCCAAACGCGAAACCGCCTGATGCGGGCGGCCGGCGCTCCGCCCGCGGTGCTCGGCCGGCTCATCACCGATCTCGAGGAAGAATGGGACATCGAGCGCTGGCTGGAAACGAACGCCTCCCTCCTTGCCCTCAGCGGGACTTTGCTCGGGGCGTTGGTGAACAAAAAATTTCTCATCCTCCCGGCCCTCGTTCTCCCGTTTCTTCTCCAGCACGCCATCCAGGGCTGGTGCCCGCCTCTTCCGCTGTTTCGGCGCAAGGGAGTCCGCACCCGGAAAGAAATCGAGACCGAGAAATATGCTCTCAAGGCGTTGCGCGGCGACTTCGCCAACGTCGAGCGCAATGGCGACCCGAATGCCGATGCCCGCGCCGCCTGGCGGGCCGCGTCGGCCTGAAAACGCTTTTCGTTAGGCAGGAACGGCCGGGATTCGTTTCCCAAAAATATCGCGCAACGCCGTCCGCGCGGCGTGATAACCGCACATTCCGTGGACTCCGCCGCCGGGTGGCGTGGAGGACGAGCAGAGGTAAAATCCGCGCCGCGGCGTGCGATAAGGCGCCGGACTAACGACTGGCCGCGCGATGAGTTGCCAGAGATCGGCCGCGCCGCCATTGATGTCGCCGCCGATCAGGTTTGCATTGGATCGCTCCAGCGTGCTCGCGGTCGAGATGTGACGCGCGAGCACCCCATCGCGGAAGCCCGGCGCAAAGCGCTCAAACTGGCGCTCGATCGCTTCCGTCATGTCGCGCTCGGAGCCGTAAGGCACATGGCAATAAGCCCAGAGCGTTTCCTGATTTCCGGGCGCGCGCGTGCGGTCGAAGAGGCTTTGCTGCGCGACGAGGACAAATGGCTTCTCCGCATGCCCGCCGCGCGCGACCTCACGCTCGCTCGCCGCAATTTCTTCCAGCGTCCCGCCCAGATGGAGCGTGCCGGCCGTGCGGCACTCCGCCGCCAGCCACGGCACCGGCCCGGAAAGCGCGTAATCGATTTTGAAAACACCCGGCGCATGCCGGAATTCTTCCAGCCGGCGACGATAGCGACTGGGCAACTGCTCCGCCGCAAGCCGCGCAAATTGCCAGCAGGTAGTGTCGAACAAAACGGCCCGCGCCTTGGGCAACTGCGAGAGATTTTCAATCCGGCGCCCGGTTTCGATTGCGCCACCCAGCTCGCGCAAATGCGCCGCTAGCGCATCGCTGATCGACTGCGCACCGCCGCGCGGCAGGGGCCAGCCGACGGCGTGGCCGGCGGCGCCCAGAACCAGCCCAAAGGCGGCGGAAGCGATCGCCTCCAGCGGGAGAAAAGAATGCGCCGCAATCCCGGCAAAGAGCGCGCGCGCCGGCGCTTCCTCGAACCAGAATTTTGCCAGGGCGCCCGCCGGGGCGAGCGCGGGAATCCCGAAACGCGCCAGCGCCAGCGGGTGCCGCGGAAGGTGAAGCATCGGGCGCAGGAATTCCGCACTCAGTTTCTCCCAGTCGCGCACCAAGGGTTGCATCCGCCGGCGCCAGGCGGGCGCGTCTTTGCCTAACGATTCGTTGGCTTCCTGTAAATCCTGCCGCAGACAGGCGGCGCGCCCGCCATCGAGCGGATGCGCCAGCGCGATGGGCGGCTGAATCCATTCCAGGCCATGCCGCTGCAGCGGCAGCGTCCGGAAAAAGGGCGAGCCAAAGGCGAGCGGGTGTATCGCGGACCCGAGATCGTGGACAAAACCGGGCCGCGTCAGCCCGGCCGAACGCGCGGCGCCGCCGATGGTGGAATTTGCCTCCAGCACAAGGACCGAGCAGCCGGCCTGCGCGAGCGTGATCGCCGCCGCCAGGCCATTCGGCCCCGACCCCACCACCACGGCATCGTATTCGGTCTTCATTAATTTTTGCGCGGCGCGCCGGCCACTTCTTTTTCCTCGGAAGCGGCGGGATTGGCAACGAAGCTTTCGCGGATGTGCAACCGCGCAAACCTCGTTAGACTGCATTGATGGACTCCATTTGGGACCTGGCGAATCCGCACCTGCGCGATCTCGCCATCTATGAGCCGGGCAAACCGATCGAGGAAACGGCCCGCGAATCCGGTTTGCGCCCCGATCAAATCATCAAGCTGGCCTCGAACGAAAACCCGCTCGGACCGTCACCTGGTGTCCAGGCTGCGATGCGCGAAGCGCTTGCCGGCGCCAATCTTTACCCAGACGGCGGCGGATTTTATCTCCGCGCCGCGCTTTCCAAAAAATTCCAGCTCGAGCCGGGGTATTTCATCCTGGGCAATGGCTCGAATGAGATCATCGAGTTCATCGGCCACGCTTTTCTCGGACCGAAGGCCGAGATCGTGACCTCGGAAAATGCTTTCATCGCCTATCGGCTGATCGCGTCTCTTTTCGGCGCGAAGACCGTGACCGTGCCCGACCGCGAATACTGTTTCGACCTCGAGGCGATGGCGGCCGCGATCACGCCCCAGACCCGGGTCGTCTTCATCGCCAATCCGAATAACCCCACCGGCACGCTCGTTAGGCAGGAGGAACTCGACCGCTTCATGAGTCGCGTCCCGGAACACGTCGTCGTTGTCTTCGACGAGGCTTACCACGAGTACCTCGACGCGCCGCCAGACACGCTTCAGTTCGTCCGGGCCGGCCGCAACGTCATCATCCTGCGCACATTTTCCAAGATCCACGCTCTCGCCAGCATCCGGCTTGGATACGGCATCGCGCGTCCGGAATTGATCAAGGTCGTGCAGAAGACCCGCGAACCTTTTAACACCAGCGGCGTCGCCCAGGCCGCCGCCGTTGCCGCCCTCGCCGACACGGCGCATCAGGCGGAATCGAAACGCCTGACCGACGAGGGCCGCCGCTATTTGGAGACGGAATTTGCCGCACTCGGGCTGCCCTTCGTTCCCAGCGTGGCCAATTTTGTCCTGGTCAGGGTCGGCGACGGCAAGGCGCTCTTTAAAAATCTCCTGCGCAAGGGCGTGATCGTGCGCGCCCTCAGCGGCTATAGCCTGCCGGAATGGGTGCGGGTTTCCGTCGGGACGATGGAGCAGAATCGCCAGTGCATCGCCGCGCTCCGCGAGGCGATGAGCAGTCATGCCTGACGAAAACACGGCGACAATCGCCGCCGTCTCCACTCCGCCCGGCGAGGGCGCGATCGCGCTCGTCCGGCTCTCGGGTCCGGAAGCAATCGCGGTCGCGGATCAAATCTTTCGCGGCCAACAAAAGCCGTCGGACGCGCCGCCACACTTTCAGCAATTAGGCGAGATCGTGCACGACGAGCGGGTCATCGACCAGGTGCTGCTCACGGTGCATCGCGCGCCTGCCAGTTATACGGGCGAAGACGTGGTCGAGATCAGTTGCCACGGCGGCGTGCTGGTCACGGCGCGGGTCTGGGAAACCTGCCTCCAGGCCGGGGCGCGCGCGGCTCGCCCCGGCGAGTTTACCGAGCGCGCCTTCCTCAATGGCAAGATGGATCTGACCCAGGCCGAGGCCGTGATCGATCTCATTCGCGCCCAGACCGATCTCGCGCTCCGCTCGGCCGCGGAACAACTCGAAGGCCGTCTCGGCGAAAAAATTTCGCAGCTGCGAGAACACCTCATCGGGCTGATCGCAAATCTCGAGGCCTACATCGATTTCCCCGATGAGGACATCGAACCGGATGTCGGTGCGGCCTTCCTCGCACGCCTGGATGCCATCCGGCTCGAGCTCGACACCCTTCTCGCCACCTCGGATCAGGGCCGCATCTTTCGCGAAGGGGTGCGGGTGGTGATTTTCGGAGCGACCAACGCCGGAAAATCCAGCCTGCTCAATCGCCTCCTCGGTTTCCCGCGCGCCATCGTGAGCGAGACGCCGGGCACCACCCGGGACACGATCGAGGAAGTGGTCAACCTGCGCGGGATCGCGTTGCGCCTGACCGATACCGCCGGACTGCGCGTCACGGAAACCGACGCCGTCGAGAACGAAGGCATGGCGCGGACCGAGCGCTCGCTCGCCCACGCCGACCTGATTCTGCACGTGGTCGACGCGAGCGCCCCGCGCCCGGCGCATTTCGGCAGGAGCGGGAAAGAAGTTCCCGAGCTTCTCCTGTTAAACAAAAACGATCTGCCGGAACACCGCAACTGGGCGGACTGCGAGGCGCTTCGCATTTCATGCACGACCGAAGAAGGACTCGCGGGCCTGGAAGATGCGATCCTCGGACAGGTCGGCGCCCAGCGCTGGGATGTGCAGAGCGCAGTCGCGATCAACGCCCGCCATCGCGATTGCCTGCGGCGCGCGCTCGCCGCCTGCGACATGGCGCGGGATGCGTTCACGCAAAATCTCGCGCCGGAATTGGTCGCGGTCGATCTGCGCGGTGCCTTGCAGGCGGTCGGAGAGGTCATCGGACACGCCGACATGGAGAAGATCCTCGACGCGCTTTTCGCCACGTTTTGCATTGGAAAATGAACGGCCTAACGAGTGACTGGTATGGACAACTCGTCCGGCCGCTCCTATTCCGGATGGATCCCGAGACGGCGCATCACCTCGCCATGCGTCTCCTCCGCACCGCTCCGCAGATCCCCGGTGCCCTGGCCTTTTTGCGTTCCTTCGCCCCGCCGCCGCAACCGCGCACTCTCTTCGGTTTGCAGTTCCGGAATCCGTTTGGTCTCGCCGCCGGCTTCGATAAAAACGGCGTCGCCATTCCGGCCTGGGAAGCGCTCGGGTTCGGTTTCGTCGAGATCGGGACCGTGACCGCCAAACCGCAACCCGGAAATCCGCGCCCGCGCATTTTTCGTTATCCGAAACAGGAAGCGCTGATCAACCGGCTCGGGTTCAATAACGAAGGTGCGGATGTGATCGGCGAAAGACTGCGACGATTGCGCGCGAGCTCTGCGGCGCCGGCGATTCCGGTCGGCGTGAATCTCGGGAAGTCGAAGATCACGCCGCTGGCGGAAGCGCCGGCGGATTATCTTTATAGTTTTCGCCAGCTCGCGCCCGTCTCCGATTACGTTGTGCTCAACGTCAGCTCGCCCAATACCCCGGGCCTGCGCAGTCTCCAGGAGCGCGATGCCCTGGTCGCCTTGCTCCGGGTGGTGACGGAGGAAAACGCGCGCCTCTCCTCAACGAAACCGCTCCTGCTCAAGATCGCGCCGGACCTTTCCGATGAGGCTCTCGGAGAAATCGTCGGCGTTTGCGAGGAATTTGGATTGGCCGGCCTGATCGCGACGAACACCACGCTCGATCACGGCGCACTCCTCGGCTCCGATGAAGCGGGCGGGTTGAGCGGCCGCCCGTTGCGCCCGCGTGCGACAGAAGTCATCCGGCTTCTGCGCAGCCGGACGCGCCTGCCGCTGATCGGAGTCGGCGGAATCTGCGACGCGGCCTCTGCGCGTGAGAAGCTGGAAGCAGGCGCGGAGCTGCTCCAGATCTATACCGGTTATATTTATCGCGGGCCCGGCTTGCTCCGCGAAATCGGCACTTCCCTGTCGTAATTCGTTAGGCTTTCCGTCCGGCGGAAGCTTTCTTTGACGCGCCTGCCGGGCGCGCCCAAGGAGCTCTTCGAGCGCGGCTTGAGCACACATTTTGCCGCGGGAGCGGTACGCTCATTGCTGTAATTACCATAATCTCTAGATTATTTATAATGTGTTCTTTCCTGTCCAAAATCTTCGCCTGCGTCGCTTTCCCTTTCCTCACCGCCGGCGCTTTTGCCGATAACCTTACCCTCGCGTGGAATCCGGCTGAGGGGGATAATCCCCAAGGCTACATTCTATACTGGGGCGTCACCTCCGGCGGCCCTTACAACCGGATGGATGACACACATCATCAGACCACCGTCACCCTGACCAACCTCCTCAACGGCGTGCGCTATTACTTCGTTGCCACAGCCTACAACCTCGACGGCGTGCAGAGCGGATACTCGGAAGAGATTTCCGCGGTGCCGGGTGCGACGCCAACTCCGACTCCGACTCCGACTCCGACTCCGACGCCCACGCCCACTCCGACTCCGACGCCCACGCCCACTCCGACCCCGACGCCCACTCCGACTCCAACGCCCACGGCGACGCCAACTCCTACCGCAACGCCGACTCCGACCGCAACTCCAACTCCGACCGCGACGCCCACACCAACCGCGACGCCAACACCAACCGCGACGCCAACTCCCACCGCAACGCCCACTCCAACTCCGACCGCGACGCCGACGCCAACCGCAACGCCAAGCCCCACTCCAACACCCACCCCAACGGCGACCCCTACGCCCACCCCGAGCACGACCCCAACTCCAACTCCAACGCCAAGTGCAACTCCAACGCCGAGTGCAACCCCAACACCCACCCCAAGCGCGACCCCGACGCCAACAGCGACCCCGACGCCAACGGAGACTCCCACACCAACACCAACGCCCAGCCCCACTCCAACTGCGACGCCGACGCCTTCCGCCACGCCGACTCCATCGTCGACCCCGACCCCGACACCGACTCCGAGCCCGACCCCGACACCCACCGCAACACCACCTCTGCCACCTCAATACCTGCTTAACATTTCCACCCGCGTGAAAGTGCGCGGCGGAGACAACGTCATGATCGGCGGATTCATCATCAGTGGCTCAGCGAATAAAGACGTCGTCTTTCGCGCTCTCGGGCCCTCTCTCTCCGACCTGGGCGTCAAGAAGGTCCTGAGCGATCCGAGCCTGGAGGTCTACGATTCTGCCGGCGCGCTCATTCATCAAAACGACAACTGGACCACTTTGACCGCCGGCACCGTCCCAGCTGGACTTGAGCCGAAATACGCGGCCGAGGCGGTCATCGTGGCCAGCCTTGCGCCCGGCAGTTACACCGCCATCCTTCGCAGCGTGAATGGCGTCGAGGGAAATGCCCTGTGCGAGCTCTACGATCTGATTCCCGGCAGCTCCAGCGTGCGCAACATCTCGACCCGCGGCCAGGCCGGCGCCGGTGACGACGTCATGATCGGTGGCTTCATCGTGGCTGGCACCCAACCATCAAAAGTTATGATCCGGGCCATCGGTCCGTCCCTTACCGCCTTCGGTCTCACGGGCGTGCTGCCCGATCCGGTCCTCGAACTCCGCGACCAGGAAGGGTCGCTCATTTACCAGAACAACAACTGGCAGGGCGAACAGGCCCAGCAGATCGCCAACTCGGGCCTCAAGCCTACCGACGCCAAGGAATCGGCCATCATCGCCACGCTCTCTCCCGGCGCTTACACCGCCATCGTACACGATGCCGGCACTGGCCAGGGCGTCGCCCTTGTGGAAGTCTACGCGCTCGATCCGTAATCCGGACTGTTTCGGATAATCGCGGCGGGCAGACAATAATTTTTTAGCTATTTCGTAATGAACCATTCGTTCGCTAGATTCTTTCTCAGCGCCGCTCTTTCCCTTTGCGCCACGGGCGTCTTTGCGGACAACCTCTCGCCTTCTGGAATCATCGGCGGCGGGTCCGCGTCCTGGACAAATCCGCACACCGCCGGCCGCTACAAAAAGTACTACTGGAAAGATATTCAACCCACCAGCAGCACCGCCTATGATTGGAGCGATCTCGATTCGCAAGTTGCGAGCGCGGTTGCGAACAAGAAGCAGTTCGTCGTTCTCCTCAACCTCAATTCGGGAGACCCGACAGCCGGAATCGGCGCGTTGCCCTCGTGGCTGATCACCGCCGGAGCCAAAGCGTATCCCATGGTCAGCACCAAGACGGGTGAGACTCTTTACCAGTTTTTGCCGTGGGACCCGGTATGGCAGAGTCACGCGCTAACTTTTATTGCGGCATTTTGCGACCGCTATGACGGGCAGCTGGCGAGCGTTTCGATGGGCGGACTTGGCGGCACCACAGAGATGCACATGAACGACACTTTCCCATATCCCGACGGCAAAGACATCGTAGCGGCCGCGGCGGCATGGGTCATCTCGAGTAACACCATCATCGCGCAGTACGCCGCACATTTAACCAAGACGCCGTTCGTGGCGGCTCTCGCGGTGCCCTTTAACGGGACGATAGGGACGACTGCGCTCCAGTCCGTCGTGGATACTTCGCTCAGCCTCTACGGCTCGCGCATCGGGTTCGAAAATTGGGGGCTAAACGCCGAGAGTTCGACGAACTATCTGCCCAACGCAATCATCTACAATCATCGCTTTACCAATCCAGTTGGTTTCCAAATGACCGGAAACGCCACCACCGGAGGCGGAGGCGACCTTCGTGGAACATTGCGCCAGGCGATGGACGCTGGCGTCGCCATGGGCGCCCAGTATTTGCAGGTCTACGGTGACGACGTAGCGAACCCGATTTACTTCGACGATCTCGACGCGGTCGCCGCGCAGCTTCTTCCACCGCCAAACCCGACGCCGACGCCGCCCCCAACTCCAACACCGACGGCGACGCCGACACCAACACCGACCCCGACCCCTTCCGCGACGCCGACCCCGAGCCCGACACCAACTCCTCCGCCTCAGTACATCCTTAACATCTCCACCCGCGCGAAAGTGCGCAGCGGTGACAACGTCATGATCGGCGGCTTCATCATCGACGGCAGCGCCAATAAGGACGTCGTCTTCCGAGCTCTCGGACCCTCCCTGGGCGATCTCGGGATCAAGAAAGTCCTGAGCGATCCGAGCCTGGAGGTCTACAACTCTGCCGGCACGCTTGTGCAGCAGAACGACAACTGGACCACCCTCCCGCCGGGGACTGTTCCCGCCGGCCTGGAACCGAAATACTCGGCCGAGTCCGTCATCGTGGCCAACCTCCCACCCGGCAGTTACACCGCCATCCTTCGCAGCGTCAACGGCGTCACGGGGAACGCACTTTGCGAGCTCTACGATCTGGTCCCGGGCAATTCCAGCGTGCGCAACATCTCCACCCGCGGCCAAGCCGGCTCTGGTGAAGACGTCATGATCGGTGGCTTCATCGTGGCTGGCGCCCAACCCTCAAAAGTCATGATCCGCGCCATCGGCCCCTCCCTCGCCGCCTTCGGCCTCACCGGTGTCCTCCCCGACCCGGTCCTGGAGCTGCGCGACCAGGAAGGATCGCTCATCTACACGAACGATAACTGGCAGGGCGAACAGGCGCAGCAGATCACCGACTCGGGCCTCCAGCCTAACGACGCCAAGGAATCGGCCATCATCGCCACGCTCAATCCCGGTGCCTACACCGCGATTGTGCACGACGCCGGTGCCGGCCAGGG
>CAWIBC010000023.1:0-47865 GCA_963834255.1 uncultured Verrucomicrobiae bacterium | reverse complement strand
AGAGTTTGTTTTCCTTCGCGCTGTAAACGATCGCGTAGAGATCGCCCCCGATCCCATTCGAGACCGGCTCCATCAGGCCGAGGGCGGCGTTGGCCGCGATCGCGGCGTCGACCGCGCTGCCGCCGCGTTTCAAAATTTCGATCCCGACCTGTGTCGCCAGCGGCACGCTGGTGCAGACCATTCCATGCCGTGCCAGCACCTCCGAGCGGGTGGCAAAAGGCTTTCCGGTGACACGATCGATCTGGGCCTGCGCGAAATTGGCGCTGAGGAAGATCGAGGCGGCAAGGAGAAGAGGCTTTCGCATCCGCGAAGCTACGCGTCGAGGTCGGCTGCACAAATTCCGGGGGGAGCGCGCGGCGATGCGGCAGGCGCCGCCTGCACAGATCGCACCTTGTCGCGGCACACCGGCCAGCGTAGAACTTTCCCCCGATGTTCCAGCCGGCCGAGACTGTTTCGCCTAACGGCTCGCGCCTCCTCAGTCCCGGCGTGGCCAACATGCTCCTCGCCACCCTCGCCTTCGCGACGATGAACGTCTTTGTGAAGCAGCTCGATCGCATCCCGGCGATGGAGATCGTTTTTTTCCGCTGCCTCGTCTCGGGGCTGATCTGCGGGGTCGAGGTCACGCGCCGGCGGCTCGATTGGAAAGGGAACAACCACGCTCTGCTCATCGCGCGTGGCACTTTCGGCACCCTCGCGCTCTTCGCCTTCTTCGTCACGGTGCAGAACATGCATCTCGCGACCGCGGTCACGATCCAATATCTCTCTCCGATCTTCACCGCGCTCATCGGCGTCTTTGTCCTGCGCGAGCTGGTGCCGGTGCGGCAATGGTTTTTCTACGCGATCGCGTTTGCGGGAGTGTTCGTGCTCAAGGGCTTCGACTCGCAGGTCTCGACGTTTTACCTGCTCCTCGGGATCGGCTCCGCCCTTTGCTCGGGCATGGCTTACAACCTCGTGCGGCGGTTGCGCGAGCGGGAAGAGCCGGTCGTGGTCGTGCTCCATTTCCAGCTCGTCGGGATCGCGGCCGGGCTTGTTTTCATTTTGTTTAGCTGGAGAACGCCGACGCCGTGGGAATGGATCTCCCTCCTCCTCTGCGGCGTCCTCACCCAAGTCGGCCAAATTTGCCTGACCAAAGCGCTCCAGTCCGAGCGGATCGCAAAAGTGGCCGTGCTCAATTACATCGGCCTGGTCTATGCCCTGATCTTCAGCGTCACCATTTTCGGCGAACGCTACACGACCCAGACTGTGATTGGGATTTCGTTAGTCATCACGGGCGTGCTCCTGGCGGTGCTCTACGGCAAACCAAAGCAGCCCGAAGTCATCGAAGAAACCGAAACCGCAGTCGTGTGACTCCGTCCCAGAATGTCTCGGGCGAATTCGCTCCTGCACGGGACTCACATGCAAGAAAGGCAGACTGAGGCTACGGTTCCGTCGTTTCCTTCTTCCTGAAAATGATGAAACGTCGGCTGGCTGCAATCCTGGTGGGCGACGTCGTTGGTTACTCCGCCATGATGGAGGCCGACGAGGAAGGCACCGCCGCGCGCATCAACGATCTCACCAGCCGCGTGCAGGAGCGAGTGGCGGCGCGCGACGGTCGCGTTTTCAAAACCATGGGCGACGCCGTCCTGGCCGAGTTTGCCAGCCCCTTGAATGCGCTGCGGAGCGCGGTCGAATTGCGCAGCTCGCTCGCGGAGCAGGATGGGCAGGTGATGCAAATGCGGATGGGTCTGCATCTCGCCGACGTCATCGAATCGGGTGACGATCTGCTCGGCGACGGAGTGAATGTCGCGGCCCGCATCCAGGCGGCGGCGGCGCCCGGCGCGATCGAGATCAGCGGCGTTCTTTTCGAGCACGTCCGGCGAAATTCTCCCTTCAGCTTCGAGCCG
The DNA here is from genome assembly GCA_963834255.1 of uncultured Verrucomicrobiae bacterium. GTDB lineage: Bacteria > Verrucomicrobiota > Verrucomicrobiia > Chthoniobacterales > UBA10450 > Palsa-1392. The sequence goes on along the minus strand of CAWIBC010000023.1, from coordinate 45,982 downwards.
CTCGGCGCGCGCGAATTTAAAAATATCTCGGAGCCGATCCCGGTCTATCGCTTGCGCGGCGAACAGGAGCTGTGGGTCTATCAAAGCGCGCCGACTGAGACGGCGCCGCGCCGGCGCAAGCAGCCCAATTCCATCGCCGTCATCCCCCTGACCGCGCAGGAAGAGGAGGTCCGCTTCCTCGCCGACGGGGTGACCGAGGACCTGATCCTCGAGCTGGGGCGGTTTCGCCGCCTCTTCGTTTCCTCCCGCACCGCCAGCGCCGTGCTCCAGAATGAAAATCGCGATCCGGTCGCGATCGGCGACGCGCTCGGCGTGCGCTACGTTCTCGCCGGCAACCTGCGTCGGCGCGGAGCGACCGTGCGGCTGAACCTCTCGCTCGCCGAGACCGACAAAGGCCAGATCGTGTGGAACGTTCGCATCGAGCGTCCCTTCGAGACGTTGCTCGATACCGTCGACGAAGTGGTCGCGCATCTCGCCGCCACCGTCATCGGCCGGGTGGAGGAAGCCGATATCGCAGAGGCGCGGCGGAAGCGGCCCGAATCGATGTCCGCCTACGAGCTTCATTTGCGCGGGCTGGACTGTCATCGCCTCGGCGGGGTGACCGACGAGAACCTGCGCGAAGCGGTGCGCTGGTTCGAGCGCGCGATCGAGGTCGACGCTAATTTCGCCCGGCCCTACGCGATGAAAGTCTGCGCCTCCTCCGGCTTGCCCGGCTGGGATGCGGACGAGGGCGAACGCACCATGCACCGGGCGCTGGAGCTCGATCCGAACGATCCCGAAGCCAACCGCATCATGGGCTCGGTGCAGATGGCGAAGGGCGATTACGAGGCGGGGCGGCGCTATCACGAGAAAGCGATGGAGCTCAGCCCTAACGACGCCTACATCAAGGGGCGCTCCGCCGTCTTCTACATTTTCTTCGGCCTGCCCGAGCGCGCGCTCGAGCTGCTGGACGAGGCCGAAGCGCTCGATCCGTACCTGCCGGTCTGGTGCGTGGAGGAACGCGGCGTCGCCTTTTACGCGCAGGGACGTTACCGCGAAGCGGCCGAGCATCTCTGCGCGCTGCCATTCCAGACCCGCCGCTCCCGCCTCTACCAGATCGCGGCCCGGATGGCGCTAGGCGAGACCGAGGAAGCGCAACGCCTCGCCCGCTCCGCTCTTGCCGCCCAGGCCGGTTTGAGCGTCGAATATGTCCGCGGCCAGGAATATTACCGCGACACCGCCGTCATGGAGGTGCTGGTGGAGCGCCTCAGCGCCGCCGGTATTCCGAAACGCCCCTGACTATCCCTTCCCGGTCGCGTGTGGCGCGAAGCTCCTATTGCGCATCCAGCGCGTAGAGGTAGGAGTGAGCCTCGGTCGGTCCGGTGTAGGGTCCGACGGTGCCGAAGTAGAGGGTGGTCCCGGCCGCGTCGTATTCCATCAGGTGGTAACAAACGATGGTGACGCCGTTTTCGATCGGCAATTCCTGCGACCAAAGGAGGTTGGCTTCCTTGTCGTAGCCGCGAATCTGCGCGGCGACGCCGAAGTTTGGCTGGTACTGCAACGCGATCTGATTCGCATCCGGCCTAACGATGTGATTGGAGACAATCCCGCCGATCAATTTCGAATAAAGAATCTGACCGGTCGGGGAGATGGCGTGGAGCTTCGCGGTGGTGGTGGTGAAATAAGTCCGGCCATCGGACGCGACCACCGCTTCCACCTGCGGCTGGCCGCCAAAGATGTTCAGGTCGAGCGACCAGAGAATGGCGTTGCTCGGGTTGTGCATCTCGATATGCGAGGGACGGAAGAGGGCGACGTCTCCGTTTGGGGTCGCATCGGGCAGGATGCCGACCCCGTCCACGACCCGCCAGAAGAGACCGCCGCCGAGATGGAGCGCATTCAACCCGCCCAGCACCTCGGGGTCGCCAGTCGAGCTGTAATCGGACCAGAAATAGGCGTTGCCCCCTCCGAATTTGAACTCCTGCGGAGTCCAGCCACCGCCGCGCCGGTAGTACTTACCGCCGTTCCAGAGGAGCTGACCGTCGGGCGAGAGGATGAAAGCGCCGATCACGTCCTGCGACCAGCGGCTGTCATCGGCGGCGTAGATATTTCCGTCCGGTCCCACACTGGGTCCGGCGAGGAGAGGGGTCACGATGGGAAAGGTCCAGAGGATGGAGCCATCCACCGCCGACAAGGCCTGCACCCCGCCGCCGCCGCCGACCACGAGATTGCCGTTAGGCAAAATGGCCATCGCGCCGGAGACGCCGCCCTCTGGGGAGACGATCCAGCGGATGCTGCCGTCGGGGTTGGCGGCATAGACCCGCCCGAAGTTGCCCATCGCGTAGACGGTGCCGTCCGGGCCGACGACCGGGCGGGTGGGCACGTATTGGTCGGCGAGTTTTAGTCGCCATTTCACCCGGCCGCCCACCACCTCGCGCGCCAGCACGGTCATGCGAGCCTTCAACGGCCGCAGCCGGCTGCTCCGGGGCGGCGTCACAACGATTGCGGCCTTGCCCAGCGCGGCTGCTTCCGGCACGTAGCACTCGATCAAGCTATCGTCCCAGTGCGCGATCGGCACGGAGAGGCCGGCGATGGTCACGCCGCCTTGGGCGGCGCCGAAGCCCGGCCCACGCAGCCGAACGAGGCTCGACCGGTTCTGCGAGGGCGGATCGACGGTGAAAGCGGTGGCCGACCCGGCGGAGAGGCTGAGCAGCGCAAGCAAAGCGAGGAGGAAGCGAAAATTCGTTTTCATGGCCCGGACGATTAAGCGAGCCGCCGAAACCCGCGAGTGCTGAATGGTAACACGCATGTAACCCAGGCCACGCCGGGAAAAGGCAGGGCCACAAAGGCAAGCTGCCGGATAGATTCCGGCAACCGTCTGACGTTCCCCCTAGATGGTCGCGCCGGCGGCGAGCAGTTCCACTTCCGCGCCGGGCTCATCCGGGTTGCGGTTGAATTGCAGGTCGTAGAGCCGGCGGTAGTAGCCGGAATTTTCCAGCAGCTCGGCATGGTTGCCGATTTCTTTGATCCGGCCTTTCTCCATCACCACGATCTGGTCGGCCGAAAGGATGGTGGAGAGACGATGCGCGATCGCGATCACGGTGCGGCCACGGGAAAGGCGTTCGAGGGCGAGCTGGATTTGCTGTTCCGATTCGGTATCGAGCGCGGAGGTCGCTTCATCGAGCAGAAGAATGGGCGCGTTCTTGAGCAGGGCGCGCGCGATCGCGAGACGCTGCTGCTGACCGCCGGAAAGAAGGCAGCCTTTATCGCCCACCAGCGTCTCGTAGCCCTGCGGCTGGGCCATGATGAACTCATGCGCGTTTGCCGCCCTGGCGGCGGCGAAGATTTCTTCTTCGGTCGCATTGAGCCGACCGAACTGGATGTTTTGCAAAATGGTGTCGTGAAACAGAAAAGTGTCCTGCGAAACGAGCCCGACGTGTTTGCGCAACGAGCGCTGGCTGATGGTGCGAAGGTCGTGGCCGTCGATCCGCACAACGCCCGCAGTCGGATCGTAGAGCCGCAGGATAAGGGACAGGATCGTGCTTTTCCCCGCGCCGCTCGCGCCCACCAGGGCGTAGCTTTTTCCGGGCTCGATTCGGAGGTTGAAGTCCGTCACCGCATCTTCCCGCCCGCCAGAATAGCGGAAAGTGACTTTCTCGAAGTCGAGCTGCCCGCGGGAATGTTCCAGCTCGGTCGCCCCCGGTTGATCGACCACGGTGGAGTCGCTGTCGAGGACCTCGAAAATGCCGACCGTCGCCTGGATCGAGCGCTGCATGGTGATGTGGAGCCGGCTCAGGGTCTTGATTGGCTCGTAAAGAAGGAAGATTCCCCCGAGCAAGGCGATGAACTTCGCCGCCGGCAGACCCTCGATGTAGACGTAAAGCAGCGCCAGGGCGACGCCCATGGCCGCGATCGTCTCGACCAGCGGACTGACCGCTTCCATCGAGCGCATGATGCGCATCGAGTTGGAGAACTGCGCCTGGTTGCTGCGCCGGAACGCTTTTTCCTGCTGATCTTCGCGCGCGAACGATTTGATGACGCGGATCCCGGCGAAACTCTCCGACATCGTCACCACCATTTCCGCCATGCCGGCCTGTTCGTTCTTGACTGCTTTGCGCGCCCGTTTGCCGTAGAGGCTGAGCGGGATGAGGCAGCTCGGGAAAAGGATCAGGGTCACGATGGTGAATTTCCAATCCATGTAGAGCAGCACGCTGATTCCGGTGATGACCGCGACCGGTTGCTTGAAAAGGTCGCTGCTGATGCTGGAAAGAGCGGTCTGCATCATCCGGGTGTCGTTGGTGATGCGCGACATGAGATGACCCGATTGCATCCGGTTAAAGAAATCCATCGACTGCCGGATCATCTTGTTGAAGAGCTGGGCCCGGATGTCGGAGAGCACTTTGCCGCTGACCCAATTCATGTAGTAGGCGTTGGCGTAACCGCAGAGGCTGCGCAGGGTCATGACCGCGGGAATGGCGAGACAGAGAATGATGAGGCTGTTGATTTTCGGCCCGGTATTCATCAACTCCGGATTCTGGAGCAGTTGTTGAGGAGCCACTGGGCCTTTGCCGTGGAAAACCGCTCCCGCTACCTTGGCCATGACCAGCGGCAGGCTGCCGCTGATCGCGCCGAAGAGAAAGCCGAAGGCTAACCCGGTGATGGCACGCCCTTTATAGGGCAACGCATAACTGTAAAGCCGCGTGTACGGACGCCATCCACGACGGAGTGTGGTCCAGAACGACTCTTTGATTTTAGGGGTCGGCGGAATTTTGCTCATACCACTGGCGCTGCCGGAGCCGACAGCAGGCTCTGCATAGCATCGAACACCGCTTCCGTCGAGATTTCCTTCATCGGGCGGGGCGTCTGTTTGGGCAGGAAATCAGTCATGGGCGAGGGGTAACCGGCCCGCAAGACCACCGCCGGGGTCGTCCGCGGCCGCCAGTGAAACGGGTTGGTCGGGCCGAAAAGAGCGACCTGCGGCGTGCCGAGCGCGGCCGCGAGGTGCACCGGGGCGGAATCGATCGTGACCAGCAGCCGGGCCCGCTGGAGGAGAGCGCCGAGCGAGAGGAGATCGAGTTTACCGGAAAGATCAACGACGGGATGCCGAAGGTGGGCTTTGATCCGCGCGATGTGTTCCTGTTCCATCCTTGAGGTTGCGCCCGTGAGCACACAGCGCAGCCGCCCTTCCGCCGTAATCCGGTCCGCCAGCTCGGCCCAGCGTTCTGCGACCCAGAATTTCTCCGCCCGCGCAGAGCCGGGATGCAGGACCACGAACTCATCGCCGATTCCGCCTTGGGTAATCACCTCGGCCGCCCTGGTCTGCGCGCCGGCCGGGAGCTCGAGGTGCAGTTCCCGCGAAACATCGTGCATCCCGAGCGGCGCGAGCAGCGCGAGATGATGATCGATCGTGTGCACAAACCGCACCTGCGACGGGATGAACTCGTTATAACTCAACTGCCTGAGCGGCTCGCGCCGGATGGTGGCGTAAGTGATGCGACGCGCCGCTCCGGAGAGCGCGGTGAGCAGAGCCGAGCGGTCCGTGCGCGAAAAATCGAGGCAGTAATCAAACTTTCCTTTCGCGACCTTGAGAAACTGGGGCGCATCCGAGATTCGCCCGCGCGCCACGAGCGTGTGATCGAGGCCTGGAATCGCCGGCAGAAGTTCACGCGAGCCATGCGCGGCGACGAGCGAGATCCTCGCTTCGGGAAAATCTTTCCGCAGGGCCGCGATCGCGGGCACCGTCAGGATGAGGTCGCCAATCCGCTTGAGCTGGATGAGGAGGACGTTCAACCGGCCCCTAACGAACCATCTGCATCGCCCGCTCATAAGCCCCGAGCAGGCGCGTGCGAAAATGGTCCCAAGTGAAATTTTCCACCACCCGTTTCCGGGCCGCGAGACTCATCCGTTCGACGATTTCGGGATGATCGTAGAGATGCTGAATCGCCCCCGCCAGCGCGTCGATGTCCCCGGGCTGGATGATGATGCCCTGCTCTCCGTCCTGCACGACGTCGCCCGCCTCGCGCGTGGTGATCTGCGGCAGACCGCAGGCCGCGGCTTCGTAGGTGACCTTGGCGCTGCCTTCGCATTGGGAAGGGAAGACGTGCACCGTCGACTGGCGCAGATATTTCTCCGGCTCGCGCGCGAAACCGACCACCTTCACGTCGTCGCCGCCCAGTTTGTGCAAATACGGCTTCATCTCGCCGTGAACCGAACCGACCAGCCAAAGCTCGGCGTTCTTCAGGTTCAATTTGCGCCAGGCCATGAGCAAATGATGCACCCCCTTGCGCTCGATCAGCGCCCCGGAAAAGACGGCGCGGAATTGCGCCGGGCGCGTCCCGGGGGTGAAACGTTCCACGTCGACTCCGCGAGGAAGATAAAAGAGTTTTTCCTCGGGAAATCCCTGGACGCGGAAAGTCTCCGCCGCCTTTTCCGAGAGGACGAGGATAAGGTCAGCCAGGTCGTATTCTTCCAGAAAACGGTCGCGCTCGAGCAGGAGATTTTCTTTCCAGCGCCGCGGCCAGGGCAGAGGCTCCTCAAGCGCATCGCTCGCGGGCGGGCGTTTGATTTTGCCGCGATCCCGATGCCAGGTCGGGATTTCCACGATCGAGGGAATGCCGCGCTCCTTCGCTTCGCGGAGCGAGAGCAGGCAATCGCCCGACCAGCTGTGAAAGAGATCGTAGCGCCCGGTCGCAAGCTGCCGGGCCGCGATCCAATCAAGATACTTCTTCTTCGCCCCGTAGTAGTAAGGGCTCTCGAGCGAGGAAAGGAGCCGCACCGGGTGCCAGCGCAGCGAATGAATCTTGGAGGCGGGAATTTCCGTCTGGCGATTGTCGTAGGCGACGGCCTTGCCCAGAAATCCGCCACGGTAGGAAGCGCGGAGCGTTTCAAACGCGTCCGTATCCAGGCCCGAACCGCCGATGCGCGCAAAAATCGAGTAAAGAAGCGATTTGGGTAACGTCCCCGGTGCTAGAGTCGTCACGGCGGCGCGCGGCGGGGCATTTAGAGTTTCACCCACCATGGCCTTACCATTATTGTTGGGAATGCGTTCAAGTAAAGGTAGAACTCCTCCGTGCTGCCCGCGATGAGTCGTCCCCGCCTAACGATCGGCCTCGTCCGGCGCGGGCATTCCGACACCGGCGGCGCCGAGGCCTACCTCAAGCGTCTCGCCCGCGGCTTGAGCGAATCCGGCCACGCCACCCGCCTCTTTACCGACGCCGCCTGGCCCGCGCGCGAATGGCCCTGGGGGCCGATCACCCGCCTGCGCGGCGAAACGGCGCATCGTTTTGCCGATGAACTGGAAAAAGTCAGGCCGCGCGAGTATTGCGACCTGCTCCTGAGTCTCGAGCGCGTCTGGCAATGCGATGTCTACCGCGCGGGCGACGGGATTCACCAGGCCTGGATGGAGCGGCGCGATGCGGCCTCGTCGGTCTTTCGCCGTTGGCTGCGTCATTTTAATGCCAAGCACAAGGATGCGCTCGAGCTCGAGCGGGCACTCTTCAGCGGCGGGGCGCGGCGGGTCATTGCCAATTCCCAGATGGTGAAAGGCGAGGCGACGCGATTTTACGGCTATCCCGCGGAGCAGATCGACGTCGTGCCCAATGGCGTGCCGCTGGCGGATTTCCGGCCCGACGCCGAGGCCCGGACGGTGCGGCGGAAAATCCTGCGGCTGCGCGACGACGAGATCGCCGTTCTCTTTGTCGGGTCGGGCTGGGAACGCAAGGGTTTGCGCCATGCCATAGATGCCGTCAATTCGTTAGGCGGAAACTTTCGCCTTTTCGTCGCCGGGCGCGGCCGCGGCCGCAAAATCGACGGCCGCATCGTCCAGCGCCTCGGCGCGGTTCGCGATTTGCCCGCACTCTATGCTGCCGCCGACATTTTCGTCTTGCCGACCCACTACGATCCGTTTTCCAACGCCTGTCTCGAAGCGCTGGCCGCCGGCTTGCCGGTCATCACGACCAAGGACAACGGCTTCAGCGAAATCATCGAGCACCGCGTTCATGGCTCGATCATCGACGTGCCCTCCGATGTGGCGCGGATTGCCGACGAGTTGCGTTACTGGGCGGAGCCCGGCCACCGCGCCGCCGCGCGCCCAGCCATTCTCGAGCGCGCCGGGCACTTTGACATCTCAGTCAACGTCGCGCGCACCCTCGCCGTTTTGGATCACGTTCCCAGGGCCGAGGCCGTGTCGGGAAAAATCCGAAAGACTTGATCGAGCCGCGCGATTTCAAAAATCGGGCGGACACCTTCCTGCAGACCGCTGAGGGCGAATTGCCCGCCGTAGCTGCCGACGTTTTGCATCGCCTCGATCAAAACCGCGAGCCCGGAGCTGTCGATGTAGCTGACCTTGGAGAGATCGACCACCAGTTGCGGCGGCTTTTTCGCGATCAGGTTCGCCAGTGAAGTGCCGATCTGGGGCGAGACGTGGAGGTCGATTTCGCCTTCGAGAGGCAGGATGCTCGGTTCGGTGTTGGCCATCGCAGGTGGCAAACCATGTCACTCTTGCGGGTTCCGTCAATTTCCAAGTCGCGCCATCACCAGTTCAATTCGCGAATAACCGCTTCGACCTCCGAGAAATCGTCCACGATTCGATCCGGGGTGTGCTCGGCCAATTGTTCGCGGGTGAAATTTCCGGTCGCGACCGCAATCGTGCGCGCGCCGATTGCTTTTCCGCACGCGATGTCGTGCGGCGTGTCGCCGATGACGTCGATCTCCGCCGCCGCGAAATCGATCGCGTGCCGCTCCCGCGCCCGCCGTTGCGCAAACGGCCCGAGCTCGTTGCGATCGTGGTGATCGTCGGCGAAAGCGCCGAACTCAAAAAAATCCCAGATCCCGTAATGCGACAGTTTCAATTTCGCGCCGCGTTCCAGGTTGCCGGTAAGCAGCCCGAGCACGTTTTGCGGCCGCTCCCGCAGCCGGAGCAAAAGCTCGCGCACGCCCGGCAGGATCGTCCCGTGGCGCTGGGGAAGTTCCCGCGCCAAAAACTCAACATAGAGATCGAGAAACGCCGTCGTCGTCTGCTCGTTCACCGCGATCTCCTGCCTCCGCAAAATCTGGTGCACGATCCCGGTGTCGGTCCTGCCGGCGATCTCCACTCCATGCAGGTCGTCCGTGATTCCGAATTGTTGCTGCAGAACGTCCCGGAGCGACTGAATCCCAGCGCCGCCGGAATCGATCAGGGTGCCGTCGATATCGAAAAGAAGAAGCCGGCTGGGAATTGCAGAGTTCAAATGAAAGATTTCAAATTGCGGGAATGGCCTTTCAATCTGAAATCTGAATTTTGCAATCTGAAATCCCTTACCGCGGCCGGCTCGCGCCTTCGCCGACCGGCTATCTGCACGTCGGGCACGCCGTCACTTTCTGGCGAGCGCAGGAACGTGCGCGCGTCCGCGGCGGCGAGTTGCTTTTGCGGATCGAGGATCTCGACCGCGATCGTTGCCGGCCGGATTTCCGCGCTGCGATCATGGAAGACCTCGAATGGTTCGGCTTGCAATGGGAGGGCGCTCCGGTTTTGCAGAGCGAACGCCGTGCGCTCTACCTCAAGGCCTGGGAGCAATTGCGCGACCGCGGGCTGATCTATCCCTGCACCTGCACCCGGCGCGATGTCCTGAGCGCGGCCGCCGCGCCGCACGCCGAGGATGAAGAACCGATTTACCCCGGCACCTGCCGGCCCGCGCGCCTAACGATTCCGGAAGCGGCCGACCCCGCCGGTGTGAACTGGCGTTTTCGCGTCCCGGAGCGCGAAGCGCTGAAATTTTCCGATCGCTCCGCCGGTCCGCAGCGCGCCGTCGCCGGGGTTGAGTTCGGCGATTTTGTGGTCTGGCGAAAAGACGACGTGCCGGCCTATCAGCTCGCTGTCGTGGTCGACGATGCGGAGATGCAGATTACCGAAGTGGTGCGCGGAGCGGATTTGCTGCGCTCCACTTTCCGGCAGCTGCTGCTTTACCGCGCGCTCGACCTGGCGCCGCCGGATTTTTGTCATCTTCCGCTCGTTACCGATGCCTCGGGCAAACGGCTGGCCAAGCGCGATGACGCGCTCAGCCTGCGCACCCTGCGCGAGCAGGGCGCGACCCCGGACGAGATTCGGCAGCGCTATTGCGGCGCGTGAATTTGCAGCAGGCCGAGCATGCTGATGAGGAAGGCCAGGATCGCGACCGCCGCCGCGGCCAGGATGGCGGTCGCCGTCGGATCTTTTTCCTTCTGCCGGTTTGGGAAAGGGGAGGCGTTGGCAAAATCGGCCGGCTTGGCACTCATTTCGGCCGGTCGGGCCTCAATCTCGCCGGCTTCCGGGAGCGGCTGCGCTTCGCCGGTCGCGTCCGATTCAAAACGCGCCTCGACTTTGCCGAAACGCAGCCGGTCGCCGACGCGCAGAAAAGTGTCGGTTATGGCTTCGCTGTTCACCCGCGTGCCATTGGTGGAGTCGAGATCCTTGAGCTGGTAGCGGCCGTCGATCAGGAGCAATTGCGCGTGCCGGCTCGAGACCGACGGGTCATCGATCTGGAGCGTGTTATCGGGTCCGCGGCCGATCGTGATTCGTTCCTCGGTCAATTCATGCGTCGCTTTGGCATCTTCCAGGAAAACGGAAAGTTTCGGCATGGCGGGAGCAGTATCAGGTGTTCCAACGGAGAGCAAGACTCCGGGTTGAATCACTTCTTCTTGAAGACCTCGACCGCGTTCCATTCCTCGGCCGGCGGCGCGACTTCGTATTCGAGCGCCCGTTCCAGGTACATCTTCGCGAGGTGATCGGTCGGGTAGAATTCGAGAAAGCGGGAGAACAAAATTTTCGCATTCTCGAAATCGCGCTGCCGGAATTTCAGAAAACCTTCTTCGTAGGTTTCGAGATGCCGCAGCAAATCCGGGTCGATTTTTTCGCCCCGTTCGCCAATCAGAGTCGCGATTTCAACCGGCTCCGATTTTCCTTTCACCTGCACCCGCGCGACTGAGCGGACGTGGAACTGCTCGCGCACCAACTCCGTCGCCGTCGGCCCGAGGATAATATCGACCGCGTAAGTTCTCGTTAGGCCTTCGAGCCGGGAGGCGAGGTTGACCGCGTCGCCGATCACGGTCGGATCGGCCTTTTCCTGCGAGCCGATGTTACCGCCGAGGACGTCGCCCTGGTTGATCCCGATCCCGATCGCGAAGGGCGCGATCCCGGCGGCGTGCCAGCGATCGTTCAGGATGCGCAGCTCGCGCCGCATCGCGAGCGCGGCCCGCGCTGCCATGCGGGCGTCCTCCTGCGGTCCGCGGCTGCGGACGTTGCCCCACACCGCCATGACCGCGTCGCCGATGAATTTGTCGAGCGTCCCGTTGTTTTCGAAGACCGCCGCCGTCATCCGGCTGAGGTATTCGTTTAGCTGCTTCACCAGTGCCTCGGGATCGGCGTTCTCCGTCAGGCTGGTGAAGCCGACGATGTCGGAAAACAAAACCGTCGCCGGGATGCGAACGCCCTTCAGGCTGCTGTAGAACCCGCCCGGATTATCGAGGATTTCCTTGACCAGGTTTTTCGAGACGTAGCGCTCGAGCGTGCGCCGGGTGCGGAGCTTTTCCAACCGCTCGAGGACATACTCGAACCCCAAGGAAGAAGCGCCGCTGAGCAAAAACGCGCTCAGCACCGGCACGGTGAGGAGAAGGAAACCAAGGCGATCGTAGGCCAGGCGGCTGGCGAGGAGATAGAGCGCGCTGATGACGAAGAGTGCGATCAGACAGAAGAGCGGCCGCCTAACGAACGCGATCAGCAGCCAGGCCGCGACTCCGCCCGCCCCGACCAGGCCAAACATCCAGTTGGGCGGGGTCGCCTGCAGGAACTGATGGCCCAGAGCAGCGGCCATGGTCTCGAGATGAAGCGCGGGCCCGAGCGTGTTTTGATTCATCGGGGTCGCGACGACGTCGTGCGCGATTTGGGAGGCAGCCCCGATCATCACTACTTTGTCTTTGAAGAATTCGCCGTTTTGGAAATTCGCTTTCCACAATTTCGGATCGAACACTTCATAAAGCGTGCGCGGCGGATAGGCGCCGACTTCGCTGAAGCGCAGGAGATGCGCGCGCTGATCGCGCGGGACATCTTCGGCGCGGCCCAGTTGCTCCAGCCCGCGCGCGGCAAAGGAGGTGAAGACCTCGTCGCCGGGGAAGGGCGCCTGCCCGGCCAGTTGCCGCTCCGAGGTGGTGAAGGCCGCGGCCCGCACCTTGTTATCGACAAAAATATCCGGCCAGAAATTGACGTAGCCGACGCGCGGATCGGAAGTCTGCGGCGGCGGGATGAGGGTGGTATTGGGGGTGACAATCTGGAGCTTGGCCGTGTCGATGTTGGCTCCGAGCACGACCCGGTCCCGATATTTTTCCAGGGCCGTGGCGAAGGCCGCGTCGCCGTCGTTAGGCGGACTGAAGACGAGGTCGAACAGGACCAGGCGCGCGCCGGCCGCGAAAAGCCGGTCGAGCAGGATGGCCCACACTTCGCGCGACCAGGGAAAGGGCCGCTCGGTCATGAGCTGGAAGGCGCGGTTATCCGCCAGCTCTTCCGGCGAGAGTGGCGGCATTTCGAGCGTGCTCTGGTCGATCCCGAGGAAGACAAAATCGGTTCGGACCGGTGTTGTCCGTCCTTCGCGCCGGAGCAGATCCTCAAAGGCCTGCTCGCCGCGCCAGGGCGCGGAAATAAAGGGCGCGGCCACCCATTGTCGCCCGAGCAGGATCAGCCCGGTCCAGAAGGCGCAGATCAGGACGAGGATGAGCAGACGATGGCGGCGCAGCTGATGCACCGGGCCATACTAGGAAAGCTTCCGTTCCGGGCCAATTCCAATTTAGTTTGCGCGCGTGCGCGAGGAATTCATCTGCCCGGCCTGCCGTCTGCCGCTCGGCCAGGTGCGAATGGCGCACGGCGTCTTTTGGGCCTGCGAACAGTGCGGCGGGCGCGCGATCAGCGTCGAGCTTTTGCGTCGCACTTTTACGAATGAATCGATCAACCCCTTCTGGCGGCGGGTGCTGACAAATCCGCCGACCGGCGACCGCGCCTGTCCCTGTTGCGACCGTCCGATGCTCCAGGTCGCCCTTGCCGACGACGGCCGAGACTTCGCCGGCGATCGATGTCTGCCGGCTTTGCCATTTCGTCTGGTTCGATGCGGATGAAATGGCCGGGATGACCCCGCGACCGGTCACCCCCGCGCCGCCGCCACTGCCGGCGGAAGCGCGCCAGGCGATCGCGATGCTGGAAGTGCAGCGCCTGGCCGACGAAGCCGAGGGCAGCGACTTCGATTCCCGGCCGCCGGACGAATGGTGGAAACAAGTCGCGGCCTTTTTCGGCGTGCCGGTGGAATTCGACGCGCCTGCGCAGGAAACGCGGCCCTGGATCACGTGGTTTCTTTGCCTAACGATCGTGCTGGTAAGCGTCGCAACCTTCTCCGACCTGCGCGCGTGGGTGGATGAATACGGACTCATCCCGGCGCAGGCGGGGCGGCATCACGGCCTGACTTTTTTCACCTCCTTTTTCCTCCACGCCGGCGTGGTTCACGTTCTCGGGAATCTCTATTTCCTCTTCGTCTTCGGCGACAACGTGGAGAACTTCCTGCGCTGGCCGCGCTACCTCCTCCTCATCGCGGTCGCGGCGCTGGTTGGCGATCTCCTGCACATCGCGGCCGATCCGCGCGCAAACATTCCCTCCATCGGCGCGAGCGGCGGGATCGCGGGCGTGATTGTTTTCTACGCCCTCCAATTCCCCCGCATCCGGCTCGGTTTCCTCTTCCGTTACTGGTTTTACTTTCGCTGGATTCGACTGCCGGCCTGGTTTGCGCTCGTCCTCTGGGTCGCCTTTCAGATCATCGGCGCGGCCCAGCAACTCGCCGGGATGTCGATCGGTCTCATCGCTCGCCCACCTCGGCGGCGCCGGCGTTGGATTGCTCGCCTGGCTGCTTTGGCGGCGTCCAATTGCCTAACGTTTCTGCAGGATGCAGGTCCGCTGCCCGCAATCGGGCGCGCGCGTTTCCAGGATCGCGAGGTCCAGTTTCTCCGCCCAGGTGTTGAAGAAATCTTCCGCGAGAAAAATATCCATCGGTTTCTCTTGCCGGACCCGGGCCGAGCGGACGTTGGCCTCGAAAATCTCCCAGTGTTTCGGATCAGCGATATCGAGGTAGGAGGCGACGATCCGGCCGCCGGGTTGCAGGACGCGGCGCGCTTCCTCGAGGTAGAGAAACGATTCCTCCTCCAGCAGGTGGGTGAAGACGGAAAAGAAACAAACCATCTGCGCCACCCCGTCGGCTTCGGGAATTTTCGGCTCCGCGACGACTTCGAAGCGCCAGCCCGGCCGCGCGCATTTCTCCGCCGCAAACGCCAGCATCTCCGGCACGATATCGATCCCGAGATAACGAATCGAATCGCGCCAGGGCGAACGCGCGAGGGCAAACGCCAGCCGGCCCGAGCCGCAGCCGACATCGATCAGGTAATCGTTGGGCTGGAGCCCGAAACGCACCAGCCGCTCGCGCAACGCCTCCCCCATGACCTCGTAATCGCCCCCGACCGCAAGCGACATCGCCGTCGCGGGATCGTTTTCCGCCAGCAGGTTGGTCATGTGGTCGGCGTAGGAGAGCCGCGCGTTTGGCCGCACCCGCTTGCGCGCTTCCTTCTCCGCCCGGCGCTCCTCCTTGCGGGCGCGCTCATCAGGAATCAGGTGCAGTTTGCGCAGGAAGCTTTTCATTTGCTGGAATAAGCGACCCGGAGAGCCTCGCAGAAAAACGATTTGAGCAACAGCGGTTCAGGTTTACTATGGGCCTCCGCTGCGCTGGTCGCGCGGGATTCTTTGCCCACCTGGTCCGGGCTCGCAAGAGCTGGCCGAATCAGCGAATGAGGTCGGGCAAGCCTTACTTTAAACACAAGAACGATTCGCTGAAACAGGAGCCCCGCCTCGGCGGGGAATAACAACATGCCTAGAGCCACTAACGCGCCCGCCAGCCGGGAGCGCCGCAAACGCGTCCTCGACACCACCAAGGGTTACCGGGGCCGCCGATCGAAACTTTTCCGTTACGCGAAAGACGCGATGATGAAGGCCAAGTATTGGGCCTACCGCGATCGCAAGACCCGCAAGCGCAATTTCCGCATGCTCTGGGTGCAGCGTCTTAACGCCGCCGCCCGCGCCGAAGGCCTCACCTACAGCCGTTTCGCCGAGGGCCTCAAGGCCGCCGGCATCGGCCTCGACCGCAAGATTCTTTCCGATCTCGCAGTAACCGACGCCGTTGCCTTCAAGGGCATCATGGAACAGGTGAAAAGCGCGCTCGAGAAGAAGCAGAACGAGCCCAAGAGCAAAAAAGCGGCCGCCTAGCGCGCCGCCGACCCCGATTCCGGGTAATCAGCGGGCCTCTTTTGCATGCAGCAGACCCATCCTGACGCGTGAGCGGGCCTCTCCGACATGCGGACCCCCATCCTGACGTGTCAGGAGGCGGTTCCTCCATGCAGCAGACCCTCCCTGATCCGTCAGGAGACCGTCCGGTACGTAATAGCCCATCCCTTATCCGTCGGGAGACCATTCTTAATTGCAATAACCCTTCCACGACGCGTCAGGGGCGCGTTATTGCCTATGGTAAAGGCCGAAACACCAGGAGTTAACGTGAATCACCCGCTTGAAGAGCTGCGCGACGCCGCCCTGGCCGAAATCGCCTCCGCCAGCGACGAAACCGCCCTCGAAAACACCCGCGTCCGCTACCTCGGCCGCAGCGGCACCATTGCCGCCTGGGGCGAGCAGATGAAGTCGCTCTCAAAAGAGGAGCGACCGGTCGTGGGCAAGCTCCTGAACCAGGTCCGTACCGCGGTCACCGCCGCGCTGGAGGCCGCGGGTGAGAAACTCCGTAGCGCCCGCGAAGCCGGCGCCCTCGCCGAGGTCGACATTTCGCTCCCCGGTACGCCTAACGACATCGGCGCGATTCATCCGCTCACCCAGATGCTCGATCGCGCCATCGGGATTTTTCACCGGATGGGCTTTGCCCTCGCCGAGGGTCCGGATGTCGAGGACGAATGGCATTGTTTCGACGCCCTCAACACCGCGCCCGATCACCCGGCGCGGAACGAGCAGGACACTTTCTTTTTAGCCCGACGGCCGGCTCCTCCGCACCCACACCTCGACGGTGCAGATCCGCACCATGGTCTCGGCGCCGCCGCCGATCCGCGTCATCGCGCCCGGGGCGGCGTTTCGGCGCGACGAAGTCGACGCCACGCATAGTGCGCAATTTCACCAGATCGAGGGCCTCTACGTCGACGAGCGGGTGAGCGTGGCCGACCTCAAGGGCACGCTCGAATATTTCCTGCGCGAACTTTTCGGGCCCGACACCGCGGTTCGTTTCCGGCCGCATTATTTTCCCTTCACCGAGCCGAGTTTCGAGATCGATGTGAAATCGAAGGCGCTCAAAAGCGGCGAAAAATGGATCGAAGTCTGCGGCTGCGGGATGGTGCACCCGGCCGTTTACGAGGAAGTAAATCGCGCTCGCGGCGACGCCGCCTACGATCCGGAAAAGTGGACCGGGTTTGCCTTCGGTCTCGGGATGGACCGGCTGGCCATGATTCTTTTTGGGATTCCCGACATCCGGCTCTTCGCGCAGAACGATCTGCGGTTTCTGGAGCAGTTCGCATCGTGAAATTTTCGCTGAACTGGCTTTCAGAATTTGTCGAGCTGCCCGGCGACGTCGGGGTGCTGTCCGAACTGCTCACCCTCGCCGGGGTGGAGATCGAGGGGATTGAGAACCGCGGCGCGAATTTCGAGAATGTCGTGGTCGCGCAGATCAACGCTTCCGCGCCGCACCCAAATGCCGACCGCCTCAGCGTCTGCCAGGTCGACGACGGCAGCGGAACGCCGCGCCAGATTGTTTGCGGAGCAAAGAACTACAAGATCGGCGACAAGGTGCCGCTGGCGCAGCCGGGCGCGGTCCTGCCGGGCGACTTCAAAATCAAGGCGAGCAAACTGCGCGGGGTGGAATCGCAGGGGATGCTTTGCAGCGGCAAAGAACTCGGCCTCGCGGATGACGCCGACGGTCTCCTCATTCTTTCGCCCGAGGCAAAAATCGGCGCGCCGATCCGCGAAATTTTCCCTAACGACACCATCCTCGACGTCGAGATCACCCCGAATCGCGCCGACCTCCTCAGCCACTACGGACTCGCGCGCGAAATCGCGGCGCTGACCCAAAAACCGCTCCGCGCGCTCGAAATCGCCGAGCCGCCGACCGCGACCGGCGCTGCGGTGCAGATCAGCGCACCTAACGAGTGCCCGTTTTATTCCGCGCGCCGGATCGAGAAAATCACGGTCGGTCCGAGCCCGGATTGGCTGCGCGCGAAACTGGAGGCGGTCGGCCTGCGGGCGATCAACAACATTGTCGACATTACCAATTTCGTGATGCTCGAACTCGGCCAGCCGCTGCATGCTTTCGATGCCGACAAGCTGGAAGGCGCAATCAACGTGCGGCTCGCCGAGCCTAACGAAAAGTTTCTCGCCCTCGACGGCCGCACCTACCAGCTCGACGAAAAGAACATGCTCATCGCCGATGCCGCACGCGGGGTCGCGATCGGCGGGGTGATGGGCGGCGAAGACACCGGCGTGACCGGCACGACGCGCAACGTCCTGCTCGAGAGCGCCTATTTCCTGCCCTGCAACATTCGCCGCACCGCGCGCAATCTGAGTCTCCCGAGCGACGCCAGTTATCGTTTCGAACGCGGCGTTGATCCTGGAATGGTGTTGCGCGCGTCGGAGCGGGCCGCGCAATTAATTCGCGAGATTGCCGGCGGCGAACCGGCTAACGAGACGATCACGGCGGGCACTTTGCCCGCGCCGCCGGCGGGGTTCAGCCTGCGTTATGCACGCTGCAATGAGCTGCTCGGCGCCGTCGTCGCGCCGGTCGAAGTGGATCGGATTCTCGAAGGTTTCGGCGTCCACAAACTCGGCGCGACCGCGGAGCAGGCGAGCTGGCGCATTCCGAGTTATCGCTCCGATTTGCGGCGCGAAGTGGACCTGATCGAAGAAGTCGTGCGCGTCTTTGGGATCAACCAGATTCCCGCCGCCGATCGCAGCCGGTTCACGCCGGTATCCGCGGCCGATCGCCGCTACGATTTTGAAATGCAGCTGCGGCAACGATTGGTCGCGCGCGGATTTTCGGAAGCGCGCACCTCCGCGCTGGTCGGACGGCAGACGTTAGGCACGGGCTTCGCCGCTACCGCGGTTGAGTTGCGCAATCCGTTGAGCGAGGACCACGTCGCGCTCCGGCCGAGCCTGCTGCCAGGTTTGATCGCGGCCCTGGAGCGCAACGTGCGCGCGGGCGCGAAAAGCGTGCGCCTCTTCGAGATCGGTCGCGTCTTCCTTCCGCCCGACGGCATCGAAGTTCGCCGCCTAACGATTCTCCTCTGCGGCAATGCCGTCGCTTCGACGCATTGGCGCAACAGCTCGGCGCGCGCGCTCGATCTTTACGATCTGAAGGGCGCACTCGCAGCCGCCGGCCTGGGAGAAGTGACGATGCGACGATGCGAAGGCGCGGAGTTTGCGCTCGCGACCGAGATTTTCTTCGACGGCGAGAAACGCGGTCGCGGCGGCCAGCTCGTCTCGGCGCAGAGCAG
This sequence comes from uncultured Verrucomicrobiae bacterium, assembly GCA_963834255.1. GTDB lineage: Bacteria > Verrucomicrobiota > Verrucomicrobiia > Chthoniobacterales > UBA10450 > Palsa-1392. The sequence continues at coordinate 27,439 of CAWIBC010000023.1, read as the reverse complement.
CGCGAGCACACCGGTCTTCGTCGCGGAGGTGGATTTGCCTAACGACTTCGAGGCGAGCGCGGGCGCGCGCCAGTTTCGCGAGCTGCAGCGTTTCCCCTCCATCGGCCGCGACATCGCGCTGATCGCGCCGGAGGCATTGAGTCACGACGAAATATTATCCGCGATCAAAAGCGCGAACGAGCCGCTCCTCGCCACGGTCGAGCTCTTCGATCTCTTCAGCGGCAAAGGCGCGGAGCACATCGGCGCGGGGCGAAAATCACTGGCGTATTCATTGACATACTCGGACAAAAACCGGACACTGACTTCCGATGAAGTGAGTGCTGCGCACGACCGGATTCGCGAGCGGTTGCGAAACCAATTGAGCGTGGAACTGCGCGAATAGTTCTTTGAGGATTCCGAGAGTTGTTGCTTGAGAGTTGAAGGTTCAAAGACCTTTTCGCGTCTACTTTCAGCTCTCTATCGACAACTTTCTGAATTTACCCTGCGGTGTTCGAGATTACTGGTGTGAATCCCGGACCGATGTTGTTAGCAAAGGGGGCTAGGTCGTTCGGAGAAGATGGCATGCCTTAATTGGAAGTCAGACGCTCCAGCGGCGGTCACCCGCCCGTTACCAGAAGGGTACGGGAACTCCACCTAAACGGCACTGATGGGGTAATACCTTGGCGCCCGGGTCGACGATGATCCGGGCGCTTTTTTTGACGCGCGGGCGGAGGACGGCTACATCGAAGCGATGCCGCAGCCCGCTCCGCGTTCGCTCAAGGCGCTTCTCGCGCTCGAGGACGGCCGGCTTTTCCGCGGCGAATCTTTCGGCGCCACCGGCACCTGCGTTGGCGAGATTTGTTTCAATACTTCCATGACCGGCTACCAGGAAGTGCTGACCGATCCTTCCTACCGCGGCCAGATCGTGGCCATGACTTACCCGCTGATCGGCAACTACGGCACGAACGAGGCCGACGCCGAAAGCCGCCTGCCGCACGTGCGCGGATTTGTGATCGAGGAGCTAAGCGAAGTGGCGAGCAATTGGCGCTCGGAGAGTTCGCTCGATGATTATCTGCGCCAATGGAAAATCCCCGGCGTGCAGGGAATCGACACCCGCGCTCTCACCCGCCACCTCCGCACGCGGGGCGCGATGAAGGCTTGCCTAACGACCGAGAAAATGGCGCCCGAGGAAGCCGTCCGCCGCGCGCTCGAGGGCAAAGGCGTGATCGGGATGGATTACGTGCGCGAAGTGACCACGCCGAAGGCTTACACCTGGGATCCGGAGGATACGGCGAGCGCGGTTTGGAAAACGGAAAACGGAAAAAAGACGGAGCTCCCGCCGATCCGGCACCGGATCGTCGCCTACGACTACGGGATGAAGGAAAACATCCTGCGCCGGCTGCGCCAGAACGGTTTCGGCGTGACGGTGCTGCCGGCGACGGCGACGGCGGAAGAGGCGCTCAGCTTACAAGCCTGATGGAGTTTTTCTGTCCAACGGACCGGGCGATCCCTCGGTCCTGGATTACGCGCACGAAGCGGTGCGCGGTCTGATGGGGCGCGTCCCGATTTTCGGGATCTGCCTCGGGCACCAGATGCTCGGCTACGCTTTTGGCGGGCGCACTTTTAAGCTCAAGTTCGGCCACCGCGGCGGGAACCAGCCGGTCAAGGACCTGGTCACCGGCAAGGTGGCGATCACTTCGCAAAATCACGGGTTCGCGGTCGATCCGGAGTCGTTGCCTAACGACGTCGAAGTGACGCACATCAACCTGAACGACGGCACCGTCGAAGGCATGCGGCACCGGGAGCTGCCGATTTTCAGCGTGCAGTACCATCCTGAGGCTGCGCCCGGACCGCATGACGCGAGCTATTTCTTCGCCGAATTCGCGCGTTTGATCGAGCGGGGCGAGAAAAGTTGAGCGTCCGCGAATTGACCCTGGTGCACTTCGGGCGGACGTTTCTCCCATGTATTCAACCACCGAAAGAGTTCCAAAGTTTATGAAGTTGGCGGTCACGCTCGCTTTCACCGCCGCGCTGGCGACTGCCCCGCTCGCCCTCGCTGAAGGGGAGCCCGCGAAAAAAGCTGACACCGCGACCAAAGAATTGACGGGCGAGATCGTCGATCTGATGTGCTACATCGACCACAATGCGACGGGCGAGAAACACGCCAGCTGTGGCGAGAAATGCATCAAGGGCGGCGGCCCGGTCGGCATCGTCAGCGAAGGCAAAGCCTACCTCGTGGTCGGCGCGCACAAGCCGATGAATGATCAGCTCGCGCCCCTCGCCGGCAAGACCGTGACCTTGAAGGGCAAAATGGCGAGCAACGGCGGCATGTCGATGCTGGAGAACGCCGAGATCGTCAAGCAATAGACCGCCAAGGAAAAGCGAAGACGCGACTCTTTTGGCTTCGCCGGGAGAGCGCGTTTTTTGCGTACCAGTGCGCCTCATGAAAAGTGTGTCGTTGGCCGGCGAAATCCAGGTTCCGATTCTCGGACAGGGAACATGGAAAATGGGCGAGCGAAAACGCGAGCGCGCGCAGGAAGTCGCGGCCTTGCGTCTCGGGATCGAGCTCGGAATGACGCTGATCGACACGGCCGAGATGTACGGCGAAGGCGCCGCTGAGGAAGTGGTGGCGGAGGCGATCGAGGGTCAGCGCGACCACGTTTTTCTCGTGACCAAGGTCTATCCGCACAATGCGAACGCGACCGCGCTGCCGAAAGCGTGCGCGCGCAGCCTGCGCCGCCTGCGGACGAAGGTGATCGATCTTTACCTGCTGCATTGGCGGGGAAGCACGCCGCTGGAGGAAACGGTCGAGGCCTTCGAGAAACTTCGTGCCGAAGGCAAGATTCGGCACTGGGGCGTTTCCAACTTCGACGTGGCCGATCTCGAGGAACTGGATCGGTCCGCCTGTGCCAGCAACCAGGTTCTTTATAACCTCGAGGCGCGGGGGATCGAATTCGATCTCCTCCCGTGGAGCCGCGTCCACCGGTTGCCAGTGATGGCGTATTCGCCCGTGGGTCAGGGCGGTGATTTGTTGCAACACCCCGCGCTGGTGGAGATTGCGCGGCGCCACGACGCGACGCCGGCGCAAATCGCGCTCGCCTGGGTTTTGCGCCAACCGCAGGTGATCGCAATTCCGAAAGCTTCCGATCCGGATCACGTTCGGGCCAACGCCGCCGCGGCAAAGTTGCGGCTCAGCGAAAAAGATTTGTCCGACTTGGATGCGGCCTTTCCTCCGCCGAGGAAAAAGCAGACGCTCGCGATGCTCTAAAGCTCCCTGGACGAAGGGATGAGAGCAAAGTGCCCGCGCGCCAAGAAAACGATTGCTCGCCGTGCACTTCGCGGGCTTAGTGAAACGCTCGCGCAACCCGCATGAACATTCACGAATACCAGGCGAAAGAACTGCTGCAAAAATTCGGTGCGGCCACCCCTCGTGGAAAGGTTGCCGACACGCCGGAAGAAGCGGAAGCAATCGCGCGCGAGCTGGGAACGAACGACCTGGTCGTGAAGGCGCAGGTCCACGCCGGCGGGCGCGGGAAGGGGACTTTCGCGAACGGGTTCAAGGGCGGCGTGCATCTTGTGAATTCCCCGGCGGAAGTGCGCGACGTCGCAGGCAAGATGCTCGGCCAGACGCTCGTGACCCACCAGACTGGCGCGGCCGGGCGCGTCGTGAACAAGGTGCTGATCGCGGAATCGGTCGACATCGAGCGGGAAATTTATTTTGCCGTGCTGCTCGATCGCGCAACCAGCGCCCCCCTCATCGTGGCGAGCACGGAAGGTGGCGTGGAAATCGAATCCGTGGCCGAGAAATCGCCCGAGAAAATCATGCGCGAACCGGTCGATCCGCTGGCCGGGTTACAGCCGTTCCAGACGCGCAAGCTGGCGAAGCAACTCGGGTTCAAGTCCGACCAGATCAAGCCGGCGGCGAAACTTTTCAGCGCACTTTATCGCACCTTCATCGAGTCGGATTGCTCGATGGTGGAAGTAAATCCCCTCGTCGTGACGAAAAAAGGCGAAGTCCTCGCGCTCGACGCGAAATTCAACTTTGACGACAACGCGCTTTATCGGCATCCCGAGATCGCGGCCATGCGCGACACGGCGGAGGAAGATCCGCGCGAAGTCGAGGCCTCGAAACACGGCCTCAATTACATCGGCCTCGACGGCAACATCGCCTGCCTCGTCAACGGCGCCGGCCTCGCCATGGCGACGATGGATATCATCAAATTTTACGGCGGCAGCCCGGCCAATTTCCTCGACGTCGGCGGCGGCGCGACCAAGGAACAGGTGACCGACGCCTTCAAGCTCCTCGTTTCGGACGAGAACGTGAAGGCGATCCTGGTCAACATCTTCGGCGGGATCATGAAATGCGACGTCATCGCGCAGGCCATCATCGACGCGGTTAAGGCGGTTAATCTGCCGGTCCCGCTGGTCGTTAGGCTGGAAGGAACAAATGTCGATGCGGGCAAGAAGTTAATCGCGGACAGCGGTCTCGCGGTCATCGCCGCGGACGATCTGGCTGACGCCGCGCAAAAAGCGGTCAAGGCCGCGGAGGGAAAATCATGATCAGGGAAGTGGCTTTCGTCGCGATCGCGGTGAGCGATTTCGCCCGCGCGCGCAAATTTTACGAAGAGACGTTGGAATTGAAGCCGGCGTCGCAGGCGGAGGGCGTTCCGTGGGTGGAATACGAGATCGGCCCGATCACGATCGGTGTCGGGCAACACCCGGCCTGGCAACCTTCGCGGGAGGGGACCACGATCGCCTTCGAAGTGGACGACATCGATGCCGCGATCGCGCAGTTGCAGGAACGCGGCGTCACGTTCGACATGGAGAAGATGGAAACGCCGGTCTGCTGGATGGCGCAATTCCGCGATCCGGATGGGAACAAACTGGTCGTGCACAAACGCAAAACAGCCTAACGAATGTCAGTCCTCGTCGATAAAAATACCCGACTCTGCGTGCAGGGCATCACCGGCAGCGTGGGCGGTTTCCATGCGAAACAGTGCATGGAATACGGCACCAACGTGGTCGCCGGAGTGACCCCCGGAAAAGGCGGCCAGAAATTTGAAAGCAAGGTCCCGGTCTTCGATACCGTCTGGGAAGCGCGCCAGGAAACGGGCTGCAATGTCTCCGTCATTTTCGTCCCGGCGGCGGGCGCGGCGGATGGAATTCTGGAAGCGGTCGACGCCGGGGTTGAGCTGGTGATTTGCATCACCGAAGGCATCCCGGTGATCGACATGATGCGGGTGAAAGCGGCGATGCTCGGCAAAAAATCGCGGCTCATCGGCCCGAATTGCCCCGGCATCATCACGCCCGGCGAATGCAAGATCGGGATCATGCCCGGTTACATTCACAAGCCCGGCAACGTCGGCGTGCTCTCGCGCAGCGGCACGCTCACCTACGAAGCAGTCTGGCAGCTGACCTCGCGCGGTTACGGCCAATCCACCTGCATCGGTATCGGCGGCGATCCGATCAACGGCATGTCGCACCTCGATGCGGTGAAGCTCTTCAACGACGATCCCCAAACCGAGGCCATCATCCTGATCGGCGAAATCGGCGGCTCGGCGGAGGAGGAAGCCGCCGCCTGGATCAAGGACAATTGCCAGAAACCGGTCGCGGCATTTATCGCCGGTGCGACTGCGCCGCCCGGACGCCGGATGGGTCACGCCGGTGCGATTGTTTCCGGCGGAAAAGGCACGGCCGAAGGCAAAATCGAGGCGCTCAAAGCCGCCGGCATCGCGGTGGCTGACACGCCCGCGACCATGGCCGATACTTTGATCGCGCAAATGAAAGGACAGAAGTAAGCCATGCCCGTCACAGCCAAAGGTCTCGAAGGAATCGTCGCCAACTCCACCCGCCTGAGTGCGGTGGTCGGAGATAAAGGGCAGCTGAATTATTGCGGCTACGACATTAACGAGCTCGCGGGCAAGGTCACTTACGAGGAAGTCGTCTTTCTGCTCTGGAACAACAAGCTGCCGAACCGCGCCGAGCTGGAGAAATGCGCCGCTACTTTGCGCTCAGAGCGCGAACTCCCGCAGGGCGTGATCGATTTCCTCAAGTCGGCGCCGAAAGGTGCCGGCCCGATGGACGTGATCCGGACCGCGGTTTCGATGCTCGGGCTGTACGACAAGGACCTCGACAAGGAAGCGACGCCGGAAATGAATCTCCAGCGTGCCCGCAGCATCACGGCCAAGATCGGCGTCATCGCCGCTTATTTTCATCGCGCGCGGCAGGGGAAAGAATTACCGCCGGTCCGCGGCGATCTCGGCGAGGCCGCGCACTTTCTCTACCTCATGGATGGCAAAGATCCGTCGCAGGAAGCGGTCGATACCCTCGATGTCGCCTTCGTTCTCCATGCCGATCACGGGATGAACGCCTCGACCTTCAGCGCCCGGGTCACGATCTCGACCCTGAGCGATATTTATTCCGCCATCACCTCCGCCATCGGGACCTTGAAAGGCCCGCTCCATGGCGGCGCGAACGAAGGCGTGATCCAGATGCTGGAGGAAATCGGGAGCGAAGACAAAGTCGACGCCTACATCGAGGAGCAACTGGCGCAGAAGAAAAAAATCATGGGCATTGGCCACCGCGTTTACAAGACGCTCGACCCGCGCGCGCCGCATTTGCAGAAGATGGCGGTAAAGCTGAGCCAGAAACTGGGCGATCCGAAATGGATCAACATGTCGGAGCGAATCGCGCAGTTGATGAAGGAAAAGAAGAACCTGAACGCGAACGTCGATTTCTATTCCGCGACCGTTTACTATTCGTTAGGCATTCCGACCGATCTCTTCACCCCGGTCTTCGCCATCGCGCGTTGCTCGGGCTGGTGCGCGCATGTCCTCGAGCAGCTCGAGGACAACCGGCTCTATCGGCCGCTGAGCGAATACGTCGGCGAACCGGTCGGGAAGAAGGTCATCCCGATCGACGAGCGCCCGTAGTTGCGGCTCGGACTCCTGTTTCCCCGGGATGGTTGAAATCGACAACGCCACTGCCGTGCACGCCTGCAAATTGCGGCTCCAGCGTTCACCGCGTATCTGTTGCATCCGATGAGTTCCGGCACCAAACCCTGGGGAGGCGGCACGCTCGCTTTGCTGCGGCCGGGCCCTTTCCGCCGCTACATGATCGGGACCTCCATTTCCGACACCGGCACCTGGATGCAAATCATGGCCCAGGGCTGGGTCATGAGCACGCTGACGGACAAGGCGGTCATGCTTGGCATGGTCAATTTCGCCGCCGGCTTGCCGATGATTTTCCTGACCATGTTTGGCGGCTCGGCGGCGGACCGGTTCGACAAACGCAAGATCCTCATCTGGACCCAGGTGGTGCAGATCGCGCTCGCGCTCGTCGTTGGCTACCTCATTTTCAGCGGGCAAATCCAGATCTGGCACATCATCACGGTCGCGGGATTGTTAGGCATCGCTTTTGCCTTTGAACATCCGGCGCTTTCCGCGCTCGTGCCCGAACTGGTGACGCGCGAAGAAATCGCCGGCGCCGTCGCGCTCGACCGGGCGGTTTTTCATTGCGCGCGACTGGTCGGTCCGTCGGTCGGCGGGGTGATTGTCGGGGTGTGGGGCGCGGCGACGGCGTTTTTCGCCAACTCGTTTACTTTTCTCGCCTTCATCATTGCGCTGCTCTCGTTGCCGCCACGCGCGGTCGGGAGCCAGGAAGAGGAAGCGAAGCGCGCGAGCGGAATCAAAGATGGTTTTCGCTACGTTCGGGCCGACAAACCAAGCCTCGCCATGGTCGGGATGATCGCTTCGATGACGATTTTTATTTTTCCGACGGTCTCAGTCATGATGCCGCTCTATGTGCGCGATGTCCTGCAAATGGGTCCGGATCGCCTCGGGTATTTGATGGCGGCGTCGGGCGTCGGCTCGGTCATCGGCGCCATCACGCTGGTCTCGATTCCGCGTCCGCGCCGGCTGAGCTGGATGATGGGCGGCGCGCTCGCAGTCATGGTTGCCGTGCTCGGCCTGAGCCGGGCGAGCGCTTTTGTCTGGGCGGCGGCGTCGCTCATCGTGGTTTCGTTTGGCTTGTCGCTCATTTTCGGACTCTCGAACACGATCGTGCAGGAGCGCGCGCCTTCGCATCTGCGCGGCCGGGTCTCGGCCGTCATGGGCCTGGCCTTTTTCGGACTGATGCCGCTCACCGGCCTCGGTGTGACCAGCCTCGCAGACGCGATCGGGATGCGGACGGCGCTCGCCGTCGCCGCCATCGGCTATGGAGTGACGGCGCTTTTCGTGCTCAGCTGGATCGGCGGCCGGCTCAATGAAATTCCCGCGACCATCGCCGACGCAGCCGCGCCAGAACCCGTCGCCGCTTCCTAGAACTGGCCCGCATGCTTTCCTTTTCCACCTGCTGGAATTCCAGCCGTCACACCGCGGGCGACGAGATGCTGCGCGAGATCCAGGGCGAGTTCGATTTCGACCAGATCGAGCTCGGGCATGGCATCCGCATCTCGCTCATGCCGGGGGTGCAGAAAATGTTCGAAGCGGGCAAGGTGCGTTTCAGCAGCCTGCATAATTTTTGCCCGCTTCCGGTGGAAGTGATGGGGGCCTCGCCCGATTGCTACACTTTCTCCAGCGGCTCGGCCGCGGAACGGCAGCGCGCGGTCAAACAGACTTTGCAGACGATCGATTTCGCGGCCCGCCTGGGCGCTCCTTTCGTCGTGCTCCATCTCGGGAAAGTGCCGATCAAGCCAGTGACCGAGCCGTTGATCGCGCTGGCCAAGGCCGGCGAGATGTTTTCCCGCGAATATGTGCGACGGAAGGTGGACGCGGTCGCGAAGCGCGAGGCGGCCGCGCCCGGTTACCTCGAGAACGTGAAGGAATGCCTCAAGCCGATCATCGAACATGCCGGGGCGAAAAACATCCGGCTCGGGATCGAAGGCCGGCGTGGCTACGAGGAGATCCCGAGCGAGCGCGAAATTCCGCCGCTCCTCGACGAACTGAACTCGCCCGTCGTCGGCTACTGGCACGACATCGGCCACATTCAGATCAAGGAGAACCTCGGCTTTGTCGATCACGAGGAATGGCTGCGCGCGATCGGTCCGCGAACGTTAGGCTGTCACGTCCAGGATTGCATCTGGCCGGCGCAGGATCACCAGCCGCCCTTTGCCGGCGACGCGAAACTGGCCAAACTGATCCCGCTGCTCGCGCCGGAATGTCTTTTCGTTTGGGAAATGAGCCCGCGCAAAACGGTCGAGGAGATTCGCCGTTCGGTCACGGTCTGGCAGGAACACTTTGGTAAATGAAAAAAATTCTCGCGGCCATTTTCCAGATCGCGGTCACGCTCGCGGTTCTCTACTGGGTCTTTCACGATCCGCAGAAACGCGCGCAGATGGGCATCGCCTTGCGCAGCGCCGATTACCGCTGGATCGCGGGTGCCATCTTCGCCTACCTCATGGTGGAAGTGGCGGCCGCGATTCGCTGGCACATTTTGCTCAAGGTGCAGCGGATCCATCTCAGTGTTCCGCGGGTGGCCGGGCTTTTCCTGATCGGAATGTTTTACAACCAGTTTCTGCCCGGCGGCACGGGCGGCGACATCATGAAGAGCTATCTCCTGCTCAAGGAAACGCCCGGAAAAGCGACCGGTGCGCTCCTCGCCGTCGTCTTCGATCGCATGGTCGGGCTGGTCGCGCTCATCGCCATCACCGGCGCCTTGATCGGCCTGCGATACGACTGGCTGACGCAGCTCCCGGAAACGCGCAATCTCGTCTGGATTCTCCTCGCGGTGCTGGGGAGCGCGGTTTTGATGTTGCTCACTTCCTTTGTCGTGAGCGGGGCGAATCTCGCGCACAAGTTGCCGCAACGATTTCCCGGGCGCGAACGCCTGATCGAGCTTTCAGCGGCTTACCATCTTTACGCGCAGCATTGGCGCGCCACGCTCGCGGCCCTGGGCGCATCGGTCGTCGCGCACCTCGCGACTTTCGCCACCTTTCTCTGCGTGGCCTACGCCTTTCGGGCCAAGATTGCGGTGATCGATTTCTTCGCCATCATGCCGATCGAGCGCACGATCTCGTCGTTGCCGATCAGCTTCGCCGGGGTCGGTCTGCGCGAGAAAGTTTTCCAGATCATGCTCCACGGGCTGGCCGGGGTGCCGGAAGCGGTCGCGGTTTTGATCGGCTCGATGAGTTTTCTCGTTATGCTGGTCTGCTGCGCGCCGGGCGGGATCGTTTATTTCTTTTACAAACCGAGCGGCCAGGCGGGACACGTGAAGCTGAGCGAAATGCGCAAGGAAGTGGCGACGCTGGAGCATGAAATCACCGAGACCGAAACCGAGTAAGGCGGCGAAAAAAGCGACGGCCAAGCGCCAGCCGGCGCGTCCTTTTGTCGCCGCGACCTTTGCCATGACGGTGGATGGGAAGATCACGACGCGCACTTTTTCCCCGGTCGATTTCACCTCGCGCGAAGACAAGCTCCACCTCTTGCGCATGCGGTCGTTAGGCGACGCCGTCCTCATCGGGCGGAGCACGCTGGCGCACGACAACGTCCGGCTCGGGCTGCCCGACCCGAAAATGCGCGCCGAACGCGAGGCGCGCGGGCAGACGCCGTATCCGTTGCGCGTCATCGTTTCCAACGAAGGCCGGATCGATCCCGGGCTGAAAATTTTCCAGACCGACTTCTCGCGCATTGTGATTTTCTCGACCACGCGGATGCCGAGGAAATACCAGGTCGCGTTGCGCGAAAAGGCGACGCTGCGCCTGAGCGAAGCGGGCACGGTCGATCTCCGCCGGATGCTGCAGCTTTTGCGGACCGAGTACGGTGTGCGGCGAGTCGCCTGCGAGGGTGGGGCGGAGCTTTTCCGCGGGTTGCTCGCGCTGCAGTTGGTCGATCAGCTCAACCTCACCATTGCTCCCTACATTTTCGGAGGGAAAGACGCACCGACCCTGACCGGGCGCGGCACGGCCTTCCTCCCGGCAAGCGTCCACTGCTCGTTAATCGAGACGCGGACCGTCGGGGAGGAATGCTTCCTCCAATATCGGCTTAAGTATCCCGGCAGGCGGTGATTGGAGGGACGGGTCCGCCGCGCTACAGTGCCGCGGGGCGGGGCCGGCGGACCAGTTCGCCGCCGCAATTTGGGCAGATGTGCTCCATAGCCGCAGTGCACTCCGGGCAGAAAGTGCACTCGTAGATGCAGATGTAAGCTTCGTCGACCGGCGCGAGGTTTTTTTCGCACCTTTCGCATTTGTTACGAATTTCCAGGGCCATACTCTCGTCCATTCATTGCGCGGCGGTCCTCGCCGTTTATTCTGCACCTCCCTTTTTAGGAAAATTCATGCAAACCGGCAACTCGATCATCATCCAGGCTCCGCGCGAAGCGATCTTCGAGACGGCGGCCGACCTCGCGCAATGGCCGCGCATCCTGCCGCATTACCGCTGGATCCGTTTCCTCGAGAGCAATCCGCAGCGCAGCATCGTGGAAATGGCCGCGGTCCGTTCCGGGATTCCGATTTCCTGGACCTCGGAGTTCGTCGTCGATCGCGAGCGGATGGAGCTGCGGTTTCTGCATCTGAAAAAATTCACCCGCGGGATGAAAGTGGTCTGGACCTTTAAGGAGACGCCGGCCGGGGTGCTGGTGGAGATCGCGCATGTGCTGCGTTTTCGGGTCGCCGCGCTGGCGCCGATCGCCGAGCCGATCATCGGCGGCTTCTTCATTCATCATGTTGCGAACCAGACGCTGCGGGTGATGAAAGCCCACGTGGAAAAAAATCTCGTGACAGCATCCCAGAAAGCCTGAGGTTCGGATTTACTTCATGGGCCAGCCTAAACGTCGCGCCGTCATCACCGGCCTTGGCCCCATTACCCCTGTCGGGATCGGGCGGGAGAATTTTTGGAATGGGCTGCGGGCGGAGAAAAGTCCCATCCGCCGGCTGGAGAGTTTCGATAGCTCGATTTTCAACGCCCATTGCGCGGCCGAGATCCCGTTTTGGGCGCCGGAGGAATTTTTCCCGCCGCACCGGCTGAAGCGGCTCGATCGTTATGCGCAGTTTTCTGTCGCCTCGGCCAAGCTCGCGCTCGATGACGCGGGGATCGAATGGTCGCGCGAAAATCCGCAGCACCGCATCGGGGTCAGCTTCGGCACCGCGCTGGGCGGAATCGCCAACGCCGAATCCGAGCACGCGCATTTCCTGAAAAAAGGAAGCCGGGCGGTGAACCAGACGCTGGCGTTGCAGGTCTTCGGCGGCTCCGCCCACACCAACATCGCAATCGAGTTCGGCTTTCGCGGCGCGGGCACGACCAACTCCAATAGTTGCGCCAGCGGCACAATCGCGGTCGGCGAAGCTCTCCGCTACATCCGCGATGATTTTGCCGACGTCATGATCGCCGGCGGCGCGGAATCGCCGCTCAGCCAGCTCACTTTCGGCGCCTTCGCGTTCATCAAGACGATGAGCCAGTTTGACGAAGACCCGACGCGCGCCTGCCGGCCATTTGACCGGTTGCGCGACGGCTTTGTCATGGGCGAAGGCGCGGCCTCGCTCATCATCGAGGAACTGGAACACGCCCGCGCGCGCGGCGCGCACATCTACGCGGAAGTGCTGGGCTACAGTTTGAACAACGACGCCTTCCACATGACGACACCCCTGCCGGGCGGCGAGTCCTGCATTCGCGCCATGCGCGAGACGCTGGCCGACGCCCGCCTGGAGCCGGAGCAGATCGATTACATCAACGCCCACGCCAGCTCGACCCAGCTCAACGACAGCACCGAGACGATGGCGATCAAGCAAGTCTTCGGCGCGCACGCCTACAAGATCCCGGTCAGCGGCACAAAGCCGTACACCGGTCATCCGTTAGGCGCGACCGGGGCGATGGAAGCGGCGCTTTGCGCCCTAACGATCGATCGCGGCTGGGTGCCGCCGACCTTGAGCTGGGAAAATGCCGATCCGGCCTGCGATCTCGACGTCGTCCCGCAACATGGCCGCGAGCTCAAGGTCGATCACATCCTGAGCAACTCCTTCGGCTTCGGCGGGATCAATGCCTGCATTGTGCTCGGGCGGGTGCGAGAGAGGTCGTAGCTCCGATTTGCAATCGGAGCCTCGTCGATTGCAAATCGACGCTACGCCCGGCGATTGACGACGCCCCCGCGCGCTCCTAACATGCGCGCGTGCAAGTCGAATTGGAGCAACTCCTCATCCTGCAGGATCGCGCTCAGAAAATTCGCCAGGTCGAAGCCGAGCTGAAGAGCCTGCCGCAGGAGCGCAAATCGCTCGACGCGCAAGTTGCCGCCGCCTCCGCCACGCTCGAGGCGACGAAGGACAAGGCCCGCCACATCGAGGTGGAGAAGAAGCGCCTCGAGCTCGATGTCGGGACGCGCAGTGAAAGCATTGCACGGCTCAAGACGCAGCAATACGAGACGCGCAAGAACGACGAATTTTCCGCCATGGGCCGCGAGATCGAGCGTTATCAAAACGAGATCAGCGCCCTGGAAGACCAGGAACTGGAATTGATGGAGCAGGCCGACGTCCTCAAGGCGCAGATCGCAGTCGAGGAAAAGCAGGCGGCGGCCGCCAAAGAATCGATCGCGAAACAGGTCGCGAATCTGGATTCGAAAGAAGCAACGTTAGGCACGCGCCTGGAAGAGCTGAAAAAAGAGCGGGAAGATCTGGCCGCGAAAGTGGATGAAGATTTGCTCGATCGCTTCAACCGCCTCTTCGCCAGCAAAGGCGACGCCGCGGTGGTCGCGCTGGAGCACGAATTCTGCACCGGCTGCCACATGAAAGTGACCACGGCCACCTCCGTCCGCGTCAAAGGCGGCCTCGAGATCGTGAGTTGCGAGCAGTGCGGCCGGATCCTTTACCTGGGAGAGTGAGGGGCTAGCCGACGCCCGGCGTGAATTCGTAGCCGCCCGTCTCGGTGCGGCGGAGCGGAATCTCTACCTTGAGGCGCGTCCCGTTCTGGAGCAGGACGTGACCGGTAACCGTGAGAAGACTTTGGGTGTCTGGCCCCGTCATACCGGTCAGTTCGATCCGCTCGATCTCGTTCAAGTGCCTGAATTCGATAGGCTCGTTATCCTTCATCAGGCTATTGCCCACCATGTGCAGGCCGAGGCCTTCGGCGATGTACTGTGGTTGGTCGATCCCGATTTCTGTCTGGCCTTTGAAGTTTGAGCCCTGAAAGAGGGTCAGGACCATTCGCCAGTCATGCCGTTCGACAGCGGCGGTCAAACGCCGGAGGAAATCCTCCAGGATGTGATCGCTGACGTGGAAAAGAATGCGTTCTCGCAAGGCGGCAGGCGTCGGCGAAGCGGCGGGGAGATGAACTGCCTGGTCGACTGGTTGGGTTGAAGTTTTCCAGAGAGCGAACGCAACCACCGCCAGGGCGACGGCACCTGCGCCGAGCCAGAGCGACTTCTTCGACCCGGCGGGCACCGGGGTGGCGGTCGGAAGCCTGTTCACGCCCGGCGCCTGGGTTAGCGCGTTGCTCAGGCGCGCAATGTCGTGCTCCCAGCGCGAGTCGCTCAGCTCGATGGCGTTGCGTTCCGCGAGCGGTCGCAAATCTTCCGGGAGATCCCGCGTCGCCGGCATCGCCGCGCCTTCCACCAGCACCGGAACGATCAAAACCTGGCGTTTCAAGGCGGTGGTAAGCTCGCGCCGGACGAAGTCTTCCTTGCCCTCGCTCTCGGGCGCCTGCAGGCGATTCATCCATTCGCGTCCGATGATCACAAGGACGGCGCCGCTTGCATTCAAAGTCCGGTCGATCCGGTCTGCGAAAGTTTCACCGGGCTGGATCGCGGCCACATCCATGAAGAGCCGTTCCGCGCCGAAGACTCGCGCCAGCGAATCGTAAATACGCCCGGCGTGCCCGGGAGCGTCAGCTCGCCGGTAGCTGATGAAAATATTGCGCGCGTCGTTCGGCATGACCGGACTCCTGGCGATCGGCACCTTACCAAAGTCCCCGGGGCTGGGGCGACGCTAAAAACAAGGCGGGCGCGGTGGCGCGGAATCAGACGTTGAAACGGAACTCGACCACGTCGCCGTCCTTGACGACGTATTCCTTGCCTTCGATCCGGAGTTTGCCGGCTTCGCGCGCCTTGGCGAAAGAGCCTAACGTCACCAGATCGTCAAAGTGCACGGTCTCGGCCGCGATGAAGCCGCGTTCGAAATCGGTATGGATAACCCCGGCCGCGGCCGGGGCCTTGTCGCCTTCGTGAATCGTCCAGGCGCGCGTTTCTTTTTCGCCGGTCGTCAGGTAAGTGCGCAGGCCGAGGAGGTGATAAACGGCGCGGATGAGCGCACCGACGCCGCTCTCCTGCACCCCAAGGTCGCGCAGGTATTCGGCGGCTTCGGCTTCAGGCAGGTCGACCAGCTCGCTTTCGATCTGGGCGCTGATGACGACGGCTTCAGTCGCGAAATGGGTGCGGGCGTAGTCTTCGACCGCACGGACGTGAGCGGCGGCGCTGTAGCCGGGGGCGTCGACCCCGGCCGCATCGGAACCTGTTCCCTTGCCGGGGTCGGCGCCGCCGGCGACAGCGGCGAGTTCGCTTTCCGCGACGTTGCAGGCGAAGAGCGTCGGCTTGGAGGTGAGAAGGAAGAATTCGCGCGCAGTCACTTTTTCTTCCTCGGTCAACGCGAGCGTGATCGCCGGTTTTCCGGAATCGAGATGGGGCAGAAGTTTTTCGATGACAGCGTCCTCGGCCTTGGCCGTTTTCGAGCCGGCCCGGACTTCTTTTTGCAGGCGGTCGCGGCGTTTCTGCAAAGAGGCGAGATCGGCCAGGATGAGCTCGGTGTTGATGACCTCAATGTCGCGCACCGGATCGATCGTGCCGCTGACGTGATGGATGTCGCCATTTTCGAAACAGCGCACGACCTGCACGATCGCGTTCACTTCCCGGATGTGGCTGAGGAACTGGTTGCCGAGGCCTTCGCCCGCGCTCGCGCCTTTCACCAGCCCGGCGATGTCGACGAACTCGATCGCGGCCGGGATGATTTTCTGCGAATGCGAAAGTTTCGAGAGAACTTCGAGCCGCGGATCGGGCACGGTCACGATGCCGAGGTTCGGATCGATGGTGCAGAATGGATAATTCGCCGCCTGCGCCTTTTGGGTGCGGGTGACGGCATTGAAAAGAGTGGACTTGCCAACGTTAGGCAAACCCACGATTCCGGCGCTCAACATAGGCGCGGAGATTACTGCGGGAGAGCCCACACCGCAATTCGGCGGCGGATCGCAAAAGCAAGAAGCCCCCGCCGGATCGCTCCGACGGGGGCTCTTTATTTAGCCCGCGCTGTTTAGGCGCAGCAGCTCAATTGAGCCATGCAGCAAGCGCCGCCGGTGCAGCAATCGGACTGCGACGTAGCAGTCGCCGACCCGGCAAACGCGAGCGCAGCAATGATCATCAATAGGTATTTCATGGAAATCCTCCTGTTGAATTCTTCTCCAAACTCCTCAGCCGGCGAATGAACGCCGGTGAGCCGTCGCTTTAGGAGAAAAAATGACGCGGGGGAGGCGTCGGAGGACGCTCCGAGCGGGAGCGGGAATGGAAAAGGTGCGGGGCGAAATTTTCGTCGCGTGAAGAAGGAGGAAGCAGCCTGGCCGTTCCATCGAGGGCCAGCGCTTGCCCGAGGTTGCAGGCGGCGCAGCACTGCTGCTGCTCCTGCGACTTCGGCATATTCTGGCCGCAATCGCCTTCCGCATGGCTCGCTTCCGCTTTCACGCAGCAACTCGCACGCATCGACTGCGCGACGGTGGCGAGAGCGGGCTGGTTCACCGGCCCGAGCGTGGCGAAGAGCGCGGCGAGGAGAAGAAGCGCAGTGGCGATTCGCATCGGGTGAGCCTAGGCCGGAGCCATCGGCGGGGCAAGGCGATCAAGGGGTCAGCGCCGGCTGGCGTTGCAGATGGTTCGCCACGGTCGAGGCGAGCCGGTCGGGCAGATACGGTTTGGCGAGGAAACCGTGTTCCTTTTCCTGCTCGAATTCGGGCCCGAGCAATTCCGCGCTGTAGCCGCTGGTGAAGATGACTTTCAGGTCGGGCTTGTCGACGATGAGGGTGCTGGCGAGCTGGCGGCCGGAGACCGACTCCGGCATGACGACATCGGTGAGAAGAAGATCGATCTCGTCCTTGTGCCTGCTCCAGATTTCCAGCGCCTCGCGGCCGCTGGCGGCGGTGAGGACGCGATAGCCGAGCGCGCTCAGTGCATCGCCGACGAACTCCCGCAGCATTTCCTCGTCTTCCACGACCAGGATGGTGACGCCATCGGGATTGGAATTTTCCGGGGCGACCGTCTCGACCGGAACCGCGGCCGGCGCTTCGCCCGCCACGCTGAGCGGAAAGAAGGTGGCGATGCTGGTGCCCTGGCCGAGCGCGCTCTGGACTTCGACCCAGCCGCCGTGCTGCTTGAGCACACCATAAACCGTGGCCAGTCCCATGCCGGTGCCCTGGCCGACATCCTTGGTCGTGAAGAACGGCTCGAACATCCGGTCCATCGTGGCCGCGCTCATGCCTTCGCCGGTGTCGGTGACTTCGAGGCAAACAAACTCGCCAATCTGCGCATCGGGATGCAGCGCGCGCCGGGCGGCGTCGATTTTGACGCGGGTGGCGTTGAGCGTGATCCGGCCGCCGTCGGGCATGGCGTCGCGGGCGTTGAGGACAAGGTTCATGATTACCTGTTCGACGTTGCTCGGGTCGGCAAAGATCGGCGGCAATTCGTGCGGAAGCGTCAATTCGATCGCGATGTGTTCGCCGATCAGCCGTCGCAACATGGCGACCGTGTCGCCAACCACTTCGCCGAGCAGAAGCGGGCGGCGCTGAATGATCTGTTTGCGGCTGTAGGCGAGCAGCTGACGGGTGAGCGCGGTAGCGCGCTGGGCTGCCTGCACCACTTGCTGCAGGGAGGAGGTCAGTTTTTCGTCGAGCCCGGGATTGCGCAACTGGAGCGAGGTGTTGCCGAGAATGACGGTGAGGATGTTGTTAAAGTCGTGCGCCACACCGGCGGCGAGGCG
Source organism: uncultured Verrucomicrobiae bacterium (assembly GCA_963834255.1). Taxonomy (GTDB): domain Bacteria; phylum Verrucomicrobiota; class Verrucomicrobiia; order Chthoniobacterales; family UBA10450; genus Palsa-1392. The sequence continues at coordinate 9,531 of CAWIBC010000023.1, read as the reverse complement.
GCCGACGGCTTCCATCTTTTGCGATTGGCGCAATTCGTTCTCGAGGCGCATCCGGTCGGTGATGTCCTGGAGGATGAGGAGGTAATAAGGTGCGCTGCCGAGCTCGAGATTTTCCGCCGCCACGACGACGTCGCGGATTTCCCCGGCGCAGGTGCGGATGGTGGCGGAAAAGTTGCGTACGGCTTGGGCGGATTCGAGTTCGTGGACGAGAAGGAGCGCGATTTTTTCCTCAGCCCAAAGCGGGTGGATATCGTTTAGCGCGCTTTCCCGGCTGACGCCGATCAATTCCAGAAAGCTGCGGTTGGCATCGAGATACGAGCCGCCCTCCTTGCGCTGGATCGCCATCGGGATCGGACTTCCATGAAAAGCTTTGGAGAAGCGCTCCTCGGAACAGCGCAGCATCTCCTCCGCCGCGGAATGCTCGGCCACTTCGCCCGCAAGTTCCTCGTTGGCGCGCCGCAACTCCGCCGTGCGCTGCGCGACGAGCGCGTCGAGTTCCGCCATCTGGCGGTTCGCGATCTGGGTGAGCTGCCACTTTTTCGCGAGGGCGTGGGCCATTTGCAGGACCTCGACATTGTCGAACGGCTTCTTCAGCACGAGCACGTGATCGGTGTTGCCGACGGCCTTGGAGATTTCGTCCCAGGAATAGTCGGAATAGGCGGTGCAGATGACGACCTGGAGATCGGGAAATTCGTTCCAGATCCTCCCGATCGTCTCGATCCCGTCCCAGCCTGGTGGCATGCGCACGTCGATGAACGCGACAGCGTAGGGCTGGCCGGCCGCGACCGCGGCGCGCACTTTTTCCAGGCCTTCCTCACCCTGGAAAGCGGAATCGATCTGGAAACTCCAGGCGCGGGTCACCTCAGGCGCGTCGCCAAAGAGCGCTTCTTCCGCCGCGCCCAGTTGATCGGCGAGCTCGGCGCTGACCGGCCCGAGAATCTTGCGGAAGTCTTCGTGGATCGCGTGATTATCGTCGATCACGAGGATGCGGCGATTTTCCGGCTCCGGCATTGCTGGAATGGTGTTCATAATTGCGAAACAAGGGCGGGGATGACGGGGAGATGGAGGGTGAAGGTGGCGCCGCGGTTGATTCCGAGACTGGCGACGGAGAGCGAACCACCCATGGAGTTTGCGGCGAGCGCGCCGCTGTGCAGACCGAAGCCGTGCCCGTCCGGGCGGGTGGTGAAGCCGTGCGCAAAAATGCTGGTCAAATTTTCCGCCGAGATGCCAACGCCATTGTCGGCCACGACCACGCGGACCTGTTCCTCGTCGGTCGCGGAAATCGAGATCGTGATTCGTTTGTCGATCCGTTGCACTTCGTCGAGCGCGTACTTGGCGTTGCGGATGAGGTTGATGAGAATTTGCAAGACTTTGTGCCGATCCACCCGAACGAGGGGAACTTCGGCGTAGCGCTTCTGAACCACGACGCCGTGGCGTTCGAAGGCGCCGGTGTTCATCGCGATGGCGTCATCCACCAATTGGCGCACGGGCAGATCTTCCAGCGCGCCGCTGACCTTGGCGTAGCTCTGCTGCATGGCCACGACTTCCTTGATGTGTTCGATGTTGCGCCCGAGCTGATCGACTTCGCGCAGGATTTCCTCGTTTTCGGTGACGAGAAATTCGCCCAGCTGGGTGAGGTAACCGGGCAGCTTTTTGCCCTTCTCGTCGCGGTGAAGATAATCGCCCAGATCGCCATTGCGGCCGGTGAGGAGGGCAGCGGCTTTGCCTACTTTCTCCGCCTTGGAACGGCGGAGTTTTTCCACCACGAGACTGGCAGAGACATTCACGCTGTTGAGGACATTGCCGACATTGTGCAGGACGCCGGTTGCGACCTCTGCCATGCCGGCAAGGCGGGAGGTCTCGACCAAACGCTGTTGCGAATCGCGCAAAGCCTGGTCGGAGTGCCGCCGCTCTGTCATGTCGCGCATGATGCTCGAAAAAGAGCGCAGCTTTCCGTCGGAATCCTTGTGCGCGATGAGCACCTGAGAAACGTCGATCTCCTGGCCGATGCGGTTGATGATGGCGGTATCTCCCGCCCACGAGCCTTTCTCCACCGCGGTCGGCATCGCTTCCTCGAGGATGACCTTGGCGGCCCAGTCGGGATGAAAATCGAGAAACTTTTTCGCGGGCATGTCCTCGCCCTCCGGCACGCCGAAGGTCTCGCGGCCGGCCCGGTTGAGGTAGACGGTGACGCCCGCAGGGTCCGCGCTGCCGATGAGATCGGGAGTTGTTTCGAGAATGGCGGTGAGCCGCGCCTGGGCCGCGACCTGGATGCGCAACTCGCGCTGGGCAAGTTGCAGCGCGTTGTCCTGCGATTGGATTTGCCCCAGCATCTGGTTGAAGGCGTCGGTCAACAGGCCCAATTCGCCGCCGCAGGTTTTCCGGGCCCGAATGGTATAGTCTTTTTCCTCGGCAACGGTCCGCGCGGCGGCGGTCAGGTGGAGGATGGGGCCAGTAATAAACCGCCGCAGACCCCGGGAAAGAAGCAGGGCAAGAAGGAGCGAGGCCCCCAGTAACACGACGAGCGTTCCCGCGTAAAGCCAGAGCAGTCTCGACGAGATGAGGCGCGAATCCGCCATGAGATAAAGCACCCCGACACGCTCGCCGTCTCGCGTGATCGGCTCCGTCAGGAAAACTTGAGTGCCCAAGGCGGTCGATTCCCCATGCGGGACCGTGGTCCGCAGTGCGGCTTCGCCGCTTTTCGATCCGAAACGGGCCAGAGTCTGGCCATTGTTCAGGACGAGGCGTGCGCCCATGACTGCCGGCATCGCGCTCAATCGCGCCAGCGTCCTTCCGGCCGCTTCTGCATCCCTCTCCGCAACGGCTGAGCCACTGTCGTGCGCGGTCATTTTTCCGATCAGTCCGACCTGCTGGGCAAAGTGCGCCTCGATCGTGCGCGCCTGCAAAAGGAACAGAACCGTGCAGGCCACAATCAGCACAACGCTGCAAATCGCCATCGTGACGATGGTGATTTTCTGCTGAATGGAACGGTCGCGCAGTCGGGTCATGTAAACGGTTTACCGGTCGAAGGTTGGCAAGATTTTCCAATGGAGAGCTAATTCTGAGCCGCCGACCCTTGGCGAAGGCTAAAATTTGCCGCCGAAACGATATTTCGACTGCACGCGAGGGGAGTGTATGGCGCGAAATTGGTGGAGTTTGCGCGGCTTTTGCGCGAAGCCGACCAGAGAAGAATCGGGCCGGCGAGATTCGAACTCGCGACCTCTTGAACCCCATTCAAGCGCACTACCAAGCTGTGCTACGGCCCGAAACAGCCGAACTAATCGCCGCACCGGTTGCGCTTGCCAAATAAATTTACCAGCGCGACGGAGAGAATGCACAACTCACCCGGATGGCCGAATCCGAGAAAAAAGTGAAAAAAATCCAGAAAAGCCTGCCGCTGCCAGGCAAGACCACGATCGAGACGCTGACCAAGCCGTTCGAGGAATTCGCGCGTCTCGAGTCGTCCGGCGGCATCCTTCTCATCGGCTGCACCCTGGCCGCATTGCTCTGGGCCAACTCGCCCTGGTCGCACGCATACTTCGAGCTCTGGCACACCAAGCTCACCGTCGGCTTTGCCGAGGCGACTCTCTCGAAAGAAATCCACTTCTGGATCAACGATGGCCTGATGGCGATTTTCTTTCTCCTCGTCGGGCTCGAGATCAAACGCGAGGTGCTGATCGGCGAACTCGCTTCGTTGCAAAAGGCGGCGCTCCCGCTCTTCGCCGCGATCGGCGGTATGTTCCTGCCGGCCGGGTTTTATTTTCTCTTTAACCAGAGTGGTCCCGGCGTCGCGGGGTGGGGGGTGCCGATGGCGACCGACATCGCTTTCGCGCTCGGCGTGCTCACCCTGCTGGGCGACCGCGTCCCGACGCAGCTCAAGGTTTTCCTGGCCGCCCTCGCGATCGCGGACGACATCGGCGCCGTCCTCGTCATCGCCTTTTTTTATACCGATCAACTTTCCTGGATCAGTCTCGCAGTCGCAGGAGTTTTCTTTCTCGCCTTGATCGTGATGAACCGGATCGGCGCGCGCCACCCGCTCATTTACATCATCCTCGGGCTCGGTTTGTGGCTTGGGTTTTTGCAATCCGGCATTCACGCCACCGTGGCCGGCGTGCTGCTGGCCCTGACGATCCCGAGCCATCGCCGCATCGACAGCGAAGCCTTCCTCGATCGGAGTGATAAAATTCTCGGGGAATTTCGGCATGCCGATAAATGCGAGGACGCGATCGAGGCCAGCGCCACCCGCAGCGCGGCGCTGAGTCTGCTCGCGACCGATTGCCACTACGCGGAGGCGCCGATGCTCCGCTTCGAGCACGCCCTCGTGCCCTGGATCAAGCACGCCATCATGCCACTCTTCGCCCTCGCCAATGCCGGCGTTTACCTCGGCGGCGACGTCTTCCAGGATCTCGTTAGTCCGATCAGCATCGGAATTATCTGCGGCCTGGTGTTGGGCAAGCCGCTCGGGATCGCCGTCTTCGCCTGGCTGGCGGTGCGGCTGCGGCTGGCCGCGCTCCCCTCGGGCGTGAACTGGCGCCAGATTCTCGGCGTCGGCATGCTCGGCGGCATCGGCTTCACCATGTCGCTCTTCATCAGCAGCCTCGCTTTCGTCAACAACGCCGAGATCGAAATCGCCAAGATCGGCATCCTCGTCGCCAGCATCGTCTCGGCGGTGGCCGGCACTTTGGTGGTCTTCAAACGCTGCCCGCCCGACGAAAAAGAAGACGACGTGAATTCAGCTCTCCCAGCCGGTCAGGAAAGCGTCAATTAGCAGCGGCAGGTCGTCGCTATACCCGCCTTCGAGAATCGCGCCCGCCGGAATCCCACTCCTGTGCAGCCACGTCCCGAAGGTGGCAAAATCTTCCTGCGCCAGGCTCATCTGCGTGATCGGATCGCCCGCATAGGCGTCGAAGCCGGCCGACACGAGGAGAAGGCTGGGCTTAAATTCTAGGAGGACAGCCAGCGCGCGCTCGACCGCCGCGCAATGCTCCGCGCGCGGGGCAAAAGGCGGGACGGGAAAATTGTGAATGTTGCCTGACGACCGGGTGCCGGTCCCGGGATAACCGGGAAACTGGTGCACCGAGGCAAAGGCGATCCGAGGGTGACCGGTCACGATCGCTTCCGTGCCGTTGCCGTGGTGCGCGTCGAAATCCCAAATCGCCACCCGCTCCGCGCCCTGCTCCAGGGCGTCGAGCGCCGCGACCGCGATGTGATTGAAAAAGCAAAAACCCATCGCCTGCCCGCGCGTCGCGTGATGCCCGGGCGGTCGCATCAGGCTGAAGGCGCGTTCCCCGCCTAACGACGCCTGGGCGACCGCGCAGGCCGCGCCGGCAGCGCGCGCGGCGTGACCAAAAATGCCGGGATAGGCCGGCGTATCGGCGTCAAAGTCGTGCTCCGCGGCGCGGATCCGCCCAATATGCTCCGGCGTGTGCGCGCGTTCGAGTGCTGCGACCGTCGCCTCGCCGGGCTCGCGCCATTCCCAATCGCGATGCGCCTCACGCAGAGCCAGGCCGCACTGCGCGCGACCCGCGCCGGGCGCTCCGGATGTCCCGCCGCAACGTAGTCCGCGCTCCGCGGATCGTGCAGGACAATCACTGCGGCTGGCGGACGAGATGACGGTAGTGATTCCAGTGCATCCCGACGAGAAAGAGCGCGAGGATCGCGATGCCGATGGCCATCGGCATGCCGCTCGGCTCCATCGTGGCGTGGAAGAGGACGATGTTAAAAATGATCGGGCACAGAATCGTAAGCCCGAGCACCGGCAGGATGTTCAGGAGCACGAGCAGGCCGCCGACAATCTGACAGAGGAAAATCACCTTCATGAAGCCGGTCGTGGAAACGGCAGTGAAGAAAAGCGCAGCCGGCGACCCCTCCGGTGGCGGCGGCATCGGGATGAAATGAAAAAAGCCGTTGAAGCCGAAAACAACGAACACCAATCCCAAAAGAACTTGCGCGATGATGGTGAGGATCTTCATCGCCGCAGCCTGCGCCCGACGGGCCGGAAAGACAAAGCCAAAACAGCGCCACCTCGCTCCAAGGGGAAACGCGCACCCGCACCTCAACCGGGCGCTGCGCCGCGCTATTTGCCGATCAGGATGAAAATGCCGGCGACCAGGGCCAGGATCGGAAGCAGGATTCCCGTGCCGATGCCGGTGATCCCGATGATGCCGACGAGGATCAGGTAAACCGCGAGCAGGATCATTCCGATGTTCTTGTTGAAGTTCATGGCGGCATCGTGGGCGGAGCAACTCCGGGTTGCACGCAAAATCTTATGACGGTTTTATTGCCTGCGAGGGCGAGGGGTGATACATCAGGCGCTTCCGCCTCGGGAGGGACGGCGCAAGACGATTGACAACCGGAAATCAAATTCACTAGAATGGGAACACCGAGGCATTCTCAAATCTAACGCTCCCGGGGGCTTAGTTTACCTGCGCGCGCCCTCGAAAACCCATGGATAGATGCATCAAACCTCGTCTCGTTAGACTGACCAAGCTGGACGCCGCGCGCCGCCAGATCGAGTCGGCTATTTGGCTTTGGTTCGTCGGCGACGACCATGTCTCGGTCCACGCCCTGGCCGCGGCAGCGCATCGGCTCCTCCTTGAGCTGGCGGCGATTCGGGAAAAATCGGCTTGGCCCCACTCCGCCGCCTACCTGCCTTCGACTCCGCTCCCACCGCGGCGGGGTGATCCGAGCGACGCCGTCATGTTTTTTAAATACGCCAAGAAAGACGAGACCTACGAACTCAGTGAGCAATGGACCGAGCTTTATCTCTTTGACGCCATCATGGCCTACAGCAGCCTGGTCGATGAACGCGGCGCGAGCGCCCTGATGTCCACTTTTGTCCTGCGCTTTGGCGTGCATCGGCAGGACCTGTTTGTCCCGGACGCTTTTTCGCTCCTCGAGAAGAGGGTGAGCAAGGCCTTTTCGCTCGAGCGCCTGGAACGGCTCTCGAAGATCGATTTCCTGAAGGAATTCATCGGCGTCCTGAGTCACGGGCGCCCGGAATCAGGGCCGGGTCCCGCCCTGGGTTGCAGTTAGCCTTTCTTCGTTAGGCGGCAGGCGCACGATCAACTGATCGCGCCGGGCTCCACGCTGGGCGACTGGCGCCTGCGGGGTTGGCTTGACCGCCTTTCCCCGCACCTCTAGAATTGCCGCCTGCCGCGGCGAGCGGGACACCTGTGGCAGGCATCGGCCTTGCTCAGCATGGGAACGCAGGCCGCGGTCACAACCCAAAACAAGCTCAAGACAATGGATTTTTCCTGGTCGGATCAACAACGAGAATTGCTCGACGCCGTCGGCCGTTTCGCCCGTGAGCAACTCGATTACGACGTGATCGAAAACGATCGCAAGGCGCTTTTCAATCACGAGGCTTGGAAGAAATGCGGCGATTTCGGGATCCAGGGTTTGCTCGTTCCGACCGAATACGGCGGCCTCGGCCAGGATCCGGTCACGACGGTGGCCGCGCTCGAGCGGCTTGGTTACGCCTGCAAGGACAACGGGCTGCTTTTCTCCATTAACGCCCACATGTGGACCGCGGTCAGCCCGCTGGTGAACAACGGCACCGAGGCGCAGAAGCAGAAGTTTCTTCCCGGCCTCTGCAACGGCACCCTCATCGGCGGCAACGCCATGAGCGAGCCGAACAGCGGCTCCGACGCCTTTGCTCTCGCCACCACGGCGACGAAAAAGGGCGACAAATACATCCTCAACGGGAGCAAAATTTTCATCACCAACGGCCCGGTCGCCGACATGCTCGTGGTCTTCGCCAACGTCGATAAATCGCGCGGGACCGATGGCGTGACGGCGTTCATCGTGGAGAAGGGGATGCCCGGCTTCGATCCCTCGCACAAGATCGAGAAGATGGGCGTGCGCACTTCGCCGATGTCGGAAGTCTTTTTCGAGAACTGTGAAGTGCCGGAGGAAAATCTCCTCGGCAAGGAAGGCGGCGGCGCTTTTCTCTTCACCCGCTCACTCACCTGGGAGCGCGGCTGCATTCTCGCCAGCGCCGTCGGCTCGATGCAGCGCCTGCTCGAGAAGTGCATTCGTTACGCCAACGAGCGCAAACAGGGCGGGCAATCGATCGGCAAATTCCAGCAGGTCGCGACCAAGATCGTGGAGATGAAGATGCGCGTCGAAAGCGCGCGCCACATGCTCTATCACTTCGGCTGGGTCGCCGGTCACCGGAAAGCGGTCTATCTCGAAGCGGCCATGACCAAGCTGCACATCGCCGACGCCTGGGTGAAATGCGCCGAGGACGCGATCCAGATTCACGGCGGCTACGGCTACATGACGGAATACGAGGTCGAGCGCGAATTGCGCGACGCCATCGGGGCCAAGCTCTATTCCGGCACGAGCGAAATCCAACGCAACATCATCGCCTCGCTCATCGGCTTGTGACGGAGCCGGTCTCAAAAATTCTCGTCGCGTTCAAGAGCGTGCCCGATCCCTACGCGGAGGCGGCTGCCCGGCGGGTCGAGTTCGGGCGCGAAATCGGTCATCAATCCTTTCGACGAGATCGCGATCGAAGAAGCGCTCCGCATCCGCGAGCGCGGGGAAGCGACCGAGATTGTTGGCCTAACGATTGGACCGGCGGCAGTCGACGAGCAGGTCCGCGCCGCGATGGCGATGGGCGTCGATCGCGCCATCCGGGTCGATGACGCCCGTGCGCTCGATCCTTACGCGGTCGCGCGCATTCTTCGCGCCGCGGTCGAGAAGGAAGCGCCGCAGGTCGTGCTCATGGGCAAACAGGCGGTGGACGACGATTCCAACCAAGCCGGGCAAATGCTCGCGGGATTGTTAGGCTGGCCTCAGGCCACCTTTGTTTCGAAAATCGAATTCCTCGACAATCGCACCCGCGCTCGCTGCACCCGCGAGACCGACGGCGGACTCGAAGTCGTGGAAGTGAATTTGCCCGCCATCCTTACGACCGATCTGCGCCTGAATGAACCGCGATACGTTTCCCTTCCGGGCCTGATGAAGGCGCGCAAGAAAATGATCGAGGTTCAGACCTGCGAGCAGCTCGGGGTCAAGGTCGAGCCCCTCACCACCACCCTCTCCACCGCCCGCCCGCCGAAGCGGACGGCCGGCGCGCGCGTTGAATCGGTCGAGGAACTGGTCGCGAAGCTGAAACAGGAAGCGAAGGTAATTTGATGGCCACGCCCACGCTCATCCTCATCGAACACGACCGCGGGCAGGTGAAACGCCCGTCGCTGCACGCCGTGACCGCCGCCCGTCAGCTTGGCGGCGATTTTGCGCTGCTGCTCATCGGCAGCGGTCTCGACGAAATGGCCAGAACACTCACCGGCTACGGCGCCTCGGCCGTTCTCGTGGCTGATGATGCCGCGCTCACAGAGCCGTTGGCCGATCGTTATGCGAAGGTGATCGCCGACGCCTGCGCCAAGACTGGCGCGAGCACGCTCCTCGCGACCTCTTCCACCTTCAGCAAAGACATTCTCCCCCGCGCCGCCGCCCTGCTCGACGCGCCGATGCTGACCGATGTCGTGGCGATCGAGGAAAAAGAGGGCGCCATCTCGTACC
>CAWIBC010000022.1:0-6573 GCA_963834255.1 uncultured Verrucomicrobiae bacterium | reverse complement strand
CTGCGGACATGCGTGCCGCCGCACAGTTCCATCGAATAACCTTCCAATTTGTTCGGCGTCCCGCCGATCTGCACGACCCGGACGCGGTCGCCGTATTTGTCGCCGAAGAACTGGATGATGTCGGCGCGCTGCTTCGCCTCGGCGTAGGGAATTTCGGTCCACGAAACCGGCGCGTTCTCGGCGATCTTGTCGTTCACCAGTTTCTCCACTTCGCGGACCTGCGGCTTGGTCAGAGCGGCACTGGCGAAATCGAAAGTCAGTTTCTCCGGGCCGACGTAACTGCCTTTCTGTGTTGCCTCACGGCTCACCACTTCGTGCAGCGCCCAATGCAAGAGATGGGTCACGGTATGATGGCGCTCGATCGCCGAGCGGCGGGTGCGATCGAATCGCAGGGTGACATGCTCGCCGATCGCCGGTGCGTCGTCGCCGGCGATGATGTGAATCCAGGTGTCGCCCGATTTCCGCGTGTCCTCGATTTTCCAGGAACCGGTTTTGCTGAGCATCTCGCCCTGGTCGGCGACCTGGCCGCCCATCTCGGCGTAAAGGACGGAGTTGTTCAGGATCACGCCGCGCTTTTTTGCCGACTTCGACGACGGCCTGGACATCAGCGCCGGTATGATCGTGTTCGTAACCGAGGAAATTTGTCGGCTCGTCGGTGCCGATCTCGGAAACGGCGACGACTTCCTTTTTCTGCGCCGAACGACCACGCGCGCGCTGCGCTTCCATCAATTTCTCGAAGCCGGCGACATCGACGCTGAGCCCACGCTCGCGTGCCATCAGCTGCGTGAGGTCGAGCGGAAACCCTTGCTCGTCGTAGAGCCGAAATGCGAATTCAGCCGGAATCTGCGAGGCCTTCCCCGCCACTTCGGTTTCGAAAAGCGCGATCCCCTTGTCGAGCGTGCGATTAAACGATTCTTCCTCGCGTTTGATCGTCTCCTGAACCTCTTTTTGCCGCGCTTTCAGTTCCGGGAAAACGCCGCCCATCGCGCGCACCAGGACGTCAACCAGTTGGTAAAAGAATGGCTCGTGAAACCCAAGCGTGCGGCCGTAGCGAACGGCGCGGCGGAGGATGCGGCGGAGGACGTAGCCGCGGCCCTCGTTACTCGGCTGGATGCCGTCGGCAATGGCAAAACTCAGAGTGCGGATATGATCTGCGACGACGCGAAAGGCGACATCGATTTTTTCCTGCTCGTTGTCGCCCGTGCTGCCGGATTTCGGCAGGGTCGAGCCATAGCGTTTACCGCTCAGTTTTTCGATCTCGTCAAAAATGGGGCGGAAGACGTCAGTCTCGTAATTTGAAACGGTGCCGCTGAAGTCGGTGAAATTTTTCGTGCCCTGCATCATCGCGGTGACGCGCTCGAAGCCCATCCCGGTATCGACGTGGCGGGCGGGCAGGGGAGAGAAGGTGCCGTCGGGGTTGGCATTGAACTGGATGAAAACCAGGTTCCAGATCTCGATGCAGCGGGCGTCGCCGGCGTTGACCAGCGAACCACGAGTGTCGCCGTTCGGCGTGAGATCGACGTGTAGCTCGGAGCACGGGCCGCAGGGGCCGGTGTCGCCCATCATCCAGAAATTGTCTTTCTTGTTGCCGTTGACGATGTGGATGGCGGGGTCGAGTCCGGCTTTCTCGAAGAGCGCTTTCCAGTGATCGTGCGCCTCCTGGTCAAACTCGGAGGGCTCGTTAGGCCCGGGTTGATAGACTGTCGCGTAAAGACGTTCGGGCGGCAGACCCCAGCGCCTAACGACCAGCTCCCAGGCCCACTCGATCGCCTCCTTCTTGAAATAATCACCGAAGCTCCAGTTCCCGAGCATCTCGAAAAAAGTGTGGTGATAGGTGTCGAGCCCGACGTCATCGAGGTCGTTGTGTTTGCCGCCGGCGCGGATGCATTTCTGGGTGTCGGCGGCGCGCGGCGGGTTGTAGCTCGGCCGCTGCTGGCCGAGGAAGATGGGCACGAACTGGTTCATGCCCGCATTGGTGAAGAGCAGGTTGGGCGCGTCGGGCAAAAGCGATGACGAGGGCACGACGGTATGCTTTTTCTCGCGAAAGAAATCGAGAAAAGACTGGCGAATTTCAGCGGAGGTCATCGCGATGAGTTTAGCGCGGATGTTGAATTTTTCACGGCACACAGATCAGACCTCTGGGTAGCGCACCTGTCCCGGGTGCTGGCGATGGTGTCCCACCGTCGCGAACTTTTGTTTGGGCGATGACTTGTCGGCAACATCCGCCTGTCGGGAAAGTCCGTCGCGGCGGGACGCCGCGACCAGCACCCGGGACGGGTGCGCTACCCAGAGGCTCTGCCACGAGGTCTGGCCTAACGACTACTTTTTCTCTTCGTCGAGCTTCGCCTTGACCGCGATCTCGATTTCTTCGTAGAGGGCCCGGTCGTTTTTCAGCACTTCCTTGGCGGCGTCGCGACCTTGCGCGAGTTGGGCGCCTTTGTAGCTCATCCAGGAGCCGCGTTTCTCGACGATTTGTTTCTCGAGCGCGAGATCGAGGAGAGCGCCGGTGGAGGAGATGCCCTCGTTGTACATGATGTCGAACTCGGCCTCGGTGAACGGCGGCGCAACTTTGTTCTTCACCACCTTGACCCGGGTGCGGTTGCCCGTGACGACGCCGTCGGTCTGCTTGATCGCGCCGATGCGGCGAATATCGATCCGGACGCTGGCGTAGAACTTAAGCGCCTTGCCGCCCGGGGTCGTTTCCGGGTTGCCGAACATGACGCCGATCTTTTCGCGGATCTGGTTGGTGAAGATGCAGCAGGTCCGCGCTTTGGAAATAAGCGAGGTAAGCTTGCGCATCGCCGCGCTCATGAGCCGGGCCTGCGCGCCGACCGTGGAGTCGCCGATCTCGCCTTCGAGTTCCTGTTTCGTGACCAACGCAGCGACGGAGTCGAGGACGATGACGTCGAGTGCATTTGAGCGCACCAGCGTCTCGACAATGCGGAGGGCTTCTTCACCGGAGCTCGGCTGCGAGACGAGCAAATCATCCATGTCGACGCCGAGACGGCGGGCATACTGCGGATCGAGCGCGTGTTCCACGTCGATGAAGGCCGCGAGGCCGCCGCGCTTCTGCGCCTGGGCGATAACCGTGAGGGTGAGCGTGGTTTTGCCGGACGATTCCGGTCCGTAAACTTCGACCACGCGGCCCCGGGGAAAACCGCCCACGCCAAGGGCGCGGTCGATTAAAATGTTGCCGGTGGGAATGACATCGATGTCGACAATTTTCTCGTCGCCGAGGCGCATGATGGCGCCGTCGCCGTAATCTTTGGCAATCTGCTGGAGAGCGAGATCGAGGTTCTTGTTACGGGCAGCGACGAGTTTGTCCTCGGAGGTTTTTTCTTCAGTTTTGGTGGCCATAAGCGGGTTTCTTTAGCTACGTCGGGCGGCTCCGGTCGCCAAGCAGAAAAGCGCCCGGACGAAGAAAAAGGCGGGCGCCGGGAAGCACGAAGCCGCGGGCCAAGCGTTGGCCCGCGGCTTCTTTGCCTGCCTAACCTAAATAGTGGCGCGATTTACGAGACCGTGATCTTGCGCGGCTTCACTTCTTCCGCCTTCGGGAGAGTGAGCGTGACAACGCCCTGGTTGATGCGGGCGCTGATCTTCCCGGTGTCGATCGATGGATCGATCTCGAAGGCCCGGCGGTAATGATTCGGCCGCGACTCGCGATGCACGAGCGTGCCTTCGATCGCCGGGTTAGAGCGGCGGCCGACAATCGTGAGTTCGTTCTTTTCGATCGAAATCTCGAGGCCGTCTTTGTTCACGCCCGGCATCTCGAGCTCGAGCAGGTAGCCGTCGCCGTTCTCGCTTACGCTGGCCGACGGGGTGATGAATCGTTCGCTGCGATTGGTTTCTTTGCCATTATTCTCGCGGACTAGATTGTTCGTCATGGATTTTCCTTTCTTGAATTTTGGCCGGCGACACGGATTCGCCGGCGCGGATTATTCGATCGTGACTTCGACTTTCTTGGGCTTGGCTTCCTCCGCTTTCGGGAGGGTAACGGTGAGGATGCCATCCTTGTAGGTGGCGCTGACTTTGCCGGCGTCGACCCGCGTCGGCAGGCTGATGCTGCGGCGGAATTTTCCGCTGAAACGCTCGGTTCGCTCGGCGTCGTCGCCCTCGCCCGAGGAGCTTTGGCGTTCGCCCGCGATGGTGAGCATTCCGTCATGCAGGGAGATATCGATGTCTTCCTTGCGCATGCCGGGGAGTTCGACCACGGCGACGACGTTGTCGCTATTCTGGTAAAGATCGAGCGCGGGAGTCCAGCCGCTGAAGAGTTGCGCTTGGCGGGCGAGGTTGCCCATCGAAGGCAGCTCAAAGAGGCTGTTCATCTCGTCTCGAAGATTGGCCCAGCGATCAAACGAGGGCCAGGCCGAGAGTTCAGGAGATTGATAACGTATGAGACTCATGAAGAATTTCCTTTCTGTTGGATGTTTAATTAGCTGCAAACTTCCCAGCTTACCGAATGCCAGCTTGTAGAGTGGCGCGTAACTCGAATGTAAAAATAAGGTAATAAAGGACTTGTCTAGCTATCGATTTCGTTCGGACGGCTCGTGGTGTGCCAGAAAGGCCCAACAGACGACCGGTGAGAGAAGAGCATCATGCGCCAAAAGGTAACTATATTTCAGAAATTGTGGATCGGGTCGATGGGGGAATCCTTTGCAGCCGTTCTCCCTGTTGTTTAGGGTGCGGCGATGACAGCATCGGCGGACGAAACTTTCATGTGGGCGGCTCTCGCCGAAGCTCAGCGCGGGGTCGGCAGCGTCAGTCCAAATCCCGCCGTCGGCGCGGTTCTCGTCCGGGGCGGGCGAGTGGTTTCCAGCGGGTATCACCGGGCGCCCGGTTTGCCGCATGCGGAGATCGAGTGTCTTGCCTCAGCCCCGGGCGGCTCGCTCCGCTCAGCGACGCTTTATGTCACGCTCGAGCCCTGCTCGACGACGGGCCGGACTCCTCCCTGCACCGAGGCCATAGTGCGCGCCGGCGTGGGGCGAGTCGTGATCGGTGCCACCGATCCAAACCCGGTGCACGCCGGCCGCGGTTGTGATCAACTCCGCGCTTCCGGAATCGACGTGACCGCGAGCGTCCTCGAGGTGGAATGCACCCGCCTGAATGAAGCCTTCAACAAATGGATCGTGACCGGCAAACCGTTCGTCATCGCGAAATGCGGGATGAGCCTGGACGGTCGCCTAACGAGACCGCCCGGGGAAGGGCAATGGCTGACCAGCCTGGCGGCGCGGCGGCACGCGCGGGAATTGCGCACGCAAGTGGACGCGATCCTGATCGGCGCGGAAACCCTGCGTCAGGATGATCCAAGCCTAACGACGCGCGTGCGCGGGGCGCGTCAGCCGTGGCGGGTGGTGCTGACGCGCTCCGGCAAGCTGCCGCGCAGGGCGCAGCTCTTCCGCGATCGCTTCGCGGATCGCACCTTGGTTTATCGAGGGAAAACGCTGGCCAAAGTGCTCGACGATCTCGGTCGCCGCGAGATCACCAGCGTGCTGATCGAGGGCGGGGGAAATACGCTCGGGCAGGCCTTCGATGTCCGGCTGGTGGACCGGGTGCAATTTTATCTCGCGCCTTTGCTGACCGGCGGGCCGGTCCTCGCCGTGCCCGGGAAAGGAGCCGGCGCGACGCTCGATGGCGCCAGTCTCGGGCAGCCGCGTTTCGAAAAAATTGGACCTGATTTACTCGTCACCGGCTATCCCCGATGGGATGAAACGGCGAGTTGAATAATCCGCGAAAGCCTCCGTCTGAATTTTCGCTAGTTGATTCAGAAAGGAGGTGAGCAAATGAACTGGAAGAAGATTCTTTTGATCGCGGCGGTGGCGGGCGCATTCACTTTCGCCGCCGCGCCGAAATCCGAGGCTGGCGTCAGGGTCGGCATCGGGATCGGTCTGCCGGTGGGCTATTCCTACGGGTATCCGTATGCCGGTTACCCCTACGGCTACCCGTACGGATATGGGTATCCTTACGGATACTCGGGCTATTATGCGTCCTACGGCTATCGCCCGGTGGTCTACCATCGGCCGGTTGTCTATACGCGACCAGTGGTCAAGTATCGCAACGGGCACCGCGCCGTTCGGCACCGCCCGCGTTAAGGGAGCGGAGTGCCCTGCGCTGTCGGGAGAGTTTGGAGATCGGCAGCTTCGAGGAAGCCCTCGAGCTGCCGAATTCTCGTCGGGTGACGCATCTTGCGGAGCGCCTTTGCCTCAATCTGGCGGATGCGCTCGCGCGTGACGCGAAATTGCCGGCCCACTTCCTCGAGGGTGCGGCTGTAACCGTCGACGAGGCCGAAACGCTGTTCCAGCACCTGGCGCTCGCGATCGGTCAACGTCTCGAGCACGTCTTTGATCTTCTCCTTGAGCAACGCGATCGCGGTCATGTCGCTTGGATTTTCCGCGCCTTTGTCCTCGATGAAATCGCCGAAGTTCGTTTCTTCGCTCTCGCCCACGGGCGCCTGGAGTGAAATCGGCTGCTGCGCCATTTTCAAAACGGCGCGGACGCGATCGACCGGGAGCAGAATTTCCTCGGCCACTTCTTCCGGGGTCGGCTCGCGGCCGTATTCCTGCAGAAGCTGTTTTT
>CAWIBC010000021.1:0-13692 GCA_963834255.1 uncultured Verrucomicrobiae bacterium | reverse complement strand
CGGTTGCGAACGGCGGAACTTCCGCTTCGATCGCGGCCGGGGCGACCGGCGTGGGCGCCGGGATGGGCGCGGACGTTTTGCCAAAGCGCTGCCCGTCCTCGAGCGTCATTTTCAGGAAAGGCGTTTCGAGCTGCGGCACCGCTTCGTCCGCCACCTGGTCGGGGCGCACCTGGAAGGCGGTAAACTGCTCCAGCACTTTGCCGAAGGGCAGCACCACTTCGCGGGCGTCGTCCGCCGCCACGTCGCTCAAGAAAAAGTCCGGCGCCTGTTGAAAAATGGAACGGAGCGAGACCATCGGGCGACCGCTCGCCATCCCGCGTTCGAGCTCGGAGGCCTTGAAAATGACGCGCTTTTCCGGGTCGACCGGGGTCGGTTGCAGAACGCCGGCCGGCATCTGCTCCACCAGGTCGGCCAATTGCAGCGCGATCGTGCGTTCGCCCACCGGGCTGCCCGCGGCCGCGTTGGGCGAGACCGCGATGGCGCCGTCCACCCCTAACGAAATCTTGCGCGACCCGGATGAGGCCGAAGCGGACGACCGATTGCCGGAGGGCGTCGGGAAAGTCTCGCGCGGCGCGACGCCGACGATGCGGGAGGCGTTCGGCATGACGGTCTTGCCGAAACGTTCCGAGGCCGGTTTGGCGATCGGGGTGGCAGGCCGCGGGTCCGGCGCGACGGCCACACCGCCGCCACTGTCGGCGCCCTTGTCCTTCTTGAAATTAAAGTAGCGGAGAAAAGGTAAGTTCATTTCTAGTGATCCTCAGCGGTGACGCGCCAGACTTCTTCGAGAGTGGTGATGCCCTCCATTGCCTTGTCGATGCCGACCATGCGCAACGTTTTCATCCCTTCGGTGATCGCCTGGTTCTTGATCACCGCGGCCGAGGCGCGCTTGATGATCAGGCGCCGGATCGCTTCGCTCACCGGGAGCGCTTCGATGATCGCGGCCCGGCCGGAATAACCGCGCCCTTTGCAGCGATCGCAGCCGACGCCGTGGTAGAAGACCGCGCCTTCCACCGGCTCCAGCGCGAGGCGTTCAAACATCTCCGGTTCCGGGACAAATTCTTCGCGGCAATTGCTGCAGACCCGCCGGATGAGTCGTTGCGCGCAGGCCATAATGACCGAGCTCGAGATCAGGAACGGCTCGATCCCCATGTCGTCGAGACGCGCGATCGCGCCCGCGGCGTCGTTCGTGTGCAAAGTCGAGAGCACCTGGTGACCCGTGAGCGCGGCCTTGACCGCGATGTCGGCCGTTTCGTTGTCACGAATTTCGCCGACCATCACGATGTCCGGATCCTGGCGCAGAATGGAACGGAGCGCGGAGGCGAAATCGAGCCCGATATCGGGCCGGGCCGCGACCTGGTTCACGCCCATGAGCTCGTATTCGATCGGGTCCTCGACCGTCACGATGTTGTAGTTCGGGCTGTTCAGTTCCTGCAGGACGGAATAAAGCGTCGTCGTTTTACCGGACCCAGTCGGGCCGGTGACGAGGATCATGCCGTGCGGCGCGTCGATCGCCTTGCGGAAACGGCGCACCGTTTCCTCGTCCATCCCCATCGTGTCGATGCTGCCGGCGAGCGCCGACTTGTCGAGGATACGGATCACGACCTTCTCGCCGTGCGAGGTGGGCAGGATCGAGATACGCAGATCGACTTCTTTCCCCATCACCTTGATGCGGAACCGGCCATCCTGCGGGACGCGGCGCTCCGCGATGTTGAGGCCGGCGAGAATTTTGATACGCGAGGTGATCGCGAGCTGGAGGGCCTTGGGCGGCGACTCGGCCGAGATCAGTTCGCCGTCGATACGGTAACGCAGCTTGAGCGTCTTCTGGAACGGCTCGATGTGAATGTCGGAAGCTTTTTCCTTGATCGCCTGGGCCAGGATCAGGTTCACGATCTTGATCACCGGCGCGTCTTCGCTGTCGTTGGCGAGGCGATCGAGATCGATGTCTTCGCGCTTGTTCTGCTGCACCTCGACATCGTTGGCCGCTTCTTCCGCGACCTGCTTGAGCACCTCGCTCATGTTCGTGCTCGCCCCGTGCACCCCGCTGAGCGCTTCGCTCACCGCGCGCTCGGTCGCGATCATCGGCACGATCTCGAGCTGCACCCGCCGCTTCAGGTCGTCGACCGCGAGCACGTTGGTCGGGTCGGCCATGGCCACGAAAAGTTTGTTATCGAGCCGCGCCAC
Source organism: uncultured Verrucomicrobiae bacterium (assembly GCA_963834255.1). Lineage (GTDB taxonomy): Bacteria > Verrucomicrobiota > Verrucomicrobiia > Chthoniobacterales > UBA10450 > Palsa-1392. Next base: position 11,511 of record CAWIBC010000021.1, on the reverse strand, counting down.
CGGGATCAGCTTGTGCGTCTTGGCCATGTCGCGCGGGACGAGATCGAGGATCTCCTCCGGCACCCGCACTTTCGAGAGATTGATCGGCGGCGTGTTCAGGCAGCGGCCCATCGAGAAGGCCATGTCCTGGTCGCTGACAAATTGCTTGTCGGTTAAAATCTTGAGCAGCCGGCCGCCCTGCTGCTTCTGGATGTTGATCGCCTCGTCCAGCTGGTTGGGCAGGAGGAGCCCGTCCTCGATCAGGACATCCGCAATCCGTTCGCCGAAAGATTTGCTCCTCATTTCGACTCCAGCTTGTAGATGTCCTGCAGCGTCTTGATGATCACGGCCGGCTTCGCCAGATACCAGGTGACGGTGTAATCGAGCGACTGCTGCACCGCCTCGCGCGCCTCCGCGTCGAAGGGATTGCAGACCGCCACCATGATGGTGCGGCTGATCAGGTCGAACGGGACAAAGAGCCGGTTGATCGTCAGGTCGTCGGGCAACATCTGCACCACCTGGCGATCGATATCGTAATATTCCAGCGGCACGTAGGCGAACTTCGTCCGGTCGATCAAGGCCGAGAGCACCGCTTCCATTTTCTTCTCGTTGCCCTGGCAAAGGAGGGCCAGGAGCGAGCTCGCCAGCATCTGGCCGGTCATCGCCTTGTTCGCTGCTTTCACCGCCTCGAGCGCGGCGTTCACCTCATCCTCGGGAAACATCTGCTGCAGGACCAAAAACTTCGCCAGTTGATCGTTCCCCTGCTCGGCATCCTGGAGTTTGGCGCGGCTGCGCTTCTTCCCGGTGTTGCGCCCGCCGACCTCGAGCAAGCCGCTGTCGGCCGAGGGCGTGGCGGCGGTATAATCGACCACCAGGGCATTTTGACCGCCGGCATACGCCTGGGTCTGGCCCGATTGCTGGAGGCGGGATTCGATCTCGCCCAGCATGGCCGCGATCTCCGGCGCGTCCGGTTCGATCGCCAGCACCGCCTCGCATTCCTGCATCGCGAGAGAGAAAGAACCGACCCCGAAATAGGCCTCCGCCAGGCGGCGGGAAATGCGCAGTGCCTCGTCGGTTTTGCCGAGCTTCTGATAAGCCACCTTGAGGATCTCGAGCGATTGATAATCGTCTTGTTGTGTTTGAGTAATGACCTCAAACATCTCAATCGTCTGGAGGATCTGGCTGCGCTCCTCTTCGGATAATGTGTGTTCCAGCACGAGGCCGTAAAAAGCTAGAACCATGCCGATGCAGCGGAACCGGGGCAGGTTTTGTGCGATTTGGCTCACTCGGGGCGGTAGAAAGTCCGAAACGAGCGGGCGCGGCCTGCTGGGGAGGCGAGGGCGGTCAACTGTTTTTCAGAAATCGGAAATTGCGGGAAAACCTCCCTTTGCGTTGGGCGGAGGTTTCAGGTATAACCGCGCCCTGAGATCGTTCGCCGTGGCCAAACCGTCTTCCAAACCGCGCCACCCCCACGCCTTCACCCTCGTCGAGATGCTGGTGGTGATCGTGATTATCTCGATTTTGCTCGCGGCCGTGATCCCGGCGGTGAACTCGCTTTCGAAGTCCAGCGGCGGCAAGGCTGCTGTCAGCAATTTCATGAACGTGGTCGAGCAGGCGCGCACCCTCGCCGTTACCAGCGGAAACGCTACCTACGTTGTCCTCGCAGACGAAACCCTCACGTCCACGATTACGTCCGACCCCGATAGATACCGCTCAAAAGCGTACATCGTTTTTCAAGAGAAAGACTTCGTGCCGGTCGCCGTGAGCAAATGGTATTTCCTCCCGACGGGCATTTCCTTCCTGGCCGGTGCTGACCCCGCCACCACCGGACTGATGAGCGCCAAGGACCCGGCGATCAAATTCACCTGTCCCGGAAGTGTCGGCTCCACCCCGATCGCGCTGCCTTTCATCAAGTTTGATCCCAGCGGGATGGTCTCCCTGCCAACCACTCCGAACATCCTTTTCGTCAAATTCTTCTCCGGATTTGTCAATGCCAGCGGCACGGCCGCCTACACCGACAATCAACAGAAGACCTCCGGGAAACTTGACCAGGTCACGATCTCTCTGCTGACTGGGCGGGCCAAATATGTCGACCCTTATTCGCCGAGTTAAGCCAAACAGAACTCGGGGATTTTCGCTGATCGAAGTGGTAATCGCTCTCGGTGTCGTCGCCTTCGCTTTGGTCGCGATCCTTGGCGTTTTTCCGGCCGCTTTCAGCCAGAATCGGAAGAGCATCAGCGATACACGGGCGGCTCAGCTCGCCCGCATGATCGTTTCGACAATCGAAAGCCAAACCGCCTCTTTCTCAGCCATCGATTGCTTTGGCGCCACATTGGATCTCGCCGCTTCAAGCACAGGCACGAATCCTGTCCTTCTTTACGCCGCCTACCCATCGCCAAATCAGCCGGAAATTGCGGCTGCCAAGGACGCGAACTCGATCTACACCATCGAGCTTCGCTTCAATAACGTCCCGGAAGTCGCACCGGCGGTCACCCTTCCCACCGGAATGGTCAACCAAGTTCAGATTAGAATTCGAGGGGTCGCGGCCACTTCGACCGATTTTCGCGAATTCATTTACCTCTTCCGGAAGAAAGGCTGAGAACGTGCGTCGCGCCCGAAATCACAAAGCTTTCACGATCGCCGAATTGCTCGTCGCGATCGTCGTCACGCTGATTCTCGTTGGAATCCTGTTTCGGGTATTCGTCGCCACTGCGAGTCAGTGGCAGGCGGCTGACCAGCGCATCGATACATTTCGCGATTCACGGGCTGCCCTTCAAATCATGACGCGGGATCTTGGTCGGGCCGACACCAACGGCGCGCCCCAGATGCTGACTTTGACTGATTTTTTCTCGCCATCTGCTCCGCTTACCAAATTTGCGAAGGAAGTTTACGCAATCACGCCAATTCCCAACACCGGTAAGAGCGATCTTTGCACCGTTGGCTACTATTGCTCGTACGACACCACAACAAAGGCATACAGCCTCAAACGGCTCTTCAAAAACAGCGATTCCACTTACCTTTCTCTTGCAACGCCAACCCCAAACTATGCACCCCCTCCAAGCACAACGAGCATTTATTCAAAAGATAACCCAGTTCCCGACGAAATTGTCGCTGCATATGTTTGGGACTTACAACTCAGGCCTGGGGTTGGCGCGAACTTTGTCGATCCGGAAACTACTTCGTCAAGCACATGGAACTGGCTGGAGATCCGTTTCAAATCAATGAGCCCGGCTTCCGGTCGCAAAATTCGCAACACTTCAATCGGTCTGGCGACGTGGTTCGACGCAACCTCTCCGCTTTATAAGACGCATATCCTGCCCTACGAGCAGCAATTCGTCACGAAAGTCACTTTACGTCAAAACCAATGAATCGCGGCACTTCGTCAGCAAAACGCCGAAACCAAGGCTTCGCCCTCGTGATCACACTGATTACGATCACGTTGCTCACAATAATGGCCGTTGCTTTTTTGGCCAGCTCCAGTTCAGACCAAGCTACATCACGCGCCGTTGCCAATAAGGCTAAAGCTGATCTCGCTGCAACTACCGCCGTCAACTGTGCCATTGCACGGTTAATAGACAATCTGACGAATTACCCGGACTCCGCGACGGGATGGGAGAGAGTGTCGAGTGGTACACAGGAATATTATCAAGGGACAATTCTTTACTATCATCAAGAAGCACCACAAACACTAAACGTTGTGCCTCCGGGTTCTCCGCCTGGAACTTCTCCGAGCCCCACTCCCATACCATCGCTTTATGTTCTGCCGCTGATTTCTGGAGCCGTCGCGAGACCAACTCCTACTCCAGACGCAAGCCCCGACGGATTAGGTAACCAACGGGCTAGGGAAAGCGCCTTACGTTCCGCGCTCCCTATTCTAGACGACGCAAACGCATTTAACCTGAATCACCAGCGTTTCACCGATGACCAGCAAGGCTGGATCGGAGCGTCTCCGACTCCCTCTCCTGCACCCACTCCTTCTGCCAGCCCATCTCCGACTCCCCCTCCCTTTCGAGGAAAATGGGTCGACCAAACAAATTCGGACGGGCTGGTTTCGTCCCGCTACGCCTACTGGATGGAAGATGAAAGCTTTAAAGCCAACGTAAATCTGATGGGAAATACACCACGCGGCTCCACAACCTTAGGGGACTCGCCTACACAGATACCTATCCAAGGGCTTTTACCAAACATTCTCCCGACTGCGTCCCCCGCGCCTGACTATGCCACTGTGGGTAATGACATCATGGCGGAACGAAGCAACTTTCCCGGCTTACGATTTTTCGAGTTGAAAGCCCTTAATCAAGTTCCAGATCCGTCATATGACTTTCCTAAGCTCTTTGACCAGGCGAAGTTTACAACGACACTTTCTTCAGGCTCGTTGAACTTGTCTCGCAGTGGTTCTAAACCTGCCAATTTGAACAAGATCGTGGTTACATCCACCGATCCCATAGAGGTCCGTAAGCAGGTTGATGAAATCATTCAATCGATAACGTATCACTTGCCGAACTTCGCTGAGCGCTTTTACCGGAAGAACGCTGTCCCGCCCGGCGACCCGTTTGTGGTGCTTAATGCGTGGGACGTTGTCACGGCACCTCCAAATGGAACAATTTATCTGAACAAACTTGCCGCCAGCATTCGCGACTATATCGACACCGATTCGCAACCAACTATTATAAATAACGACCCCGGATATCCAATCCGCATAGGAACCACGCCCGCGTTTGCACTTGGCGCGATCGGCGGCGGAACAACCGGTGCAAACGAAGTGATCGCGATCGGGAAAGAGCGCGTTCCTTTCTTCAGCGAATATATGCTGCGTGTGAAGCAGGTAACCTTCGATCGGCGCGGACCGTATCCACCGGACCCCCCGGCAAATTACAAGATCGAGATTGATCATTATTGCGAGTTTTGGAACATGTCTAATAGGGATATCGCCGTGTCAGACTTGGGGCCGAACCCATTTTTTCGCGTCGCAAATCAATTCGGGTGGAACGCGACAGGCACTATCGGGACGGGAACAAATATCCCTGAGGGTGCGCCCCGCGATTTCAGTATCCCGCTCTCTACATTTAAAAATAGCGTCGGCACGTTACTCTCATTTCCTGCGGGCAGTGCCACCATTTTGACGACGGACACGTCCACGCTGCCAAGCGAGTTCACGAACGTGGATCAAACACGCGTGTTTCGCCCGGATCCCCCACTCACGGATCCATTTCGCGTCTATTCGGGTACAACCACTCTGACAAATTCCAACAACTGGATGCGGTTAAAGAGTAACATCCGGACGACTAGCGGCGATTATGAGACAGAGATCCTATTAGGCAACGACTTAGGTATCCTCGATTCAACTTCGCAGGGAGCATTTATTACTGATATCTCGGTCGATGTCGATTCAACAACTGACAGCAAACTGGATACCGCAAAGTGGCATTTCCGAGGGTCTCGGCCGAATGGAAACGTATTTGCGACGACGCCATCTACGACTGGGGATCCCCGCACTAACAATGAACAGCTTTCCTATCGCACGATTACCGACTCAGATCGCACACGCTACAAAGCAGGAACTGTCGACAGCGTGAACCGCCCGGGAGAAACCACCCTAACCTTACTCAATGCCAATTTCGTTGACACCACCAAGTGGACTGATCCATCTGACAAATCCCTCGGCAATGCGTCGCGCGCTCCTGCTGTTGTAGCAAATGCAGAGTTGAAATCAATTGGCGAGTTAGGGGCTGTTTTCGATTCGATTCGCCGCATTGGGGTATCTAACGATATCCTGTTTAGCCGCGGCGGGGGGAGAACGCTTCGTATTGGCCAACCTGAGCTTTATGATGCAACTACTAATCCCGATGGTCTATGGGACGGTAACGCCAGCTCGAACAGTCGCGAATGGACCGCGTGGCGATTAGCCGATATTTTCACGGTTACGGACAACGTACAACTGGAGGGGCGCATTAATGTCAACGGAGTTAGCCGCGACGGCGGGGCCGCCCTGAAAGCAGCGCTCTTCGGGTATAACTTTCAATCGACTCCGGAATCTGATCCGAGTCTGGCAGGGGGGGTGTTAAGCGATACCGTTGTGCAGACGCTGGTCGATCAAGTAAAAGCGCGATTAACCAACGGCTCGACCACCTACCCACAATTCTCAAAAACCGCAGGGCCGCTGCTGGAACGCGGTGAAATTTCAGAATTGCCGCTTTTCAGTCCCGGAACCGGACTCGTGACAAGTCCACCGGCCTTCGTTTACGACCGTGGCCGAGAAGGAGATCTTTAAACGATTGGCGGAACTGATTACTACCCGCGGCAACATATTTACCGTTTATGCGGTCGGACAAGCCCTTATCCCTCAACCAGTCGGCGAATCAATGATCGCGTCGACGTCGCAGCTAAAAGTTACCTTTCGCATTGACCCCGTCTGGACGGGTTCAACGCCTTCCGATCCTTTTGATCCTGCGACACCTGCAAGTGTCGCTGCCCGGTTTAGAAAGCCTGATAATTATGCGATTAAGATCCTTTACGCTGGAGAGTAAGGTCGCTCTCTGCCTAGCTTTTTCGATAGGAGCAGCTGGAGCACAAACTCCCGTCGCTTCGCCAAGCGAGGGCCCGAAGGTCGGCTACATACGTTTCTGGAATATGCTTCCCCCTGTGAACGGAGATTTTGTCCTACAGAAAGAGGGAGCATCATCCTCGGGAGGTGCACTCGCAATCAGAGGCACGGCTTATCGATATTCTGGTTACGTCGCGTTTCCAGCGGGTCGTTTACGCCTGTCGGTCTTCAAAGATGCTGATCGAAATACGGCTCTTAAGACGTTCGATATTAACCTTCCGCAGAATACTTTCTTTACCGTTCTCGTCGGTCCGAAATTGGGGGGCGGTGGTAGTTTCGAACTTATAGATGATACTGTCTATCCGAAGGCGCAACCTGGAAATCTGACAATCCGCAACTGTTTTCCTGGTTTAAGTGTCTCTGTCTCGTCAGGTGCTCAAAGGATTACTGAGGCTTTGGCGTATGGACAGAGCTACACCGCAAGGAATATGGGCTCGACGCTGCTCCCACTTAAGCTCGCCACGCGCCTGCCTAATGGCACTCCCGCAGAGGGCGGTTCGGAGGTTGACTTCAAGAACATTCGGCGGGCCACTGTTCTCATAATACCGGACAGCTATGGTCGATTTCGGCCCCGCGTAATCGCCGACGGAACCATCGAATAACCTTGGGTCGTAGGCGCAGAGGTATAGCACCGAAGACATCGGCTTCTCCGCGACCAATCGCGTCCCGCTCTGGCCGGTGCGCTTCGCTTTCACGACCGGTCAGGCACGATAAGGCGACGCCTTTTCCCAAAAAATGCTAAACCGGCGGAAGCGCGCCCGCTCCCGCCGGTTCCCGCAAACCCCGTCTGGCCCTGGCCAGACACTCCAGATGTTCCGAGGGGAAATTCGGTTCCGTTTCCGTCAGGGGTTCACCGGCGGCTCGGTCGGGGTCTTTTTCCGGTGCCCGGTGTCGATGATGTCGCGCGCCGCGTGGTAGGCGTTGTAGAAGGCCGGCTGGGATTCTTTGAATTGTTCCATCAGCCCGTCGATCCGCTCTTTGCAGAGCATGTTGGCCCGTTGCAGCTCGGTTTCGAGCAGCTCGGTGTGGGAACGCCGCTGCGCCCGGGCCACGCTCGGGCTCGGGATGGCCAGCCGGTAGGCGTCGATCCGGGTCTGGAGCGCGCTCAGGGTGGCGGCGGTGATGCCGTAGTCGGCCAGGGCGGCAAGGTTTTCGTTGGCCGCGCCGTGGATGTCCTGGGCGAGGTCGTCGCGCTGGTCGTCGCGCCGTTCCCGAAACATCGTCTCGGTGAGGTGGACGCGGGCTTTGAGGGCGGCGTTGCTCGTGGCGCTGGCAAAGGCGCGGACGGCGCCGGCCACGAGCATGGCTTTGTCGATCATCTGCCGCTGGATCTCGCCTTTGGCGGCGGTGATGCCGGTGGTGTTGGTGCTCTGCAACATCGCCAGCGAATCGATGAGGCTGACGCTGTCGAGGAGGTTGGTGTGTTCCGTCCCCAGGGCCGGGAGCCCGGCGAAGAGGCCGATGTTTTCAGTCAGGACCTGTCCGGTCGTGCGGTAGCTGCCTAGTCTGTTTTCTTGGCGGTCATTCATCTGGTTCGGTTGGTTATAGGGTTCATATAGTTCCTTGGCTTTTTTTTGAGCGGCGTTGCAATTTTTTGGTAACTACCGGCATTTTTCTGGGGCGCGGGGTGTCTCTGGCTGCGCCAGCGTGACCCCGGTTTGCGCGGGGGCGTGTCCCGTCTGCGCGGGCGATGGCCCGTTTTGCGCAAAGAAGCCCCGGGTTTGCGCGTGGGATCGTCCGCCCGGGGCGCGCCGGCTTCCGGTTTGCGCGCGGGGTGCCTCGGTTGGCGCGCCTGCGTTTCCGTTTTGCGCGGCGGCTCCACTTTTCGCGCTCGCCAGCTCCCGGTTTGCGCCAGCGTCTTTCCGGTTTGCGCGCGTGCTCATCCTTTTTGCGCAAGTGCCTCGCCCGCCTGGGGTGACGGCCGATTTGCGCCCGGGAGCAGGATTGGGATGCCTTTTTCCCGCGAACGGGACGAGGGCGGTGCTGCGCCGCCGGATATGAATCGCGAAACCCTCTGGATTCCTGCGACTTACGACAACCTCGCCAGGGTGGCATCGCCGCTGCTAAGGTCTGCGGCGGGTCGGCGGTCGCAGACCGCCGCTACAACTATCTACTACCATGATTCACCAATCCACCTTGCGCCTTGCGCTGCTTGTTTCGCTCTTTGTTTCCACCGCTGTCTGCCGGATGTCGGCGGCCGACGCTTCGCCCTCGCCGGCCGCGAGCCCGGCCGGGGTCAGCGCCCCCGGCTACAGCTATGAGCCGGGCGATGTGGGCAAGGCGCCGAAGCCGCTCCAGATTTTGATCCTGGGCGGGACCGGGTTTACGGGGCCGTTCCAGGTGAAATATGCGCTCGCCCGCGGGCACAAGGTGACGGTGTTCAATCGCGGCAAGACGCACCCGGGCGAGCTCCCGCCGGGAGTGGAGCAGCTCACCGGCGATCGCAACGGCCAGCTCGACGCGCTCAAGGGCCGGAAGTGGGACGTGGCGATCGATAACCCGACCATGCTGCCGAAATGGGTCCGCGACGCGGCCGAGGTCCTGAAGGGAAATGTCGAGCGGTATGTCTTCATCTCGACCATCTCGGTTTACGCCGACTCGCCCAAGGCGGGCGTCGACGAGACGGCGCCGGTGGCGAAATACGAGGGCAAAGACGCGATGAAGGAGACGCGCGACACGGTGGTGGCGTCGGAGTTTACCCTCTACGGCCCGCTCAAGGCGCTCTCGGAGGCGGAGGCGGAGAAATGGTTCCCGGGCAAGACGCTCGTCATCCGGCCGGGGCTGATCGTGGGGCCGCGGGACCAGTCGGACCGGTTCACGTATTGGCCGGTGCGGATCGATCGCGGGGGCGAGGTGCTGGCGCCGGGGAACCCGGACGATCCGGTGCAATTCATCGATGGGCGGGACCTGGCGGAATGGACCATCCGGATGGTCGAGCAGGGCGAGACGGGCATTTACAATGCCACCGGCCCGGCGACGAAGCTGGGCGTGGGCGGGATGCTGGAGGGGATAAAATCCGCGCTCGGCTCGGACGCGAAGTTCACCTGGGTGTCGGCGGACGTCCTGGAAAAGGAAAAGGTCGCGCCGTGGTCGGATATGCCGGTGTGGGTGCCGCCCTCGGGCGAGGAAGGCGGGCTTGGCGCGGTCAGCATAAAGAAAGCGCTGGCCAAGGGGCTGACCTTCCGGCCGCTGGCGGTGACGGCGCGCGACACCCTGGCGTGGTTCAAGGCGCAGCCGAAAGAGCGGCAGGAAAAGCTCGGCGCCGGGATCACGGCGGAGCGCGAGGCGGAAGTGCTGAAGAAAGTGAAGAGTGACAAGTGACGAGTGACCGGCGGCTGTAGGCCGCTCGGGGCATCTCCGGGTAGCGCACTCGTCTCGAGTGCTGGCGACGACGTCCCGCCGTCGCGGACTTTTCCTTGTCGTGTCGCCCTGTGGAACGCTCGGAACCACCTCGCGCCATCGTGCGCCCAGGGAAAGTTCGTCGCGGCGAGACGCCGCGACCAGCACCCGGGACGGGTGCGCTACCCGGAAGGGAATCCGCCGCGACGGTTGCGGCCGATCGTCACTCGTCACTTCTCCTTCCCTTCCCGCGGTCGAAACTTCTGCTTTGACCCGGAGTCGCGCTGGATTAGTTGCACAGGATGGCAGGCCAGATTTTCTCCAGGCTGAGCAGGATCGAGCGCCGCGAATTGCCGACGGTCATTACCGCTTTCTTCCTCTTTTTCTGCGTCCTCGGCGGCTACTTCGCCGTGCGACCGGTGCGCGAAACGGTCGGGACGATCCTCGGTCGCGATCGCGTCGCCCAGCTCTGGCTGGCGACCTGGATCGTGTCGCTCGCGATCATCCCCATTTACGGCGCGGTCGTCGCCAAGGTGCGGCGGAGCGTTTTCCTGCCGCTCATTTACGGCTCCGTCGCCGTCGCGCTGGCGCTGGTGGGCGTGGCCCTGCGCGCCCAGCCCGACAGCGTGGCGCTCTCGCAGTTCTTCTACGTTTTCATCAGCGTGCTCAGCCTTTTTCTGGTCTCGGTGTTTTGGAGTTTTTTGGTGGAGCTGTTCGACTCGGGCCAGGCGAAGCGGTTGTTTCCCGTGATCGCGGCCGGCGGCACCGCCGGGGCGTTGGTCGGGCCGCTCTTTACCGATGTCGCGGCGCGGACGATCGGGAACTCCGGCATCCTCTTCGTCGGGGCGTCGCTCTTCGTGGTGGCGGTGGTGTTGCAGGCGATCCTGATCCGGATTTGGAAGAGCACGCCGGAACCGCGGCGAGAGGGCGACACCGCCGACCCGAAATCGCGGGATCGCGCGCTGGGCGGAAATCCTTTTGCGGGCATCACCCTCGTCCTGCGCTCGCCTTACCTGCTCGCGATCTCCGCCTACGTCGCGCTGCTCGCGACCGCCAATACCTTTCTCTATTTCGAACAACTGCGCCTGGTCTCGACGACTTTCCCCGACCCGCAAATGCGGACGAGCGTCTTCGCGCGGATCGACTGGATCGTGCAGAGCCTCACCATCCTGGCGCAACTCTTCATCACCGGCCGGGTCGCGTCGCGGCTCGGGCTGGTGGTTCTGCTGACGATTATTCCGGTGGCGATTGTTTTTGGTTTCCTGGCGCTGGCGGTCTGGAATTCCTTCGCGGTGCTCGCGGTCGTCATCGTCCTGCGGCGTAGCGGCGAATACGCCTTTGTTCGGCCCGGCCGGGAGATGCTCTGGACGCCGATGGACAAGGAGACCAAGTACAAGGCGAAGAACTTCGTCGACGTGCCGGTGTATCGCGGGGCCGACGCGGCCGTCGCGCAACTGCAGCGGGCGATCGAAGGTGCGGGATTCGGCGCGCAAACGGTGGCATTATTTGGAGCTGCCGGCGCCATCCTGTGGGCGGTGAACGGCTGGTGGCTCGGGCGCCGCCACGACGCAGCCTCCCGCGAAGAGGCG
>CAWIBC010000020.1:0-44430 GCA_963834255.1 uncultured Verrucomicrobiae bacterium | reverse complement strand
TGGAAAACCCGTTGTGCGGCCAAAGATTGCCGGAAGTTTGCGGGGCGATCATGGAGATTGCGCAGGAAAACGTCCGCGCTGCCGGAGAAGACAGAAGAATCAGCCGGGAAAACGCCGGCGGCGTTTTGGTTATGTGTTCTTCGTTATTGGTTGTTAGGGATGCTGGCCTCGAAAAACTGAACGCTGAAATCTAAAAACCGAGCCCTGCCCTCCGACACCTTGCCGTCTGCCGTTTGCCGTTTGCCCACAGTCCTCCCGCCCCGGCCGATGGCTCTCTAATATATATATAGCGAAAGTTTGAGCGCCTATCGGCAATGCAGTCAAACATCCGGCTGGCTGACGCGTGGCACGGGGTCGCGCAACGCTTTTCGATTTCCTGATCAGGTCCCTGCCTTTCGGGGTCTGGTTTTCGTAATTCATGGTCTCGCCACGGAATTTCCTGATCTCCTTTTCTGAATTCCTGATTCCCTTTTGACGTGGCGAGACTCCCTTTTGTCGTGGCGAGACTCCCTTTCGCCGTGACGAGACTCCCTTTCGTCGTGACGAGACTCCCTTTTGTCGTGGCGAGACTCCCTTTTGCCGTGGCGAGACTCCCTTTTGTCGTGGCGAGACTCCCTTTTGTCGTGGCGAGACTCCCTTTCGCCGTGGCGAGACTCCCTTTTGTCGTAACCAGATTCCCTTTTGCCGTGACCAGACTTCCTTTTGTCGCGGCGAGACTGCTTTTTCCTTGTCTCGTCAGGCGTTTTTCGGTTTCCGAAAAAAAACTTTGCCTAACGACGACACGGGCTCGCCTAACGTAAATAGCGCTTGCCTAATGAATAAAGCCCTTTTAACCGTGTTCACCGCTAATTGTGACCCCAGTTTTTTTTGTCTGGCATCCCGTGTCGGGCACAAAATAGGCTTTTTTTCGCGGCACGGAGTGACTGGTCACAAAACGTGCCCGGGCTCCCACGCCTAGAAAAGCGTTATAGCAGTTATGTCTAGTACAATCACTGATGGGTTTTTTCCCATCTCTTCCCGCGGATTCGCGGAGTATTCAGTCGAAGATCTCATTGGTTTTACGACCAATGCGGTCACCCATGCTACTGGTAACCCAAAGGCTGCCGGTATCAAGCCAACCGTGCCCGAAGTGCAGGCATCGCTCGATGACCTGATCGCCAAGAACTCCGCCGCCTTGAATCGTGGCCGGATGGAACTGGTCGAACGCCGTGCCGCACAAAAGGTCACGGTCGGTCAGCTCCGTCTCTGGGCGAACTTCATCGACACCGCGGCCGATGGTGACCTCACGGTCATCTATAGCTTCGGCTTCGAGGCTCGCCGCGCTCCGAGCCCGTCGTCAGTGCCGGCAGTGCCGGGCAACGTTCGCGCCGCCTACGGCAAGAACACTGGGACGATGGTCGTTCGCGGCCGGGGTGGCCGTAACGTCCGTAACTTCTCGCTCCAGTATGGCGAGAACGCGGAGGGCCCGTGGACCGATCGCCCGCTCTCGACCAAGTCGGCGATCGAGGTGCCAAACCTGACGCCTGGGACGAACTACTGGTTCCGCATGCGCGCCAATGGGGCGAAGGGTTCCAGCGATTGGTCTGCCCCGGTCTGCAAGATGGCGGTCTAACAAGACTCATGACCATCTGACACGATAAAATTGTTCCTCCATATAGAGGAATTTCTTATCGGCGCCGCGACGAAGGTTTTTCTTCGTCGCGGCTTTGTTTTTTGCAGGGCGGGCGGGCTGACCCCGAACGCCGCTTCCCACACTGATCGCGGTTCCCTGCTATTTGCCCTTGCTTGCTTCGTATTCGATATCGTCAGGGGTTCCTTCGACCTTGTCAGGTCCGACAGAATAGAGATCGTATTCCTTGCCAGCGCTCTTAGACGGAGAGCGAAACCACACCGAGCGCGAGTGATCCCAACTCACTGTCCGAAGAATCGGGGCAAGCCCAAGCTGACCCCTATTCTTTTCCCTTATCCTGTTTACTGACCCCACGCGACCGCGGATTGGGCGATGTCGACGCCGGCGCCCGCCTATTTCACAAATCGTTTTCCATCCCCGCCATGGCCGGTTGGAGAATCGCCATGACCTCGGGCTTGCCGACCAGTTTGCCCATCGCTGCGGCTATCCGACGTTGCGCCGCCGGCATTTCTTTGGCCATCGATTCGGAGATCGCCTTGTCGGTCGCCGCGTCGGTTTTTACGCCCTTGGATCGTTTGGCGATGTCGCGCATGCTGGCGCGGACGGCGTCGATCTTAGGCACCGCGGCCTTGGCGCTGGCCTCGTCGTGAATGCCTTCGAGGATGTCCGCCATGGTGTTGAGGTTGCCCATCATCTCCTTGCTGAGGCTTTGCGGCGTGTCGCCGCCGCCGCAGCCGACGAGGACGACCGCCGCCAGAAGGATGATCCGCGAGGTGATTTTTTTCATCGAAGTATCCTGACCTTTCTTTGTTCCGCATGGGGTTTGAGTGACCCTCTTTCGCGAAAGGGGATTCTCCAAGCCCCTCGTCGCGCGATTGTAGTCATCCTATCGCCCAAAAGCAAAGGGCGAATTAATTCGCGGGTCATTCGGGGTCGGTCCTTTTTTCTGACATTCTTTCCCTGTGTATTCCCATTGGGAAAGACCACGGCGGGCCAGCCGGAGCGACAACTCTCGGCCCGCAGCCTCCGCGCGACGCGATCGAACCCCGAAAAAAGGAAAGAAAAGGAAAGGGGTCAGAGCTTACTATCGACACTCCACTTCGGGGTGCATGTTGATCTGCTTGAGGGTGCAAGCTGACCTGCTTCGGGGTCGATGTTGATCTGCTTCGGGGTCGATGTTGATCTGCTTCGGGGTCGATGTTGATCTGCTTCGGGGTCGATGTTGATCTGCTTCGGGGTCGATGTTGATCTGCTTGGGGTCGATGTTGATCTGCATTGGGGGTTAATCCTCCAGTTACGAACAAAATGAGGCCCGAATTTTCGCTCCAAAGCGGTTTTTTTCTGCGAGACGGGAGAAAAGGTGTCGGTCCGTGATTCCCGCTGAGTTTGCCTCGAGGCTGACCATCTTTCTCCCCGGTTTGCGTTCAGCGGAAGCGGATTCAGGGCGGATTGGGAGTCGATGGCCAACGCGCCGGGCGCCCGCTGACCTTGAGAGGTGGGTCCTCACGGTCAGCCTCAGAATCCCTCTGTTCCGGGATTTTCGGAAGCCCTTTCTCCGATCGCGAAGCGATTTCTGATTCCGGAGAACCCGTTCCGCAGCCCAGAATGGCCAACCTGGTTCGGCCGATCCTTCGCTTTTGAAGGCGCAAGATCGTCACCTTACTACTTCTCCGCGGGCACTTGGCCAGGACGAAGGCAGTGTTCTTCGCGGTGGCGCATGTTGGCCTTTTGCCTGGCAAAGCGAATGGAGCCTCGGGAGCAGAGTCAATGACTTGCCTGCCCGCAAAGGCACCGCCACGACCGCAGTGCCCTTTAGGTCGCCGACATTCTTGATGCTGCCATCGGGTTGGCAGTGACTCACGTACGAGTTACCGATGACATTGAGCGCGCCATGCGCGATTGCTCCAGTCGTCGGCTCGTCGAAGTCGGGATGATGATGCGATTGCAGGACCGTGAGGCCCGCGATTGTTGTGCCCTTCTCCGACAGCGCGATCCGGATGACCCGGCCCGGGTTGGTGCTGTTCTGGATGCCTAACAAATCGCCGTCATGCCAATAAAGTCCGTCGCAGCCGCCGGTCACGACGTTATCGGGCTGCGGTAACCGGGTCGGTGCGCCAGTCTTGGGATCGACTCGGGCGATGCCGGTGGACAAAGTCACATAGAGTGTCCCATCGGGGGAAAGCGTGATGCCGTTGGCCCCGGGCAAGGCGCCTTTCTCACCGAACGGAGTGAGCTTTGTTTCCTGCGGCTTTCTGCGAAAAAGCGTGCCGTTCCGGGAATCGGTCGCGTAAAGGGTGCCGTCGGGGCCCACGACGAGATCGTTCAGTTGGCCGGCTTCCGGCGCGGGATAGCGATCGGTCAGTCGCGCCTTCTTCAGGTCGTAGCGCACGACCGCGTTTCTCAGGTCTGTCTTACCGCTCTCTTCGAAGGCATTCGTGCTGATGGCGTAGAGATGTCCACGCGAGCCATCAACCGCCAGCCCGAGCACGGCATCGAGCTTGTCGCGGGAGCTGGAGAAATCGCGCGCCTCACCCTGCGGATCGGCCACGACGATTTTGTGCTGGGCCACGCTGCTGAGATAGAACCGATTCCCCGCCGCATCGAAGGCGATGCCTTCCGGAATGAGTTTCGGGTCATGGAGCCGGAAAGCGACCGGCGACGCGGGCGTAGCTGGCTCTTTATCGGCCAGCTCCTGGCGAATCGCCTGGAACTGGGGGTCGTCCCAGACTGCCTCGAAGCCAATGTCGGCGGGCGGAATTAACCCGAGAGCGCGACCCTTCAGGCTCCGGAGAAGCGCAAAGGCGGAGTCGCGTTCGCCCAGATTTACCTGGAGCAGGGCCTCGTAGAAGATGAGGACACCGTCGTTAGGCCGCTCCTTTCGCAGCTTTTGAATGCGTTCGAGACTGGCCCGGGCGGGAGCTTTCTCATCATCAGCGGCGTAGATCAAAGCGACTCCGCAGACCGAGAGGATGAGGATGGCAATCGACGCCGTGAGAGGGCGGGGCAGCCAGGCAGCAGTCGATCGCTTCACCTTCACCGGCCAACCCTGCCCCGAGTCACTCCTGATTTCCAAGGCAAAGTCTGTTCAAGGATCGACGCCGGATTTGGACGCTGCCTGGTAGCGCCGGGGAGCAAGGGAGCGAATTTTCCAAAGGGAGGAGATGTTTCCTCTGCCAAACATCTGGCTGGCGCGGATCGAGGGCGCACGCGACAACATGGATGCGGGGGAAAGCATGGGGTCGTGTCTATACATTTGACATATCCGACAGGACTCGGCGCGCGACCGGTCTGCCGAATGCGCCTTTCATCGGCTTGACTCCTGCGCGGTCGCGCTCTGGCGGGCTCAGCCGATGCTTTGCCTGTCGATGGCGCTCGATTCCCACCGGCTCCACTGATTCTGGCGATCCCCCGCTGCCTCTTCGCAGCAGGTCCTCGTCTCAAGGGTCGATTTTCGATCTGTCCCTCGTTCCCAAGTTGCACTTGGGAACGTCCATTTGCCTTGAAGCTGCGCTTCTTTCTCCCCGGTTTGCGTTCGGCGGAAGCGGATTCCGGGCGGATTGAGAACCACGTTTCAGGGTTAGACAGTTGCGTTCCGACGATTGGGCGGTTTCGAAGTGCAACTTCGCGGGGAGGTGCGCTCCCAAGTGCAACTTGGGAACAAGGTGGAAACGAGGTGGAACCCAAGGCCGCCCCCACACTGATCGTGCTTCCCAATTATTCCCCACTACCTGCTTTGTATTCGATATCGTCAGGGGTTCCTTCGACCTTGTCAGGTCCCACAGAATAGATGTCGAATCTCCCCCTGCGGCTCTTGGACGGCGAATGAAACCGATACTCGCTTCCCCACGGGTCGTGAATCAGGTGAGGAGGGGCGAAAGCACTGACGCCCTCCTCCGTCGTAGGGAGGCGTCCGTGCTTGTTTGCAAACTCCTCTGCACTGCGAGCCAACCTCCTAAGATCTTGCTCGCAAGTTTTGTAACTTGCGTAGTCCCATCCCCCCGCCAGGAAATACCAAACCACCCAACACAGTAACCCGAAGGCTGCCAGAGCTATGATCGTGCGACGTAAGTTCATTAATCGTGCAGGCACTATGCATGTCCCGGAGTCAGCTCTGGAATTTCGCTCAATTCGTTTACCTTGAACGGACTTTGCTGAGAGAGCCGACCTCACGCAGCAGGAGCGAAATTTTAAAGCTGACCCCGATCCTCCGATTTCCACCCCTCCCGTCGAGAGTCAACTCCAAAACGGACGATTCACATTTGCCGGAAGAGGTCTAGCGCTTTGGGAAATTCCCCTCTGTCTAATAACCCGTCGGGCTTATAAATTTCGATTGCCCGAGCCGCAGCATCCCTTCGCTTTAGATGCACGTAGAACGTGACATGGGCCGCTGCGATATTCACCTGCTCTTGGGGCTTTACCAGCCCAAGAGAATAACGAAACGCATCATCAATCTCGCGGTCGAGCAGTAGCTTGAACTCCGTCGCGTGCTCGACCGCATCTCGTGAGATTGTCTCGACCACCTCAAACGCGACCGTTCCTTGGGGGACGCTACGATGAACTCGAAAATGCTCGCGAAGACGGTAATTGATGATGTGAATCCAACCGGTGAAGTAATGCTTAAAGTCCTGGTGAATGAGAAGGCCGCCCTTACTCAGATGCGGAAAAAAGCTTCGAGCAACCTGAACCGAGAGGTCCTCAGTTTTCATTACATCCACCAGAAGGAGTTTGATCGGTCCCCCATCCCATTTGTAATATCTCAAGTCTGCCTTTACGAGATGGACCTTTCCTCCCCCATGCTCGCTCACCACACGACGTGCTTCTGGAAGAAAGCTCTCTCCCGCTAAGTAGCAGCAGTGCGCCAACCGCGCGGGCATCCAATCTTGCCATTCGAAAAGATCAAACCCCACGACCCTTTCATGGTGATCATCGGCGTTCCGCCCCTCACTCAGCAGCCCTTTCGCAAGCGCAATTGAGGTCGCGCCTAACCAGCAGCCGAGATCGACAATCGCCCCCTCTCTTCCGACATAACAGGCGGAACTCTCTTGATAGAACGCCATCTCGGCGGCGGATACCATGCCGAGCTTCTTTGAGACTAGAGTTTTTGGAGACTCTAGCCGAGTCTTCGAGCCCAAAAGCCGTCTTAAGGTCTTGATCACCGATAATTCTCCGATGGGCTGGCAGCGATGCTCTTTGAGCCTGCTGTGATCAGTGGGACAAGAGAAACGAAGACGGCTGCGGCTCCAGGGTGTCGCGGGTACATGTCGGATGGGATGTGCGGGTTTTAGGGCGAACCAGCGTGGATGCCAAGCGTTTAATGTCCTCGTTCCCAAGTTGCACTTGGGAACACCCATTTGCCTTGAAGCTGAGCTTCTTTCTCACCGGCTTGCGTTCAGCGGAAGCGGATCTCGGGCGGATTGGGAGTCAAGCTTCAGGGTTAGGCGGTTGCGTTCCGACGATTCGGGCGGTGTCGAAGTGCAACTTCGCGGGGAACTTGGGAACGAGTATGAAACGCCTGCCTGAGACCTAGCCCAATTGCGCGCCCGCCGGACTGGTTCCGACGGGTGCTTTTGCTTTCCGGCAAGACACGCCCCCACTCCGGTCCCATCCGACGCTAGTCAGAATGACGTCGATTTCTTTTCATCGAAACGGCGAGTGCACCGCCCGCTCCAAGAGCAATGCCGACCAATAACAAAGACCATTGCGGGTTCGTCGGTGCGAGTCGGCCATTCTGCGCAGGCAACTTTGTCCCTGGCTGAGAAACGACATGTCCGTTCTCGAAGTGCGGGGCACGAACGATACGGTTCGCTTCATCGGACACAGACTCCAGGCCTTGGATCCAGCGGCCCCTTTGTAGGACAATCGGTTCCCGCCATTCGCCTTCCGGATCGCTTCGATGTCGGGTGATAGTGCCAGAAATCGTCCCGTAGTAGGAGCCTCCCTCCGCGTCGCCCTGAATCTCAGCCCAGTCGCAGTATGGGACATGCTCCGGGTCCATCGTAAAACGAATCCGAATCTTGAACCCGGTTAGGTCAATCGAAGTAGCGTGACCGAAAAATTTTGACATCGGCGGCGTGCCGTCCTTGAAGTCAATCAAGTAAAGAAAATCCGCGTCTTTGTTGCCGCGGACTATCATTTGGTAGACAGCGAAAGCCTGCGACTGGTCGACCCCTTCCCAAGTCCCGATCAAACCCTGCGGTAGGAGCGGCTCAGAAGGCATTGTGTTGGCGGAAGACGCTTCAATGCTGAAGAAAACAAGAAGGACAAGGGGAAGCGATTTCAATCTAAGAGGCATCAGGGGTCACTCTGTAAGTCGCGGCATTATTCATCACCGGGCAATGACGGCTCGGGCAAATTCGACTCGGGCTTTGCGCGCCATCCCACTTCCTTACCCGCCGTTCAAATCCGTTGTCGAGCCGATTCGCCGCGGCTGGTGCGGTCGAATCAGGGGTCGGTCCGTGCAGGTTGCCCTCCTCGCCTGGTGAAAGTGAGTCTCGCTGCGTTTGCCTTGAAGGTTACCTTTTCTTCCGGCTTGGGTTCGGCGGAAGCGAATTCCGGGCGGATTGGGAGTCTAGCTTCGGGGTTAGGCGGTTGCGTTCCGGCGATTGGGCGGTGTCGAAGTGCAACTTCGCGGGGGCGGTGCGTTCCCAAGTGCAACTTGGGAACGAGGTGTAAGCTCTCCGAAAATCGTTAGATTCCCAACCGTAACGTCCCCTCGTGAATTCGGCCGTCCCCATCTTCCGCTTACTCTCGTCTAGCGAGAAGATACGAGACGATAATTTGCGAGCCGGTTCCGATGAGCGAAAACGCCACGATGTAGCGCACAAACGTTAGACCGGTTGCGAGTCTGATCGTTGATGACATTTGGGCATTGGAAAGCAAAGGAACAGTTGAAGCGAGGCCTGCTACCACCAGCCCAATTATCGCACCGGACAAGGCGGCAGCGGTCACTTCGTGACGTGGGTCACTCATTCGACCCCAAATCAAGTTCACGAGCGAATATACGAGATAAAATAGAGCTCCTAAAATGCTCCCGCCGATGGCATACACAGCAATCCGACCGCTATTCAAAAGAAGCCCAAAAGTTATGACACTGTAAGCGCCCCATAGAACGGCCGTAACTAAGGCAAACAGGAAGTGACTAGCAATGCCCTTTCGCATTATTCAATTGTGTCGCAGAATTTTTGGCCGCATTTCTCCCGCTCCCGACACGTGGACGTTCCTCCTTGCACTCAACGCTTGCGCCAGCCGACGCCGCTGATCGGAAACATCTGTAAAACTACAAAGGCGATAGCCGCGGCCCAGGCCGAGATTGATGAAAAGGAAGAGAGCAGAAGCTGGCCCAAAAGATACCAGACGACTGTGCCCACGCAGGCGCCCAAAAAAAGCCGGATCGCCAGAATTCTCATTTGAGCATTTCCTTCCTCTCTGCCGAACAATCGATTCTGTCTTGGAACGGAGCTTACTGGGAGTGCCGGACTGGCGACAAGAGCGAAATCCTGCGGACTGAATCCCGCTCCCCGGGGCGCCTTTTGGCGTAGCGTCGATTTGCAATCGACGAATGCTCCGATTGCAAATCGGAGCTACGGCCGACGGGATTCGATGAAGCATGCTGAGAAGCGCCATCTCACGGTGGCGGAGTTTCCAGAGAGGAATACTCCCCGGCTTAGAGCCTCTCTCGGCCGACCGGATGGCGCCGAAATGCTTTTCCAACGTGGGCCGGTGATTCGTCCAGAGTTGCAAAATCGCACATCCTACTGGTGCACCGGACCGGCGCACGCTACAAGACTGGCGCAATGGGAGTGGATCCGGAGGCAAATGAAAAAAAACGCGCGCAATGGATGCGCGAGGCGGTGTCGTTAGGCCGAACGGGCATGGCCCAGGCCGGCGGCGGGCCCTTTGGCGCGGTCGTGGTGTGCGGCGGGGAGATTGTCGGCCGCGGGCACAACCAGGTCACCACCCTGCTCGACCCGACCGCGCATGCCGAGGTGATGGCGATCCGCGCCGCGTGTCAATCGCTGGGCCGGTTCGATCTCAAGGGCTGCGAGCTTTACACCAGCTGCGAGCCCTGCCCGATGTGCCTGGCGGCGATTTACTGGGCCCGGCTCGACCGGGTTTTCTACGCCTGCACCCGGCATGACGCGGCCGAGATCGGGTTCGACGACGACTTCATCTACGAGCAGCTCCCGCTCGAGATCGCCGCCCGCTCTCTCCCGATGCAGCAGATCGAGCGCGAGCATTCGCTCGCTCTCTTCCGCGAGTGGACGGAGAAGCCGGATAAGATTCCCTATTGAATCGAAGGCGCGGTGGAGGGACGGGCGCCGTCCCGTCCCCGTTTCAATCTCGGACGACATCCGCCTGAGGCGGACCGTCCCTCAAATCGCCGGGGTCAACGCCCCCGGCTACAACTTGACTAGAACGTGATCCCATTTCCCCTCCGATGACGAGCGCGTCGGTCCGACCGCGACGTAGCGTCGATTTGCAATCGACGAATTCTCCGATTGCAAATCGGAGCTACGGCCGACTGCAACGCGACTAGAACGTGATCCCCATTTCCGCTCCGATCGAGCGCATCGTCCGACCGCGATGCGCGTGCAATCGACGAATTCTCCGATTGCAAATCGGAGCTACGGCCGACTGCAACGCGACTAGAACGTATCCCCATTTCCGCTCCGATACGAGCGCATCGGGGATACGCCCGGTGCCGCCGGCCGGATGATCCACTGCACATCGGGCTGGAGGAAGGCAAATTTGGTCAGCTGAATGCGGTACCCGGTTTCGAGGACCGTTTCGTACTCGGGCACGCCGTTCCCGGCCGCTTTCACCGTGCGCGCGTAGTGCTCGCTGAAGTTGCCGTAGATGTAACCAAAGGTCGTCTGGTCATCGTCGCGGCCCGGGATGAGGCCCTTGTAAACCACGCCGACGTTCACCTGGAAAGGCACGATGGCGATGCTCGGCTGCGGATAGAGCCCGGATGCCGCCCAGATCGTTAGGCCCTGCTCGCTGCCGGGCGCTTCCTGGTAAATCATCTGGTCGCCGTGGACGTAGAAGCCGTAGGAGCCGGCGCGTTTGTTGTCCGTGCCAAACTCGGTGAAGCCGCTCCAGGGCGAGAACGTTCCGCCCACCCAATAGTGGCCGGGCAGCCCTTTCATCTCCGAGGTCGAGGTCATCGTCTTGCCATCCTGGCCAACGGTGGGGTCGTTAGGCACGGCCTGTTTCCAGAATTGCGGACTCCAGCCGACCTGGCCGATGAAGAAGACGCCGTCGTCGCCGCGCACGCCCCAGTTCAAGCCGTTGTGGGTGCGATCGAAGATGTCGTTCCAGGTCTGGAAAACGCCGAACTGCGCGTTCCATTCCGGGCTCGGATCGATCCGCAGCCGCGCCGCCCAGGTGGCGAAGGGATAGGCCGAGAATTGGGTATCGAAGAGAACGTTGCGGATGTCGCCGTTGATCCCGTTGTTCAGGTAAAGGCCGTAGATTTTCGAGCCGTTGAAATCATCCGAGGCGCCGAAACGGCCGAGCTTGAGCGAGACTTTGTTGTCCCAGAAACGCTGGTCGAGGAAGACCTGGTAGAGGAAGACATTTTGCCCGCCGACGGTCTGCTGCACGTCGTAACGGCTCCCGACATAATGATCGGTGAGGCCAAGGCCGTCGCGATTCACACCGGTGACGGTGAGCTTCGCGCCTTCCCAGCCGATCAATTTATCGAGGTAAAGATGGGCCCCGAAATAGAAATCATCGACGTAGGTCGCGCCCTGCTTTGCGGCCGCCGACCGGGTTTCCAGAAAAGATGCTGGTGTAATAAAGGAAAGGCTCGACGCCGGCTTCGAACATCTCGTCCCGCATGCCGTTCATGCCCCCGAGGCCGTACTTTCCCCGCATCCAGGAATCGTCCTGCGAAGCGGTGACCGCGGTCTGCGGCCCGGTCGCGACGCGGAGGGCGTGCGCGGTGACCCGCGGCGTGACCGCGGTCTGGGCGAAAGCGGCGTGAAGGGTAAGGGTGAGGCTGCCAAGCAGCGCGATGGTTTTTTTCATTTGGATTACCTGGGTTGAGCGAGCGTGACTTTTTGCATCGCGCTCTCAATGGCACTGCGTGAGCTCAGCCCGCTTTCAAGGCGGCTGAGACTGTCGATGGAAAATGCGGTGGCGAGCCGGGCGCACTCGCCTAACGAAAGTTTCTGCAACTGGCCGGAGAGAATGCCGGCGACCATGGCGTCGCCCGCGCCGACGGTGCTTTTGACCTCGATCTCGGGCGGATGCGCCACCACCGCCTCGTCCGCAGTGACAAAACAGGCGCCGTCCTTCCCCATCGAGACCACGACGAGCTCGATCCCGCGCCCGATCAATTCGCGCGCCGCCGCGATCACTTCCGTCTCGTTAGGCAAAGGGCGCCCGATGTATTCTTCAAACTCGTGAATGTTGGGCTTGATCGCGCTCGGCTTCGCCGCGAGCGCGAGCGGGAGCGATTCGCCGCTGGCGTCGAGCAGCACCCGGCTCCCCCGCCGCCGCAGGTTGGTGACGAGATCGCGATAAATTCCCGGGTCGACTCCCGGCGGGAGGCTGCCGGCGACGACAAACCATTCCGCCTCGAGCCCGGCGACCTGCGAGAGAAGCGTCGTGACGTCTGCTGCGCTCGGGGCCGGCCCGGGAAAATTGATGTCGGTCGTTTCGCCTCGCACCGGGTCGGTGATCTTGATTCCGATCCGCGTTTGGCCGGCGATGCGGACAAAGTGATCGGCGATTTTCTTCTGGCTGAAGAGTTCCTCGAAAGCGCCGGCATTCGCCCGCCCGAGAAACCCGGTGACGGCGACGTCGTGGCCGTTGTCGGCCAGGGCGGAGGCGACATTGACGCCCTTGCCGCCGGGGTTCGAGCGCACGCTCTCGACGCGGTTGACCGCGCCGGCGGTGAAGCTGGGAATCGTGACCGTGCGATCGATCGCGGGATTGAGCGTGATCGTTACGACCTGGTATTTTTTGGCGGTGTTCATTTCAAAAATCGTGACTCGTTAGGCAGGCATCGGCAGGGCGCGCACTTCTTCGGGCGAATGGCAGGCCAGCGCCTTCTTCGCGTAGGCCTGCACCTTTTGGAGCGAGGTGTTGCGCAGCTGCGCCTTGATCGAGGCGATGCTCGGCACGCTCATGCTCAGCTCGCTCACGCCGAGGCCGGCGAGGATCATCGCGCCGCGCGGTTCGCCCGCGACGCCGCCGCAAACGCCGACCCATTTCCCGGCCGCGGTCGCGTCCTGCACGACGCGGTCGATGAGCCGGAGGACCACCGGATGCAGACCGTCGACATCCCGGGCCAGCGCCGGGTGCATCCGGTCCATGGCGAGGAGATATTGCGTGAGGTCGTTCGTCCCGATGGAAAAGAAATCGACTTCCCGGGCGAGCTCCGCGGCCATGAGCGCGGCCGACGGGACTTCGATCATGATCCCGATCTCGACCGGCGGCACGCCGAGTTCCGCGCGCACCTTTTCCGCGACTTCTTTCGCCGCCCGCAAATCGGAGAGCGAAGTGATCATCGGGAACATGATCTTCACCGGCCCGGTGGTGGAGGCGCGATAGATGGCGCGCAACTGCGGGATGAAAAGTTCCGGATGCCGCAGGCAAAGACGAATGCCGCGCACGCCGAGGAACGGATTGTCCTCGTGCGGGAAGGTGAGATACGGCACGACCTTGTCGCCGCCGATATCGAGCGTGCGGATGATGAGCGGAAGGCCGTTGAGCGCTTTCGTCATCGTTTGGTAGGCGGCGAATTGTTCGTCCTCCGTCGGCGCGGTTTCGCGCTCGAGGAAAAGAAATTCCGTCCGCAACAAACCGACGCCCTCCGCGCCGGCCTCGACCGCGCGGGCCGCTTCGTTGGCTTTGCCGATGTTGGCCACGATCTCGACCCGGTGGCCGTCGGTCATGATCGCGGGCTGGTAGCGGGTCTCGAATTCCACATTGCGCCGGCGCTGTAGATCGACCTGGAATTCTGCCGCCGATTTCAAGTCGGCCTCGGTCGGCGCCATGTAAAGCCGGCCGGTGCTGCCGTCGAGAATGCAAAGGGTGCCGCCCGCCTGCTCGAGCACGGCAGCGCCGGCCCCGACGACCGCCGGGATATCGAGCGAGCGCGCGATGATCGCGGTGTGCGAAGTGGCACCGCCCGCGGCGGTGCAGAGCCCGAGGATACGCTTCGGGTCGAGCCGCGCGGAATCGGAGGGCGTAAGATCTTCCGCCACAAGGATGACAGGCTCGTTAGGCAAATTCACTTCGCCCTGCTGCGTGCCGGTGAGGAGGCGCAGGACGCGCTGCCCGACGTCGTGCAGATCGGCGGCGCGGCCGGCGAGGCGTTCGTTCGCGACCTGCTCCACTTCCGCGACCCGCTGGTCGATCACTTTCTGCCACGACCAGGCGGCGCTGTGGCCGGCTTCGATCAGGTCATAGACTTCGCTGAAGAGATCGACATCGGTGAGGAAAGCCTGGTGCGCGCGGAAGATGGCGGCTTCGTTCCGCCCGCAACGCGATTTCACCGCGTCGTGGATTTCGACCAACTGTTCGCGGCCGACTTCGAGCGCGTATTTGAGTTTCTGTTTTTCGGCCTCGACGTCTTCCGGTTTGTCTTCGACGACGAGCCGCGAGGATTGGAAATAATGCAGGCGGCCGATGGCGATCCCGGGCGAAGCGCTCACTCCGCCGATCCAATGCGCGTTGGAAACCGGCGCCCAGACCACTTCGTCGACGACCGCCTCCGGTTCTTCCTCGTCTCCGAGGCCGCTCTCAACCGCTTCCTTGAGCGCGGCCAGGGCCGCGTCGGCATCGGGACCATTAGCGAGAATCTGCAGCGTCGAGCCGGCCGCGGCGCCGAGCTTGAGGAGCGAGGCCATGGCTTTGCCGTTTGCAAGCTTGCCGTTTGCCCTAACGAAAATCTCAGCTTCGAACTGGTTCGCGACGTCGACGAAGAAAGTGGCGGGGCGCGCGTGCAATCCAGCCGAACCGGCGATCGCCACCTCGACGCTCTTCGCGCCCGCGATTTGTTCGGCGGGCGAGACTGCGGCTTCCGTCCGGCGGGTCAGGCCGGCGATGATTTCCTGCGGATCATTCGTCTCGGCGAGGCGGCGCGAAGTTTGCGCATCGTCGAGCACATCGGTGAGCGCGGAAAGAATGCCGAGATGTTCGTCGGACTTGGCCGCGATCCCGACCACGATCCGGACGGTCTGGCCCTCGTTCCATTCCACGCCATCGGGCAACTGCACGACGGATACGCCGGTCTCCAGGATCAGCTCCCGATCCTTTGCCATCCCGTGCGGAATCGCGATCCCGTTGCCGAGGTAGGTGTTGGCCTGGCCTTCGCGGCCGAGCATGCTCTCGACGTAGCCGGGCGCGATGTGGCCGGCGTCGACCAGGACCTGGCCGGCGGCGCGGATCGCCTCTTCCTTGGTCTTCGCCTGCACGCCGAGCCGAATGAGTTTCGGTGAGAGTTTGATCATTGTTAGGGTCTCCGGTTTTCGTTAGGCAACGGTGGCAGGTGCGGGTTCGACGATGGGTCGCTTGAGGAAAAAGAGCGCGGCGGTGGTGACGATCGTGCCCGCCACGATGGCGCCGAGATAAGAGACGAGATTGGTGACCGCGCCTGGGATGAGGGCGGCGAAGATTCCGCCGTGCGGAACGAGGAACTGCGCCCCGGCCGCCATCGAGATCGCGCCCGCCACGGCCGAGCCGAGCACGGTCGCGGGAATGACATGGAGCGGGTCCTTGGCCGCGAAGGGAATCGCGCCCTCGGTGATGAAGGACAACCCGAGCACGAGCGCCGGTCCGCCGGCTTCGCGTTCCTCGTGGTCGAAGCGGTTCTTGAAGAGGATCGCGGCGAGCGCGAGACCGAGCGGCGGAGTCATGCCGGCGGCGATGACCGCGGCCATCGGTGCGTAGATTTTACTCGCGAGCAACCCGACCGCGAACGTGTAGGCGGCCTTGTTCACCGGACCGCCCATGTCGAAAGCCATCATGCCGCCGAGGATGAGACCGAGGTAAACCGCGTTTGCCCCGCGCATGCCGTTGAGCCAGGCGTTCATGGCGTCGTTCAACGACTGCACCGGCGGCGCGATGACGTAGATCATGAGCAGGCCGACCGCGATGGTGGAAAGGAACGGCAGGATTAGGACCGGCTTCAGGCCTTCGAGTGTGGGCGGGAGCTTGATTTTATCGGCGAGAAATTTCGTCAGGTAACCGGCGAGGAAACCGGAGACGATGCCGCCAAGAAATCCCGCGCCTAACGTTTGCGCGAGCATGCCGCCGACCAGGCCGGGTGCGATGCCGGGACGGTCCGCAATGGAGAAAGCGATGAAGCCGGAAAGGACTGCGACGAAAAGATGGAACGCCGTCCCGCCGCCGATGAGGCTGAGGGCCGCGCCTAACGTTCCCTTCTGGTCGCCCGCGTAAATGCCGCCGATGGCAAAGGCGAGCGCGATCGCGAGACCGCCCGCGATCACGACCGGGAGCATGTAGGAGACGCCGGTCATGAGATGTTTGTAGGGGCCGGTGCGCGATTTGGAGCGCTCGGCCTTGGCCTGCTCGACCGATTCCGCGAGCGTCATGGCGGTTCCGGCGACAGGCTGGGTGAGCGCGGTCGCGATCACTTCCTTGCCGCTGTGCATCGCTTGCTTGGTGCTGGTGGAATAGAGCCGCTTGCCGGCGAAACGGGAGATGTCGACTTTGGTGTCGGCCGCGATCACGACCGCGTCGGCGGCGGCGATGTCTTCCGGCGTGAGCTGGTTTTTCGCGCCGACCGATCCCTGGGTTTCGACCTTGATCGTGTGCCCGAGCGCCTTGGCCGCTTTCTGGAGCGCTTCCGCGGCCATGAAAGTGTGCGCGATCCCGGTCGGACAGGAGGTGATGCCAACAAGACGCTTTCCGCCTAACGATTCCGCCGGAGCGGCCGGCGCGACCGCCGGAACGGCGGCGGGCACGACCGGCGCTCCGCTCACGGTCTCCTGCGGCAGGAGCGCGAGGGCTGCTTCGATCACGGCCCGGCTGTTCCGGATGGCGTCCGCGGTCGAGACGTGATGCACCGGCTTGCCGACGAAGGGCGTTTCATTGACGTGAATGTCGGTCGCAAGAAGGACCACGTCGGCGGCCGCAATTTCCGCAGCGGTGAGCGCATCCTTGGTCCCGAGCGAACCCTGGGTTTCAACGCGAATTTCGTGGCCCATGGTGGCGGCGGCGCGTTTGAGCGCTTCGGCGGCCATGAGCGTGTGGGCGATCCCGGTTGGGCAGGCGGTTACAGCAACAAGTCGTTTCATAATTTAAAGGACCCTTCGAAGTGTTTCGAAAGTTAACGAAGCTTTCCGAAGGCGTCAATCATTTATTTTAAAATATTTTCAGCCCCATTGACGCAGGGACGAAGCTCGGACATAGTCGTCAGTTGTGAAAGTAAACGAAAGAGGACGGAAATCTTCGCAAACGGGGCGCGCCGCGACGAAAGCCCCGATGACTCAGCATCGCCGCAACCAGATTCTTGAGCTGGTGCAGAGCGAAGGCGCCGCGCACGTGACGGAATTGGCGCGAAAGTTTGGTGTCTCGACGGTCACGATCCGCAACGATCTTTCCAGCCTGCAAAAGACCGGCGCGCTCCTGCGCGACCGCGGCGGTGCGATCGCTTCGCCCGGCTCGCGCCAGGTCAACTCTCTCCCCGGCCTGAAGGAGCGCTCGGCCCTTAACCTGGAAGCAAAACAGCGCATCGGCAAAGCGGCGGCGGCGCTGGTGCAGCCGGGCGACACCATCATCCTCGACGCGGGGACGACGGTGGTGGAAATGGTTCCGCACCTGGCGGGCCTGACTCCGCTGACGGTGGTGACCAACGCCCTGAATGTTGCCCTAACGATTTCTTCCGAGACCGAGGCACAGGTGATTTTTCTCGGCGGCACCCTGAGCCGCGAGGCCTCAAGCACGGTGGGCCCGCTGGCCGAGCAGACACTGGCCAATCTCGCCGTGCAGAAAGTTTTTCTCGGCACTCAGGCGCTCGACCTCGCCAGCGGCCTGACCGATACCACGCTCGAGATCGCGCAGGTGAAACGCGCCATGATCAATTCGGCCAAACAGGTTTACCTTCTCGCCGATTCCTCGAAGTGGGATCAGACCGGGTTCATCAAAGTTGCCGCGCTCGAGGGGATCGACACGCTGATCACCGACAAGGAGCTGCCGGCGAAGGCGCGAACCGCGATCGAGCGCCTCGGGGTTAAGCTAGTTTTGGTGTAGCGGCGAATTTGTAGCCGGGGGCGGCGACCCCGGCCGGAGCCAATTCTGGCGGCGAGAAGCCCGGGGTCACCGCCCCCGGCTACAACGGAGCTGGCCGCTCGCCGCGCAGCGTTTCCTCTAGCGTGAGGAGCAGTTTTTCCCGCGAATGCGGCTTCATCAGGCAGGCGTCGATCCCTAACGAACGAATTTCCTGCGATTCCATGTCTTCGTCGCGCCCGGTCGAGAGAATGATCTTCTGTTCCGGGTTCAGTTTTCGCACCGCGCGGATGAGCATGAGCCCGTCCATTAAAGGCATGACGAGGTCGGTCAAGATGAGATCGATCGCGTCGGGCTGCTGCGCATAAAGGGCAAGGGCCGCGACGCCGTCTTCCGCCACCAGCGCTTCGTAGCCCCAGCCTTCCAGGACCCTTTGCGCCGCCGTGAGGATGCAGGGTTCGTCGTCGACAATCAGGATTTTTTCGCCGCGGCCGTTTGGCACCACCTGCGGATCGGAAATGACGGCCTTCGTTGTGGCGGCGTTACTGGCGGGAAGGAAAACGCGGAAGCTGGTATGCCCGGGCTCGCTGTAGACGTTCATGAAGCCGCCGTAGTTTTTCACAATCCCGAGGACGGTGGAAAGACCGAGCCCGGTCCCCTGCCCGACCTGTTTGGTGGTGAAAAACGGATCGAAGATTTTGTCGATCACATGCCGCGGGATGCCACGGCCTTCGTCCGAGACCTGGAGAAGGACGTGCGGGCCGGGCCGGGCCCCGGTCGTCATGCTCGCGTAATGTTCGTCGACTTCGAAATTTTCGATCGTTAGGCGAAGAGTCCCGCCACCGGGCATGGCGTCGCGCGCATTCACGCAAAGGTTGAGCAGAACCTGCTGCAGCTGCGTCGGGTCGCCTTCGATCATCCAGACGTCCGGCGGATACTTGGTCCGGATCGTAATCGATTTTGGAAAAGTCTGGCCGGCAATTTTCGCCACTTCCTCGATCAGGTGCGAAGGCTGCACCAGCACGCGCTCGCCATCGGCGCCGCGGGCAAAGGTCAGCATTTGCTTGACCAGGTTTGCGCCCCGCTCGGCGCTCGCCTGGACGAGGGAAAGAAAGACTTCCTTTTCCTCGCCCTGCGCAGAATCGCCACGGAGGAGCGGCGCGACGAGGAGAATGGGCGAAAGGATGTTGTTCAGGTCGTGGGCCACGCCGGCGGCGAGGGTGCCGATGCTTTCGAGCCGTTGCGAACGGAGAAACTGGGTCTCGAGCTTTTTCTGCTCGGTGATGTCGGTGTGAATGACGAGAATCGATTCCGGTTCGCCCCGTTCATCGCGGACGAGAGTCCAGCGGGCGCTGACCGTGATCTGGCGGCCGTCCTTGCAGAGGTGGACCAGTTCGCCGCGCCATTCGCCGCGTTGCATGAGTTCGCGGTTTGCCTCCTCGTAGCGGGTGATGTCCCGGTAAATAAAATCGGTCACCGGACGGCCGGCAATTTCCGCCGCGGTCCATCCATAAAGCCGTTCCGCCCCCTGGTTCCACATCCGGATGGTGCCGTCGAGATTGCGCACTGAGATCGCGTCCGAGGCGAGGTTGAGCAGCCGGGCCTGCTGTCGCAGCAGCTGCTCAGCCGCCCGCTGTTCGGTTAAATCCTGGACCGTTCCCGCGATTTTCGTGAGGCGGCCGAGACCGTCCCGCACCGTGTCGGATTGCACATGGACGATCCGCTCCGAGGCATCGGGGCGGATGATGCGGTGATCGATGCAATAAGCCGCGCCCGTGCGCAATTGCCGGATGAAGGCTTCGCGCGCGAGCTCGCGTTCGTCGGGATGGAGGAGGTGGAAAAAGCTCTCGTGCGTCACCTTTGTTGTCGGGTCGATGCCGAAGATGCGGAAAGTCTCATCGGACCAGCGCGGCGGATGATCCGCGCGATTTTTGCGATCGGTCAGGTCAACTTCCCAGCTCCCCATGCGGGCGACGCGCTGCGCCAGCGCGAGATTGGCCTCGCTTCGGCGGACCTGTTCGTCGGCCTCTTGCTGCTGGGTCGCATCCGCCGCCACCACCATATGCGCCGCGCGCTGCCGGAAGGTGACCGGGGTGGAGTGGATGAGGACGAAGATCAGGGAGCCATCCTTCCGCAGATGCCGCCAGCGACCGCGGAAACCCGCCCCGTCGACCTGCCGCAGCATTTGCATGAATTGTTTTACGTCGGCTGCCGGCCGGATGTCGCGCACGGTGCGGGCAAGAAATTCCTCGCGCGAATATCCATACTCCGCGATCGCCGCGGCGTTGACCTCGAGAAAGCGCAGGGTGACGAGATCGTAGATCATCATCGGGGTGGGATGAAGATCGAAAAGGAGGCGGTATTGATCCTCAAATGCCACCGGCGGCGGCCGGCACGCGGTCTCCGGCGACCTCTCAACCGGGGTTCTCGTTCGGACCAGACCGGTAGAGGCAGAGGATGGCTGGCCCTTCGGTGTATCACCGGCCCCGTCAGCGCTGTTGGACTTCATCTTTTAATGGATCAGGCGCGGCTTTCTTACTCCCAAGCGGTTGAAAAGCAGGTTCCCGGCCACATGGCCCCCGCCCCTGAAATCGTTCGCGCCGGGACGGAATCGGAGTTGCACTTCGACCGCTTCTTCTGACACTCTCGGCCCCGTGCTCGCCCGGATTTATTCCGCCGCCGTTTACGGCGTGGACGCTTACGAAGTTGAAATCGAGGTCAACGCCGCCGGCGGCAACCCGAAGATCATCATCGTCGGCCTGCCCGACACCGCGGTGAAAGAAAGCCAGGACCGGGTCACGACCGCGATCAGCAACAGCGGCTACTACTGGCCGCGCGGCCGGACGACGATCAATCTCGCGCCCGCCGATGTGAAAAAAGAGGGCCCGAGCTTCGATCTGCCGATCGCGCTGGGGATGATCGCCACGGCGCAGGAGATCGAGGAGGACTTGTTCGCCGAGATGAGTTTCGTCGGCGAGCTCGCCCTCAACGGCGCGGTGCGGGCGGTGAAAGGCGTGCTCCCGGTCGCGCTGGAGGCGCGGCGGCGCGGGAAGCGAGCCGTCGTTGTGCCGGCAGCGAATGCCCGCGAGGCCGCCATGGTCGCCGGCATCGACGTCTACGGCGTGCAGAATCTGCGGCAAACGTTTCAGTTCGTTAGGGGCGAAAAGCAGCTGCAACCGATCCATGACGACCTGAGCGAATTTTTTGCCAGCCACCAGAATTACGAAGTCGATTTCGCCGATGTCAAAGGCCAGGGGCACGTCAAGCGCGCGGTCGAGGTCGCGGTCGCGGGCGGGCACAACATTCTCATGATCGGCCCGCCCGGATCCGGGAAATCGATGCTCTCGAAACGGATCGCCACCATCATTCCGCCGATGGCGCTGGAGGAAGCGATCGAGACAACCAAGATCCACAGCATCGCGGGCCTGCTCACGGCCGAGCAATCGTTTGTCGCGACCCGGCCGTTTCGTTCCCCGCATCACACCATCTCCGATATCGGATTGTTAGGCGGCTCCGCCATTCCCGCGCCCGGCGAAGTGAGCCTGGCGCATAACGGCGTCCTTTTTCTCGACGAGCTGCCGGAGTTCCGGCGCTCGACTTTGGAAGTGATGCGCCAGCCGCTGGAAGACGGCCGCGTCACCGTCTCGCGCGCCGCCGGCACGGTGACTTTTCCCTCGGAGTTCATGCTCGTGGCGGCGATGAACCCCTGCCCCTGCGGCTACTTCGGCGATCTCAAGCGCGAGTGCCGCTGCAGTCCGGTGCAGGTGCAGCGTTACCGGCAGCGCATCTCCGGGCCGCTCCTCGATCGGATCGATCTCCACATCGAAGTGCCCTCGGTCGAATACCGCGACATCTCGAGCGATCGCCCGGAAGAACCTTCCACCGCCATCCGCGAACGTATCGGTGCGGCGCGCGAGCGGCAGCGGGAGCGTTTCCGGTCCGACAAGAAAATCACCTGCAACGCGCGGATGACGGCGCGGGCGATCAAGGCGCACTGCAAATTGAGCGACGAATCGCAGGAGTTGATCCGCATCGCGATGTCGGAGCTGCACCTGAGCGCGCGCGCCTACGATCGCATTCTCAAAGTCTCGCGCACCATTGCCGATCTCGAAGGGGCGGAGGCAATTTCTCCCGAGCACGTGAGCGAAGCGATCCAGTACCGGACGTTCGATCGCACCCTCTGGGTCTAGCCGTGAAGGCCATCCCCGCACTCTGCCTCGCTCTACTTGTGCTCGTCGCGGGCTGCGACCGCACTTCGAGCACCGTCGCCGGGCCGTTGCCGCAGCGCGGTTATCTTTGGCAGCGCGATTGGACCCCGGCCGTCGCGGGCGCGCTGGCGGAAGCGCGCCCACGGACGAATGGCGTGGTCTTGTTAGGCGCGGAGATCGAGTGGGACGGGCGCAAGCCGCGCGTCGTTAGGGCAAACATCGCCTGGGAAAACGTGACTTCACCCTGCGCGATCGCGCTTCGAGTCGCGCCCGTCTCGAATCCCGGTGAAGAAGCGGTCGAGGCGATTGTGCAAGCCGCCAAGTCGCTCGTCGCCGAAGCCCTCGCTCACCACGTTGAAGTCGCGGAGTTCCAACTCGACTACGATTGCGCGCAGAAGAAGCTCGCCGGTTATCGGGCGTGGCTGCCCCGGGTGCGGGCGGCCGTGCAGCCGTCTCGTTTTGTCATCACCACGCTTCCCTCCTGGCTGGAGGAAAAGGAATTCGCCCGGCTGCTCGGAGGAGGTCGACGGCTACGTTTTGCAGGTCCATTCCGTTCCGGCCGCCAATTCCGAGCGTGCCATGTTGTGCGACCCCGAGGCGGCACGCCGCTGGGTGGCGCAAGCCGCCAAACTGCATCGGCCCTTCGCGGTCGCGCTTCCGACTTATCGCTGCACCGCGGGATTCGATCCCGCCGGGAAACTGCTCGGGATTGCCATGGACAGCGTGCAACCGGCGTGGCCGCCCGGGACTCGCCGGCTTGAGATCGGGGCCGACGCCGACGCAATCGCGGACCTGGTCAACGAATGGACGCGGCAACGTCCGGCGGAACTGCGCGAGCTGATCTGGTATCGCATCCCGGTTGCGACCGACACGCGGAACTGGCGCTGGCCCACGCTCGCCGCGGTGATGGCAGGACGAAGACCGGAACGCCGTTTCGAGATCGTGACCGGCGGCGACAACCCGGTCGATCTTTCCCTCCGCAACACCGGCGAGAGCGACGACGACCGACCCGGGACAATCGTAGCCAACTGGAGCAGCGGAGAGCTGGTAGCAAGCGACGCGCTCAGCGGATGGAATGTCCGTTCGCACAAACAAAGTGCGACGTTCACTGTCGCGCCCGGTCAACGGCTGCGGCTCCCTCCCGGGGCGGAAAGAAGAATCGGCTGGTTGCGTTATGCCGCGCCCGTCCAGCTCGAGTTTGTTTTTAAGAAATGAGACCTTTCTTGTTCGTTAGGCCACTTCTGCTCCTCGCGTTTCTCGCTCTTTTTGCCAGCCATGCGAGCGCGACCGGGTACTACGGTCCAAAACTTTATCTCGACCGCGGCGGCGCCAACCTCGCCGGGTCGCCGGAATTTTACTGGGCGCTCGAGGTCAAAAGATTGGCGCGCGAATTTCATCCCGCGGAAAAGCTTTTCGCCGCGCCGGAGACTTTTGAGGCTGAGGAAAAAGATTTCGCGGCAGCGTTGCAGGAAGGCCGCATCCGACCGGCCGACCCGGCGGCCGCGACCCTCCAGCAAAAGCTCGCGCGCGCAGCCGTGGAGCGGGCGGACCCGAAGACGGCGGAACCTCTGCCCGCGGAATTCGCCTCGGAATTTGCCGATTACCATCGCGGCGCTTTCGCCTACAATCGCGGCCCGGAGCATTTCGCGGAAGCACAGGAGGCGTGGGAAGCATTGCTCAGGCGTCCTGAGGCCGAGCGCCATTATCGCAGCACCTGGGCGGCCTTCATGCTCGGCAAACTCGCGCTCAAAGAAAACGATCCGGCCGCGGTCGGCTGGTTCGAGCGCACGCGCGAACTGGCCCGCGCCGGCTTCGGCGACTCGTTAGGCCTGGCCGCCGACAGCTACGGCTGGCAGGCCCGGAGCGAATGGAAACAGGATCGCCCGGAGAAAGCGGCGGCGCTTTATCTCACCCAGCTCGCGCTCGGCGACGAGAGCGCGATCGTTTCGCTCAAGGCGCTCGTGCCCGATCGCGAAACGGAGGAAAGGATGTTGTTTTACAACCCGCGCCCGCAATCGGAGGTCGTTGCCGACCTGGAACGGGCGGCGCGCGATCCTCTCCTCCGCCGGTTGGTTACCGTTCACATCCTGGCGGTCGGCTCAATGCCGGAGGCGTTTTGTTATGGCCAGGGCGACAACACCTCGCAGCGTTTCGATCGCTGGCTGGAGCTGCTGCGGCGGGAAAAGCTCACTGAGATCGAGGACGCGGAATACATCGGCTGGGCCGCCTACAACAACGGCGACTACGCCGCCGCGGCTCGCTGGCTGGAAATGGCGCAGACGGCGGACTCTCCCGCCAGCCTCTGGTTGCGCGCGAAATTGCAGCGTCGCGCCGGCAAACTTTCCGAGGCGGCAAAAAACATGGCCCTGGCCTGGGAAACACTGCGAGCCTCGCCGATCTACGGAGTTTCCAGCGACGACGACGTGGATCCGTATTTCAACCCGCACTGGAGCCTAACGGAAAGCGCGACGGGCGACCTCGGAGCGTTACGTCTGGAACGGAGCGACTACCTCCTGGCCTTCGAAACGCTTTTTAACGGCGACCTCTGGAGCGACGCCGCCTTCGTCGCCGAACGCGTCCTGACCACGAAAGAGCTGAAGTCTTTCGTCGACGATCATGGCGGCGCGGCAAACGAGAGCCACGGGGAGCGCTGGAAACAATTGCGCTACCTCCTCGGCCGTCGCCTGGTGCGGGAGGAACGCTACCCCGAGGCGCAGGCGTATCTCGCGCCGCCCTTTGATCAGGTCCTGGCGAAATACGTCGCCGCCTTGCGCGACGGACGCGACCAGTCACGCCCGAGAACGGAACGGGCTCGCGCCCTTTTCACCGCTGCGTGGCTGGCGCGGTACGACGGCATGGAACTGATGGGAACGGAGGGTGCGCCAGATAACTTTTTGGAAGGCGGGAACTTCGAAGGGTCGGAACTCGCGCGCCAACTTGAGAAGGGTAAATACGAGGAAACGAACTACACAGACGGTGAGGCAAAGGTGACGACGAAGAAGATTGTCCTTCGCCTGCCGCCGAAAGGCCGCTCGCGCCTGACCAAAACAAAAACAGAACCGGAGCTGCGTTTTCATTATCGCTACCTTGCCAGCGGTCTCGCGCTCCGGGCGGGGAGTCTTTTGCCTAACGACAGCGAGGAACTGGCCGACGTTGTCAACTCCGCCGGTCTCTGGGTGAGGAACACGAACGAAAAACTCGGGAACCGCTACTTCCAGGTGCTGGAGCGGCGCGCCGCAAACACCACGATCGGCCGGGCCGCGATCGCGCGGCGTTGGTTCGTCGATGAACGCGGGCCATGGAGCGCGGCGGAGTTGCAGGCGCAGGAAACGCGGCGCAAAGAGCTGAATCCCGCCGCCGGATCCGTAGCCGGATCATTGCGAGCGCGCGGGAGAACAGCGACCTTTCTGGGTGCAGCCAAAACGGAGCAAACCGCGCCGCGTCGTCCGGCGCCGGACGAAGGACTGGAAAATGCCGGCGAACACCGTCTATGTCGGCCGGCCGACGGTCTGGGGAAATCCGTTTGTCGTCGGCTCCGAGCTGATCGGCGGCGAAAAGTTGAGCGCGAAGAAATCGATCGCGCTCTACCGGCAGTACGCGCGTGACGCCTTTAACGAAAGCGATCTGCGCGCCTGCCTGCGCG
This sequence comes from uncultured Verrucomicrobiae bacterium, assembly GCA_963834255.1. Lineage (GTDB taxonomy): Bacteria > Verrucomicrobiota > Verrucomicrobiia > Chthoniobacterales > UBA10450 > Palsa-1392. Next base: position 18,743 of record CAWIBC010000020.1, on the reverse strand, counting down.
GGAAAAATCTGGCCTGCTGGTGTCCGCTCGACCAGCCCTGCCACGCCGACGTCCTGCTCGAGCTGGCCAATTCTGCCTAACGAACCGCCGCGCGCGCTCCCGCCAGCAGGTGATCGAGCGCGGCGCGATCGAGAAATCTTCCGCCCAAGATCACGGCGCTGATTTTCCTGCTGTTGCGAATATCCTCCAGCGGGTTGGCCTCGAGCAGGACGAGGTCGGCGATTCGTCCTGGCGCAATCGTGCCCCAATCCTTTGTCCCCATAAACTCGGCGGGATTGACGGTCGCCGCCTGCAGCGCCTGCTTGGGGGTGAAACCGGCCTCAACCAGGAGGTTCAATTCCTCATGCAGACTCGGGCCCGGAAAGTTGAGCGGGTCGAGCGAGTCTGAGCCGGCCAGCATCTTCACCCCGGCCGCGTGCAGGGCGCGGGCGATTTTCAAGTCATTCTGGAATTGCGCGAAATACCATTGCGCAACCCCGGGGGAAACTTCTTTTTCGATCTCGTTAGGCGACCACGTCGTTCTCAACGCGGAAGGGAGATAAGCAAGCTCGGGCGGATTGCTCCGCGCCGCCTCGCGTTGTTGCGCGATGGCACGGATGGCGACCAGCGTTGGCACCAGCCAGGTTTTGTTCCGGACCATCGCTTGCCCGAGAGCCTCGGCCTTTTCCGGGCTAAAGCTGGCGTTGGCTTCATCGCGAGCCGCCGCCGCGCCCGCGCTGTCTCGTTTGGCCCGCGCTTCGGCCGATTGTTGGCGAAGGGCGTCTTCCCGCGCGGAACAATCAAAGGTCAGGTTGCTGTAAAAGATGTGTTCGATGCTTTTCTGCCCGGCCTCCGAAACTTCGCGCGCGTGAAGAGCGTTCGGAACATGGCCGGAAAAGGTCATCTCCTGCTTTTTCGACTCGTCGGCGATGGCGAAATAGGTTTCGCGGTCGAGGCGCGACAGCACCTTGATGAAATCGGTGCCCTTCGCTTTCAAGTCGCGAACGGCGGCCCTGCCCTCGTTAGGCGTGCCGGGCGCGAGCAAGTCGGGCGGCTGCGCTTTGCCGCCGTCGAGCATCGGCCCCGGCGCAAATATTCGAGGACCGAGCAACTTGCCGGCTTCGATTTCCCTCCGCCACTCCTGCAGGGCCGCGAGATCGCCGCCCATGTCCCGCACTGTCGTGATGCCGTTGGCGACGAGTAGCGGCAGAAGCGTCGCCTTGCTCCATTTTGGGATCCGCCGAGACGCCGGCGATGTGGACGTGCATGTCGCACAAACCCGGGATGAGATATTTCCCGCGCCCGTCGATGATTCGCGCGCCGGGAGGCGGGGTTGCGGTGGTGATGCTCGCGATGCGATCGCCGGTGATGAGGACCGTGCGATCGGAAAGCGGTTCCGCGCCGATGCCATCGATCACTGTGACATGAGTCACGGCCAGAGAGTCGGATTGGGCCGAAGCCCGCCCGCTCCAGCCAAGAATGCCCAGAGCAAGGAGCAGCCAACAAAGCGAGCGCTCTCGCCTAACGATTCCAGGGTTTGTCTTTCGCTGCAGATTGGTTGGCACCGCTTACTTTGTCCTCCGGGGAAAGAGCCTGTCGAATAAAGAATCGTCCGAACGACGGACAACAAACCGACCTTATCAGACGCCAGATGCCCTGGATCGAAGGAAAATGAAACGGCCGCTTCCCAGAACGGCGAGCCTCTAGTTCAGGCCGTAGATTTCCACCAGGGCGACACCGACGGTGTCGTTCGCGCCGCGGACGACCGCGGTGTAGGGCGCAGGCAAAAGCGTCGCAAGAATGGCCGCTTCGGCCTCGGCGGTCGGTTGCAGCATTGTCGCCTCGATCTCTGCCTCCTGGTCGCTCCGCCAGTTGTCATTGCTCCGGAGCAGGGCGCCGTTTTCGTCGTACAACTCCAGCACCGGATCGGCTAGGGTACCGTCGACGGGCAACGATGGGCCAAGAGCCCGCACGATGACATCCTGGGAATTCGAACCAAGGACAATGGTGCCGCCAATCAAGACGCCCTCGCCCAGGTTGACGCGGCCGCGAGTGGAAATGTTTTGAATGTTAGGCCCGACGCCGAAATCGAGATCGTAGACTTCGATGAGTCCAACCCCGGTGGTGCCGTTCGCCCCGCGCAGGACGGCGGTGTAAGGGATGCCGACATCGTCGGACGGAACGCGCAGCAAGATCACGGATTCATCCTCCGACATCGGGGCCAGGTCGCTGTCGATGATCTCCTGTTGGTTGGCGTTCTCCTGCCAATTGTCGTTCATCGTAATTAACACGCCGTCGCTATCGTAAAGTTCAAGCACCGGATCGGCCAAGGCGTTGGCAACTCCGCCCGAAACCAGAGACGCCCCGAGTCCGCGAATCAACATCCGTTTCGTCTCACCGCCGCGGGTAATGAAACCTGCAATCGAGGCATCATCGCCACTGCCGATCTCGACCCGGGTCGAGAGGTTGGCGAGCCAGTGCGCCACGGGGAGCGGCGCAAACTGGGCCACGAACGGCACCGCTCGATCCGGCCAGACCGTGTTGGCCGAAGGCGCGGTGTCCTGGATGTCGCGAGTGGAAAGTGTGTAAGGAAAGCCCTCGACCAGGGGCGAACAGGTGAGAATGACCGTGTCCGGCTCGGAACTCATGACCGCCTCGGTGACGACCTGGTTTTGATCGAGTGAGTAGTTACTCGACACCGTGGCGGTCTCTGGATTAACGTGACTATTAAACCTGACCGCGAGATGGCTGTTATCCTGATAGAAGTAGACCGATAAGACTTCCAGTGGACTGGCGATCCATTGGCGCAGGACGTCCATCGCAGCTTCATGGACCATGTTCTTGGCCAGCGGCGGCATTTTCGTTGCGTCCAAGGCGTTATCGCGCTGGTAAAGGAGCGAACCGGGGATATCCCTGAACTGGACGTAAGTGTTGATGATATTTTGATCTTCCAGCGGGGTATAGAAGCGCGCGTCGTAACCCGGGCCAAAGCCGCCGGGGCGATGACACTGTGAGCAGTTGGAGTCGATCCATGATCTCATCCGAAGTTGAATCGGCTGGGTCGCATCAGAGACCGCAACGGAATGGGGTAGGGTCGGAATCTCCGCCTCATCGATGCTCGGATTGAGCATCCCCAGATGATTGAAAGTACGAAGCTGGTTATCCGTTCGGCCGGTCGCCGGATAAGTGAAATTTCCGTTCAATTGATGAGTCTTAGGACCGAGGACGTAATTGGCGGGCGGATTGTGACAGAAGAGACACTCAGCGCGGCTGGGATAACTCCACGTGCGAATGACTGTCTCGCCCGTGGCGGTGATAACCGGAATTTCTTCATTCAAACCACCCTCGAGCAGGTCGGCATCGCTGTTATCCTCCCGCCATTTGTAAGTCACACCGTAGACCGCGCCGTTCTCGTCGCGCACCAGCAAACGTGTTTCCAAGCGCCTTCTTTCCTGCGTCTGCTCGTTAACGATAAGATCGAACTCCTTCACAAACACCGTTCCGTTCGGGAAAGTGTAATCACCGATGGCGACGTAACCGATCTGCTCCTCCGGACCATAGGGGGCACCGTCATTCGGAACTGCGATCCAGCGATCCTTGAGCGCGGCGTCGGACCAGAGCGGCGAATTCACCGAAAAAGGAATCAGCCCCGCGGTGGGAACCACATTCGAGACGTCGCTAAAAGCTCCGGTCGCGGAAAGAACCGTCGGAAAAGGAAAGGCCCCGTCGAACGGAGGCATAGTGTTATTGAGGTAAGGCCCGATCGGAGCGCGCGAGTCCAGCCCATAGGGTGCCTGGCCCGACGCCACTGAGGCAAAAGCCGCCGCGACGAAGAGAATGGATGACAATTCCCGCAGATGCACCCGTTTCATAGGCCAGGGCTAATGAATGACTCCCCGCGCGGCGCGACCGGCAGGAAACAAGAATGACTGCGAGCCCTGTTCCATCTCTCCCGGAGGCTTAGGGCACGTTATAAACTTCCACCAGACCGATCCCGCTCGTATCATTCTGGCCCGCCACAATCGCGGTATAGGCGCCGCCAGGAAGGGCGGTATAAACAGCAGATTCCAAAGCATCCTTCGGCTGGAGATTTGCCGGGATATCGCCGGAGTTGGCAGCATCCTCCCAGTTATCGTTCTCCGCCACCAGGACGCCATTGACATCGCGTAGTTCCAGCGTCGGATCGGCCAGCGCACCAGCAATTCCCTGCGTGGTAAGGGAAGGTCCGATGGCACGAACCAGGACCGTCGAGTTATCGCCCTGGCCACCGAGGATGAAACCGCCAATCATGACATTGTTACCCACATCGACAAAACCGCGGGTGCTGATATTCGCCAACTCGGAATCGACCGTCGCATCCAAGTCATAGACTTCGACCAACCCGACCCCCGTTCCGGCATTTTTTCCGCTCACGATCGCGGTGTAGAGACCAGGATCGAGGGACTCGAGAAGAGCCGACTCGAGGGCATTCGTCGGTTGAAGATTAGCGGGGATATCACCGGAATTTGAAGCTTCCTGCCAATTATCGTTCATGGAAATGAGCGATCCGTCAGAGGCGCGAAGTTCCAGGACAGGATCAGCCAGCGGATCCGCGATTCCAGACCCGCCCAGCGATGGCCCGATTGCACGCAGGATCACTTGTTTTGGATCGTTGCCAATAACGATAAACCCTCCGATGAGCACCTGGTCGTTCGTCAGCACCTGCATGCGGGTGGAGATGTTCAGCGGCTGGGCCGGAGTCGGGCTGGGTGAAGGAGACGGAGAGGGCGAAGGGCTTGGTGATGGACTGGGACTTGGCGACGGAGAGGGCGATGGTGTCGGGGTGGGAGATGGCGTCGCACCGGTCACATTCACGGTCCCGACCATGCCCATGAAAAAATGCGGTTTGCAGTGATATTCGACCGTTCCCGGCGCGGTAAAGGTGTGGGAAAATTCAAAGGGCATGTCCACCACGCCGGAGTCGAAATCCGGCGAGGAATTTCCGAACGTTCCCTCGGTCACGCTGTGCCCATTCGATTGCCAGACCCACATCACGGTGTCGCCGACGTTGATGTCGACCGATTCAGGAATAAATTTATCCTCGGCGCCTCCGACATCCACGACGACCGTCGCGGCTGTCGCAGCGGAAGGACCTGCAAAGCTGAATATCGCGGCGCCGGCGACCCCAAGAAGGGCGAGGCGGGTAGCGCGAAGAAAACGGACGGGCGTTGCAATGGAGAATTTGTACATAGTGAGGACGTTAGGCTTGGATTCTGGTTAGACCGAAGCGCGATCGTACATTTCAGGGCGAAAACTGCAAGCAAAATTCCGCGACTCTCGGAAGTTCTCCGGCCGAAAATCCGCTAACCGGTCGCCGATTTAGTTTCCGAATTCCCCTTTTAGGGAAGCCGATATACTTCCACCAGCCCAACGCCTGTCGTTGCTCCCTGGCCGGCAACGATCGCGGTATAAGCCCCTGGCAAGAGGGTGCTCAGGATGGCGGACTCCGGATCGAGCGACGGCTGCAGGCCGGTCGCGGCGAGTTCCGTCTGTTGGGTGTCTTTCCAGTTGTTGTTGCCCTGGATGAGAGTGCCGTTTTGATCCCGCAATTCCAGGCTGGGATCGGCCAGGGCGTCGGCGACGCCGAATTGGGTAAGGGACGGCCCCAGCGCCCGAACCACGATGGTGGCGCTGCCATCGTTCCCACCCAGGATGAAACCGCCAATCATCACATTGGTCCCCACCTCGACGAAGCCGCGGGTGCTGATATTCGCCAACTGGGAGTCGGCCGCTGCATCCAGGTCGTAACCCTCGACCAGACCCACCCCGGTGGCGCCATCTTTGCCTAGGACAATCGCGGTATAGTTACCGGGATCCAGCGTGGCGACGATGGCTGACTCAAAGTCTTCCTGCGGCTGGAAGCCGATCGCCTCAATCGCGGCCTGCTGCGTGTCTTTCCAGTTGTCGTTCGCGGTGATTAACGATCCGTCGCCGGCGTGCAACTCGAGCACCGGGTCCGGCAATGCGTTGCCAATGCCAAAGGCGGTTAACGACGGTCCGATCGCGCGCAGGACCACTTCCTTTGGATCGTTCCCGGTCACGATGAATCCGCCGATCAAGACCTGGTCGCCGGTCCGGACTTCCATCCGCGTAGAAATGTTCAGCGGCTGGGCAGGCACCTCGAGCGCCTCGACGATCACCTGTCCCACCATTCCCATCGAAAGATGAGGATCACAATAGTACCTAAACGTTCCCGGGACCGGAAAGGTGAAGGAAAAGGTAAACGGATCCTTGTGGAGACCGGAATCGAAAAGTCCGTCACTTGTTCCCCCGGTGCCGGAAGTGACCGTATGGAAAAACCCGACGCTGCGCCAGATCCAGCTGACGGTATCCCCGGCCTTGATCGTCACCACCGTCGGGGTAAAGGCGGGCGAGTCGCCGCCTACATTGACGAAGAATGTCGCCGCCTCGGCGTTCCCGGGCTGCCAAGTCGCACTGCAAAGGGCGATGGCCAGGATGGCGAGGCGAGTCCAGGCATTGTCTGAGTTTAATTTGCTGTTTTTCATTTTTTACCTCTCTGCTTTGCTCCGAAAGAACTCGCCCGGTTGGATTTCGTTCGCCTGGGTTGTGCTGATGGTTCGCCGTCTCTTTCATAAACAAGAAATGGCCGGCAAAAGTGATCATCTGATTTTCCCCGCGGACTTTGAGCGGGCAGATTCAATGGAACGTCTTTCGGCTTTGCGATAATGTGTCCGCGTCGCCACGAACACGACTCGCAGATGAACCTGATCGCGCCTTCACCGGAAAGAGTGACCCAGCTCCTGGCGGATTGGCGCGAGGGCGACGAGAACGCGCTCTCTCAGTTGACGCCGCTCGTCTACGAAGATCTGCGCCTGCTCGCGCATCGTTACATGCAGGGGCAACGCCCGGACCACACCCTGCAAACGACTGCGCTGGTTAACGAGGCTTACCTCCGTCTGGCCGACCAGACCCACCCGGATTGGCAGACCCGAGCCCATTTCTTTGCGGTCGCCGCCCGCGCCATGCGCCAGATCCTGGTCAATCACGCTCTCAGCGCGCGCGCGCAAAAGCGCGGCGGCGGCGCGCAAAAGCTGGAGCTGAATGAGGCCGCTCTCGTTTCCCCGGCGCAGTCGAAGGAGATCGTCGATCTGCACGATGCGCTGGAGCGCCTGGCTCTGCTCGACCCGCGCAAGGCCCAGGTCGTGGAAATGAAATACTTCGGCGGACTCTCCTACGAGGAAGTCGCGGAAGTGCTGAAGATTTCGGCCATCACCGTCCGGCGCGATTGGGAGTTCGCGCGGGCCTGGCTTTACGGCGAATTGCACTGCGACACGTAAGCGCGAAGAAACCCGGAATGACCTCGGGCCAGTTACAGACGATCGAGGAAATCTTTCATGCCGCACTCGAGCGAGCCCCGGCAGAAGTGGACGCATTCCTCGAGACGGCATGCGCGGGTGACAAAAGCCTGCGCGCGCAAGTCGACAAACTGATCGCCTCCCACCGGCAGGCCGGCCATTTCATCGAGACTCCGGCGATCGCGCTCGCGACTCAGATCCTCCAGCACGTCTCACCCTGCCGTTCCGCCGGGGAGCGGATCGGTCATTACGAAATTTCGCACCCCATCGGCGCGGGCGGGATGGGCGAGGTCTATCTCGCGACCGACCTGACGGCGGGCCGCAACGCCGCGCTCAAGCTGCTCCCCGCGCGCTTCACCGGCGACCCCGGGCGAGTGCGCCGTTTCGAGCGCGAGGCGCGCGCTGTCGTTGCGCTCAATCACCCGAATATCCTCACCATTTACGAGATCGGTGAACAGGATTCGGCACACTACATCGCGAGTGAGTTGATCGATGGCGAAACCCTGCGCCAACGGCTAAGCCGCGGACCGCTGCCAGCAACCGAAGCGCTCGACGTCGCGACCCAGGTGGCGAGCGCGCTCGTCGCCGCGCACAGCGCCGGCATCGTTCATCGCGACATCAAGCCGGAGAACATCATGCTCCGGCCCGATGGCTACGTGAAGGTGCTCGATTTCGGAATCGCGAAGCTCTCCGAGAAGGAAACTCCCGGCCCGGCCGGCGACGAAGTCGGGGACTTGGCCGCGACCCGCCTCGGTTCGACGGTCGGCACCGCTCGCTACATGTCGCCGGAACAGGTGCGCGGCGATGCGATCGATCACCGTTCCGATATCTGGAGTCTCGGCGTGGTCCTTTACGAGATGGTAACCGGACAGGCGCCTTTCCACGGCGACAAACCCGGGGAGGCAGCGACCGCGATCCTGGAAGCGGAACCGCCGACTGCAAAAATTCCCGGCGAACTTCAGCAGATCATCGGACGAACGCTGCGCAAGCAAAGCGCGGAACGGTATCCGAATGCGGGCGAATTGATCGCCGCCCTCAAAACAGTTCGGCGTCAGACTGGACCTGGGCACGATCTCACTCCCCTCGCCCCGGCGCTGGCGACTCGCCGCCGCGGCCTTGCTCCTTCTCGGGCTGGGCCTGGCCTTGGCGCTCACTTTCTCCTGGCAGCGAAACAAGGAAACGAATCTTCCGCCGCCCGAAAAAAGCATCGCCGTCCTGCCTTTCGAAAACCTGAGTGAGAACCCGGACAACGCCTACTTCACCGCCGGCGTGCAGGAAGAAATTCTCTCCGATCTGGCCAGAATCGCCGACCTGAAAGTGATCAGCCGCACCTCGACCCGTCTCTACGAGGCCGGCAAACCGCGCAACGCGCGCCAGATCGGCGAGGAACTCGGGGTCGCCCATCTCCTCGAAGGCAGCGTGCAACGGGAAGGCAACCACCTGCGCATCAAAGCGCAACTGATCGAGACGCGGACACAGTCCCATCTTTGGACCCAGGAATACGAGCGCGAGGTCGCGGAGCTTTTTGCGGTGCAACGCGAAATTGCCCAGACCATCGCCCGGCTGCTCCAGGCGAAAATCCCCGCGGGCGAAGATGCGACCGTGCCGCGCCCCTCCACGAGCGACCTGGTGGCGAACGAACTTTATCAAAAAGCGATCCTCCTCCGCCTGCAGCCGGACTATGCGAGCCATCTTGAGGCAATCAGACTGCTCGAGCAGGCCGTGGCGCGGGATCCCCAATTCCTTCGCGCCCATTGCATGCTCGCCGGGGCCCATACTTTCCTCTATGAGAGCGGCGATCACACTCCCGCCCGGCTGCAGGCCGCGCATGACGGCGATCGAAAAGGCCGCCCGGCTCCAGCCCGATGCCGGGTGAAGTGAATCTCATCCGGGCTCGCTACCTTGCCCGGGGCCTGCGCAAGTACGACGAGGCCCGGGCCGAGCTCGAGCTGGCCCGGCGTTCCTTGCCTAACGACCCCACAGTCTACCATGAAGTCGGCCTGATGGACCGGCGCCAGGGCCGCTGGTCCGAGGCGTTGCGGAATTTCGAACACGCGCTCGAGCTCGATCCGCGCAACCTGGATTATCTCATGCCCGCGGCCGATATCTCCTCCACCATGCGGCGTTACGGCGACGCCGTTTTTTATGCTCGCCGCGGCCTGGCCCTTTCCCCTCGCGATCGTTGGCTGCGCCTGTTCCTGGCCGCGCAGCCGCGCGATGAGCGGGCCGATTTGCGCCCTCTCCGAAAGGAAATCGATGCCCTTATGGCCGAGAATCCTGAGACGACCGTCGACCTCGCCGAGAGTGCGTGGCGCTGCGCGATCCTTGAGCGGGACGAGACCGCGGCGAAGCGGGCCCTGGCCGCAATCCCCGCAGAGGGAGTCGCTGGTTACCTTGGCTTTGTTGCACCCCGGGAATGGTATGCCGGTCTTACCGCCCGCGTTTTCGATCGACCGGAGAGTGCGCACGCTGCCTTTGTGGCCGCACGCACGATCCTGGAAAAGCAGTTGCAGGAGAATCCGGAGAACGGGTTGACGTGGAGTTTGCTCGGCCAGGTAAAAGCCGCGCTGGGCGATAAGGAAGGAGCGATCGAAGCCGGCCAGCGGGCCTGCGAGGTCTGGCCCTTGACCACGGAGCCACTGTGGGGCCTGAACGTTCTTGTACGGCTTGCCGTCATCTACGCCTGGGTGGGCGAAAAGGATTTGGCTCTGCAAAACCTGAGGCTGTGTGCGAAACAGCCGTCCACGATCACCTACGGCGACTTGAAACTCCACCCTTCCTGGGATCCGCTGCGCGGCGATCCGCGCTTCGAGGAGATCGTCGCCTCGCTCGCCCCGCCGCCCTGAGGAATCCAGCCGGTCACGGGGCCGCGAGGGATGACAAGCACGAAAGACGGTGTAAATAGTTGAGCGCTTTTGCGCGCCCCCGTCCAACAGCCTAACGAATATGCAAAAATCTTCTCTCTCCTTCACCTGCCGTTGCCTGCAGCCGCTTTTCCTCGCCGCCTTCGTCGCCGTCCTCCCGGCGGTGGCGCAGGAATCGCCTTCGCCCAGCCCGGCCGCTTCGCCTATGACCGAAAATCCACTGCTCAAGGAAAGCACCCTCGATTTCCATTATCCGCCCTTCGACAAAATCAAACCGGAGCATTTCACCCCCGGCTACACCCAGGGCATGGCCGATCACATGCGGGAGATCGAACCGATCGCCGGCAATAAGGAAGCGGCGACTTTTGAAAACACCATCGTCGCCCTCGAGAAAACGGGCGATCTCCTCGGCCGGGTCGATCGCATTTTCTCCAACCTGACCAGCGCTCACACCAACCCCGAACTCCAGAAGATCGAGACCGACATGGCTCCGAAGCTGGCCGCGCATCTCGACGCGATCTACCTCAATGGCCCGCTTTTCAAGCGCGTCGAGACTCTCTACAACAACCGCGAAAAACTCGGCCTCGACGACGAATCGAAATGGCTGGTCGAGCGTTACTACAAGGATTTCGTGCGGGCCGGCGCCAAGCTTTCCGAGGCCGACAAGACCAAGCTGAAGAAGATGAACTCCGAGCTGGCGGAATTGCAGACCAAGTTTTCCCAGAACATCCTGAAAGAGAAAAACGCCGACGTCATCGTGGTCGACAAGCGCGAGCAACTCGAAGGCTTGTCCGCCGCCGAGATCACGGCCGCGAGCGCGGCCGCGAAGGAGGAGAAGAAGGAAGGCAAATTCGTCCTCGCCCTGCAGAATACCTCCCAGCAACCGCCGCTGACCAATTTGAAGAACCGCGCCCTGCGCGAGCGGATCATGAAAACTTCGCTCGCCCGCAATAGCCACGGCGGCGAGTTCGACACCCGCGGGATCGTCCTGCGCACGGCCAAGCTCCGCGCGGAGCGAGCCGCCCTCCTCGGCTACGAGAACCACGCCGCTTATCAGCTCGAGGACCAGACGGCGCACGACGTCGCCACGGTCAACAAGCTACTCGCCCAGATGGCCCCGCCCGCGGTCGCCAACGCGCGCAAGGAAGCGGCCGAGATGCAGAAAGTGATCGACCAGGAAAAAGGCGGCTTCCAGCTCGCGTCCTGGGATTGGGCCCACTACTCCGAGAAAGTGCGCCAGGCGCGCTACGCCTTCGACGAAGCGCAGATCAAACCCTATTTCGAGTTCGATCACGTCCTGATCGATGGCGTCTTTTTCGCCGCGACCAAGCTCTACGGTCTCACTTTCAAGGAGCGCAAGGACCTGCCGGTCTATCAGTCCGACGTGCGCGTCTTCGATGTCTTCGACAAGGACGGGAGCAAGCTCGCCATCTTCCTCGTCGACTGGTATGCCCGCCCCTCCAAGCGCGGCGGCGCCTGGATGAACGAATACGTCAACCAGAGCGACTTGTTAGGCGTGAAGCCGGTGGTGGCGAATCACCTTAACATTCCGAAACCCGAAGCCGGCCAGCCGACTCTCCTCACCTACGACGAAGTGCGGACCGCTTTCCACGAGTTCGGCCACGCGCTGCACGGGATGTTTTCCAAAGTCAAATATCCGCGCTTCAGCGGCACCAACGTGCCGCGCGATTTCGTGGAGTATCCCTCGCAGGTCAATGAAATGTGGATGACCTGGCCGGAAATTCTGCAGAATTACGCCAAGCACTACAAAACCGGCGAGCCGATGCCAAAGGAGCTGCTCGACAAGGTGAAGGATGCGGAAAAGTTCAACCAGGGCTTCAAGACGACCGAATACCTCGCCGCCGCTCTGCTCGACCAGGCCTGGCACCAGATGAAACCCGACGGAAGTGCCTAACGACGCCCTCGCCTTCGAGGCCGCCGCGCTGAAGAAAGCCGGGGTCGACTTTGCGCCGGTGCCGCCCCGTTATCGCACGGCCTACTTCTCGCACACTTTCGCCGGCGGTTACTCGGCCGGTTATTACAGCTACATCTGGAGCGAGGTGCTCGATGCCAACAGTGTCGAGTGGTTCGAGAAAAACGGCGGCCTCAAACGTGAAAACGGCGACCACTTCCGCAACACGCTTCTTTCTCGCGGCGGCAGCCAGGACGCCATGAAGCTCTTCAAGAATTTCACCGGCGGCGAACCCGACACCGCGCCGCTGCTGGAGCGCCGCGGGCTCACTGCACCGGTCACCGGCGAAGCGCCGCCACCGAAATAGCGGCTAGCGTTCCGCACCCAGCCCGGCGAAGAGTGCCGCGTAGATCTCGATCCCGTCCCACAGGTTCTGCAGGCGCAGGTTTTCGTCGGCCGCGTGCTGGTTGTTGTCGTGGTTTACGATCGGCAGCCCGATCACCGGGGTGTCGTTAGGCTGCTGGAAGAGATACATCGGAATGCTCCCGCCCACGGTCGGCAACAGAACCGGAGCATGCCCGGCGCCGGTCATGAGTCCCGCGATCTCGCGCGAAAGCGGGAGGGCGAGCGAGGTCCGGGCCGGCGGGTAACCGGTGCCCCAGTTCGCGCGCACGATCCGCGCGTGTTTCATCCGGGTCGCGGCATCCGGCGTTTCCCGCACGATCTTGTAACCCTGGGCCTCGAGATGCCGCTCGACCAGCGGCTTGATCGACTCCGGGGTTTCGTTAGGCACGAGCCGGAAATCGAGTGAGGCCCGGGCTTCCGGCGGGATGCTATTGGAGGATTCCGCGCCCACTCCGCCGCTCCTGATCCCGCGGACATTCAGGGCCGGGAGCAGGAGCAGTTCATTCAGCGGCTTCCCGGCGCCCTCGGTCGCGCCGATCTGGAATTCCCGGCGCAGTTCCGCTTCGACATCGGGGATCTTGGCGAGCGCGGCGCGTTCTTCCTCACTCGGCGGCCGGACCTCGTCATAAAAACCCTTGATCAAAATTCGGCCGTTCTCGTCCCGCATGGAATCGAGCAGATGGGTCAGCCTAACGATGGGGTTCGGGACCCAGTTCCCATAGTGGCCGTCGTGCAATCCCTTCGCCGGACCGTAGACCGTCAGCTCGAGGTCAATCACCCCGCGCGCGCCGAAGAAGAGTTCCGCCTGCCGGCTTTGGTGAACCGGACCGTCGCAGAGCACCCAGGCGTCCGGTCGCAAAACTTTCGGGTACTTTTTCAGGAAGGCCGCGAGGTGAGGCGAGCCGGCTTCTTCCTCGCCTTCGAAAACGAAACGGATATTCACCGCCGGCTCCACGCCCTGGGCGCGGAGCGCGTCGAGCGCGGCCACGATTCCGATAATCGGCGCCTTGTCGTCGCTGGACGAGCGCCCGTAGAGCCGCCATTCCGGGTCGATGGATTTGGCCGCGGCCCAGTCCACGTCGCGTCCTTCGCGGTCGCGCATGACCGGCTGCCACGGCTCGCTTTTCCACTGCGACGGATCGGCCGGCTGCCCATCGTAGTGCGCGTAAAAGGCAATCGTGCGCTTTGCCTGCGGCACCACGAGGTCGCCGACCACGATCGGCGGCGCACCTTCCAGCGTAAGTAACTGGGTCGTTAGGCCGCGTTTCTTCAGCATGGCCGCGATCAGTTCTGCGTTGCGCCGAATGTTGGCCTGGTCACTGGCCAGGTTTGGAATCGCGAGCAGCTCGGAAAATTCGCGCAGAATTTCGCGCTCATTCTGCCGGCGCCAGTCGCGCGCCTTGTTCGCGATCGTCGCCGGGTCCGCCGCCAGCAATTCGCCGGCGAGAAACACGGTGAAGAGAAAAACGAGCCGGCTCATTCCTTTTTTAACTTCGCGAGATACCGGAGAATGAGGTAATTGGCCACCCCGAGCAGGACCGCGATCTCGTAGCGCCCGAGCGCGACCGCGGCGCCGAGAGCTCCCACGGTCCAAATGCTGGCGGCGGTGGCGCTGCCCTTGACGCTGCCATCTCGTTTCAGGATCGCGCCCGCGCCGATGAAGCCGATGCCGGTGATCACCCCCTGCAAGGCGCGCGCCTGCGCATCGGGCGCACCGCTAAAGGCACTTTCCGCGAGGAGCATGAAACCGCAGCTCGCCATCGCCACGAGCGGGAAGGTGCGCAACCCCATGACCCGGTCGGCGCGTTCACGATTCCAAGCCACCGGAAGCGAGATGAGGAAGGCGAGAAACAACTGCCCCAGTTGCCATCCACTATTTACCCAATCCCATTCCATCATGCCTGACTTTCGTTCCTCCTAGCGCAATTCGGCCGTCGCCCCCTCGATTTTTTTCCAGGGCTCGGCCCGGCCGCCGAGATGTTTGGCGAGGAAATCCTCGACCCGTCCGTAAAAGTCGAAGTTGTTCTCGGGCCGGGCGAAGCCATGCCCCTCATCGGGGTAAACCACGTAAACCACTTCGCGTTTCGCCTTGCGCAGGGCCGCCACCATCGAGTCCGCATTTTCGATCGTGACCCGCGGATCGTTCTTGCCCTGACCGATGAGAAGCGGGGCGCGAATTTTGTCGACGTGATAGAGCGGCGAGACGGCGCGATTCAGCTTTTCGTCCTGATCGAAGGCGCCGCCGCGTTTTCGCCAGCGCACGAGAATGTTCGACCAATAATTCGGGAACGAACGATAGAGCGTAGCCAAGTCGGCCGGCCCGACGATGTCGACGCCGCAGGCAAAAAGATCCGGGCGCTGCTCGAGTGCGAGCAAGGTCGCGAAGCCACCGCCCGACCAACCCATCGCCGCCACTCGCTTCGGATCGGCGATGCCTTCGTCGATCGCCCATTGCACAGCGTCATAGAGATCTTCCTGCGTCCCGCGTCCCCATTCGTTCGTCCCGGCGTTGAGAAACTTGAGCCCGTAGCCGGTGGAGCCACGATAATTCACCTGCAAGACCGCATAACCGCGGTTGGCCAGCAGTTGCACCTCCGGATCGAAACCGTCGAAATCGCGAAACCATGGGCCGCCGTGGATGAGGAGGACGAGCGGAAGATTTTTCGGCTCCACGCCTACCGGGGTGGTCAGGTAAGCGGGCAGGACCAATCCGTCGCGCGCCTTGATCGTGATTCCCTTTTTCGGCGCCAGCGTCGCTTTCGTTAGGGCGGGAAACTCGTCGTAAAGCTTCGATACCTTCTTCGTTCCGCGATCGAAGATGTAGTAGGTCGCCGGGGCTTCGCTCCGGCGCGAGGCCACGATCCATTTCCGATCGGCCTTATCGCGGCTGATGAGATCGAGAAAGCCGGGCACTTCGCGCCCGATGATTTCAAAATCCGCTTTTACCCCGGCGTCGAGAAAGACCCAGTGCGAGGCGAGATAATTGAACTCGACCGCCTGGATCGCTTTCGTCTCCGGATGAGTGAGAACGCTGGGCCCGTCGCCGAGACCGGCATTGACGACGTCCGATTGCGCATCCTGCGCCAGCACCTCCAGCTCCCTCCCGTCGCGCGCATCTACCCTAACGAGTCGTCCCTTGTCCGTGCCCAGCGCCGAATGAATGACCAGGCTCTTCCCGTCCGGCGCGAACCTCGCGATGAGCGACCCGCCCACCACCTGCCCGGCAAAGAGCGCCTGCTCGAATGGCATCACCACCAGATCCCGCCACGGTTTGTCGGCCGCGTCGCGCACGCGCACGATGGAGTTTCCGCTTTTCCCATCGAAGGCGGTGGCGCCCCGGATGACGAAATCATGGTCCGTCTTCCAGGTCAGGACGTCGCCGGGATTGGTCGCTTCCAGCGTGATCGCGCCGGTCTCGAGATCGATCCGGTACATGTCGAAGGCCTCGCGGTCACGCAAGTTGAGCGCGACGAGGACAAAGCGCGGATGCTGCCAATCGATCAGGACATTCTGCGCCCGCACCCCGCGAAACGGCGTCAGGTCGCGCACATTGCCCGTCGTTAGGTCGGCGGAGAAGAGGTGGCCGATTTCATCCCCGGCGTTGTCCTGGAGGTAAAGAAGATGTTTCGCGTCGCCCGCCCAGGTGTACCACTGGATCGGGCGATGATCTTCATTCGTCAGTGCCCGGGCCTCGGCGCCGTTCGCGTCTCCCACCCAGACATTGACGACTCCATTTTTATTCGGCGCGAGCCAGGCGAGCCGGCTGCCATCGGGGGCGATTTCCGGATGCGATCGCGTCGGGTTTCCAAAAAGAGTCTCGCGCGGGAGCAATGGCGGCAGTCCGGCGAGGGCAGCATTGGCACTCGCCGCGACGAGGCAAAGGAAGAGAAGTTTCGTTCGGATCATTTTTGCTTCCTCCGAGGCGGACCGCCCGGCGCCGCGCCTTTGAAACCAAGGGCGAACCCGATCACGCCGTAGAGCATGAAGAGCGCGCCGATTGGCACCAGCCATACGCCCGTGCCGGGATCGCCGTCGTAGGTGAAGAAACCGCCGGCCAAAAAACCGCCCGGGAGCAAAATCGCCGCCCAGATCAGGGCAAAGGAAACCGAGCGTTTGACCTGGAAACCATCCACGCTCCGAATCGTTAGGCCAGCGGCGATGTTGACCAGCGAAAACATCGTCCCGTGAAAATGACCAAGGGTGAACATGAGCCGGCGCGCCTCGTTTCCGACATCGAGATACCACCCGATCTTAAAGCCGTGCAGCGTCTCGAGCCCGATCCCGAGGCAGATGTAGATCGCGAGCGCCCACCAGCCAAAACGAAGATGTCGGGTCGAGTAATTCATAAAGGCTGAGGGCCGGATCCGGGTAATTTCATTCCGCGAGCACGATCGGCGTCTCGTCGCGTTCGCGGCGGAGACGGCTGAAGACATCCTCCTGGAAGCGGCCCTCGGGATCGAGCACCGTCTTCGGATCGAAGTTCGGATTGGCCGGGCGCAGTTCGTTCCACCATTTCTCATAGGCCCGTTTTACGCCCGCGCCCAGTTCTTCGGCGTCCGCGGTGTAGACAAACTTGAAGTCGGCGAAACCGGGCAGCGTCTGCAAAGATTTCCAGGCATCGAACCGGACCGCCGCGTACGGATCGAGCAGGCTGTAACTCAGAAACGGATAGAGCCAATCGCGGCCGGAAATTTTCTGCGCCGGCTCCCAGCCCATCCCCCAGGCGAGGAGGGCGCGCTGGCCGGCATCGCCTTTCACCAGCCATTGCACCGCCGCGGAGATCGTTTTGTCGTCGTTGGACAACTCCGGCACCGGCTGTTTGTACCACTCCTGCAACTTGTTCGCCGTCCAGCTCAGCGTCTGGTCGAGGTGACAAAGATTGCAGGCGTTAGGCCGGCCGTGGTCGATGCTTTCGCGAACGTTAGGCGAGGAAACCTGGTGGCTGCGCATGGCGTGGAGCAGGCCAAAGGTGGTCTTCGGCATGTGACAGTTGTAACAGCGGCTGCCGGAAGAACCGATCTCGTGATGGGTGTGACTCGTTAGGCGCGGTTCCATCTCCTTGTGGCATTGCAGGCAGGCCTGGTCCGATTCCATCTCCGGGGCGAGCTGGTCGTTTGAAGCCCAGGTCTTGAGCGCGGACCGCGTCGTCGGGGTGGACGGATGCATCTCGTGGCAGGAAAGGCAGGAGAAATCTCCGCCCTGGAAGCAGGGCGAAGCCTGGACTCCGTTCATCTCCCGCCCGGTGACCCGGATCATGCCGTCGCCCCAGAAACGGTTCCGGAAGAAATCCGGCTCGGTCTGGCGAATAAAATCCTTCTGCGTGGCGTGATCGGGCTCGTTAGGCTGAACGACGAAGCGCTGCCCGAGGTCGTCATTCCCGGGGCGAAACTTCCCGCCCTGCCGGTTGAAATCGATCTTCGCCTGCATCCCCTCAAAGGCCCAGACGCTGTGGCACTGCCCGCAGGCCAGGGCCGCCTGCGGTCCTTTCATTTTCTTCGCGTTCGCGATCGTCGGATCGGTTTCCTTCGTCAGGTGAAATTTCCAGCGCCGAAGCGGATTGCGATTGGCCTCGATGTGCTCGCGGCCCTCGCTGTGACACGCTTCGCAGGAAATCCCAAACTCAGTCACTTTCGTGTCCCACTTGTTGCCCTCGACAAAATTCGAGACGCCCTGGGTGACATGGCAATCCATGCAGGCGCCATTCCGGCCCCGATCGAATAGGCCTCCTGCGTTTCCGGCGGCATGAGAAAAGTCTGCGTCACCGGCGCCCACATTTTTTCCGCGATGATGTAGGCGAAAGGAAACTGCTCCAGCGTCCGCCCCTGCCCCGTTTCGTTCCACAGGATCTGCAGCGTGTGCGAACCGGTCAGGAGCACGATCTCGCGCGGCGGACCGTATTCCTTTTCGCCTAACGAGCGGTTGGCGACGAAGATTTTGTCGTCCTGCCGCGTCAGTTTGTATTCCCGGCCGGCAAAGCTCAGCTCGACGTCATGCGCGTCGGGAATGAGCGTGGCCGGCGTCGCCACCTGCGTCATGGTGCGGTGAAACGAGGTGTGCCAGCTCGCATAATTCCCCGGGTGACAGGCCCGGCAGGAATTCGAGGTTACGTAATCCCTTGCGGCGCCATGATCGGACGATTGTCCGGCGCGCTTGCCGTTTGCGAAGAAGCGTCGCGCCAGGCCAGGACCGCCACGACGGCGACGAGGCCGGCCAACGCCAAAGTCACGA
>CAWIBC010000019.1:0-13797 GCA_963834255.1 uncultured Verrucomicrobiae bacterium | reverse complement strand
CGTCTTCCTCCTCCATCTCGTGCAGGAGAAGGAGGAATCGGCCTTGAATAACGCGGGCGATTATACCCTGCGCAATTTGATCAACCGCCTCTACACCGGGGAGGAGTAGCGGGCCCTCGCCATGCGTGCCCGCCGGCGTGAGATCAACATCTTCAACATGTCCCTCTTGGACATTTTGTGCGGCGCGCTCGGCGCCTTTTGTTTCATGATGATCGTGGCGCTGCCCTACTACATTCCGCCGGGGAGCGCGCCCGATCTGCGCAAGTCGCAGGAGGAAACCGAAAAGCTGATGCGCGATCTCGAGCAAATGAAGGAGCGGCTGCCCGATCAAAAATCGATCGACGAAATGGAGGACATGCTCCGCCGGCTCGAGGAGCAGGTGAAGGCGTTGCAGGGGCGGGTCAATATCCTGACCGCCGAGAACGAGGAGCTGAAGCGGCGGGTGGATCAACTAACGAATGAAAAGAAGATGTTACAGGCGCAGGCCGATCAGCTGACAAAGGAGAAAAACCAGCTCGCGCAGGAGAACCAGGGCCTGCGCGCCCGGAACGAGGAATTGGAAAAAGAAAACGCCGAGGTAAAAGCGCAGTTGCAGCAGCGGCAGCCGCTCCTCCTCATGGCGCGGGCCGATGACGAGGCGCAATCAATCGACATGGCGATGCTGTCGAAATCGGAGGTGGCGGATGCCCCGAGTCCCTTTTTCCAGAACTGGCTTACCGGACAATTCGAGAGTTTGACCGAGCTGCAACTGGCCCTGCTCCGATCGCGTGGAATCGGGTTCGCGCTCCTGAGCCGGCGACCGCCGGGCGCGGAGTTGAAGCTTTACCTCCGCCTAACGACCCCGGAGACGACCCGGCGGGCGACCGACGTGCAATGCGTCATGCTCGGCGATCTGCGCTTTGATCCACCCCGTAAAATCGGGCGGGTGAAGCTGCAACCCGACCGGCTCTGGGCCTTCGTCGGCACCTTGACGATCGACAAAAATTCCCGTCCGACCTTTCAGGAAGCGACGACCGAAGAACGCGAAGCGGAATGGCTCCGGCTGAGCGGGACCACGCCCACGCCGACCCCGGGCCCGACCGCGACCCCGACCGAAGAAGAACGCGCCGCGGCCGAGAACACCCGCGCTGCCTACGATGCGAGGCGCCGCAAACTTCAGGAAACGCACAAGAAATTTACCCGGCTGATGCAAATCCCGATGGAAGAAAGCGGGAAGAATGACGCGGAGATTCTCCAGCTCACGGAGGAAATCCTGCGGGATTTGCCGCCGCGCGACAACATGCGCCGGGAAGCGGAGTTCCGGCGCGATCGCGTCCTTGAGATGAAGGCGCGCCGCGAAGGCCGGTCGCCCTCGCCGAACCGGAATGTTTCGCCGCCATCGGCGACGCCCGTGCCCTCGCCCGCCTCATGAACACGAAACGAATTCGCTGTAGTTGCGGCCGGGTCTACGATCCGGTGAAACGCCCGGCATGTCCGGATTGCGGGACGGTCAACCAAGTTGTAACCGCGCCGCCGGATCCTCCGCCTTTGCCTAACGAATCGGGCGCGCCGGCCTCGCAACGAAGCGCGAGGTCCGATTCCACCGCGCTATCTCGCGATCGGGGCGGCGATCGTCGGCGTCCTCGCGCTCCTCATTTTTCTCGGGCGAGACAAGGGGGAAAAAGCACCCGTGATCGCAGTCGAGGAGACGACCCCGGCTCCGACCGCGACCGTCTCGGTCGCGCCTGCGACTCCGGTGCCAAGCGCGACCGCCGTGGTTCAGCGAGAAGCTTCTTCCCCGACTCCGCTCTCCTCGGTCGCAAGTATCCCGACCCCGGCTCCGACTAAAATCCCGGTCGCCGATGACGATCTGGCGACGCTGGTCGCGAACGCCGCGCCCGGCGCGACGATCAAGGTTCGCCCCGGCACTTACACTGGCCTGACTTTGACCCGCCCGGTCAAACTCGTCGGCGATCCGAGCGCGCCAGTCTTCATCAAGGGCGAAGGTCAATCGGCCCTGACCGTTAAATCGCAGGGTGTGTTCGTGGAAAATATTCAGTTCCTCACGAACGGAATCGGCGCGCTCCCGGCGATTGCGGTCGTGGACGGCGCGGCGGTGGAAATGAAGGCGGTAGCGATTCAATCGACCACGGAAGTGGGCGTGCTCGTCGCCGGCAAAGCGTCGCTCAAAGCGGTCGGGACCAGCTTTGCCGTTCCGTCTGGCGCAGGTCTCCGCCTCCAGGAAGCGGCGACGGCGCATCTCACCCAATGCACTTTTTCCGACAGCAAATCGGGGTTGAACGCGATGACCGGGGCGCGGGCCGAGCTTCATGCCTGCGCCTTCGAGCGCGACGGCGGCAGCAACGGCCGCGGCAGCATCATCGCCCTGAGCGGACCGGGCACAGCGGTGACGGCGGATGATTGCCGTTTCAAGAGCAACGTCGCCGGCGGCATCGTTAGTCAGCAGGCCACACTCACGATCACGAACAGCCTCTTCCAGGAGAACGCCGCCAGCATTGGCGACGGCATCCTCGGCCTCATCTCGGTCCGCCACGGCGGCCGCGCGAAACTCGAGCGCGATCGCTTTGAAAACAATCGCCACGGCGTCGCCGTGATGGACGGCGGTTCCGTCGAGATGATGCAATGCACCTTTACCGGCAACGGCCTCGACCAGCGGCAGGTCGTGCCCGCTTCGCTGCCGCTTTTGGTCTCCGGGGAAAATTCGCGCGCCACCTTGCGCAAGACCACGCTGAGCGATTCCGCCCAGTACGCGATCGGCGTCATGGCCGGCGGTCAGCTCACGCTCGAAGACGTGGAAGTTTCCGGGGCGCGCATTGCCGGCGTCATCCTCGGCGAACGCAAGATGGCGCCCGTCCACGCCGTCATCCGGCGCAGTCATTTTATTGGCAACGGCACCGGCCTTGGTCTGCTCGCGGGCGGCAGCGCGGAACTGGAGGATTGCGAGTTTCGGGAAAACAACGACGGCCTCATCGTCTTCGACCCCGGCACGCAATTGCGCGCCATCCGCACCGCGATCGGCCCGAATCGCGAGCGCGGCCTCTACGTTTACCTCCAGGCCGATGCCCGGCTGGTCGATTGCGACCTGAAGAATAATGCGCGCGGAGCAGTCAGCGGGACACGCGGGCGGGCCGGGGAACGCGCCTCCATCGTGCTCGAGAATTGTCGCTTCGCCGGCAACCGCGTTTACGGCGCGGGGGCGAGCACGCAAAGCAAATTGAGCCTAACGAACTGCGTTTTCGACGGGACCGACAAGACCAATCTCTACCGCGAACGCGGCTCCATCATCGAGACCAACGAGCCACCCGCTCCCAGCCCCGCGCCCACCGAGGCCCCGCCATCCGGGACGGACGTTTCTTCGCCGGCTCCGGCGGACAGTGCCGCACCGTCCGTTTCGCCCGCACCGGAGGGCAGCGCGTCGCCCACTCCCGGGCGCGAAAAGACCAACCCGCGCCCGCGCCGCCGGCCGACGCCGCGGCCTCATCCGCCGACGCCGGAGGATATCCGCCGCGCCCTGCGCAAGCTTTTGCCCGGTAGTTAGGCGCGCGGGCGGCGCAGGATTCGCGCTGGCAATTTCGGCTCTTTTGCCTGAGAGTTACCTCTCTCCAAGTCCGTATTTTTTGACACTCACCATACCTGCTACGTGAATCCGACCTTGCCCGAAACCAATCCTGTCCACGGCTCGCCCGAACGCGCCGATCTCCGCCCGGAGAGTATCAACGACGCCGTCATCCGCCTCGCCGGCAATTCGCAGGATGGCATCCAGAGCGCGGGTGCGTTTCTCGCCCGGCTCGCCGGCCGCAGCGACCAGGATGTCATGACCTACATGACGATTCCCGCCACCATCTCCGGCGGGCCGTCGATCTTTCAGGTCCGCATGGGCACGGGCGAAGTGCTCTCGGCGGGTGACGAAGCCGATTTCCTGGTCGCGTTTTATCAACACAGCTACCAGGACCACATCGATTTTCTCAAAGAAGGCGGCGTCCTGCTTTACGATTCCGATAACGTCGAGCCAAACTTTGACGACAAGCGTTTCGTCTACGTCGGCGTGCCAATCACTGGCCTGACGGTCGAAGCGCTGGGCGGCACGGCCAAGGACAAGGGCAAAAACATTTTCGTCCTCGGCCTGATCTCGAAAATTTTCCATCTCGATACTGAGAAGCTGCAAAAGCTGATCACGGAAAAGTTCGCCGGCAAAGACGAGAGCATCGTCAACACCGCCATGATGGCGTTCCAGGCCGGCTACGGCTACCCGGTCGGCAACGTGCTCTCGAAGCAATACAAGTTTGAGCACATCGAGAAAGCCCCGGGCGCGCGCGACCAGATCACGATGGATGGCAACCAGGCGCTCGCCTACGGACTCATCGCGGGCGGGGTGCGTTACGGCGCCGGTTACCCGATCACGCCGTGGTCGTCGGTCATGGAAACGCTCCGGCGCGAACTGCCGAAATATGGCGGTCTCTTCGTCCAGGCCGAAGACGAGCTCGGCGCGGTTTCGATCGCGCTCGGTTTTTCTTATTCCGGCAACCTCGCCATCACCGGCAGCGCCGGACCCGGCATCTCGCTGAAGACCGAGGCGATCGGTTGGGCGTCGATGGCGGAGATTCCGTTGCTCATCATCAACGTGCAACGCGGCGGCCCGAGCACCGGGCTCCCGACGAACGTGGAACAGAGCGATCTTTTCCAGGCCATCTACGGCGGCCACGGCGACAGCCCGCGTGTCGTTCTCGCCGCGCAAACGGTGGAAGATTGTTTCTACATCGCGATCGAGGCCGCGCGGATCGCGCGCAAATACAGCACGCCGGTTTTCATTCTCAGCGACACCTCGCTCGCCACCCGCATCGAGGCGTTCGACGAGCCGAAACTGGGCGAGATCATGGAGGATTCGAAACCGGACCTGACCACGCTCGACACCCACAAGGCCTACGCGCTCGATAAAATCACGAAGCATGCACCGCCCGGGACGCGAATCCGCGACGGAAAATACCCGCTCATTAGCGGCTTGGAACACGACGAGCACGGCCATCCCACTGGAAGCCCGAAACTGCACATGGCCATGACCGCCAAGCGCCGCAACAAGTTGCGCCAGTTGGCCGAGGAAATTCCGGTGCCCGAAGTTTACGGCGACGCCGAGGGCGACACGTTGCTCGTCGGCTGGGGCTCGACCTACGGCCCGATCCACGACGCGGTGAAACGCGCCCGCGAACACGGCGAAAAGATCGGCGCGATCCATCTTCGCCATCTCAATCCCTTGCCTAACGGACTCGAAAAAATCTTCGCCAACTTCAAGCGCATCGTCGTGGTGGAGATGAACGACCAGGGCGTTTACGGCTTCGGCCAGCTCGCCACCATTCTTCGCGCCCGCTACTGCGAGCCGAAAATCCAGAGCGTGACCAAGACCGACGGCCTCACTTATCGCGTGCGTGAAATTCTCGAGAGCGTCTTCAATCGCGCTTTCAGCCGCAACGGCCAATCCGGCAATGGCGCCGCCGACAAGACAACCGACGTCCCGAGCACCGCGACCGCGACGGCACGCGCGGAAGCGCAGGTTTCTCCCGCCCGCGATCACGCCGGCGACAGCACTCCGACCCGACCCGAGACCTACGAGGCAGCGATGCCGAGCAAGTCGAAAGATTCTACCGCCTAACAAATTTCAAGGAATCAAAAACATGAGCGACACACTGACCGCCACCGTCGAAGAACCACGCGAGAAACTGACCAAGAAAGCCATCACCGCCGATCACCCGACGTGGTGTCCGGGCTGCGGCGATTTTGCCGTTCTCGCCTGCTATTACAAGGTCCTGGAGAAACGCCAGATCGAGCACGAGAAAATCGTCACCCTCGCCGGCATCGGCTGCTCCTCGCGCTTTCCCGTATTTCGTCAACGGCCACGGCGCCCACTTCATCCACGGCCGCGCCGTTCCGCTCGCCACCGGCATCAGCCTGGCCCGGCCTGATCTGCACGTCTTTTTGTTCGGCGGCGACGGCGACGGATTCTCCATCGGCGGCAATCACCTCGACCACGGTGCGCGCAAGAACATCAACATGACCTACGTCATCATGGACAACTTCGTCTATGGCCTGACGAAAAAGCAGACGTCGCCCACCTCGCCGATCGGCTTCAAATCGAAGACCGACCCGCAGGGCTCGATCGACCAGCCGGTCAACGCGATGAAAAAGCTCGTCGCCAGCGGCGCCACTTTCGTCGCCCGCACCCACGCCTCGCAGGTCAAGCACATGATCGAGATGATCGAGCGCGCGATGGATCACCCCGGCTTCAGCGTCATCGAATGTTTGTCGGAATGCGTCGAATTCTTCCCCGGCGCCTTTGACGCGGCCAACCCGCGCAAAGAAGGCACGTTTGCATTGATCGACGAGAAAAAATACGACAACACGCCCGAGGACGAGGCGCGTCACGACGTCACCGACGAGCTCGCCGCTTACAAGCTGGCGCAGATCCCATTCCCCGGCGTCTTCGGCGTCTTCTACCAAAACGATCGCCCGACCAAGAACGCGCTCGAGAAAAAGTGGATCGACTCGACCCGCGAAAAACTCGGCCACGCCAGCGACGTCGACGTTCTGCAGAAGACTTTTGATCGGATGAAATGAGCTCGGTCGCCAAAATTGACCCTGAGATCATGAGTGGCGTTCCTTGTTTCGCAGGGACGCGAGTCCCGATTCAAAATCTGATCGATTACCTCGAAGGCGGCGATTCGATCGAGCAATTTCTCGACGGCTTCCCCAGTGTTTCTCGCGAACAAGTCATCGCATTTCTCGAGGAAGCTAAGGATCGCGTCCTCGCCGCTGCGACTCGGTGAAGATCCTGCTCGACGAATGCGTCGATCGCAGGTTGTCGCGCGATTTGATCGGGCACGAAGTCATCACGGTGCCACGGCGAGGCTGGGCGGGAATCAAAAACGGCGATCTGCTTGCGCTCGCTGAAAAGGAATTTGAAATCTTCATCACCGTCGATCGCAAGCTTTCCGCCCAGCACGATCTGACGAAATTCGGAATTGCGATCGTCCTGCTTCGCGCTTCCACCAATCGGCTGATCGACCTGCGGATGCTCGTACCAGCCCTGCTGGAAAAGCTGCCAGCTGCGTCCGCCGGAGCTGTGACAACAATCGGGGGGTGACCGCCGAAAGCGTGGCGCGGAACCGGATGGCCTGCCGTTTCTCGATCCCACCCTGATTCACGTCAAAGCCGCCGTAGACGCAATCGTGCAGTAAAACCGCCGGGCATTCTTTTTTGAATCTGAACGCCGCCCTCGCTGCATCCATCTATTAGACATTATGGACACGACCTACCCGACACCACCGCCGCTTCCGCCTGCTCCAGCCATCGCCAGCGAGCGCACCTGGACGATTCTCACTCACGCCAGCGCTTTGCTCGGCGTTTTCTTCCATCTTCCGGGCCACGTGCTTGGGCCGCTCATCATCTGGCTGGCCAAGCGCGGGGACTCGCCCGAGCTCGACGCCCACGGCAAGGAGTCGGTCAACTTCCAGCTCTCGATGCTGCTCTACAACATCATCTCGGGCGTCTTTTGCCTGGTCCTGATCGGCTTCCTTTTCCTCGCCATCCTTTGGGTGTTGAATGCCATTCTTGTCATCGTGGCCTCGATCCAGGCGAGCGACGGCAAACTCTATCGCTACCCGTTGACGATCCGGTTCATCCAGTAACCGGATGTCTTCCCTGAAAAAGGTCGCGCTCTCCGCGCTCGCAGTCGGCGTCGGTCGCCTTGTTCGCGGCGGGGTTCGCGACCGGGAAGGCGGCGCCGGGTTCGTCTCGCGTCACGCTCACGCCCTGCCACGTCGAGGGCGTGAAGGAGGAAGTGCGCTGCGGCGTCTACGAGGTCTTCGAAAATCGCCAGACCCGCAAAGGGCGCAGGCTGCCGTTGAAGATCGTCGTCATCCCGGCCAAGCACCCGCACCCGGCCGACGGCCCGATCTTTTACCTCGCCGGGCGGCCCGGGTGAAACCGCGACCGAAATGGGCGAGCTGATCGTTGCCTCCGGCGACGACGAAAATCACGATGTCGTCCTCGTCGACGAACGCGGGACCGGCGACGGTCATCGTCTCGATTGCCGTCCGACCGGATCGGACGACGACCTCGAAGGTTATCTCAATGGGCCGTTTCGACCCGGCAGCCGCGCGGGCCTGCCGCGACGAGCTCGCGCGCAACTTCGACCTGACGCAATACAGCACGCCGAACTTTGTCGACGACCTCGACGAAGTGCGCGCCGCGATGGGTTACGAGAAGATCAACCTGAACGGCGGTTCCTTCGGCACCTACGCGGCGCTCATGTATGCGCGTCGTTATCCCGACCGGGTGCGAACGGCTTATTTGAACAGCCTCGTCACGCTCTCGAACCGTGTTCCGCTCTACCACGCCGAGGCCGCGCAGGGCGCACTCGATGAACTCTTCCAGGAATGCGACGAAGACGCCGCCTGCCGCGCCGCCTACCCGCGCCTGCGCGAAAACTTCGCCGCGCTCATGAAAAAACTGCGCGCCGCGCCCGTCCTGACCAGCGTTCCGCATCCGGTCACCGGCGCGCCGACTGAGATTCACCTGAGCGAGCGCGCCTTTGGCGATGCCCTCCGCGTCATGATGTATCGCGCCCCGAGCGCGCGGGAAATTCCGTTCCTGCTCGAGCAGGCGACCGCCGGCGACTTCCGCCCGATTGCCGCCGCCGCGCTGCGCTCGAATCGCGGCATCTACACCGGCGCGCGGCTCGGCCTGAATTACGCCATCACCTGCAACGAATTCGTTAGTCGCATCCGGCCGGAAGAGGTCGAACCGCGACCCGCGGCAGCTTCCTCGGCGCCTGGCGGGTGCGCGCGCAGATGGCGGCCTGCGCAGGATTGGCCGAAAACGGAGTTACCCGCCGATTACTTCGAGCCGTTCCGCCTCGACACCCCGGCCTTGCTTATTTCCGGCGAAGCCGACGCCACCGGCGCCAACGGCCGCTGGGGAAGGGAAGTCGCGTCCTTTATGCCTAACGGCGTTCACGTCATCGTCCCCGGTGCGGGCCACACGCCCGAGAACGATTGCCTCCGCGCTCTCCGGCATGCCATGTTTCGGTCCGGTACGACCCGGAACCTGGACTTGAGTTGCGTCGGGAAAATGGCGCGCCCGCCTTTCAAGTTGCCGGTTCCCTAACGGGTCTGGAACGCCCTTCCCGTAAATTTTCTCGACAGCGGGGCCAGTCTGAAAAAATCTTTCCCCCGATGAAAACTTATCCTGGCAGCTGTTATTGCGGAGCGGTGGAGATCGAAGCCAGCGGTGACCCGCTCGAGATGGGTTACTGCCATTGCGACGCCTGCCGTCGTTATTCCGGTGGCCCACTGAGCGCCTTCACTCTTTGGAAACCGGAGCAGGTCAGGGTGACTAAAGGCGAGGAGCTTCTCGCTCGCTTCAAGAGCAGCGAGCTGAGCGACCGGCGCTACTGCACGAAATGCGGCAGTCACATCATCGTCGATCACCCGACGCTCGGCCTGACCGATATTCGCGCCGTCCTGCCGACCCTCGACTTCAAGGCCGCGGTGCACCTGAACTACGAAGAAACCGTCCTGCCGATCAAGGACGGCCTGCCGAAGCTCCGGGATTTCCCGGCAGCGGTCGGCGGCTCCGGGGAAACCATGCCCGAGTAGGGCGTGCCCTAACGACATGGCGTGCCCTAACGACATGGCGTGCTGGTCTCGCCCTACTTCCTCCTTCTTCCCTCTGACTTCTTCCTTTTCTTAAAATCCGAGCGAGAACTGCGCGCCGTTCACTTTCCCGATGACCGGCCGCACCTCGACTTCGCCAAACTTGGAATTGAAGCGGAACAAGGTCAGCGGCTTGCGCTCGCGTGTTTCTTTATCTCGCTCGTTCGCGCTGCGCTCGACCGAGCCGGAATAACCGGTCTCGAAAAGTCCCACCGACGACGAAGAGCCCGGCCGCGCGGATGGGATCGAGGTCGGATTGCGCCGCCGGCGCGACGAGCAGCGCCCGGGATTCCATCTGGCTCGAAGATTTCCGGCTGCCTGCCGCCGCCGGTTCGCCGGCGAGACCGATCGCGATCAGCAGCCCCAGGATTCCCACGCCCTTTCGCACCATGTTACCTCCGATTTTTTATTCGGATTTTGCGCGCGAATTGCGCGTGCGCTTTGATCGGACCAGGCGGGAATTTGAGCGATGACCCGCGGCAATGCCGGCAGTGGCTCCGGGGCCGAAATCCTTGAGTGTGAGCACGGCGACTGCTATGTTTGCACACCGTTGAGCGTTCTTGAATTGAAAGAAGAAGTTACCGCCTGAGCAAAGCCGAACGACTTCAGGCGTTAGAATGGCTTTGGGCGTCGCTTTCCGAGGAGCAGCAGGAAATCGAGTCGCCAGAATGGCATGGCCAAGTACTTGCCGCGCGACAGGCCAAGGTGGACTCGGGCGAAGCCGAATTTCTCAGCGTTCCCCAGCTTAAGAAGCGCCTGCGCCGTTGAAGCGGGTCGTCGTTCTTGCCGATGCCGCGGATGATCTCGAAGCCGCGAGCACTTCTACGACGCGAACGAGGCTGGTATCGCTGGGGCCCCGACTCAGGCGACCGGGACCACCGTCGCCTTCGCCATGTCCTCGGGCGGCACTTCCGCCTTGTCGGTGATCAGCTTGCGCAGGAACGGGATGAGCACGATGAGCGCGACGCCGACCACGAGCGCGCCCAGGCCGAGCGCGCCGAAGAGCTGCGCATACTCAGGGTTGGTCGCGACCGCCGTCGTCCCTTTCGGTTCCGGGATCATGCCCGAGAAATCACCCGCGAAGAGCGACGCCAGGCCCGTCACCAGCATCCAGCTCCCCATCATCACGCCCTGATACTGCTTCGGCGCCAGCTTGCCGATCATGGCGTAGCCGATCGGCATGAGGAGCAGCTCACCGATGCTCTGGAGCACGTAGCTTGCGAAGAGCCAGCTGAACGCACTCTTGCCATCCGCCCCGGCCAGCTTGATCCCGAGCGGGAGAATCAGAAACGCCAGCGCCATCAGGATGAGCGAGGTCGCAAACTGGTTTGGAATATCGATCCTCCATCCGCGCGCGCGCAGGCGCACAAACAACGCCGCCAGCATCGGCCCCCCGACCACGATGCTGACCGTGTTGATGTTCTGGATCCACTGCGGCTGAATCTCCACGTTGCCGATCATCAGGTCCACGTTGTGGACGGCGAACAACATCAGGCCGCTCGGCGCCATTTGGTACAACGACCAAAAGGCGAGCGAGCCGAGAGTCAGGATCAGGTAGGCGGTCATGTTCCGCCGCTCGCGCCGATCCGGGTGGCGCACCGTGAGATAGATCAGCGTCAGCGCGACCCCGCCGCAGATTCCCTTGAGCAGAATCTCCGTCCCGCCCGGCCGCTGCAGCAGCCACCAGATGAGCGGGATCAGGCCGAGGACAATGATGCTGCCGGCGAGCAGACGCATCCGGAATTGCTTCGCGGTCGCGTCGAGCAGCGGCGTGTTGCGATCGATCAACGTCTTCCAGGAGGCGAGGGCGAGGACGATGGCGACGAAATTCCCGAGCGTCGCGAAAATGAAAAGGCTGGCATAACTCTCCGTCGCCTGGAAATAGCCGGCGGCGGCGAACCCGACAAAGAAGCCGACATTCATGCCCGCATAATTCCAGAGGAAAGCCCCTTCGCGGCGCGGATCCTCCGGCGTGAAACCGCTGCGTCAGCATCATGTTGATGCAGGTCACATTCAGCCCGCAGCCGGTGAGAAAGAAAGCGAGCCCGATGTAAAACATCGCGAGCGAGCCGACCGCGATGGACGCGCAACCGATCACCTGCAGCGCCATGCCGAAGACAAAGAGGTTCCGGTTCGAGAGGAAGCGCCCGCCGAGGTAGCCGCCGAAGAGATGCAGGCCGTAATTGAAAGCGCCGAACACGCCCATGAGGGCCGTGGCCTCTTTCACCCCGAACTGGAAATGTTTCGTCGTGTAGAGGACCAGCGTCGAGTAAAGCACCGCGAACCCAAGCGTCGCGAAGATTTGGATGAAGAAGAGAACGGCCGTTCCTTCAGGAGCTTTGGAGAAAAGGCGTTTGCGTTCAGTCATGGGGCGCCATTTCGCTCGTCGTGCGGGGCGATGTCAAGCTCGCCGCCCTAACTGACTTCTTCACCGGTCGGAACCTGGCCGGGCCGGAGGAAGGTTTTCACCAGCGGGCCTTCCCCACAGACGATCATCTCAGGGAAGCGTTTGAACCACGCACCTGCGGGAACTTCCGGGTCCGTATCCAGCCACTGCGCAAACAGCCCCAGTTGAGCGCTCGAAATTTCCCGTTGCCGGACCCGCCTCACCAAATGCGCCATCAACGTTTCCGGAATACGCTCGCGCTGAATGCGAGGCATCGCTTACCTGCCGCTCGGCCTTGTCGGTGATCAGCTTGCGAAGGAACGGGCTCAGGACGACCAGCACCACACCGACCACGAGGCTGCCGCAGCCCAACCGAACGAACAGGCTCGAATAGACGGGGTTGGTCGCGACCGCTGTCCTTCGCTTCGGCTCGGGAATCATGCCCGAGAAGTCTCCCGCGAAGAGCGACGCCAGCCCGGTGACGAGCATCCAGCCCCCATCATCACGCCCTGATACTGGCGTCGGCGCAAGCTTGCCGATCATCGCGTACCCGACGGGCGAGATGAGAAGCTCCCCGATGCTCTGGAGCACGTAGCTGGCGAAGAGCCACGAGAACGCACTCTTGCCGTCGGCCGGCCGCGATGCCCGCGGGGAACGCGAGAAATGCAAGGCCCATCAGGACGAGCGACGCCGCGAACTGCCTCGGGATGTCGATCGTCCAACCGCGCGCGCGCAGCCGGACGAAGAGCGCGGCCATCAGCGGGCCGCCGACCACGATGACGACCGTGTTGATGTTCTGGATCCACTGCGGCTGAATCTCCACCTTGCCGATCTGGTCGACGTTGTTGACCGCGAACAGCTGGAGACCGCTCGGCGCCATCTGGTAGAGCGCCCAGAAGACCAGCGAGCCGACCGTGAGGATCAGGTACGCCCACATGTTGTTCTTCTCGCGCGCGTCGCGATGGCGGAACGTCAGCCAGACCAGCGAGAGAAAGACGACCCCGCAGATCGCCTTCACCATCACTCCGCTACCGCCGGGGTGCTGGAGCAGGAACCACAGCACGGGAACAGGCCGACGAGGATGACGATGCCCGCGAGAAGCCGCGCCGAAACTGCCCGTGTCGACCTCGAGCAGCGGCGTGTCGCGATCGGCGAGCGTCTTCCAGAAGAAGACCGCGAGGACGATGGCCACGAAGTTCCCGACCGTCGCGAAGATGAAGAGCCGCGAATAGCTCTCCGTCAGCTGGTAGTGACCGGCGGCCGTGAAGCCGACGAAGAACCCGACGTTCATGCCCGCGTAGTTCCAGAGGAACGCGCTCTCCCGGCGGGGATCGTCGGGCTTGAACCGCTGCGTGAGCATCATGTTGATGCAGGTGACGTTGAGCCCGCTGCCGGTCAGGAACAGCGCCAGCCCCAGGTAACAGCGCGCCACCGACCCGACGGCGATGCAGCCGCAGCCGAGGACCTGGAGCACCATGCCGCCCACGAACAGGTTCCGGTTGCTCAGGAACCGGCCGCCCAGGTAACCGCCGAACAGGTGCAGCCCGTAATTGAACGCGCCGAACACGCCCATGATCGCGGTCGCCTGCTTCGTATCGAAGTGCAGGTGGTTCGTCGCGTACAGGACCAGCGTCGAGTACAGCACCGCAAAGCCGAGGGTCGCGAAGACCTGGATGAAGAAGAGCACCGCCGTTCCCTCCGGAGCTT
>CAWIBC010000018.1:0-575872 GCA_963834255.1 uncultured Verrucomicrobiae bacterium | reverse complement strand
CATCCTTCCGCCTTCACCCTTTCCCCCACCCTGCCCTGCTTTGCTCGGCTATTATGAGTCATGATTCGAGAACGGCTGGATTGCGCGCGAGCTGCGACTCGGTCACGAAAGGGCCGTTCGCCGCTGCCTGTCGGCGGCTTCAAGCAAGCCTGCTGAAGGCGATTGCGGAACGAGTCATTGCAAGATTCACGAGCTATCCCCTATCCTCAGCTATATCGTTTACTTACTGATCCCTAATTAAATGAAAGATTGGATCGCAAGATTCAGATGGCTGCTAATCATTTTTATGACCATCGGCATTCTTGCGGGATTATACGTTCGGTCGGTCATTGTCCCCTTTCGGCCATTCGACACGAAAATGCCACAAGGATTGAACCTAATCGAGCCTGACCAGCGGGTGAAACGTATGATTAGACGCGCCAAGTGGGACTTTTTTCTCTCCCCCATTGCTGGCCGGCATGACGAGATACGATTTGCGCAAGCCTGGCAGAATGAGAATGAGATACAACTCATCTTTCAGCCTGCAACAGCGTCAGGCACCGTCGTAATTTACGCGTTCAGGCGTCACGATGGAACGCCAAGTTGGAAAAGCGAGGCTCCGTCCGACTAGACGGCAGGATCGAGTGCCAAAAAGAAATAGAAAGAGCAATAGGGTCGGTCTTGCCGTCCCACGGCTCGGGCGTTGCCTTGGGGAACGTTGCTTCGGTGACAGCATTTTGGAGTCACCGCAATGAGATTATCTCGATGGCAGTCGCTCCTCATTTGTTCTTGTATTACTGCGTGTTCAACACCACCCAAGATGAGCGAGCAAGCGCCCCATCCGCGTTTTCGTATGGAAGCAAAAGACATCCCGAGCGAACAGCGCTTTCTCATCACCTTCCAATCATTAGACGATCGAACGCTTTGTCTTAGATATTTTCAGTGGCCGAATCGACTAGGCGAGCTTGCTGATGGCGTCGATTGGGTGAAGTTGTCATCTTCGGCCGGCACTCGTAATCCGCAGGCTCGCGGCCTTGCCGTTGACTACGCAAACGGAGCTATTCAGATAGCTCCGTTTTCTACGCTAACTGGATTCATCCAATATTCGGAGTTTGGTGACCCAGAGGTCATTCGCAAGCTGCGGCAGCGGCGGCTGGTGTTCACGCCGGCTCCGTGGGTCTGCCGGCAATAGAGGGAAAAGAATAGAAGGCGGATTGAAAGGTGTCAGTTGGTAATTCTCGCTCTTTTTTTGCGCATTTCAGGCTGGCCACCTTAGGTCGATCTGAAATCGACGATTCCTCCGATTGCAAATCGGAGCTACGGCAGCGAAGCGCGCGCAGCTGACAGATCCCCCCCTCGCTTTGGTCGAAACCGCTCCCACTCTTGCGACTGGATGTTTTCTCTTTATGCAACTGGATGAACTTTCTTCGCCTCGGCCTGCTCGTAACCGTCTCGCTCGTCGCGCTCGCGACGCCCGCCCCTGCCCAGCTCGATCGGGTCCTTGAGGGCCATGGCGGTCTTGCAAAATGGCGCGGACTGGCCGGGGTCGAATACGATCTCACCTGGAAATCGGCCAAGCGCACGCTGACGGACCACCAGCTTTTTGACCTGCAAAGCCGGGCCGGCCTGATCACGAGCGCGAAGTACACCCTCGGGACAGACGGCCGCGAAGTCTGGATCAAGCCCGGGCTGGAGGCGCTGGAGGGGATGCCGCCGCGCTTTTACATGACGACGCCATTCTATTTCTTTGCCATGCCGTTCGTCTTTGCCGACCCGGGGGTGAAGCAGGAGTCGTTAGGCAAAAAGAAGTTTCGCGGACAGGAATACGACGTCACTCGCTTCACCTATGCCGAGGGCACGGGCGATACGCCCGACGATTATTACGTCGCCTATGTCGACGCGAAGACGGCGCGGCTGAAGCTGGTCTATTACGTCGTCAGCTACCCGACGATGCGCAAGGGCCGCCCGGTGGCGGAGCTGGAGCCGCACGCGATTGTGTTCGAGGAATGGCAGACGGTCGACGGCCTGCTCGTGCCGAAGACGGCGCCTTTTTACAACTGGACGGGGAGCGACATCGAGGGCGAGCCGCTCGGCCGCCTCGAATTCTCCGGCGTGCGTTTCCTGACGGAGGCGCCTGACCCGTCGAAGTTCCAGAAGCCGGCCGATGCGGTGGTGGCGCCGCTGTAGCGGAGGGGGAAGAGCAGTTGAGAGTTGCGGGTTGAGAGTTGAGAGTCCGGACGGCTCTCCAGTTCTTTTCTCGTCTCTCAACTCTCAACGATCGACTCTCAACTTCCAATGTCCCTGAGCAACAAAGACAAACTTCGCCTTCTCACCATCCTGCTCGAAAGCCGGCACGGCGATCTGCGCGAACAAAATCTCAATCGCCAGGGGAAGGGACACTTTCACGTTTCCGGCATGGGCCACGAGGCGCTCGCCGCCCTCTCGTTCACGAGCGATCCGGGCGATTATGTCTGCGGTTATTATCGCGACCGCGCGCTTGTGCTCGGTCGCGGGGTCACCTCCGCGGAGCTGGCGCTCGATTATTTCGCGAAGCGCAAAGGGCAAAGCCACGGCCGGCAAATGCCGTCGCATTACAGCTACGCCGAGCGCCACATCTGGAGTGTGCCGACGCCGACCGGCGCGCAGCTTCTGCCCGGCTGCGGGATCGCCTGGGGGATCAAGCTCGATGGCAAACCGAACTTCGTCATCGCCACGATCGGCGACGCCGCCACCCGGCAGGGCGATTTTTTTGAAGCGGTCTGTTTCGCGAAGGAGAGAGAACTCCCGGTCCTTTTCGTGGTCGAGGATAACGGTTACGGAATCAGCAGCCCGACCCGCAAAATCAATCCGCTCGCGATCGACGTTCTTCAGCCTAACGACTGGCGCCAGCTCGATGGCTCCGACGTGATGGCGGTCTACGAGGCCGGCCAGGAGGCGAGCGCGCATCTCCGCGCCGGCAAAGGGCCCGGTCTTTTTCTGGGTGACAATGGAGCGGCTCTCCAGCCACACCAGCTCGGACGATCACAAGCTCTATCGCACCGCGGAGGAGATCGAGAAACTTGCGGAAGGCGATCCGCTGGAGAAATTCAAGGACCACCTGATCGCGGCAAAGGTCATCACGGCGGACGACTACGCGAAGCTCGACCAGGAGATCAAGGAGCGCATTCGCCAGGAATTCATCGACGCCGAAAAGGAAGAAGATCCGACGGCGGACGAGCTCGGCCTCCAGGTCACGGGCGAACTTCCGCAGCTCGACGAAGACGTCTTGCCGCCGGGCAAATATCGCATCGGCGACGTGGTCAACCTCACCCTGCGCGCCGGCCTCGCGAAGAATCCGGGCCGCATTATTTTCGGCGAGGACGTGGAGGACCCGAAGGGCGGCGTCTTCCGTCTCACCCAAAAACTCTCGACCGAATTTCCGCGAGCAGGTTTTCAATTCGCCGCTGGCCGAGTCGACCATCATGGGCGTCGCCTGCGGGCTCGCTTCGTACGGCAAACGTCCGGTTTTTGAATTGCAGTTCGTCGACTTCATCGGACCCGCCTGGAACCAGGTCGTGACCAATCTGTGCAATCTGCGCTGGCGTTCGTTTGGCACCTGGACTTGTCCGCTGGTGATCTACGCGCCCTACGGCGCCTACCTGCCGGGCGGCAGCCTCTGGCATAGTCAGGCAAACGAAGCCCCGCTCGCGCACTACCCCGGGATCCACGTCGCCATCCCGAGTAACCCGGAGGATGCTGCCGGCCTGCTCTGGAGCGCGATGCATGCGGAAGACCCGACCTTCATTCTTCTCCCGAAGCATTTGCTTTGGGCGGAACACGAGTCGGCCGAGCCGATCCGCCCGGTGTCGTTAGGCAAAGCGCGCCTCCATCGCGCCGGGTCCGACGTCACCGTGGTCGCGTGGGGCAACACGATGGAAAAATCGATCGAGGCCCTGGCGAAGCTCGGGGACAAAACCAGCGTCGAGTTGATCGATCTGCGCTCGATCGCGCCCTGGGACCGCGAAGCGATCGAGGACTCCGTTCGCAAAACCGGCCGTCTCGTCGTCGTCCAGGAAGACACCGAGAATTGCAGCGTCGGGCAGATGATCATCTCGCACATCACCGGCCAGTCGGAGCTTTGGGAAGCGATGATCAGTCCACCGCTGCTGGTCAGCAAAGGCAACGTCATGATTGGCTACAACCC
Source organism: uncultured Verrucomicrobiae bacterium (assembly GCA_963834255.1). Lineage (GTDB taxonomy): Bacteria > Verrucomicrobiota > Verrucomicrobiia > Chthoniobacterales > UBA10450 > Palsa-1392. Next base: position 571,710 of record CAWIBC010000018.1, on the reverse strand, counting down.
GATCTATGAATATGCCGCGCTGCCCGATGTCGACCGCATCGTTAGGGCAATCGAGCGTTCGGTTTCCGTGCGCGGGGAGCGTGTTGTAGCCGGGGGCGCTGACCCCGGCCGCTCTGGCGCGCCGCCCACACTGCCGGGGTCAGCGACCCCGGCTACAACGCCGGTCAAGACCAGCACACGCCCCGCTCGCCCCGTCACCGGCGGGACGCGCAAGATTGTCGTCCCGATTATGGGCGAAGGCATCCGCTCGGCCAAGGTTGTGGCGCTGCTCAAGAAACCGGGCGACCGCATCGAGTTCGACGATTCACTTTGCGAGGTCGAAACCGACAAGGCCGTTTACCCGATCGAATCCTCTTTCGCCGGTACCATGGGCGAGTGGAAGACCGCCGTCGATGAAACGGTCGAGATCGGCCAGGAGCTCGGAACCATTCTGACCGAGAGCGAGGGCGACGACCTCGCCGAACAGCTCGAAGCGGCCGCGGAAGTTTCCGCTGACGAACAGCCCGCGACCGTGGCTGCGGTGGCCGAGACGAAGCGCGAAGTTTCGCGCGAGCCGGCGCTTTCCGCCACCATCACCCGCAAACTCGGCCGCGTCGTCCCCGCCAATCTCCAGATCGATGCCCGCTGGGACGCGATTCGCGAGGCCCGCGCCGCGGCGAAAAAAAGCGACGGCAAGAACGCCCCCTCGCCTTCCGTCATGGTCGCGTGGGCGGTGGTGCGGGCGATGGAAAATCATCCCGCTTTTCGCTGCCTCATGCTCGATGACGACCGCATCGTGGAGAGCGACGATTTCGATCTCGGCATGGCCGTAGCAATGGACGGCGACCGGCTGGCCACGGCGGTTATTCCGAAAGCGAACACCCTGTCCTGGGTCGATTTCGTCAGGCGATATCACGAGACCATTGAAGCCACGCGTGGCGGGCGGGTCGACGCGATGAACGCGCCGCTCGTCATCAGCAGCCTCGGCGCATTCGGGGTGAAAGCCGCGGCGCCGATCGTCGTGCCGCCCTCGGTCGGCACTCTCTTCGTCGGGTCCGCGCACCACGAGCTTTCGCCTAACGGAAAGAAAGCGCAAAGCGTGGAAGTGATCACGCTCTCGCTCACTTTCGATCACCGGGTGGTGAACGGCGCCGGCGCCGCCAACTTCGTCCACGCGGTCAAGGAACTGATCGAAGGCTTCGAGATTCCCGCCGCGACCGCGAAATAAGTTAGTCGCGCGGCAGTCTCCTTCTCCGGGGAGCACAGGCGGCTCGCCTGTGATGCCGGCGGCTCGCCGGCAGCCGCGCGCCGAAAAGTTTGGCGTTATCGGCGACGTCCTTTTTTGTGCGGCGGCCTCCGGGAAAAGTTCGTTTTGGCGGGCCGCCAAAACCAACAGGCCAGCGGCCTGTGCTCCCCGGAAGAGAAAAAGCCGCGTCGTTTCCCGCGCGCTAGCTCCCTAACGATCCTTGCGCTGCCTCCAGACGTTTCGCCTCAACCCTTTCTAGCTGTGCGAGGGCGCGGGTCTCGAGCAGTTTGAAATCTGTTTTTTGCAACGCCGGCAACGTCCCGCGAACCGCCGCCAGCGCGCGCCAGAGCAGTTGCTTGCCGGTAATGCCAAGCGCGAGACTCTCCAGCGTCTGCAACAATCCGAGCTCCGTGCTTTCACCGCCGGAGAAGCCGAGTTTTGCCCGGCCCAGTTTCTCCGCCACCCAGGCGCCGGCATTGCGCACGCTGCTGTCGTCAACGCTCAGCGCCTGCATCAGATTGTGCAGCTGTTCGTGGTCGGCCTGGACCTCTTTTTGCAGCTCCGCAAAAAACGCCGCCCATTGCGTGCCTTCGTGGGAGTCGCGGGAGTGCTCGATCAATTCCAGCGCGCCAACCCCGGCGGCATAATGATCCCTGAGATAAATCCCGAGCTGATCTCTGGCCTCCGTTTCGCTCATTACCTTGTAATCGCGTTGCCGCCGGGATGAGGTCGCCTCCCCCTTGCGCGGAGGCAGCTCCGGCGTTGCCTTATCCGGTGACGAAACCGGCCCCGGCGCGCGCCATCATCCATCTCGACATGGATTGCTTTTACGCCGCGATCGAGGTGCGCGACCGGCCCGAGCTGCGCGGCAAACCGGTCGGCGTCGGCGGCGCGCGCGATCGGCGCGGCGTTCTCACCACCTGCAATTACGAAGCGAGAAAATTTGGCGTGCGCTCCGCCATGCCGACCTTTATGGCGCTGCAGCGCTGCCCGAAATTGATCGTGCTCCCGACGCGCTTCGATGTTTATCGGCGGGAATCGGCCGTCATCCGCGCGGTCCTGCATCGCTTCACGCCCCTGGTCGAGCCGCTCTCGCTCGATGAAGCCTATCTCGATGTCAGCGCGCATCCCGGCGCGCCCGGCGCCCTCGCGCAGGTGATTCGCGATCTCATTTTTCGGAAAACGAAACTGACCGCCTCAGCCGGGATCGGACCGAACAAGCTGGTCGCGAAAATTGCGAGCGACCTGAACAAGCCGAACGGCCAGTACGAAGTCGCGCCCGGCGAGGTGCCGGAGTTCATGGCCGCGCTGCCCGTGCGCAAGATCTGGGGCATCGGCGCCGTGACCGAGGAGAAAATGCAGCAGCGCGGGATCACGACCTGCGGCGAGCTGCAGCGTTTCTCGCGGCTCGAGTTGCAGACCATCTTCGGGAAATTCGGAAGCGAGCTTTACGATCTCTGCCGCGGGATCGACGACCGCGAAGTCGAGCCGCATCGCGAACGGAAATCGCTCAGCAACGAAGAGACTTTCTCGACCAACCTCGAAACGCTCGCCGCCTGCGAAGAAAAGCTCGAGGAACTCTTCGCCGAGCTGATGGCCGACCTCGCGCAAAAGGAAAACAGCCGCACGATCACGAAAATCTTCCTGAAGCTGAAGTTTGCCGACTTCACCCGCACGACAGTGGAACGGGCTGGCCTCACCCCGTCGTTAGGCGATTATCGCACCCTGCTGGCGGAGGCTTTTGCCCGGACTGGAAAGAGCGTGCGGCTGATGGGTGTGGGAGTTCGCTTCGCGCCGGTCGCAGCGCCGGAAGCCGCCCAGCTCTCCTTACTTTAGCGCCGGCATGCGCGGCAAGCCGCTGGGTAGCGCACACGTCTCGTGTGCTGGCGACGATGTCCCATCGTCGCGAACTTATCCGCGAAGCGCTCGAGTCCACGGAATCGCAAGAGTCCGAAGTAAAGTTCGTCGCAGCAGGATGCCGCGACCAGCACGCGAGACGCGTGCGCTACCCTGAGAGGAAGACCCTTCGGTGCGAGCGGGGCGACAACTTGCTTAACGCAGGAGTCGTCGCGCAACGGGTCCCACGCTTTCTCTTTCCGCGTCAAAAACAATCTCACCGCCGACCACGGTCATGAGGCAACGCGTACGCAGGATCTCGGCTTCGGGAATTTTCATGATGTCGTGCGAGAGAATCGTCAAGTCGGCCAACTTGCCCGCCTCGATCGAGCCCTTGTCTTTTTCCTGGAAGGCGGCGTAGGCGGGCCAGGTGGTCAACATCTTGAGCGCCTGCTCGCGGGTGACCGCTTCTTCCGGATGCCAGCCGGGGCCGGTAAATCCATCCTTACTTTTGCGCGCCACGGCTGCGTAAAATTCAATCATCGGTTCGCCCCGCTCGACCGGAGCGTCGGAGCCGGCGGCGATGATGGCGCCGCTCTCGAGCAGGCTCTTCCACGCATACGTGCCCGCGAGTCGCTTCTCTCCGAGCCGGCTCGGGGCGAAGAAAAGATCGCTGATCGCGTGCGATGGCTGCATCGAGGCGATCACGCCCAGCCTGGCCAGGCGCGGAAGGTCGGAAGCGCTGAGCACCTGCGCGTGCTCGATTCGCCAACGCGGTTCTTTCACTTTGCGATCGTTAGGCGGAACGGCTCGAAAAGCCTCCTCGTAGAGATCGAGGATGACGCGGTTGGCGCGGTCGCCAATCGCGTGCGTCTCCACCTGGATGCCGCGGCGCAGAGCTTCCCGCAGCATGGGCGCAGGTCTTCCTCCTTCTCGGTCAGGAACCCGGAAGTGTCGGCGTCGGCGTACGGCTCGAGCAAGGCCGCGCTGCGCGAGCCTAACGAACCGTCGAACGCGACCTTGATCGTGCGGGTGGTGAAGCGGTGCTGGTAGGCGTCGAGAATCGGGCCCTCCTTGAGCAGCCGGTCGGCCGCCGGGCCGGGACCGTAGACCGCGTTGTAGATGCGAAGCTTCACTTTTCCCTCGCGGTAAAGTTTCTGGAGCAACTCCAGTTCCGGGAGATGGCTGCCGGCGTTTTGAATCTGGCACCAGCCGACCGCGAGGGAGTGTTCCGCCCCGCGCACGAGCGCCCGCGCGATATCGTCCGGCGTCGGCGCCGGGATTTTTTGTTCGACCAGCGCGATCGCACGATCGAGCAGCATGCCGAGCGGCTCCTTTGTCTTCTTGTCGCGCAGGATTTCGCCTCCAAACGGATCCGGCGTTGCGGCATCGATGCCGGCAATTTCGAGCGCCTTGCTGTTCGCGACCGCGCCGTGGCCGTCGGCCCGTTCGAGGAAGACCGGATTATCCGGGGCGACCTTGTCGAGGTCGGCGCGGGTTGGAAAAACGGGCGGCTTCCAGAAGGTTTCGATCCAGCCGCGGCCGGTGATCCAGCGGCCCGGCTCCGTTTTCGCGACCTCCTCCTTGATCCGGGCGAGAAAGAGTTCGCGGCTGGTCGCGTTCTCCAGGTGCAGGTGGCTCAGGCGCTCGCCGACGCCGAGGAGATGGTAATGCGAATCCGTTAGGCCGGGCAGGACGGTTTTGCCCTTGAGATCGATCGTGCGGCTGGAGGGACCGGAAAACTTCTTCGCCTCCTCGTTCCCGCCGACGAAGAGAATGCGCCCATCCTTGATTGCGATCGCCTCGGCCTTCGGCGCGGCCTCGTTCACCGTGTAGACGTTGCCGTGGAGAAAAATCGTGTCGGCCGTTTCCGCCTCGGCGCGCGGAGCGAGGACGAGAACGAGAACGAGAAGAAGGGACCTCATTGCCAGTTGGGCGCGCGCTTCTCCAGAAACGCGGCAATCCCCTCTTTGGCCTCGGCGGACTCGCGCGCTTCCATGTGGTGACGCAGGGCGCTTTCCACATCCTCTTTTACGGACGAAGACCAAAGCTCCTCGATTAGCCGCTTGGTGTTGGCGAGGGCGACCGGGGCGTTCTGCAAGACCGCCTCGACGATTTTCTGGGTCTCATTTTCCAGTTCGTTAGGCGGCACGACCCGGTTGACGAGGCCGATTTCGCGGGCGCGTTCGCCGCTGATCAGGTCGCCGGTGAAAAGCAGCTCGCGAATGTCGCGCTCGCGCAGCTGGCGGCGGAGGAAAGTCATGACCAGGCCCGCGACCAGGCCGCGCTTGGTTTCGGGATAACCGATTTTTGTTCCCTCGGCGACGACGACGAAATCACAGGCCGACATCAGTCCCGCCCCGCCCGCCACCGCCGCGCCGTGCACCTGCGCGATCGTGATCAGGCGCGTCTGGCTGACCGCGAGCAGCGTCTTCGCCACCATCTCGGCGGAGCGATGCGCCTTTTCCGTCTCGGCCGTTTCCTGGAGGTCGAGCCCGGCGCAAAAGACCTTGCCCGCCCCGCGCAGGATCAGAACCCGCTGGCCGGAATCGGCCGCGGCGGCATCCATCGCCGCGGTCAGTTCGGTCAGGAGTTCAATCGTCAGGGCATTGCGCCGCTCCGGCCGGTTGAGAGTGACGACGGTGGCGCGATCTTTCGTTTCGACAAGGACGTTAGGCATAGGGAATGAATCTCAAGGGTGAAGATGGGACGATCTTCGCTACCCTGCAGATGACAAGGAGAAAGGCTCCGCCTAATGAAAGACGAAACTGTGAAATTGATCGAATGCCCGCGCGACGCCTGGCAGGGTTTGCCGCAGCAAATCCCGACGGAGTTGAAGGTGCGATATCTGCGCGCGCTGATCGCCGCCGGATTTCGGCATCTGGACGCGGCCAGTTTCGTCTCACCCAAGGCCGTCCCGCAGATGGCAGACAGCGAAATCGTCCTCGCGCAGCTTGCTCCGCCTAACGACGTCGAGATCATCGGCATCGTGGTGAACGAGAAAGGCGCGGAGCGGGCCATCGCGACCGGAGCGGTCACGACCCTCGGTTTCCCTTGCTCGATTTCGGAAACGTTTCTGCGGCGAAATCAAAACCAGTCTCTGGAAGAGAATCTCGCGATCCTGACCCGGATTCGCGAGCGGGCCGAGGTGAGCGGCCTCGGGATGGTCGTTTACATCTCGATGGCCTTCGGAAATCCCGTACCAGGACCTCTGGAGCATCGAGCGTCTCGTCGAAGCGGTGCGAGGAATTGCTGCGCTCGAAGTCGGCTCGATTTCTCTCGCGGATACGGTGGGCGTGGCCGACCCGGACCTGATCCGAGAAGTCGTGACCGCCGTGATCGACGGAGCGGGCAAGCATGAGATCGGGGTCCACCTCCACAGTACGCGGGCCGAAGCCGCGGGCAAAGTGCTGGCGGCGTACGACGCCGGTTGCCGGCGTTTCGATGCGGCGCTGGGCGGCCTTGGCGGATGTCCTTTTGCCCAGGACAAGATGGTGGGAAACATCCCGACCGAGGAAGTCATCCGCGCGCTCGCAGAGCGCGGAGTGCGGTTGCCGATCGGCGGCGAGCTCGGGAGCGTGATGACGCTCAATAGCGAGATCGATCGCGACTTTTCGGCCTAACGACGTAGCGCAAGCTTCCAGCTTGCACAGTCCGATCCCGCCAGCTGGAAGCTTGCCGCTACCTTCCGGGAATCGCACGGCGGCGGGTTACAGAACTGTTACGATCTTTTCCTTGGAGATGAGCCACATGTTAGTAGCTTCAATCAAAAGGAGGGAAGGTCATGCTAGCCTTCAATTCAAAGTACCGCCGACACCGCGCTCATTCCCGCGCGGTCGTGTTTTCAGTGCTGATGTTGCTCTGCCTGCTCGTCCCGCACCTGGCGCAGGCGGCGGCGGGCGATCTCGATCCGACCTTCGGGGTCGGTGGCCAGTTAATGACCGATATCAAACGCAGCACCGATCTCGCCAGCGCGGTGGCGATCCAGGCTGATGGCAAGTTGGTCGTCGTCGGCCAATCCTACCGAAACAATGATTTCAGCAGCGAAGATTTCGTCGTCGCGCGCTATAACACCGATGGGACGCTCGACCGCACCTTCGGCTCGCGCGGCAGGGTGAAAACAGATTTCCCCGGCCTCGCCGCGGTGCCTTCGTCGGTCGTGATCCAGCCGGACGGCAAAATCGTGGTCGCGGGCGGCGCCTTTCCGCTTTTTACTTTCGCGGGCGATTTCAAAGTCGTCCGCTATAACCGGAACGGATCGCTCGACACCTCTTTTGGGGAGGGCGGGATCGTAACGACAGTTTTTCCCAGCGGGAGTTATGCGTTCGACGTGGCCTTGCAATCCGACGGCAAGATCATCGCCGCCGGGACTGCATTCGTTAATTTCAACCCCGGCGAAATGTCCGACACCGATTTTGCCCTCGCCCGTTACCACCCGGATGGAACGCCGGACGCCACCTTCGGCAGTGCCGGGCAGGTCACGACCGATTTCCTCGGCAAGGAAGACGACGCTTTCTCGGTCCTGATCCAACCGGACGGAAAGATCGTCGCGGTCGGCTCGGCCAATGATCCCGTAAACTTCTACGACTTCGCCGCGGTGCGTTATCTCAGTAATGGCACGATCGACACCACTTTCGGCGCGGCTGGGAAAGTGACGACGGACATCCGCAACGGTGGCTTCGATCGGGCGCACGGCGCGGCTCTGCAATCCGATGGCAGCATCGTCGCGGCTGGGTTCGCCATTTCCGTCAACGGGGGATCTCAGAACTTCGCCGTCGCGCGCTATACCGCGAGCGGCGTCCTCGACCCCACCTTTAGTGCCGACGGCAAAACCCAAATCGACTTCGGGAGTTGCTGTCAGGCTGCCTACGAGGTGCTCCTGCAAAGTGATGGCAAGATTATCACCGTCGGCTACCCAAATACTGAATCATCCGATTCCGATTTCCTGCTGGCGCGTTTAACTTCGAGCGGCGCGCTCGACCCCAGCTTTGGCATCGGCGGCAAAGTCCGCACGTCGTTCGGCGATCTCAACGGCGGAGCCCAGGGGGCGGCGCTGCAAGCGGATGGCAAGATTGTCGCGGTCGGGTTTCAGGCCAATTTCAACCGACTCGGGGTGGATTTTGCCCTCGCGCGTTACCTTGGCGATTGAAGCGTTCGTCGTTGTAATCCGGGCGTTGAAGACAGCCATCACCCGGCTTCGGGCCGCTGCAGTTCCCGCATCAGAAAGCGAAGCCGGTCGAACTGGTCCTCGTGATTTTCACCGCCGGTCTCGATGACGACGAAGTCCTGGAGAGCAGCGGCGGCTGACAAAGGGTCTCCCGCTTTAGGAAAACAGACGGTAGCGGTGCGACGGACCCAGACATCGTCAATACGCAGGAGCTGATCGGGGCCTGCCGGCGGAGTGGCGAATTGCGCGCCTGCCAAAGCGTTGCCGGAACGACCCCGGACTGGATGCACGACGCAGACGGGAAGAGTGCCTTTGCAGGCGTTGACGATGAACGTGGCGAGCAGTTCAGAGTCGATGGTTTCCGTGACGACGAGAAGCGACTCGCCGGAGCCAGCGACACTTTCCATGAGCGGCAGCCACGCCGCGAGCGGTTCGCGCGCGGCCTGGTCGCAGATCACGACTCGACAATGCCGCAGCCGCACGGTCCACGGGGTTTCCCAGGAGGTCGCGGTGGAGTCGCGCAGGAAATGCGGGGAAAACGCGCCGCCGAGCAATAACCCTCGCCGCTCAGTGAGACGGGAGCCGAATGTTTCGGAGGCCGAACACCAGATGTGGCGATCATCCGGCACACGTTGGCGGGCCCCGGCGACGAGTGGAAGTAAGTCAGGCGGGCAGTCGATCATGCTGTTGCCATTCTGGCCCAGAGACGGGCACTGAGAAAAGCGGTTTCCGCCCCGGCAGTAGGCAGGGCGGCTATCGTGGAGAGCAAGGAGATCGGTTCAGCGGCCGCTCCCACCGCGAGTGGTCGGCCAGTTTACGGAATCGAGTGACCTTTGTTTGTCCTGATGATGCCTCCGTCCGAATTCTTGATTTGACCGTCCGCGTTCAGATCTGCGCGGAAATTGGCGCTGGTCACAGGTTGGTTTAATTGACCTTTCACCAGGGTTTGATCCGGCTTGCTCACTACCCGACTCGCATCGGCGTCTGCGGTCAGGAAACCGAATGGCACGTCTCCGTGAGATTGGCCGTCGCCGTTAATGTTCTGCGTGTGGAGAGTTACAATCCCGGCACTGGTCACTCCCGTGAGTTGTGCGGTCATGCTGTTCCCGCTGAAGGTGACGGCCCCCACCGTGGCGGTGCCACTTAGGACTGTCACTTCGCCCGAAGTGACCGGCGCATCGAAAGTAAAGACCGCGTTGTAAGTCGTGGCGCTACGGCATTCGACGCCAGAGGTGCCGGTAAGCGGCATCGCGATGTCAAATGTCCCCGCCCCGCCATGAGTCAGGCGCGAGGCTGCGCTCAGCAGGGTGGTAGTTCCTCCAGTTACATCGAGGAACGCCGCACTCATCGGCCCCCAGGTCTGGAAACCCTGGAAGTCGGCCACGCCGCGCCCGCGCACGAAGATAATGTGACGACCGGCCGAGAGGCTGGCCGTATTGATCGTCGCGTTCACCGCCACGGTCGGCGAAGTGAAGGTGCCGTTCATGGGGATGGCCGTGCCGCCAGCCCAGGGCGGCGTGTCGATGTAGTATTCCGCTGCGCCCACATTCTGGCTGAAGGCGTTGTTTGACCAGGCGAAGTTAATGCTGGCGGTTAACTGTGACGGGGTGCCCTGCGGCACGGATGCCGGGTTGGTGACCACGGTGTTGGCATCAGGTCCATGGGAAGTGAGGTAAGGTGTGCGTGCGATCTTGGCCAGGTAGAGAAGCATCCCCTTATTCTCTGGCCAGAGACCCAGCGACGAACCGCAACCCGGGTTATCGATGCACGAGTAGGAGGGGAGAAAGTCCTGGCCGCTCAACTCGGTCGTGAAGGCCGCCATGCCCAGCTCACCGTAGGCCCAGTCAATCGAGCCGCCGTCGACCGTATACAACTGATCGATGATCGAGCCATAGGGATAACCGTTGCCACCCGCGTTCTTGGCCGACATGTGCGCGGCGATGTTATTTGTCTCAGCAAAGTTAGGCATCCGCGTGTTACTCCAGCCCCAGGTAAAGAGGTTCACTGGCACCACGGTGTGGATGTTCTGGTAAACGCCCGTGGCAGTGATCGGCGCCGCGTCGGTGTCGCCCGGACCGCGCTGGTCGGGCACGAGAGACCGCAGCGTGTTGACGATGGCCATAGTCTCCGGCTCAGATCCTGCCGACATCCCCCGATAGGTCTGATCGCAGGCAGAACCGCTCGAGCCATTGCAACAGCCCCAGCGGAAGGGGAAGTTGCGATTGTTGTCCACGCCGAAATGATTGAATGATGAGGGCGGCCAGGAGCACCCGCCGCCGACGTTGTCGCCATTCTTGCGGTAGAGATAGGGCGCATTGCCGTTGCCCCCCGCCTCGACGATATGGTGGCCGTCCGGGTTGACCTCGGGCATCAGCCAGATGTCATGATGATCCACCAGCCAGTGCACATCGGCATCGGTCGCGTAGTTATCGGTCAGGTAGTCAATGAGCCGGATGACGACCTCTGGCGTGGCGATCTCGCGGGCGTGAATATCCCCGTCTATCCAGACGACCGGCTTGGGACCGGGGATGCTCTGGTTTGTGATGCGGAGCGCAAACAGGTCGTAGCCGTTCCAGGGAGCAGGCAGATTGCACGACCCGGGATGGAGCTTGCACCAGGAATCGCCAATATCCACTTTCTCGACCAGGCCGGGAAACGCCGCCACCTTCGCGTCGAGGTGGGCGTATATCTCTTCCACTGTCTTATAGCCACTGTAGAACGTGTCGGTGATGAGCTGAGGATCGCTGAGATTGCGACTGCTGGCCTCGTCCACCTCCACCCGCAGGCCTCGCGCCGTCAGGCCCTCGAAGAGGGCCCGATCGCGGATGACGGTGAGAAAGCCTCCGGTGGTTGGCACCTCTTCCGCGTTCAACTCCTGGGCCAGCGCGTCGCGCTCGGCGCGGTTGTTGAAATAGACGCGCATCACCAGCGTGCTGTACTTGGCCGCCATTGCATTCTGGTCGTTTCCCTGATTTCCCGCCTCGGTCGGCGTTTTACTGCCTGAGGCGCCCGGTTGTTTGGGCCCGGCCGCCAGGGCAAGACCGGCCAGAGTCATTCCCGCCACGAGGCAGACGACGGAAAAGATTCGCCGCGCGCGCGTCAGGGTTTTCTGCGCCGTATTTCCGGTGTGAAGCTGGTTATTTTTCATTTTGGATTCTCCCTGAAGTGGGGGTCATCGGTTTCGTTGCCGAGGCCGAGTCTCTCCGACGCCCCAACTTTTGGCAATACGCAACATTTCGGCAAACAGCTCCGGAGGATTGCAGGCCCAAGACGGGAAGGCCCTACGGTTTTCTTCGCCTTGGCCAGGAACGGAGAAGGGGCAGACACCTCGGCCTTTAAGAGCTTGCAGAGCCCTGCCGGCTGAAAAATCGCTGGAGGGCACCGCGCCGTCGGTGCCGTGCCTCCAAGGTCTAAAGACGATCGCGAAGCGACGGAGCGCTTCCCTCCAGAATTCAGAGCCTGGCTTAGTGAACTACGTTTGGATTGGCTTTTGCATACGCCGCTGTCCAAAGGCTCAATTTGTGCAAATCATGGACGTCTCCGTATCGGGCATAGGCGCCGCCATCGACCCGTTTGTAGTTGATCTCCCGGGCACGAAACTCAGAAAAGCTGTCGCCCGGTGACTCGAGATCGGTTACCCACTGCGAATCGGCCGCGTTTGCGCGAAGGAGCGCGGCGATTGCTTCGTCGGAAAAGGTGCGGTCTCGCTTCGTACCTGACTGAGACGACGAGATTATCGAGCAAGATTGCCGAGATCCTCAATTTCCCAACGGTGAAATAACGGGAGTTATCCGGACAGTTGTCGTCCGAGGTAGGACGGAGCTCGGAAGGCCCGTAACTCTCCTCACAGACTCGCAGCGTTTCGCCCAAACAGACTGAGGTGCCGGTCTGTTCCGATGGCGAAAAAAGTGAGATGTCGAGGTCGCCAATCTCCAGCTTCGGCGGAGGCGGCGGCGGTGTGGGCGACGCGATGTTCCTGCGGGTCCAGACCTGGTCGTAGTCGGTTCCCGGCAGATGGAAGCGTAAAGTTTTTGAGCGCTTTTTAGTAATGGGCCAGCAGTCCTTCAGCGCCCCGTTCTCTTCGATGCAGATTTGATTCTCATCGGCGGACCATCGCCCGCGGTAATATATCTTATTGTCGCCCATGATACTGTCCCCGAACGACACCATGGTGTGATCCGCGGAAAAGGTCAGGAAAGTGGAAGCGTCCATCCCGATCGGGACCGTGATTTCCCACGTACCGATGAGCACGCTCTCGATAGGTCCCGGGCTGCACCCGCCCAGGAGTAGAACCAGAGAAGTCAGTGATAGGACTTCGCGCGTTCGCCGGAGCGTTCTAACGAGAAAGAAATGGGCTCCCGCGTTCGCGGCTACGGGTGCATAACCGGGGCTCATTTTGGGGAGGTTGCCTGATGGCTTCGAATCAAGGCAAGCCTTTATTGAGATTGGGAGCTAGCTCCGACAGTTGAAAAATCGCTGGAGGGCACCGCGCCGTCGGTGCCGTGCCTCGAAGGTCTATAAACGGTCGCGGAAGCGACGGAGCGCTTCCCTCCAGGGCGCTCTACGTTTGCACGACGCCCATGTGGAAGCGCGCGCCCTGCGGGGCCGGGCGGCTGACATAGCTGAGCAGGCGCAGGAGCACCTCGCGGGTTTCATGCGGCTGGATGATCGCGTCGAGCCAGCCGCGCGCCGCGCCGTAGCGGATGTCGGTCTGCTCTTCGTAGGTCTCTTTTACCTTGGCGCGCAATTGCTCGAGCTCTTCGGCTGACGCTTTCTGGTCGCCGCGTTCGCGCGATTTCGCGAGGACGGCGAAGACGGTATCGGAGGCTTGCGCCGCACCCATCACCGCGTAGCGCGCATTTGGCCAGGCGAGGATGAAGCGCGGGTCGTAGGCCCGGCCGCAAAGCGCGTAGTTGCCCGCGCCAAACGATCCGCCGACCACGATCGTGATCTTGGGCACGACGGAATTGCTGACCGCGTTGACCAGCTTGGCGCCGCTCCGGATGATCCCGCTCTGTTCGGCGTCGCGCCCGACCATGAAGCCGGTGACGTCCTGGAAAAAAATGATCGGCAAACCGGTTTGGTTGCAATCCATGACGAAGCGGGCGGCTTTGTCGGCGCTGTCGGAATAAATGACGCCGCCCATCTGGATGCCGGCTTTCTTCGTCCTCACCTGGTGGCGCTGGTTGGCGACGATCCCGACGGAATGCCCGCCGATGCGCGCGTAAGTGGTGACGAGCGTCTTGCCGTAGTCGGCCTTGTATTCGTCGAGCGAATCGGCGTCGATGATCGAGGCCAGCAGATCGCGCGCGTCGTATTGTTTTTGGCCTTCGAGACCGATCAGGTCGTAAACCGCTTCCGGTTTCTTCGCGGGTCCGGCGAATTTCTTTTTCGCGTTGTCTTTTTTCGCCGCCTCGGCCTCGGGCAGATGCGCGACGAGCGAGCGGATGCGTTTGATGCAGGACGGATCATCCTTCTCGTAAAAATCGACCGTGCCGCTCACTTCCGCGTGCATCTGTGCGCCGCCCAATTCCTCGGCATCGACCACCTGACCGATGGCGGCCTGGACTAACGAGGGCCCGGCGAGATAAAGCCCGCTGCCCTCGGTCATGAGCACCTTGTCGCAGAGCACGGGCAGGTAGGCGCCGCCCGCGACGCAATTCCCCATGATGGCGGCGAACTGCGGAATGCCCGCGGCGGAGATGACGGAGTTGTTGCGAAAGATCCGGCCGAAGTCGTCTTCATCGGGGAAAATTTCGTCCTGCATCGGGAGGAAAACGCCGGAGGAATCGACCAGGTAAATGATCGGGAGCGCGTTTTCGAAGGCCATGCGCTGCGCCCGGATGAGCTTCTTCGCGGTCTGGGGAAAGAAGGCGCCGGCTTTCACGGTCGCGTCGTTGGCAATAATCATGCACGGCACGCCTGCGACCTGGCCGATGCCCGCGACCGCGCCGGCAGCCGGCACGCTGCCCCATTGCTCATACATTTTATAAGCGGCCCAAAGCCCGATCTCGAAAAAGTCCGCGCCTTTGTCGAGCAAATGCTGGATGCGCTCGCGGGCCGGGAGGCGACCGCGTTTGCGCTGGCGATCCTGGCCGATTTTGCCGCCGCCTTCGCGGAGGATTTCCTCCTCGCGGAGGATGGCTTCGCATCTTTCGCGAAGGGCGTTGCGGGTGGCGGAGTCGGCGCGCGATGTCATCGGGTGGACTTACTGCGGCGAAGCCAACCGATCAAGCCAACGGTGGTCGCCCTTCGCGAGGAAGGGCTAAAAGATGTCCTGTTCGGAGCCGTAACCGGAGCCGCTCCGGATCGAGATGAGACGGCGGCGCATTCCGCGTTCGCTTTCCGGGCGATTGATCCGGGCCAGCGCCATCTTCACGAGCAAGGGAATGACAGCGAGGGTCCCGACCGAGACGAGGGCGATCGCGGTGGCCTGGCGTGCGGGGCGGTTAAGGCGTTCCGCCACGAGCAAACCGACGCCGAGGCCGAAGGCGGTCCGGGTCAGGGTGAGCAATCCGTCCAACGGCAGCGCCTCGGCCGTTTTTGGAATGGATAACGAAAATGACATCGCCTAACCTTATACTTCCCGTCGCGAGAAAAAGAAACGGGAAAAACTTCCGACCGGCCCGAAACCACTTTTTCCAATGACGAAACCGCTTTATGCGCTCATTCTCGCCGGCGGCAGCGGCGAACGCTTCTGGCCGCTCAGCCGGCGCGCCCGGCCCAAGCAATTATTAAAGCTGGTCTCGGACAAGACCCTGCTCGAGGAGACAATCGATCGCCTCGAAGGCCTCGTTCCCCGTGAGCGCATCCTCGTCCTGACCAATGTCGACCAGGAAAACGGCGTCCGGGAACTACTGCCCGATTTGCCGCCGGAGAACATCGTGGCCGAGCCGGCCAAGCGCGACACCGCCGCGGCAATCGCCCTCGCCACCGCCTGGGTGGCGGCGCGCGATCATCGCGCCACCATGATGGTCCTGCCGGCCGATCACGTGATCAAGGATCGCGCCGCTTTCCAGGAAACGATGCAGACCGCCGCGCGGGCCGCGGACGAAACCGGCTCGCTCGTCACGATCGGGATCAAACCGACCTGGGCCTGCCCCGGGTTTGGCTACATCGAGCAAGGCGCGCCCGCGCCGCTAAAAGAAGGGGCCGTGCCTAACGACGTCTTCCGGGTCGTCCGTTTCCGCGAAAAACCGAACGCGGAATTGGCCGACGCCTTTGTGCGCAAAGGAAACTTCCGCTGGAACGCCGGCATGTTCGTTTGGTCGGTCCCGACCGTGCTGAGCGAGTTCAACCGCCACGCGCCCGAGCTGGCGGATTTTATTTCGCAGCTGCGCGCTCCCGGAAACTGGGAAGGCGCCATCAGCAGCCGCTTCGCCGGTTTGCCGATGATCTCGTTCGACTACGCGATCATGGAAAAAGCCGATCGCGTCCTGATGGTGGAAGCGAGTTTCGACTGGGACGATGTCGGGGGCTGGCGCGCGGTTGCGTCCTACCTGCCGAAGGACGAGAACGCGAACGCCGCCAATTGCGAACTGACCACTTTACAGGCGAGCAACAATATCGTCTTTAGCGATCACCCATCCAAGATCGCGCTCCTCGGGGTGAATAATCTGATCGTGGTCCGGACGGAAGACACGATCCTTATCTGCAGCCGGCACGACGCGGAGAAAATCAAGAAACTGGTCGGGAAACTGCCGCCGGAATTGCAGTGACGAAATTCGCCTAACGAGATGAAACGAATCATGGGAATCGATTATGGGACGGCGCGGATCGGGGTTGCGCTTTCCGACGAGCTGCAAATGCTGGCGCATCCGACCGAGACCATCGCGCTCGCGAAGGTGGCCGATCCGGTGGCGCGCATCGCCGTTCTCGTGACGGAGAAAAACGTGGAACTGATCGTGGTCGGACTGCCCCGGCACATGAACGGAAGCGTCGGCGCCTCGGCCGAGGAAGCGACCAAATTTGCCGAAAAGCTAAAAACCAAAGCCGGCTGCAATGTCCGCACCTGGGACGAGCGCCTCTCAACCGTGGCGGCGCAGCGCGCCCTGCAGGAAGCGGGCAAATCCGTTCGCGAAAGCCGCGGTTACATTGACCAGGTCGCGGCGCAGATGCTTTTGCAGAGCTATCTCGACAGCCTGGTCTCCAACCAGGGCGGCTTGGAGCCGGACCCCTTTGCCTAACGACAAGCGGACGGCGCCAAAGCTGCGGGCGCGGCGGCTGAAACTGATCGTCGCCTACGATGGCGCCGGTTTCTCCGGCTGGCAGAGCCAGGCCCGCGGCGAAACCATCCAGGATCGGCTGGAAGCGGCTTTCCTCCAGGTCACCGGCGAGGAGATTCGGGTCCACGGCGCAGGTCGGACGGATGCCGGCGTGCACGCCCTCGGGCAGTGCGCGCATGTCGATCTGCCACCGAGCCGCCTTTCGCCGGCGGTTCTGGCCGCGGCCTTGAACGCTTCGCTGCCGCCGCGCATCCGCGTCCTGCGCTGCGCGTTTGTCGCCAAAACTTTCCACGCCCGTTTCGACGCGAAGGGAAAAGTTTATCGTTACCGGATCGCAACCACGCCCGTCTTTTCGCCCTTCGAACTCGGCCGCGCCTGGCACGTGACCGGTGTGCTGGATGACAAAATCCTGCGTGCCTGCGCGCGAGCTTTTCTCGGGCGGCACAACTTTGCCGGCTTCGCCGCCAATCGCGGTCACCCGGTCGAGTCGACGATCCGCACGATTCGGCGCGTCCGGGTGCGACGCACGTCGAGCGTGACGACGATCGAATTCGATGGCGACGGCTTCCTCTACAAAATGGTTCGGCTGATGGTGGGCGCGATCGTTCGCGCCGCGCTCGGGAAGACGACGCTCGAGGAGATTCGGACACATCTCGCGGATGGAACGCCAGCCGAACCGCGGCTCGTTTCGCCGGCTGAGGGCCTCACCCTTGTCCGAGTCCGTTACTAAATCCATTCGCCTTTAATCCGAGCCCGCTCTTGGCAGAGGAATTGCTTTTAGAGCGGGAGACTATGGTTCCTGTGTCATCGCCTGCCCCGACCGGGAATGCTCCCAAAGAACCGCGTGGCGCTTTCCGCCGCAAAATCGAGTGGCTTTTCAGTCCGGAACTGTTCCAACTCAAACTTCTGGTCGGAACCGCGGTCGGCGTGCTCGTCATCATCCTTCTCGCTGTGACCTGCGTCGTTCTCACGATGCGCTATCAAAAGCAGGACCGGTTGCGCGCCCATACGATCGAGGTCATGCGGTTGAGCAGCGTTGTGGAGCAGGACCTCTCGGCGCTGGAGAATTCATTTCGCGGCCACCTGTTGACCGGGAAAGGCAGCTACTTGGAAAGCTCATCCCAACTTCAGCAACTCTTCCTCAGCCACAGTGAAGAGCTCACGAGCGTGCTGGCCGATAATTCCCAGCAAAGAAAACGCATCCTAAAAATGCGTGAAAGCGTCCAGAGTTGGCTGTCGGATAGCTCATTATCAATGTTCGGGCTTGTTCAAAATCAAAAGGAACCCCCGGCAGAGGGGGTTACGGTCAATACCCGGGCTCTCGATGAAGCCCGCGACATCCTGCAGGCGATCCAGCGCGAAGAGCAGATCGAATTGAATCACCGGGTGCGAGAACAGGAGTGGGCCACTCAATCCACACAAATCCTGAACTTTATCCCAAAGATGCAGCGCGCCGCCTCCGACATGCAGAAGGAAGTGCGGGGCTTCCTCCTGACGGGTAACCCGGCCTTCATCGATGCCTACAAGAATGCGACCTCCGATTTCTATACCTATCAAGGCTACCTCTCAGTCCTGATGGCGAGCGAGGCCCGTGAAGTGAAGCAACTGAGCCTCATCCGCGAAAGTCTCGAAACCTGGATCACCGAGTGCGCTGTGCCCGATATCGCGGCGAAGCAGAGCGGCGAGCAAACCGCTGCCTCTGGGCGGGCCGGCCGAAGCGACGTGCTCATGAGCAACCTCCGGAGAGCGATGGAGCAGTTTGAGTCCGGACAGATGGAGATTTATCGCGTCCGTTCCTCGGCCGCGGCCAGGGAGCGGATCCTGACCGCCACCGGGATCAACCTCTTCTGCGCCTTTGCGGCCGCCCTCATGCTCAGCTCGAGCATCTACAGTTTCGTCCTTTGCCGGCGGCAGTTGCACAAGCTGCAGAGTGCCGACAGCCGCATCAACGCCGTCATCGACAGCATTCTCGATGGCATGGTGACCCTGGACGAAAAAGGCGCCGTTTATGAGATGAACCCCGCGGCCAGGAAAATGTTTGGCTACCGCGAAAACGAGTTTTTCGGGGATGATTTCACCCGGTTGGTCCCGCGCTATTTCGATCGCGAGGCGGACGGTTCGCTGCTCGATTGCAACTGGCCACACCTCGCCGGCTGCACCGGCCGAACACTGCTCGGCCTCGCCTCGACCTGCGGAGGCGCCACCTTCCCGGTGGAAATATCGCTCAGCGAAACCGTCGTCGAGCAGCGTAAATATTACATCGCGATGGTCCGCGACATTACCGAACAGAAACGCTTTGAGGAAGAATTGGCCGCGGAAAAGAAGAGCCTCGCCGTCACCCTCAGCTCCATCGGCGACGGGGTGATCACGACCGATCTCAAGGGGCACATCATGGTCTGCAACGCCGCGAGCGAAAACATGACCGGCTGTTTGGCCAGCGAAGCCGTCGGACAACCCCTCAAGACCGTCTTTCGAGTCTCGGGCGAAACGGGCCGCAAAAAAGGCACGGGTCGGGTCGGCGGCTACCGCAACGAGGCCGAGACGATTTTATTCTCCACCCCGGAGCGTGCCACCCTGACCGCGCGGGACGGGACTGAGCGCATCATCGAACAAGTGGCCTCGCCCATTCGCGACGGGAAAAACGAACTCTGCGGCGTCGTCCTCGTTTTCCGCGACATCACCGAGAAACAGCGCGACGAGGCGGAGCGGCGCAAAGCCGAAACGCTCGAGCAACTGGGTCTCCTCGCCGGCGGCATCGCGCACGATTTCAATAATCTCCTGACCGCGATTGTCGGCAATGTCTCCCTCGCCGCTCTTCTCCTTCCCCCGAGCGATGAAATGAGCGGTCGCCTCGATGACGCCAAGAATGCCGCACTTCGCGCCCGCGACCTCGCCCAGCAACTTCTCACTTTCGCCCGCGGCGGCGCGCCGGTGAAGAAAGCCGCTTCCATTGCCAGCCTGATCGAGGAGACGGTCAGCTTCTCCCTCCGTGGCTCGCAAAGCCGGAGTATGCTCAACATCGCACCTGACCTCTGGGCGGCGGAATTCGATCCCGGCCAAATCAGTCAGGTGATGGCGAACCTCGTGGTGAACGCCGAGCAGGCGATGCCCGAGGGCGGCACGCTCCACATCGACTGTGAAAACTTTAATTGCACCCAGGAGACCGCACTCGCGATCCCCGATCTCGCGCCCGGCGAATACATCCGGATCCGGGTGCGCGATGAAGGCGTCGGCATCCCGCAAAATCTCCTCAAGCAGATCTTCGATCCCTATTTCACGACGAAACCAAAAGGAAACGGGCTCGGACTTGCGACCACCTATTCGATCGTCAAGAACCACAGCGGCCTGATCACGGTCGCGTCGGAACTGCATTGTGGATCGACCTTCACCATTTACCTCCCGGCGGGCGCGCGGACAGAGCACGTCGTCGCGAACGATCCCCTCCCCACTCCCTCGGCCGAGCCGGTGCACGGCTCTGGACGCATTTTGGTGGTCGACGATGAAGAAGCGATTCGCGCCCTGGTCGAATTCACCCTCAGCCGTTTCGGTTATGAAGTGGTCGGCGCCGAATCCGCGCTGCAGGGGATCGAGTTCTATCGCGACGCGCTCCGGGATAACAATCGGTTCGACCTCGTCATCCTCGACCTCACCTTGCCCGGTGGCATGGGCGGGAAAGACGCCTTGCGCAAATTGCTCGAGATCGATCCCATGGTGACGGCGATTGTCTCGAGTGGCTATGCCATGGATGCGACCATGAGTCGCTATGAAGATTTCGGTTTCCGCGGGGTCATCGCGAAACCGTACGAAGCCTCCGAACTGAGCCGCACCGTTTGCGACGTCATCGCTGCCAGCCGCCTCGGTTGCGAGCCTCCCGTTCAATTGCAGGACGCCTGCTGATCCCAGCAGGCGGGAAGTTCGGCGTGCAGCTTGCGGAAGTAACGCCGCCCCTTAATTTGTCCGCGGGATGACCGCCGCCACCGCCGACAAAGAAACGCTTCCGGCTGCCTACGATTCCAAGATCGAAGGCAACGTGATCTTTACCCGCCTCGACGCGGCCATGAACTGGATGCGCAAGAATTCCCTCTGGCCGATGCCGATGGGCCTGGCCTGTTGCGCGATCGAGTTAATGGCGACCGCTTCCGCCCGCTTCGACATCGCGCGGTTCGGCGCCGAGGTGATGCGTTTCTCCCCCCGGCAATGCGACGTCATGATCGTCGCCGGCACCGTCACCTACAAAATGGCGCTCGCGGTCAAACGCATTTACGACCAGATGCCGGAACCGAAGTGGGTCATCGCGATGGGCGCCTGCGCCTCGAGCGGCGGGATGTATCGCTCTTACGCCGTGCTCCAAGGCATCGACCAGCTCCTGCCGGTCGACGTTTACATTTCCGGCTGCCCACCCCGCCCCGAGGCGTTGATCGCCGGGCTGATGAAATTGCAGGACAAGATCGCCGGCGAAAGTTCCTTCATCGATCAAAAGCGCGGCCTGGTCGAAAAGCTCGAAAACCTGGTCTGATTTCACTTCTTCCTTCCTCCTTCTGACTTCTAACTTCTCTCCATGACCGGTCCTGAACTGCTGAATTCGTTAGGCGAATTGCTCGGCAAAAAGCTGAAGGAGCGAAGCGAATTCCGCGGCGAAACCACCTTCGTCATCGACCGGGGCGACCTCCGGGAAGTGGCGAAGTTCTGCAAGGAAGAACTCTCCTTCGATTACCTCGTCGACATTTCGAGTGTCGATAATTTCGGGACCGAGCCGCGCTTTGAAGTCGTCTATGAGCTTTACTCGATGACGATGGCGATCCATCTCCGGCTCAAATTGCGCGTCTCCGAGGACGACCCGACAGTCGACACCGTCTCCGATGTCTGGCCGACCGCGAACTGGCATGAGCGCGAGATCTGGGACATGATGGGCCTGCGCTTCAACAGTCATCCCGACCTGCGCCGGATCCTGATGTGGGAAGGCTATCCTTACTTCCCCTTGCGCAAAGAGTTCCCGCTGGAAGGACTGCCCAGCGACATGCCCGACGTCGCCTTCACCTCGGCCGCGCCGATGGAAGGCGGGCCCTTCGTCACTCAGCCCAGCACCGCGACCACGAAAGACCGGGAACCGCGCGCCCGCGGTCCGCTCCTGTAGCCGCTCAAGCGAGCGCGCGGTCGAAAAGTCGCCGCAATTCTGCACTGCTGCGCTCGCCGGCGGCCAGCACCTCCGCATGATTGAGCGGAGCCGGCGCCAAACCGGCGGCCCAATTGGTCAGGCAGGAGAAGCCCGCCACTTCCATCCCCAACGCCCGCGCCTGGATTGTTTCGCACACCGTCGACATCCCGATCGCATCCGCGCCCAGATGCCGCATCATCTTCACTTCCGCGGGTGTTTCGTACTGCGGACCGAGCACGCTGGCATAGACGCCCTGGTGCAGCGTCAATCCGAGATCTTTGGCCGTGTTGGCAAACCGTTCGCGCCAGGCGGGCGAATAAGCATGAGTCAGGTCGACAAACTCTTTCACGCCTAACAAGGGCGTCGTCCCCGTCAGGTTGAGATGATCGGTGATCATCATCCAGGAGCCGGGAGCAAAAGCCGCGTTGGTGGACCCAGCCGCGTTGGTCAGGATCAGCCTTTTGATTCCAGCGCGGGCAAAGAAACGCACGCCGGCGGTCACTTCGCGCGCGCTGTAACCCTCGTAGAGGTGCACCCGCCCCTGCGCGAAGACAACGCGCGTCTTGCCGATTTCCCCCAGGACGAAGCGGCTCAGGTGCCCTTTCACGCTGGAGCGCGGCAGGCCCCCGATCTCGCTGTAGGGAATGATCCGGTCGCGCGCCGGTTCCTGGACTAACGAATTAAGGCCTGAGCCGAGCACGACCGCGATCTGCGCGTCGTACTCCTGCACCCGCTCGATCGCGAAGTCGTCCACTCGTCAGGCGGCCGAGACCGGGGGCGCGGAGGCTGGTCGCTTCGTCACTGCCATCACATCCGGTCGCGCACCGTCGTCCCGCGCGGTCGCGCCTTTGCCTTCCTTCGGATAGGCGATGCGGGTGTGAAGCATGTTCATCAAAGTGAAACGGAAACGCTCGGCGATCGTCTTTAACTGGCGCAGCGTGAGATCACACTCATCCAATTGATGATCGGCCAGGCGCTGATCGATCAGGTCGTTGACCAGTTGCTCGATCTTTTGCGGAGTCGGCTTTTCCAGCGAACGCGAGGCGCTTTCGACCATGTCGGCCAGGCTGATGATGGCGCTCTCGCGCGTCTGCGGCTTCGGACCGCTGTAACGGAAGCTTTCCTCCGAGACCTCGGGAATGTCTTCCTCGCGCATCTTCATGATCTTGCCGCCTTCGCGGGCGTCTTCGTACTGCTGCAGGGCGCGCTTGTAGAAATAAAAGACTAACGACGTCCCGTGGTGCTGCTGGATGACGTCGATGACCTGCTGGTTAAGCCCGTGCTTGAGCGCCAGGTCCACCCCTTCCTTGACGTGCGCGATGATGATGAGCGCGCTCATCGTCGGGGCGAGATCGTCGTGCGGGTTGCGCTCGAAGTTCATGTTCTCGGTGAAGTAATCCGGCTTCACCAGTTTGCCGATATCGTGAAAGTAGGAACAGACGCGGCAAAGCGTCGCGTTGGCGCCGATCGCTTCGGCGGCCGACTCGGCCAGGTTCGCGACCACCAGGCTGTGATGATAGGTGCCGGGCGCTTCGATCGTCATCCGGCGCAGCAGCGGATGGTTCAGGTCCGATGCTTCCAGCCAGGAAATATCGGTCGTGATTTGGAAAAGCTGCTCGAGCATGGGCAGCGCTCCGCCGACGAGCATGGCGGTGATGATGCCGTTGCCGATCGCGAAGACACTCTGGATGCCAATCATCGTCCAGTCGGTCGCGGCCGGATCGAAGAGATTGATCGGCCCGATCAGGCCGAAAGTGAGCGCGAGAAGCCAGATCCCGAGCCCGACGCAGAAGCCAGCGCGAATGAGACGGCTGCGGCGCCGCACCGTCTGGGTCAAAAGCACGGCGGTGAACCCGCTGATCAAGCCGATGGCCAGCATCGGCGCATCCATCTTGTTCAACAAAATGCTGCTGAACAGACTAACGAACACAGCTCCATAAAGGCCATGGTTCCGGCCGAGGAGGACACACAGGACGAGCGGCGCAAAGGCGTAGGGCGCGATCAACCAGGCCGTCTCCGGCCGGAGGAGAGCGAAGAGCCCGCTATTGCAGAGCACGATCAGCAGCTTGGTTGCGGCCAGCTGCAAAAAGATGATGCCGAAAACGAGCAGAACGCGCGAGTTCCGAAGAAAAGTATTGGGCTGGTTAATCCAGAGCTGCGCGATCGCGGTCGCGAGGAGGAGAAGGGCAAAGACAAAACTGCGCGTCGGCTCCGGCTGCTGACCGCTGAAGATGAGGAGTGCCAGCCCGGCAATGAAAAGGACAAAGATCGTTACCTTCATCCAGGGCGCGTGCTCGAGATTGCGCAGCATCTCGTTCGAGGCGCGACGGCGCCGCGTCTTACCCGAGGCGAGCCCGCGTTTCACGAGGCTTTGGCGTTGCAGGAATTTGAACATCGCTATTTCCGGCTGCCGCTGTGGGCCGGCGACCGGTGCTGCTGGTAGGCATTGATGATGGCGCGGACAAGCTCGTGCCTAACGACATCCTTGTCGTTAAAATAACAGAACCCAATCCCGGGCACATTTTTCAGCGCCTGGAGCGCCTCGAGCAGGCCGGAACGCTTGTTTGGCGGAAGATCGACCTGGGTGCCATCGCCGGTCACAACGCACTTCGAGCGCGGCCCGATCCGGGTCAGGAGCATGAACATCTGCTCCGTCGTAGTGTTCTGCGCTTCGTCGAGAATGACGAAGGCGTTGCTTAGGGTGCGCCCGCGCATGTAGGCGAGGGGCGCGATCTCGATCGTTTCGCGCGCGACGTAGCGCTCCAGTTCCTCCGGTTCGAGCATGTCGTGCAGGGCGTCGTAGAGCGGGCGGAGATACGGGGTGATTTTTTGCTGGAGGTCGCCGGGCAAAAAACCGAGCGCTTCGCCCGCTTCCACCGCGGGTCGGGTGAGGATGATGCGGTCGACCTGTTCTTTCTTCAAGGCCGAGACCGCCATCGCGACGGCGAGGTAGGTCTTGCCCGTGCCGGCGGGGCCGATGCCGAAGACGACATCGTGTTTCTGGATCGCCTCGACGTAATTCCGCTGCCCCATCGTTCGCGGCACGATCGGCGGCTTGCGCGAGGAGGTGATGATCTTGGTCGAGACGAGATCGCCCAGGTTATCGGCGCGAGCTTCATTCACGGAATTGAGCGCGTAGTTGAATTCGTGACGCTGGATGTCGACTCCGCGCTGGCGCGCATTTTCGAGCTGGGTGAAGACCTGCTCGGCCTTCGCAACCTGCGCCGGTTCGCCTTCCACCTTGATCCAGCCCTCGCGGGTGGTGACTTTCACACCGAGAGATTCCTCGAGATTTTTGATTAACTTCAAATCGTGGGCGTAAAGAGACTGCACGGCCCGCGCGTTTTCGAACTGCAAAGTGCGCGTTTCAATCATCGCGGAGCCGGGATCTCATCAGCCGCGAGAATACGGCTGCGCCCGGAAGAGTGTCAAACCCGGCGCAACCCTAGCGGAAGCCGTAGACCAGCGCCCAATGGGTCCGTTCCTCGGGCGAACTTTCCACGGAGACGATGACGAAATAGCTCCCCGTTGATTTCGGGATGAGGTGCGCCCCGGCGAAATGGCCTTTCTGCCAGCTATCGGGCTGCTCGCAGAGTTTGCCGTCGGAATCGTAAATGTGGACCGACACTTTGGCCTGCTCCACCTCGGTCGCCATCCAGAACCAATAATCGTTGCCCTTGAAGAGCTGCTGCCGGACCGCTTTTTTTTCTCCCACGCCGAGGTCGCCGCCCCAGTAGTCCTCACGCACCTGATAGCCCTGCTTGACGTAGGGCTCGGCCGATTGCAGCGCGAAGGAGTGCGCATCGTCCACCGATGCACGCGAAGCCGCCACCTGGAGGGCGAGAATTAACCCGAGGAGAAGGGCGCTGCGGCGGGCGGTGGAAATGGTTGGACGCATGGAGGAGGCGTTCATGGTTTGCGAGTCACGATCGCATTGTCGATTTGCGAGGTGATTTCGTTGATTTTCTTGACCGAGGCCGGCGAGATCGGCGCGTCGGTCTGGATGAGCGGTTTTACTTCCTGGAGAGAGACACGAATTTGCGAAACGACCGGCCCGTTGAACTCCGGCATGCCATCGAGCTTGCGCTGGAAATACTCGAGGAGGTCGGGTTGATGCAACAACTCAGCGCCGTCGGTGGAGAAATGGCGGTTTACCACCGAGGTCAGGACCTGCGTGCCGCGCAACCAGCCACCCAAACTCACGAGCTGGGAAAGTTTCTCGTCATGCACTTCGTTCATCGCCTGTTGGACGCTGTTCTGCGTGCGGTCGAGTTCCTGGCGCACCGCCGGCCAGTTGCGGCGGTCGGCGGCCTCGGTGATCGCCTTGGCGTGGGGCACGATGGAATTGCCGACCCCGATTCCCTTGGCCAGGCTCACCACCCGCTGCCCAATCTCTTTCACGCCCGGCGCGTCCTCTGCCTGGACGGCGATGAAGCCATCGGCGATGACGGTGCCAAGAAGCAGGGCAATGCGCGGACGTTCCGTGAAGTTGGTGCCCTTGTTGGTGCGGACGAACTCTTTCCAGTTCACGCTCTCCAGCTTGTTCAGCGCCCCGAAGATTTCGTTCGGCAGCGGCACCACCACGTCATCGATATTTTTCGACAGGCGTTTGACGTCGATCCGGCGGGCCGGTTCCGCCGCGGAGGCGGGCCCGGATAACAATGCCAGCACGCAGCCGGCGACTAAAATTAGGTTAACGAAAGATCTCATCCGCAGCTTCGACTATTGATTTCGAGAAGGTATTCAGGATTAGTTGGGCACTTTATGCAGAACCGTTGGCCGGCACAATTCGCGATACGATCCAGTTTTATCGATTCGGAGCAACCCCTTTCGGTGGCGGTCTCGGATCGGAAGTAATTCCGGGTGTTCCTCATGAAACTGGATCGTCTCCGCGAAATCCTGGCCCGCGCCGCCAGCAAACGCATCGCCGTCGCGGGCGATCTCATGCTCGACGAGTTTGTCTGGGGCAAGGTCGGCCGCATCTCGCCCGAGGCACCGGTGCCGGTGGTCGAGGTAACCGGCGAATCGTTTTATCCCGGCGGCGCAGCCAACGTCGCGCGCAACCTGCGCGAATTTATCGCCGGCACCTCCGTCATCGGAACCGTCGGGACGGACCCGAGCGGCCGCCAACTGCTCGAGCTCCTGCGGGAACGCAAAATTGAGACCGGTCTCGTCCTCGAGGACCCGGCTTTCCGGACAATCGTGAAAACGCGGATCGTGGCCCGCCATCAACAGGTCGTCCGGGTCGATCGTGAACAAATTCGCGCGCCCAGCGCGGAGCAGGTCGCGCAGGTCACGGCGGGGTTGGGCAAACTGATGCCGCAACTCGATGCCTTCATTTTCGAGGATTACGGCAAAGGGTTTTTGAGCGCGGAGCTCGTTAGGCAGCTCGCCGCCGATCTCAAGGCCGCGGGCAAGATCGCGACCGCCGATCCCAATCCGCACCGGCAGATCGACTGGGGAAAAGTGACCGCGATCAAACCCAACCGGAGCGAAGCGCTCCACGCCGCCGGCTTCCCGCCGACCGATCCGGTCGATCCGCCGCTCGAGGACAAGGTGCTTTTGACCGCCGGCCTGCGGCTGCTTTCAAACTGGGACACCGAGATGCTCCTGATCACGCTCGGCGAGCAGGGCATGATGCTCTTCGAACGCAACCAGACGCCGCACCACATTCCCACCAAGGCGCGTCAGGTTTTCGACGTTTCCGGCGCGGGCGACACCGCGATCGCGCTCTTCACCCTCGCGCTTGCCTGCCAGGCGACGCCGCTCGAGGCCGCCGAGATCGCCAATCACGCCAGCGCGGTGGTGGTGGCGAAACTTGGCACCGCCACGGTTTCGCCGGAGGAGCTGATCGCGAGCTTCGAGGACGACGATGGCGCCTGACGACTCCGTGCCGGCCATTTTTCTCGATCGCGACGGAACCCTCATGCGCGAGGTCAATTACTGCGCCGATCCGAAACACGTCGAGATTTTCCCCGGCGTCCCCGAAGCGCTCGTCCGTCTGCGCGACGCCGGTTACAAACTGATCGTGATCTCGAACCAGGCCGGAATCGGACGCGGTTATTTCACCGAGGAGCAATACCGGCTCGTCGAAGCAGAAGTCGCCCGCGCCGTGCTTCCGGCGACGTTCGACGGCGTCTATTTCTGTCCCGATCATCCCGACCATGCCACCGAGCGTCGCAAACCCGGCACCGGAATGTTGAAGGAAGCGCAGCGCGATCATCATCTCGATTTCGCGCGTTCCTTTTTCATTGGCGACAAGGCCCTTGACGTGGAGTGCGGCCGCAACGCCGGCGTGCGCACCATCCTGGTCAAGACCGGCTACGGCGCCAGCGAAACGCACGCCGCGCCCGATTGGATCGTGGAAAATTTTCCCGCCGCGGCCGAAATCATCCTGGGCCTTGGTGAAGGCTTGCGGGAATCTTCCTCCGGGTAGCGCACGCGAGACGCGTGCGCTACCCAGCGAAACAACCGCCGTTGCACGCGGCTCCCATTCCCTGTTAGCCTCCCAGCGTTCATGACCAAAATCGTCGGCCTCATTCCCGCCCGTTGGGCCTCGACCCGTTTCCCGGGAAAGCCGCTCCACCCAATCGCCGGCAAACCGCTGCTCCAGCACGTTTGGGAACAGTGCCGACGCGCCACGGCCCTCGACTCTGTCATCATCGCGACGGACGACATGCGCATCGCCGAGGCTGCTTTTGGCTGGGGCGCGGAAGTAAGCCTAACGAGCCCGAAACACGCCAGCGGCACCGATCGGATCGCGGAGGTCGCGAAAAAATTGCGCGGCGTCTCGCATCTGATCAACATCCAGGGCGACGAACCTCTGGTGGACCCGAAGTTGATCAATCAGCTCGCGAAAAAGATGCGGCGCGATCCGCAGATCGAGATGATCACCGCGGTCCACCCGTTTTTCGATCCGGCCGACGCGCAATCGCCGCACCAGGTCAAAGCCGTCCTCGATCGTCAGGGCCGCGCCCTTTATTTCTCGCGCCACGCCATCCCCTACCCGCGCGAGATCGCGGCGCCGAAATATTTCCGCCACCAGGGCATCTACGGCTACCGGCGCGATCTGCTTTTGCGCTTTGTCCGCTGGAAACCGTCGCCCGCTCGAAACCGCGGAAGCGCTCGAGCAATTGCGTGCGCTGGAGAATGGCGTAAACATTCACGTGGTCGTGACCGCAAGCGGCTCGCCGGGGGTCGATACACCAGAAGACGCCCGGGAGATTGAGCGCCAGCTGCTCGCCCGTTCGCGCCGACCGCGCCAGACTTCTTCTCGATGAAATATATTTTTGTCACCGGCGGTGTGGTCAGTTCGTTAGGCAAAGGCCTCGCGGGCGCTTCCCTCGGCACCCTTCTCGAGCTGCGCGGTCTGCGCGTTCTTCTCCAGAAATTCGATCCCTATCTGAACGTCGATCCGGGAACGATGAACCCGTTTCAACACGGCGAAGTTTACGTTCTCGACGACGGCGCCGAGACCGATCTCGACCTTGGCCATTACGAGCGCTTCACCAATTGCGTCCTCTCCCGGAACAACAACCTCACCAGCGGCCAGGTCTACGAGACCGTCATCCTGAAGGAGCGTCGCGGTGATTATCTCGGCAACACGGTGCAGGTCATCCCGCACGTCACCGACGAGATCAAGGCGCGCATCCGGCAGGTGGCCGATCCGGAAAAAGTGGACGTCGTCATCACCGAGATCGGCGGCACAGTCGGCGACATCGAAGGCTTGCCCTTTCTCGAAGCCATTCGCCAATTCATTCTCGAAGTCGGCGCGCAGAACGTCGTCGACATGCACGTTACCCTCATCCCCTACATCCGCGCGGCGGGCGAATTGAAGACCAAGCCGACCCAGCAAAGCATCGCGAAATTGCGCGAGATCGGTCTCCAGCCGCAAGTCCTCATTTGCCGCACCGAGCGCCCGCTCGATCAGGAGATCAGGCAAAAACTTTCCATGTTCTGCAACGTCGGCCTGAACGCGGTCATCGAGGCGCGCGACGTCCCGCACACGATTTACGAGATGCCGCTCATGTTGCACGAGGAAGGGCTCGACGAACTCGTTTGCCAGCTCCTCAACATCGATGCACCGCCGCCCGACCTGAGCGACTGGCGCAAGTTCGTTAGTCGCGTCATCAACCCGAAGAAGCAGGTCAAGATCGCGGTCGTCGGCAAATACATCGAGCTCCAGGACGCCTACAAAAGCATCTACGAATCGCTCACCCACGCCGCCGCCAGCCACGATTGCGGAATCGATCTGCGCCTGATCGATGCCGAGTCGCTCGAGAACGGCGTCGACGGCCAGCTCAATGACGTCGCCGGCATCCTCATCCCTGGCGGATTTGGTGAACGCGGCGTCGAAGGCAAAATCCGCGCCGCGCAATTTGCGCGCGAAAACAAGGTGCCCTACCTCGGGCTCTGCCTCGGCATGCAGGTCGCGACGATCGAATTTGCGAGAAACGTCTGCGGCATCGCCGGCGCGAACAGCGTCGAGTTCGACCAGGAATCGCCCGAGCCAGTCATCTGCCTGCTCGATGAACAGCGCAAGGTCCGCAAAAAAGGCGGCAGCATGCGCCTCGGCACCTGGCCGACCAAGATCGTGCCCGGGACGTTGGCGGAGAAAATCTACAAGCACGACGAAGTGCTCGAGCGCCATCGGCACCGTTACGAGTTCAACATGAAATACCGCGACCAGATGGCGGAAAAAGGATTTATCATCAGCGGCACCTCGCCCGACGGCTCACTCGCGGAATTGATCGAGCTCAAGGATCACCCCTTCTTCCTCGCCTGCCAGTACCACCCGGAATTCCAGAGCAAACCGAACAAGCCGCACGCCCTTTTCAGCGGCTTCATTCGCGCCTGCCTTGCGCACCAGGACTGACGCCTAACGATCTGTCAGGAATGGGCGGCCCGCCGCAGCCGGTCCATGATCGCGACCCCAAGTCCTTCTTCCGGCATCGCCTCGGCCACGATGCAATCGAGCCGGGCGCGGTCCAACTCGCGCAGATAGCGGAAAAGATTTGTCGCGGCTTCGCGCAGGTTTCCCGTCGTGCTGAGCCGGCGCGATTCGACAAATGTTTCTGAGAACGGCGTGTCGCTCCAAAGCAACGCGCCGAAGCGTTTTCCGGTCGGCACCGGGACCTGGGAAATATCCTCCGCGATCAGGAGTGGCGTCTGCGGTCGGTAATGCGACGGCAACTGTCCGGGCGACTCCGTGCGGACCGCGTCGCGGACCCGGATCTCGGCGAATTTCACCAATTCCTCCCGTGTGATCGGCCCGGCGCGCAGAATTTCGATGCCGCCCATGCGGACGGCGATCACGGTTGACTCGATCCCGTGCTCGGTCGCGCCGCCATCGACGATGAGCGGGATGCGGCCCGATAATTCCTCCATCACATGGGCCGCCGCCGTCGGGCTGATGCGTCCGAAACGGTTCGCGCTCGGCGCCGCGAGCGGGCGACCAAAAGCGCGGACCACCTCCCCGAAAAGCGGATGAGCGCTCATCCGCAGCGCGATCGTTTCCAGACCCGCGGTCACGATCGACGGCACCATTTCGCGGCGCGGGAGGACGATCGTTAGGGGGCCGGGCCAAAATCTGGCGATCAAGCGCTCCACCAGCGGCCGGGCCTTTTCCGCCACCTGCGCCACCCGTTCCAGCCAGGCCAGCTCGGGCAAATGCACAATCAGCGGATCAAAGTGCGGGCGCTTTTTCGTTTCGAAAATTTTCACCACCGCGTTCGCGGAAAGAGCGTCGGCCGCGAGGCCATAAACCGTCTCGGTCGGAAGCGCGACTACTTCGCCCGCGCGCAGGAGATCAACCGCACGCGCCACCGCCCGCTTCCGATCGTTAGGCGAAGCCGTCGCCGCGATCTGGGTATTCATTTCGACTGCAAGCGATCCCGCGCGCGCTGCGCGGCGGCCGCGGCGGCTTCGGCCGTCTGGCCGACCGCGGTCAAGTGTCCCATCTTGCGCCGGGAACGCGGCTCGCGTTTGCCGTAGAGATGCAGGTGCACGTTCGGCTCGGCCAGGGCGCCCGCCCAGTCCGGCTCGCCCTCGCTCCAGACGTCGCCGAGCAAATTCACCATTGCCGACGGACGCACGATTTCGGTTTTGCCTAACGGGAGGCCGCAGACGGCGCGGACATGTTGTTCAAACTGGCTCGTGACGCACCCTTCGATCGTCCAGTGCCCGGAATTATGCGGCCGCGGCGCGAGCTCGTTGATGATCAATTCGCCGCTGCCCCGGAGGAACATCTCGACCGCGAGCAAGCCGACGAGATCGAGACTGTTGGCCACGGCGCAGGCCAATGCGCGCGCCTCATCCGCCACGCGATCGGGGATCCGTGCCGGCGCGAGAGTTACGTCGAGGATGTGGTGGCGGTGAATGTTTTCGCAAACCGGGAAGACTTCCGTTTTTCCGTCGGGCCCGCGCGCCACGATGACGGAAACTTCGCGCTCGAAATCGATCACCTGCTCGAGGACGCATTCCGCGTTCTCCCGCGCCGACCAGGTCTCCGCGAGGTTGGTGTCGGGATCGATTCGTTGCTGGCCTTTGCCGTCGTAGCCGAAGGCGGCGCCTTTCAGGATCGAGGGCCGGCCAATCGCTTCCACCGCGCTCGTTAGGTCAGACTCGTTCGCGACTCGCCGAAAAGCCGCGACCGGAAAACCGGCGTCGCTGAGAAACTCTTTTTCCCGGAGCCGATTCTGCGCGATGAGCAGAACCTCGCCGCGCGGCCGGACGAGTGGCTGCTCGCGCGCGGCCCATTCGATTGTCGCCGCCGGGATATTTTCGAACTCGAAGGTGAGGACATCGATCGCGCGCGCAAAACTGGTCACGGCCGTTTCGTCATCGTAATTCGCCGTCGTCGCTTCATCGGAAAATTGCGCCGCCGGTCCGTTTTTCTCCGGCGAAAAAGTGTGGACCCGGTAACCCATCCGGCGCGCCGCAATCGCAAACATGCGGCCGAGTTGCCCGCCGCCCATCACCCCTATTGTCGCCCCGGGCAGCAACCTTTTCGGCCCGGTCATGGCAGCTTTTGCGCGAGCACGCTCCTGGTCTGGCGCCGCCGGAATTTCTCCACTGCGGCGCGCACCTTGTCGTCCTGCAAGCCGATGATGCTGGCGGCGAGAAGCGCGGCGTTTTTGGCCCCCGCCACTCCGATCGCGAGCGTCCCGACCGCGACCCCGGCCGGCATTTGCGCGATGGAAAGGAGCGAGTCGAGCCCTTTTAAGGCGCGCGATTCCACCGGCACGCCGAGAACCGGGAGCCAGGTCTGCGCGGCGATCATCCCGGGCAGGTGGGCGGCGCCGCCCGCCCCGGCGATGATGACCTGCACCCCGCGCTCCGCCGCTTCCTGCGCGAACTTCGCCATCAGCGCCGGGGTGCGATGGGCGGAGACGATTTTGTGCTCGTTAGGCACGCCGAATTTCCCCAGGAGTGCGACGCAATGCTGCATCGTCTCCCAATCGGAGGCGCTCCCCATGACCACGCTAACGAGGATCGGAGCGGACTTTTTTTTCGCCATAGAGATCCGGTCTGCCGGAAGCCCATCCCTTCTCCCGCTGGACGAAAATTGCAATGCTCTTTTTGGCCGGGGCGCCGCGGCCTGCGCGCAAAGGTTTCGCCCCTGTAACTTTTCGCCGATTGAGAAGGCCCGGCCTCTTTGGCACGATACATCCGCTGCGTTTGGCGGCCGCGTTCATCATCGAAGGAAGGATTTATGAAAAAAACATCTGTCCGTTTCTCGGTCAGCCGGCTCGGGCTGATCGTGCTCTTCATTCTCACGGCCCTGGCCGCCACCGTCCGAGCCGAGCTCTCTCCCGAATGGGTTTCTCGAGTGCCCCTCGGCACGGCTCTGGCCGCGGGCCCGGCTGGGATCCATGTCGATCCCGATGGGGTCTCCTACGTCACCGGAACTTCCGGGGGCGGCTCGGGAAATACGGACATCACGACCGCTTCCTTCGCCCCGGACGGGGCGCTGCGTTGGTCGCAGACATATAACAGCTCCGGCTCAAACTCCGACCAGGCTCGCGCGATCACGATGGGACCGGGCGGGATTCTCTACGTCGTCGGAAACACCCCGGGACCGCAGGCGTTCGCCAATGTCCTGATCCTCGGCTACGACGCCGTCACCGGCGCCCTGCTGAAGACGATCAAATACTCCAGCGGCCCCTCCAAGTCCGAATCCGGGGCCTCGATCGTGACCGACGCGGCGGGCAATATCTATGTCGGCGGCACGACCTCGGGCGATGGCCTCGACGTCATGACGATGAAGTTTAACCCCGCCGGTGTCCTGCAATGGAAGCGCACCTGGGATGGGCCGGCCTTTTCGCCGTTCTCGAGCGACAGCGTGCAGAAGGTGTTGCTCGACTCCGCCGGGAATCTCCTCGTCCTCATCACCGGCATCATGGGCTCGAATCAGCCTGACTACGTCGTCGTGAAATATTCCGGCGGCGACGGGACGACGCTGTGGGAGGCGAACTGGGGCGTGAGCGGCGGCGACTATCCGGCCGACATGGAGATCGACGCCGCGAACGATATTTATGTCACCGGCATCGGCATCGATCTCATCGACAAGTACAGCACGATCAAACTGAACGGGACGAACGGGCAGCTCATCTGGCAATTTTACGACGCCTTCGGCAACGACCACAGCGCCACCGGCCTCTTCCTCGACGGCAACGGCGGAGTCCTCATCACCGGCGCGAGCGACCCAGAGGGCAACCAATCCAATTTCAACGATCAGTTTTTCACCGTGAAGCGCGACGCCACGACCGGCGCGCAGCTTTGGACGCACGTCTACGGCCAGACCTGCGTCGGTTGCTACGACGTCCCCTCCGATGTGCGGGTCGACTCGGCCGGGAACACCTTCGTGGTGGGTCGGACGAGTTCGCCGCCCTTCAGCAATGACATTATCCTCTTCGTCCTCGATAACGCCACCGGCCTCGAGATCGATCGCGGACTCGTCTTCAATACCGGCACCGAGGTCCTCACCAGCGGGCCCCTGCGTTTCGATGCCGAGTTTAATCTCTACGACGGCGGCCGGATCTACGACGCCAACTCCGGCGCCATCGACATGAGTGTGACGAAATGGACGTCGCTGGTGGACGGCGGCGGCAACGGTATTCCCTGCGCCGACACGGCTTCCCTGCAAGCGCGCTGCAAGGCGGGCGGCAACGGCAATCGCCTCCTCCTGCGCCTGAACATGACCGACACCAGCCATAGCGGCGAAGAAGTCACGATCACAGTCGACGGCGAGCCCTTTACCCTCGTCATCAGCGGCAAGCGCGCCCAGCTTTCGGTGCCTAACGCCGCCCCGGGATCGCACACCGTGGAGTTGACCGATCCCACCGGCTGCCTCGCGCCCGTCGTCACTACCTGCCCCGGCGACTAGCCGGGAATCGCGACACGCTTCAGCTCAATCCCGCGGGTTGTGCGCCACGCAGGGCTGTAACGTTTTTCCATTTGCGATTCTCAGCCAGTCGGCAAAATGTGAGGCCGAGATAGCCGGCAAAGAGTATCACCCAATGCGCTGCGTCCGGTTTCACGCAGGCGCAATCCAAACCTTCGGAGGGAGATACCATGACAGCACATCGCAGTACTTTGCCGGCATTCATTCATTCATTTTGTCAGCGCGCGAGAGGGCGGGTTGCGCTCGTTTTCGCGCTCCTGCTCGCCGTCCCCGGGGCCGCGTTTGCAGAGATCCCGCGCGGCGTTTATTCCATCGCCGGAGTCGATAGCGACCCCGTCACACGCACCCTTATTAATCCCGACGTCGATGGCATCAGCCTCCGCACCCAATGGAGCACCCTCGAGCCGACCGAAGGGAATTTCGATTGGACCTACCTCGATGGCGCCATCGCCCTCTGCACCGCCAACGGCAAAGACGTCCTCATCCGCATCGGCACGCAGCAGAGCAAGCCGGCCTGGGTCACGACCGCGGTCAAGCGCGCCCGCGGGAAATTTTTCACCTTTCTCGAT
The DNA here is from genome assembly GCA_963834255.1 of uncultured Verrucomicrobiae bacterium. Taxonomy (GTDB): domain Bacteria; phylum Verrucomicrobiota; class Verrucomicrobiia; order Chthoniobacterales; family UBA10450; genus Palsa-1392. The sequence goes on along the minus strand of CAWIBC010000018.1, from coordinate 536,128 downwards.
GACGGTGTGAAGACGAAAATTCCCGTCTTTTGGGACCCGACCTATGTGGCGAAAAAGACAAACATGATCCGGGCCCTTGGCGCCCGCTATGCCAATAACCCGTCGGTCAAAATCGTGGTCGTGAGTTTTGCTAATGCGACCTCGGAAGATTGGGCCGTCCCCCACACCTCCACCGACATCACCGCCTGGCTGCGCGTCGGCTACACCACTGCCCTCATGCTTTCCACCGGGGTCACCATGATCAATACCACCATGGACTCCTTTCCAAATCAGCACGTCACCCTCGCGGTCGGCGGGAGCGGCGGGCTCGATCGGCCCTTCGCGGAAGATTTCGTCGCCCGCTCCGCCGTTACCACGGCCCGGCTTCTTTACGGGGAAAGAATGCTGTCGCAGCGCAACAGTCTCGCCAGCACCATCCCCGTCGCCCCTGGCACCGACACCATTTGGTCGATGATCTGGGATCAACAACCCGGGATCGGCGCGCAAATGGTCAACATCTGCTTCGACAGCGAGGCTTGCGGAGAAGGACTCGATCCCGAGACCGCCCTCACCCTCTCGATCCAGCGCGGTCTCGAGTACGGAGTAAAATTCATCGAGATCTACCAGAGCGACGTGAACCATTACCCCGAGGTCATCACCTGGGCCCATGAACAACTGAACGCGCAGTAAAGCAGGCCAACCGCCGCCCCATCGTAGCGGCGGTTTGCAACCGCCGAATCCCATCGTATCGGCGGTCTACAACCGCCGACCCCAGCCACGCCGACGCCGACACCCGCGCCCCCCGGCGGTCACAGACCGCCGCTACAACAAAATCGCGCCGCTCCGCCCGCGCGCCCGAGCGATTTTCTCGTAATCGGCCGCGTTCATGAAAAGCTGTCCTTCATGAGACCAAGATCGCTCCTTGTTTCAGCCCTCCTCTTCACCCACCTCGCCCTCTTCTCCCACTCGTTAGGCGCGCGCCCCAAAGTCGGCCTCGCCCTCGGCGGCGGCGGCGCCCGCGGCGTCGCCCACATCGGCGTGCTCAAGGCCCTCGAGGAACTCGACATCCCGGTCGACTACATCGCCGGCACCAGCATGGGCGCCGTCGTCGGCGGACTCTACGCCAGCGGCATGTCGCCCGAGCAGATCGAGACCCACTTCCGCGAAGCCGACTGGCGCTACCTTCTTTCCAATTCCTCGCCCCGCGAAAGCGAAACCTTCCGCAGCAAACAGCGCGACTTCGACCTCGACCAGAACGTCGAGCTCAGCCTTTCCCGCAGCGGCGCCGTCCAGTTACCCGAAGGCCTCGTCGCGGGCCGGAAGCTGCTCGTTAATCTGCGCGAACTCACCCTCCCCGTGCGCGGGATCGACGATTTCGACCGGCTGCCCATCCCCTTCCGCGCCATCGCCACCGATATCGAGACCGGCCAGAAAGTCGTCATCGCTCGCGGCAGCCTCGCCGAGGCCATGCGCGCCAGCATGGCCGTGCCCGGCGCCTTTTCGCCCTACCGGATCGGCGGCAAGACCCTGGTCGACGGCGGCCTCACCAGCAACCTCCCGATCGAGACCGTCCGCGCCATGGGCGCCGACATCGTCATCGCGGTCGACGTCAGCCCCGTCCTCCTCAAAGCCGACCAGCTCGATTCCGTTCTCGCCGTCACCAACCAGATGCTCGACATCATGATCGGCCAGAATCGCGCCGCGCAGTTGCAGCAGTCTGCGCCCGGGCGACGTGCTCATCCGGCTCGAGCTGCCCGGCGCATCCTCGGCCGATTTCGTAAACTCCACCGCCAACGTCCCCGAAGGCTACACCCGCACGCTCGACCGCGCCCCCGCCCTGCGCGCGCTCGCCGTCGGCCCGGAAGAGTTTGCCCGCTACCTCGCGAGCCAGCGCCGCGCCCGGCCCGACTCCGCCCGGATTTCCTTCATCGAAGTGGAAGGCGCCCCCGCCACGCAGCGGCAGGAGCTAGAGGAGACGATCCCCTTCCAACCCGGCGAACACATCGAGTTTTCCGAGCTGGAAAAACACCTCGTCCAATTCGAAGGCATGCGCGATTACGAGGTCGCCGATTTCCGGGTCGTGGAAAGCGACGGCGAGTACGGCCTCCTCCTCCAGCCCCGCCGCAAATCGCGCGGCCCAAACTTCCTCAGCTTCGGCGCCGACTTTGCCTACGGCACTCCCGGCACGGCCGACGCCAATGTCCTGCTCGACTGGCGCATGACACAGTTAAACTCGTTAGGCGCGGAATGGGAAAGCATCCTCCGCCTCGGCGACCTCACCACCGTCTTCTCGGAATGGTACCAGCCCCTGGAACCCTCCCGCACCTGGTTTCTCTCCCCGTCCATTCATTATGCCAGCGAGCTCATCGACGCCCTCGACACCCGCGACGACCGCCGCCGCTTCCGTCTCCAGACACTCGAGGGCCAGCTCGACACCGGCCTGCGCCTCGGCCGCATCGGCGAAGTCCGGCTCGGTTACGCCCATGGCTTCAGCGACATCAGCGAGACCCTCAACCTCCCGCGCCAGGCCGGCGGCACGAGCGAGCGCGGCATCTTGCGCGCCTCCGCCACCATCGACACCCTCGACCGCGTCACCTTCCCCCGCCGCGGCTGGTTTGCCCGGCTCGAAGCCGGCCTCTCCGATCGCTCGTTAGGCGGAGAGGACGACTACAGCCGCGTCCAGGGCGAGCTCTACCGGCCGATCTCCTTCGGCCCCAACACCGTCGTCCCCCGCGTCATGGCCGGGCTGCGCACCAGCGGCGGCACCCTGCCCTATTACGATCGCTTCGCCCTCGGCGGCTTCCTCAACCTCTCCGGCTACACCCGGTCCGAGCTTTACGACCAGAACGCCGCCCTCGCCCAGCTCATCTACTACCGCGAACTCGGCAAACTCCCCCAAGTCCTGGGCGGCGGAGTCTTCGGCGGCGCCTCCATCGAAGCCGGCAACGTCTGGGCCGATCCCGGCGACATCGACCTGCGCGACACCATCATCAGCGGCAGCGTCTTCCTCGGCGCCGACACCCTGATCGGCTCATTGTCGTTAGGCGTAGGCGCCTCCGGCACCGGCAACACCGCCATCTACCTCCAGCTCGGCCCCGTCCTCGGCCGCGGCCGCATCGATCGCTGAAACGCTGCCAGCCCTGGAGGGAAGCGCTCCGTCGCTTCCGCGGGTGAGCGCGCCTTCTCTGCTCCGACGCGATGCCCACCCGCACGGCACCGACAGAGCGGTGCCCTCCAAATTTCCGATATCAGCTGTCAGTCCGCCTCAGGCGGATCAGCCATTCAAAACAATAAGCCCGCGCCACCTTGCGGCGACGCGGGCCCTTGTGTCCACCTGGTTGTCCCCCCGAAAACTAGCCGAGACGGTTCACGGCATGACTGCCGTTCCCATTGCCGTTAGGCAACGGCGCCAGCAGCTCCGCCTCGGACGCCGCCGCCGTTTCCGGCTTCGCCTCCGCCGTTTCGGCCGGCATCGGCGTGGACGCAGCCGCCGTCGGCTCCGCTTCCGCCGGCATCGTCACGATGATCGGGTTGCTCGCGACACTCTGCGAGCCACCTGCGCGCGCGCTTCCGCAGGGAGGCCTGTTATGTGCCTTCCGGCGTCGCCGAAGCGATGACCGACGCGGGGCGAAGGGCTGGGGTTTCTAAATTGCGTAGGTCGAGACCGCGTGTCTCCGTTCCGTAGCGAAGGAACAGGACAAGCGCGAGAAGCGTTGGCACCATGATGAGGATCGACGCCGTTCCTAGGGTCGGGACAAGCGCAGCGATGCTCAAGCTTTGCGCCAAGACTCCCCCGCCCTTGGTGAATGCCGCGACCCACCCCGTGGCCCGGCCGCGCACCTTGATCGGGTAACTTTCCGAGGCGTAAGGAAGGAGAATGGCGATGACGCCGTTGCTGCCGATGATGAGCAGGCCGATCGGCCAGACCGGATTTCCGCCAGGGTTCATTTCCAAATGCAGAACCCAGAGCAAGCCGAGAAGAGTGAGCGCGATCATGCCGGTGAGCGCCCACTTTGTGCTCCATCGGCTGTAAATGAAGGCGCAGAGGAAAACCGTGGGAAAGGCGATGAGGGCAGACTCCGCGAGCAGTTTGCTCGAGAGCGCCATGGAATAGCCTTTGGCCACTAGCTCGCTCGGCATCCAGAGGAGAAGACCGAAATTGATCAAGCCCCAGGCCAGCGCCGCGATCGTCAGGGCGGCCGTTTTTCCGATCAGGGCAGGGGTCCAATAGCTCGGCTGCGAGACGGGTGTTTCCCCGCCGACATGGTGAGTGTGCGCGATGATTTCGGTCACGTCTTCCTCCCCTGCCGCGAGTTCGTGGCTGACCGTGCCGAAGCGGGCCATCACAGCATGGGCTTCGGCGTCGCGTCCGCGCGCGAGAAGAAATTTGGCCGACTCGGGGATGAACCGGCCCATTGCGAGCAGGATCAGCCCGGTCGGAAGATTGAGCAGCCAGAGAATGCGCCAGCTGAAAAGCGGCTCAAGCAAAGCGGCAAATGCGCTCGCGGCCAGGTAACCGCCGACGGCACCAAGCCCACCGACCAGCACGAGAGCCCAACCGCGATGTTTCGAGGGCATCGTCTCCGCCAGCAGCGCGTAGGTTACCGGCAACATTCCGCCCGCGCCCAGACCCATCATAAAGCACATCCCGATGTTCCAATTGATGGAGGGCATGGCGCCGCAGATCGATGTGCCGACGAAAACGACCGCCGACAACAGGATGGAAGCTTTGCGGCCGTACAAATCGGCCAAAATTCCCCACAAGACCGACCCGCTCACCGTCCCGATGAGGGCAGAAAATGGAACTAACGAAACATGCGCGTTGGTGGTGTTGTATTCCTTGATCATGCCCGGGATGACAAACCCGAGGGTCGCCGGCTTCAGGACATCGATCACGAGGGCGACCGTGAGGGCGGCCATCAGGGTCCAATGCGCGCGACCGAGTTTTGCATCTTCCGGCGCCGTGACGCTAATGCGCAACGCGACCTGCGCGCGATGAGCGGCCTTGGTGGGGAGGAGCCCGTAGGCGGCGACGCCGACGCCCGCGATGATGAGATACATCCCGAAAATCATGCTGTTATCCATCGGCATGCCGGCGAGGACGAAGCCATTGGAATGGCCCATCCAGAACATCGGGATGTGAAGCAGGACCCCGATTGTGACCGCGAGGCAGCCCAGGCTAAAGGCCCACACGCCCCGTCGGTCGTGAAAAAGTTGCCGGTTGATCATGTCTTATGGTTTTCCTGTGCGTCTTTTGGAGCCCCGGCCATTTCCGCCCATCGGTCGACTAACGCTCACACTTATGCCACTATTGATGTCACCGATGGTAGAACGGTGGCCCTCCACGGGCAAACTATTTTCTCGCCGGCGCTCGGCTCGCTCCAGCATCATCTTCTTGGAGTCCGGGTCATCGCCGCGCCGGTCGTTGGCGCGCTCATCATTGGCCTGATGGCGCGGTATGGATCGGAGAGAATCCGCGGGCACGGTATCCCGGAGGCGCTGGAGGCGATCTTGCTCGAGCGCAGTTTGATTCAACCGAAAGTGGCGTTGCTCAAACCGATCTCTTCCGCCATCTCGATCGGCACCGGCGGGCCGTTCGGCGCCGAAGGGCCGATCATAATGACCGGCGGCGCCTTCGGTTCCATCCTCGCGCAGCTTTTTCACCTCACTGCGGCGGAACGCAAGACGCTACTGGTGGCGGGCGCGGCCGGGGGGAATGGCAGCCGTTTTCGCGACGCCGATCGCGGCCACGCGGCTCGCGGTCGAACTGCTCCTCTTCGAATGGCGCCCGCGCAGCCTTATTTCAGTCGCGATCGCGTCCATCGTCGCGGCGCTGCTGCGCATGCCTATGCCTCGGCGCCGCCTTGCTCTCGTTAGTCGTGCTGAAGTCGATCGTCTGGTCGGATCTCGTTAGGCTCGGGCACCTCGGGAGGCGTCCTCGCACCCTTGCTCATCATCGGGGGCGCGCTCGGCGCCGTCCTTGGGCAATGGTTGCCCGTCGGTGACAGCGGACTTTGGGCGATGATGGGGATGACGGCGACGATGGCCCCGGCACAATGCGTTCACCCTTAACCGGCATCTTTTTCATGCTCGAACTGACGCACGACCTGAACGCGTTGCCATGGAGCGGATTTTCCCCTGCTCCCGGCGAGCACTCCGCTGCCGCAATACTCCGCGCGTCTCGCGAGTGGCGATCCGGTGGTGTGCGCGCGCCAGGGAACAATGCTGGGCGACGAAAACGGGGAACTGGTCGGAGTCATCACCCGCGGCGATGTCGTGCGTGCTTTCGAACGGGCACAGGATAAAACCCTGACCGTGCTCGCGGCCGGGCAAACCGATCTGGTGGTCATTCACCCGGACGAAACACCGCCCGAAGCGATCGCCCGGATGTTGCGGCGAGGAATCGGCCGGCTCCCGGTGGTGGAGCGGGCGAATCCGCGCAAGGTCGTCGGCTACCTTGGGCGGGCCGACATTCTGGCGGCACGCGCCCGTCACCATCGCGAGGAAGAAATCCGCGAACGAGGCTTTGGCACGACTCGCGCCTAACGAAGCCTCGATGTAAACGCCGAACAGAGCGCCCGGATACTTCCCGGCCCGGCCACCGAACCACCCGTCCGAAACACGTCCTTGTCAGGCCGCGGCAAGGTAACGTCGCTGTAACCTTTTAGCGCTTCCCTTGACGCGGCTCAGTTGAAAGGATTTTGCGCTACAAACAAAAAAAGAACTATCCACAGAAGTCGTATGAATCGATCGCTTTTGACTTTTTTCGCCGGTTTCGCCTCTCTTCTCAGCGTCGGCTTGCAGGCAGAAGTTTCTTCGCTGCGCCCTGATCAATCGTCGTCATCATTAAACGGCAGCGGTCGCTTCGCGATGACTCCGCTGGCCGACGAATGGGTCCGGCAGAGCCCTCTTCCTACCGGCGCAAACCTGACCGGGTTCGCCTGGGCGACAGCCACCCACGGATTCGCGAGTGGCGAAGGATTGACCTTACTCGAGACATTCGATGCCGGCGCCACCTGGCATGATGTCGCGCTGGCCGGCTTCGACACGGATCCCTATTACAACGTCGTCTGCAGCGACGCGAACACCTGCATCGTCAGCGGCAACTCAGCGACCACGGGAGTGGACCACTGGCGCACGACCGATGCCGGCGCGACCTGGACGCGCCTGACCAATTTCCCGCTCGGCGGCTCCTGGTATCATATCGATTTCGCTTCGCCGACGGTTGTTTTCATGGGCGCGAACGGCTCGGTCGCGCGCAGCACCGACGGCGGCGCCAGTTGGACTCTGCGTTCCGGCTTTCCCAGCTGCCCGGTGATCTACGGGATGGATTTTCGGGATACTCTCGTTGGGCTGGCCGGGGGTGAACGCGTCAGCGGCGCGGACAGCGGACCCGGAATTTTCAAGACCTCCGACGCCGGCGCGACCTGGGTAAAAAAGTTTTCGCAATCGGCCAACGACGTCCTCTGGCTCGACACCACGACGGCGATCGCTTCGATCGGAGTTTCCATCTATCGCTCGACCAACTCCGGGGATAACTGGACGCTCTACTCGAGCCAAATCTTCAGCGGGCTGAATGAAATGGTGCTTTTGCCTGACGGCACCATCGTCGGCGTGTCGTTCGGCGGCGACGCCTGGCGGAGCACGGACGGCGGGCTCAACTGGACGCAAACTTTGGTCGGATCGGGCGCGCTGCCGGCGAGCTGGAACGTCTCATTCTTCGATGCGCAACTGGGCATGATCGTGGGCCAGGGCGGCTACATCTTCAAGACGACGGATGGCGGCGTGACCTGGGCGGCGCAGAATAGCGGCGTCGGCGGCGTCGAGTTTCTCGACCTGCAGATGTTTGATGCCAGCACGGGGCTGGCGGTAGGCCAGAGCGGGTATTACCTCCGGACGACGAATGGAGGAAACTACTGGTCGGTCGGCCGGTTGGAGGTCACTGGGCTTACGCTTTTCCGCAATGAAAATCTCTACGCACTCGACCTGGTCGACCAGGATTTCGCGGTCGCGGCCGGGAACAACGGGGTGGTTTACAAGACCTTCGATCGCGGCCTGAACTGGCAGTCGATCGGTTATCCGCTTCTGCCGGACGACTATCTCATCAACGATGTCCACTTCATCAATCGTGAGGTTGGTTATGTCGCGGGGACGCGGCCGCGGGTGGATATTCTCGCCTATCGCACGACCGACGGCGGGGCGAGCTGGACGGCGCTGCCGACTTTGCCCTCGCACTTCGTCGATTTTGTCGACGCCAACCGCGGCTGGCTCGCCAACATCGGCGGGACGGGATTCCGCACCACGAATGCCGGGAGCACCTGGCAGGCGATGACTTTGCCTAACAATGCCTTTGGGGGCAGCCCGCTCGTCTCGAAGGTGGACTTCATCAGTGCCAATGTCGGCTGGGCGGTCGGCTGGTATGGTTACGCCGTGCGCACCGCCGATGGCGGAGTGAGCTGGCAGGTGCAAAATATCGCGACCACCGACGACATCATCCTCGGCCTAAGCGTGCTGAGCGAAACGGAAGCCTATGCCGTGGGCATTCGCCAGGCGCCGACGAGCGACCCGGCGAGCGTTTATCACACCACCAACGCGGGCGCGACCTGGACGAAGTCTTTTGTCCCGGGGGTCGGTTTCCTGAATAATATCTTCGCTCTCTCCTCGGGAAATCTTTGGACGTCGGGCTATAACGGCGCTGTGCTGCACCAGGGCGGAACGACCGGCACGCTGCAATTGCTCTCCGCTGTTTCGCGCATGAATCACCGCAGCGCGGGGGCATTCGATGTCGATCTCCCTCTCAGCGGCAACGCCGGCGTGGAGTGCCGGGACGGTGCCGGCAATTACAGTTTTGTTTTTAACTTTACGAGCAATGTCGTGAGCGGAAACGCCAGCGTGACCGCGGGCACCGGTACCGCTGGCGCGCCCACCTTTGCCGGCACGACCATGACTGTTCCGCTTTCCGGCGTGACCGATGTCCAAACGTTGAGCGTGACTTTAAGCGGGGTCACCGATTCCGCATCGCAAGTGCTGCCGCCGACTGCAATCAGCGCAAATATGCTCGTCGGCGACGTGAACGGCGACAAGACCGTCAATCCCACGGACGTCTCCCTAACGAGGGGTCAGATCGGAATGCCGGTGACGAGCAGCAACTTCCGCCAGGATGTGAAGGTCAGCGGCTCGATCACCTCGGCCGACGGCCGAAAAGTGAAAGGTGCCCAGGGAAACACCCTTCCGTAACGCGGCGCGGCGTGAAGCCCGCGCCATCTGCTAGCGAAAGAAAATCAGGTAAGCGAAAGCGACGAGCACCACCGTCGCGGTGATGATCTGCGGCAGATACTTTGCGTTCAGCGGCCGGAAAGATGAAGCCTCGCTAAACGAGGAGGCACAATGCCGGCAATGATTCCCGAGAGTGGAAAGGGCGTAGCCGCAGGTGGGGCAGGATTCCAGGGACATCGGCGGCCTAACGGGAAGCCTGGAGCGAGGCGCGCGTGGCGCGTTCGGCGGTGATGATTTTCTCGTCCGCGACGCGGCGCAAACCGCGCACCAGTCCGAGCTTTGACAGGGCCCAGATGAGCCACTTGGTCGGATCCATCTGCCACGGTTTTACTCCGTTGCGGTAATCGTATTGAAACTCGTGGTGATAATTATGGTAGCCCTCGCCAAAGGTGAAAATGGCGAGCAGGAATGAGTCGCGCGCGCTGCACTTGGTCGAGTAGGGCTGGCGTCCCATCGTGTGACAGGCGCTGTTGATGAGGAAAGTGCAGTGCTGCAGGACGACGATCCGCGCCACGCCCGCGAGCAGGAATGCGCCGAGCGCACCGATCCATCCATTCCAAAGGAAGCCGAGGATCGGCGGGAAGACGAAACTCACCAGGACCGCGATCGTCTGCACATGGCGATCCTGCCAGCAGACGAGCTTGTCCTTTTGCAGGTCGGGCACGTTGTCGTAGGGCTCGTCGCTGTGGAGCTTGAAGAGGAGCCAGCCGATGTGGGCAAAGAAAAATCCCTTCGAGATGCAGTAGGGATCTTCCTCGTGATCGACATGCTTGTGATGCCGCCGGTGCTCGCTCGCCCACATCAGGACGGAGTTCTCAAACGCGGCCGCGCCGAAGATGAGGGTGAAGAGCCGGATCGGCCAGGCGGCCTGGAAGGTCATGTGCGAGAAGAGCCGGTGATACCCGAGCGTCACGCTGAATCCGCAGGCCAGGAGCATGGTGAAAAAGAGCGCGACCTGAAACCAGTCCAGCCCGAAGAACCAGAGATAGACGGGCACGGCGGTGAGAGTGAGCGCGAGCGTCCCGATCAGGAACGAGCTGGTCACCCAATTGATTCGCTCCATCGGGAGGCGGAAAAATTGGCGCTTGGCCGGGAGCGGCCTTTCCTCAGGGAGGGTGATCTCCACCTCATCGGCAACTAGGATTGTATCGTTCAAAATGTTGGTGTCCGTTCTTTTTCCAGCGCCTCCGGCGCGCTGACCGGCGGGGGGCGCTTTGCCCCGGCTCGCATTCGTGTCCCAAAAAACTTTGGCATTGTCGAGGCAAGAGCTTTTTTCGCGCCGCACCATAGCTCAGTATTGGCAAAACGCGGCCCACTATTAATCGGATGCCGATTTTTTTCGCTCCACGCGACGGCGACGATCTAGAGCTGGGAGCGGAGCAAAGCCGCGGCGTTATCGGTCGCGCGCTGCCAGAGAGGCCGGCGCTGCCATTCCTCATACGTGACCTCATTGGCGCGCGCGAGGTCGCGGTCAAACGCGGCCGCCTCCGCCGCCGCGATCTCGCGGTCGATGATGTTGAGATTAGCCTCGTCGTTGAGGCGGAAAGATCGGTTATCGAAATTCGCCGAGCCGACTGAAACCCAGAGGTCGTCGATGACCATCAACTTGCAGTGATACATCGTCGGCGCGAACTCGTAGATCCGCAGACCGCGCCGCAGGAGTTCGCCCCAACGGTTGCGCGAGGCAGAACGGACCAGCGGAGAATCGATGTGCGCGCCGGGGATCAGGATCTCGACTTTCACTCCCCGTTCCACGGCCTCGATCAGCGTCTGCGCGGTAAGGTCGTCCGGCACGAAATAGGCATTGCCCACTTTGATGCTGCGCTCCGCCGCCGCGATCGAAAGGAGATACATGAGGCGCGCGCTTTCGCTCCCTTCCATGGGCGAGCTTTTAAACATCTGGCAGCGATGCGGGCCCGCGGGAACGAGAGCCGGGAAATAATCTTCGCCGTGCAAGACGACCGCGCGCGTCTTCATCCAGTTATCGAGGAAAGCCGCCTGCATCTGCGCCACGACCGGGCCTTCGACGCGGTAATGCGAGTCCCGCCATTCGTCCGCAGAAGCGGCATCGCCATCCCATTGGTCGGCAATTCCCACCCCACCGGTGAACCCGATGCGTCCGTCGAGGACGAGCAGTTTGCGATGGGTGCGGTGATTGGCCCGGGCCAGGTTCGCGGTGTGGTAAACCTCCACCTCCACCCCGGCTTCCTCCATCTGCCGGAGGGCCGGGCCGTTCACACAATCGCACCCCACCCCGTCGACGAGCAGATGCACTTTTACGCCCCGCCGCGCGCTCGCGGAAAGCGCGTCGGCAAATCTGCTGCGCAATCGCGCCCGACCAATAAACGAACGTCTCGAAGGTGATGCTGCGTTTTGCATTTTCGATCGCCTCGAGCATGGCCGGGAAAATCTCAACTCCGTTGCGCAGCGGCTGGACGAGATTTCCCTCCAGGATCGGGGGCCCGAGGAGCTGGCTCATGGCACGCTCGAACTGCGGATCGGAAATGCCATAGCGCTGCGCGATGCGGTGCCGGATTTTTCTTTCCCCGCTGATGAAGTTGCGCGCGAAGGTGGTGATCGCCGCCGTGACGACAGCGGTCACGCCAATCGTAACCAGCTCGGATCGAAATTTTTTCATGGAAAGGCTTCGCACTGAAATCGTCGGCGGAGCGCAATGTGGCCGCGCAGAGGCGCGGAAAGGCTTTTACCAACCGCGCACGGGTTTGATAAGTTTTGCGCCATGTCTGACCAAAATCCAAACCTGACACCTGATTCCATCCTGCAAACCGCTTTCGGCTTCTGGTCGTCCAAGGTGCTTCTGACCGCGGTGGAGTTTGGTCTTTTCACCAAGCTCGCCGACCGCCATCTGACCGGCGCCGAGCTCGGCCGGGAACTCGCCCTCCATCCCCGGGCGATCGGCGACTTTTTCGACGCGCTCGTTGCGATGAAATTTCTCGAGCGCGAGGGCGACGGACCGGACGCGAAATATGCGCAACACGCCGGCGAGCGCGCTTTACCTCGACGAAAAAAGCCCGCGTTACATCGGCGGCATCCTCGTGATGCTAAACGCGCGGCTTTTCAAATACTGGCACGATCTGCCGGAGGCGTTGCGCACTGGCAAGCCGCAGAATGAGGTCAAACACGGAGAGAAAGGAATCTTTGAGGCGCTCTACGCCGAGCCGGCCAAGCTCGAGCAATTCCTCAACGCCATGACCGGCATTTCCCGGATCAACTTCGAGGCGCTGGCGGAGAAGTTCGATTTTTCGAAATACAAAACCCTCTGCGACGTCGGCGGCGCAACCGGTTTGCTTTGCATCGAAGCGGCAAAGAAACATCCGCAGCTCCGCTGCGTGTCCTTCGATCTCCCCGAGGTGGAGCCGATCGCGCAGCGGCACATCGCGGCCGCCGGGTTGAGCGATCGCATCACCACCGCGGCGGGAAATTTTTTCACCGACCCGCTTCCGAAAGCCGACGTGATCACGATGGGAATGATCCTGCACGATTGGAACCTGGAGAAGAAAATGCATCTCATCCGCGCCGCCTACGACGCGCTCCCGCCGGGCGGCGCGCTGATCGCAGTCGAGGCGCTGATCGACGACGCCCGGCGCGAAAATGTTTTCGGCCTGCTCATGTCGCTCAACATGCTGATCGAGTTTGGCGAGGCGTTCGATTATTCCGGAGCAGACTTCAAAAAGTGGTGCACCGAAGTCGGCTTCCAACGCTTCGAAGTGATCCACCTCGCCGGCCCATCGAGCGCGGCGGTCGCCTACAAATAGCGACCGGCAAAGATCGCAGGACAAATTCGTTTGGGAACTGGCCGGGGCCGGACGACAGTTGCCGCCTTATGGGAAACAGCCAAGGCAGAGACAACGTCAGAAAACGCGCGGCCCGCCGCAAAAAGACCGAACGACTCGCCGCGGCGAAGAAGGCGAAAAAGAAATCGTCGAAATAACTCTTTCGCGGGAAGCGAATTGCGCTTTTCCCCCGTTATCGGGTCCATCCACGATCGGGTTAAATTCCGAATCGGGTGCATATCAACGCATCAACAGGAAAGGACCTGATAATGAAAAAAACACTGTTAATTCTCGCCTGCGCGGCCGTGGCGCCTGTTGGCCTTCGCGCAGACCAGCAATACCACCACCACATCCTCGACCGCGACCAACCCGGTCACGGGCTCGACCGAAACGACCACCACCACGACCTCGACCGAGGGCACGGTGGCGACGTTTGAACCGGGTAAGACGATCGTGGTGCGCAAGGTCGGCGTGACCGACCCGATCAGCTATACGCTCGGCAAAACGGTCCGCTATGTGACCAAAGCCGGAGCCGAGATCGAGGCCAGCATGATCAAGCCCGGCGCGCGCGTGCACGTCTACTACGACAAGGACGGTGACACCCAGGTGGTCAACCGCGTCGTCGTCGACCAATAATTAGTCCTTAAAAAGGATCAACCAGACAGGCCGCAGGATCCCGCGTGGATCCTGCGGCTTTGTCGTTAGGCGAAAAAGCCTCGCGCAAAGCGCCGCGCCGTTGTTCAGTGAAGCGCGATGCCCAAGAATCCTGCCGCCGAACCTCCACGCCCCCGCACCCTCGTCCTGGTCGATGAATCAAACGTCGGCAGTTCAGTCCGGACCGCGGGACGTGGACTGGACTGGCTGAGGCTGCGCGATTTTCTCGCCGGCCCGGAGTCGGGCCGCACCCTGATCGAGATGGTGGTCTATGCCGGCCTGCCGCCGGCCATTCCGCTCTGGCAGGACGAGCGGGACAAGAAAAACAAGTTCATCCACTGGCTGCGCTCCAACGGCTTCATGGTCGTGACCAAGGATGGCGCGCCGGCTGAGGAAGGCCATTACAAGGCCAACGTCGATGTCATGATGGCGATCGACGCGCTCGAGCTGTCGGTCGAGATGAAACCCGAGGTCGTCATCCTGGTCACCGGCGACGCCGACTTCGCCTACCTCGCGACTAAGCTGCGCCGGCGCGGCATCCGCGTCGAAGTGGCATCGGTCGCGCAAAACCTCGGCGGCGTCTTGAAAGCGGCGGCGAATGCGGTGATCGATCTCGCGCCGCTCTTCCGCACTTTTGAAATCATGGCGGCGCCCGAGTCGACCCCGGCGCGGCGCAAGCGCCCGTAAAGCGCGGGCCCGACCTACTGGAGGTTGTAAGCCTCGATCAAACCCACGCCGATCGTGCTGTTTTTCCCCTGCACGATGACGGTGTAAGCGCCGGCCGCGAGCGTTCGCACGATCGCCGATTCCTTGGTGTTGGTTGGCGCCAAACCGGTCGCTTCGATCTCGCTTTTCTGCGTCCCCTGCCAATTGTCGTTGCTCGCGACGAGCGCGCCGTTCGCATCCCGCAAATCGAGCACGGGATCGGCCAATGCGTTGGCGATTCCGGCCAGGCTCGGGCCGATTGCGCGCACGATCATCTCGGTCGCGCCGGCGCCGGTATCGAGAACAATGAAACCGCCAATCATGACGTTGTCGCCCGATTGGACGAGGCCGCGAGTGGAGATGTTTGCCAGCGTCGCAGTTCCGTCGAGACCGTAGGCTTCGACCAGCCCGACGCCGGTCCCGCCATTCTTCCCCTGCACCACCGCCGTGTAAGCGCCCGGGGCCAATCGCCGCAGAATCGCCGCCTCTTTCGTGTTGGTCGGCGGGATGGTCGTGCCTTCGATCTCGGTCTTTTGGGTTTCCTGCCAGTCGTCGTTTGTCGCGATGACAGCTCCGGTCTGGTCGTGCAACACCAGGGTCGGATCGGCCAGCGCGCCCGCCACTCCGGCCGCGCCTAACGATGGCCCAATCGCGCGCACCAGGACATTCTTGTCGCCCGCGCCGGTGACGATGAATCCGCCGATCAGGACATTGTCGCCCGTCCCGACGCTGAGCCGGGTGGAAATGTTCCCAAGGTTTGGCGGTAGCGGCGCCGGCAGGGCCGTCCGCGACCAAGCCGGTGTCCCCGCGCCCGGTCCGCGCAACCTCGTTAGGCCGGTACCGTCGTTGTTGATCACGTAGATTTCATTCGCCTCCGGGGTCGCGCGTTGTTGCAGGCCGAGAGGACCGGGCAACTGCGGCCCGATATCGAAGACGATCTGCGAACCGTCGGGCGACCAATCGAGGCTCGTGATGTAAAGGCCGGGCGCAAACTGCGCCACCAGCGTGTCGACCCCGGTGGTGAGATTGACGATCCGGATCGACTGGATGTCGGGATCGGGCGTCTGGTTGGTGAGGAGAAAGAAATTCTGGAAAGAGCGCACGTAGGCGACCCCGACTCCGTTCGGCGAAAACTTTGGTGCGTAATCGTGCTCGCCCCAAAGAAACGGCGTCTGCCCGGAGATCTGCGAATCGGCCCGCGGAAAAGTAATCTGCTGGAATCGCCCGCCCACGACCGCGCCCGCGCTCGGTTCGATCAGGTTGATCGAGGTGATTTCACCCGTGCCGCCGCCGCTGATGAAGTTGGTCGAACCTTCCATCGGAGCCGCGAGAAAGTTGCCATCCGGCGACCAATCGACGCCTTCGCCGCCGTGATGGGTCCCGTTCAATCCCTTGTCGACATGCACCTGGAGCGGCGCGAAGGCGGAAGTAGTCGAGTAAATTTCAAGCGATGGAGTGATCGTTTGCGTGCCGATGTCATTGAGGTTGGCGGTGAAAATATAGGCGTAGACCGCCAGCGCCGTGTTGCTTGGGGAGAACGCCTTGTAGTTGGGAAAATTGTAAATAATGACGCCGTCGCTAACGAGATCGCCGTAAAACGTCAGCTGGCTCACTGCCCCGGTCGCGGTGCTGAGGGAAAACACATTCTGGCTCCGCTGGATCGGCAGCGCCGGGTCGTAGGCGCTCACCGCCAGCTGGGTGCCGTCGCGGGAGAAGGTGGGAAAGACAAAGGTGCTGAAGGGCAACCCGATTTGGAGATCGCCCGTGCCATCGGCATTCATGCGCCGGAGTTGCAGCCTGCCGTCCGCGCCGATCTGCACATAACCGATCTGCGCCGCCAGCGGCGAAAGCTGCGCGGACGCAACCAGACAGAGCAACCAGAGCAGCCCCAGGCCAAACCAGGGCCGCGACCTCCTCGGCTGGCTAGAACGGAGCGGAAAGAAGCCATGCGGATCCATGACCTATTCTAGGAACGACCGCGCCCGGCGCGCCATCTGCCGATCGGCAGATGCGCTCCCGGCACGATTCTTGACAGGCGGGCCGCAGTTTGGGACAAAGGGAGCCGCCATGCGGGCGGCAATGAATTCTCTGGAGAAATCCGACTGGCTGCGGATGCAGGAATTTCTCCTCCGCCTGCACACGGCCTCCTCCCTCGCCGAACTGCCGTCCACGATTCTCGGCGCCATCCGCGAGGTGATCCCGTACGATTCCGGGAGTTTTCAGGACGACCGCGGCGGCCTGCGGGAAATCCCGTGGCTTTACGAAGAGGACGCCTGGAAACCGGTCGTGAAAATGGAGCGCGAACTCGGCGTTCGCGTCATGTCGCATTGGACACCCGAGTTCACTTCCATGCGCGACGCCTTCTTCGCCGCCAGCGCGGAACGCCATCCGCACAGCGCCTACTATCAACGCACCGGCGACGGCTCCGCCCGGCGATTATCCGAGATCCTCTCGATGCAGGCGCTGCGCCGGACGGTTTTCTTCAACGAAATCTCGCGCAAGAACCGGCTCGTTCGCCAGCTCACGATTTACGTGCCGGTGCCGCCGTCCCATACCGCGATGCTCGCGCTCTGTCGCGAGGGGCCGGATTTCTCGGAGCGCGATCGCGCTCTGCTCGAGCTCTTGCGGCCGCACATCGAGACCGCGTGGCGTCTTGCCTGGGAAAGGGAACGCAATCGCGCCGAACTGCAGCACCTCATGGCCCGGCGCCGCGCGCGCTCGGGCGCGGCTGGAGTCGCCGGGGCGAACCAGCGGCGATTCGATCTCAGCCCGCGCGAGGCGGAAGTGCTGGGCTGGGTCGCGCAGGGCAAGACCAACGGCGAGATCGCGATCATCCTCGGCCTCGCGCCCGGGACGGTGAAGTTTTATGTCGAGCGCATCCTCGCGAAATTGAACTGCGAGACCCGCACCGCCGCGGCCCGGACCGCGCTCGAAACCGCCGCCGCCAACTAGCGGAGCAGCGGTGTCATGGTAAAGGCGGCGCGCAGCTCGCCGCCCGCGGGAATCTGCTGGATCCCGTCTTTTTCCTCAAACGGCGCGCTGCTCGTGACGATCGGTCAGGCCCCAGCAGGGCTCGACGCAAAGGAAGGGCCCGCCATCCGACCAGAGAGTCAGGTAAGGCACGCCGGTCAGGTCGAGCGTCACCTCCCGCCCGCTCGGCGGATCGCGGTAAACGAAGGTCCGGTCCGGCACATCGACTAGTTCGAGAATGTAGGAGCCGCCAAGATTCCCGCGCTCGAATGGCATCGCCCCGCCGCCGTGTTCGATCTCCGCCGTCTCGCCCGTCAGGTAATTTCCCGGCGAAAACCAGCGGCGATAGCGACCCTTTGGCATTTCGAACTGGAAGGAATCAAAGCTCGCCGCCGCAAAACCGGGGTGCAGGCCAAACTCGAGATGCGCGGTCAGCTCCGATTCGTCATTCCGAAAATGGAAGCTCACTTCCAGCTCGTCGCCGGACAAAGTGTAGGTCAGCGCGAGTGCCACCTTGAGCGGATATTCTTCCTCCGCGATCTCGTTAGGCGCGAGCCGGTAGGTGAGCGCGGCTCGCTCCTCCGCGCCGATCTCAACGGCCACGTCTGCAAACGTCTTGTGCCGCAAAAAGCTGTGCGTCGCGCCGCGGATTTCCCGCCCCCGGTAGAGACTTTTCTCGTCCTTCAACCGGTGCAGGAAATAACCCATCACCGTGGCGTGATTCCCCCACCCGCTCGCCGGTTCACTGAGATCGTTGTCGCGATGGAGAAACCCAATCCAGTTTCCCTCCGCATCGCGCCGCGCCAGACTAACGAGCTCGGCGCCGAGGCGCGAGACGACGATGCGCAGGCCGCGCTCATCGTCGGTCAGGACATCGAGCAGCCGTCCGGCGCGGTCTTCCTCGTGGTGCGAGAACTTCATTGCCGACCACTTGAGCCGGAATTCCTTCCCCCGTAAAGTCCGGCATCTTTCCGCCATGAAAACGCTCTTCTTTGCCCTGCTTCTCCTGCCCGTTACCCTCTTCGCCCAGGGCGGTCTGCCTAACGAGCCCTACATTTACGTCGAGGGCAAAGCCGAGATCAAGAAACCGGCTGACCTCGTGACCCTGCGCTTTGAGCTGGTGACGAGAAACGCCGAGTTGCCCAAGGCGAACCAGGAAGTGCAGGCCAAGGCCTCGAAAATTCTCGCCATGCTCGACGAGCGCAAGATCGCGCAGGACGATGTCGTGGCGAGCGACCTGCGTTCCGAGCCGCAATTCCAACAGGAGCCGGGTCGCCCGGACGACCAGGGCAAAGTGATCGGTTACGTGGTGAGGCGCCCGTTCCTGGTCAAAGTGCGGGACTTCGGGATTTTTCCGCAGCTCGTCGATGACCTGATCGCGCTCGGGGGTGTCGAGTTTTCCGGCATCGAACCCGGGCTCGCGAAGGAAGAGGAGGTCGAAGACGAAGCCCGGGAGGCCGCGTTAACCGACGCCCGCACCCGAGCGGAGAAAGCGCTTAAACCCGCCGGGATGAAAATCCGGTCGGTCTTCGCCATCTCCCCGGTCAATTTCCCGGAGATCAGTCCGCGAATCTTTGGCTCGAGCATGATGGCGAGCGCCTCCAGCTACGAGGCGCGGACGGCGGTCAATCCCAAACAATACCGATTCGCGCCGATCACCGTCGGCAACTCGGTCCACGTCATCTATCTCATCTCGCCGGCGAAGTAGGTGCCCGGCCGATGCGTCCCGGCTTTAGGGGAAGAGACCGCGCATCTGCTTGGCTTTCATGACGCGCTCGACGCCGATCGCCATCGCCGCGGTGCGATGCGAGACCTTGTCGCGTTTCGCCCGCTTGATCACCTGCGTAGAAGGAGTGCTCGAGGATGCGGAAAAGTTTGTCGGTCACTTCCGTCTCCGTCCACATGAAGGCCTGCAGACCCTGGACCCATTCGAAATAGGAAACGATCACGCCGCCCGCATTGCAGAGAATGTCGGGAATGACGAAAACCTCGTCCCAGCGCTTGTTCAGGAGGAGATCCGCTTCCGGACTGGTCGGGCCGTTCGCGCCTTCCGCCAGGATGCGGCACTTGATCTTGTCCGCGTTCTTTTCCGTGATCACGCGATCGACCGCGCAAGGCGCGAGAACATCGCACGGCATCTCGAGCAGTTCGTTCGGGTCGATCCGGTCGGCCTGGTCGAAGGCGCGCAAGTTGCCTTTTTTCTGCACATGCAAATCGGCCGCCTTCACGTCGATTCCCTTCGGATTGTAGAGCGCGACGGTGTGATCGCTGATCCCGACGATCTTGACCCCGGACTTCAAGCCTAACGACAGCGCCGCGACCGAGCCGACGTTGCCAAAGCCCTGGATGATCGCGGTCGATTTCTCCGGATCCATCTTCAGCATGTCCATCGCGCGCTCGACCAGGTAAACCACGCCGCGCCCGGTCGATTCCCGCCGGCCTTCCGTGCCGCCGACGGTGACCGGTTTGCCGGTCACGATCTCGCTCACCGCGTAGCCCTGGTAAACGGAATAGGTGTCCATGAACCAGGCCATGACCTGCTCGTTCGTTCCCATGTCGGGGCCCATGATGTCGGTCTTCGGGCCGACGAACGGGATCATCTCCTGCATGTAACGGCGCGAGACGGCTTCGAGTTCGTTTCGCGAAAGTTTCGTCGGATCGCAGGCCACGCCGCCCTTGGCGCCGCCGTAGGGCAAATTGTTGAGCGCGCATTTCCAGCTCATCCACATCGCGAGCGCAGCCGTCTCGCCCATCGAAAGATTGGGCGCGAAACGGGTGCCGCCTTTGGTCGGGCCGAGGGTGAGGTGATGCTGCACCCGGTACCCTTGGAAAGTCTGGGTGGTGCCATCATCCATGTGCACCGGCAGGGTCACCGCCATCGCGCGCTTCGGATACATCAGCCGGTCGCGATGGTTTTTGTCGATGTTGAGGTAATCGGCGATGACCTGGAACTGGTCACAGGCCATTTTAAAGACTTCGTCGTCGTAGATCATAGAAGGCGGAGCCGGCACGATAGAGCGGGCCGGCGGTTGGTGCAGTTGGTTTTTCCGCTTGGACCCGCGGGAGGTCAAATGCAATCTCGTTAAGCCTCCTTGCCGGACTGCTCCGCCGAAGCGCGATTGGCAGCGCTGCCCGCCTGCCGTAGTCTGCCCGCCATGGCGGAAAACGATTCCAAATGGCGCCCCGAGACGATCGCGGTCCACGCCGGCCGCGGCACCGATCCCGTCACCGGCGCGGTCGCGGCGCCGATTCATCTTTCGACCACTTTCGAGCGCGGGAAAGATGGAAGTTTTCCCGGGTTTAACTACACCCGGACCGACAACCCGAACCGCGCCGCGCTCGAAAACGCGCTCACGCAACTGGAAGGCGGCGCGGGCTGCGCGGCCTTTGCCTCCGGCGTGGCGGCGGCGATGAGCGTTTTCCAGACTCTCTCGCCTAACGACCACGTCATCGCGCCGGTCGAGGCCTACTATGGCATCCAAAAAGTTCTGCGCGATCTATTTCGGTCGCTGGCAGTTGGCCGTCGATCTCATCGACATGACCGACCTCGACGCGGTCAGGAATGCCGTGCGCAAAGAAACCCGGCTCATCTGGGTCGAGACACCGTCGAATCCGACCACGAAACTGACTGATCTCGCCGGGGTGGCGGAAATCGCGCACGCGGCCGGCGCCCTCCTCGCCTGCGACAACACCTGGTCGCCGATCATTCAGCGTCCGCTCGATCTCGGGGCCGATCTGGTCATGCATTCGACCACCAAATATATCGGCGGCCACAGCGACGTCCTCGGCGGCGCCATCGTGGCGAAGCGCGACGACGAACTTTTCCAGCGCCTGCGCGAAATCCAGGGAGTGGGCGGCGCGGTCCCGGCGCCGTTCGATTGCTGGCTCGTCCATCGCGGCATCCAGACGCTGCCGTGGCGGATGCGCGCGCACTCGGAAAACGCGCTCCGCGTCGCGCAATTCCTCGAATCGCATCCGCAGATCACGCGCGTCCATTATCCCGGGCTCGCCTCGCATCCGCAGCACGCCCTCGCCCTTCGGCAGATGAGCTCGTTTGGCGGGATGGTTTCGTGTGAAATCAACGGCGATCGCGCCCGGGCGATGACCGTGCCTAACGACACCCGCATCTTCACCCGCGCCACCAGCCTCGGCGGCGTGGAAAGCCTGATCGAGCACCGGCAATCGATCGAGGGCCCCGACACCCGCACACCTGAGACCCTTCTCCGCCTCTCCATCGGCCTTGAGCATGCGGACGATCTCATCGCCGACCTCGACCGCGCCCTGAGTCGTTAGGCGCGGCTACAACTTCAGCTTTCGCCGCGCGAGCAGGACTACGTCTTGCACCTCGGGCACGCGGAGCAGGAAAGCCGTCCCGAAAAACGCCACCGCCCCGATCCCGATCGTCACCAGCATCTGCAGAATCAGCCTCCACGTTGCCGCCTCCGTCGCCCCGGCCATGAAAAACCGCAGCGAGAGCAGGCAGACCGCCGCCAGGACCGCGCCGGCGATGGCGATTTTGCCTAACGCCACCAGCATCGCGCCGGTTTCCAGCCGCCCGGTGTGGCGGCGCATCAGGGCGTAGAGCAGAAGAAAATTCGTGATCGCGACAAGGCTGACCGAGAGCGCGAGGCCGCGGTGGCCGAGCCCGAGTTGGAAGGTAAAAAACCAGTTCAGCCCAAAATTCACCCCGATGGAAAGAAGACTAACGAGCATCGGAAGATGCCGCTTATCGAGAGCGTAGAAGGCGGGAGCGAGCACCTTGATGCCCGCGTAACCGGCCAGCCCGAGGGCGTAAAAGCGCAGCGCGGCCGCCGTCTGCACCGTGGCCGCAGCGTCGAATTTTCCATGCTGATAAATCAGCGCGATGATCGGTTCCGCCAGGATGATCAGCCCGATGGCGGACGGAATCGTGAGCAACATGACCAGCCGCATGGCATGCGCGAGGGCGCCGCGAAATTCCCGGGCGTTGCCGAGCGCGGCGCTGCGCGAGACGAGCGGCAGCGCGACGGTCGCGACTGCCACGCCGAAGACTCCGAGCGGCAATTGCATCAGCCGAAAAGCGATGTTCAGCCAGGTAATGGGACCGTCGCCTAACGTCGAAGCGAACCCGGTGTTCACCGCCACGTTTACCTGCACCGCGCTGGCCGCGATCGTCGCCGGGCCCATCAGCGTGAGGATGGTGCGAACGCCCGGGTCGCGCCAATCGAAGTCGAATCGGAAACGAAATCCCGCGCTGGCGACGGAGGGCACCTGCACGAGCAACTGGAGCAGACCGCCGAGCAGGGTGCCGAAGGCGAGTCCGGCGAGGCCGCGTTGGGTGAACTGCGGATGCCGCCAATCCGCCTGTGGCTCGATCCAATAGCACAGCGCCACCCCGCCGACGATCGAGCCGATATTAAAGAAGCTCGAAGCCAGCGCCGGCACCCCGAAGACATTCTTTGCGTTCAGCATTCCCATGACCAGCGCCGCCAGCGAAACGAGGAGGATGAAAGGGAACATGATCCGCGCGAGAAGGACGGTGAGAGCGGCTTTCTCGGCCGAGAAACCGGGCGCGAGAATCCCGATCACAATCGGCGCCAAGAGAATCCCGAGCAGGGTCAGCGCGCTCATGAAAACGAGGGTGAGCGTCGCCACCTTGCTCGCCAGCCGCCAGGCCGATTGATCGCCCTCCGTCGCGATCCGGCGCGAAAACGTCGTCACGAACGCGGTCGAGAGCGCACCTTCGGCAAACAAATCGCGCAACATGTTGGGCGCGCGGAAAGCGGTCAGGAACGCGTCCATGTTCTTCGACGCCCCAAAGAGCGCGGCGATCACCATCTCGCGGATCAAGCCCAGGACGCGGCTGCAAAGGACGGCGAGACCGATGATGCTCGTCGCCTTCGTGCTGACCCGTTTGTCCTCGCTGGCAGGCATGGCCAAGAAGGAACAACGGCGCGCGATTTGTGAAAGGAGAAACTTTCGCGCCTAACGTGGCGCGCTTCGCCAAACCCAATCGCCCTTTTCACTCATCGCGGTGTGTCTCCTTCCGCTTTGAAGCGCGATCTTGCCGCCGTCATCCGTCTCATTCCAGCCGATCGAATAAAGCCGATAACTGGCTTCCGGACGCGGCCAGATAACGGAGCGGGCCGTTGCCCGACAAGGATCTACCGGCAGTTCCGGCAAATAGGCTGGCACCAACTCGCCGAAAGACTCGTCGGGAGACGGCCCTGCGCGAAACGAAAGCGCTCGATCGCGCAGGCGGTGCGCGCTTCCTCGGTCGCGACGATCACCTCGCAGCGCGGAGCAGAATACCGGATTGAATCGAAGCATTTCTTTGACGAACAAGTTGTAGGGCGTGGTCCTTCGTCTTTCCCAAGCGCGCTCCAGTTCTTTGATTTTCCGCGGATCGATTTTGTCGGTGCCGTTCTCGATCCAGCCCAGGATTTCCTGCGACACGCCCTCCTGTCTTGCCTGATTCCAACCGAGAATCGCATCTCCGGGCACGATCTTGAGCAGCCGCTTCCAACCCAGCGGAAATTCGACCCAGGGCTGCAACTGCGCCTCCATCCTTTGCGGTCCGTCATTACTGGCCCGCAACTGCGCGTAATAGATTCGCCCGAAGGCACGCTCACCACGGAGGGCGTGCGCATAGTCGGCCCGCCAGTCTGAGCGCTCGAGCAGCGCTTCGATCTCTTGCAACTGCGCCGGGTTCCAAGCGTGATTTGCCAGGCCTTCCCACAGGAGTTGGTCGAAGAAATGCCAGAGCGTCCGCCTAACGAGAAACGAAATGAGCAGCGGCTCCGGTCGAAGCGCGGCCTGCAGCCGGTAGAGAGTTTGGAGATCGCGATAAGCGAGGTCGCTTTGGCCCGCGTCTAGCAGAGCCGCGCCGCGCAGTCCATAGATCCCGGCGAAGCGGGTCAGGATGGAAAAATGGTGAATGCTGAATTGCGGTCCCTGATCATAATTTGCTCGAAACACCGCCGCCGGGCGCGCGGCCGCCTCCGCGAAGTCGCTCAGCTCCGGCGTGAAACGTGCCAGCGCCGCGATCACCTGCTCCGGGGCGTCGTTCGGCGAAGGCGCCGGCTTTTCCAGGTATTGGGCCCACTTCGAAAGGTCGATTGTCTTGCCTGTCTCCCAGTTCCCGCGCTCGGGCGGCCGGGTTTGATTGGTTTGGGCAACAACGAGACCTCTTCGAGACGTTCCTCTTCCGCGATCAATTTCCGGTCGCCTTTGGTTGCGGCGATCCCGATGAGCTGCTGCACGATCGGCGCGGCGGCGAAATTTTCCGCGTCGGGAACCGGCGCCGGCAGGAACGAGCGCAACTCGAGACTCTCGCCCGCCTCCCGCAACTTCTGCTCGCACTGCGCCAGCGCGCGCGCCCCGCGCCAGTTTTCTTCCCCGCGGACGACAAAATAAAGTGCCAGCAGACCGGCGAAGACGACCAACGCCTTCCGCAGAAAACGCAAACACTTCCCACTCATCGCTCGGTAGGGGCCGGCGCGAGGAAGCGCTGGTAGATAAAGGAAGCTGCGATCAGGATGACCGCGACCCCGACGAAAGCGCCGATGCGGTAAAGCTCATCGAGGTCGTTCAGGTCGTGGAAGAACAACTTCGCCAGCGTGATCCCGAGGAGCGCGACACCGGCGTAACGGGCGGCTTTCTGTTTGATCCGCATCCCGATCACGATCAACCCGAGCGCGAAAAGCGCCCAGGCGATCGAGTAAGTCATGTTGCGGGCAAAATTGCCCGAGAAGGAGAAGGTCAGGGTCGGCCCGATCGAGAAAAAGTCGGCGATCTCGATATTGAGGAGCAGAAAAACCAGGATCGTGCCTAACGATCCAAGTAAGGCCGGCCCGAAGCGCTCGATCGACTTCCCGGGCGAGCGGGCGAAGAGCCGGGCCCCGGCGAGGAGACAGAAACTCGTCACTCCGTAGGCGTAGAGATACCAGTTCCAAATCCGCGTCCCGCTGCGTTTGTGATACTCGAAAACGGCCGGGTTGAGCGCGAGCCGGGCGAAGGCGGCGCAGAGCAGAAGCACCGCGACCAGCCGGAGTCCGCGATGGGGCACCCGGCCAAAGAGCCAGAGCAAAGCCAGCCCTTCCAGGGCCCAGCCGAGCGTGATCCATTCCCGGTCGAACTGGAGCGGGAAAATCAGACTAACGAAAAGCAGGAGCGCCCCACCCTGCCAGGCCAGCCGGGCGTCGCCGGTCGCGGGATCGGCCCGGTAAATTTTCCGGAGCGCCCAGACACCGATCGCGCCCGGGAGAATGAAGAGAGCGGGCAGCAATCCCATCCAGTCGTTAGGGAAAACGCGCCGCACGACCTCGTAGACAAGCCAGAACTGGAGCACCTGGGCGAGCGCGCTGATCGCCCACGACCGCGCCTTTTCCTTTTCGGCAGAACAAAACGGAAAGACCACAAAGAGGACGAGAAAGAGGCCGTACCAAACCAGCGCCGGGATCGCCTGTCCGCTGCTGAACCGGTCGGCCTGCCAGCTCAGCTCGAGCAGAGCGACCCCGAGCAGCGCCGCGCCCGCCAGCCAATCCGCGCGTTTCCAGATCGCCGCGGCCAGCAGGATGGCGCTGAGAATCAGTCCTACCAAAAAGATCGGCGTCGGATTCGCCAGCTCGATGCGCTCGAGCAAAATCACGAGCAGAACAAACGGCGTGACCGTGCCCGCGGCGGTGATTGGCAAAAGACCCGGACGAAAAGCCGCAGCCGGGACGGTGGCGGCGTGGAGCAAGGCGAAAACCACGATCGCACCGAGCGCGGCCAGCAGCGGCACCTCGTGCCCGAACAATCCAATCCATGCCGCCACCAGCGCGAAAGCGACCGCGCCGGCCGCAACCGCGAGCAGGCGGGAGGCGCGTCCGAGCACCGGCAACGCGAGCAAGCCGGCATCGGCGAGAAAGACAAATCCCAGGAAAAAAAGCGGCTGGCGCGCGAGTGACGGGACCGCCAGAAACCAGAAGCCAAACCCAAGGGCGGTGAAACCGCTGACCGCCGCCGCCGCGGTGGCGAAGAGTGACGGCTCGCTGCGTTTCCGGAAAAAATAGAGCGCAAGAAAGAGCGCCTCGAACGCGAGGAAGATGCAGAAGGCGATACCGCCCTTGGTGACGTCGAAAAATTGCGCCACCCATCCGATTTGCGTGAGGGCGGTGCCGAGCGCCGCCAGCAGGAGGAGATAAGTCCAGCCTTTGCGCAGCGCGACCGCCGCCAGCCCGAGATCGAGCAGCGCGATGTAAAGAAAAAGCGCGGGCGCATTATCCAGCTCACTCGGCAACAGCGCCGGGGTGAGGAAGCCGCCTAACAATCCCAGAATAACGATGACCTGCGCGCTCAGGTTGACCGCGAGAAGGAAGGAAAAGAGCGTCACGGCCGACATGGCGAAAAACGCGGTCGTTAGGGAAACAAGCCCGTAAAAGGAATGCGCGGCAAACAGATCGGCGTAGAGAATCACAATCCCGGTCGCGCAAAGGCTCTGCGCGGTGATCCCGTAGCGGCCGCGTGCCAGCCACCAGCCGAGCGCGATCAAGCCTGCCGCGACGGCCGCCCCGATCGCAACCCGCCCGAACGGCGTGATGAGATTGTTCTCGAAGGAATATCTCACCAGGAAAACGACCCCGAGGAAAAGCACGAGACCGCCCAGCCAGGCGAACATCTTTACCCCCATGAAGGCTTCCCAGTTGAAGGGCGTCGCCGGCGCCAGCGGGGGCCGCGGGATCGGCGGCGGAATCGGCAACGGGGGCGGTGTCGCTGCCGGTCGCGAGACGGCGGGCGGCGGCGTTTGCGCGAGCAAGGGCGAAGGCGGAATCTCAACCTTCTCCGGTCGGCGGGCGGGTTCGGGTTGTCTCAGCTTTTGTTCGAGATCGGCGACGCGCGCGCTCAGTTTCGCAATCCGGTCGAGCAGGATCTTGATGAGGGCGAGCGCGGCTACGGAACAGAGCAGCGCGAGCAGAAGAACGAACTCGTCCATGGCCCTCGCGCCTAACGAAACGATGTGGGAAAGGTCGTCACAAGCCGGTTGGATGATCGAGAAACTCCCATGGCACGCCAAACTTCTCCGCCAGCTCGGCGGCGAGCGCCTTGACTCCAAAAGTTTCGGTCGCGTAATGACCGCCGAGGAAAAGATTGATCCCGAGTTCCTCCGCCGCGACCGCCGCCCAATGCGGGGCCTCGCCCGTGATGTAGGTGTCGATGCCGTCCTTGGCCGCGGCGTAAATTTCCCCGCCCGCGCCGCCGGTCACGATTCCAATCCGTTTTATTTCCATCGGGCCGGTGCCGATGCAGCGGACCGGTCCGCCTAACGATTCCTCGAGCCGGGACATCAGCTCATCGCGGCGCAGCGTGCTCTCCGCCAGCAAGCCCGCCGGTTGACCTTTCAATTCGAGAAAGGGCTGCGTTTCACCGAACCCAAGGGCGGCGGCGAAGAGCGTGTTATTGCCGACTTTGGGATGGAAATCGAGCGGGAGGTGCGCGCTGTAGAGCGCGAGATTGTGCTCCAGCGCACGCTTGAGCGCCTGATAAAGCGCGCCGGTCACCGAACGCAAGCCAGGCCAGAAAAGACCGTGATGCACGATCAGAAAATCGACGCCGGCTTCGACCGCCATCTGGATAGTGTGGCTCGAGGCGTCGACCGCCGCGCCGATTTTGGTGACCTCGCCGGAATTCTCGATCTGAAGGCCGTTCAGGGCATTCGGGTAATCCTCGATTTCCGCGATCCGCAGGTATCCATCGGTAAAGCGAACGATCTCAGTGAGCGCGGCCATCTCGCTATCTTGCAGTTTCTGGGCGGATTTGAAGCGCAAAAAATACCGCCGGGGCGCGCCGCCTGTTCACGGCAGCGTCCACGGTTGAAAATAATCGAGCAGGATCAGGCGCCCGGGAAGTTTCTCGCGCGCGTCGTCCCGCCGGACCCGCGGGAAATCGGTCAGCGGACCAAAAGCGAAGCCGCGGCTGAGCGGCCGAAAGAAATCATCCTGGTGGCTCGGCAAAACGAAACGCGGACGCAACCGGCGGACGGCCTCGGGAAATCGCGCCCGCGCATCGGACAAAGCCACGCCGAGAATCGCGAGATCGACCGGACCGAGATCGTTAGGCGGGAGCAGCGCCGGCGTTCCACCGGAGTCGATGTAAATGCGTTTCCCGCCCGCCTCGATCAGGAAAGCCAGTGGCTGACCGCAAACCCAATCGCTCGCCCGGCGGGGACGATCGGTCCCTTTCCGCGGACCCGGAAATGGAATCCCGAGCGGGAAAACGCGATCGTGCGCCGCCGGCAGGACGCGAATTTTCCACGGACCGATTTGCCGGACGTCGCCGGGCGCGACCATCGCGCAACGCGCCGGCGGCGCACCGGCCGCGATCGCCAGATCGACCGCGGTACGCGAAGCGAACAGTTGCGCGCGGGTCTTTTGCATGATCGGCGGCACATCGAATAAATGATCGACGTGGCCGTGCGTCGCCAGGATCACCTCCGTTTTGTCGAAGAAACGGGAGCCCCTCTCGATCTCGGTCACGTTCGGAGCGATCGGCGGACGAAAAACAAACGCACCCAGGCCAACTCTGGAAAAGTATGGATCGATCAGAAGCGCGTGCTTCCCGATTTCGAAACGATAACCGTTCGTCCCGAGGTAAGTGAGGCGGACTTTGCCTAACGACATCGGCGCACCTGCCGGATCCGCCACGACCAGTGCGCGGTAACGGTCCAGCCCGCCACCCCACGTCTGTGAAACGCCGTGCCAAATCAGCAGCGCCGATATGATCGCGCATCTCCCTCGCATGGCGCGATGGTTTCGGAAAAATGGCGGCGCGGCGAGTCTCGAGTGTGCGCGCTTGACGAAGCCTGCCCCGCTGCTGACCATAGCCAGCGGAGGAATTGTTTTGGAATACACAGACGCACCCGCCACCGAATCTACGGAAAAACCGTTCGCCACGCCGACGCCGGCGACCGGGCTACTCGAAACCGCTGAAGGCCAGGCCAGCGACATGGTCGCGGTCATGCTCAGCATCGTCCCGGGCCTCGGGCACATCTACAAGGGCTACCGATTGATCGGTCTTTTGCTCATCTTTTTCGGCGCCCCCATGGCGGTCGGTCTGGCGTTATTGATCGCGACTGGCACCGCGGGTTTTGGATTCTTCCTTCTTCCGATCTTCTGGATCGCGGTCATGGTCCACGTCTGGGCCATCCCGGACCGGGTGCTGCCCGCGGGCGAAGACGAAGGCGAGCAGTACTGATGTAGCGGCGGCCGTGTCGGCCGCAGGCGCGAAAAAGAAAGATGCGGGCGACACGCCCGCCACTACACCGGGAGCAGTGCGGCGTGGATCTCCTCGAGAATCTCCCGCAGTCCGTAGCGGAAATTCCATGCCGGATAATGCTCGCGGAATTTTCGCACATCGCTGATCCACCAGATGTGATCGCCGATGCGGTTGTCCTCGACGTATTCCCAGGAAAGCTTCTGGCCGCTGATTTCTTCGCAGAGCGCGATCGCTTCCAGCATTGAACAATTGCAATGGCGGCTCCCGCCGATGTTGTAGACCTCGCCGACGCGCGGCGCCCTAACGAACGCGGCAAAAGCCTCGACCAGGTCGAAGCTGTGAATGTTGTCGCGCACCTGTTTGCCCTTGTAGCCGAAAACGCGATAGGGCCGGCCGCTGACGGTGCACTTCATGAGGTAGGAAAGAAAGCCGTGCAGCTCGGTCCCGGCATGGGCGGGTCCCGTTAGGCAACCGCCCCGGAAACAGGCGGTCGGCATCCCGAAGTAGCGGCCGTATTCCTGCACCAGGATGTCGGCCGCGGCCTTGGAGGCGCCGAAGAGCGAGTGCTTCGTCTGGTCGATGCTCATGTTTTCGGAAATGCCCGGCTCGTACTCGTGCCCCGGCTCGATCTCCCAGCGCAGCTCGAGTTCCTGGAGCGGGAGGCGGTTGGGCGTGTCGCCGTAGACTTTGTTGGTCGAGGTGAAAACGAAGGGCGTTTCCGGGCAAAAATTTCGCGCCGCCTCGAGGAGATTGAGGGTGCCGTTGGCGTTGACCGTGAAATCCATCTGCGGATCGCGCGCCGCCCAGTCGTGCGACGGTTGCGCCGCGGCGTGGACGATCGCGGCCAGCTCGCGCCCGTGGGTTTTGAAAATTTCGTTCACCGCCGCGGCGTCGCGGATGTCGACCTCGTGATGCTGGTACGACGGCAGGCTCGCCTGCAGCGCGTCGCGCGTTTTGCGGGTGGACGCCTCCGCGCCGAAAAAGCGCGCCCGCATGTCGTTATCGAGCCCGACGACGCGGCAGCCGTCGGCCGCGAAGCGCTTGACCGTCTCCGAGCCGATCAACCCGGCCGAGCCGGTGACAAGGATAGTGCGCGCTTTTGCCACCTCGTTAGGTGCGCTCGCCAATCATCCAGGTCAACTCCCCGTTAGGCGGATTGACCTGCGCGGCGGGAAATTCGGAGTCGCCGGCGAGGACGCGCTCCAGCAGTTCCGGGTTCTTTTCCCCGCTGACGAAGAAGAGGACGTGCCGGGATTGGTTGAGGAGCGGCAGGGTCATGGTCAGGCGCCAGGCATCCAGTTTCGGAACGTAATTGGCCGCGACCCGCCGGACCTGCTCGTCCAGCGCGGTGGTGCCGGGAAACAAAGAGGCGGTGTGCCCGTCGTCGCCCATTCCGAGAAGCATGAGGTCGTGGCGATAGATCGTCTCGCCGTGTTGTGTAGCGAGAAGCGCGAGGGCGTCTTCGTACTCCTGCGCGGCGAGGATCGGTTCGATTTCGCCGCGCATTCGCAGAACCGATTTCTCCGGAACCGCATACGGCTCGAACAATGCCTCGCGCGCCATCCGGTAATTGCTCTCAGCATTATCCGGCGGCACGCAGCGCTCGTCGCCAAAAGTGAAGCGGACTCGTTCCCACGGCAGATCGCGCGCGATGCGCCCGAACTCGGCGTAAATCGGCCGCGGTGTGTTCCCGCCGGAAAGCGCGATGCGAAACTCGCCCCGCTCAGCGAGCGCCTTGCGCGCCTCGCGCAGGATCAGGGCTGCCCCGTCCCCGGCCAGATTCGAAGTGCGAACGACCTCCCGATTCATCGCCAAAGAATCGCGGCTAGATCGCGCAATGCGTGCGGCCGTGTTTCGCGAGATACTGCTGATGATATTCTTCCGCGCGATAAAAGGTCGGCGCGGGCTCGATCAGGGTCACGATCGGCCGGCGGAATCGTCCGCTCTGCTCCAACTCGGCCAGCTTCGTTTCCGCGGCGGCCTTTTGTTCCGGCGAATGATAGAAGACGACCGAGCGATACTGCGAGCCGACATCCGGGCCCTGGCGATTGCGCGTGGTCGGATCGTGGTTGCGCCAGAAGACTTCGAGCAGCGCCTCGTAGGTCACTTCCGACGGGTCAAAATCGACTTCGACTACTTCCGCATGTCCAGTTTCATCACTGCAAACCTGCTCATAAGAAGGATTTTCTGTTTTTCCACCCGCATAGCCAACCGCGACATCTTTTACTCCCGCCGTTTGCCGGAAGACCGCCTCCACTCCCCAGAAACATCCGGCCCCAAACGTCGCTTTTTCAATGCTCATTCTCCACGATGAAGCGGATGGCAGGCGCTCGCAACCGGCAAGACTTCTTCAGCGCGGGCGGGTATTGATCTCTTCCACCCAGACCAGCTCGCAGGCACCATTCCCTGAATCGGTGCGGGTCAACGAACTGCGCCAAGTCCCGATCCCGGGCCCGCTTGCCTCGACGAGCTTACCGGAAAGATGAATCAGGTCACCGCTTCGGAGGCTCCGGCACTGGGCGGCGATTTCTTTGCTCGACGGGATGAGGTGAAGATTGGTCGCATGCGAGGTGATCTCTTCGCGCGCGATCGGAGGCTGGCCCTTGTACTCGTAGTAAAAGAAGCGCGAGGCTTGGCTGATTTTGAGGCGATCGAGCACAGTCTGGTCCGACATCGGCCCCCAGCCGACCGCGAGATCGACCGGGACAAGGGCGGCTCCGCGATCGTAGCGATAGATTTTCCGGTGCAGGACACGGGCCTCGAGCGAGAAATGAGCCAGCGGTTTGAGCTCGAACTTTCCATAGGTCAGCCCGGCGTCGTCGAGTGCAGCGTCAGTTTGTACGGGATCGCTGGCTACGAGCACGCCCGGCGGGTAAGAGACCGGCGGATTAAGCCGATGGTAGGCGTACCACCCGAGGATTAGGGCTGCGATGAAGGAAAGCGTTTTCAAGGCCGGCCTTCATTCGGAGCAGATTTGGTGCTCGTGGACCGGGCCGTCAGCGGGCGCAAGGCTGCCCCGCGAAGCTACATCACCATCCCGCCGTCCACCGTCAGGACCTGGCCGGTGATGTATTTCGCCTCCCCGGAGGCCAGGAAGGCGACGGCCGCGGCGATGTCTTCGCCCTCGCCAAATTTGCCCAGCGGAATCCGGGGCAGAATCGCTTCCTTGATCTGGTCGGAAAGGACATCGGTCATATCGGTCATGATGAACCCGGGAGCGACGGCGTTGACTGTGATCCCCCTGCTGGCCAGCTCGCGCGCCAGCGTTTTCGTTAGGCCAATGAGGCCGGCTTTGCTCGCGGCGTAGTTGGCTTGTCCGGCGTTACCCATCAGGCCGGCGATCGAGCTGATGTTGATGATGCGCCCACTCCGCCGCTTGATCATGGAGCGCATAACCGCCTGGGTGAAACTGAAGGCGCCCTTCAGGTTCGTGTTCATGACCGTGTCCCAGTCGTCCATCGACATACGCATGCTCAATCCGTCGCGCGTGACACCGGCGTTGTTCACCAAAATGTCGATCTGCCCGAAGTCTTCGAGGATTTTTGCGCTCGTCTGCTGGACGGCGGCATGATCGGCAACGTCGACCGCGTAGGCCTTCG
This sequence comes from uncultured Verrucomicrobiae bacterium, assembly GCA_963834255.1. Taxonomy (GTDB): domain Bacteria; phylum Verrucomicrobiota; class Verrucomicrobiia; order Chthoniobacterales; family UBA10450; genus Palsa-1392. The sequence continues at coordinate 502,917 of CAWIBC010000018.1, read as the reverse complement.
CGGCTTCGGCGCGGCTGGCGTTGATCTCGTCGGCGGTTCGCTGGGCGGTTTCGCTTCGGCTGACGACGGCGATCCGCGCGCCCTCCTTTGCCAGCCTAACGGCGATGGCATGCCCAATCCCCCGCCCTGCCCCGGTAACGACTGCGACCTGATTCTCGAATCTCATGGGAAAATGTTAACCGCAGAGTTCGCAGAGGGCGCAGAGGAAAACAAAAGAAATTTCTCCCACTCTGCGCCCTTTGCGTTCTCGGCGGTTAATCCAATATCCGTTCGACTAAGGCTTGGCGTCGTTCTTCACGATCTTGCCCTCTTTCATGACAAAGAAGACGCGCTCGGTCGCGGTGATGTCGGCCGTCGGATCGCCCGGCATCGCGATGACGTCGGCCAGCTTTCCTTTTTCCAAGGTGCCGAGCTTGTTCGCAATCCCGAAGAGTTCCGCGTCGACCGAGGTCGCACTGATCAGGGCATCGATCGGTTTCATCCCGAGGCCGGTCATGAGCGCGAATTCCTTCGCGTTCTGGCCGTGCGGGAAAACGCCCGCGTCCGTTCCAAAGGAAATTTTCACCCCCAGTTTGACCGCGTTGCGAAACATTTCAGAGCGCGCCGCGGCCGCCGCTTTCCCTTTCTCCTGAATGGCGGGCGGATAATTCGCGATCTTCTGCATGACCCACTCCGTCGCCATCAGGGTCGGAGTGAGGTAGACGCCTTTTTGTTTCATCAACTGCAACGTGTCGGGCTTGAGAAAGGAGCCGTGCTCGATCGAGTCGACGCCGGCATTGATCGCCTCCTTGGCCGCCGCGTCACCGTGGCAATGGACCGCGACTTTTTTCCGCAACCGATGCGTTTCGTCGACCATGGCCGTCAGCTCTTCCGGCGTCATCTGCGGCACATCCACTTCATCGGCTAACGAGAGCACGCCACCCGAGACCGAACCCTTGATCACGTCGGCGCCATTTTTGACCTCGAAACGAATCGCTTTCCGGATCGCATCGGGACCGTCGGCGATCCCATTTTGCCAATCGGGCTCAGCCCCGAAAAGCATGTCGCGAAAACCGTTCGTGCCGTCAAAATGGCCGCCGGTCGCACCAATCCCGTGCGTCGCCACGAGCATGCGCGGACCCTCCACCATCCCTTCGCTAATGGCGTTGCGGAGCGAGACGTCGGGGAAATCGTTTGAATTCGGAAACCCGGCGCCGAGATCGCGCACGGTGGTAAAGCCGGCCGCGAGGGTGGCGCGGGCGTTGGGGATCATCTCGAGCGCGAGCTGCGAGATGTTTTGATCGAGCATCTTGAGCCGGAGCTCGTTGTAGTTGCCGGAATAATCGGCGACGAGATGGGTGTGCGCGTCCATGAATCCCGGCGAAAGAGTGGCGTCGCCAAGGTCGATCACCTGAGCATTCTCCGGAATGGCGAGGTTGCTCCCGGCGGCAGTAATGGTTTTGCCCTCGACCAGCACGACGCCGTTAGGCAAAAGCGTCTTTGATTTGCCGTCAAAAAGACGCGCCGCCTTGAGCGCGATAACTGAAGGAGGCGCTTCGGCCGCTGGCAGATTCGTTAGGCCGAGAAGCGCGCCGAGCGCGACGAGGACAAGGATTCGTTTCATGATCCGGGTTAATAAAACGAAGAAGGCCGATGGCAAGCGGCCTTTGTCTCCTACGCGCTCGCCGGCACGCTCAACTCGGTCCGGTAAATCGACCCGGCGGGCGTGAGCCGACTCGATTTCAATTCGAAGGAATCAATCGGGACAAGCCCGGCGTCGAACTCGGCGTGGGCGCGCAGAAACGTCGCGAGCGACGGCGGCGCGACCTCCTGACAGCGCGCGAGGGTAAAGTGCGGCTGCCACGGGCGCAGATCGGGTTCGATCCCGGCGGCGAGCGCGGCGTCGGTGACGCGCTTGTGCAGCTGAAAGAGATGCGGATGGCCGCGCCCCACTCCGAGCCAGAAGACTTTCGGGCGGCCTTTCGCCGGGAAAGTGCCGAGCCCGTGTAGCGGCAGGAAAAAACGAGAGAACTGAATCGCGAGCAGTTGCGTCTTTAGTTTCTCTTCCATCTCCGTCTCGACCTGGCCGAGAAACGCCAGGGTCAGGTGGATCTGCTCCGCCGCCGTCCAGCGCACCCCGGGCAGTCCGGGATCCAGCCTAACGAGCATCTCGGCCACCGAAGCCGGCAATTCCAGGCTAACGAAAAGCCGCTGCGCCTGCACAAGCCCGGCTTACGCTTCGTGCTGGCCTGCCGCCGCGCTGCTCCCCATCCGCGCCAGCCAGGCCGGCATTTTTCTTGCGCGGCGCGCTTCCCGGCCAGATTTGATTTCGTCGCCTTCCACTCCGACCGGGCCGGGCAAAATGCGGTTGACCAGTTTCATGAAACGGCCGGTAAGACTGGGAAAGACCGCGTTGCCGATAATCGCAACTCGCGCCGGGAAACCAATGATGAGCGAAGACTGACCGTTGCGGCAGGCTTCCACGATCTTGGCCGCGGCCCGTTCGGCGTCCACCGCCGCGAAGGGGAGCGCGGTCGAGAGCGAAAACCAGGTGTACTCGGCGCCGTGATTGCCTTTGAATTTCGCGTGCACCTGCGAACCGGTCCGCATCATCCCGGGCGTGACGGTCGTGACCTGGATGTTGTCCTGCGCGAGCTCGGCGCGGAAGGCGTCGGAGAGCCCGACGAGGGCAAATTTGCTCATGCTGTAGGGCGCCATGTGCGGCACCGCCACTTTCCCGCCGACCGAGGCGATGTTGACGATGCGCCCGCCCCCGGCCCGGCGCATGTGCGGCAGGACCTGCTGGATCAAATTGAACGGCGCCCAGAAATGCAGCTGCATCGATTTCTCGAAATCTGGCCGGCGCATATTTTCGAGCGGGCCGACTTCGATGATGCCGGCGTTGTTGATCAGGGCGTCGATCGTTCCGAAATGATCGACCACGGTCTGGATCGCGCCTAACGATTGGTCGCGGTCGAGCAAATCGCAGGGCACGGCAAGCGCTTCGCCGCCGAGCTCGCGCAATTCCGCGCAGGCTTTGGCCAGGTCATCTTCGTCGCGGGCAAAGAGAGCGAGACGCGCGCCCTCGGTCGCGAGGCGGCGGGCGATCGAGAGACCGAGACCGCGCGAGCCGCCGGTCACGATCACGACTTTGCCCGCGAAAGAAACATCGCTGCGGAGCGCGCGCGAGATGGCCCAGGAAGCGAGACCGATCCCGCCGAGAGTGAGAAGAGTGGAGCGCTTCATAATTTTTTTCGTTAGACGTCGGCCTCGACCGGCACTGCTGCCGGGATCCGGTCGCCCGCCGGTTTACGGACGCTGAGAGCGAGGACAAACGCAACCAGCAGAATCGCGGCGCCGGCGAGGAACGGCGTGCGCGCGTAGAAGTGCAGCGGCTTGTCGAGGTCGAACATGAGAAGCCAACCGCCGAGGAGCGGACCGATGAGGCGGCCAACGCTGCCGGCCGATTGCATGAGCCCGAGGGCGCGGCCCTGCCAGCTGCGATCGATCATCTGCGAAGCGAGTCCGTTGAGGGTGGGATTGACGAGGCCGTTGGCGATGGCGAGCGCGGCGCAGGCCGCGAGCAACAACGGAATGGTGGCCGTGAACGGCAGCAGGGCGAGAGCTGCCGCGAGCAGGAACAGGCCGGTGCGGGCGAGCGCGGTCTCGCCAAATGTTTTGACGAGCCGGCCAATCAAGCCGCCCTGGAGGATGACGCTGATAATGCCGATGAAACCAAACAGGTAGCCGGTCTTGCGTGCGTCAAAGCCGAACTGCTTTTCGGTATAGAGGGCGAAGAGCGTCGTCATGATGGCAAAGCCCGTGATGGAGAAAAAGTAAGTGGCCACGATCGTGCCGAACATGCGCGAGTTGCCGTGCTGAAATACATCCGCCATGCGGGTTCGCTTTTGCGGATGGGCGCGATGCTCGGCGGAAAGACTTTCCGGCAGGATGAAATACAGGAGCACGACATTCACCGCGGCGAGCCCGGCCGCGAAATAAAAGGGGGCGCTATACGAAATGTGGCTCATGATTCCGCCGATCATGGGGCCAAAGGTGAACCCGAGGCCAAAGGCCGCGCCGATGATTCCCATCGCGCGCGAGCGGTTTTCCGGCGTGCTGATGTCGGCGATGTAAGCCTGCGCGGTCGAGATGTTGCCGCCGGAAATGCCGTCGATGATGCGCCCGACGAAGAGCAGGGCGAGCGAAGTCGCCCAGCCCATGACGAGAAAACCGAGTGCGGTCCCGGCCAGACTAACGATCAGGACCGGGCGTCGCCCGACGCGGTCGGAGAGTCGGCCGAGGATCGGAGTGAAAATGATCTGCATCCCGGAGTAGATGCCGGTGAGCCAGCCGATCTCGAGCGGGGTGGCCTGGAAATGCTGCGCGTAGAGCGGCAGCACCGGGATGATGATGCCGAATCCCACCATGTCGATGAAGACGGTGAGAAAGATGAGAAAAAGCGGAGACAAGGGAAGTGACGAGTGACGGGTAACGAGTGAGGAGTGTTCCGCAGCCGACGGCAACTGACAAGTTTCAGCCGCCTGTCACTCGTCACTCGTCACCCGTCACTTTTCTTTATCCGTGTTTGCGATTGAAGCGCGCCACTTCGCGCGCCGTCTCGCGATCGGTCGCGCGCTTTTTCAGATCGAGCCGTTTGTCGCGCGCTTCCTTGCCGGTGGCGACGCCGACCTCGGCTTTGATCCGCCCGTTTTTCCAATAAAGCTTCAGGATGACGAGGGTGCGGCCGGCGATATTCGTCAGGCCGTAGAGCTTGTCGATTTCGCGGCGGTGGAGGAGAAGCTTGCGCACCCGCTTCGAGGCCGGCACCTCGTGGCTGGCTTGCGCGTAGGGCTGGATGTCGGCCCCGTAAAGAAAGGCCTCGCCTTTCTCGATCCGGGCAAAAGCGTCCCCGATGTTGGCTTTGCCGGCGCGGATCGACTTGACCTCGCTCCCCTTCAGCTCGACCCCGGCCTCGAAGCGCTCGAGGATGTGGAAATCGCGCAGCGCCTTGCGATTGAGAATGGTCTCAGCGGGCATGGTCAGCCGGGACCGGCGCGCGAGACAGGTTTACGCCCCGGCGGCGGCTTCGTCCTTTAATTCCTCAAAGGTAAGCTTGCCGGCGATGATTTCTTTTAAAGCAATATCGGTGAGGGAGGATTTGGGGGTGGCTTCGACGAGCGGTCGATGGCCGATCCCGAGTTGCCGCACGCGCTTGGAGACGACGTTGATCAGCAACTGCTGGTTCGGAATCACTTTGGCTGCTTCTTGCAGGAGTTGAGCGGTCATATTTCTCAAGGAACGGACGGAACGGCTGGGCTGCTGACGGAAATTGCAGGATCGTCGGCGACCCGTTCGTTAGGGCTGAAGAGGTGGAAATCGAAGCAAGCATCGTCACGGCAAGCGGATTTCGATCATGCGTGCAGTGACCCTGTTGTCAACGGATTTTCTCAGCGCAATTGAATCACTTGCCAGCGCCGGGGAAGTGCGCGAAATAGGTGCGCTGCGCAATCTTCGGGTCTGAAACCCCGTGGCCGCGTCGCGAGAAAAAGTTCGGGCTGTGGCTCAGCTTGGTAGAGCGCCTGCCTCGGGTGCAGGAGGTCCAGGGTTCAAATCCCTGCAGCCCGATTTTTTATCTTACTTTTTTTTGACGGCAGCGAATTGAAGCCCACAGTCCCGCTTCACCTGCTCCGATGAACGACTCCGTTCTCACCACGATCGCGATCACCGGTTTCACGATCGCCTTTTTCCACGCCGCCATCCCGACCCATTGGCTGCCCTTCGTCCTCGCTGCCCGGGTGCAGCGCTGGAACCGCTCGAAGACGCTGCTCATCACCGCGCTCGCCGCCACCGGCCACGCTTCCTTCACTGCCGCCCTTGGCCTCATCGTGGCCTGGCTCGGCATTGCCCTGAGCGACCGCATCGGCGCGCTCTTTCCCTGGATCGCCGGCGGCGCACTCATCGCTTTTGGGCTCTTCTATATTTACCGGCAACTGACCGGGCACGCCCATAGCCATCTTCATTTCGGGCGCGGCGGGCATTCGCATGACCATGATCACGGACACGAGCACGGGCACAATCATGGCGAGCAGAAACTCTCGTTTTCCAAGTCCGATATCGCCGCCATCACCAGCCTGCTCGCGCTCCTCACTTTCTCGCCCTGCGAGGCGTTCGTGCCGGTCTACGTCTCCGGCGTGCGCTACGGCTGGTACGGGTTTGCCTTGCTCACCCTCATCCTCACCGTCGCCACCATCGCAGGCATGGTCGTTTTCACCTGGCTTGCGCTCGTCGGCATCGAGCAGGTGAAATTGCGCGCCTTCGAGAAATACGAGGCCGGCGTCATGGGCGTCCTGTTGTGTGCGGTCGGAGTGCTGATTATTCTCTTCGAACAATGACGACCGATTCCGCGCAACTAAACGTGGGCGATGCCGCGCCCGATTTCACCGCCGAGGCGGTCGGCGGAAAATATGGCGCCGGAAAAAGCGTGAGCCTGAAAGACTTTCGCGGCACGCCGGTGGTCCTTTATTTTTATCCGAAAGACGACACGCCCGGCTGCACGGCGCAGGCCTGCGGATTGCGCGATTCCTGGAGCGAGTTTGAGGGGCGGGCGGAAATTTTCGGCGTCAGCATCGATTCCGCGGCGAGCCACGGGAAATTCATCGCCAAGTACGATCTCCCCTTCCCGCTTCTCTCCGACCCGGAGAAAAAAATCGTCACCGCCTACGGCGTCTGGGTCGAGAAAAGCCTCTACGGCAAAAAATACATGGGCGCGGAGCGGAGCACGTTCGTCATCGACGGCGCCGGACGGATCGCGGAAATTTTGCGGCAGGTAAAACCGGCGGAACACGTCGCGCAATTGCGCGGCGCATTAGCGGGCGCAAAATGAGTTGCCAAGCGCCGCAATCCCTTTAACTTCGCTGCGCGCGACCGGGTTCGGTCGCTTTGTGGTTTCAGATGCTGAATTTCGGCACTCCGAAATCGGCTGATTGAAATCTTCCCTATGGGCTCGCTGAAAAAACGACGAAAAGCAAAAATCTCCAAGCACAAGCGCCGCAAGCGGATGAAAGAAAACCGCCACAAGAAGCGCTTGCGCTACAAGTCGTAGTTTTCAGCTTTCGTTAGGCGCGCGCTTTCCTGCCAGCCTTCGACGGCTGGCTCAGGGCTTCTCAAAGGGCGCTCTTCTCAGAGTGAGCGACGGGTTCCGGTCGAAAAAGTTTGCCGGTTTCAGCGCAAAGGAGAGCTGTTCGCGCGGCAAGACAGGATAATCCTCCGCCACCGGAACATGGTGGAAGGAGAGCGTGTGCCACAACACGATGTCGGCCCTCTCGATGGCTTCGTCGTTCTTGATATATTGGGGTAGGCCAGGTTCTCCCGGGTTTTGATTGGGACTGTCTCCCGCCGCGTAGCGTTGCTCAGGATGATAGGCTGTGATCCAAAGGTCATGGCCGATGAAGCCGGCGCGTCTGTAATCCTCCTCGTCCAATAATGGCTCGCCGTGCGCGTGATTTTCCAAGACGTAGCTGACGGGGTAACCGGCGGCGTTCTTTTTCTCCGGATTGAAAACGCGCCAGATCTCTCCTTCGTCGAGTTGACCCTGTTTTTCTTTTTGCAGGACCTTTTCATCGACGACCCACACGCTTTTGCGCGGACTCCCCTGAGGTTTGATGACCTTCAACCTTCCCAAAGCGAAGCTGTTTTGGCGCGCGTCGATATCCAGGTCGAGACGGAAGTTAAAATGGTGGCTGTGATTGATGGCCGAAAGATTGGGGGCGACGAGGGTGCCATGCGCCGTGTCGGCGGCAGAAGTGGGATCCGAAAGCGTGCGGCTGCGGACGCCTTTGGCGACGTCGATCCCGGCCAGGGATACGTCCACCCGGATGACGCCGGCCTGGGAGAAAACCCAGTCGACCATGTAATCGTAGTTGCCGACCTGGGCAATCATGCGGACGACCAGTTCCACTTCGGCCCGGCCTTCATAGAGAGGCCCGCCGCCGGCAAACAGTTCGAAATGACGCCAGGTGGGATTCCCCGTGACCCGCTCGAAAATGCCAACCACGTTTGTCAGCTCGAGCGGCACCACCGGCACTCCGGGATCGGGTATCGCGGCCGAGATCGTGGCATTCATCAGAACCGCGTTCTCCGGCACATCGAGGCCGCGGGCCAGGGGCGAAGAAAGTGCTCCGAGGCCAAACTCGCCCTCATCCATATAGGTGCGATAAAACCAATTCTGATCCGGATCCTGATAGGGAACGAAAACTTCCGCGAGGGCGCCCTGATAAAGCACTGAGCGACCATCGAAACGGGCCAGCGAAATGATGGTTCCGGCGCGGCGCTCGAAACGCAGATGGAAACGCCAGTTCCGCCAATGAACGAGGTTTCCGTCGAACGAAAAATTCAGACCCTGCGGCTGCGTGATGCGAATGGGTTTCAACGCCGGCTGCAGACCGTAACGAGCAGCGACGGTCGCTTCATCGAAGTTATGATTGTCGGCCGGCAGGGGCACGAATCCGGAATCAAGGACCTCGATGACGCTTTGCTCGTCCAGGTCGACAATGGCCTGCACTCCCTCGATCGGCCGCGCGTAAAGGTTAATCCCGGCGCCTTCGAGGTAATACATTTGCGCCTTGACGATGCGGCGCTTTTCCTCGGGCAACCCGAAGGAACTGGGGGTCAGCGGTGTGACAAAGACTTTTGCCAGTTCCTCGGGAGTATCGAGGCCGCGCCGGGCCAGGGCGGCCTGGTAGTCCGCGTTGTCGGCCAGGAAGCTAAAGTCCAGCAACTCGCTGATCGTTAGGCCGAGCTGACCCTGCGACTTTGGAATTTCAACCGGCGCTGAAAAGGTTCCGCCAGAAAGATTCACCACGCTCCGAAAACTCTCTTTGTTCTGGCGAAAATGAACCACCGCGCTCCGGTCGATGGGATCGCCAGCCTGAAAGTCCAGGACCGCTTCCTTGGCCGGCTCCTGCAACTCCACACTCTGAAACGCCGCCCCGGGCACGGCGGCGCCTCCGTCCAGGAGAATCTGAGCCGCGCTAATGATCTCTGTCGCGTCGAGGGGATCGAGCGGATGATTGGCCGCTCGCACAGAGCCAAAGACCACTGTGAGAGCGAGAATGACTGCCGCCCGATAGGAAAGAAACGGGACGGACCTGGTGGCGGTGACGATGCGGGAGTTGTCAGGTTTGTTCATAACTTTGACCTTTCAGCCGACGATTTGTTTCTCTCTCCCCGCGGCGGAGTCTCGACATCGAATTCCGCCGCGTCGGAGAACGGAGTTTGGCCCGATTGCGTTCCGCCACACAACGAAAAAAATGATTCCGACGTCGGAGCAAGCAGAAATGGCGTGGACTCACCCACTAAGCCGCGAGTTAACCTGGGTGCGCGCTTTTCCTAACGACTGAAGGGCGCGCATAATCTGCTGTTCCTCCGCACTTCCCTGGCGCATGCTCCGCGCATGCCGCGCTGCCCCTGGGCTACGACCGAAGAGGCGATCGTCTATCACGACGAGGAATGGGGCGTGCCGGTGCACAACGACCGGGTGCTCTTCGAATTTCTCATTCTCGAGGGCGCGCAGGCGGGACTGAGTTGGAATACCATCCTGAAGAAACGGGAGAATTATCGAAAAGCCTTCGATGCTTTTCGCGCGGAGAAGATCGCGCGCTATGGCGCCCGCGAGGTGAAGCGGCTCCTGGCCGACGCCGGCATCGTGCGCAATCGATTGAAGATCGCGGCCACGATCCAGAACGCGAAGGCCCTGCTCGAGCTGCAGCAGGAAACGACCCTGGACGCCTATCTCTGGAGCTTCGTCGACGGAAAACCCAAACAAAATCGCTGGCGCAGCATGACGCAGGTGCCCGCGCGCACCGCCGAGTCCGACGCCATGAGCCGCGACTTGTTAGGCCGCGGGTTTAAGTTCGTCGGCTCAACCATTTGCTACGCCCTCATGCAGGCAACCGGGATGGTGAACGATCATCTCGTCAGCTGTCCCCGGCACTCTGACCTAGGCCGCAATTAGGCGATCGGATTTCGATCCCGCTTGCCCGCCCGCGTGGAAACATCGAGCGTCCACCCCTATGACCAAGACCGAAACGGCCGTTGTTTATGCTTCCGTTGACGACAGCGAGGCTGCCGGGCGCGAACTCGGAGAGCAGATCAAAAAAAGCCTCTCCGCCAAGCCCGATGCGCTCATTGTTTTCGTTTCGCCCAAATATGACGCGCCCACACTCGTTAGGTCGGTGAAAGCTGCCTGTTCGCCCAAGCTGGTCGTCGGCTGCTCTTCCGCCGGCGAATTCACCAGCGAAACACAAGGTGAGGGCAAGGCCTGCGCGGTCGCCATCTCTTCTTCGCAGCTCAGTTTCACCGCGGGCATCGGGCGCGGGATCAGCCAGAATCGAGTCAAAGTCGCGGAGACGATGACGTCCAACTTCCGCTGTGGCGAAACCAGCGCGCAGGAATATTGCGCCGCGCTTATCCTGACCGACGCGCTCGCCGGGCACGCCGACGAATTGATCGAGGAACTGACCCGCATCACCGGCGGCAATCACCAGTTTTTCGGCGGCGGCGCGGGCGATGATGCGAATTTCAAGCGCACTCAAGTGTTCTGCGACGAAGAATTTGCAACCGATGCCGCCGTTGCCCTCGAGATTATTTCGTCGAAACCGATCGGTGTCGGTGTCCGGCACGGTTGGTCGCCGGCCACGCCGCCCATGCGGGTCACGGAAGCAACTGGCGCCGTCCTCGTGAGCATGAACGCCACGCCCATCGTCGAAGTGTTTGAGGAACATGCGCGCAGCACGAAGCAGAAGTTCGATCGCAACGATCCCCTGCCCTTTTTCCTGCATAACATTCTCGGGATCGATACCGGCAGCGGCTACAAACTGCGCGTCCCGCTGGCGGTGCAGGAGGATGGCTCGGTCCTGTGTGCGGCGGAGATTCCGCCCGGAACCGCAGTTTGTATCATGACGACCGACCCGGGCGCCGCGCGCGATGCCGCGGCCAACGCGACGCGCGCGGCGGTCGAACAACTGCACGGACACAAGCCGCAGGTGGCGCTGTTTTTTGATTGTGTCGCGACGCGTCTCCGGATGGGGCGCGAATTTGGAGTGGAATTGGAGGCGCTCAAAGAAGTGCTTGGGCCAACCCATTTCGCCGGCTGCAACACCTACGGCCAGGTCGCCCGCACCGAAGGTCAGTTCAACGGCTTCCACAACTGCACCGCCGTCGTCTGTGTCCTACCCGCGTGATTCAAACCATGACCCGCTGGGTCTCCTCGCGCTCGTCGCCGACCTCACGCCGCCGGCGACACGCACCGCTGCCGCGCGCCAGCTCGCGGCCCGGGCGGGCGCGGACGACCTGATCATTTTCATCTGCGACCGCGATCTGGATGTGCTTCTGCCCGGACCCGGATTTCAGCAAACGCTGCCGCGGGCGAAGGAGTGGCAGAAATTTCTGGATGAAGCGAAGAGCCGGCCGTTTCATCGCGCCGAGCTTTGTTTCCCCGACGCGGCCGCCCGCGTCGTCGCCACCGGGTTGGAGGCGGAAGACGGCTCGATGCTGGTCTTGTTAGGCGGAACGCCGCAAGAGTCTGAGGCCCGCGCCATCGTCGTCCTGTTGCCGCTGATCGCTTCGGCGTTTTACGGGGAACGCACCGCGGCCTATTCGCAGGCGCAGGCGGAGGTCGCGAAACAGGCCGCGAGCGAGGCGCGCCTCCTGGCTGCTTCGCTCGACAAAACGCGCGGCGAACTCCGGCGCAGCCTGGCCGAAGCGCAGCGCGCCAACGCGGCCAAGGATCGCTTCCTCGCCGTCCTCAGTCACGAGTTGCGCACGCCCCTGAATCCGGTCCTGATGGCGGCGAGCGCGATGGAAACCGATCCAAATATCCCGGTCGATATCCGGGCCGACATTTCCATGATCCGCCGCAACGTGGAACTGGAAGCGAAGCTGATCGACGATTTGCTCGATCTCACCCGCATCGCCAACGGCAAGGTGCAGCTCCAGCGCAAGACGATCGACGCGCACGACCTCCTCGAGGAAGCAATCGCAGTCGTGCGCGGCGACCCTGCCAATCCGCAGCCGAAGATTCAGCTCGAACTCAAGGCCGCGCGGCATCACATCGATGGTGACCCGGCCCGTATTCAGCAGATTTTTTGGAACCTGATCCGCAACGCGGTGAAGTTCACGCCACCGACAGGAAACATCACGATCCGGACAGAGAACCAACCGGATAATCATCTGCGCGTCGCGGTGCGCGATACGGGCGTGGGCATTCCGCCGGAAGCGCTCCCGAAAATCTTTGACGCCTTCGAGCAGGCCGACGCCAGTTTCAATCACACTTTCGGCGGACTCGGGCTCGGGCTCGCGATTTCCAACGCCCTGGCCGAGATGCATGGCGGGTCGCTCCGCGCGGAAAGTGAGGGCCGCGACAAGGGCGCCTGTTTCACTTTGGAGGTGCCATGCGCCGAAGCCGGGATCGTGGCGCGCGAACCAGCCGCTCATCAGCTGGTTGAAGGCAATCGGCGGCGGATTCTGCTGGTGGAAGATCATCCCACCACGGCCACCCTCATGGCGCGTCTTCTTCGCAAACGCGGGCACGACGTGAAAGTGGCGCACAACAAGGCCGACGCCATTCTCGCCGGGCACGCCGGGACGTTCGACATCCTGATCAGCGATCTCGGTCTGCCGGACGGGACCGGGTACGAAGTGATGGAAGCGCTCCGCAATGGAACGGCTGTGGTCGGTGTGGCGTTGAGCGGATATGGAATGGAAACCGACGTCGCGCAAAGCGCTGCGGCTGGTTTTCAATATCACCTCACGAAACCGGTCGACGCGCAGAAGCTTTACCAGACGATCGAGCAAATTCCCGCGGCCTGACTCGCAGGCGGCGAGCGGCTAAGGTGACAGCTTGCCGGCAACTCCCGAAAATCTTTACGCGGTTCTGGGTTTGGATCGTGATTGCAGCGCGCTGCAAATCCGCGACGCCTATCGCCTGCTCGCGAAGCGTCATCATCCGGACCTGAATGCAAATTCCGAAGAAGCGCGGGCGCAAACCCAGGCTTTGAACGCCGCCTACGAAGTCCTGAGCGATCCGGCGCGCCGCCGCGCCTACGATCGCGCCCTCGACCAGGCGAGTCAGGCCGCCGCGCCCGGACGTGGCGCGAAGATCGAGCACAATATCACCCAGGAAGTCCGGCTGCGGATCGACGATTTCCTTCGCGGCGCCGCGATCGATGTGGAGGTAAACGATCCGGCCAATCCGGACGGCCGCGAAACCTACCGGGTGGAAATTCCCGCCATGACCGCCCCGGGTTCGCGCCTGCGATTACCAAGGCGCGGTGCGCGCGGTTTCGTCCAGCTCCGGTTGAAAGCGTTGCCGGGATTTCGCTTCAAGGCGCGCGGCTCGGACCTGCGAACCGATCTCCGGATCAGCGCGCAACGCGCCGAGCAAGGCGGGGCGGAAATGATCGAACGCCCGAGCGGCGGAATGATTCGCCTAACGATTCCAAAACGGGCCAAGCGCGGCGAAGTGGTTCGTCTCCCCGGCGAAGGAATGCCCAAACCGCGCGGCGGCCGCGGCGACCTGCTCGTCCGGATCACCTACCGCCCGGACGTCCGCGTCTCGCGCGCTCGTTAGTCAAGGCCGGAGCCGGTCGCGTTCAGGAAGTGGCGACCAAGGTGGTGCCGACAAGCACGAGGACGGCGCCGAGCAAAAGTTTGGTCGGGTTTACGTCCCGCCATTCCAGGAAAACAACGAACCCGATCAGGACCGTGATCAGGGTGTTGGTGTTGTAGATCGGGACCAATTTCGAGATCGGCATGTCGTATTTCGCGATCGCGAACGCCACCAAGCCCGCGCCCAGCGCCCAACTGGAGCCGACGAGCCAGGAGAAGGTCGCGGAACGGAACGAGAAGGTTTTGTCGGGCAAAAACAGGAACAAGAGCAATCCCGCCAGGGCTGTCCCGAGACCTGAACAGAAGAGGAATAGTCCCGTGCCGATGCCGGCCTGGGTGGCCGCTTTGACGAAGGCCCCGGAAAGGCCAAAGAAGAGCGCAGCCAATACTCCGCCGAACAGGATCCCAATTGTCTGTGTACTCATGCCGGGCCCAGCATTGCGTCCGCGCGCCACGCCTGTCGAGCCCTTCCAGTCTCCGCCCGAAACCGCCGTTTCGTTAGGCTAGACGGTGACGACGATCTTACCGATTTGGGCGTTACTCTCGAGGTAGCGGTGCGCCTCCACGATGGAGTCGAGGCCGGCAAACGTCTTCGCAATCACCGGTTTCAGTTTTCCGGATGCGAGCCCATCGGTGATGAATTTTTTGGCTTTTTCCAGGCGCCTGGGATCGCCCGTGATCTCAAAGAGAAGATAGCCGCGCACCGTGAGCGATTTGCCGAGCACTTCCATCAGGGGCAACGGCGTCGGCTCGGTGCTGAGCGCGCCGTATTGGAAAATGATTCCGCGCTCTTTGGTTGCCGCCGCCAGCTTCGCGATTGTCGGGCCACCCACCGGATCGAAGACGATGCGCGCGCCTTTTTTGCGGGTGAGCTTCATCACTTCCGCCACCAGATCCTGTTCTTCCGTCGCGATGACGTGCGCCGCGCCGGCGTCGAGCAAGGCCTGGCGTTTCTCGCTCGTGCGGGTCAGCGCGATCGGCTTCGCACCGATCAAATTTGTGATCTGGATCGCGGCCAGGCCGACGCTGCTCGACGCTGCCGGGATCAAAACGGTGTCGCGCTTTTTCAGTTTGGCGATATCGACCAGCGCGCCGTAGGCGGTGGCATATTGCATCCAGATCGCGGTCGCCTCTTCCCACGAAAGCGAAGACGGATGCTTCGCGACCGCGCTCGCCGGGGCGAGCGCTATTTCGCCGTGGACTCCGTAGTCGTTCATCATGAAACCCGGGATCGTGCTGACGGCGTCGCCGACCTGGAGACCTTCCACGGCCTCGCCAACCGCCTCGACTGTGCCCGAGACCTCGTAACCAATCCGCGCGGGAAACTTCGGTACTTCCAGGTATTGCCCGGAGCGGAACATCGATTCCGCGCGGTTCAACCCCATCGCCTTGACCGCGATCCGCACCTCGCCTTTTTTCGGCGCCGGCACTTCGACTTCTTCGATCTTTAAAACTTCCGGCCCGCCGGTTTCATGAAAACGAACTATGCGTGCCATCGTTAGGCTCCCTTCTTCAGCGAGGCCATGTCGATGACGAAGCGGTATTTCACGTCGCTCTTTAGCATCCGCTCGTAAGCGTCGTTGATCTGGTCCATCTCGATCACTTCCACGTCGGAGACGATGTTTTTATCTGCGCAGTAATCGAGCATTTCCTGCGTTTCCTCGATCCCGCCGATCAGCGAACCGGCAATGCTCCGGCGTTTCAGCACGATCTGCGCGGTGGCGAAGTCATGCGTGATCGGCTCGATCGCGCCCACGATTACCATCGTCGCGTCGCGCTTAAGCAGGGCGACATAGGGATTGAGATCGTGATCGACCGGGATCGTGTTCATGAGCAGATCGAATGAATTGGCCGCTTTTTCCATCGCGAGCCCGTCCTTCGAGATCAGCACGCTGTCGGCGCCGAGCCGGCGTGCGTCTTCTTCTTTCCCGACTGAAGTCGTGATGACGGTGACTTTCGCCCCCATGGCATGCGCAAATTTCACGCCCATGTGGCCAAGGCCGCCGAGACCAATGATGCCGACGTTCATGCCCGGGCCGGCATTCCAATGACGCAGCGGCGAGTAAAGCGTGATTCCGGCGCACAGGAGCGGTGCGGTCGCTTTCAGGTCGAGCTTGTCGGAGACGTGAAGGACAAAATTTTCCGTGACCACGATCGAGTCGGAATAACCGCCGTAGGTGACGGTGCCCTCTTTTTCCTTGCTGTTGTAGGTCAGGGTCAGCCCTTTTTCGCAATACTGCTCCAGTCCATCCGCGCAGCTGGCGCAATCCTGGCAGGAATCGACCATGCAGCCGACTGCGGCCAGATCGCCTTGTTTAAAGTTGATCACGTTTTCACCGACCGCCGTCACGCGGCCGACGATTTCGTGACCGGGCACGACCGGGTAAATGCTGCTGCCCCATTCGTTGCGCGCCATGTGCAGGTCGGAGTGACACACTCCGGTGTAGAGGATTTCAATCTGCACATCGCTCGGACGCAGGGCGCGGCGCTCGATCGTAAACGGCGCCAGCGGAGTGGTCGCGCTCGTCGCGGCATAGGCCGAGGCGGTGCGGGCTGCGGTGAGATTGCTATCCTTGGTCGAACTATCTGTATTCATCATTTTGTGTGTCGATAATCTAAGCCACTTCCCTCCATTCGTCTGTTTTCCCTCGATGGACGCTCTTTTTGCCTTCCACTACGAAAACGGCCCCTCGCCGTGCACCTGAGATGGCCGATCAGGCGGCCCGGCGCGCCCAGCGCAATTTCGCCGCCACCGAACGCGGGTTGGCGTTGCGTTCCGCGGCACCGGGACGAATGACTTCGCGCGCGATCTCACGGTAAAATCCGGCCTCCAGGCCAGCCGCGAATGATTTCTTCACCCGGCGATCCTCGCCTGAATGAAAAGTCAGAAGCGCGACGCGGCCGCCGGGATTGAGACATGACGGGAGGTGGCGCAGGAAAGTTTCCAGGGCCGAGAACTCTTCATTCACCTCGATGCGTAAGGCTTGGAAAGCGCGGCGAACGGTGAGCTGGATTTCCTCGTTAGGCAACCGCGGGAGTGCGGTCCGGATCGCGGATGCGAGCGCGAGCGTGGTCAGGAAGACTTTGCCCGCGAGCGCGGCGGCCAGGAGTTTGGCTCGCGGCTCGTCGGCATTTTCTTCCAGGACGCGAGCCAGTTTTACCGGATCGATCTTTTGCAGGAATGCGGCCGCAGCCTGTCCGCGGACAGGATTCATCCGCATGTCGAGCGGGCCGTCGTGCTTCATGGAAAATCCACGCGCCGGATCGTCGAGCTGCATCGAGGAAACGCCGAGATCGGCCAGGATGAGATCAGCACCGGCGAGCTCCGCTTTCGCCAGCACCTGCGGAAGACCGGCGAAGTTACTGCGACAGGCGGCGAATTGTTCAGGTCCGTAGCCTAACGAGCGCAGACGTTCCTCGGTCCGTGGGAGCTCGATCGGGTCGGCATCGAGTCCAAGCAAATGCCCGCCCGGCTGCAGGCGGTCCAGGATTTCCCGGGCGTGCCCGCCATAGCCGAGCGTGCAGTCGACCGCGACCTCGCCCGCGCGCGGCGCCAGCACTTCCAGGATCTCCGCCACCATGATCGGGCGATGACTGCCGGCCGGCGTTTTGCCGGAGGCCAGCACCTTGGCGACTGTCTCGGCGTAACGTCGCGGATCGCGCTCCTTGTATTTTTCCTCGAAACGGCGCGGATTTTTTCCCCGGTAGCGTGGACGCCGTGGCGGCCGGGCCGGGGTTGAGGCGTGCTCCTCAGGCATCTCACTCTTTCGCACGCCGCCTCGAGGGAGACCAGCACATCGTTCCCCGCCCGACGCGCTCCGCCTCCATCCATCGCGTGGAGGCGGCGATTGTTTGTGGGGTTGCTCGCGCATTCGCCCGGTCTTTGCTAGCTTGCGTCGCGTGCCGAAAAACCGACTCGAAGCCTTCAGCGACGGCGTCATCGCCATTATCATCACCATCATGGTGCTGGAGTTGAAGGTGCCGCACGGCGCCGGCTTCGCTACCTTGCAACCGTTGCTGCCGGTTTTTCTCAGTTATGTCCTGAGCTTCATCTACCTCGGGATTTATTGGAATAATCACCACCATCTCCTGCACTGCGCGCCGCGGATCAATGGCGCGATCATGTGGGCCAACCTGCACCTGCTATTTTGGCTTTCGCTTTTCCCATTCGTCACCGGCTGGGCGGGTGAGAACCATTTCGCGTCGCTTCCCCTGGCCGTCTATGGCGCGGTCCTGCTCCTGGCTGCAATCGCCTATTACATTCTGCAACGCCTCATCCTCGCCCAGGTCGATCCGCATTCGCCGCTGGTGGCTTCGTTTCGCCATGACTTCAAGGGCAAGCTTTCCCCCATTCTCTACGCCGTCGCGATCGGCGTTTCCTTTCTCCTCCCCGGGCTGGCGGCCGGCATCTATGTCTTCGTCGCCCTGATGTGGCTCATCCCCGATCGCCGCATCGAACGCATCCTCGCCGAACACAAGGCCTGAATTGTTTCCGGCCGGATGAATCCATTTCGCGCGCGAAAACGAACGGTAGGGAGACATGGATTCCATCAACCAAAACCAACCGGAAGAGAATCACGAAGACCTGCGCGGACGGAGAGCCGTCAGCAAAATCAAGGAGTTGGTGGATAAGGCGCAGACCTGTTTCTTCTGCACGGCGGCGTCGAGTCCGGAATCGACCGGTGCGCGGCCGATGGCGGTGCAGGAAGTGGACGACGAAGGCAACCTCTGGTTCCTCAGCGCCGACGACAGCTACAAGAACCAGGATCTGGCGCGCGATCCCGCGGTGAAGTTATTTTTCCAAGGGTCGGCTCATTCCGATTTCCTCATGCTCAGTGGCAGCGCGACGATTTCGCGCGAGAAGGAGAAGATCAAGCAGCTCTGGAATCCGATGATCAAAACCTGGTTCACCGAGGGCGTGAATGATCCGCGCATCACCGTGCTCAAGGTCCAGCCTGATGAGGGCTATTATTGGGACACCAAACACGGTAGCGCTGTCGCCGGAATCAAGATGCTCATCGGCGCCGCCATCGGCAAAACTCTCGACGACTCGATCGAAGGCACGCTCCGGGTTTAGTCGGAATTCAGCGACTATTTTTCGTGCGCTTTCCGCGGCCGGCTGCGCGCAGATCACGACGCGGGCTCGCGCAAAAGAAATTGAATCGCGGCGCGAACCATGAAATCGGCTTGCGCGCCGGAGAGACTGCGCGCGGCCGAAAGGGGCTCGCTTTCCCGTCGCAGGAGCATCGCGGGCACGCCGGAAATCCCGAGCTCGGAGGAAAGTTCCTCGTCCGCGACGACTCGCTCGAGGAATTCGTGAGTCGTTAGGGCTTTTTCCAGCGCCGCCCGCTCGAGGCCGCAGTTTTCGCCCAGCTCGAGGAGCGTTTCCATTTCGCCAATGTCGCGCCCGTCCTCAAAAAAGGCGCGGAAGATCGCAGCGTGCAGCGCGTCGAACTTCCCCTGCCCGCGGGCAAACTCGGCCGCTTCCAGGGCAAGTCGGCTGCGCGGCTGCACCGACGGGAGCCGCAATGTCATCCCGCGCTGGCGCGCCATCGGGTAGACGGCGCGGTCCCAGATATTGACCAGATACTCGCCGTTAGGCGGGAGCGTCGGGACGGGGGCGGGGCGCAATTCGTAGGCGCGCCAGCGCACCAGGAGCTGGTCGCCGAATTCCTCCCGCATCCGCGTCAGGACCGGCTCCTCGAGATAGCAGAAGGGACAAACGTAGTCGCTCCAGACATCGAGGTGGACAGTCATGACGCCAAAATGAATCGCGCGCCGAGCTCCTGCACAAATGCAGGTCTCGTCGCGCGATTCCTTAAGGTTTGCAGGCCGCTCCGGTTTACGGATTCGGCGTCGGAGTTTCCCCCGGCATATTCACGTCGACGTCCGGCACGGTGACCTTTTCTTTTTCGGTCGTCACCTTCGGGACGGTGACTTCCGCTTCCTTGGTCCCGACCTTTACGTCCGCAGCGTCGACGTCGTATTTCGGCATCTGGCCTTCCTTGACGCTCACATCCACGTCAGGCGCTTTCGCGTCCTGCGTCTTTTTCACTTCGCACCCGGCGAAGGGAAGGAGCAGCACCGCCGCCGCGAGGCAGCCGAGAATCGAGGTAACCGGAGTCTTTAAGGTTTTGGTAGTCATACTGTAAGGCATTCGTATCTCGACTGGGTGGTGGTCCTGCGGCCGGCCCGGAAAGGGGATCGGCCGACTCAGGGCGGCAAATCTTCGGCTCGCTTCGCGCGACCTTTCAATTATCCATACCCCATGGCCATCCGAATCCTCGTCACCGGCGGCACCTTCGATAAAGAGTACAACGAACGCACCGGTCAGCTCTTTTTTAAGGACACTCACCTCGCCGAGATGCTGCAACGCGGCCGCTCGCGCGTGCCGGTCAGCATTCGCACCGTGATGATGATCGACAGCCTGGAAATGAGCGAAGCCGATCGCGCCCTCATCGTGCAAAACTGCGCGCAGGCGGAGGAAAATCAGATCATCATCACCCACGGCACCGACACCATGACCGACACCGCCAGCGCGATCGCGCGCGCCGTCACCGGCAAAACCGTTGTGCTCACCGGCGCGATGATCCCGTGGGCTTTTGGCAGCTCCGACGGACTCTTCAATCTCGGCAGCGCGCTTTCGTTTGTGCAGGTGCTTCCACCCGGGGTTTACATTGCGATGAACGGCAAATGGTTTCCCTGGGACCGCTGCCGCAAAAACCGCGAGCGCGGCGAGTTCGAGGAAATCGTCTGACGGCTAGCCGTCCGGAAGGAACTTCCAGACGGCGATTCCTTTTCCATCCGGATTGATCGTGGCCGTGATCTGATAGAGCCGTCCCAGGTCGTGGATCGATTCAATGGTGGAATTCTCGATCGGCTTCATCACACTGTAATACTCGTGGCGTTGCAGGACGAGCACGTTGGATTTCCGCCACTTGACCGGCTCCGTGTAGACATGGCCAGCGGCGGCGCGCTTCAGCTCCGGGTCGTTCTCATGCCCGGGCGCCTGGCCTAACGGGAGGTCGACTCGCACGAAGGAATCGCCGGCCAGTTGATAAACTGTGGTTTGCTTGCGTTGCAGAGGCGGGCGCGGAGTGCTGAACAAATGACCCGGCTGCGCCGGCAGGTCGATCGAGAGGCAGGCGACGCGTTTGGAGTCGGGCGACCAGAGTGCGTCGCCCTCGCGCTGCGCGCCGGTCCCGATGTCATCCGCCGTCAGGTCGCAAAGGACGCGTCCCGTCTTCTGCTCGATTATCTCCGCCCGCACCACTTTCGATCCGTTCAGCTCAAAGCCGTCGTTGAACACCTTCCGGATCGCATAGCGATCGTTAGGCGAAGCCCACGCCACCATCTCGCGCGGAAAAAGGAGCGGCGCCGACTGCGGAAACTCCTCTTGGAATTTCCCCCGCTCGACCGGCACCATACCGTCCGCCAGGACGAGGTTGCGCACCTTCATGCGATACGGAGCCGGCTGGGCGGCGAGGAATTTCGCAAACTTCTCATCGCCGAGCAGGTGGCAAACAATCGTCGTAACGCCGTCAAAGCTCTCCGCAGCCGCGCCGTCGACGTTCTCTGCGACCTTAAAAAATTTTCGCAACGCCTTGAAGTCGCCCCGCGCCGCCCGGCGCGTGTCGCGGGCGTAATTAAATCCATACCGCTGCGCCAGCTCGTCGATTTCTGAAGTACCGGCCGGGTCCTTCTCCAGCGAGGGCAAATCCGCCTCCGTAAAACGACGGGTGCCTCCGGGTTCGGCCTCCTTCTCCGCGCCGGGCGCGAAGGCGAGGGCCAGGAATATCAGCATGCCGGCGAGGAGAAGCGGAGGTCGTTTCATAATGGCTTTGCCTAACGGATCCCGGCATCCTTTCACGAAAAACCTGCCGACGCGAGCATGGCGCGCTATCTTCCGCTTCGCCATGCCTCGCTTCACCAATCTCGCCGCCTACAGGTTTGCCTCGTTAGGCGAGCTGGAACCGCTCCGGGCCGAGTTGCGCGCCAAGTGCATGGAGGCGGGAATGCGAGGCACGATCTTGCTCAGCCCGGAAGGGATCAATTTTTTTGTCGCGGCAGAGAGCGCCGCCTGCGACCGATTCCTCGCCCGGTTGAGGTCTATCCCCGGGCTTGCCGGCCTGAGACCAAAAATAAGCGTGAGCGATCAGCAGCCATTCAACCGCATGCTGGTGAAGATCAAAAAGGAGATCATCGCCTTCGGCGTCGCCGGGATCGATCCCGCTCGCCGCCCCGCGCCGCGCATCGGGCCGGGCCAGCTCAGGCGATGGCTCGACGAAGGCCGCGCCGTCACTTTGCTCGACGCACGGAACTCCTACGAAGTGAAACTCGGCACCTTCCGCGGCGCCCGTACGCTCGGCCTCGATCATTTCCGCGAATTCCCAGCCGCGGCCAGCGCGTTGCCCGAAAGTCTGAAAGACGCCCCGATCGTGACCTTCTGCACCGGCGGCATTCGCTGTGAAAAGGCGGCCCCGCTTCTCGAGATGGCCGGTTTCAAGAATGTTTTCCAGCTCGATGGCGGCATTCTTGGCTATTTCGAGGAATGCGGCGGCGCGCATTTCGAGGGCGACTGCTTCGTTTTCGACAAACGGGTCGCGCTCGATCCTGCTCTCCGCGAAACTGGCGCCGCCCTTTGCTTCGTCTGCCAGGCTCCCCTAACGACTCTGGAACAGGCAGACCCCCGCTACCTGGAGTCTGTCTCCTGTCCCTATTGTCACGCGTAGTCCGTTTCTCGGCTCAGATCGTTTTCAAGCGTTGCCTTATGAAGCGCTCTCCCGTTTCATCGGCGGCATGTTCGTTCCGGCGATCGTCAACGCCCTGAAGGATTATCGACGCGCTGATTTTCTCGCCGACCTCGGAGCCGGCCTGACCGTCGGCATCATTGCGCTGCCGCTCGCGATCGGTTTCGCCATCGCCTCCGGCGTCACTCCGCAGCAGGGACTCTGGACCGGCATCATCGCCAGCATCGTGGTGGCGCTCCTCGGCGGATCGCGTTTCCAGGTCACCGGACCGACCGGGGCCTTCGTGCCGGTGCTTTTCTCGATCGTCGCGGTCTATGGCTACGGCGGGCTGGCGCTGGCCACGCTCATGGCAGGCGCGATGTTGATCATCGTCGGCGCGCTGGGGATGGGCCGGCTGCTCAAGTTCATTCCCTATCCAGTGGTGGCCGGATTTACCAGCGGCATCGCGCTGATTATTTTTTTCGGTCAATTGAACGAGTTTCTCGGTCTCGGGCTGAAGATGCCCGGTCATGTGCCGCGCCAAATCGCCGTGCTTGGGAGCAACCTTCACTTGCTCGACTGGCAGACGTTCGCGATTGGTGTCCTTACTCTCCTCGTTGTCTATACCTGGCCATTGGTGAGCCGCCGCATCCCGGCGAGCATCATCGCGGTCATCGCCGCGACGGCGTTCGCCTACCTGGCGCATTGGCCGATCGCGACCATCGGGACGCGCTTCGGCGGAATCCCGGCGGGTTTTCCGGAATTGCATTTTCCTGCGGTCTCGCTCCAGCTCATGCGCGACCTGATGGGCCCTGCTTTTACCATCGCCGCGCTCGGCGCGATCGAGTCGCTCCTTTCCGCCATGGTCGCCGACGGGATGACCGATACCCGGCACAACCCGAATCAGGAATTGATTGCTCAGGGCGTCGCCAATCTTCTTTGTCCGCTCGCCGGCGGCATCACTTCCACGGGCGCGATCGCGCGCACCGCGGCGAACATTCGAAGCGGCGCCCGCACCCCGGTCGCGGCGATCTTTCACGCGCTCGTCCTGCTCGCTGCCGTCTTCTTCGCCGGATCACTCGTTAGTTACATTCCGCTGGCCGCGCTCAGCGCGATCCTCATCGCTGTCGCCATCCGCATGGCGGAGTGGCACACCTTTGTCGAACTCTGGCGCGGGCCACGCGCAGATTTCGGCGTGCTGGTTGCAACCTTCGCGCTGACGATCGTGTTTGATCTCTCGGTCGGCGTCGGCGCCGGTCTCATCATGGCGATGGTACTGTTCCTCCGCCAAATGGAGGACGTCACCCGCGTCCGTCTTATCACGGAAGAAAACGAAGACACCGCGACCGGATCGCACAGCATCCGCGGGAAGAGCATCCCTGCCGGCGTCATCCTTTACCGCATCGAAGGTCCACTTTTCTTCGCCGCGACTGAGAAACTCGATATGGCCCTGCGCGGCTCCGGCGGGAAACCGCGCGCCGTCATCTTTCGCATGCGCAACGTTCCCGCGATGGATGCGAGCGGTCTGCATGCCTTTGCTGTCGCAATCGCCAAACTCCGGCGCGACCGGGTCGAAATCTTCCTCACGGCCGTCCAGCCACAACCGATGAAAGTGATCTTCGAATCCGGCCTGGCCGAGCAACTCGGCCTCAATCGCTTCTGCGCCGACATCGACCAGGCGCTCGCAGCCGTGCAACAATCACTCAACACCGAAGGCGAGCGCTGACCCGGGGGGCGGGTTGCCGGCCCTAACGAGCTGCACTCAGGAACGAATCCAAAGCGAGCGGCCGGGTGACCATCGCCAACCCGCCGTCCAGCGTGCCCGGCCATTCTCGCGGTGGCCGATTCCAATACCGTCCACTGCGTTGCCGGCAGGTGACCTGCACCGTCACGAAAACCATCTCTGCTTTCCTATCGATGAGCAGGGGCGCTTGCTTCCTCGAGTAGCAGAGTTTTCACATCAGCAAGAAGAAGACGGGGATCGAGCGTGCCGGCGCTGTAGATGTTCCGGATGCGGCTCTCGCGATCGATGAGGTAGACGCGCAGAAGGTGTGAGAGCGGTCCCTGCGGATCGTTTGGGTTGCTCCGCTTGTCGACGGCCTGACCGTAGGCTTTGAGAATGGAGTCCAATTCCGCCGGCGATTTCGCGGTGGCGAAGCGCCACTCGCAGCCCGATTCCTTTTCGCGCACGCCTTCGGCATAAACCGCGAGGCGTTCCGGCGTGTCGTGCCCGGGATCGAAGCTCAGACTAACGAGTCGTAGGTTTTTCGCCAGCGCGGGGTCGTTGGCGCTGAGAGTATGAATCTGGTCGAGGACGCCGACGGCGTAGGGACAACCCTTGGCGGCGCTGCAACGGGTATAGATGAAACTCAGGACCGTCAGCCGGCCGCGGATGAGTTCACGCAGGTTCAGCGCTTTGCCGGTGGAATCGAGGAGCGCGCCGTCGCCGGCCGGCTTCACCACCGGCAGCCGGTAGCTGCCCGGCGCGGGCGGCTCGTAATCGTAATCGCTGTCGCGCGGCGACGCCGCCCCAGCTCCAAGAGCCGGAATCGCCGCGGTGCAAACCAGCAGCGCAAGCGCCCGCTGCCACCCGCAATGCAAGCGCGCCATCAATCCGCCGACGCGATCGTCGTGCGCGCGGTGCCGACTTTGGTTGAGCCAAAGAGCATGTGATGCGGCCGGCCGAGTTTGAGCGCGGTGAAATCGAGCTCGAACCGCGGCTTCAGTTCCTTGCCATCCCAGGCATAAGCGCGCAGGAATTGGTCGTTATCGTCGCCTTTCTTGTCCCAGCGCGACAGGACCGAGCTGGTGAAATAGAGCCGTTTCCCGTCCCAGCTTTGCGAGACCATGTTCAGCTGTTTGCCGATTTGTTTCTCGTAAATCTGTTTCGGCTTGTGCGGATCGGACACGTCGTAAACGCGGCACTTCCCATCGCCGAAAGAATCGACAAAGAGCGTCTTGTCGTCAGAACTGAGGCTGATATCGACCGGGAGAACGCCGCCTTTCACGTCGCTGATCGGCCCGACGTCCTTGGCCTGCCATTCGCCTTTCTCGTCGGCGTAAACGAGCCAGATCCTCGAGGAAAGGGCCGTCGCCGTGAAGGCGTAGTTGTGCTTCTCGCCCCAGGCCCAGCGAATTTCCAGCGGCACGCCCGGGACCTGGAAAATCTTCTTCGGCTGGCGGGTGTGGAAATCCCACATCACCATCGTGGAACCGAATCGCTTCATCGCCTCGGGATCGCCGGTCAGCTTGCCGAAATCCATCGTGTAATTATTCCAGCCGGTGAACGACGAAGTCAGGAGCGCGTTTTTTCGCGGCAGGACGCGCGCATCATAGCCATAACCGTCGGCAAACTCCGCCCCGACCGCGCCGGAGGCGTTTTCTTTCGTCGGCTGCCAGTGCGTCGCGATGAAGTCGCCGTCGTTGCTGTATTCCACCAGCGCGGTCCGGCCGCCTTTGTCCTTCGCGTTCGAGAGACAGGGGATCAACACCCGCCCCGGCAAGGCGTAGGCGCCGTGAGGTCCGGCGGCGCCGCCGGTGGTCTCGACAAAATCGTCGATGGTCTTCACGTAACGCGGTTTCGCCGGGTCGGTGTGGACGTCGAAGATGAAGAGCTTGCTATTCTCCAGCCCGGCGAGCCAAAGCTGGCGCCGATCGTCGGTGAACCCGCCATGGTGCGCTTCGTTGCGGCCCTCGACCGAGACGCTGTGAATCACTTTGCCGTAGGTGGGCGACGCGGGTTTGGCATCGATGGTGACGAGCTTGTCCGCACCGTCGCCGAGGCCTTCGACCCCGAGCGTCCAGACGTAGACAAATTCTTCCTGGCCCTCGATCCGCGCGAGGTACGGCGAAGAGCAGGTTTCATCGGCGCGCACTAAAGTCGTACCGAGCGTGAACGAGAGCGCTGCGACAAGAATCGCAGGCGAGAATTTCGCAACAAGGAGACGGTGGTGGAGCAGTGTTTTCATACGGCGGTGTTGGTTGTTAGGCATGCGTTGGCGGTCGTGTCCCCGAGACAGCGCCGTGCCTTCCCTCACCTCCATCCGCTCGCCGTCGCTCGCGACAGTCGGTTGAAATCGTGGCCTTTAGATACCTCGCCCGCGTTTTTTCCTCAACCCTATAATTGC
The DNA here is from genome assembly GCA_963834255.1 of uncultured Verrucomicrobiae bacterium. GTDB lineage: Bacteria > Verrucomicrobiota > Verrucomicrobiia > Chthoniobacterales > UBA10450 > Palsa-1392. The sequence goes on along the minus strand of CAWIBC010000018.1, from coordinate 476,414 downwards.
CCGGAAAACGACCTAGGAGAGATTGCGATCAAACGCGCTCAGCCGGGCAGCGCAAAGGACACCGTTTCGTTTGCCGCTCGATGATTCGACCAGAAGTTTTTTCCATCAAACGCGAGCGAGCGCGCTGGAAACGGAACCTCCGCCAGATCTTCCAGCCCCGGTGTCTTTTCCCTCGGATCGAGGCGCGCAATTTTCCACTCCTCGGCCTTGTCCGGCACATTCTTGTGCTCCCGGCCGTGCAAAACGTAAAGCATCCCGTCGGCAAAGGTGTGCCCGCAGATCTCGTCCTCGAGACGGATCGTGCGCGAGATGCTGCCGCCGTCGTCGACCTGGTGAATCTGCCCTTTGTACCACTGGCTCAGGTAAAGATGCTCGCCATCGAAGCTGAGGTAGGAGCCGGTGAATTCCGGACAGGCGAAGAGCTTCCGGAATCCCTCCGCCGCGCTGTAGCGATAGACGTGGCGGTCGTCGTTCAGGCCCTTGCCGATGGTGAAGCGCCAGCCGTCGTTTGTCATGACCGCGGCCCAGATCACTCCCGGCGGATCGAATTCTTCCACGACCTTCCACTCGTTAGGCTCGATCCGGCAGAGCGTGCCGAGATCGCGCGAGCTCAGCCAGGCCTCGCCTTCGGCAAAGGCCAGCGCCTGCGGCGTGACGCAGGGAGAAGCCAGCCGCCGCTTTTCCGTGATCCGGTCATCGCCCATCGCGACGACACCTTACCAGAAAACGGCCGCGACGAAACGATTTGCGCGACCGGGCGGGCCGCGGGGCAAAAGATTCGGCGCCCTGCGCTTTTCACACGGGCGCGCCTCGGCTACTGAGTAGTTTCCCTTCTCATGTCGTCTGCGCGTCCGCTGCAAAATATCCAGAACCTTCTCGAATCGACGAGCGAAGGCATCTACGGCATCGATAACCAAGGCCGCTGCACTTTCGCCAATCGCGCAACGAGCGAGATGACCGGTTGGAGCGTGGAGGAGCTGGTCGGAAATGGGATGCACGAACTGCTGCATCACCATCGCGCCGACGGCTCGGTCTATCCCCAAGGCGAATGCCCGATCTACTCCGCTTTCCGTAACGGGGAGGGTTGCCGCGTCGATGGCGAGGTTTTCTGGCGCCGCGACGGCTCCAGTTTCCCTGTCGAATATTCCTCCAATCCGACGCGGGAAAACGGCGTCGTCACCGGCGCGGTCGTGACTTTCAAGGATGTGACCGAACGCGTTCGCGCCGAGACCGCGCTGCGCGAGAGCGAGGCGCGCAAGAGCGCGATCATGGCTTCCGCGCTCGATGCCGTCCTCACGATCGATCGCGCCGGCATCATCGTGGATTTCAATCCGGCGGCGGAACGCATCTTCGGTTTCCGGCGCGAAGACGCGGTCGGTCGGGAAATGGCCGACCTGATTGTTCCGCCGGCGTTGCGCGAGAGACATCGGCGCGGTCTGGCTCATTGTGTGGAGACCGGGGAAGGCCCGATCCTCGACCAGCGCATCGAGATCACCGCGCTCCGGGCCGACGGTTCGGAGTTTCCGGTGGAACTGACCGTCACCGCCATTCCCGGGTCCGGCCATCGCGCCTTTACCGGCTTCATCCGCGATATCACGGACCGGAAAATGATCGAGGCCGACCTGCGCGAAGCGCAGGAGCAACAACGCCTGCTGGCCGAGGCGATCCCGCAACAGGTCTGGACGGCGCGTCCCGACGGCACGCTCGACTACGTCAACGCGCGGGTGGTGAATTATTTCGGCCGCAGCCGCGAACAAATCATCGGCGAAGGCTGGCTCGACGTGATCCATCCCGACGATGTCGCGCGCACGGTCGAGCGCTGGACGGCCGCGCTCACGAGCGGGCAGCCCTACGACGTGGAATTTCGGTTGCGCCGCGCCGACGGCACCTACCGTTGGAACCTTGGGCGGGCTCTTCCTTTGCACGACGCGGAGGGCGCGATCGTGAAATGGTTCGGGACTAATACCGATATCACCGAGCGCAAAAAAGCCGAGGAAGAACGCGAGCAGGCCGCGCAGCGGGCGCGGCTGCTGGCCGAGGCGAGCGCGCTGCTCGGTTCTTCGCTCGATTACGAGACGACGCTGAACAACGTCGTCTTCCTCGTCGTGCCCGACATTGCCGACTGGTGCATCATCGATTTGCTCGACGCCGAGGGCGAGATCCGCGCCGTTTCCTACGCGCACATCGAGCAAGCGAAGATAGAGATCGTGAAGGAATTGGATCGCCGCTATCCGCCGCGGCGGGACGATCCCATCGGGGTGGCGAGTGTGATCCGCTCTGGCCAACCGGAAATTTTTTCCGCAATCAACGACGACTTCCTCCGCGCCACGGCCAAGGATGAAGAGCACTTCAAGCTTTTGCAGTCGCTGCAGCTGCGGTCCGCCATGGTCGTGCCGTTGCGGGCGGCGGGCGAGACCATCGGTGCGCTCACCCTCGTCCGGGAAACCGAAAACATCCTGACCGAGGACGACCTCCCTTTCGTCCAGGACCTGGCGACGCGGGCCGCGCTTTCAGTGGAAAATTCGCGGCTTTATTCCGCAGCGAAGCGGGCCAACGCGGCCAAGGACCACTTCTTCGCCGTCCTGAGCCATGAGCTCCGCACCCCGCTCAACCCGGTCCTGATGACCGTGAGCGCGATGGAGACCGACCCGAATCTGCCGGAGATCGTCCGCGCCGACATCGCCATGATCCGGCGCAACGTCGAACTCGAAGCGCGGCTGATCGACGACCTGCTCGATCTCACCCGCATCTCGAACAACAAACTGACCCTGAACAAGCAGATCGTCGACACCCACGAGCTGCTCGACTACGCCGTTCACATCGTGCGGAGCGATTCCTCCATCTCGCAGGCGCCGATCTCGCTCGAACTCGGCGCGACCGAAATGCACACCGAGGGCGATCCGGCGCGCCTGCAGCAGATCTTTTGGAACCTGCTCAAGAACGCGGTCAAATTTACCCCGGCCTCCGGCACCGTCCTCGCGCGCACTTCCAACCCCGCGCCCGGCGAGCTGCTGGTGGAAGTGATCGATACCGGCCGCGGGATCGAGCCGGCCCTGCTTCCGGTCATCTTCGATGCCTTCCAGCAGGAACAACAACTCGACGACCGGCCGGCCTCCGACGGCCTGGGGCTCGGCCTCGCCATTTCCAAGGCGCTGGCCGAATTGCACGGCGGCCGTCTCACCGTCCGGAGCGAAGGGCGCAACAAGGGCGCCACCTTTGCCCTTAGCCTAACGACTACTCCATTCTCCCCCGCCGCGCCCCGGGAGACGCCGGAATCCGCATGCGCTCGCGGTCAAGCTGCGCATCCTCGTGGTCGAAGACCACGAGACCACCGCCGCCGCGATGGTGCGCCTGCTCACCCGCCGCGGCCACACCGTGCACATCGCGCACAGCGTCAAGACCGCGCTCGAAATTGCCGCCCAACATTCGTTCGACGTCGTCCTGAGCGACCTCGGCCTGCCGGATGGCAACGGCTTTCAACTGATGGAACAACTGCGCGACCGGCACAACCTCCGCGGGGTGGCGCTGAGCGGTTATGGCATGGAACTCGACCAGGAAAAAAGCCTGCGCTCCGGTTTCGTCACCCACCTGACCAAACCGGTCGACCTGCCGCGCCTTCTCCGCGCCCTCGCGGATGTCGGCCGGAAAAATAATTCGTGAGCGGATCGAGCCCGCGGGTCACGCCCTAACGAAAAACATCCATGGAGATTTTGCGCATCGTTTTACAGGTCGTCGTGGCCCTCGGCATCCTCAATGTGTGGGCGCTCCGCTTTGACAAGCCGACGCCCTATCGCGGCGGCGACGCGAAGACGATGCGGGAAGAATTCGCCGTTTACGGGCTCCCCTTCTGGTTCATGTGCCTGATCGGCCTGCTCAAGGTGGCCCTGGCCATGGAACTCATCGCCGCCATTTGGTTTCCGCAATTCGCCACGCCGGCCGCGATCAGCCTCGGGTTGCTCATGCTCGCCGCGCTCGCCATGCACCTCCGGGTGAGAGACCCGATCCGGAAATTCCTTCCCGCGCTCGCTATGCTTTTTTTGTGCGCGGCGATCGCGCTGCTCTAGACCGCCGCTTACATCGTCAGGTGGCGCGCTTTTTCCTCGGCCGTGAGCCTGAGAAAGCGCGCGGCGTTGTTGTAGAGGATGTCGCGCTTTTGCGCCGCGCTCAGGAACGGAGCGTCCTCGATCGCCTTGATCGAGGGCTCGATCACGCCGGGCCAGATCATCTGGTCGGAGCCAAACATAATGCGATCGCCGTAACCCGCCTCCACGATCTCCTGGAGGAAGCGATAGAACGCCGGGCGCGGCTCGGTGTAAACGATGCTCGCGATGTCGACGTAAACCTGCGGATGCGAAAAAAGCAGCGCGCGGAGTTCATCTGCGAACGGGTAACCGGCGTGCATCAGGTAAACGCGCAGTTTGGGATGGCGTATGAGCACGTCCTCGAGCGCGAGCGGGCTTCCATCGCGGGCACGGTAGGCGGGATTTCCTCCATAGGCGCCCGCCGGCTCGCCCGGTCCCAGGTGAATCCCAACCGGAACGTCGAGCTCTTCCGCGAGCGCCCAGTATGGTTCCAGCTGCGCGTCGTCCGCCCGCACGCCTTCGTATTGCGCCATCACTTCGCCCAGGACCTGGAAGGCGCCGTCCCGATGGAGCGCGCGCAATTCCTGCACCGACCGCGCGGCCACGTGACCGACTCCCGTTGTTCCCGGGAGGCGAAAGTCGATTCCGGGAATGATGCGTTTGGGCGCGGCCGCGCGCCAGGTCTTCATCAATTCAGGCTCGCCGCTCACCATTCCGATGATGTTGCGTTTTTCCATCACCGCGATGGTCTCGCGCATGACCGCTTCGTCCGTCGTCGCCGCCGGAATCGGATCGGCGCAGGGCGGATGAACGTTGAAAATAAAATCGCCTGGTTTCCCGGCCTCGGCCCGCGGCATGACCGCAAACGGCGCGCACATCGGCGGCGGATTCGGTCCGCTGTAATTCGCGCGGCGGGCATGCAGATGCATATCGATGATCGGCGCGCGCTCCGCCGCGGAGAGCGAGCCGACAAGCAGAAAAAGGAAGGCGCAGGATAAAAGCCGTTTCATCGCACAGGTCATCGCGGAAAGCGCCGCGCAAGACAAGCCGGCTCCTCCCGGCAATCGCGCCGCATCGCACCGCTCACTGGACCTCTCGCGCATCGCAGTACTCCGGAAAGCGATTGGTGCATTTCGTTTTCTGAGCTAGAAGCTCATCTGCCGCAGCGGTTCGGCAAATGGAATGAAGAACTTTCTCCGGCGCCATCGATTCCTCGCGTGCCTCACGCTCGTTCCCGTCATTCTTTTTCTTGGCGCGGCCGGTTATCTCTTTTTCGCCGCGCATCGCCTTCCCGAGGGCGACGCTGGCACTCCGCGCGACACCGCCGTTGCCTCTCCCGCACATGGGACCGCGATCGCCGCAGCGCGCGTGCTCCTTGAAACGCAGCGGCGCGAGGCCTCCTACCCTTCCCTCGCGGTCGCGGTCGCGATCGACGAAGAACTGCTTTGGAGCGAAGCCGTCGGCTGGGCGGATCTCGAAGCGAAGACGCCGGCTTCCACCACCACGCAGTACGCCATCGGCAGCGTTTCCAAACCGCTCACCGCCACGGCGGCGATGCTCCTGGTCGAGCAGGGTGTTCTTGCGCTCGATTCGCCCATCTCGACCTACCTCCCGCAACTGCCCGCTGACTATGGCAAAGTGACGATGCGGCAGTTGCTTTCCCACCAGGCGGGCGTGCGGCATTACAAGCCCGCGCTCCTTCCCCCCTTCTTCAACGAGAGCGGGATCAACACCGCTTACCCTTCCGTGGCGGAAGGACTCACAATTTTCATCGACGATCCCCTCCTCTTCGAGCCGGATACTTCATTTAACTATTCGACCTACGGCTACTCGCTCGCCAGCCGGGTGATGGAGGCGGCGAGTGGCGAGAATTTCCCGCAGCTGATGTCGCGGCTGCTTTTCCAGCCGGTCAAACTTTCCTCCACCGAAGTGGACCGCAAATCGCCCCCGCCCGCCAAAAGAGCGCGCGGATACTACGGCCTGCGCGGTTTGGGAGTGATCGCGAGTGCGGAGAGCGACTCGAGTTCCAAATGGGCCGGCGGCGGCCTCGTCTCGACACCGACCGACCTGGCGCGCTTCGCCAGCCGGCTGCGCGCCGGGGAGATCATGCCGGAAAACCGATTCGTGGAAATGACAACGCCGCGGCAGCTGGCCAACGGAGAAATGAATGAACAGCATTACGGGCTGGGCTGGCGCCAGGGCACGATGGGAATCCCAAAAGGCGCGAAAACCACCACGCCGCTGATTCATCACGGCGGCACGGCGCTGGGATCGCAATGCATGTTGATGATCGCACCGAATCCGCGCGTCGTCGTCGCCGTCTGCGGGAACGCTTTCACCGGAGGCTCGGGGCCGCTCCTGATGCTCGCGGCCGACATGGCGCGGCTCTTCATGAAAGACAGCGGCCTCGGGCTTTCCGCCAGCGCGCAGCCCTAGGTCCACCCGCCCGCTATCCTTGTCCGGCGCGGTATTCCTCGTCGCTCACCGGCTCCAGCCAGTCGACCGTTTTGCCGTCAAGCGCCTCGTGGATGCCGATGTGCGTCATGGCAGCGTCGGGCGTCGCGCCATGCCAGTGCTTTTCGTTAGGCGAAAACCAGACCACGTCCCCGGGATGAACCTCCTCGACCGGGCCGCCCGCGCGCTGCACCCGGCCGCGACCGGCGGTGATAATGAGCGTCTGGCCTAACGGATGGGTATGCCACGCCGTGCGCGCTCCGGGCTCGAAGGTGACGCGCGCACCCCGCGCCCGCGCCGGTTCCGCCGCCTCGAAGAGCGGCTCGATTTGCACCGCGCCGGTAAACCAGTCGGCCGGGCCTTCCTTCGAAGGTTGCGAGCCTTGTCGTCTAATTTCCATCGCTCAATCTCCACCAGGGTTCGGCGGTCGTCATTGCTCCGGTGCGCGCGGCGCGCGCGCCTTTCGCCACGCCACCACCGCGCCCCCGAGCACAGCTGTCACCGCGAGCAGCCCGCTGCCCGCCAGATCAAACCAGACCGGGCCGCTGCCTTTGGCGATGATCGATGCCGTATCGATCGCGATGGGAACCCAGATCCCGAGCGCATGAAAAACCGGCGCCCGCGGCGCGACCAAGCCAGCAACGATTCCGCCCGCGAGTCCCGAAAAAACGGCGCCCACCGTTCCCGCGAGCAATTGCGAGACGGGCGAGGCGACGCTGACCTGGCCGACGATGCCGTTGAACGTGAGCAGCGTGCCCGCGGAGATGACCGCGAAACCGAGCACGACCGCGAGAATGCTGCGGACGACAGAGACGATTGTCTTGCTCATTTCGTGATCGCCACCCTAAGCAGTCAGCCCCGATCAGGGCAAGGAAACGCGACCAACCTCGTCTGCCCGCCACCGACCCCGCGCTCACGCAATTTACACTCGCCGGGCGCCCGGGAAGCGAACCAAGCGGATGACTACACCAGAAGTTCCGAGTTGGTCCGGGGTCGTGGGCAGGATCGGCTATGCCGCGAAAGGCACCGTCTATTTTGCGGTGGGAATCCTGGCCGGCATCGCCGCCCTCGGCGCCGGTGGACGGACCACGGGCTCAACGGGAGCCATGCACGAGATCGGACAGCAACCATTCGGGCAGATTCTCCTCGCCCTGCTCGGGATTGGCCTCGCCTGCTACGCCCTCTGGCGATTTCTCGCGGCGATCTTTGACGCCGAGGGGAAAGGAACGGACGCCAAGGGGATCGTCGCCCGGGCGGGATTTTTCGTCGGCGCACTCATCCATGCCGGGCTCGCTTTCGCGGCCTTCCGGGCCGTGGCCGGAAGCAGCAGCGGGGATGGCGAAAACAATGCCCAAAGCATGACTGCCAGAGCGATGGAAATGCCGTTTGGACCATGGCTGGTCATTTTGGCCGCGATCGTGCTCGCCGGCGCCGGGATTGTGCAATGGGTGCGCGCGTTCCAGGAAAAATATCGCAATAAATTCAACCTCGAAGGCCGAGCCGCGGCCCAGCGGCACTGGATCGAACGCATTTCCAAGATGGGTCTGCTGGCGCGGGGCCTGGTTTTTCTTCTCATCGCTTTTTTCCTCGCCCAGGCCGGCTGGGAAGCGGACGCAAGCGAAGCGCGGGGTTTCGGCGGAGCGCTCAACGCTCTCGCGCAACAATCGTATGGCCCGTGGTTGCTCGGGATCACCGCGCTTGGCCTCGTTTGCTACGGACTCTATTGCGGGGTCGTCGCGATTTATGGCCGTCTTCCCAGTCGTGAGCAGTGAGTTGAATGCGTTTGTGATCGGCTAAATCGACTTGAAGACGAATTCGTTCGCTTCAATCATGCCGCATGAACACATCCCGCTGTCTGATTCTCGCGACGACCGTGGCGACGGTTTTATCGGGCGCCGCCGTGTCCGCTTCCGAACCAAGCGATGCCGGCCGCGCCCGCGCGGAGAAATTGCTCGAGGCGATGGGAGGCCGCGAGGCGTGGGCGAAGGTAAAGTTTGTCCACGTCGAGGCGGTGCACGACGACGTCGACATCGCGCAGTCGTTCACGAACAAGATCTGGAACGATTTCACCGCCCCGCGCCTCCGCTTTGAAGCCAGGAATGCCGAGCTCGACAGCCGCCGCGTCATCGATGGAGAGAAAGGCGAGCGCGTGGGCGCGAGCGGGCGAAGCGCGCTCACTGCGGAGCAGATCGAGGACGATCGCAAATGGTGGGAGGCGAATGTTTACCGCACCTTGCACCGGCTGGCGGTTAACGATCCTGATCTCACTGCGCGGGCGGTCGGCAAGCATCGCGTCGAGATCTTCCGCAAGGACGGGAAACGGCTGAACTGGTTTCACCTCAACCAGCGCGGCGACCCGATGCTCTTCGGCACGTGGGACAGTGAAGCCGGGACCGCCTTTGGCCCGCTCGCCTCCAGCGGCCAGATCAAATACCCGAAATGGGGCGCGCGCCCCGATGGCTCCTGGCGTTATGAAATCGTGCGGCTGGTCGCGAGCGACAAGGTGCCGACCGACGTCTCTTTCACCGAGCCATAGCGAAAACCCGGCCGATCCTGTGGAAGCAGGACCTGGACACGCAAAGAGAGAAGGCGCGCCTACGTAGCGCTGAATGCCTCGCTCAAGTCTACCGCCAGTGGACGTCGTAAACTTCGACCGGCTGATCGAACCCCTTGGGCGTCATCATGGTCATCTGGGTGAAGAGCGATTTCGCGCCCGGATATTCCTCCACCACGACGGCGGCGGCCAGAATCTGATCGGGCTTGGCATGGGCGCAGATGCGCGCGCCGAGCTGGACGGTCGCTCCGAACAAGTCGTTATCCTCGGCCACCGGCTCGCCTGCGTTTAGTCCGATGCGAATGCGCAGCGGCGTCTCGCCTCCCTCGGCGTTGTAGCTCGCGAATGTATTTTGCATCGCGATCGCGCAGTCGATCGCTTTAGTGGCCGACGTAAAAGCTGCCATCACCCCGTCGCCAAGATGTTTCACTTCGCGCCCGGAATGCGCGTGGAGCGCGGTGCGGACGAAAGTGTTGTGAACGCGGAGCAGGTGCATCGCTTTCATTTCACCCAGACGAATGGTCATGGCGGTGGAATCCATCAGGTCGGTAAACATAATGGCGCGAAACGCGGAATCGATCGGGACCGGCGCGATCGCGCCGGCCGGTGGATCTTTTACTCGCCCGAGGAACGCCTCGACCACGCCTGGATCCACTTCGATGATTTCGTTAGGGACGAGGCCGTGCGCTTCGTTGTGCGCGTTTTGGATGGCTTCCTTGTTCGGGGCATCCACCAGACAAAACGCCGTGCAGCGTGCCTCATCGAACCAATAGGTCAGGAATTTCACGCCGTGTTGGCGTTGCGCGGCCAAATCTTTGCCGTGCGCGTTGGCCACGGCATGATGCGTGGCGCCTTCCACGAAATGACGATCCATGTAAATGGGCATGGGCTTTGTTTTCCAAGGCGGTTCGGTGTTTCACGCTACCGCGCAATGATTTTTTTCGGCGGCGTTATCCGCTGTTTGGGTAAGGCCGGCGGGCGACGGAGTTGTGTTGGTTTTTCATCGCTCGAAATCGGTTCGCTCTTCGGGTTTCCGTCCTCGCAGGCTCACTCGCCGGATTGGGTACAGCCACTCCAGCCGGCGGTGCACCTGGGACGTGCGCCGCCTTGCACCCGGCTGGGTTTGGCCGCCGCGAGGTCTCTAAGTGTTTCCTTGTGTAGCCGAAGCGTTTTCGGTTTTTCCCCGCTTTCCGGTTCCGGTGTTTGCGCAATATCGGTCATCAATTCTCGTCCTGGTCCTGGCGGTTCTTGTTACGGCGGACCGGCTTCCAGACCCGCCCGCTACTTTCCCATAGCGGAATTCCGCGCGCCAAACCCACCATGGAATGAGGAAATTTTTCCGACAGAGCCGACGCTCATGCTCGTCCCGTAAAGGCGGGCGAGCCGAGAGTCGTAAAGACGCACCAGAAACTCGTAGAGCACGACCTCGTGCGCGCGATGCTCGGAACGAAGCAGGCGATTGACGTGCATGTGTATGTAGCTGGGCGCCAATGTTTCCAAACCTGCGGAAAGACGGCTATCGGAGGCGCAGGCTTTCAATTCCATGATAATCGGTGCAAGGCGCTCGGAGCGCCGGCGCAGTATTTCCAAACCAGGCCCGAGCGGGCTTTGGGTTTCGTTGCTCGGATCGAGCAGTGCTTCCAGTTCCTTGCGCTCTTTGCGGAAACGCTCGCCGATTTCTTTCTTCAGTTTGGTCTCGATGCGGTGCTCGCGCGCAAAGGTTGTTCGCACTTTTCGCAGGACGATGAGCTTCGCTTCGGTGCGGAGTTGGAGATCCTCAAGGAAAAGGTCGATGCCGCGCAAGGCCAACCGCCAGCGCTCATCCAGGCCGGCATCGCCCGGCTCCAATCTCTCCAAAATCTCCAGGACCGCTTCGCTATCGACTTGGAAGATTTTTTCCGCCAGCGCCATGCCTGCCGGACCGCCATAACGTTCTATTTCGCGATCGTAGGTATCGAATTGCACTCGCCAGATGCGTCCGGCGCACAACAAAGGCGCAACCGCAGCGTGGATCGCCGGTGCGACTTCCGTGAGCAATCTCTCCGGCGCGCCGGTTAACCGAAGACGCAGATGCGGCTCGGGATCGGAGTAGCTCGCTCCCCTCACTTTTCAGAAGCGAAATCGGCGGCCGGAACCCACCACGCAGGAGGACTCGCGCGAAAGAGCGGCTGAAAGAGAACCGAGGTGTGAAAGGCGGAAACCAATTCGCGCAGGTCCTGCTCCTGCGATGACACCGCCCGTGGATCGTACTCCTCTTGCAGCCGCTCTTTGAGTTCCTCGAAGGAGAGCTCTTCCAATAACGAGCGAAAGACAATCAGCGACAATTCGTCCAGACGCAGGCCGAGCGTGTTCTGTTCCGTGCCGCTCACCTTCGCGGCCGCCATCTCTCTCACCCAGCGCAGGATCAATTCCTTCGGCTCCGTGTCGCAGAGGCAGCCGAGAAATCGAAGAATAGCCGTCCGATCTGGCAGACCGAGGAGCAGAGCGAGCAGAAGCCGATGCTCCGGCTGATCGACCAGCCGGCAGCGGCTATTGATGCTTTCCATGCGCCGCGTCTCCTGGAAGACCGCGCTGAATCGTGCAATCGCATCGCCGAGGCGTGCCTCAGCCGACTCGAGCAGAAGCACAAACTCGCTCGCATCGAGACGACGATTACATTGGTCGAGCAGCCAGAATGTCGTCTCCAAATCCGCCCGCGAAAGCAGCTCGCGAACATAGCGGAGATACTCGTCCTTGCTGACCGCGTGCAGGAGATCCAGGAGCGCGAGTTGCCGCGTGAGCAGATCGCGCCGCGCGAACGGATCGTAGGCCACGAATGGCTTGAGGTAAGTGTATTGCGGCCTCGCCTCGCCATTTGTGACCGTCCGGATCACGATCGTGACCGTCGGCTTTTCGAGATGGAAAGTGGAATGGCTGAACTGCGCTCCGGGAAGAATCGCGCGCGTATCGCCTTTTCCGAGAAGTTCGACGTTGCGCAGACGCACGTCGCCAAGCAGAAAACGCGAGCTGACGCGTTCCTTCTGCGTAAAATCGTAGCGGCAATGGAGACTCGAGCCTGCCAACATGTGAAAGGCGCCGGCAAAACCGTGCTCGTGAATCTGAGTGGGCGCGTCGAGCCAGAAGAGGGCCTCGATGGAGAACGACTCGCTCCTATACAATGTGAGTGGCGGCTGGCCAAAATCGGATTGTAAATCCTGGGCGGGCAAACGCCCGGCCCGCATCACTTCCTGCACGATCTCCAGATAATCCACGTGGTCGGAGGGCGGGTGTTTGCAGAGCGCATCGCCAGCGATTTGCGAGAATGCGGCGGGGTCGAAGTTCGTTGCTTCCCCGCATTTCTGGACCAGCGCGCCTAGCTTCTGGAAAAATTGCAGCTTTGACAGCGGAGGCGGGCGCGCGGCTGGCGGGCAACGGCCGCCAACCGCACTAATCCCTCTCCCATTCAGCCGTGTGGATCCAGGCACGACAAGGAGGGAATTACCTTCCTTTGCGACGCTCGGTTGGCCCGAGCTTTGGCGGGATGCCGCCTTTGACCAACTCTCCGTCCTTGGCGGCGAGATCCTTCACTGTTCCCTGGTCGACGCGGAGGTCCTTTTGGGGGTTCGTGCCGCTCTCGTCGCCTTCTTTTTTCTCGATCTGGTTCATGATTACCTCCTGGGTATTTCTTGTTTCGCATGGGCGTGCGTGCTTCTTGCGCAACTCGCCTCTTGCTCGTGGAAGCGAAACCAGGCCGCCGAACCCACCACGCCGCGTCAGAAAAGGTTTCTCACCTGCTTGCCTCCAGGCGGAATAAACTTCTCCGAGAGGAACCGCTATCCCGGTCGCAAAATCTGGCGCGTGAGAGCTGCGATCCCTGCAAAAGGCGAGCGCTACCTGACGAAGCGCAGGCCGTTCCGAGACCGCGACGCGCCTTAACGTCGGCCGTCCCTCACTGGCGTTCGGTTGGGTTTGGCCTTAGTGAAAGGAAAGAGAAAGCGAATGAGCGCATCGACATTGCCTCAGCAAGAAGTGACACAACTCTTGTGCGATTGGCGCAACGGAGACGGGAGCGCCTTGGAAAGATTGATCCCTCTGGTCCAACCTGAATTGCAACGCCTGGCGCATCGCCACATGGCAAGGGAAAGGCCGGGGCACACCCTCCAGACGACGGCGTTGCTCGACGACGCCTACATGAAGTTGGCGGATAAGACTCATCCGCAATGGCAGAATCGCGCTCACTTTTTCGCTGTCGCCGCGCAGCTCATGCGGCGGATCATGGTCGATCACGCGCGGCAACGGCGGGCCTTGAAGCGCGGCGGGGGCGCCTTGAAGCTGACGTTCGACGAAGCCGCCGTCGCGAGCCCGACCCGCGCCGACGAATTGCTCGCGCTGGATGAGGCGCTGGAGAAGCTGGCGGCATTCGACAAACGGAAGTCCGACGTGGTCGAGATGCGCTTCTTCGGCGGGCTCGCGATGGAAGAAATCGCCGAAGTCCTAAAGGTGCACGTCAATACCGTGACGCGCGAGTGGCAGGCGGCGCGGGCCTGGCTCCTCGCCGCGCTCAGCGGAGAGGACGTGGATGGCATCTGAGCGTTGGCAAGCTTGCAATGAAATTTTTGCGGCAGCCGTCGCCTGCCCGAAGGAGGAGCGCGAGGCGTTACTTGATCAGCGATGTGCCGGCGATGCTGGATTGCGGCGGACAGTGGAAGTGCTCCTCAAGCATCACGAAAAGATGGACGCGCTCCTCGATAAGTCGGCGATCGAGACTGCGCCGGAGTTGCTTCTCGATGATGCGGGCGCCCTCGTCGATCAACATCTCGGCCATTACCGAATCGCCTCCGTCCTCGGCAGCGGCGGGATGGGCGTAGTTTATCTTGCCGAGGACCAAAAGCTCGGGCGCAAGGTCGCGTTGAAACTGCTGCCGGCCGCGCTGGTCTCGAATGCGGCGCAATTGGAGCGGTTGACGCACGAAGCGCGAACCGCCTCCGCCCTGAACCATCCAAACATCGTGACGATCCACGAAATTGGCGAGGTCAATGGCGTGCATTACATCGCCACGGAGTTCATCGAAGGGGCTACGCTGCGGGAACGGCTGGCGCAGGGAGCGCTCTCGCCTAACGAAACACTGGAGATCGCGCGGCAAGTGGCGAGCGCCCTCTCCGTGGCGCACGCCGCCGGGATCGTGCATTGCGACATCAAACCGGAAAACATCATGCTCCGGCCGGATGGTTACGTGAAGGTGCTGGACTTCGGGATCGCGCGATTGACCCAGGAGGCGGCGAAATCCTCCGGCGTCGAGGGGACCCAGCGATACATGTCGCCGGAGCAGGCGCGCGGCGAAGAGCTCGACGCGCGCTCCGATATTTGGAGCCTGGGTGTGACTTTGCGCGAGATGCTGGGGGAGCGAGCCCCGGCGAAACTCGGGCGTGTCATCACTCGCATGTTGGCCGTCGAGCGCGCGGAACGCTACGCCAGCGCGGCGGCAGTACGCACGGTGTTGGAACGGCTACGAAAACCCCGCCTAAGCTGGCCAGCCGCCGCGGGACTCTTCGCTGCCCTTGCTTTTGTGCTCGCCGTTTCCTGGAAGTTTTTCCTCGCGCCGCCGCCGCCGTTGCTGCCGGAAAAATCGATTGCGGTTCTGCCTTTTGCCGATCTCAGTCCGGAGCGTGATCAGGAATATTTCTGCGACGGAATCCAGGAAGAAATTCTGACTCGGCTGGCAAAAGTGGCCGATTTGAAAGTCATCTCGCGCACTTCGACACAGCTTTACAAGACGGCGCCGAAAAACCTGCCGGAAATCGCGAGGCAGTTGGGCGTGGCCCACATCGTCGAGGGCAGCGTGCAGAAAGCGGGTGGACAGGTGCGGGTGAGCGCGCAGTTGATCGATGCCCGCACAGATACCCATCTCTGGGCGCAATCGTATGAGCGCGGGTTGGCCGATCTTTTCGCCATCCAAAGCGACATTGCGCAACAGATCGCGAGCCAGCTTCACGCCCGGCTATCGCCGAACGAAGCCGCGGCTCTCGTCGCCAAGCCGACACAGGACATGCTGGCTTACGATTTCTACCTGCGGGCGAAAGAGATCGAGCGCGCCGTTTCCGGAGCGTTGCCGGAAAAGCTGAATGAAAAAGTATTCCTGCTCGACCAGGCGGTGGCGCGAGATACGGCCTTCGTACCGGCGCTCTGTCTCCTGGCCCGCGCGCATCTGGAGATCTATTGGTTCAACCTTGACCATAGCGACGCGCGGCTGGCGCGGGCCAGTCAGGCATTGGACACCGCCGCTCGCCTGCAGCCGGAAGCCGGCGAGGTGCATCTGGCGCGGGCGATTCGCTCCTATTGGGGGGACCGCGAATACTCCGCTGCCCTGGCCCACCTGGCTCTCGCCCGTCGCGCCTTGCCTAACGACGCCGACACCTTGCAGTTCCTCGCCTTTATTGAACGCCGGCAAGGCCTGTGGGAGGAATCTGTGCGCCACCTCGAAGAGGCGCGCGGCGTCGACCCGCGCAATGCCGCGACCATCGGCGAACTCGCCTTCGGCTACGTCTCGCTGCGGCGGTATGCCGATGCCGCGCGGACCTTCGACGAGGTCCTGGCTTGGAAGCCGCACGACTTTACCATCCGACTGGGCCGTGCGCTCGTGGACGTCGAAGCGAATGCTGACCTGGGCCGGTTACAGAACCTGATCTCTGGAGAAACAGGCAAAATCGGCGATTCCGCACTTCAAGCGGCGGTTCGCATACGGCTCCCACTCTGGCGCCGGGATTATCCTGCGGCTGAAGCAGCGCTCTCGGCTTATCCCGATTCGAACATTGTAGAGCGCGGATATTTCACGCCACGGGAATTTTTCACCGGCTTGATTCTCGAGGGACGCCGCGATGGCGCGACCGCGCAAACCGCTTTCCGGGCGGCGCGTGAGCGGGCGGCCGCAACCGCCGCCGAACGTCCTGATGACGCCAAAGCTCTCATCGTCCTCGCGGAAATCGACGCTCGACTCGGCCGCGCCACGGAGGCAATTCGAGAAGGCGAGGCGGCCCGCGCACTTTTACCGGTGAAGGATGACGCGTTTGACGGCCCCGACATTCTTGCGCGTTTCGCCGGAGTGTTCGCGCAATTGGGCGAAACAAAGCGCGCGCTCGACCTTCTGGAACAAGTCACGGCAATGCCATCGGCACCGAGTCTAACGCGGCCCTGCTACGGTCGGCTCCACCTCGATGAGGTGTGGGATCCCCTCCGCGGTGATCCACGCTTCAACCGGATCGTCACTGCTCTCGCCCCAAAACCCGAAGCCATGAAAGCCCCTGCCGGCGAAATCCGCAGCAGGGCGACGTCGCGAACGATTACTGGGCACTTCCTTGCAGGCTTACCAGTCGAGGCCTTCGGTAAAGATTTTTACGTCGCTCCCGCCGCCCTCCGGCTTGACGAAGATCGTTAGGCTGGCGTCGCCGCGCTTGCGTTTCAGGATGGAGGATTGCGGGTTGACCATGTCGGGGCCGTCGCCCGCCCAGCCCTGTGCTTTCAGGTTCGCGGCCAGCTCGGTGCAGACCTTTTTCACCGCCGACGGGCTCTTGAAGAGCACATGCTCGACCATTTCCTTGTACTCGACGCCGGTCGCATCTTTCGTTAGGGCAAGGTCCTTTACGCTGAGTCCCGCGGCCGCCGGTTGACCGGCGGTTTTGTCGCCAGTCATCTCTCCGAGATCGAGGTCGTCATCATCTGCGTCGGCCGGCGTTGCCTTGGCTTTCGGCTCCGGCTTTTGCGCGACCTGAAATTCTTTCGGGATCTCGCCTAACGGCGCCACGAATTTCAACTTCACTTCCCACTTCTCGCCAAAGGTGTCGACCTCGCCGTGGGTGGTGAGCTCACCTTCCACTTTGCCGTCGGCATAGCTGAATTCCGTCGTCTCCATCCGTCCGAGCGCAGTGAAACCCTGCTTCTGGTGCGCACTGTGCACCACCTGGCAGCCGTAGATGCCGCCGTCCTCATGCAGGGAGATAATGAGCGCGCTGCCGTGCCGGCCAAACATCGCGCTGGTGTCCGGCTTTTTGTCCTTCGCATGATCTTTCTCGGTAAAAACGAGCGTGATTCCCGGCGCGCCGCCGAACGGCTCGCTCCAGCGCGCGGAGACGTGGGCCAGCTTTGCCTCCTTCCCATTCCCGCGGAACAAACCGGTCACGGTCGGTTTCACATTCGCCGCCGGCCCGCCTTTCTTCGCGGTCGATTCCGGCAACGATTCTCCGGCCTTGAGCAGCGGCGTGTCGAACTTCACCGCGAAGCTGCTGCCGAACATGGCCTCCGGGTCCTCGGCTTCATTTGCCTTGCCGATGACACGGGCACCCTGGCGCTTGAGTTCGCCCGTCGCCGTGCCGGTGCGCCGGCCGATCATCGTGCCGCCCCCGGCTCCGCTCCAGTGTTTGATCTCGCCGGTCTTGGTGAAGACGAGCTGCAGATAGGGACGCTTGAACCGCGCCTCGTCGCCTTCTTTTTCCGCCGCTCTTGCTTCCTCGAGCTGCTCGCTCGCGACCGCCTGCGCGCTCAGGACAACGGCGATCGCTTCCTCGTCGTCGATCGTCGTCTCGTAGGCCAGGGCATGCTTGAGCTGATAAACTTTCTTATCCAGCGTCAGCGCTCCCTCCGCCGCTTTGCCCGCGCCCTCCTGCGCTGAGAGGGTGCTGAGCGCCGAAAAAGCGGCGATTAAAAACAGACCAGTCAATCTCATCATAAGTCCTCCTCGACTCGGGATTATCCCCGACCTGGCCATGCCAGCAGAAAAAGACCGAAGTGCCAAGCCGCCAGCGAGATCTCGGCCAGGCGTTTGCGGTTACGGCCGGGCAATCTTAGGAATCTTGATGGCGAACGATGACCTGGTTTTTTATGTGAAGCTCCACGTCAAACCGGAGCGGGCGCGCGAATGGAGGCAGGCTTTCGACGAGATCGTGGCGGCGATGTCGAGGGAAGAGGCCTTCGTCGCCTGCTACCTGCACCAGGACGCAAACGACGTGAACCTTTTCACGCTCTACGAAAGATGGGCGGAGCCGAGCGTGGAAGCGTTTCTGGAGCATCAGATGAAACCTTACCGGCTCGAGTACGACGCCCGGCTGGAAAGCCTCTTGCAGCGTCCGCGGGAAGCCCAGATTTTGCGCCCGCTCGGTCAATGGACGCGGAGCGCCTAGTGGCGGTTCGAAAGGCCCGCTGTCTGATCCGCCGCGCGACGTCACTTACGCCTGCGACGACGACTCTCCGGGAGGCCATTCGACACCGGCCAATTCTTTCGGCAACTGCTGTGGATCGACTGGATAAATCAACGAAAGGTCCATCTCCGATTTCGAACCCTGGAGAAACTCCAGCTCCTCCGGCGCGCCGATGATGAGCCAGAGCACCTCACCGTCCGTGTCATTGAAAACCTGCCGTAACTGGTCTGGCCCGACGAGGACGCCGCCGTGCTTCGGCACCGTCAATGTCTCCTCGCCCACGCGCATGCGACCCGTGCCTTCGAGCACAAAATAGAATTCCTCCGCGCGGATGTGTTTGTGCAGCGTGTTCGCACTCTTTGGCGGCAAACGCCAAAGCCGCGCACCGATATTTTCGCTCCCCGTTCGCTCCAGATAATCGGCGTTCGGGATCTGCATCAGGTTCGACGGGCGCCAATGGAGATCGTCCGGCGTGATCAGTTTATAGCCTTGAAACGCACTCATTCCGTGAACCTATCCGATTTGCTTTCGATTCTGCGCATTTTGTCATCCTCAAGCTGCGACTCGCGCGTATCCGTGCGTATATTTCGGGAACAATTTTAATTCACCAATGAGCAACGACCTAACGACCGAAGCCAAATGCCCCTTCAATCACACCGCCACCACCGGTCGCGCCCCGACCGATGTCGATTGGTGGCCGAACCGCTTGAAAGTGGAATTGCTCCACCAGCATTCCGCCAAGTCCGATCCGATGGGCGAGGAATTCAATTACGCGGAGGAATTTAAGAGCCTCGACCTCGCGGCAGTGAAGAAGGATCTCGCCGCACTTATGACCGACTCGAAGGAATGGTGGCCGGCCGATTTCGGACATTACGGCGGCTTGTTCATCCGCATGGCGTGGCATAGCGCCGGCACCTATCGCACCGGTGACGGCCGCGGCGGCGCGGGCCGCGGACAGCAGCGTTTCGCCCCGCTTAATAGCTGGCCGGACAATGTCAGTCTCGACAAAGCGCGCCGCCTGCTCTGGCCGATCAAGCAGAAGTACGGCCGCAAAATTTCCTGGGCCGATCTCATGATTCTCACCGGCAACGTCGCGCTCGAGACGATGGGCTTTAAGACCTTCGGGTTCGCGGGCGGACGCGAAGATTCCTGGGAGCCGGATCGCGATGTTTATTGGGGTCGCGAAACCACCTGGCTCGGCGGCGACATCCGCTACGGCCATGGTTCCGAAGGCGTGGAAAAAGCCGGCGGTGTGCTCGTCTCCGATGACAATGCGGATGGCGACGTCCACACGCGCGATTTGGAAAATCCGCTCGCGGCCGTGCAGATGGGACTCATCTACGTCAATCCCGAAGGCCCGGACGGCAATCCCGACCCGGCTCTCTCGGCCAAGGACATTCGCGACACATTCGGTCGCATGGCGATGAACGACGAGGAAACCGTGGCGCTCATCGCCGGTGGTCACACCTTCGGGAAAACGCACGGCGCCGCTCCTTCCGACAATGTGTCGCCTGAGCCCGAAGCGATGGGTCTCGAGACGCAGGGCTTCGGTTGGAAGAACAGCTACGGCACCGGCAAAGGCCCGGACACGATCACCAGCGGACTGGAAGTCACCTGGACGGAAACGCCGACGCAGTGGAGCGATGGCTATTTCAAACATCTCTTCGGTCATGAGTGGGAACTCACCAAGAGCCCGGGCGGCGCGCATCAATGGGTCGCGAAGGACGCCGCAGCAACCATCCCCGACGCCTACGATTCTTCGAAAAAACATCGGCCCACCATGCTCACGAGCGACCTCGCCCTGCGGATCGATCCGGCTTACGAAAAAATCTCGCGCCGGTTCCTGGAGAACCAGGATCAATTTGCCGACGCCTTTGCGCGCGCGTGGTTCAAGCTCACCCATCGCGACATGGGGCCGCGCGCTCGTTACCTCGGGCCGGAAGTTCCGGCGGAAGAACTGCTCTGGCAGGATCCGATTCCCGCGGTCGATCACCCCTTGATCGATGCGCAGGACATCGCCGCGCTGAAGGACAAAATCCTCGCGTCCGGTCTCTCCGTTTCGGAGTTAGTCTCGACCGCGTGGGCTTCAGCCTCCACTTTCCGCGGGTCCGACAAGCGCGGCGGCGCAAACGGCGCCCGCCTCCGACTCGCGCCGCAAAAGGATTGGAAGGCGAACCAACCGGCCCAATTGGCCAAAGTGCTCAAAACATTGGAAGGCATCCAAGCCGACTTCAACGGCGCAGCCCCGGGCGGCAAGAAAGTGTCGCTCGCGGATGTAATCGTGCTCGCCGGTTGTGCCGGCGTGGAGAAGGCGGCGAAAAATGCCGGGCACGCCGTGACCGTGCCGTTCGCCCCCGGCCGGATGGATGCCTCGCAGGAGAAGACCGACATCGACGCCTTCGAGCCACTCGAACCACGCGCCGACGGCTTCCGCAATTTCCTCAAAGCCAATTACACCATCCCGGCCGAAGCACTGCTCATCGACAAGGCGCAACTTCTCACCCTGACCGCGCCCGAAATGACAGTGCTCATCGGCGGCATGCGCGTCCTGAAAACGAACGCCGACCAATCCCAGCACGGCGTCTTCACGAACCGGCCCGAAGCGCTGACGAACGACTTCTTCGTCAACCTGCTCGACATGAGCACGGAGTGGAATCCGGTTTCAAAAGTGGCCGACCTTTTCGAAGGCCGCGACCGCACGACCGGAGAAGTGAAATGGACCGGTACACGCGTCGATCTCGTTTTCGGATCCAATTCCCAACTCCGCCCGCTGGCCGAAGTCTACGCCTGCGCCGACTCGGAGAAGAAATTGGTCCACGATTTCGTCGCCGCCTGGGACAAGGTGATGAACCTGGACCGCTACGATCTGGCCTAAGCCAAGCAGATAATTTGAGGCGCCGTTAGGCGCGGGCGCGGATGCTTGTTGTGATCCGCTTGGGTCGATGTTGATCTGCTTGGGGGTGCAACACGATCTGCTTGGGGGTCGATGTTGATCTGCTTAGGGGTGCAACACGGTCTGCTTGGGGGTCGATGTTGATCTGCTTAGGGGTGCAACACGGTCTGCTTGGGGGTCGATGTTGATCTGCTTGGGGGTGCAACACGGTCTGCTTGGGGGTGCAACACGGTCTGCTTGGGGGTCGATGGTCTGCTTGGGGGTGCAACACGGTCTGCTTGGGGGTGCAACACGGTCTGCTTAGGGGGTTAATCCCGAAGTTTCGGACAAAATGAGCCCCGAATTTCTGCTCCGATTCGGATTTCTGTCCTGTTTTGATACATCAGCGGAGAAGAATCGGGGTTTTCCGGTTTGGCACGCTCAGGTCACGCGCATTTCCGTTCGGCTTTTCGTCCGCGCTTGAGCCCGCACGGCATCCCGCTATCCTCGAAAGATATGCACCGTGATTATCAGCGTTGGTACTCTCACCGTCTCAACCGCGAAATGGGTATCGCCGTTTACGGCCATTATGGTCTTCCCATCCTCGCCTTCCCGACGAGCGGCGGCGACGAATGGGAACAGGAAGGCCAGGGCATGATCCGCACCCTCGCTCCCTATCTCGACGCCGGACGCATCCGCCTTTTTTCCATCAACGGGGTGAACAACGATTCGTTTCAAAACAAGGGCGCGCACCCGTTTCATCGCAGTTGGCTACAGGCGCAATACGACGACTACGTCGCGAACGAAGTTTTTCCCTTCATCGATTCGCAGTGCCAGACGGGAGGAATCCCCATCACCACCTACGGCGCATCGCTCGGCGCCTTTCACGCGGCCAATACCCTCTTCAAACATCCCGATCGGGTGAAGCGCTGCTACGCACTCTCTGGCGTCTACGACATGCGCGATTCCATGGACGGGATGTACGACGATAACTTCTATTTCAATAATCCGGTCGACTACATGGCGAACCAGAGTGACCCATGGTTTCTGCATCAGCTGGCGAGCTGCGACATCCACCTCGCGACCGGCTGCGGTCCGTGGGAAGTCCCCGGGCCGACCTATCATTTCTCCGGCATCCTCGCGAGCCGCGGCATCGCGCATCATCTCGACGATTGGGGCCCGAAGGGCGGACACGAATGGCCTTACTGGCATCACCAGATGTGGGAATATGTGGGAGCGCACTTCTAGGACGCAGCAGAGGTTTCGTTAGGCAAGGCAACATGAGGAAACAAACATGACCCGCATACTCCAAGCCGCTGTCGTCCTTTCGATGGCTCTCTTGTTCGTCCCGGACGCCCGCGCAAAAGTCGTCTCGCAGGGCGCTTCCGGTTTCATGATCGCGCACGAGGCGGAGGTCGCGGTCGATCCCAAGGCCGCTTACGACGCGTTCGTCGAAGTCGGTCGCTGGTGGAACGACTCCCACTCGTTTTCGGGCGCGGCCAAGAACCTCTCGATCGAGCCGAAAGCAGGCGGCTGCTGGTGCGAAGCGCTGCCGAATGGCGGTTCCGTGCGCCACATGACCGTTGTTCATGCCAATCCCGGCGCGATGCTGGTCTTCAACGGTGGACTCGGGCCCCTCCAGTTCATGGGAGTCGCGGGCTCGATGCAAGTCAGCTTCAAGGCCAAGGGCAGCGGCACGCAAGTCTCAGTCGTATATGCGGTCGGCGGATACGATCCCGACAGCTTCAAGGAGATTGCGAAAGCCGTCGACGCGGTCCTCGCCGAACAGATCAAGCGTTACGGAGCTTTTGCCGCAACCGGGAAGCCCTGATTCCACTGCTTCCGCTTGCTCGCGAGATTCCGCCAGAGAATGCCATCCCGATGAAATCGCTCACCGAATATCTCTGGTTTGAAATCCCGGGCCGGCGCGCGTTTATCAACATCACTCCGAAGATCGAGACACTCGTTAGTCAGAGCGACATCGCCGATGGCCTATGCCTGGTCAACGCCATGCACATCACTGCTTCGGTCTTCATCAACGACGACGAAAGCGGACTCCATCACGACTACGAGGCGTGGCTGGAAAAACTCGCGCCGCACGCGCCCACCAGCGCCTACCAACACAATCGCACCGGTGAAGACAACGCCGACGCCCACCTCAAGCGCCAGATCATGGGTCGCGAAGTGGTCGTAGCCATCACCAAGGGCCAGCTCGATCTCGGTCCTTGGGAACAAATCTTCTACGGCGAGTTCGACGGCGGCCGCAGAAAACGCGCGCTGGTAAAGATCATCGGCGATTGATCCGCGAAACGCCTCACTTTCATGCCTAACATCCCAGGTCTGCGCAGCTGCTACGCCAAGGTCGGTCGCCTGATCTATTTCGGGCGGATGCTGGATAAGATTCGCCTGCACGCCGCCGGCCAGCTCCCGCCCGATTACCAGGAAAACCTCGGCGCGCCGCAACCGTTCACCCTCGACGGACGCTGCTGCCGTTTTCTCGGCGTCGCTTATTCCGCGATCAGGGAACGCGCGCTCGCCGGCGAGCCCGACGAAGCCATCCTGGAATGGGCGCACGCCCACGGCACCCCGCGCACCGACGAGGAGTGCAACGTCTGGAATCGCTTCATCGCCAAGCTCGGCTGGCGCGACGAACGCAGCCACGTCCTCCCGCAGCGCATCGCGGAGAGCGGCCTAACGGGTAAACCGATCGAGACTCTCATCGACCACATCGAATTCGACGAAGGCCGCGACCCTGTCGCCACGCGGGCCTGGGAAAAAATCTGAACGATCCGCGCGGGCAGGGAACGTCCTATTCCGGCTCGTGACACACGGCCTCGATGTTGTGGCCGTCGGGATCGAAGACGTAGGCCGAGAAATAGTCGGCATGATGTTCGGGGCTTAACTCTGGCGCGCCATTGTCGCGTCCGCCGGCCGCGAGCGCGGCGGTGTGGAACGCCTTCACCTCCGCGCGCGTCGCCGCGCGAAATGCGACATGAATCGGCGGGTTGATCGGCGACCCTTCGACGATGTAAAACTCCTTGTCCTCACCGCCGATGCCAACCCCGCGCGCCTGCGTCGGTCCCCAGGGAAATTCCGGCGTGGCCTTCATCCCCAGAGGCGCCAATGCCTGCACGTAAAAGACCTTGCTTCGGTCGAGATCGCTGACGGTGAAAATGATGTGATCGATCATGTCTCATCCTGATCCCGTTCGCGCGCGCGGTCGAGGGGGCATCCGCCACGGCCGAAAGGCTGCGCGGGGGCCGGTCACGCCGCGCCCTTGAGCATGAAAGCACGCACCGGCGTGGCGAATCCTTTCAAACTCATCGGCGCCATCGGTTCGGCCTCCGGCTTGGTTAGGTTGAACAATTCCTCGCTGATCACGATGCTCGCAGGCTCGGCCATCGCGCAGAGCCTGGCCGCCAGTTGCACCGTCTGACCAAAAAGATCCTGGCCCTCTTGCACCGGTTCTCCGGCATGGATTCCGATCCGGACCTGAAAATTTTGGCTGGCGGCTTCGTTGTATTTTCGCAGCTGCTGCTGGATCTGCCGGGCGCAGTCGAGCGCTTTTTGCGGCTCGGCCATCGCCGCCATGATTCCATCGCCGGTATGTTTGACCTCGCGCCCGTCGTTTTCCTGCAGCGCCTTGCGCACAAATGCGTCGTGCGTGCGCACCACTTCCATGGCGCGCTGGTCGCCGAGTTCCCCGGTCATCTGGGTGGAGTTGACGATATCGGTGAACATCACGGCCCGGTAGGCCGAATCGAATTCCTTCGGCTTCGGATCGGCGCTCGGATCACCGACCCGTCCGAGGAACGCATAAACCGAAGCCATATCCACCGGGATCATATGGTGGGCCGCACCGCCGTGAGCCTCGGTATGGACTTTGTTGGCGGTTTCAGCGTCCGGCGCGTCGACCAGGCAGAACCCGGTCCCTCTCGCCTGGTCAAACCAATAGGTCAGAAACTTGACGTTATATTTTTCCTGCATGACCAGATCGGCCCGGTGCGCTTCCGCGATATCTTCGGCCGTCATACCAGCCAGCTCGTGGCGATCGAGAAAAATTGGCATCGTGAATCCCTGCGCTAATGATTGTTGCTTCCGCGGCGGGGCGGCCGCTGTCGCAATGACTCTGAGTTTCCACAAGATTGTTTCCTCATTCCGACAGAAAACAAGCACGAGGATCGGGCGCGCTTTACTCGGCCGCAGCCGCATGTATTGCTCCTCCCTGATGAAGCTGCGACTCGCCCTTTGTTGTCTCGTCCTCTTCGCCGTCTCTGCCGCCGCGGAGCCGCGCCTGCTCGCGCCACAGGATCTCTGGGCGATCAAACGCGTCGGAAATCCGGTGCTCTCGCCCGATGGGCAACATGCGGTCTTCCCCGTCCAGCAGTGGAACATCGAGAAAAATAAAAGCAGCAGCAATCTGTGGACGGTGGCGCTGGCCGATGGCGCCGTGCGGCAATTTACCACCGCGGCCGACACGTCCGAAGATGCGCCGGCCTGGAGTCCCGACGGCAGTCGCATCGCGTTCACGTCGAAGCGTGGTCCCGATGAGAACGCCGCCCTTTATGTGATCCCTTTCGCCGGCGGCGAAGCGGAGAAAATCGTCGAGCTGCCGAGCTCGATCGCGGCGCCGAAGTGGCTAGCGGATGGGAAGAGCATCGTCTTTGCGACCACTGGGATTCCCGGGTTCACCGGCAAGTGGGAGAAGGCGGACATCGAGGCGATGAAGAAAGAGTTCAAGCGCCGGAAGGACTCGAAGATGACCGCGAAGGCGACGGAGAATCGCCAGTATCGTTACTTCGATCATTACATCACGGATGTTGTCGCCAATCGTCTGCTCCGGGTCGATCTCGCGACCAAGGCGTTGACCGATCTCACGCCGAAGGTCGATCGCCTCTTCCTGAACAGCGGCGAGTTCCACTACGACCTTTCGCCCGACGGCAAAACGATCGCGCTCGAGTTCAATTCCACCGCGCCGCCGTTCCGCGACTTTCCGCAATCCGACATCTACCTCATCCCGACTGATGGCTCCGGCGCGATGAAAAACGTCACGCCGGAAAATAAAGGCGACGACGCAAATCCGGTCTTCGCCGCCGACGGGCGCTCCGTCCTATTCAAGCGCACGAAGTCGACCATTCATAATGGCGAATCAGAGAAGCTCTGGCGCCACGAGCTGGCCAACGGTCGGAACGTACCGGTGACCGAGGCGCTCGATTACTCCATCGGCGAGGTGCGAACGGCCGCGGATGGCCTAACGATCTGGCTCAACGCGGAAGAGAAAGGCGTGGTCCCGCTCTTCCGCCTGAACGCTGACGGCAGCGGCCTGCAAGCCGTCCACTCCAACGGCACCTCGACCGCGCTCGACGTCCGGGGCGGCTCGGTCGTGTTTCTGAACGACAACACGAGCCGGCCTAACGAGATCTTCGCCCTCGACCCGAAGACCGGCGCGGCGCGGCAGCTGACGCATTTCAATGACGAGTTCATGAAGAGCTTCACCCTCGGAAAGGTGGAGTCGTATTCCTTCAAGGGCGCCGACGGCGCCGACGTCCAGGGCTGGCTGGTGCTGCCGCCAAATTACGACTCAACAAAAAAGTACCCGCTCGTGCAGCTGCTCCATGGCGGCCCGCACACCATGAATCGCGACAGCTGGAGCTATCGCTGGAACACGCAGCTCTTCGCCGCGCCGGGTTACATCGTCACCTGGATAAATCGCCACGGCGCTACCGGTTTCGGCGAGAAATTCGCGCAGAGCATTTTGAACCAATGGGGTGAAAAACCATTCGAGGACATCATGGAAGGAACCAATGCGCTTCTCGAGCGTTTCCCGAATATCGACCGCAACCGCCTGGGCGTGGCCGGGGCAAGTTACGGCGGTTATCTCGCGACCTGGATCCTGGGCCATACCGACCGGTTCAAGGTAATCGTGAATCATGCCGGCGTGAGCAACAGCTACTCACAGTTCGCGGCCGACGTGCCGCACGGCTTCGCCGAAGTGATGGGCGGCACGCCATGGGGCGACATTGAAGGCATGCAGCGGCAGAACCCGATGTCCTTCGCGAAGAACTTCAAGACGCCGACGCTCGTGATCCATAACGATCTGGACTACCGCGTGCCGCTCGGCAACGGTCTCGAACTCTACGCCGCGCTCCAGGCGCAGGGCGTGCCCTCGCGCCTCCTCATTTTTCCCGACGAAAACCATTGGGTCTTGAAACCGCAAAACGCGATCTACTGGCACTGGGAGATGCAGAGCTGGCTGGCCCGTTTCATCGGCGGCAAGCCGACGCTGGAGAAGCCGCAATTCGAGAGCAAGGACGAGGCAAAAGACGCCAAAGCAAACGATCGCGCGGTCAAGCCGGCCGCCTGAGAAAGTCGATCAGGGAGAACCAGGCGTCGGTTCCCGTCACGCCCCCCTCCTCGCTACAGCATATAGGCCAGGAGCACGAGTAAGGCAGCCAGAGCGACTACGAAGTAGATGACGCGTTTGCTGCGGCGGCCGGTGACCATCTGCCAGATCCCATAGCCGAGCGCCGTCAGCCCGAAGGCCAGCACGCCTCCGAAGATGGCCAAAACCATTCGCGCCTGGCCCGCCGTGCCTGAAAACCCCATCCCGCCAGACGCACCGATTTTGTTGAGCAACGACGGCGCGGTCAGGAGCACCACAAAGCCCATGAGCCCGCAGATGATGAGCCCACAGATGACAAGGACGAGGCCGAAACGCCGGGCCCATCGGCGCGATTGCAGCGTGGTCCCGCACTTTGGGCAGTGCGACTGGAACTTATGCGTCTCGAAGCCGCAATTGTAACACTTGCTCAGGTCCTCCGGATCGGTCCCATCTCCGCGCCCGTGAAGAAAGTCCGGCTCGCCCGGGAGATCGCCGCTGAAATGCGCCACCGCCTGTCGGGCCTCGGCCGGGGCGCCCGGCGATGCCGGAAAACGCAAAGCGGTATAGCGTGGGGGCGACATGCCAAAACGGGTTGCGTATGGCGGGTGATACAGGAGCAGCTCGATGATCGGCGGCGTCCCATCGTGCAGGCGCGCTTCCGTAATCTCCGGCGTGCTGCGGAGCGGGAGCCGATGAATGCTATCGCCGATCAGCACTCCCGCCTTCCCCACGATCACCTCGACGCCGTTAGGCTCCGCGTTCTCGGAAGGAATGAACTCGTTCAAGCGGCCGTTCGCGTGCGAGGACCACTGCGGGTCCGTCGCCACGAAGCGTTGCCAATCTGCCGCCTCCACCCGCCAGCGCGCGATGATGTTCTCGCCGCGCGTGAGTGCTTCTTTCGCCTGCACCTGTTGGTGCTGGAACAAGGCCACGAGCCCGCCTACCGGAATACCCAAAGCCCCGAAGACGAACAAGGCAACCCAGACTCCGGTGCCATGCCCGCTGCCTAACCAGAGGACAGCGAATGAAAGAATTCCGAGGACGACACACCAGAGCCCGAACGTTCGCCCACGATTTGGATTGCGCATGCTTCTCGGACGATGACCAGAAGCCAGCTGCCACTCAAGCCCGGCGTTGACGTAAAACCACGTATGCATGACTCCTTCGAGAATGGGCCGCCAGGTCTTCCGGCGAGAAGCGCTCCATCGCGGAGCGCAGTTCGGTTATCGCGTCGAACTTTTTGAGAGCATCGATCTGCCCTGCGGCAGCATCGCCCTCATCCGCTGACCGATAGGCCTTCGCTATCAATAAGATTGAATCTCAGTCTTAGTGGAAGCACGGAGCGGCGGCTAAACTGGGGCGTTCACTCAAAGGACAAACTCAAATCTCACAATTCTTCTATGGAAACACTCGATATCGTTCTCACTCTGTTGGCGGCGCTCTGCGTCCTTTTGTTAATCGCTGAGCGTTTTCCTTCCGGCGCGTCGCCAGGCCACCCCGGCGTCCAGCCTCCTTCAGCCTCTTCGAACGACGACGCGTTTCAATCATGAACACTCTTCTCTACGCCATCGTGGCAGCGCAAAGCTCAATCGCCTTGATGATCGCTTTGTTAGCTCTCCGCGACGGGATGCGCAGCGATTAGGACCACGTTTTTGCAAGGTTCTCATGCCTTTTCTATGAACAAAAAACGTAACGAACAAATCACCATCGACACGAACGCAGTGACGCTTCGCTCCGGCGATATGGAACCGGTCGTGATCCCACGATCGCGGGTGGCCAACCGGCTCCGCCTGATCGAGTGCGTTTATCGATTGACCGGCTGGCCGGGTATGAACGCTGGCCTTTTGCGGGCGTTTATCTCCGCGGTCTTCAATCACCACGGCTGGGCCTTGCCCGGGCCCGACGCTGACCCGCTTCTCCTTCCAGTTGCGATCGTTGGCGATATTCAGGTCCCGGCCAAAACATCTGCTGCACCGCGCAGGAGAACTGCCCATCAGGATTCTATGTCACGGCGCAATTCGCCGCCCCCCATATCTCAACTCTAATGATGACTACTTTTATCACTTCGCCCGCCGACACCCGTCAGCCACTGAAGGCCTACTGCCCGCTTGAGATCAGGCGCTCTCTCTCCCGCTGGGAGAACGAAGGCGGAGCCATCCGTCGCAACGACTTCGCCGCACCGGGTCTTTCGCCGACCCGTGCCGCAAGGGAGGGATCGGAGATGACGCGCTCCTCGCTCGGGCTTCTACCAAATTGAGAGACACTGGCCGCGCGAGGTCAGCTCCGATTCGTCGACCGCCTCGTCTTATCGCTCTGAATCGGAAAACAATGTCGAGTAGGCATGTTGAGTGATCGCGCTCACCACCGGATGTTTTACCCGCCGCTCGGCCGTGATCGCGTAAAAGTCGCTTCCGCATTCTTCCACCTTCGCAATCGACCAAAGACCGTAGTGTTTCAGCGCCCTCTTGGCCACGACCGTCGGGACCGTCGTGAAGCCGAGCTTGCCGAATGACGCGGCCACGATCATGAGCGTGGCATCTTCAAATTCGCCCACCAGTCGCGGTCTTATCCCCTGGTCGTCAAACCATGTCTCGAGCCCAATCCGAGTGCCCATATTTTCGCTCGGGAGCAGGCCTGGCGCGCCGTGCAAGGACTGGGGAAAATTGCGACGCAGCTTCACGGCCAGCGCCGGCGCGGCGCAGAAAGTCACCCCCGAGTGGCCGAGACGGTGATTGAACGTCTTGGACTTCAGGCTGCTTGAAGCGGGCTCATCGGCCAGCACGATGTCGAGCCGGTGCGCCTGGAGTTGGAGGACGAGCGGCCCCAGCTCGGCCTGCCGGCAGATCACGTGCGTCGGTTGCGGGAACTGAAACGCCGGTCGCAGAAGCTCGAACGCGAGCACTTTGGAGAGCGCGTCGGTCATGCCCACATTAAGGCGCAATGCCCGGCCGGTGGGACGTTGCCTTACGGCATTCATTAACTCGCGGCCGGCGGAGAAGATTTCGTCGGCATAGCTCAGGACGAGCTGTCCCGCTTCGGTCAAAACCAGATTGCGCCCGCTGCGCTTGAACAGCTTTTCGCCGAGCGAGTCCTCCAACAGCTTCAATTGCGCACTGATCGAGGGCTGCGAAACGTGCAGCTCTTCGGCGGCCCGCCGCACTCCGCCCTTTCGCGCCACCACCCAGAAGTAACGCAGGTGGTGAAAATTCAGCCATTCCATGGGCCGAAACCATACATAGCAAGAAGCTATCGGTCTAATCCAATAGCAGTCTTAGCCCGCTCCGCGCCGCGCCGGTAGAGTTCCGTGTCATCAGGAAACGATATGATTGCTCTACGCTCAACCTCCACCACCCGGCTGCCACTTCGCCGCGAACTTCACCGCCGCCGACTCTCAGCGCCACAATCTCTCCTGGCGAAGCGGATCTCCGATCTGCACCGCCAGCTCATCAGCCCGGGGTCCAATCTTGAGACAGTAAAGGCTGCCAAGCGCTCCCTCCTGCGCTTGCTCTCCGACCCGATGACGCTGCCCGTCATCACCACGCCGCCGATGGAATTACCCGTGCTGGCGGAGGCTGCCCTCGCAGGGACCGCCCATTCTCAGGACTCGACGATGGTATGCGAGGTCTGCCAGAGCGCGCTCCCCGCACGTTTCCGCGCGCGCCGTGAACAAAATCCCTTCGGCATTACCCCTTTCCGCGGCCTCCGCGCCAAGGCAGTGCGCCCAAGCCGTACCCGACGATTCTCATCACGCAGAGCGACGATACCCCAGCCGTCACTCGCCATTACCCGCGCGGTTTCATGAGCCTAACCCGCATCGATTTATCTCGCCCTTTTGAAGAGTTTGTTGCTGCCGTGCTCTCTCTCCCGAAGGCCCCGGCCAGGGACACAGACACGCCCGCGCTTCGACGACTCCTCCGCGGACTCTATGAAGCCGCCAATGGCCGCCAAGTGGATACGACGCTTGGGCTCCTCCCCATTGCTCCACCCGTCGCCCCCTTTCTCAACGAAGCGCCTTTCGAAGTGAAGACCCAGCTCGACTTTCTCGTGCAAGCGATGTCGCGGGTGATCGCATGTCCCTCGGGCGTGGTCGATGTCGCCAGCCTTGCCCAAAGGATCAGCTCCGAGAGCGACGAGTTCGCGCGCGCCGACGCCAATCTGGCAATGGAAAAGCCGGAAATTTTCCCTCGCCCGATGCCAGCGAAAAATCGAGTGCAACTCCCAGCACAAGGAGTCTCTCATGGCTGAACTCCCTATCCACATCACCACCCATCATCTCACCCTCAATGATGCGTTGCGCCGTTACGCCCGCGACAAAATCGCGCCCGTCATTCGATTCGCGAATGACGCGCTCGGGGCCGAGGTCGTTCTTCGCCGCCATCATGGAGCGGTGTCCCGCTTCTCGGCCAGTGCGCGGCTGGCGCTGCCCGGGAAAGACATTCACGGCCGGGCCGTCCACCACGATCTCCTTGGTGCGCAGCCGCGCCGCCTCGCCGGCGAACCGAGTCAGAATGCGCGCGACCGCCTGGTCGCTCTTTCGCGAACCGCCGGTCAACAGCCGTCAGCTTTGCGAACCCGCCGCCTATCGCTGCGGGGATGACGCCGATACCGCGCCAGAATCGCGCTCGCTTCTCCGATAGACGAAAGCTATCGGAACCATCAGTTCTAAGTCTTAGTCAATGCCACGCCGGAGGCTAAGTTCGAAGT
The DNA here is from genome assembly GCA_963834255.1 of uncultured Verrucomicrobiae bacterium. GTDB lineage: Bacteria > Verrucomicrobiota > Verrucomicrobiia > Chthoniobacterales > UBA10450 > Palsa-1392. The sequence continues at coordinate 444,199 of CAWIBC010000018.1, read as the reverse complement.
GGCAAACAAACCTTCAAACCACCGTCCAGAAAATGATACTTATTCTCGATCTTCTCCTCCTCGCTTTTGTCCTGACCCTGTTCGTGGTCATCTCGGCCGCGCGCCTTCAGGGAAAGCTGCCGCACCGCGGCCGGCCAATGCGCATGGCGCCGAAGGGTGCAGCCGGCGCCGCTTCTTTGCGGTCGCCCAATCTTTTCGACCGCGCTCCAATGCTCGGAGGCGCAGCTTGAGTCCTGAAATGATCGCATTGCTTGTTGTCGGGGCATGGCTGCTTGCCGGAGTATTCATCCTGCTCCTCGGTAGCCGGCTTCTTCGACACGATCTGAAGCGCGGAAGTCAAACGCGTGATTCCACCGTGCCGGCCTCGCGTCTCCTTCACGATTTGCGCCCGGTGCAGGACCTTGCCGTGGACTTTTTTTCACGTTCCGAACCATGGACTCGGCTGCTCGGATTACTCGCGCGGGCTCCCCGGCCGCTCACGACGAATGCGCTCGTCCATCACGCTCAGCCCATGGCGGCGTCCGGGGAGAATAACGCCGTTCCGGCCTTTGGAATCGAGTGGGCCGCGCTTTGGCTCATGCGCATCACGGGTCTGGTCCGTCTAGATAACGGCTGCGTTCTGCTCACGGAGACGGGTCGCGAAGTTCATCGAAGAATCAACCTCCCGTCCGACTGCCCGAACGCCGGCGAGAGTTTTCGCCACCGCCACAACAATTCCAGTCCAAGAATCCACAAAACCACCTCAATGAATAAACGTAACATCATCATCACTGCTGCCGATCATGAAGAACTCAGCCGCGCCATCACCGCCGCGGGAAGATTGTCCGGGCGCGCGCGGGCCGAGATGAGCGCGCTGCAGGCCGAACTCGCTCGCGCGCAAATCGTCGCGACAGAGAATACTCCATCCGACGTCATCACCATGAACAGCCGGGCCGAATTGCTCGATCTCGAAACCGGAGAACGGATGGACTTTACTCTCGTGTTCCCCATCGAGGCGAACATCGAGGCAGGCAAAATCTCCGTGCTGGCACCGCTGGGCACAGCGATGCTGGGCTATCGCGTGGGCGATGAGTTTGCCTGGAATGTGCCGTTCGGGTTGCGCCGTCTTAAAGTGGCGGCCGTTCGTTACCAACCAGAGGCGGCCCGGACGAGGGCCGCGCGCGAGGCAAATACCGCTGGCAATCTTTCCCCCGAGGGAACTGTCATCCAGTTGCCACCCGCCGCGTAACGTAGCGGCGAGTGGGATCCGCCGGCTGCGGTGCTGTCGCGCGAATGGTTGACTGACGCCCGTTCCCCTTCCCCTGTAGCACATGCCCGCGAGCGGTCGCTCTTCCAGCAGGCCTAACGAACCGCGCGAAGACGATCATTACTTTGTCGTCAACGGCCGGCGCTGGCGCAAAACCGATCCGCACATTCCTGAAAAATTGCGCGCCGAACTGGTGAAGGAATTAATGGCCGCGCGCCGGGTGCAGGATCGACCCCGCGTGCAGGACGCGAAGGTCGCGCTCGGCGAGCGCGGCGAGAAGTGGTGGGAAGCACCGTCCGACGAAGGGAGCCGGAAACGCTTGCTCGCGCGCCATGCGAGCTCTCCTGCGCGCCCGTCCGGCGACCTCGTCGATCTGCCCCTCCGACGCCGCCCGCATCGCCGGCGGTCCACGCTGGCGGGCGCTTCTTCCCCAGGCGCGTGAAGTTGCGCGCGAGGCAGCCTGCGCCGGCGAAATGGTCGTCACCCAGCGAGGCAAAAAGCTCGCTCCCTCTACACCGTGGAGCGGCCCGATCCGCATCCGCCTTCGCAGATAATCGTCCGACCACAACGCTCCGGGCTGGCGGCTGCTCACGTCGCTTGCCATGCTCTGGCCTCGAACTTAACCGCATGACGACCGATCAGATTCTTCTCTTCGCCCTGTTCGGTGTCGTCCTCGGCATGCTTCTTTGGGGGCGCTTCCGTTACGACCTGGTGGCGATGTCGGGCTTGCTCTGCGGCGTCGTGCTCGGGCTCGTCCCGGAGAAGGCCGCCTTCACCGGCTTCTCCAATCCCGCGGTCATGATCGTCGCCCTGGTCCTGATCGCGTCGCGCGCATTTGAAAACTCCGGCGCGCTCGGGCTCCTGACCAAGATCGCCGCGAACGAGAAACGCTCCGCCGGCGCGCACATCGCGGTCATCGGCGGGATCGGCGCCGCGCTTTCCGCCGTGATCAATAACGTGGCCGCGCTCGCCATGCTCATGCCGGTGGACGTGCAGGCCTCGCGCAAGGCCGGACGCCCGCCGGGCCTCACCCTCATGCCGCTCGCCTTTGCCACCATCCTCGGCGGCATGGTCACGCTCATCGGCACGCCGCCGAACATCATCGCTTCCGCCGTGCGCGAGCAACATCTTGGTGCGCCCTATGGAATGTTCGACTTCACCGCGGTCGGCGGTGCGGTGGCGATCGCCGGGGTGCTCTTTGTCGCCTTGATCGGCTGGCGCCTCGTCCCCCAGCACAAAGACCGGCCAGCTGAGCTCGATCCCTCGGAGTTCGTGGCCGAGTTGCTTGTGCCAGAGGCGTCAAAACTCGCCGGACGCGTTGGTGTCGAGCTCGATGAAGAAGCGGAGAAAGCGGACGTGCTTCTGGTCGGATTGATCCGGGACGGCAAACGTCACCCCGCCCGTTTCCGGCGCATCCAATCGGGCGATCGCCTCGTGGTCGAAGGTGCCACCGACGCCATTGCCGCCTTCATCAAGGCGCTCGATCTGCAGAAACCGAAAGTGGACGAAGAGGAGCCGGCTCCCACGAAGAAGAGTGCGGCGGACGAGGAGAAAGAAGAGCCGTCGCCGAAGGAAGAGGAATTTCGCGGATCGGAGATCATCGAGGCCGTCGTTAGGTCGGACTCCTACCTGGTCGGACGTTCCGCCGCCTCGATGAAGATGCGGCCGCGCTTCGGCATTACTCTTCTCGGCATCGGTCGCGCGGGAAAGATGGCGCGCCAACAAATCAGCGACCGCCGGATCAAGGCCGGCGATGAGCTCCTGCTTACCGGCGCGCCCGCCTCCTCTTCGCGCACGCTCGGCGAGCTCGGCCTGGTCGCGGTCAATCGCTCCAGCGTCGCGCCCTTCCGCCCGCTCAACGCCGCCATCACCATCGGCCTCTTTGCCGGCGCCATCGCTCTCGCCACCGCCGGTTACCTCTCGTTCACCGTCGCCATCGCCATCGCCGTCGTCGCGTATGTCGCGCTCGGGCTCGTCCCGGCCGGCGAGTTATACCACCAGGTCGAATGGCCGGTCGTGGTCATGCTCGCCTGTCTTCTCCCGCTCGGGACCGCCTTCGAAGAAGTCGGCGGCACGGCCTTGATCGCCAATAGCATCGTCGACCTGACCCAGGGTTACTCCGCCGTGGTCGCGCTCATCGCCATGATGGCAGTGACGATGATGTTGTCCGACGTGCTCAATAACGTGGCCACCATGGTCATCACCGGCCCGATCGCGATCGATCTCGGCCAGCAACTCGGGGCCAACCCCGACACCTTCCTCATGGGCGTCGCCATCGCCGCCTCCTGCGCCTTCCTCACGCCCATCGGCCACAAGAACAACACCCTCATCATGGGCCCCGGCGGCTTCCGCTTCTCCGATTACTGGCGCATGGGCCTGCCGCTGGAAGTGGTCGTGATGGCCGTCGCCGTCCCGATGCTGCTCTGGGTCTGGCCGCTGTGAGACTTCGCTCGTTTTCAGCGTTTCAGTTTGTCAGCGTTCAGCTTTTCAAGCTGGGTCTGGCCGCTGTGAAGCCCGGCGGCGGTATATCTCGCCTTACGGGTTCAGGCGCCAGAGGGTAAAGTTGAGCGCGGCGGCGAAACTCACCCACGCCAGATAAGGCACCAGCAGCCACATCGCCACGCGACTGACCGCTCGAAATGCGTAAATCGTTGCGGCAATCGCCAGCCAGAGCAACACGATCTCCGCGAACGCGAACCCCGGCCGTTGCAGGCCAAAGAACAGCGGTGTCCACGCCGCGTTCAGTGCCAACTGCACCAGGAACCACGTCAGCGCCCTTCCTTGCAGAGCAAACCCGCCGCGCCGCCACACCAGCCATGCCGCCACCGCCATCATCGCGTAGAGCGCGGTCCAGACCGGGCCAAACAACCAGCCCGGTGGATTCCACGCCGGTTTGTTCAGCGACGCATACCATTCACCGGGTCCGAATAGTCCCCCCAAAGCCGCCGCGGCAAAACAGAGCAACAACCAACCGCCGAGTGCCAGCCACGCCGGCGATGGAAGCGTGGAAGATTCCGAGGTTTGCGCGCGCATCGTCCGAATTTTACGCCATCAGGTTATTGACGCCAACCCGCCCTTCCGCAAAACGCCGGGGACGCTGGCCAACCCTCGCCCGAAACCTGAAACCTCGTGAATCAGGGCGCCGTTTTCCCCGCGGTGTCGGGTGCGGCGCCGAGCGCGGCCAGCGCTGCTTCTATACTCTTCTCGACCGCGCCGAGGTTGAGCGTAGCAGAAACAGCGAAGCTATACTGGTAGCGCAGATCACTCAGGACAGCGGGATTGCTGCGCAGCGCCACGGCGGTCTCTCTGAGCGCGTCGGGATCGACCTTGAGGTCGCAGTCTTTAACAAAGCCAACAATATTACCCCGCTCATTCCGCACGTCGCTGCAGCCTGCGCGCATGGCGACCTGGATGGGGATCGGAATGATCCGCCGCACCGTCTGGCGATAGGCGGAATTGAGACCCGCGCGGTAGACATCCTGGGCGGTGTCGAAGGCATAGTATTGCGACAAACCCGAATCCGACGCGCCCGCCGGCAAGAGCCCGAGATGGCCGGAGGAAACAATCTGATCCCACGTCGCGCGCACGGGCGCGTTGTAGTTGATCTCCGTCGCGCGATAGGCGTCGACGACGAGCGCGCGCGGGTCCGGATCAACCGCCCGGAGGAGCTCATCTGTCCGCTGCACGCTTGCCAGGACGTCGGAATAATATTTGATTTGCGCCTGCAGGCCGGCGCGATCTTCCCGGAGGTCGTGGGTCAGCCGCTTCACGTAATCCTCGCCGCGCCGAGTGTCCGCGCGGGCCTCGTTCCAGTTGTTGACCTGCAGGCCGAGGAAGACGCCGACGACGACGATCAGCAGCTCGATGAATATTCCGGCCCAGTGCTTCTTCATGTGCTCATTTGGATTGCGAAATTTACCCCACTACTTCGGCCAGGCCGCGCGCAGCCTCCCTGCTATCTCGTTTTACCAAGGCTCTGGCAACTCTCTTCTCGGCCCGGGAGTTCCGGCGCTTTCCCGCCAAAAGACGGGATGACGTGAAAATGGGCATGGAAGACGGTTTGGCTGCTGCTGAGCCCGTTACTTGACTGCACTGTAAAGCCCGTTGCGCCCAGTCCATTTTTCTGTGCGATCGCCGATTTTTGGACCGCGACCAGAAGATCGCGCATCTCGTCGGGCTTGAGATCCAACAGATTCGTCGCGCCTAACCGTTTCGGAACCACCAGCAGCTGGCCCGGTGCGACAATCGGATCCGGCTTTTACGGTTGCACTTACGATTACCGACCCCCATTCTGAAGCTTGCTCATGCGTTCATTTCTCCTTCTTCTCGTGGCCGCACTCGTCGTCATGGCGCTTTGGGCGGGTCTGGTCTTTTGGGGCACGCTGAACGGTTGGACGCGCACCGCGCTCGCACCCGCCGGCGACGCGCCCGCCTTCATCGCCGCGGCGGAGAAAGAAATCGCGGGTAAACAACCCGGCAACGCCGCCTTTCGCTTGCTCGAGAACGGGAAGCTCGCCGGTGAGTATTTCAGCGGCGACTCCGTCGACCGCGACACGCTTTTCCAAGTGGCCTCGCTCAGCAAATGGCTCACCGCGTGGGGAGTCATGACCCTGGTCGACGCGGGCCGGCTCGATCTCGACGCCCCGGTGGCGAGCTACTTGAAACGCTGGTCCCTGCCCGAGAGTGAATTTGATAACAACCAGGTCACAGCCCGCCGGCTCCTGAGTCATAAAGCAGGTCTCACCGACGGTCTTGGTTATGGCGGCTTTCCTCCGGGCGTCCCGCTGCCATCGCTCGAGGAGTCACTCACCCGCGCCGCCGATGCTTCCCCCGGAGCCGATGGCAGGGTGCGCGTCGGCATCGCCCCCGGCACGGAGTGGAAATATTCGGGCGGCGGTTTCACCCTCTTGCAGTTGCTCATCGAAGAGATCACTGGCGAACCCTTCGCGTCCTATATGCAGCGGGCCGTTTTTCAGCCGCTCGGCATGAACCGCTCCACCTACGCGATCGAACCCGGGCTGACGCCAAACGTCGCCGACTTATACGGAACGGACGGAAAGGTGCTGACGCCTCCGCGCTTCACGGCCATGGCCGCTGCCTCCTTTTATACCAGCGCGTCAGATCTCACGGCCTTTTTGCAGGCGCATCTGCCCGGTGCCGCGGGTGAGCCGATCGGCCGGGGCGTGCTCAAGCCGGAGACGGTCAAACTCATGCGCCAGCCGCACGCGGCCCAACTCGGCGCCGATATCTGGGGCCTGGGCACGATGCTCTATGCCCCGAATGGCGCGGGCGACTTCATCATCGGGCACGACGGCAAACGCAGCCCCGCCATTAACTCCACCGCCCGTCTCAATCCCTCCACCGGTGACGGCATCGTCCTTTTGGAAAGCGGCCATCCCCTGCTCGCCACGCTCGTGGCCGGCGACTGGGTCTTCTGGAAGACTGGCACGATCGACTTCCTCGCGTTCACCCTCGTCACCAAAGACATGCTCGCGATCATCCTGCTGGGCTGGGGCGCGATCATCCTGGCCGCTCTCTTCATTGGCTGGCGTCGATCTCGCAGAAAGAAGGTAGCAAACGTAGCCTGACTTTCAGAAACTCGTCGCGCACATCGCCACAATGAATGTCAAATGTTTTAGACGCGACCCCATTCTTGCCTTGAGGTCGAGCAGCCGCGGGAGCGATCGAGAACAAGGCGTACCGGAGAAGTGATCCTGGCGCCTGCCTTCAGCGAAAACCGAGCCCGACACGGCTTCGCCAGAAGCCCGGTAGCATTACATTCCTGCGGCATTGCACTTGCTAGCCTTGCATTGCATGAACATTAGCCCTGATGAAATCGCCGCGCTTCGCGCCCGCCTCCGCGAGGAGATCATGGACCGCGAATGCCTCCTCGCCGCCCTGGATGTCGTGGAGAAATACGCCGCCCGCGGTCACAGCCCCAATTCCATGCAACTCGGCAACCTGGTTGCCGCGCTTCTCCCCTCCCGGCCGGTGGTTGAGTTGAAGGAACTCCCCGCATCCCCGCCGCCACCCGCACCGGCCGCTTTGCCGCCAATGCCTCCGGTGGAGCGCTACGTGCATCCGGAGCTGAAAGCACTCCCCTGTAATTTCCACGGAGCCTAACGGCCAGGCGCGTCAGCTGGGCGATCCAGCGCATGACAGACGACTACTCGCTGCGGGACATCGCGGCGCTGCTCGAGCGTGAAGGCGCTCCAATAGACTCCCCAGAGATTTCGGTTGTCCTCACTCGCCTGAAGGCACGGGGAGAGATCGAAGAAATCAGGCCCAGCGCCGGACCGCACCCGGCCCTCTTCCGCAAGCCCGAGAACTTGACGCCTCTCGTCACCACGTCTCAGGATTCAGCGCTGAACACCGCCACAACGACGTTGCCAGCCGGCGTTGCCTAGAGGAAACGTCCTCCATTCGTCCGGGACAACGAGTTCCCGGCTTGTCGGGCTTAAGACCAGTCGAAAAGCCGGGCACGACTGGTCAGGAACAGTGCTTCCAAGGTCAAGTGCACATCGGAGTCGACTCTGGGCACGGCCATTCCATAGCAAGTTCCCCTTCCGGGCCGGGGAACCTTGCTTCCGCGTACGAGAAACTTGTTTCCGCGTAAGAGAAACTTGCTTCCCGCGTACGAGAAACTCGCTTCCGCGTACGAGAAACTCGCTTCCGCGTACGAGAAACTTGCTCCCGCGTACAAGAAACTCGTTCCCGCGTACGAGAAACTCGTTCCCGCGTACGAGAAACTCGTTCCCGCGTACGAGAAACTTGTTCCCGCGTACGAGAAACTCGTTCCCGCGTACGAGAAACTCGCTTCCGCGTACGACATGCCCGCTTCCGCGCACGAGAAGCGTGCTGGCGTTTCAGCTTTCCGATGGCCAATTATCGCGCGGCGCGGGACGACTCTGAAAGCAAGAAGCTGCGTGAAGAGTATTGGTGAATGCGCGCCGGGCGACTTCATCATCGGGCACGACGGCAAACGCAGCCCCGCCATTAACTCCACCGCCCGTCTCAATCCCTCCACCGGTGACGGCATCGTCCTTTTGGAAAGCGGCCATCCCCTGCTCGCCACGCTCGTGGCCGGCGACTGGGTCTTCTGGAAGACTGGCACGATCGACTTCCTCGCGTTCACCCTCGTCACCAAAGACATGCTCGCGATCATCCTGCTGGGCTGGGGCGCGATCATCCTGGCCGCTCTCTTCATTGGCTGGCGTCAACTTCGCAGAAAGAAGGTGGCAAAGGCAGTTTGACTCTCAAAAAGTCTGCGCGCTCTTCGCGCAAATTGCGACAACTAATGTATCCCGCCGAAAAACTACGCACCGCTTGCCGATAACGTATGACTCCTTCGTCACACCGCTGCTCCGCTTTATCGTAAAGTTGGTACAGCAAAACCCGGCCGCTGCTCTGCGGTCCGTGATTGTTGTACAGCGATTCCTCATTGTCTTACAACAATGCTCCGCTGCCGTCTTGCGCCGCCTCGTTGCTGCGCTGCTTTGAAACAATGCAGAATTGCCCTGCTCCGGCGCGGTTCTGCTTTATGCCGAGGCAGAGCAGAAACGTCGCATTGCCGTCCTGCAATGGAACAAAGCTGGACAGCGCTCTGACAAAGGAGTCATCCGCCGAGACAAATCAGAACAGCAATACGCCTTCTCTCCTAGCAAAGGCCAGGGATAAGCGAAATTTTCCGCCCAGAGTCGGGCGAACGGTTCCCAACTCCCTCCGGAAGCGCCGACACCGACGCCATCCCCGACCCCGACGCTCGCCCCGGCTCGCACCACTACCTCGCGGCTGTAACCATTCACCCGACGCTGCCTCACGTCGTGTTCACGCTCCCCGCGCTCGCGCCAGCAAGTGCCAGTCCGGCTCGGACCTGCGCCCCGTCCATGTCTCGGCTTGCCGTGCCGCTCCATTCGTCCGGCAGGTCGGCGCATGAAGGGCGCCAGCGAACCGCACTCGTATTTTGATGGCCGGTGGGCTGGGATCGCGACCCGGGGAGGAGTGTTTAGCGGACGCACCTCGGAGCGAGCGAGATACAAGGCGCAATCGGAGAGGTGAGCCTGGAGAATGCCTTCAGCCCCGTGCTCGCGAGCCGGGGGATTGCCCATCATCTAAACGGATGGGGCCGAAAGGCGGACAGGAATGGCAGATTGCCGTCCCAGAAAGCGGGTGCTGGTAAACGATTAGCTTAAGGGCCGGGCGACCGCGGCAATCTCGGCCAACATTTCGCTTTTCCATATCTGAAAAACTGTTTACTACGGTGTCATGAATAACCGGACCGAAAACGCCGCCCGTTCAAAACTAGTTCTCGGGACCCGTTCACGGCCAGGGCAAGCTCGCCGCGGTCGAGCCGAAAGCGCTGCTTCACCACATGCTCATTGTCGGACAGTCTGGAAGCGGGAAATCTTTTTGATCGCGAGGCTGATCGAAGAAATTTTACTTCGAACACGGGCACAAATAGTGGTCATCGATCCGAACGGCGACTTCCGTAGAATATGCGACGCGGAACGGAGTGATCTTTGGATAAAGTTCGCCAACATATTCTCCGGTTTGTCCTCCCTTTGTGAAAAAGGCGGGCTTCCTATATTTGATATCGAAGACCGTTTTAGAGAGGCTTGGGAAACCCGGCTCTTCCAGTATGTTTCTGCGAACCCAGACCAGAGTCCCCGATCAACCTATCCTGGCAATCATGTGAAGCAGAGTGACTTGTTTGTTCACTGGCAACACGTCAGCAACGACGAACAAGATTTTTTGATCGACTTACTGAACATTGATCCGCTGGTAAAGACGAAGGTCAATTTAGGAAACGTGCTTGCCACGAATACCTAGAACGACTGGTTAACGAACAGTTCCTTCCACAAGGATATGGTCTACTAGAAGTGATTAGGACGGCGGACAAGTTCCTAGTACGCGACATTAATTCCTCGCGGATATCCCTACGTGAAGGGCTTGACTTCGGAAGATTGGGCACTCGTGTCTGGTAATTTGCAGCAACTTTATAATCGGCACCGCTGGATGTGGTGGAACGCAGATGCGCGGGGATGGGAAGGCAACTGGGATGCTCCCGCGAGACACACCGACCTACTAGGATATCTCCTCCGTCCGTTTAGACGGTTCGCACATCCTGATTTATGGAATGCTTGTGTGCTTGGTCTAGATCGAGCGAGAGCTGACGACGCCCTCCTTGCTGTAAACCTCGCTCTCTTTCGCCTCTGGCATAGCGCCCAACACCAATGGCGCAACGCCGAGGGACAAAATGAATTTTCCATCGACCGAAGGGTTCCCACTTTCATCGTCATAGATGAAGCTCACAACTATGCTCCCAGCGAACATAGAACTGCAGTTCAGAAGCGAGTGACGGACAAGCTCATTCAGATTGCTGCGGAAGGTCGTAAACATGGCCATATCTGATTCTGGCTACTCAGCGGCCCCGTAAACTGCACCCTCATCTTGTTCTAGAATGCGAGAACTGCTGTTTGCTCCGGGTAACAATCTAAAGTTGAGCAGGAGTTCTTAGAGAAAGAGTTTGGTATTCCCCCTCAAGATGCCGGTCGCATTGGACGGTTTGAGCAGGGCCATGCGCTCCTGCACGGACGCTGGATGGATGGAAAGCAGATAGAGGCTACTATCGCCCCGGCCAGAACGATCGTGGGCGGAGGTGGAGTACCCGATAGCTGGGCGATTCAGCCGAGACTAGTAAAAACTTTGCCTCTATCTTCCACGGCTGACGAACGAGAGGAGTCAGAGGACGTCGCGGAGCCGGAATCGACAGCGAACGAAGAAACACCCGCCTCGCAAACAGTCGCGTCTTCCGAGCAACTTCGGACAGGATTGGGGATGTCGTCAGGAAAACTGTCGGGGAATCACTGGTTCCGTAACCGCTGACTGCTCTAAGCGAAAAGGTGCGTAATCTCTTCGGCAGCGATCTTATTGAGAAGAGTGACTGGGCAGGTTACATCCTCGCTTAGTTCATTACTTAGGGGATTGAATGATCCCCATTTGGGTGCAATCCGAGCTGTAGCGGAAGGATACGCGTTCGATCCGGACCGACACGAAGAACCGGTGCATGAAACCCTATTAGATAGAGTTAAGAAATCGCATCCCCACTCTGCGTCCCTGACGGAGCGGCTTCACCTCCGATATCGGATCCCTCTTCTCGCTCCTGCGAGTATGCCACCGTCTTCGAGATCCTTGCAACAGAAGTGAACAAAAATAGTTTTACGCACCTTGCCACGGCCAAGGCAGTTAGGGATCAAGCCCAACAGGTCGGAATCAGATTATCACGAGAAGGGATTGAGTTCATAATCGCGAGATTTCGTTCGGCCGGCTACCAGCTAGGGGGGGACAAGATCGAATCAGCCGAAGCATTGGCACATTTGTATGCGGCTCAAGTACAGGCTCACTGCCTTGCAGTAGGCGCAGACTTGATTGAGCAAGACGAGCAGTATCCAGAGAGCTGATTTTGACCGAAGTTCCGACACTTCGGAGGATAGCAAAAGCTAAGCCGAGGAGCGAGGGGCCAAATAGGGGTCAGAGCTGACCACGACACTGGTCTCCTCTCTGCTTTGCGCGGGCCGCAGGCGCGCTGCTTCATCGGTGGCTCTTCCCGCACCCGCGACGACTTTACGTTCGCAGAAAGCCCAATAAGTTGACCGACTTTGCGGATTTTTTGACGAGTTCGATTTTGTTTCGCTCGGACCGCCCGTCGTTGCCTTGCGGATCGACTCGGATTCATCTCCTTCGCGGACGCGTGACGACTTCATAGTCGCAGAAAGCTTGATGAGTTGGCCGACTTTGCGGATTTTTTGACGGGTTCGTCTGCCCGCGAACCTCGCCCTGTGGGTGACGTTTGATGTCATCTATCCGAGCGCTCCCGCTGAATCTCGTATTGACTCGCTCGCCACCCGCTCGTTCGCCCACTCGGGCTGCCGTCCCGGCAGTCTATGTCGCCTCGTCCCGGTCGGCTCCATTCCTCGAAGGGTTGGCGGGCCAGCTCGCGGCGCATCGTGGTGTTCATGGCTTGGGCCCGCCGCCGCCATCCTCCTTCGCTGCGCTTCGGCGCGACAAGAGGCTAAGGCGCGGCAGGCAGTTGCAGATTATACCGGCGGAGGATGTCGTCCAAGAGCGTTCTGTCGATTTCGGTTTGCTCCAGGAGCTGCTCGATCCGGGCCAAATCCTTGTGGCGTCCGACGCTGGCCGCGATGGCGAGCGGCTGTTTCATCAGCGGGAGCCGCGGAGGCGAATCAGTCGGACACGGCCGTTCTTTGCCGAAAGCAGTGGCAAGCCGAGCTTTCTGTTCTCCCGACGCAACTGACGATCAACGCGCTTGAACGCACGACGCGCGGCGTCGAGAAATTCGGTATGCGCGCTGCTCTTCTGTCTGGCCTGGTTTTTCACCGCTGATCAAGAATACTTCTCAACCTGGTGACCGTGCAAGTTTCGCTTTCCGCGATCAATTCTGGCGGGCTGCTCTCGTTATTCCATACGGCCCAGTGATCAGCCACCGGAGCATAGGCGGAAGGCAGCTGCTGCAGACTGCGTTTGAAACGCCGCCTGATGTCCGCGGTCGGGACATTGTGGCCGCCCTTCTTCACGCGCTCCCGGACACGTGCGATCGCAAGATCCACTGTCGGCAGCCAAAGATAATGTAAGTGGATGTGGTACCCGACGACTTTGGCGTCCTTGAACAAACGGACGTATGTCCTCCCACTCAACGTACTCTCCAGAGCAAAGGTATCCTTGTGCCGGATCGATTCGCGAAGCTCGGTGAGGAGCAGTCGGCCGGCTTTGATCGCCGCGGCGCTCGGGTCGAGCGGAGAGAGGCCGCGTGCAAGTTCGTCCGCGTTGTAGAAGCGCAGGCACTTTACCTCGTGGGGCAGGAATTCCTTGGCGAAGGTGGTTTTGCCCGCGCCGTTGCAGCCGGCGATGAGGTAGATCGTGGGCTTGGGAGAGGGCATGGAGTGAAAAAGTTCGCGATGGCGGGTCGCCATCGCCAGCACGCGAGTCGCGTGCGCTACCCGAAGATCACGCCTTCGCGTAAAGCTCAGCGCCGCTCTCTACGAATTCCTTCGACTTTTCCTGCCATTCCTGATTCCAAAGCCTGCTTCTTCGGCGATGCCTTGCTCCGCGGCGTACTTGCGGACGTCCTCGGTGATCTTCATGGAGCAGAAGTGCGGTCCGCACATGGAGCAGAAGTGCGCGGTCTTCGCGCCTTCTTGAGGCAGCGTTTCGTCATGGAACTCCCGCGCGGTTTCCGGGTCGAGCGAGAGGTTGAATTGATCCTCCCATCGAAACTCGAACCGTGCCTTGCGAGACGGCGTTGTCGCGGTATTGGGCGCCGGGGTGGCCTTTGGCGAGGTCGGCGGCGTGGGCGGCTAGTTTGTAGGTGATGACTCCGGTTTTGACGTCGTCTTTGTTTGGTAACCCGAGGTGTTCCTTCGGGGTGACGTAGCAGAGCATGGCGCAGCCGTACCAGCCGATCATGGCGGCGCCGATGCCGCTGGTGATGTGGTCGTAGCCGGGGGCGATGTCGGTGGTGAGCGGGCCGAGGGTGTAGAAGGGCGCTTCGTGGCACCATTCGATTTGTTTTTCCATGTTCTCTTTGATCAGATGCATGGGGACGTGGCCGGGGCCTTCGTTCATGACTTGCACGCCTTTGGCCCAGGCGCGCTTGGTCAGGTCGCCCTGCACTTTGAGCTCGGCGAATTGCGCTTCGTCGTTGGCGTCGGCGATGGAGCCGGGGCGGAGTCCGTCGCCAATACTGAAGCTGACGTCGTAGGCGGCCATGAGGTCGCAGATGTCGTCCCAATGTTCATACAGGAAGCTCTCGCGGTGATGGGTGAGGCACCATTTCGCCATGATGGAGCCGCCGCGGCTGACGATGCCGGTCATGCGTCGCGCGGTCATGGGGACGAAGCGGAGGAGGACGCCGGCGTGGATGGTGAAGTAATCGACGCCTTGCTCGGCCTGCTCGATGAGGGTGTCGCGGAAGATTTCCCAGGTGAGGTCTTCGGCGCGGCCGTTCACTTTCTCGAGCGCCTGGTAGATGGGGACGGTGCCGATGGGGACGGGCGAGTTGCGGATGATCCATTCGCGGGTGGCGTGGATGTTTTTGCCGGTGGAGAGGTCCATGACGGTGTCGGCGCCCCACTTGGTGGCCCAACGCATTTTCTCGACTTCTTCTTCGATCGAGCTGGCGACGGCGCTGTTGCCGATGTTGGCGTTGATTTTGACGAGGAAATTGCGGCCGATGATCATCGGCTCGAGCTCGGGATGGTTGATGTTGGCGGGAATGATGGCGCGGCCTCTTGCCACTTCACTCCTGACAAACTCCGCGGTTATCTCCTTCGGAATGCTGGCCCCGTAGCTCTCTCCCGCGTGCTGATGCGCGAGGTCGTTGCGGGCAAAAGTAGAAAGTGGAAAGTCTAAAGTAGAAAGATTGGTTTGCGCGGCTTCGCCGTTCTGTCCGTTCCTTTCAGCTTTCAGCTTTCCGTTTTCAGCTTTTCGCGATTCGCGTCCGTGATTCTCGCGAATCGCGATAAACTCCATCTCGGGGGTGATGATGCCCTGTTGCGCATACCAAAGTTGCGTGACGGGATGGCCGGCGGAAGCGCGGAGCGGTTTGCGGTGTGAGCCGCTAAATTGTTCGAGGCGGTTCTTGCGCTCGGCGGTGCTGGCGAATTCTTCGTGGCCGCGCGTGAGGTAGCCGTTGTCCTCGGGCTTGATCTCGCGGCCGTCGTACTCGGCCACGTCCCCTCGCCTGCTGATCCATTCGGCGCGCAAGGCCGGAAGGCCCTTCGCGGAATCGGGCGTTTGCGCGGGATCGCCCCACGGGCCGCTGGTGTCGTAGACGCGGACCGGCTCGTTCGGCTCGAGGTTGCCGCTGAAATCCTTCGTCGGCGCGAGGCTGATCTCGCGGAACGGGACGCGGACGTCGGGATGGATCTCGCCTTCGACGTAAACGCGCTGCGAGTTCGGCATCACGTAGTCGGAGGATTTCGGTTCGGTCGATTCTTTGGATGCGATCATAAAGGCGATTGCTCAGGAAAGCAGGAACGCAGGAAGGAGATGGAGGCAGCATCGCGTCACCGGGCACCGGCGCTTCCGCGTCGCCTCCGGCCTATGTCGCTGATGCTCCATTCCTGCTTTCATGCGTTCCTCAGAGATTCAGGTTCAAAATAAAAAGCCATGCGCGGAAACGCATGGCTGAAAATGGAACTCCTCGCTCCCTACGGCGGCATTACCCGCATCAGGTTTAAGGGGTCGTCCGATTTCTTTCGGACCTCTCAGCACATTGGCTCCCCCGCTGCTCTTTTTTACGATGCGGGACGCAGGGGGCGAAGTCAATGCCGCGCCCGCAGCGCGCACGAAGGTGTGCGCGCTGCGGCACGAGGCTGTGGGCTGCTATTCTTTCTTCTGCGCGGCGGCGGCGTTGGCGTCCTCCCGCTCAGCCTCGCTGTAGAAAACAAGGTGCCAGTCTGCACCCTTCTTCCGCCAGACCGCACCGGCGTTGTAGGTGCCCGATATGTCTTTGCCACCGGAGGTGCCGCTCAGCGTCACCGTGTAGGTCAGGACGCCGGTGTCGGGATCCGGGAACACCACCTTGGTGTCGCTGAGGGTAAAGCTCTTGAGTTCCGATTTTTTCATGCCCGCGATGGCGTCGTCGAGGCCGCCGATGCGGTCCGACATGCTTTCGCGATATTCCGGCGCGACCAGCTTCCGGAAAGCGGCTTCGTCTTTGCTCTTCCACGCTTCCCAGGTGGCTTTTTCCTTGGCCACGATGTCGGCCTCGGTCGCCGCCTGGGCGAGATGGAGACCGGCGCAAAGCGCGATGACGCTGGTGATGATGAGTTTTTTCATTTCGTTTTTCCTTTGTTTGAAGGTTCGCTATTCCCTCTTCTGCGCGGCGGGCGCGGTCCCGTCGGCCATCGCCAAGGCGTGGAAGATGGCCTGCCATTCGCCGTTCTTCTTCACCCAGACAGAACCGGCATTGAAGACGCCGGAAGCGTCCTTCCCGTCTTTGGTGCCGTCGATCGTCACCTGGTAGCTCGCCATCATCATGTCGGCGCCGACGGCCTTGACCTCATACTTGCTGAGGGCAAACGATTTCATGTCCCACTTCTGCATGTCGGATAACTCCTTCGCCATGTCGGCGATGCCGTCGGCGTAGATTCCGACCATGTCGGCGTGGACGATTTTCTGGAAGGCGTCCGCTTTTTTGTCTTTGAAGGCCTGCCAGGCGGCGGTGTCCCGGGCCATCAGGGCGTCTTTGTCGGACGCGGCGAAGGCCGCGGCGGCGGTGGCGAGGCAGGCAATCATTGCGTAACTCAATAGTTTTTTCATGTATGTCTTTCGTGGTTAGTTGTTTCGGCCAGCTTGAATAGCGGGCGCAAACCGGTCAAACCCATTTCTGGCCCGGTCGCCGAGGCACGGATTTAGAGCTGCCAGCGAATCCGGAGCGTGACCAGGCGAGGCGCGCCGATCGACAGGAGGCCGGCGGCTGTTTTGCCGGTCTCGATTTGCTGGTCGAAAAGATTTTCTACCCGGACGGCGGCGGAAGCTTTGGTGGAAAAATCGTAGCTCAATCCGAGATCGACGGTGGTGAACGAAGCGAGAACACGGGAGTTTTGATCGTCGTCAAATTGCTCGCCGGTGAAGTGCGCCTGCGCGATCAGCGTCCAGTCCGGCGCCGGCGTCCAATCGATGGAGCCGGTGAAAACGTGCGCGGGCGCCTGGGCGAGACGTTTGCCTTCCAGCTCGGGATTGGCCGCGCGCTCGACCGTGGGCCGGGTGAAAAGATAACTCGCGGCCAGCGCCACCGTGGGGTGGAGTTGCCAGGCCGCCTTGGCCTCAATGCCGGGCGCGAGGACGAGGTCGATGTTCTGGCGTTGCCGCAAGACGCCGCCGGGCCCTTCGCTGATCGTGATGTTGCCGACCGCGTCCTCGAGCCGGTTGTAGAAGCCGGTCGTGGAGAGACGAAAGTTCGAGGCGACCTGCCAATCGGCGCCGATCTCTCCCCCGAGCAGATGTTCCGGTTCCAACGCCGCGTTCGCTTCCGTGACGTCGCTGCCGACGCGAAAAGGCCGATAAAGTTCGTTCAATGTCGGGACGCGAAACCCGCTGTAAGCCGCGCCGCGGAGGGAGAGTCGATCGGCCGCCTCCCAGCGCAGGCCGAGCCGGCCGTTGAGTTCGTTGCCCGAGCGATCGGGATACTGCAAATCGCTCAGCGCGGCGCCGGTGGCGCGTATGCTTTCCCGGCGGAAACCGTCGAAGAGCTCCCAGCGATCGAAACGCAACCCGCCCACGATCGTTAGGCGATCGGAAATCGCCCAGGCATCCTCGGCAAACGTCCCGGCGAAAAATTGCGCGCCGCCGGCGTTGCGTTCCCGCGTGAACCGGGTGCCATCCCAGAAAAACGCTTCGTTCGTTTCCCCCGCCACCCAACGAAAATCCTGCCCGAGGGTGACGCGGTGACCGCCCGGCCCGGCCCAGGTCCAGACCACGCTGCCGCCCGCCGCGTCCGCCGGCACATCGAACTGATCGAGCGCCGGCGTCTCGACATCGCGGGTGGCGTTGACCGAGCTGAAGGTGCTGCGGAATTTCCGCTGCTGCCCGTAGCCGCTGATCTGCAATTCGGCGTCCTGCGCCGGAAATTCTTTGGTCCAGACGGCGCTGAAATCGAGACCGGTGGTGTCGTTGCGCGTGAGGGTGGTGCCGTTGCCGCGTTCCTCCTCGAATCGGCGCGCCACCAGGCGGAGCGAGCTGGTGCGATCGATCTGCCACTCGGCGCGAAGATCGATCACATCGGAATCCGAGCTGGCGTTGTTATCGACCGGGCCGCGCTGGCCGGAGGCGAGCACCGGGTAGCCGCTGGTGGCGAAGCGTTCCGCGAAAAGGGAAACCGCCACCGGACCATGCACGAAGCTCCCGCTGAGACTGGCGTCGTAGGTATTCTCGTTGCCTAACGAGAGCTCCGCCGCGGCGGAGTTCCCCGCGACCGGCCGCGAGACGAGGAAGATGGTGCCGGCGAGCGCGGCATTGCCGAAAAGACCGGCCCCGCCGCCGGGCAGAACGAGCGCGGAACCGAGCGAAGTCGCGGGCACCTGGCTCCAGAGCACGTAACCGGCGAACGGATCGTTCAGCGGAATTCCATCCAGCAACACGAGGGTGCGGCCGGCGCCGTTAGGCCCGAAATTTCGCAGCGTCACGCCCTGGGTGGTGGGATTGGCGGCGCGGCTGCCGTTGCGCCGAAAAAGGCTGAACCCGGGAATCTCCGCGCGCAGGATATCATCCAGCCGCAATTGCGGCGCGGTGCGCAGAGTCTCCTCGTCGAGCGCGACCGCGGCAAAAGGCGCGCTCGATTCCGCGCTGGGCAGCCGGTCGGCCCGGACGAGGACCCGGTCCGCCACGGCTTCCTGCGCGACGGCGCTGCGCAGAAGCATGGCGGCGAGCGCGGCGAGGCAGAGGCTACGGAAAAGAGTCATCTCTTTCCCTAACGATGGCCGGAAAGAAGGGCGAACGCGAGGCGCGCGTTAGTTGCTCGCCGGGATGACGACAGGCGCGACCGACGCTTCCGGCTGGGCCGGCGCGGTCGCGTCTTTCAGGACGAGCTGGCCTTCCGTGGCGCGGCGATAATCCGCCATCATCTGCGGGCGCTTCTTGTGATCGACGAGTCCCTTGTAGTTGATGATGCCGGTGGCGATCGACTGCGCGAGTTTCTGCCGCCAGGTGCCTTGCGCGATGAGCTGGCTCTCGCCCCGCTGGGTCAGGAAACCGCCCTCGACCAGGATGGCCGGGATCTTCGTCAGGCGCAGCACCGCAAAACGCGCGCGCTTGATCCCGCGATCGTATTTCGGGAGATGGCCGACAACGGAATGGTGGACGCACATCGAGAGGGCGAGGCTGGGCGCGTCGACCGGGCTGCCGGCCTCCATGTTCATAAACCGTAGCGCAAGCGCGTCGTCATCGGTCGACGGCGCGCCGCGCGGTGTAAGTGAGAAAATTTCGAAGCCCTGCGCATGCGGATTGGAGTTGGTGGCGTTGAAATGGATGCTGACGAAGACCGCGTCCTTGGCCGTGTTGGCGATGCGGGCGCGGAGCTCGAGCGGGACGAAGACGTCGCGATCGCGCGTCATCTTCACGTTCAGCCCCTTGGCCTCGAGGAGCGGCTTGATGTTGCGCGCGACGTCGAGCGCGAAATCTTTCTCGTAGCCGTAGCTGCTGATCGCGCCCTTGTCGTGGCCGCCGTGGCCGGCATCGAGGATGACGGTCTTGAACTGGCCGAGGTTGGGGATCATCTGCGGGCGAAGCTGCGGCTCGAGTGTTTTCGCGAGGTCCACCCGCGAGACGAGGTACTGCCCATCCTGCTCCGTGACCGGGAAGCAAAGCCAGGCGCGCACGCCATTGACCATGGCCTCGCGGCTGCCGAGCTGCACTTCGAGAGAGATCGTGCCGTTATCGAGCCGGATGCGCTTCTCGATCGGCGAAACGCCGGTCGGAAGGCCGTAGAACTGGGCGACATTATCGACGCTGAGGTATTCCCGGCCGCCGATCTTGACGATCTTCCAGGCGGATTCCGCCCAGGCGCTTCCGGTCAGGAGGAGGAGCGCGGCCAGAGTGAGGAGGATGGAGCGACGGGCGAACATCGAACCCGGATTATGGAACATATGGCCCCTAACGGCAATTAAAATCCTGTCCGGACGGTAAGGTTCCCCTGGCCGTCCCCCGGGAGCCGCCGGCCGGCGGAAGCGGTAAATGCATCCGGTCCGGGTCCACAGCCGGATCACCCCTTTGAAAACCCACAGCGCTCCTGTCGATGTTTCGGGGGGCGCTTTTCAAATACCAAACACAGAAAGACACAATGAAAAAATTAGCAATCGCGCTGGCAGTGATCAGTGCATTTACGATCAACAGTTACGCCGGCGACAAGATGGACCACAGCAAGATGGGCGAAGAGAAAAACATCTACGCCACGGCCGCGAGCACGAAGATGTTCAGCACCCTCACCGCCGCGCTCAAGGCCGGTGGCAAAAAGGAAATGCTGGAAGAGGACAAGGGTCCCTTCACCGTTTTCGCGCCGACAGATGAGGCTTTTGAGAAGCTTCCGGAAGGAACCGTCGAAAGCCTCCTGAAACCGGAGAACAAAGAGAAGCTCGGCAAAATTCTCGCCTACCACGTGCTCAAGGGCAAAGTGATGGCGGCTGACGTCAAGACGATGGAAGCCGACACCGCGGAAGGTTCCAAGCTGAACGTCAAAGTCGACGGCGGCAAAGTCATGGTGAACAACGCCAATGTCGTCAAGACCGACATCGCGGCGAGCAACGGCGTCATCCACGTGATCGACACCGTCCTCCTCCCGCCGGACGCGCAGTAAGTAAAGTTTCGGTTGGTGCGCGGGCGCGTGGCTTCGGCCACGCGCCTTTTGCGCTTTTTGGGGCAATTTTGTCATCCTGAGCGGGAGCGAAGGACCTCACATGCGTCGAGCGGCTTCCGCCTCAGGCGAGAGTCGAACTTCCGGCCGAATCGTCAGGCGTCCGGAGAACCGATCGCCCATTGAGAGGTCCCTCGCCGTCTGCGCGGCTCGGGATGACAGATTTTTCGTGCGCGCTTGCGCACAGCCCAGCGCTTCCGCTACTCCGCGGCCGCGTCTTTTTTTGCCGGACGACGAATGAGCGTGATCTGCTTGATCCGCGACGAGTCGGAGGGGCTCCAAGTGCCGACTTCCGGATCGTCCTTGAAGGCTTCGTGCACGATCCGGCGTTCGTAGGAATTCATCGGCTCGAGCTGCAACGGCCGGCCGGAAAGGCGGACCCGCTCCGCCAGCTGTCTCACGTGGTGCACGATCTTGTCCTGGCGCATCGAGCGATACATCTCGCAATCGACGATCCATTTCGGCGCTTCCGGGTCTTTCGCCTGCACGACGCGGTTGAGGAGGAACTGGACGGCGTCCAGCGTTTCACCTTCGCGACCGATCAGGCGGTCGGCTTCTTCGGTGTAGATCTGCAGGGTCGGGTTGCCGCTTTCGCTCCAGGTTTCCTCAATCTCCACAACAAAGCCCAGGTAACCGAGCATCGTGTCGAGCAGCTCCTTCGCGTTCACGGCTGGTTCAGCGGCCTCGGTGCTCATCAGCGTGCTTTTCCTTTTCGTTTCGCCGGCTTGTTCACCTTCTCCAGGACGGGCAATGGCTGGTTCTTATTCTGATACAACTGCAGAATCGTAAACAGGTTCTGAGTTGTATAATATAAAGCAAGCGCCGCGGCAAAGTTGTAGCAAAAAACGACAAAAATCAGCGGCATGAACATCATCACCCGCTGCTGGGTCTTGTCCCCGCTCTTCGGCGTCACGTGCATCATCCAGAAACTGGTGCCCGCCATGATGATGGGGAGAATGTTGATCGGCCAGCCGATCCCCGGGAGGTAGGCGATGGTGTCCGGTTGCGAGAGATCGCTCACCCAAAGGAAGCTGGCGTTCCGCAGCTCGACCGCCTGCTGCAGCATGGTGAAGAGACCGAAAAAGATCGGGATCTGGATCAGCATCGGGAGGCAGCCGCTGACCGGGTTGATCCCGTAATCCTTGTAGAGGCGCATGACCTCGGCGTTCATCTTCGTCGGGTCGTCCTTAAACTTCTCGCGCAGCTCCTGCATCTTGGGCGAAAGCGCGGCCATGCGGCGCATCGACTTGTTGGCCTTGGTCTGGAGCGGCCAGAGGATGAGCTTGATGATGGCGGTCAGGATGAGGATCGCGACCGCGTAATTGCCGACGAAACGATGAATCAGATTCATCATGTTGAGCAGCGTCTGGCTGACCAGTTTCCAAAGGCCGAAATCCATGATCTCGGCTTCGTCGTGGGTTAACTGCGCGAGGCGATTGTAGAGCTTCGGGCCAACGTAGAGTTGGAACTGCATCGTCACGTTCTGGCCCGGCGCCACCGTGAACCCCGGCATTCCCATCGCGCCCTCGATGCCGTACTCGGGCGTACCATCCGGTTTCTTGAAGGCCTCGAAGCGCTGCGCCCAGACCGCATTCGCCTTCGCCCCGAGCGGGGTGACGAGCGTGGCGAAGAATTGATTGCTCACCCCGAGCCACTCGGCGTTGTTGATCTGCTCCTGGAAGAACTGCTCCGGGCCGCGTTTCTGGACCCCGATGAGCGGGTAATTCTGCTCCGGAAACCAGCTCACATCGGTGGTCTTCGTTTTGCCGTCGATGCACCAGGTCACGCGGGTGTAATGCGGGAGATCGTTGTCGTGAATCGGCGTGGCCGAGCCAAGGGCGACGAAGTAACCGGGGTTGGTATAGGGCTCCGCGCCGCTGTTCTGAAATTGGACTTCCAGCTGCGCGACGTAGTTGTCCTTCCCGTTAGGCGGCGCGGGCAGGCTGAATTTCTTGCGCAACGTCACGTTGCCCGGCAAGGCGCGCTCAAACTGCACGCTCGCATCGCCCGGCAGGACGGAGAACTCCTCCAGCACCGGCGTCGAAGGCTTCTCCACCAGCGCCCCGATCGGCAGGCGCTCCCGCGATCCGAGTGTCACCGGTTTGCCGTCGTCGCCTTTGTGCTTCGGCATGATCGCTTCCGCGATGCCACCGCCGCGATTGGTCAGGAGCAGCTCGAGATCGGCATTGCGCAGGGACGTTATCTTCTCCGCGAAAACCACCGGCGCCGGAGTCGGGCTTGGCGCGTTTTCGTTAGGCGAAGCGCCCGGCGTGGCTGCAACCGGTGCGGCGGCGCCGGCCGGCGATGCGGTCGCGACCGGGCTCGGCGAAGCGAGCGCCCGGGCTGGCGGCACGGCCGGATGTTTGACCATGTAAACCTGCCATGCAATCAGCCCGGCGATACAAAGGGCAATGGCGATCCAGGCTTGTCTGTCCATAAACTGATCCGGCGAAATTATTCACAGGCCAGGGCGTGTGCCTGCTGATCGGAATGGCGTGGAACAGGATCCTCCCCCTGCCCGCCCCAAGGCTGGCAGCGCGCGAGGCGTTTCACCCCGAGCCAGCTTCCGCGCAACGCCCCGTGGCGTTCCACGGCCTCGAGGAAATACTCGGAGCAGGTGGGATGAAAACGGCAGCCCGTGGACGGTCCGCCGAGCAAAGAAAGCAGCGGCGAGAGCGTCCATTGGTAGGCGCGAATGAGGAAACGAACGAGCAAAACCATCGTCAGGGGCGTAGGATAGAAGCACGCCCTACGCGACGCAAATAATTGCTCTCCCGGTCGCGTTCTACTCGGCCCGTAGAATTTCCGCGCGCCTGGCCAGGCGTAGCCACTCCGCCTCCAGCGCGGCCGAGTCAGCCTCCGCCGCCGCCGGGCGCGCGATCACCACCAGCCAAGTGCCGCCTCGCAGCGCGTGCTGGTTTCGCCGCACGATTTCGCGCAGCCGCCGCCGGACGCGATTGCGCACCGTCGCCCCGCCCAGGCGCCGCGAAGTGACCAGCCCAACCCGGAATTTCCCCTCACTCTCCACCGCGAGCACGCCAAACATGAGCAGCCCGCCGCGCACGGTGCGACCCTCTTCCCGCACCTGTTTGAATTCGCGGCTCAGCTTCAGCCGCCGCGCCGCGGGGAAACGGAATCGCGCCGGATTGCTGCTCGCCTCACTCATTGGGCTCGGAGCCTGACACAGGATCGTCACCACTGCGCCCTCGAATTTGTTCGCGGGCGTGTCAATTTCCACACCGATGACCAGCCGTTTCCTCTTCGCCGTCGCGCTCCTGCTTCCTTTCGCCTGCACCGCTCGCGGCGCGGAAGACCGCGGCAAGGCCGAGCATGTCGTGGTCGTGGTCATGGACGGCCTGCGGCCCGACATGGTGACGGAAAAAAATGCCCCCACCCTCTTCGCGCTGGCGCGTTCCGGCGTTGTCTTCAAGCGCAATCACGCGACCTACCCGAGCTCGACCAACGTCAACGGCGCGGTCCTCGCGACCGGCGTCTCCCCGGGCAAAAACGGCATCGTCGCCAATCAGGAATTCCGGCCCGCGATCGACCCGCACAAGGCGTTCGACACTTCCGATTTTCCCGCGCTCGACGGGAACGATCCAGAGGTGGCGGCGCAGCTTCTCCGGGCCCCGACCATCCCCGAAATCCTGCAGGCGGCCGGGCATTGGACCGCGGTTGCGGGTTCCAAACCCGTCGCGCAATTCTTCGATCGCGCGCGCACCCGCACGAGCGAGGCGGCGAAGAAATCGACCGCCGTTTATCGCGGCAAAATCCTCCCGGCCGACGCCAGAGACCGGATCACGAGCGTGCTCGGCCCGTTCCCGCAGCGGAAGACTTTTCCAAACGAGAGCGAGGACGACTGGACGACCAGCGCCCTAACGAAAGTCCTCTGGCGCAACGAAATCCCGAAATACTCTCTCCTCTGGTTGAGCGAGCCCGACCTAACCGAACATGCAACTGCGCTCGGCGCGCCCGCTGCGATGGAGGCGCTCAAAAGCAGCGATCGAAATCTGGCGCGACTCCTCGCCGCGTTGAAAGCGAAAGATGCCCTGGCGAAGACCGACATCTTCATCGTTTCCGACCACGGCTTTTCCACCGTCGATACCCCGGTCGATGTCGCGGCGGAGCTGCGCGCGGCCGGGTTGGAGGCGGTCCGGTCTTTCAAGGAAACTCCCCGGCGCGGACAGATCCTCGTGGTCTCGCTCGGCGGGAGCGTGATGTTTTACGTCGTCGAGCGCGATCCGGCGGTGACGGGCAAACTGATCGATGTTCTGCAGCAGGCTGATTTTACCGGTGTCATTTTCACCCGGGAAAAGCGCGAGGGCACTTTCACCCTCGCGCAGGCGCAGCTGGATACCCCCGGCGGGCCGGATGTGATGGTGGCCTGCCGCTGGAACGATCGCCCTAACGAATTTGGGATCGCGGGCCAGATGACGTCCGACGTCGGCCGCAGCGCCGGCCACGGCAGCCACAGCACCCTGAGCCCGCACGACATGCACAACACCCTGATCGCGAGCGGACCCGATTTTCGCCGCGGCTGGGAGAGCGAAACGCCCAGCGGCAACATCGACCTCGCACCGACCATCCTTTCGCTGCTCGGGCTAAAAGCCCCGCGCCCGATGGAAGGCCGGGTCCTGCGCGAAGCGTTCGCCGGCCAGGCCGAGGCGCCGGCTGCGAGCGAGAAAAACTTCATCGCCGAGCGCAAGATCGGCGACCGCATCTGGCGCCAGCATCTGCGCGCCGCGACCGTCGACGGCGTCACCTATTTCCTGCAGGGAAACGGCAGCGCGACGCCCGAGCTGTAGCCGGGGGCGTTGACCCCGGCGGACTGCGCCCCGCGGCGCACAGATTTCTTCGATGAATGAAACCAGCCGGGGTCACCGCCCCCGGCTACAGACACCGGCGTTTTTTTCTTGCGAAATGGCTTTGGCGCAAACCAGGCGGTAAAGGACCTCTCCTTCATCGTGGCGCGCGGCGAGGTGGACCGCCTGGGTAGCGCACACGTCTCGTGTGCGGGTCGCGGCGTCTCGCCGCGACGAACTTTCCCCCTAGCCGCAGGGCAAAAAGTTCGCGATCGCGGGACGCAATCGCCAGCACACGAGACGTGTGCGCTACCCAGGCGGAGCGAGCGTCCTTCGATAGAGCGCCTCGTACTCCGGCACGATCTGATCCGCGCTGAAGAGCGCGGTCGCCCGTTGCCGTCCCCGTTCGCCCAGTTCCCGGGCGAGCTCGGGTGAGTTCGCCAGCCGCTCGATCGACCGCGCCAGCGCATCGGTCTGGCCGAAGGGATGGAGAAATCCGTTCTCCCCATCCACCACCACCTCGGGAATGCCGCCGACCCGGAACGCGACCACGGGCTTGGCGTGAAAGAGCGTCTCGAGAATGCTCAGGCCGAAACTTTCGCTCTCCGAAGTGTAAAGACCGGCGTCGGCCGCGTTGAGATATTCCTCCACGTCGCGCACCTGCTCCTTCACCGTCACGCGCGCGCGCAGGTCGAGTTGATCGAGAAACAAGTCGTAGGGCTCGAAGGAACTGCCCGCGAGGATAAGCAGGCGGAGCGGCCGCGCGCTTTGCGCGGCGGCGAAACTCTGCAAAAGGAGGTCGACCCGCTTGAGCGGGCGCACATTCGAGATGTGGACAATGAGAAACTCGTCGTTCGTTAGGCCAAGCTCGCTCCGGATTTCCTCCCGCGAACGCAACCGGGCCGACGGGACAAAGAAATTCCGGATGACCTCGACCGGCTGCTGGAGTTGGAAGGTGGCGACCGTTTCCTGGCGCAGACTTTCCGAGACGGTCGTGATCGCGTCGGAGTGCGAGAGCGCGTGCTCGATCGCCGGGCGATAACTCGGGTCCTGCCCGAGCAGCGTTGTGTCCGTGCCGTGCAGAGTAGTGATGATTTTGGGCGCGCGCGCCATCGTCGTCCCGAGCATCTGCACCGCGAGATACGCGGCGGTCGCGTGCGGCACCGCGTAATGCACGTGGAAGATGTCGAGTTCCCTCTCGCGCGCGATCTGCGCCATCTTCACCGCCAGCGGCAGGGTGTAATCCGGGTAGGTAAAGAGGCTGTACTCGTTCACGATCACCTCGTGAAAGGAAATGCCCGGCTGCGCGAGATCGAGCCGAACCGGCAACGCGGAGCTGAAGAAATGAACGTCGTGCCCGCGCTGCGCCAGCTCGGAACCGAGCGCGGTGGCGAGAATGCCGCTGCCCCCGATCAATGGATAACAGGTGATCCCAATCTTGAGCGGAGCCGATTTTTCCATTCCTAGAAAAGGCGCACCGACGCGGGAAGCTCCGCCAGGCTTTGCACGAGCATGTCGTCGGTCGCGTAAAGCGCCTGCGCATGTTCGACCCCGGCCTCGATCCCGAGGAGCCGCGCCCGCGCCGTCTGCAGATCGATGTAGCGCCGGGTGCGAAGCTGGGTTTGATGGCATTCCATCAACTCGATCCACCGCTCCAGCTGCGCGCCGATATCGACGCGGATGGTCGGCTGATCGCGCCTCGAATCCGCCTCGGCGGTGATGGAGTAGTCGAGATGATGCCGAATCGCGTGCGGCGGCAGGTCGCGCAGCTCTTCCATGCCGCCGTAGCGCGCGACCCGCGCCGCGTTGCGGCAGAGTTGACTAACGACCGCGTGATCCGGGTGCTGATCGAGCGAACCGACCGGCGCGAGCAGAATATCGGGGCGGGTCAGGCGAATCTGACGCGCGATCGCAATGCTATTCGCGACCGCGATCTCCAGATGGCCGTCGCCACCGAGGTCGAGGAACGCAATCGTCGCGCCGAGAAATGCCGCGGCCTTGCGCGCTTCCGCTTCGCGTTCGTCGGGCGTGCCGTTGCTCCCCGCTTCCCCGCGCGAACAAATGCAGAGCGCGAGTTCGCTCCCGCGGGCCGCTTCGCCGAGGAGGATTCCGCCGCAGCCAAATTCAATGTCATCCGGGTGCGCGCCGACGGCGAGGAGGCGAAGTTTGGTTTCAGGCATCGGGCAGGTAGGCGCGGTCGGACTCCGTTATTTCGTCGCGCGCGATGAATTGGACGCCGGGCGCTTCCCCGGTGTTCAGATATTTAATCTCACTCGCGCCCGCGACGTAGTGCGTGCAGTGCACGACCGATTGCATCCAGCGCAGGCGCGTGTCGCGCGTCGGGCTGACCTGGCTCGCCTCAAATTCTTCCAGCGGCAGCTTGAGATAGGAATTGCCGCCCTTGTGCAGGAGCAACCCCTCGGGAGAAAAACGCGCCCGCACCAGTTCGCCCTCGTAAGTGACGTCGACGAAGAAATCGTCGACCGCAGTGGCGCGCCGTCGGAACTCCGGATCGCCCGAGCGCTCCACCTGCATCCCTTCGAGGAGACCGAGCCGCCGGTACATCTCGAGACAAAAATCGGCCACATTGTCCGCCTCCACCTGCTTGAATTCCTCGACGAGGGCCTTGGGGACGAGGTTCGGCAGTTGCCGCGCGGTTTGTTCCTGCCATTCCGGCAAGACGCGTTTGGCGAAGAGCGGCGAAAATTGTTTCTGGACCTTGTTCGCAAACTGAAAGTTGATCCGATGCTCCCGCTCGCTCCGCTGGTCGCGCAGGATGGTCATCGTCTCGCGCGGGTCGTGGTCGCTGTCGTGATAGAAGAAAACGATCTCGCCCCCGATCTCGCGCTGCAGGCGGCGGGCGGTTTCGATTTTCGAAAAAAGAAAGCGGCGCGGAAAAATCCCGCACGGTTGTTGTCCGAAACAGATGACCGGATCCGGCATTTCGTCAGGCCGCGCTCCGCTCGCGGAAGATCGTCACCTCGAGCAGGGCGGCGAGGGCCAGGACGACGACACAACCGAGCAGGTTGTACCAAAGGTAGCCGATGTTGGTCGTGTAAAAGAGGAGCAGCACGAGTGACTGCGAGACGATCGCGGCCACGAAGACGGCGGAGCCGCGAACGAAGCGCAGGAAAAACGCGACCAGGAAAATCCCCAGGATGCTGCCGTAAAAAATCGATCCGAGAATGTTGATCGCCTGGATCAGGTTCTCGAGCAGGTTGGCAAAGAGGGCGAACGAGATCGCGACCGCGCCCCAGGCCGCGGTGAGCAGTTTCGAGGCGAGAAGATAATGGGCATCGCTCGCGTTTGGATGCAGCAGCGGACGGTAGAAATCGACCACCGTGGTCGAGCCGAGGGCGTTCAATTCCGACGCGCTGGAGGACATCGCGGCGCAGAAAATCACCGCGATGAGCAGGCCGATCACGCCGTGCGGCAGGTAGTTCAGGACGAAACTAATGAAAACGTAGTCGGCGTCGCTCGTCTGCACGTTGGGGTTGGCGGCCTTCAGGGTTTCCTTCACTTCGGCGCGGATGGCCTCGATCTCCCGCTGCGGCTGGAGGACAGCGCTGGTCGCGGCGTCGATCTCCGGCTTCGACTTGGCATCCAAAGCGGTCGTTAGGCTGCGCACCGCCGTTTGCTTCCGCGCAAAGGCCGCGTCGTAGCGAGTCTCCAGTTCGGCCAGGCGGCCGGCCTGCTCGCCCTGCGCGGCGCGATCATAGGCGGGCTGATTGAAAAAGATGGGCGGCTTTTCGAACTGAAAGAAGATGAAAACCATCACGCCGGTAAAAAGAATGAAGAACTGCATCGGCAACTTGAGCACGGCGTTGAAGAGAAGGCCGAAGCGCCCGGCGGCGAGCGAACCGCCGGCCAGGTAACGCTGGACCTGCGACTGGTCGGTTCCGAAATAGGAGAGCGCGAGGAAAAACCCGCCGAGCAGGCCCGACCAAAAGGTGTAGCGCTTCTCGAAATCGATCGAGAAATCGACCGCTTCCAGCTTTCCCATTTTGCCCGCGACACTGACCGCGTGCAGAAACGAAAAGTCGGCCGGCAGATAGTGGATGATCATGCCGAAGGCGACTGCCATCCCGGCGAGGATCACCGCCATCTGCCATTTTTGGGTGTGGCTGACCGCGGTCGTGCCGCCCGTCGTCGTGTAGATGACGACAAAGACGCCCGCGAGCAGAATCGTTAGGCGAAGGTTCCAGCCGAGCAAAGCGGAGAGGATGATGGCCGGCGCGTAAATCGTGATCCCGGCCGCGAGACCGCGCTGGAGAAGAAAAAGAAACGCGCCTAACAACCGTGTTTTCTGGTCGAACCGCTGCCCAAGATACTCGTAAGCCGTGACGACCTTGAGCCGATGATAGATCGGAATGAATACCGCGCAGACGACGATGAGAGCGAAGGGCAGTCCGAAATAATTCTGCAGAAATCCCATCCCGCTTTCGTAAGCCTGACCGGGGGTGGAGAGGAACGTGACCGCGCTCGCCTGCGTCGCCATGACGGAAAGGCCGATCGTGCCCCAGCGAATGCTGGAATCGCCCTGCAGATAATGCCCGAGATCGTGATCGGAGCGCGTCTTCCACCAGCCGTACACCGCGATCGCGAGGAGCGTGCCGAAGAGCACCGCGTAGTCGAGCGGGCTCACAGGAAGAAACGGCTCACGAAATAGAAAAACGTCACCTCAACGACGAAGGCCGCGACGACCACGAGGTAGGCTCTCCGCCAGGTCCCGAAAAGCGGAGCTTCCTCGTCCGGCGTTTTCATTTTCCGGAGTGACCGAGCGAAATCATGTTCGCGAAGAGCCGGTAGGCGCCGGGCACGCCGGCCGGCAGCTCGCGGAACCAGGAGTAGCCGGTGTAAATGAACCAGCCCTTTTCAATCGGGGTGACGAGGAGCCCGCCGTCGCGCGGCGGTTCGCCGGGATCGTTGCTGGAGAGAATCGGCGTCCAGGCCGCGTCCCATTGCTCGGCGAAATAAAGTCCGCGTTCCTGCACCCAGCCGTCGAAATCCTGCGCGGTGATCTTATTCGGGAAATTCAGCAGCGGATGCTCCGGCGCGAGGATGCGCATCTCGGCCTTTTCATCGGTCACGCGGTCGCGCGAAACCTTCAGCGGATGCGGCAACTCGTTAGGCTTGGGACCGGGCGTGGTGTTGTACTGCACGATGACGACGCCGCCCTGTTTGGCGTAGGCGAGCAATTCCGGATACCAGGTGGCGATGCGTCCCGGATGAACGTTATAGGCGCGCACGCCGAGCACGATGGCGTCGAAGCGGGCGAGGCCGGGCGCCTTGATTTCCTGGTCGGTGAGAATTTTCACCTCGGAACCGATCTCGCGCAGGCTTTCCGGAATGGCGTCGCCCGCGCCGGGGATGTAACCGATCGCCGGCGCCCGGTTCTCAATTTTCGCCCTAACGAGTTTGGCCGTGGCCGGGGAGATGAGCGTTTGCGGCTCGATGTGGACGTAGTCGATGCGCTGCCGGCTTTGCGCATCGGTCCGCTCGCCCCTGCCGGACATGAAAACCGCGCGCAAGATCCCTTCGCTCTCCCCAGCCGGTGGCGTGACCTGGAAGGCGCAGCTCGTTTCGCTATCGACGCCTTCCAGCTGCGACCGGGATGGACGCGGGCTCGACTTTCCAGCCCGCTGGGGCGACGAGGGCGATGTTGCTGCTGAATTTCGCCGCGGCCGCGATGACGCGCACGTTTACCGTTTTTGCTTCCGCCTTGTTGAAAATGAAAACAGGGCGCGGCAACTCGACGAAGGCCGCGGGTGCGATGACGAGCGGTTCGCTGACCTCGCCAGCGACCCGATCCACTTTCCGAAACCGTGGCTGGACCGAATAGGCGATCGTTTCGTCCCCGATCCGCAATGTAACTTCAACCGGAACCGCCGGCGCATTCTCGGGCTGGCCGATGAGCATTTGGTCGGAGACGGCGTAAGTCCCGTCCGTCCCCGGCTGTCGCAGCCAATAGGGCTGTGAAAAAGGCAAAGCTTTCGGCAAGGCGACGCTCGTCTTTTGGGTGAAGAGCTCGTTAGGCAGCAACTCTTTTCCCACCGAAATGGCAGCGGCCCCGAGGACGCGGAGGGATTCAAACTTCACCGTGACCGGCGAGCGATTGATCGCCTCGACTTGGAGCGCCAGGTCTTCGCCCGGCTGCGCCAACGGCTTTTCCGTGACCGCCTCGAGATGGAGACCGAGACAGGCGGCGATAATTGCATCGACATGCGACAACTTTTCCCGAATCCAAGGGTCGTCGCCGAGATTGCGCAACGTCTCACGCAGCTCAAGCAATGCCGGCACCGAAGCGGACGGTGTCGTGAGATCATACTTCGCGAGAATTCCACGGATTTTTTCGCTCACTCCCGAAGCCCGGGAAACCCGCCCCCAAGTGGTGTCGATTCCGGAAAAGATTCCGCCTTGGTCGACTACCACCCCGGAGCCCGGGGGGTTAAATGAATGCGATACCTGCCCGATCGCCTCGCCATCGAGAAACTTGAAATATTCCGTCCGTTCGCCGCGCTCGATCTCGACCCCGAAACCCTGGCTTTTGTGCATGCTGCGACTGGCGGCGGCGATCTCGGGATACGATCTCCCGAGGAGCGGCTGATAGCCGCCGGCTTCGAGCGGAATCAGACCGGTGACGTCGAGCGGTTCCTTCCGCATCTGAGCGCGAAACGCCGCCCACGAATTCCAAAGCAACCGCCTCGGCTGCCAAGGCTGCACATACTTGAGCTGTTCCGGAAACCGTTTCGGATCAGCCGCGGCGCGGAATGCTTCAGCCGCCAGAATTCCCGAGGCGGTGTGATGCCCATGCGTCTCCTGGTCGTCCGTCGGGAAACGCGTCACGACGAGGTCGGGCCGGAATTTCCGGATCACCCAGACGACGTCGGCGAGAATTTTTTCCCGGTCCCAGATGTTGAGAGTTTCCTCGGGCGACTTCGAATAACCGAAATCGTTCGCGCGGGTAAAAAACTGGCGCCCGTGATCGATCCGGCGCGCCGCGAGCAGCTCGTGCGTACGGATGACGCCGAGCTGATCGCGCAATTCCGGTCCGATCAAATTCTGGCCGCCGTCTCCGCGGGTGAGGGAAAGGTAAGCGGTGTCGTAAAGCGCGCCGTTCGACCAATAGGAGATGAGCCGGGTGTTTTCGTCGTCCGGATGAGCCGCAACGTAGAGGACGCGGCCGAGGACGTTCAGCTTCTCCAGCGCGAGACGAATCTCCGCGGAATCCATCGCCTCCGGCGCCTCAGCGGCGCGCCCGAGGTCGGCCAGACTAACGAACGCAGGCAAGGCCGCCACCAGACAGCGCCAGACGGGAAACATGAAAGTCGCGAATGAAAACCGGCCGCTCTCGCCCGGTTAACGCAGCCCGTCGATGATCAACTGGCTGGTGCGAATCGCGCTTTCGTCCGGCTCTTTCTCGGCCTTGAGCAACTCGATTGATTTTTCCGCGGCGGCCTTGGCCTTGTCCTTGTTCCCGATCTTGGCCTCGATCTGCGCCTTCTTTTGATACATGAAGTAACGCGCGGGCTGGCTCTTTTCGATCGCGGTGTCGATCCACTTCGCGGCTTGCTCCAGGTCCTGTCCGTTATCGAGCTTGAAGCTGGCAGCCTGGTAGTAAAAGATCGGCTCGAGGGCGGAAGGATTCTTCAGCGCGGTCTCGATCTGCTGGTTCACTTTTTCCTTGGTGTTGGTGGTGAGTTCGACCGGGATGCGGGTCTTGTCCCACTTCAGGGCAATCGTCGCCCCGTCATTCTTCAAGTCCTCAAAAGCGATCGTGAACGACTCGACCGGGGCCGGGAGCGTCGACGGCTTGACCATTACCCGCAGCGCATCGGTGTCCTTCTTGTAATCGTAGGCGCCCCACGATTTCACGTTCTTGGAAAGGATCACGGTCCACTCCGTCTGGCCGGGGATGGTGAAGAAAGCGTACTCGCCCGCCGCGACATCTTTGCCGCCGAGTTTGACCGCGTCGCTGAACTTGATCCTGGTCGCGTCGTTCGCCCCGGTGCGCCAGACCTTGTCGTAAGGCACGAGGCCGCCAAAGATTTCGCGGCCGCGGATGTTCGGGCGCGAATAATCGATCTCCACATCGGTCAGGCCGACGCGCTGTTTTACGACGGCGTGCTGGCTCGCGTCAGGAAATTCCACTTCCTTTTCCGCAGCGGAAAGAGCGGGCACGAGGGCAAAGGACGAAACGAAAGCGACGACGGCGCCGGCGCGGAGACAGGATGAAAAGGATAAAATCATAGTGAAGATGGAAGCTGCTGAATGGAAAATTGGCGGAATGCCAACTCCTCTAAAAGGATACGGAGACCGAGGGTGAGTCAAATCCACGCCTCTTGAGATGTCATCCCGAGCCGCGGAGACGGCGAGAGAACATCGCGGGCGTCGAGCGGCTTCTGCCATTTGCTCGACCTTACGTTCGACCGAATCGTTAGGCGGCGCGAATACCGATCGCCTCCTGTGAGGTCCCTCGCCGCGCTGCGCCGGCTCGGGATGACAAAAACGGAGCGGCTACGACTTGATCAGATGATACAGATCCGGCGACGGCAGCCGGAGGAGGGTCACATCGATGATCGTGGTTCGATGCGGCTGGATCAGGTTTTTCACCTCCTTGCCGGACAGGGGAATGCGCAACGGCAGATACGAGACGAGCGGGTTTTGGGTCGGCGCCGCGGGTTCGATGGCGGTGATCTCGAGCTCGAAATCGCTCACGTTGCCTAACTGATCGACCCAACCCTTGGCCCGCCGGTCAAACTTTTCGGTGCGCACATAAAAGGTGATGACGTTAGGCGAAACTCCGCTCACGGTCGTGTGCTCGATGATCGTCTGGATCGGGATCGTCCCCTTCTCGCCCTGCTCCGAGACGAAGAAAATGTCCGAGCTCCCGACCGGGATGGGCAATCCATCCTGGTCGCGCAGGCGAAAGATGACCTGCGCATGCGGGTCGTACTGATTGCGCGGATCGTTCAGAAAATTGAAAAGGCCCGGGTTTTGCATCTTCTGGGCGGATTCGTAACTCGCGGCAGTTTCGCGATCGAAAGCGGCCACGGCGCGCTGGTAGGCGGCTGTCGTGCGCTCGGGTGTGTCGAGCGCGAGCTTGATCATGCGGTCGACCTGGTCGCGCGGGATCGAGCCGGAGACGATGCCCATCTTGTCGCCGGAATGCGCGCAGCGGTACGGGATGCCGCAGGGCACGAGCGGCCGGTCTTTCCCGGCGTAGGTTTGCTTTGTCAGCGAGTAGTACTCGGGAAAATTTATCTTCGCCGCCGCCGCCTGCACCGCGGTGCGAATGTCCGGCCACGGCAGCAGCGCCGCCTCCTTCTTCGGTTCAATGACGAAGTGGTTGAAATTCAGATTCGCCGCCGCGACGCGGACCACGCCGTCCGATCCGTCCTCGTGCGCATAACGAATCGGGAAAGTAAACCAGCCCGGATCGGCCTGGCTGCCGATGACGATGAATTCCTGGACCTTGAAATCCTCCAGCATCCGCCGGCCAGGTTCCGCGAAGGAGAGATGGAGATCGATCGTGGGCCCGGAGCCGAGTTCGAGCGACTGCAACACCTTCACACCGCGCTGCGAGCCGCGCTCAAAGACGAAGCGACCCCAGCGCGCCACCTGACCCTGCCCGATGCTGGCCCAGCCGCTGCCGAGATTCGCGCCCGCGAGATAAACCAGATTCCGGATCGGCGACGGCTGCGGACTGAAGAGCCGGATCCAGGTCCGGATGACGAGCGCGCCGGTGCTGTGGATGACGACGTGGAAACCGTCCTTGAGCAAATCCGGATGCTGCTCGAGCAGAGCGCGGTTGAAGGCGCGCGCGATGTCCGCGATCGAGACGGAATCGTTGAGCGAGATGTAGCGCGAGAGATCGATCTCGACCACGTCGTAGTGCTCGCGCAAACGCCGGGGCAGGTCGCCGTAGATATTGGCGATCGAGGTCGGGTCCGGGGTCGGACTTTCCGAGCTGTAACCATGAATCAGGACGATCGGTCTCATCGGCAGCCTGCTGGCGGCAGCATAACCGTCCGCTGCCGCTGTCGGCAAGCCCGAAGCCTGGTCTTCTCGCCTAACGAACCCGGCCGGGCGCTCAGGCCGCCTCGCGCTGGAGGCGATGCAGCTCCAGGAGCACTTCCGGGACGCGCTCGAACTCCTGGTTTTTCTGGAAGAAATAATCCGCGCCGAGGCCGAGGCAATGCTGCCTCGTCTCCGGGGTGGCGAAGTTGGTCAGGACGATGACGATGCAGGCCGGGTTTGAGCGTTTCACCTCGGTCACGACCCCGAAAGAATTTCCATCCTTGAGGTAGAGATCGAGGATGATTGCGTCCGGCCGCAATTCCTTGAATTGCGCCAGGGCATCGACGACCGAATTGGCCTCGCCGAGAATCTCCACCGGGCCGGCTTCCTCGATCAGGCTGCGGACGCGGTCGCGCACGGGCAGCGAATCTTCGATCAACAGCACACCGAGGGTGCCCTCCTTCACCGTGTCGCGTTTGATTTCTTCCTTAGTCCGCATTTCCAGTCCGCCCATCGATGATTCCTCCGCAAAATTCATCTTCCAACCTAAGGACCGGCCGCGGCCGGCAACAGATGGAGGAATGCTGAAGCCTGCGTCGGGAGATTTCCCGACAGGAAGTTCGCCTAGTCGACCAGCCGATGCTGCAGGGCGTAGCGCGCCAGCTCGACGTTGGTCGAGAGCTTGAGCTTGGCCGAGATGCGGGTGCGGTAGGTCGCGATCGTCTTTTCGCTCAGGGAAAAATCGGCCGCGATTTCCTTGACCGTCTTGCCGGTCGCGACCAGCCGCAGGACCTCCAGTTCCCGGGGCGAAAGCGCATCGTGCAACGTCGCGCCGGCGGAGTCGCCCAGGGCGCTCGCCATTTTTTCGGCAAGCGACGCGCTGACATACTTCCCTCCAGCGAGGACTTTTTTTACCGCTACCATCATTTCATCCGCCACGCTCGCCTTCGTCAGGTAACCGGCGGCGCCGAGCTTGAAAGAGCGGACGGCAAACTCTTCCTCCGAGTAGGCGCTGAGAACGAGAACGGCTGCGTCCGGCGACAACTTCTTCAACTCCCCCACCAGCTCGAGGCCGCTGCCGCCGGGCAGGTTGATGTCGAGCAAGACAAGATCCCATTTCTTTTGCGCGGCCAGTTCCCTGGCCTCGGGCACCCGGGTGGCCTCGCCAAAAACCGCCCTGGGGAATTCCTCGGCCAGGAATTGGCGCAGACCGCGCCGGACGATCTCGTGATCATCGACGAGCAGGATGCGCATCATTTCGCGGCGCCTCCCGTGGGAAGGGCCGCGCCCGGAACGCGCACCGTAACCCGGGTTCCGCGCGGCTGATTGCGCGTGAAGGCGATCGTTCCGCCGCATTGCAGGGCGCGCTCGCGCATTCCGATCAAGCCAAGCGAGCGCGGCGTTTTCAACAGCTCGGGAGACATCCCCACGCCATCGTCGCGCACGTCGAGCACAAGAGTGTCGCCCTCCGTTTGCAGGCGAATCTCGACGCTGCCGGCGTGGGCATGGCGGGCGACGTTGGTCAGCGCTTCCTGGCAAATGTAGAAGAGCTCGTTGGCGACTTCGGGCGTGGAAATCGCACGTGTTTCCTGCGCCACGACGATGCAGTGAATTCCGGAACGCTCCTGGAAGCGGCGCGCCTCGGCCTGGAGCGCCGGTTCCAACCCGAGCGCGTCAAGCGCGCCGGGACGAAGCTCGGCCGCAATCTTTTGCACCACCGCGATCGTGGCATCGGCCAGTTCGGAAGCCCCGACGACGCGGTCGAGGAGCGCGCCCGGTTCCGGCACATCCGGCCCCGAAAGTTTCCGCTCCAGCCAGCGCAGATCCATTTTCAGGCCGGTGAGCAATTGTCCCAGTTCATCGTGCACCTCGCGCGAGACGCGCACCCGCTCTTCCTCCCGCGCCTGGTAAAGTCGCCCGAGCAGGGCGCGCAACTGCGTGCGGGATTGCTGCAGCGCCAGCTCCGCCTCCTTGCGCTTGCTGATGTCGACGGTGGTCCCAAGCATGGTCTTCGGTTTCCCGGCGGCGTCCCGGAAGACTTCCGCCTGTGAATGCGTCCAGATAACGGACCCATCCGGCCTAACGATCCGGTGCTCGACATTGTAGGCTGGCCCTCCCTGCAGGGTGATCTCGAGCTCTTTGCGCACCCACTCCAAGTCCTCCGGATGGACGGCGCGCGCGACCAGTTCTGTCGTGGTCTTGATTTCATGCTTCTCGAAGCCATAGACGGCATAGGCCTCGTCGGATAAGACGATTTCGTCAGTATCGAGGTTCCAATCGATGAATCCCATGCGCGCGATCTGCTGCGCCTTGGCGAGACGCTCGGCGTTTTTTTGCAGGGCGGCCTCGGCCTGTTTGCGCTCGGTAATGTCGCGCACAAACCCCTCGAAATATTCCGTCTCCCCATTCGCCCGCTTGATCGCGTGCGCGCTCAACTGCACCGGAATGGGCGAGCCGTCCTTGCGTTTCCAGAGCATGTCGAGATCGACCGCGTAACCGCGCCCTTCATGTTCCCTGATCAATTGGCCGCGTTCGTTTTCGTCGTAGTAAATCCCGCTGTCGAGGCTCACCTCCAGCAGTTCCTCGATCGAGGAGTAGCCGAGCATTTTCGCCAGCGTCTCGTTTGCGGTGATAAATTTCCCAGCACGCGAGGATCGGTAAATCCCGACGGGCGCGAAGGTGAAAATGTCGGTCAAACTGCGGCGCGAGGCATTTAACTCCTCTTCCGTGCGCTTGCGCTCCTGCAGGTCCATCTCGAGGGCGTGGAAAAGCCGGGCGTTTTCGATCGCGATCGCGGCCTGGTTCGCGAGCGTGGTCAGGAGTAGCTCGTCGTGCCCGCTGAAGGCGTCGGGTTGCTCGCTTTCGACGTTGATCGAACCGATCGTACGGCCACCGAGCTTGAGCGGGACACACAGCTCGGACCGGGTCGCGGGATCAGCTTCGCGATAACGCGGGTCGGTTTTAACATCGCCGATCCGCACCGCTTCCCCGTGCAGCGCGACCCAGCCGGAGATGCCCTCGCCGAGGCGGGGGACGAGCGAATGAACCTGCTCGAGTTGCTGCGCGAGAGCTTCTGGTTCGAGCCCGAGATTGCTGTGCGCGAGCAACTCCAATTCCGGTCGACCCTCTTGCGCCAACCAGATCGAACCGCGCTGGTAATTCACCAGTTGCTCGACCGTCGCGATGATGTGTTTGCCGACCCGGGCCGGGTCGCGCGACTGGCTGAAAACCAGGCTGGAATGATAAAGAACGCTCAGATCCTTCAAGCCGCGTGCGCGGGTATTCCTTCGCGTGGACCCGGTCGCGCGCGCGGGCGCAACGGATTCTCTCCGCGGCAACGGACTAGATTTCTTCTTTGCGCTCAAGGGGCCTCCTCCATCCGCATGACAGGTTAAGTACTGACACGAACGACGACTGCGAACTATTTTTTACGGTTTCCGCGGCGCGCAAACAGGTTTGCGTGCATTGAAAGCGGGAAAGATGTAGAAATTTTTGCGTTATGAAATGGATCACTCGCAGCGGCGTCAAAGTGGACCGCGTGGCCTGTCCATGGCTGATTCAGAATTTCATCGACCGGGAAGCAGAGTTTGTCTTTCTGCCGCACGATACCGACTGGGCCAGCCTGCCCGAGGGAACAGTCTACGACGTGCCCGACTGCGAGCTCGGCCATCACGGCGAAGACGTCTCCTTCGATTCCATCCTGAAAAAATTCCAGCTGACGGAACCGGCGCTGCAACTCCTCGCCGAAATCGTGCGCGCAGCCGACTCGCACCCGGCCAAACCGCACGCCGCAGGCGAGGGTTTGCGCTGGATCGCGCACGGCTTCAGCGCGCTCGGGCTGAGCGATCACGAGATTCTCGCGCGCGAGTTTGCCGTTTACGATGCGCTTTATGCCGAGTGCAAGCTCCGCGTCGCCTGAGCTGCCCGGCCTAACGACACGCCCCGTTCCGCCGATGACCAGCCGTCGCTCCTTCGCGGATTTTTTCGGTCTCCGGCGCAACCTTGTCATTCTCCTCATCGCCATCTTCGCCATCGGCCTGGGCGAGGAATTGTGGATCCGTTTCCTCCCAAAATATCTCCAGGCACTCGGTGCGACCGTCTTCATCATCGGCACTTTCGACGCCCTGCGCACGCTCCTCGGCGCGATCTACGCCTATCCCGGCGGGGTGGTGGTCGATCGCTGGGGGTTTCGCCGCGCTTTCATTGCCTTCAATATTCTCTCCATCGTCGGCTACGCCGTCGTGCTCTTCGTGCCGCACTGGGGCGCGGTCATCTGCGGGATGTTTCTTTTCCTGTCGTGGACCTGCTTTTCCCTGCCCGCGACTTTCTCGCTCATCGCCGAAACGCTCGAGGCCAATCGCCATTCCATGGGGATCGGGATGCAATCGGTCATCAAGCGCCTGCCGATCATGATCGCGCCTTTCCTCGGCGGCGTGCTGATCGATCGCTTCGGCATGATCACCGGCGTGCGCATCGGGCTGGCCGTCTCGATCGTCTTTTCCCTCGCCACCATCGGCGTGCAACGCCAGCTGCGCACGGTTCCGCCAGCGGCGGTGGCGAAAACGGAGCGCTGGGGATTCTGGCGCAGCCTAACGAGTTTCAACGCGCCCCTCCGCCGCCTCCTCCTGAGCGATATCCTGATCCGTTTCTGCGAACGAATCCCGTTCGCGTGGGTCGTGATCTACGTCATGGACTACGTCGGCACCGACGCGAAAGGAGTCGGCCTCCTGACCACGGTCGAAATGCTTTTCGCCACCCTTTGCATCATTCCGGCCTCGCATTTCGCCGATAAGTACGGGCGCGAACCGTTTGTCTTCGCCACCTTTGTCATGTTCACCCTTTTCCCGGTCATGCTCTGGTTTTCCGGCAGCTTCGCCATGCTCGTGCTCGCCTTCGCAGTTCGCGGCCTGAAGGAATTTGGCGACACCTCGCGCAAGGCGCTCATCATCGGCTACAGCGACCCGCAACGGCGCGGGCAGATGATCGGCACGTATTATCTGGTGCGCGACCTGATCGTGAGCGCCGCGGCATTGCTCGGGGCGGTGCTCTGGAAATTGGGGCCGGGGGTCAACTTCATGACCGCCACGGCGCTCGGCGCGGTCGGCACGATTTATTACCTGATCACGCTCCGGCGCGAGCCCGCGCGGGTGACGCCAGGCTAAGGCGAGAGCTTGCGCGAACGCGATCTAGAAGTGACGGCGCGCAAATTCGCGTCCGGAGCCGCTCTTCAGATACTTTTCAAAGGCGAGGGCTTTCGCCTGTGAACTAAACGCGACCGCCGTTTCAATCCTCCAGGGACCATGCTTTGCAGTATGGAGACAACGACCGTCATTGTGATCCTTCAGTCTTGCGGCGAGATTCTCAGTCATGCCGGTGTAATGCCGTGACGGCTCGCTTTCGCTGACGAGAATGTAGACGTACGAGAAGGGCTGCATTGGCGGGGCCTGCCAAGCCGTAGTCTTGGAGCGCCTGGGATGAAACGCAATCTCGCAAGGCCCGCCTTCGTTTCACTCCGGCGTGGCAGCCTTCGCTCTCCGCTGGCGCTCCAAGCGAAGGCTGGAGCCTAGGGGATTCGAACCCCTGACCTCCTCAATGCCATTGAGGCGCTCTACCAACTGAGCTAAGACCCCGCGGGAGAACCCCGATTTTCGGGTCTCGGATGCGGTTTTGCAACGAGAAGTTACGCCGGACCAACCAGGGCGTGAATCAACAACGGCTGCTGCTTTCCTTTGACCGCGACTTCGCCGAGTCGGCGAGTCTGAAACCGCTGCGTGCTGTCGCGCAGGCTGGCATCGCTCACGATGATGTCGGTGTCGTACTCGGGATTGCGGGTGAGCGATTGCAGGCGCGAGGCGACGTTCACACCGTCGCCGATGACGGTGTAATTGTAGCGCTCGGGCGAACCGACATTACCGGCCACGACAATGCCGGTGTGGATCCCGACGCCGAAGCCGAGGGTGAATCCTTTGGGCCGAAAGATTCGCTCGTTCAACTCCGCGAGGGCTGTGCGCATCTCGAGCGCGGTCGCGAAAGCGCGCGCCGCCTGGTCGGGCATCTCCAGCGGCGCTCCGAAAAGTGCCATCAACGCGTCGCCGACATATTTGTCGATCACCCCGCCATTGGCATCGACGATCTGGCTCATCGCCGTGAGGTAGACGTTCAGCATTTCGAGCAATTCCGCCGGCTCCAGCGCTTCGCTCAGCGGAGTGAAATTGCGCAGGTCGGAAAAGAGTACCGTGACCTTTTTCTCTTCTCCGCCGAGAACCAATTTGCGACGGGTCAGCTCGGCTGCGATCGCTGGCGACGCCACTTTCCCGAGGAGATCGCGCACCTTGTCGCGCTCGGCTAGCCCGGCGGTCATGTTCTGGAAAGAGCGGGCCAGTTGGCCGAGTTCGTCGCCCCGCTCGTGGTCCGCGCTCGGCTCCGTCGAGTAATCTCCCTCCTCCACCCGCCGCGCATTCTCCGCCAGCCGCAGAACGGGGCGGCTGAGCGAACTCGCGAGTCCGCCCACGAGCAGGACGGAGAGCAGCAGGCCGGCCAGCGCGACGACGAGGAGCACGATCTCGAGGACGCGAAACGGCGCGAGTTCCTCGTCGAGATTGCGCTGCAACGCGACTGCGGCATTTCCATTTCGCACGTCGAGCCGCTCCAGGAGCGTGACAAAACGCGCTTTGCCGACGATCACCTCGATCACTTCCGCGGCCTTGGCCGAGCCTTGCAGCGCGGCCAGCAATTGCGGGCGAGCCGCGGCCTCGAAGGTCGAGGCGAGGAGGGTCCAGGGCGGCGGGCCGCTTTTTTGGTCGAGAAAGGAGACGGACTGTTTCGTTAGGCCGCCGAGCTCCTTCGCAAACGCGTCATCGATCCGGAAGCCGAGACAAATCCAGGCGATCGGTTCCGGCGCGAGTAACGGCACGACCACGACGGCGTAGAGATTTCCGTCGCGCAACATGAGCCCGCGCGCCTCGAGCGAGGCATCTTCCTCGGCGGCGGTGATCAGGCCCGGCAGGTCGAAAGCGGTCCCGTCGCGCTCCGGCTGGTCGCTGTTGTAGTGGACCTGTTTCTCGAGCGACACGAGAACCATGAAGCTGGCCCGGATGCGGTCGCGCCAATTCTGCATCGCGAGGCGCATCGTGGCGCGGTCATCGGCGCTGCTGCTGAAGGCCTGCTTGAATCCGTAGTCGTAGGCCAGCAATCGCGCCTGCTCGTTCAGCTCATCGAGCCGGCGCCCGGCCAGGGTGGTAAAGATGCGCGAGCCGGCGTGGAGGTTCTCCGCGATCTGGCGTTGCGCATGGCGCCGGTTGGCCTGGAGGACGAGGAAGAAACTCGCCGCCAGCACGACCGCGACGAGGGAGAGGAAAAAGAACGCCAGCCGACCGCGAAAGGTGCGGAAATGCATCATGCGAAAAATTCCCGCCTAACGATAACCATCGCCGGAATCGGCCGGGCTGCGCCGCATACGGAAGTCCGGCTTGAGATCGAGCTGGAAATTCACCGCCTCCCCCGCCCTGGCGGTGATGCGCTGGCGCGGTCGCTCGGAGGCATTTTTCAGTCGCGGCTGCCACACCTCCACGTCGTACGCTCCCGCCGGCAGGCCGCGCAGTTGTGCCTCGCCTTTGCCATCGGTCACCGCGAACCACGGGGTCGGGACGACGAGGATGTAGGCGATCATCCAGTCGTGAATATTGCACCCGAGGGTGACGAGTCCCGGCGTCTCCAACAGGATCGGCTCGGCCGGCGTGCCGACGTAAAGCGGGAGCTCAAATTTTTTCGTCGGCGAGAACGAGTAAACGTGATGTTTGACCGAATCCTGGTTCGGAAACTGGACCTGGCTCCCGGACTGCACTGCGCTGACGAATGGGACGAACTGCTTGTTTCGTTGCACGACCTCGGCGCCCGCCTTGCGGGAGGGCGGCTGTCCCGAGGTCGGCCGGGCGTAAACGACGGCGTCCTTCACCGGCTTCCCGGCCTGATCTTTCACCGCCACCGCGAGGTCGGCCGCGTGCGCGGTGACGATGAGTGGCAAAAACAAGATCAGGTTCCTAAAAAGCCGCATGGATCGAAAGGTGCAGAACATTGTTGCTGTAGGAAAGGTGCGAACGGGTCGTGTATCGCCACTCGTAGCGCGCGTTGAGCGAAAGGGATTCCGTCAGGGCCTGGCTCACGCCTAACGAGAGCGAGTTGGTGAGCGCGTCGAAATTATAGGCCACGTAGGGAGGGCCAAAAGTGTCGACCGTGCGGCGATCGTTTGCCAGGGCGACGATGTCCGGCCGCGGCGGCACGGCATAGGAGAGCACCTCGCCGGTGCGCAGCTCGTAGCCCGCGCTCAGGCGCGTGCGTTGCGTGAGATCGAACGCGCCCTTCAAGGCAAAGGCGTGCGCGCACCGATCGAAGACCCGGATCTCGCCGCCGATCTCCTCGTAGAAATAGGAAGCGTCGAGGGCGAGCCTTTCGGTGAATCGTTTCCCGAGAGTGATCCCGGTGCGGAAACGTCCGCCGCTCTGGAGCGATTGTTGGACAGCCGCGTAGCCTCCGCTCGCCTCGACTCGCACGAACGGCGCCATCGCGCCTATCCCAAGGCGATACCGCAGCGCCGCGGTCGAGCCGATCGTCACGCTGTTGAAGTCGCTGTAACGGGCAAAGGCCCGGGCGTCGAGATCGGCCGTGAGCGTGAAACGCAGGTCGTCGCTCAGTTCGCCGAAGCGCCCAAACTTCACCCGCCCGGCGAAGGAAAAATCATCCCGTTCGTCGGCGGCGCGGCTCGAGTTTGAGAGATTGTCCTCGTACGAAACCTCGCCGCGGAAATCGCGGATCCAGTCGCCCTGCGCGGCACTGGTCCCGAGGAGGAACAGGAGGCTCCAGCATGAAATCCGTATCCGGCCCACGCCCCATTTCTATATCGCCGATCGCCCGCGCGTCGACCCAAAAACAAACCGCCCTAACGACCGACGAGCGAAATCTTTGAGCGCTCGGCCAGCGCGCTGAGCGCCGCTTTCTCGAGCAGCAGGGTGCGCCCGGCCTCGACCGCGATCGCCCGCACTTTGGCTTCCGCCGCCACCCGCAGGGTCTCGGTCCCGATGACCGGGACGTCGAAACGCATGTCCTGGTTCGGTTTCGTCACTTTGATCACGATGGCGTTCTTTTTCCCTAACGAGCCGCCGCGCAGGATCGCCTCGTCCGTTCCCTCGAACGCCTCGACCGCGAGGACGGTGCCGTTTTTGACCACGACCGTCTGGCCGACATCGAGCGCGCTCAGCTGCTTTGCGATCTCGAAACCGAAGGTGACGTCTTCCTCTTCGCGTTCCTTCAATTTCGGACCGGCGATGTGCCCGCT
The DNA here is from genome assembly GCA_963834255.1 of uncultured Verrucomicrobiae bacterium. Lineage (GTDB taxonomy): Bacteria > Verrucomicrobiota > Verrucomicrobiia > Chthoniobacterales > UBA10450 > Palsa-1392. The sequence goes on along the minus strand of CAWIBC010000018.1, from coordinate 399,371 downwards.
CGGCGCGAGGAGATGATCGAGGAACATCGTCGCCGGGAGGAGTTCGACCTGGATTTCCGCGAGCTGATCGGCGATGGCGCCGAAGATCGACTCCGCGTTGCGCTGCTTCAGCCGCGCGAGGAGGAACATCGCCTTGAAATCCGGGCGCAGGCTGAAGAGATTATCGGGCGCAATCTGGCCCGCCATGATGGCGTGCCGCACGTTCGCTTCGCGGAAGAAATTCAGGAGCCGGCCGAGCTGGCCCACCCGCAGCCATTCGATCGCGTCGGCGCGATTGCTGATGTCGGGCGAGGTCTCGTCCGTGAAAGCGGCCACGATAATTTTTTTCACCCCGGCGACGCGGGCGGCGTCAGCGAGGAGGAGCGGATAAACGCCGCTGCCGGCGATGATCCCGAGCGCGTCAGGTGGCTGCGTCACGGCGAAGATTTAGCGCAGGATGACGCGGAGGGAAAGACGCCTTGGTTTGTAGCGGCGGTCTATGACCGCCGAAATCTCTCCTGCTCGATTAGGTTCGGCGGTTGCAAACCGCCGCTACGTCAGTGGCGTTGCCGCCGCTTGACGTGCAACTGAGCGAGCGCTTTTTGCAGCGAGGCCTGGACCGCGGCGACTTCTTCGCCGCCAAGATCTTCCTTCATTGCCGCTTGGGCGCGGGCGACGGCCGCCTCAGCCGCACCTTCATCGATCGCGGTGGATTCCAGCGCCATGTCGGTCAGGACGGAAATCGCGTCGCCAGTAATTTCGGCAAAGCCTTCCCCGACCGCGAGCGAAGTTTCCTTGCCCTCCTTGAAAACGCGCAACTCACCCGGCTTGAGCGTGGTCAGCACCGGGACGTGCTGCGGATAAACGCCGAGCTCGCCGTCGGTGCCGGGGAGCACGACCATCTCGACGTCTTCCGAGTAGGCTTTCGCCTCCGGGGTCACGATTTCCAAGCGGAGCGTCTTCGCCATGCTACTCCTTGATCATGTCGATGCCGCCCTTCATGTAGAAATTCTGTTCGGCAACATCGTCATGTTTGCCGTCGAGGATTTCTTTGAAGCCGCGGACGGTTTCGGCGATCGAGACATACTGCCCGGCGGTGCCGGTGAAGACTTCGGCGACGTGGAACGGCTGGCTCAGGAAACGCTGGATCTTGCGGGCGCGGAAGACGGTCAGTTTGTCTTCCGGGCTGAGCTCGTCCATGCCGAGAATCGCGATGATGTCCTGCAAATCCTTGTAGCGCTGGAGCACCTTCTGCACGCCGCGGGCGACGTTGTAATGCTCTTCGCCCACGATCTCAGGCGCGAGCGCCTTCGAGGTGGAGGCGAGCGGGTCCACCGCCGGATAGATTCCAAGCTCCGCGATGGAGCGTTCGAGCACGATGGTGGAATCCAGGTGCGCGAAAGTATTGGCCGGGGCCGGGTCGGTCAGATCGTCCGCCGGCACGTAAACCGCCTGCACCGAAGTGATCGAGCCTTTGTTGGTCGAGGTGATGCGTTCCTGCAGATCGCCCATCTCGGCCGCGAGGGTCGGCTGATAACCGACCGCGCTCGGGGTTCGGCCTAACAATGCCGAAACTTCCGCGCCGGCCTGCGAGAAACGAAAGATGTTGTCGATGAAAAGGAGCACGTCCTGGTTGCGTTCGTCGCGGAAGTATTCCGTCATCGCGAGCGCGCTGAGCGCAACCCGGAGACGCGCGCCCGGAGGTTCGTTCATCTGGCCGTAAACCAGCGCGACCTTCGACTTGCTCAGGTCTTTCTGGTCGATGACGCCGGCCTCGCTCATCTCGGTGTAGAGATCGTTGCCCTCACGGGAACGTTCGCCCACGCCCGCGAAAACGGAGAAGCCGCCGTGGTTCTTCGCGATGTTGTTGATCAGCTCGAGAATGACGACCGTCTTGCCCACGCCCGCGCCGCCGAAGGCGCCGACTTTGCCGCCCTTGGTGAAGGGACAAATCAAATCGATGACCTTGATCCCGGTCTCGAGAATATTCGCCTGCACGTCCTGTTCCGTCAGCTCGGGCGCCTTGCGATGAATTGGGTAACGCTTGGTGAACGAAACCGGCCCGCGATTATCCACCGGGTCGCCGGTGACGTTAAAGATGCGGCCGAGTGTCCCCTCGCCGACCGGGACGGTGATCGGGCCGCCGGTGTCCTTCACTGGCATGCCGCGCTTCAGGCCTTCGGTCGAGGACATCGCGATCGAGCGGACCCAGCTTTCGCCGAGATGCTGCTGCACTTCGAGGGTGAGCTTGGTCGGGTTGCCGTTCACTTCGTACTCGATCTCGAGCGCGTTGTAGATGCCGGGCAGCTTGCCGGCGTCGGCAAAGTCCACGTCCACGACGGGACCGATCACTTGAACGATATTTCCAGTATTCATGCTTGGGATTTTTCGACTTTCGACTTTCTCGCTCTGGGAAACACGCCGGGCGACCAACAGGAGACGGTCGTTCGCTCCGATCGAAAATCACAAATCGAGATTCGAAAATCAGCGAGCCCAGCGCGCGGGAGCCCCAAGGTAACGAAGAGTGGCCGCCCGACAAGTCGCGAAGCGAAAGAATTTGGCTTTCGATTCGCCGACCGTCGCCGGCCTCCAATCACGGCCGCTCTTCTCCTGCATCCACGCCGCGGCGATTACCCGAGGCCGGGGGGCGACGAGCGCCAGCACGATGTCATGGGAGCCGGATCGCGAGCGGCCTTATCGCCTGGCTAGCTCTCAGGAGCGCTGCACAGAGCTTTCGCCTCCGCCACGGGCATACCGTCTGTGGCCACTCGCCCTTTGTAGACCGCAATGACCGCGTTGGATTGAAGCCGCACGCTGCGAAACCAGCCAGCGCGTTCGAAAAACACGATGAATCCATCCGGGCGCCGGCTGCCCCGGTCGGACGAGAGCGTCTGAACTACCGTGCCGACAGAGAGCGACGAGCCGGAGGCCGGCTGCTTCCAAACCTCATCGATAACGATGCGCGAAGAACCATTCACGGTCTGAAGCGTGCCGTAGCCGATCGCGACAGCGCGAGAAGCTTGCACGGGCAGGTCGATCCGCGAGAAATCTTCAAGGGGCAGCCACACCACCCACCCGACGACGGCCCCAACGGCGCAAATCAATAGCCACTTCAACAAAGGGGGCGTTCGGCTCTTCATCTTGCGAGACGACAATGATCGCGAGCGGAGGCACGCCTGCCGGGGAATCCGCGGGTTGAATTCGTGATCCGCTGAAACGTAGCCGGTCCGGTCCATGGGCTCAGCTCATTCGGATCGTCAGTCCTTTGGCGTACCATAGAGTTTTCCAATGTCGTGATCCTCCTCCTCGCGCTTATCCCCGAAATCGAACCCTTTGCGGAAAACAAATAGGCTCGCAGCCATCAGAGTGCTGCCGAAAATGAAAAATACCTGTCCGACCCCGTCGCTCCCGCCGAAGAATATGCCGGTGAATCCGAGGACGAGGAAAGCGAGACCGAGACCAATCCGTCGCGGAGACAACTGACTCGACTCCAAAGGCCGAAGCCCCGGCTCGACGAACTGCTCCGGATGGCTTTTCCTCCTGCGCGGCGAGTCACGGTCTGGAGTCATCGGGCCTAACGAGAAGAAGCTGAGCTATAACCGCCGCAAGCGAGCATTGAACGCGGGTGCGCGCGCAGCAGGCGAAATAAAGTAGTCACGGAAAGCGAGGTCGAACGGCAGCTCGTGGTCAGGCCATTGGATGGCTAAATGTGTTGTCGCCGCACGATGCGCGCAATGAGCCAAACTACCGCCGCGGCCATTGCGCCAGCAACCGTGGCGTAAATCGGCCAAAATAAGAAAGCTATGGCAGCAGTCGATGAACCGGGGCCTGTCGGAGGAAAAAGCAACCAGGACAGGTGGCCCCACGCGACCGCAGCAAGCACGACGCTCGCGAATGCGATGGCGAACGCGCGACCAGCGACCGTGCCGCCCCGAAAGGAAAGGGTACCGACTAAAAACGCGACGACGACCGGAGAAGCATTCCACAGCGCAGTGCCGCCAACCCCGTGAGTGCAGAAAATAAGAGCAATCACAGCGACACATGCCACACCGAGAAGACATACGATTGCTGATCTACACATACATTTAACGAGTATTCCCCGGAAAATCCCGTCTAATAAGGTTGGGCCGCGGCGATGGTTCACCGGTAAGTCTCCTCATACGGATGATCGCCCCGGCTGCCAAGCCATGGCGTGAGAGCCTCAAATAAAATCTCTTTCGCCGTGAAAGTGAGATCAACTCTCTCGGAGCCGCATCGCTCCGGGAAGGCACTGCCGGCGCGATTGATGTCCGCGCCAATCGTAACGGTGAACTTGCCATTCCGGGGCTCCAATCGGACTACGCCAGATGCCCCATAGCCGGCACAACCAGATCTCGGCCAGGCGGAGCCGCCATCGGAGAAGACCAACTGTGCCTGCGAATCCTGCCCGAGACGGATCTCAACCGGAGAGGTCGGCGTTGGGCCGGCGATCCAGACGGTGATCTTACGATAACTCTCATCATCGATGATGCCGATGCTTCCCGGCGAATAGGCGCGAAAGCCGACGACGGTTCCGGTGCCCCGCTTCAAGCGATGCGCATAAACTGGAAAGTCATCTTGACGATGCACCTTCGTGTTTGCGTCCTGCGACTCCAAGCGTTGCAGATGCCCGGCATCGGCGAGCTCCGCATTCTGGATGACAAATGTGTCCTCTTTATCGGACGCGGCGTATGCAATCAGCCCGCCTGCGAGCAGTGCAATCGCACCGAGCGCCGCGAGCAGCGCTTTCAGCGCTGTCTTAGCGTTGCGGCGCCACTTGCTCATTGCCTAACTAGACGATGAGATGCCACGAGCGGGTGCGCGCGCGGCAGCGGGTGAAAGAAAGTAGTCACGGAAAGCGAGGTCGTGCGGCTGCTCGTGGTCAGGCCATTGAATGGTTAAATATCTTGTCGCCGCACGATGCGCGCAATGAGCCAAACTACCGCCGCGACCATCGCGCCAGCAACCGTGGCGTAAAAATGTTGCACTTCAAAGTTGAGCCTAGATGCCTTCCTTCTCGAATGCGATCAAATCAGAGATCGAGAACCTCCTGTCACCTCTCGGAGACGAAAATAGCGTAATGACGTAAGCTCTCCCTCCGGTCGGGTCCTTCAAAATCCATACCTCCCGGCCATCTGGCATCAGTCGCACATCTTCTAGTTCGGCCGGGCGAACGTTCTGATAAAACCAAGCCTTGCCGATCTCATTCAGAATGTGCTGCTTCAACCGCGCATCAGCCTTCGTGCGCCCCGACGGCAGGGGAAGCATCATCCGAGTCATCGACGTGCCGCCATTGAGTTTCGTAATCCTCCAGCGAAACGGCCAGCCGCTCTCTTCCGCATCGCGGTTCTGCTGGCTTGCACCCAGGTCCGCGGGCGGGTGCACGCAACCAGCAAGGGCGAGGACTGAAACGAAGATCGCGACGAGGGTCCTCATGCGAGGGTGCTAGCACCTAACGAGAACAAGATGAGCGACGGCGGACGAGACCGCGCGTCGCTCGGAGTGAATGTGTGGAAGTCATCTCCAAAATAGCGCGCAGAGCGGTCCGCCGTTCGCTCCATCGCCTGGTTAGATGCGTTGTGCGCACTAGGGCTTTCGCTTTGGAGGTCCGACAATGAGGAAGCATAAACCGATTACGGCAAAACCAACACCAGCGGCAATCGTCGCACCCGCGGATCCCAACGCGTTGAAACCGCGCGTGATCGGCTGGTACTTAACAGCCAACGCGCCCGTAATAATAAACATCAGCCCGAGCAAAACGCTCGCCACCGCTGGCCATCGTCCCGCCATCATTCCCAGGTGCAAAAGGTGAGCATCTAACGAGTAGTCGGCGGAATTATTCCGTATAATCCGGGTTGATCGGCACGAGACGGGAGGGAAAAGGCGGGATTCATTTTGAGCGCTTTTATCTGGTGCACGGGCTGACGGCAAGCCGGAAGTATCGCTGGCCGCGACGCGGAATGGCTTTCGCGCAGGGTGTCGAAGCCGAAGAAGGTTGTGGTGCGCCCTAACCGCGACCTGTCTAGGCTCGCGGACAAGTGGCGCGGAAAAAAATTCGCCCGGGTTCGGCAGGAATTGCAGACCAGCCGGCGATTCGCCCCCGTAGATCATATGGCGGGGCCTTTTCCGGTTTCTTTTGAACTGGGACCGGGAGAGCGACTTCCCCGCGCCGGACACGATGCATTTTCTGAAGGCATGACGAGGAATCGCGGCAAAGTCCGGCTGCTTTGGCTCGTCGGCATGGCCCTGGCGGGTTGTTCCGGGCCGCAATCCGCGCTCGATCCGGCGGGGAAAAGCGCGGAGCTGATCGCGGGTTTGTTTTGGTGGATGACGGGCGGCGCGATCGTGGCTTGGATCGGGACGCTCGCCCTCGCCGCCTGGTCGTTGCGCCGGCCGCTCGCCGGGACGGATGGACGCCGCGGCCGCATGCTGATCGCGATCGCCGGCGCCGCGGTACCGACCGTGGTGCTGACCGGTTTGCTCATCTACGGGCTCTCGATCATGCCGCCGATGCTCGCCTCGGCTCCCGCCGGCAGCCTGCGCATCGCCGTCAGCGGCGAACGCTGGTGGTGGCGGGTGGTTTATTTGCCGGCCAATGGCGAACCGGTCGTGCTCGCGAACGAAATCCGCCTGCCGGTCGGCCAGCCGGTCGAGTTCGAGCTGACCAGCCCGGACGTGATTCATTCCTTCTGGATTCCGTCGTTAGGCGGGAAAATGGACATGATCCCCGGGCGCAAAAACCGGCTCGCGCTGCACCCGACGCGGACCGGCATCTTTCGCGGGGTCTGCGCGGAATATTGCGGCGATTCCCACGCCCTGATGGCGTTTTCGGTCGAGGTGATGGAAGAGGCGGCGTTTGCGGAATGGCTGGCGCAGCAGGCGCGACCGGCCGCGGTCCCGACCGAGGCGATCGCCCTGCGCGGCCGCGAACAATTCCTGAGCAACGGCTGCTCCGCCTGCCACACCGTCCGCGGGACGGAGGCGGACGGCGTGGTCGGGCCGGACCTGACCCATGTCGGGAGCCGGCTGAGCCTGGGCGCGGGGATTTTGCCTAACGACGCCCCGACCTTTCGCCGCTGGCTGAAAAAGACCGGGGAAATCAAGCCCGGGGTCGAGATGCCGCACTTCGGCATGCTCCCGCCGGAGGAGCTCGATGCCCTCGCCGCCTACCTGGAGAGCCTGCAATGAGCGAGAAGGAACGCGACCCGGAGCCTTTGCCTAACGAGCCCCCGGCCGAGCTCCAGCGCGCCCAGGAAGAGCGGCTGGCCAAGACCTGGGAAACTCCCTCGGGCTGGCGCTACTGGTCGACGGTCAACAACACCACCGTCGGCGTCTGGTACACCGCGACGACCTTCATTTTTTTCCTCTTCGGCGGCGTTCTCGCGGTCCTGATGCGGATCCAGCTCGCCGTTCCCGGAGAACACGTTCCTCTGCGCCGAGCTCTACAACCAGGTCTTCACCGTCCACGGCTCGGTGATGATGTTTCTTTTCGCGATCCCGGTTTTCGAATCGATCGCGGTCATCTTCCTCCCGCAGATGCTCGGCGCGCGCGACCTGCCGTTCCCGGTCCTGTCGTCGTTTGGCTACTGGTGCTTTCTTCTCGGCGGACTTTTTCTTTCCGGCTCGATTTTGTTCAACGCCGCGCCCGCCGGCGGCTGGTTCATGTATCCGCCGCTCACCTCCGCCTATCAGCCGGGGATCGGCGCCGATATGTGGCTGCTCGGCTTTTCCTTCATCGAGGTGGCGGCGATCGCGGCGGCGGTGGAATTGATCGTCGGGACCTTGAAATGCCGGCCGCCGGGGATGCGGATTAATCTGATCCCGCTCTACTGCTGGTACGTGCTGGTGGCGGCGGCGATGATCCTCTTTGCCTTCCCGCCGCTGATCGCGGGCAGCATGTTGCTCGAGATCGAGCGCGCTTTTAACTGGCCGTTTTTCCGCCCGGAACGCGGCGGCGATCCGCTGCTCTGGCAGCACCTCTTCTGGCTCTTCGGGCACCCCGAGGTTTACATCATCTTTCTGCCCTCGGTGGCGTTGATCGCGATGATCGTGCCGACCTTCGCGCAACGGCCCGATCGTCGGCTACGGCTGGATCGTGCTGGCGGCGGTCGGGATCGGGTTCCTCAGCTTCGGGCTGTGGGTGCACCACATGTTTACCACCGGGCTGCCCGGGATTTCGCTCGGCTTTTTTTCCGCCGCGTCGCAGGCGGTGGCGATCCCGACCGGGGTCCAGATTTTCTGTTTTATCGCGACCCTGGCGATGGGAAAAATGGTCCGCTCGGTGCCGATGCTCTACACCGTCGGCGCGCTCGTCATTTTCGTCCTCGGTGGCCTAACGGGCGTGATGGTGGCGATCGCGCCGTTCGATTTCCAGGCGCACGACACCTATTTCGTGGTCGGCCATTTCCACTACGTGCTGATCGGCGGGACGCTCTTTCCGATCATCGCGGCCTGCTATTATTTTTTTCCGCTGCTGAACGGGAAAAAATTGTCCGACCGGCTGGGCAAGATCGCTTTCTGGTTCATTTTCGTCGGCTTCAACGCGGTCTTTCTGCCGATGCACATCACCGGGCTGCGCGGGATGCCGCGGCGCGTCTTCACCTACGCGCCGGGGATGGGGTTCGACCTGCTCAACCTCGTCTCGAGCGTGGCGGTGACGCTGCTCGGGATCGGGATCGCGATCGTGGCCTGGGACATCGTTCGGCCGAAAAAGAAGGAGCCGCTCCAGAAACGAAATCCCTGGAACGCCGGCACCCTGGAGTGGTTGCCGAAACTGCCGCCGCGGCCCTGGGGTGTGCGTTCCATTCCGGAGATCGACAGCCGCTATCCGCTCTGGGAACAGCCGAATTTCCAGCGCGATGTCGACGAGGGGCGCTTCTATCTGCCCGACGCGGAGGAGATGAAACGCGAGACGCTCGTCACCTCGGTGATCGACGCCACGCCGTTGCAATGTCTGCGGCTTCCCGGGCCGACCTTCATCGGAATGGGCGCGGCCGTCGCGCTCGGCGGCTTTTTCTTTCTCGGCACTTTCCACCTCTGGATGCTCTCGCTCCTCAGTTTCGCCATCGCGATCGGGGTGATCTGGTGCTGGCTCTGGACCGGCACCGCGCGCATCCCCGAGAAACCCGAGAAGAATGTCGGGCTCGGCCTGAAGCTGCCGCTCTATCTCTCGGGCCCGCAATCGGTCGGCTGGTGGGCCATGTTCATCACCATGCTGGCGATGCTGACGGCCTTTGCCTCGCTCGTGTTTGGATACTTCTTTTACTGGACAATTCACGAGGATTTCCCGCCGGCCGATGCGCCGGGGCCGGGCGTTTTCTGGCCCTGCCTGGGCGGCGGCTTATTGTTAGGCTCGTGGGCGCTCACGCTCTTCGCGCGCCGGAGCAACCGCGCAGGATCGCGCGCCCGCTTTCTACTTCGCGCTCGGGACGGCGACCCTTTGCACGATCGGCGGCGGTGCCGCCATGCTGGCCGGCCCCTGGTTCACGGGGCTCGACCCGACCACGCACGTTTATCCCGCGATCGTCTGGCTGCTTGCGATCTGGGTGGCGCTGCATGCTTTCACCGGGCTGCTCATGCAGGCTTATTGTCTCGCGCGCCGGCTCGCCGGCCGGATGACCGCGCAGCACGACATCGATATCTGGAACGTCAGCCTTTTCTGGCACTTCGCCGCCATCACCGTGGTCATCACCGTCGCGGTCATCGCCGGATTTCCACTCGTGAAATGAAGGAGGCTGCATGAGCAAATCGGCCCGGCGCGATCCGCGCGAAAGCCGCCAGAAACTCTGGCGCATCACGATCTCGCCCTCGCTCTGGGCGCTGCATTTCCTCCTCTGCTACGTGACGGCGGCGATCTGGTGCGAAAAAATCGTCCCCCGCACCGGCCACCTCGGCGGCCTCCGCCTCGCGATCGCGGGGCTGACCGCGGCCGCCCTGCTCGGCATCGCCTACAACGGCTGGGATGGCTGGCGCCGCCACTCGTTAGGCGGGGGCGAAGTGCCGCACGACGACGATCACCCGGTCGATCGCCATCGTTTTCTCGGGTTCACCACTTTCCTGCTCGCCGCGCTCAGTGCGGTCGCGACCATCTTCACCGCGCTGGTTGCTCTCTTTTTCCAGGATTGCCGATGAACGCCGCTGCACCCGCCATCTTCCTCTTCCTCGGCCTCGCCGCGCTCGGCGGAGCGTGGCTCGGCCCGCTCCCGGCGCTCGCCGGCGCCTCCTTCTCCGCGCACATGGCGATGCACATGATCGTGGTCGCGATCGCGTCGCCGTTCCTGGCGTTTGGTCTCGCCGGCAGCCGGCTCGATCCGGTGCGGAAATGGCCCGCGCTCTTTCCGCCGCTGCCGATTTCGGTCGTCGAACTCCTCATCGTCTGGGCCTGGCACGCGCCCGCCCTGCATCATCTCGCGCGGCACAGCGTCGCCGGGCTGATCGCGGAACAGGGCACATTTCTGCTTTGCGGGCTGCTCATCTGGCTGGCGGCGTTCGGCGGCGAACGCCCGCGCGGCCGAGGCCGGGCCGGGGCGGGCGTCGCGGCGCTGTTGCTGACCTCGATGCACATGACCTTCCTCGGCGCGCTCCTCGCGCTCGCGCCGCGCCCGCTTTACCTCCACGCCGGACACCTCGCCACGCTGACGCCGCTGGAAGATCAGCATCTCGGCGGGGCGATCATGCTGATCGTGGGCGGCATTTCCTATCTGGCCGGCGGGCTCTGGCTGGTCGGCGAACTGGTCCGCGGCGCGCCGCGCAAACTGGAGGTCGCCGCGTGATCGCCTGGCTGAAAAAACTCAAGGGCGAGAAGCGCGCCGTCGTTCTCACGTTGGCGGCGCTTTTTGCCGGCGGCGTGGTGCTCGGCGGGATCGTTTTTGCCTCGGGCATCGTATCGATCAAGGCCAGCTCCGGGCATTGGCCGGTCACCGAATGGTTCATGCACACCGGCCTGGAGCGCTCCGTCGCCCTCCACAGCATCGGGATCAAGCCCCCGCCGCTCGACGATTCCGACCTCATCATCAAGGGCGCGGCCCATTTCGAGATCGGCTGCCGCCCCTGCCACGGCAGCCCCGGCCTGCCCCAGCCGCGCATCGCCAGCCAGATGACGCCGCACTCGCCCAATCTCGGGGCGCTCATCCCGAATTGGGAGCCTAACGAGCTCTTCTACATCGTGAAGCACGGGGTGAAATTTACCGGCATGCCGGCCTGGCCCGCCCTCCACCGCGACGACGAAGTCTGGGCGGTGGTCGCGTTCCTCCAGAAACTCCCGCAATTAAACGAAGCCGAATATCGCCGCCTCGCCCAGGGCGACCCGCGCCCGACCGCGCCGATGGAGCAACTCGAAGGGACCGAGCAGACGCCCTCCGCCGTATTGCAAACCTGCGCGCGCTGTCACGGCCGCGAGGGCGTGGCCCGGGGCAGCGGCGCCTTCCCGCACCTCGCCGGGCAGCGCGCCGAATACCTGGCCAACGCGATGAACGCCTACGCCGCCGCGCAACGCCACAGCGGACTCATGCAACCGGTCGCGCTCGGGCTCGACCAGGAGAAAATCCGCGCCCTCGCCGACTATTACAGCCGGCAGTCCCTCCCCCCGCCGCCTGCGCCCTCGCCCGCCGACGCGGCCGCGATCGCCCGCGGCCAGGCCATCGCCGAGCACGGCATCCCCGCGCAGAAAGTCGCCTCGTGCATCGATTGCCACGGCCCGGGCGGCCGCCGGCAGAAAGCCGCCTATCCCAGGCTCGCCGGTCAGCCGGCGGATTACCTTTTCCTGCAGCTCGAGCTTTTCAAAAAAGGCCACCGCGGCGGCTCGGCCTACGCGCACCTGATGCAAGCCGTCGCGCCGCGCCTGACCGAGGCCCAGATGCGCGACGTCGCGCTCTATTTCTCCTCGCTCTCCTCGCCGGCGGAAACGGGCGCAGGCGCCCCGTCGCAGGCTACCCCGCCCTAACGAACGCTTTACGGCAGCAGCGAAAGCTGGCTGAGGAGCGAATCTTAATCGGCGACTAAATTGGTTAGGCATTGAAGGTAGTGATTCGGTGGGTGTGATGACGCAACCGCCGTCGCGAGAGAGGTGGGCGCGTCAGACGGCACCGACGGAGCGATGCCCTCCAGCTTGCGCCGAAAGGCGGGAGGCGAACCAGCCAAGCCGTCGCGCTAATAGGATTGACACCTAACAAACAAACTGCGCGGACTGTTCGCTATGCAAACAAAACGTCTTCTGATCTTATCCGCGGTGCTGTGCCTGACTGCGACCGCTTCCGCGTTGGCCGGCAGCGCCCATCTTGGCACGTGGAAGCTGGATGAGAGCAAGTCAAAGATCGGGCCCGACAGCCCGAAGAACCACACCGTTAGCTACACGGAGGCGAAAGATGGAATGATGACGCTGACGGTGGATGGCGTGGGGAAGGATGGCAAAACCATTCATTGGACCTGGATGGGCAAATTCGATGGCAAGCCGTACAAGGTGGAGGGCAGTTCTGCCTTCGATTCGATCGCCTACACGGCAACAAACGATCGCACCAACACCGGTACCGGAACGAAGGATGGCAAGGAAGTCTTTACCGGCACGATCAAGGTCTCGAAGGATGGCAAGACGCGCAAGGTCACAACCGTGACGACCGGCGCGGATGGGAAGAAGCACACGGATACGGGCTACTACACGAAAGAGTAAGGGCGGCGGCTCGCGGTGTAGCGCAGATGAACTCCGGGGCAGCGGCTCGCCTGCCCTAGAGGGGCGTGTGCCGTCATGTCCATGGCGGAAGCGACGGAGCGCTTCCCTCCAGGGGCTTTCCAGCGATGGCGAGATGTGGCGCCGATGGAGGCTTGCCGGTTCAACGGGAAGCTGTTCTGCTGTCGACGGATGTTTTGCGTCCAGACGAGAATGAAGAAATCGAAATCTGAAAGAGCATGATGGACGAACCAAAGGGCGATAACCGTTTCGCAGGGGCGGTGCCGAAGCTTTACGAGCGCTATCTCGTGCCGCTGATTTTCCGGCCTTACGCGGCGGACCTGGTGAGCCGGTTGCCGGGCGGGGCGCTCTCGCGCGTGCTCGAGATCGCGGCCGGCACCGGAGTGCTGACGCGGGAATTGGCGCGCGTCCTGCCGGAGAATGTCGAGATCGTGGCGACGGATTTGAATGAGGCGATGATCGAGCATGCGGAGTCGCTCGGGACGGCGCGGGCGGTGGAATGGCGCCAGGCCGATGCGGCGGCGCTGCCTTTCCCGGATGAGTCATTTGATGCCGTGCTGTGCCAGTTCGGAGTGATGTTTTTCCCGGACAAGGCGAAGGCGTTTGCCGAGGCGCGACGGGTCCTGCGGCCGGGCGGGGTTTTCCTTTTCAGCACCTGGGACCGGATCGCGGAAAATGAGTTTGTCGACACCGTGACGACGTCGCTGGAGGCGCTCTTCCCGGATGATCCGCCGCGCTTCCATGCCCGGATTCCGCATGGGTATCACGATCGCGCGGCGATCGAGCGCGATGTGCTGGCGGCGGGATTCAATCCGCCGGAAATCACGACGGTGAAGAAGGAAAGCCACGGCCGCTCGGCGCGGGAAGTGGGGATCGCCTATTGCCAGGGGACGCCGTTGCGGACCGAGATCGAGGAGCGGGACGCCACGCTGCTGGGCGATGCCACGGTGCTGGCGGTGAAGGCGCTGACGGAACGTTTCGGCAAAGAGAAGCCGACCGGAAAAATCCAGGCGCATGTCGTCATGGCGGTCAAGTAAGTCAGCGCAGTAACCGGGAGGAAACGTTTATGACTCGAGTCACGGGAATCGGCGGGATCTTCATCAAGGCGAAGGACGCGGACGCGTTGCGGGAATGGTATCGGAAACATCTCGGGCTCGAGATCCAGGAATGGGGCGGAGTCAGTTTCCAGTGGCACACGAAGGACCGGCCTAACGAGAATGGGGCGACGATCTGGAGCGTCTTTGAGGAGTCGTCGGATTATTTCGACCCGAGCAAGGCGCCTTTCATGGTGAACTACCGGGTGGACGACCTGCCGGCGGTGCTGGAAGCGCTGCGCGCGGAGGGCTGTGAGGTGGACCCGAAGATGGATGAGTCGGAGTTTGGGAAGTTTGGCTGGGTAATGGATTGCGAGGGGAACCGGATCGAGCTTTGGCAGCCGCCGGAGGGGCCCTGCCCGTCGTAGGGTTTCGGCGGTCATAGACCGCCGCTACAGTTATAGCCGGAGGCATGGACCGTGGCCTAACAAGAGCAAGCGCAGACCTGCCGGGGTCAACGCCCCCGGCTACAGCGGCTTTACCAGATCCTGGCGCGGTCCTTGGCCGGGCGCACCATGGGGCTATCATCCGGCAGGGCGAAGGCTTTTTGGAACTCGGGCATGTTGCTGACCGGCCCGATGGTGCGGAAGCGGGTCGGTGAATGCGGGTCGGTGTTGAGCCGCAACAGGGTTTCCTGGTCACGCATGTTGGCGCGCCAGATCTGCGCCCAGGCGAGGAAGAAACGCTGGTCGGGCGTGTAGCCGTCGATCTTCTTCTCCGCATCTTCGGGGTGTCTGGCCTGCGCCTTCTTGAAAGCGGCGTAGGCGAGCTTGAGCCCGCCGATGTCGGCAATATTTTCACCCTGGGTGAGCTCGCCGTTAATGTGCTTGCCCGGGAGCGGTTCGTAGGCGGCGTATTGGGCGATGATCGCCTTGGCTCGTTCGTTGTAGGCCTTGGCCGAGGCCGGCGTCCACCAATCGCGCAGGTTGCCGACGGCGTCGTACTGCCGGCCCTGGTCGTCGAAGCCATGGGTCATTTCGTGGCCGATGACGGCGCCGATGCCGCCGTAGTTCACGGCGTCGTCCGCCTTGGCGTCGAAGAATGGAGGCTGGAGGATGCCGGCCGGGAAAACGATCTCGTTGAGATTCGGATGATAGTAGGCGTTCACCGTCGGCGGGCTCAGCTCCCACTCGTTGCGGTCGACCGGTTTACCGATCTTCGCCATCCGGCGCGCGACTTCGAATTGATCGCTGCGCAAAACATTCAGGACATAAGGGCCGCGATCGATCTTGAGAGCGGAGTAATCGCGCCACCGGTCGGGATAACCGATCTTGACGGCAAAGGCGGCGAGTTTCTTGAGCGCTTCCTTTTTCGTCGGCTCATCCATCCAATCGTTGGTCTTGATGCTGTCGGCGAGAGCTTCCTTGAGATTGTTCACCATCTCGAGCGCGCGCTGCTTCGCCTCGGGCGGGAAATGTTCCGCGACATAGAGCTTGCCGAGGGCTTCGCCGACCTCGTCGTCGATGACAGAGACGACGCGTTTCCAGCGCGGCTTGAGCTTTTCCGTGCCGCTGAGGGTCTTGCCGAAGAAGGCGAAATTTTCATCGACGAACTCCTGCGCGAGGGCGGGCGCGGTGCTGTGGATGAAGTGCCAGCGGAGATAAGTCTTCCAATCCTGGAGAGGGACGTTCTTGACCATGTCGTTGGCGGCCTTGAAAAAATCGGGCTGGCCGACGTTGATCGCACCCGGAGCGGGCAGGCCCACGACCTGGAAGTATTCCTTCCACCGGAAATCGGGCATGAGCTTTTGCAGCTCTGCTTCCGACATCTTGTTGTAGTTCTTCTGCGGATCGCGCAGCTCGACCCGGGTGCGGGCGGGCTTGGCGAGGGCGGTTTCGATTTCCATCACCGTTTTGGCGTTAGCCGCCGCGACTTCGGGCGTGTCGCCGAGGATGGAAAACATTTTCGTCACATGAGCGACGTACTGTTCGCGGAGCTTCTTGGAAGCGTCGTCGTCCTTGGTGTAGTAATCGCGGTCGGGCAGCCCGAGGCCGCCCTGGAAAGCCTGGGCGATGACCATGGTGCTCTCCTTGTCGTCCTGGGCGGAGGTGAAGCCGAAGAAGGCCCCGATCCCGAGGCTGTGGAGACGCCCGATTTCCTTGCTGAGCGAAGAAATATCGGTGATGGAATGGATCCGTTTCAGCTCGCCCTTGATCGGCAGGATGCGGGCGGAGTCGATCTGCTTTTCGTTCATGCCGCTGGCGTAGAAGTCGCCGACCTTTTGCAATTCGGAAGCGGCGGCTTTTGCGACTTCCGGTTTACCCGCGGTATCGGCGCTGGCAGCCGCAGCCTTCTCCGCGATGACGTGCAGGGCGTCGTTATTTTTCTCGATCAACTCATTGAAGCTCCCCCAGCGCGAATACTCCGGCGGGACCGGGTTGTTCTTGAGCCAATTGCCATTGGCGAACTTGTAGAAATCGTCCCCGGGCTTGACCGAGGTATCCATGTTTTTCGGGTCGATCGGCGGCGGATTTTTCGCGAGCGCGGGCTCGCCCGGCACGACCGCGGCGGACGCAGGCGTCGGCGCAATCGGCGGCGGGCTGGCCTTGACGGGAGCGGCGGGCGATTGAGCAGCCGGCTCGGATTGCGCGGAAAGGGAAGCGACACAGAGCAGGCTGACGGCAAGGGCGAGGACGGTCTTCTTCATAAGCAGTGACAGGAGGAATAGGCGCGAGCCCGCGCGATGGCAAATCCCCTCCCCTGCCTAACGAACGCAACCGCCGCCCCTCACGGCGTGGTCGCACTAGAGCTGCTCGATCTTGTGCCCGCGCTTCTGGAGCAGCTCGATGACGTTGTTCGGCCCGCAGAAGTGTCCGGTTCCAGCCACGATCGAAGTCGGCACGCCGCTTTTCATCGCGCCTTCGATTTTCGGGATCCAGCGCAGGTTGCGGTAATCGAGAAGCCGAATCTGCGCGCCGAGATTGATTGCGCGCTCGCGTTTTTGCTCGACCTCGATCGGCCCGAGATCTCCGCGTTTCCAGCCCGCGCGGACGGCGTTGAAATCATCGCGACGTTTGTCGCCTCGCACGAGGGCGTCGAGGAGCATGAGCTCGGCATCAATATCCGCCATCCCGCGCAGCACCTCGACATGCTCCGCGGTGGTGGCGAGCGCGCCGCAGGCTTTCCCAGCCCGGCGGGCCTGGTAGAAAAGATAATTATCCACGCCGTATTGGCCGGACAAGTCGCTGTAGCCATTCACGCCCCAGATGAAGGAGACGATCGCCCACGGCCGGAGCTCCTGGATGCCGGAGACGTAGTTATCGCCGATGTTGAAACTTTTGCCGAGATAGTTGGACCGGCGAAACCTTTTCTCGAGAAAGTCCCAGGTCTTACCGTGGATGTGGCGGCGAATATCGTCGCCCTTGGGATAAGTCGCGGCGCGAACGAACCGATCGCCGAAATCACTTTTCGCGTGCTGATCCACCTCGAAGAGAAACTGCTGCGACTGCTTCAGCGCCTCGTAGTAGGGCTTGGGCAACGGGTGATCCCTGCCGCTCAGGGCGTGAATGGTCCCGACGAGATAGAAGGGCGCGGGCGCGTCCGTCACGCGCCAGACGCAGGCCGTGGCGGCGGAGGCGGATGAAGCGGCGAGGAAGAAAGCTGCGATCAAAGCGCAGCCCACAAGGCCCCAAATGGGGGAACGATTTTTGAACATGGCGGCGGTTTTACCAAGACGCCGGCAATCCGTCAATAGTTTGCAGGCCGGCCCAGGCAAGCCATCTTCGAGGGACAATGCCGGCGATCAATCCCAGAGCTCGACAAAAAGACGAGGCGGTGGCCGCGGCGCTGATCGAGGTGAAACGCGTTTATGCGGAGCTGGCGACGCGGCCGGTGGAGCGGCAATGCATTCGCCGGACAGAGTGCTGCCAGTTCAAGCTCACCGGGCTGACACCTTACCTAACGAAAGGCGAAGCAGTGCTGGCGGCGCGGGCCTGGCGGGCGAGCGGGCGGACGAAACTCCCCTCACCCTCCGACGACGCCTGCCCGATGCTCGAGCCGCAATCGGGCCGTTGCCTGATCTACGCCGATCGGCCGTTTGGATGCCGGACGCATTTCTGCGCGGCGGCGGGCGGACCGCTGGTGCGGCGCGAGGTGATCGATTTGATCCGGCGCCTCGAAACGGTCGATGGGCAGCTAGGCGGCGACGGTCCGCATAAATTGCCGGCGGCGGTCGCAAGCGCGCTGGCGGACCTGGCCTAACGGGCAGCGCTCAGGCCGCTTTCTTCGCGGGCGTTTTCTTCGCCTTGGTTGTGCGCTTTTTCTTTCCCCCGCCCTCGGCCTTGGCCAGGCTTTCCTGGAGGATGGAGACGAGATCGATGACCTTGGAGGATTGTTTCTTCGGCTTCGGTTTCTCCTCGATCTCTTCGCCGCCGGATTCGACTTTCTCCTCGATCACATCCATGAGCGCCTCGCGGTAGTCGTCCTTGTATTTCTTCGGGTCCCACTCCGAGGTCATGCTCTCGACCAGCGCCTTGGCCATATCCATTTCCTTTTTGCCGGGCTCGGAGGATTTCTTCGGCACGTTCAATTTCTCGGAGTCGGCCAGCTCCTCGGCGAAGTGCATGAGCTCGAGGACGAGGGCGTGTTTGTGCGGCTTTACCCCGGCGAGATATTGGCGCGTCTTGATGATGACTTTGGCGATTCCGACCTTGCCCGTTTTCTCGAGGGTCTCGCGGAGCAGGACGTAGGCTTTGTCGCCGCCTTTCTGCGGCTCGAGGTAGTACGGTTTGTAGAAATACATCGGGTCGATGTCCTCGACGTCGACGAAATCCTGGATGTCGACCGTCTGCGTCGCCTCGAGGTCGACGCGCTGGAAATCTTTTTCGCTCAGGACGACGAACTTTCCTTTTTCGTACTCGAAGCCTTTCACGATCTTCTCCCACGGCACTTCCTTGCCGTCCTTTTCCGCGACGCGTTTGTAGTTTACCGGGCTGAGGTCGCCCTCGCGCAGGAGGCGGAACTTCAGATCCTCCCGCCGCGTCGCCGGATAAAGGGCAATGGGGATGTTGACCAGGCCGAAGCTGATACTTCCTTTCCAAATAGCGCGCATGACATAACGAATTCGCTTTTGCGACCGTGTTTGCGCTTGAAGGCTATCACGGGCGTCTCGTTAGGGGAGCGGGGAGAAATTAGCGCGCCATCCCGCGGAAGCGACGGAGCGCTTCCCTCCAAAGCTGGAATACCCAGACGGGAGGCTAACAGAAAACTCAGGCCGCGGCGTGCAACTGCTCGACGCTGATCCCGCGCAATTCAAAGAGCCGCACGAGCGTTTCCTCGATGAGATTGTTCGGGCAGGAGGCGCCGGCGGTGATGCCGACGACGACCGGGACCTTGCGGGAGCCAGTTGTGCGCCACCACTTCCTGACGTTCGTGCAGGTTGTAGTGCTTGATTTCCTGGTCGGAAATGAGGCGGCTGGCGTTGAGGACGAAGTAGGTGGGCAACTTTTCCTCGCCCATCTCGGCGAGATGCGAAGTGTTTGAGCTGTTATAGCCGCCGACGACGAGGAGCAGATCCATCTTCACATCGAGCAACTCGCGGAGCGCGTCCTGCCGCTCCTGGGTGGCGCCGCAGATGGTGTCGAAGAAACGGAAATTTTTTGTCGCCAGCTCGGCCCCGTCGCGCTCGGCGATGGCTTTCTGAATGCGGCGCTGCACTTCCTCGGTCTCGCCGCGAAGCATGGTGGTCTGGTTTGCTACTCCGATGGTCTGGAGATGAATATCGGGATCGAATCCCTCCGAATAGGCGCCCTTGAATTTCTCCAGGAAAGCCTGCTTATCGCCGCCGTGCCGGATGTATGCGCAGACGTAATCGGTGTCGGCCAGGGTGAGGACGACGAGGTAATGCCCTTTCCCGTCGCCGAGCGCGCGCGAGCTGGTCGCCTTGGTTTCCTCGTGCTCGGCCTTGCCGTGAATGATGGAGGTGGCCGATTCGCTGGCGTATTTGCGGACCCGTTTCCAGACGCTCATGACGTCGCCGCAGGTGGTGTCGACGATCTGGCAGCCCCGATCCTTGATCTGCTGCAAAATGGCCAGCTCGGTCCCGAACGCCGGCAGGATGACGACGTCATCGGGTTGCAGCTCGGAGATGTCGGCCTGCTTGTTCGCGCCGGTGAGGTTCTTGATCCCTAACGACGAGATCTGCTCGTTGACCTCGGGGTTGTGAATGATCTCGCCGACGATGAAGAGGCGGCGATCCTTGAAGACCTTGCGTGCGGCGTAGGCAAGATCGATCGCCCGCTCGACGCCGTAGCAAAAACCAAACTGTTTCGCCAGCCGCACGGTCAGGTCGCCGATGGAGATGATGCCGCCGGTGCGGCGCACTTTGTCGACGATGTCGCTGCGGTAATGCGACTCGACTTGTTCCTGCACGGCCGTCATCACCTCGGGGGTGCGGAGGTTGACTTTGTTGCGCGCGGTCGTGCCGCTGGAGATAAGGTTCGCGCTCATGGGTTTAAACTATGCGGTCGCTGGGCACCTTTTTCCAGTGCGCAGCGACCGATAGAAATTTACGGCTCTTTTTGCGAAGTCTTAGCCGTCGGTGAGGAGAGGACCCTCCGGGTCTTGAAACCAGGAAGCCTTCATCATTTCCGAGCGCGGCGGATCGGGATCGCGGCTCTGGTCGAGCTTCGTCACCTGCCGGCTGTATTTGAGATCCTCGGGCTGGCTGTCGGCGATGCTGACCGGCGTCCCGACTTTCACGAGCGCGAAGAGCCGAGCGGCGGCTTCGCGATGGAGACGGATGCAGCCGTGAGTGCGCGGCGTCGGATGGACAAAACCTTCATGGAACCCGTAGGCGGGCTTAAACTCGCACCAGTAACCCATCGGATAACCGGCATCGGGCTGGCTGATGCGGCGCTTGTTCTTGATCTTGTTTGTGATCCGGAATTTCCCCTTCGGAGTGGTCGCGCCGGGTTTGCCGACGTTGCCCTGCACGGCCATGAGGAGGCGGTCGCCTTCCAGGACGTAGACGTTTTGGGTCGAGAGCGAGAGCGCGACTCTCACCTTCTCGGGGTTCTGCGGCTTGAGCGCGGTGACGCGGTATTTTTGCGGGGTGGGCTGCATCGTGGTGCAGCTCGTGAGCAGGACCGTCCCGGCCAGCGGGATGAGCAGAAGAAGGCGAAATGAAAGGCGCATAAGTTTCCAACTGGAGAGCGTAGGAAGGCCGGTTTGTCAACCGCCGACAGCTCGTTAGGCAAGCGGACCCGGGGTCTGGTCGGCCGTCCCGCTCTCCCCGTCGGCCTCCGGCTTTTGGAAGTCAGCGGCCGCGGGTCCGAGCGCGAGCTTCTGATCGAAACGCGGCACCTTGTGCGCGTAAAACGGATAGGGACGCGGCGAATCGCTCGGGCGGAAACGCCAGGTACTTGTACATCCAGAGCCAGGACGACGGATTCCGCCTAACGACCGGCTCGAACTGGTTCCAGCAGAGTTGCGCGATCTCCTGTTCGGTCGCCCCGGGCGGGATCTCGAGCTTGGGATGAAAGACGACGCGGCAACGTCCGCCCGGGAGCGGTTCCTGGTGCACGGGCACGATCGGCAAACCGGTCCGGAGATGGAGCCAGGCGTGCGCGTAGGTGACCGACATTTTCATCCCGAGAACGTCGATCGGCACCGAGGGCTGGCGCGGATGAACCGTGAGATCGACCAGGATGGCCGCAGTGCCGCCGCGCCGGAGGTTCTTGTACAGTTTCACGATCGCGCCTTCGCGGGGGACGAAGCGGTGGCCGGATTGCTCGCGCAGGCGCTGGAAGATCGGGTCCAGCTTCGGGTTTTTAAATTCCTGCGAAACGATGGTGGCGACGAGTCCGGCATAACCGGCGGCGAGGCTGAACCATTCGAAATTTCCGTAGTGACAGGCGGCGATGATGCACGGCCCGGTCGGCCCGACGGTGCGGCAGAATTCGTCCCAGCCCTTGAATTCAATCAGCCTGCGGTAGTTCTCCTTCGTGATTCGCGGGTTCCAGAAAAGATCGATCATCGTGCCAGTAAACTGCTGGTAGGATTCGCGGGTGATGCGGGCGCGATCTTCCGGCGAAAAACGATCGCCGAAGACCGCTTCCAGGTTGCTCAGGGCCACGCGCCGGCCCGGGAAATCGAGATGTGCCGCGAGCGTGCCGGCGACGCGTGCAAATTGCACCGCCATCGGCCGGGGCAGGCGCGGAATGAGCGCGGCGAGCAGGCTCACGCCCATCCATTCAAGCTGGTGGCGGAGCGATTTCCAAAACGATGTCATGAAAGCGGAATCGTTAGGGTTGGGGAGCGAGAGGACATTTCAGCAGGAGTTGGCGGGCGCGGTGCGTTGACTTGAGGGCGTTTAATTTTACCTTGGCGCAGGCCGCCGCCCTCGCGTCTCGCATCATTTGTGAAATACGTCCTTTTTGTCTGTACCGGCAACATTTGCCGCAGCCCCATGGCCCTGGGACTGTTCCGCCGTCTGGTCGGCAATCGCAAGGAGATCGAAGCCGATGCGGCCGGGGTGCACGCCGTCCGGGGGCAACCGCCGAGCGTGCATGCGATCGAAGTCTGCCGCCAGCGCGGGGTTGATATCTCGTCGCTCCGGAGCCAGCCGCTCACTGCTACCCTGGTCGATCGCGCGACCCATATTTTCGCCATGACCGGCTCGCATCTCGAGACGATCCATCTCCTCTTCCCGCAGAGCGCGGAGAAGACATTTTTGCTGCGCGAATTTGAAGAGCCGGGCGCGACGCTCTGGCGCGACCTGCCCGACCCGATCGGGATGGGGCGCGACGTTTACGAGGAGTGCGCGGCGAGTATTGAAAAGGCTTTACCGAGCGTCCTCACTTTCGTCGAAGAAACCGAACTGGCCGTCCCGCGCTACGCCGGCGCGAGCGCGAGCCCACGATCCACCATGGAAAATATGCCTCATCATCTCGAATCCCAGGCCGGCGACCGGCCCCAGCAAGGGTCGTTAGGCGGCCCGCTCCGCAAAGTCGATCCGGAAATCGCCGAGGCCGTGGCCGAAGAGGAACGCCGCCAGCGCGAGAACATCGAACTGATCGCCTCGGAGAACTTCACCAGTCGCGCCGTCATGGAAGCGCAGGGTTCCTGCCTGACGAACAAATACGCCGAAGGTTACCCCGGGAAACGCTGGTATGGCGGTTGCGAGAATGTCGACGTCGTCGAGCAGCTCGCGATCGATCGCGCGCTCAAGCTTTTCGGCGGCGATCACGTGAACGTGCAGCCGCACAGCGGCGCCCAGGCCAACATGGCGGTTTATTTTTCCGTCCTGAAACCGGGCGATCGCATCCTGACCATGAATCTGGCCCACGGCGGCCATCTCACCCACGGGCATCCGGCGAATTTTTCCGGCAAACTCTACCAAGTCTCGCAATACGGCGTGAGCGAGCAGACGGAGCAGATCGATTACGACGCACTCGCGAAGCAGGCCGAGGAAGTGCGCCCGGCCATGATCACAGCGGGGGCTTCGGCCTATCCGCGGTTTCTCGATTTCCCGCGGCTCCGGCAGATCGCCGATGCGGTCGGCGCAATCCTGTTCATCGACATGGCGCACATCGCGGGACTCGTCGCCGGCGGGGAACACCCGAGCCCGGTGCCGCACGCGCAATTTGTCACCACCACCACGCACAAAAGCCTGCGCGGACCGCGCGGCGGGATCGTGATCTGCCAGGAGCAACACGCGAAAGCGATCGACTCGTCCGTTTTCCCGGGCGTGCAGGGCGGCCCGCTCATGCACGTGATCGCGGCCAAGGCGGTTTGTTTCCATGAAGCGCTTCAGCCGGGGTTCCGCGAATATCAGCGACAGGTGGTCTTGAACGCGAAGGCGCTCGCCGCCGGGGTGGCGAAACATGGTTTCCGAATCGTCTCCGGCGGCACCGACAACCACCTCATGCTGGTCGATCTGCGGCCAAAAGAGATCAACGGCAAGGACGCGCAAAACGTGCTCGACCGGGCCGGGATCACAGTGAACAAAAATGCGATTCCGTTCGACACCTACCCGATCTTTAAGCCGGGCGGCATTCGGTTAGGCACGCCCGCCGTCACGACGCGCGGGATGAAGGAAGAAGACATGCTCGAGATCGCCGATCTTCTTGCCGAAGCGCTCATCGGCCGCGAAGACGAACACGTCATCGCAAAAGTGCGGCAGCAGGTGCAGCAGCTGACGAGAAAATTTCCGTTGCCGGCCTGATCCCTCCTGCTCCTGCTCTTAATCCTGCCCCCGTTCTGTCTTCGTTGGGGGAGAAGATTAGGAGCAAGAGCAGGATTAGGAGGAAAACTAGAGATCGAAATCCGCCCAGACCGCGGCGTGATCGCTCGCGCAATTGCTCTCGCCCGTGACGGTGCTGAGCGGCGGATATTTCTCGCGCGTCTTTTTCGCGCTCGCCCAGACTCCGCGCCGCTCGATTCCCACCTCGCGCAAACGCGGCCAGAGCGCTTCCGAGACGAGCAGGTAATCGATCTGGTCGTTCTTGCTCGGGATCGCGTCGTCGCAATGCGTCCAACGGTCGGCGTCGTCAGGCAATTTCGCGAAGACATTGCGCAAGCCCTCCCGCTGCAGGAGCGGCGCGAGCGAATCCGAATTCGGCAGCTCGTTAAAATCGCCCGCCACGATGACCCACTGCTTTTTCAAATCGAACCGGCGCAAGATGGCCGCGACCGTTTCCGACCTGGCGTTTTCGTTTGGCGTCGTTTGACGCCTTGCTCCCGTAGCCGCGGCTCTTGAAATGATTCACCAGCACCCAGAGATGCCGCGTCCCCGGGATGTCGACCTCAAACTCCGCGCAATCGCGGCTGAAAACCGGCCGTTTCGTCACCGGGTCGAGATCGTCGGTATGACTTCGCATGTCCGTCACGGGACGTCGCGAAAGCAGCCCGACATCGATCCCGCGTTCGTCGTTTCCATCGATCAGGATCGCGTGCGGATAGGGCGCTTCTTTTAAGATCGTGTCGTTGAAACGCCGCAGCACCGGCCGGCTTTCCACCTCAACAAGACAGAGGACGTCGGCCTTGAGCTCGTTGATAATCCGCCCCGTGTTTTCGATCGCCGGTCCCTGGATGAGATCGCGCCGCCACTCGATCGAGCCGATCCAATCCTCCCGCCCCTCGGCCACGATCTTGCCGTTGGAGTAAAGCCGGCGGCGCGTTTCCTGGAGAAAAAACGGCCCGCCCGTGCCGGTCGCCTTGTGCTTTTTCAGGATCTCGAGCATGCGCGCCTTGTCCGCCTCGCTGTAAACCTCGTGCGCGATCAGGCGCTGCAATTCCGCGACCGCGGCGAGGACGACACTGGTCTGGTCGGGATCGTCGCCGTTCATCGCGTGCACGCGACTGAAAAGGTTCTCCACGTTGTAAGCCGCAACCCGCATGGCAGCCTTTTCTTAGCCGGAAACAGGGGCGCGCGACAATCGCAAAAACGCTGGTCGGATTTTCGTTTACCTTTCCCGCGGCGATCGGCCTAAGTTGTCGGACCCTTTCAAGACATGAGCGAAAAACAGCGACCCAATCCCCTCCGCGAAGGACTCTCAACCCGGGCCGTGCCGCAGCCCTGCGCGATCGTGATCTTCGGCGCGACCGGCGACCTGACCCATCGCAAGCTCGTGCCCGCGCTTTACAACATCGCGGCCGATGGCGAGCTCCCGCCGGCGGTGGCGGTCGTCGGTTTCGCGCGCCGGCCGAAGACGGATGAGGAATTCCGCGCCGAGATGGAGGAAGCGACGAGAAAGCATTCCCGGCAGACGGTGCGCGACGAGATCTGGGATGATTTTGCGAAGTCGCTCTTCTACCACCAAAGCGAGTTTGGCGACGAGGCCGGCTACAAGAAACTGGCCGAGCGACTCGACAAGCTCGACCAGGAGAGCGGGACGCGCGGCAATCGACTTTTCTATTTCGCGGCCTCGCCCGAGCAGTTCGAGACCATCATCGAGAACCTGCAAAAAGCGGGCCTGAACAAAGCGCCGAACGGCGGCTGGGCCCGGGTCATTCTCGAGAAGCCTTTCGGGACCGATCTGAAATCGGCGCGCCACCTCAACCGCGTGGTGCAGCGTTCCTTCTCGGAAGACCAGACCTACCGGATCGACCATTTCCTCGGGAAAGAGACGGCGCAGAATATTTTGGTTCTGCGTTTCGCGAACGCGATCTTCGAGCCGCTCTGGAATGCGCGCTACATCGACCACGTCCAGATCACGGCCGCAGAAACGTTAGGCGTGGAAAATCGCGCCGGTTACTACGAGGGCGCGGGCGCCCTGCGCGACATGGTGCAGAATCATTTGCTGCAGTTGCTCTGTCTCGTCGGGATGGAACCGCCGACCGATCTCGGGGCCGACAGCATTCGCGATGAAAAAGTGAAAGTGGTGCGCTCGGTCCGGCGCTACCAGGAGGAGGAAGTCGCCTCACAGGTCGTGCGCGGGCAGTACGGCAAGGGGGCGATCGCCGGAAAATCCGTCGTGGCTTATCGCGAGGAGAAAGGGGTCGATCCGAAATCGGAGACCGAGACTTTCGTCGCGCTCCGGTTGCGGGTCGATAACTGGCGCTGGGCCGATGTGCCGATTTATGTCCGGGTCGGAAAACGCCTGCCCAAATCCGGGCACGGAAATTTCGATTCATTTCAAGAAAGCGCCGCAGGTTTTGTTCAACCGCGAGTCGCAGGTCGACCAGAACGTACTCGTGATTCGGATCCAGCCGGACGAGGGCATCTCGCTCCGGATGCAGGCGAAAGTGCCGGGGACCAGTTTCCGGATCGAATCGGTGAAGATGGATTTCCATTACGGGACGTCGTTTGGCAAAGCCAGCCCCGAGGCCTACGAGCGGCTCCTGCTCGACGCGATGGCGGGTGACGCGACCCTCTTTGCCCGGCGCGATGAAGTGGAACAAGCGTGGGCTTTCATCGACACGGTTCATGAAGCTTGGGCGGTGAAAGAGGGCGCGCCGAAGTTGTGCGATTACCCGGCCGGCTCGTGGGGACCGGAGGAAGCGGATGAACTGATGGCCCGGGACGGGAGAGCGTGGAGGAGGCTGTGAAGCGAGGAGGAAACGTCCAACGTTCAACGTCCAACGTCCAACGTTTCAACTCAGAGGTTCGTTTCGGCGGTGTGTTTCCGCTCCGGGCCTCTTCCTTTCAAACGTTGGACGTTGGACGTTGGACGTTGGACGTTTTTTCCTCGTCCCCAGAGTGATCGCCATGCCCGCCGCCACCGAATCCTTCTCCGCCGGTCTTCCGGTCGAGGTCGGACAGATCCACAGCGAGCTAAAAAAACTCTGGGATGCGGCGGACGGCGTCATGACCCGCGCCTCGCTCATCAATCTCGCGGTTTACAGCGAGGCGCCGGATTCGTTAGGCACAAATACCGCCATCGTCGCCCGCCTGACCGAGGAGCACGCCTGCCGCGCGATCGTCATCGCGGCCGATCCGACCGCGACGGAAAGCCGGGTCGAGGCGTGGATCAGCGCGCACTGCCACGTCAGCCGCGCCGGAAGCAAACAGATCTGCTCCGAGCAGCTTTCGTTTTTTCTCCAGGGCAAACAGTGCGGTTTCCTGCCCAACATCGTTTTCGCGCAGCTCGATTCCGATCTGCCGCTTTCGCTGTGGTGGCAGGAGGAATTTCGCGCCCCGCTCGACCCGCAACTCTGGGCTTGGGTCGACCGTGTGATCTACGACAGCCAGGCCTGGCGCAACTTCGGCGGGCAGATGGAACTGGTCGAAGCCGCGCAGCAGGAAGCGCGGCATCGCATCGTCCTCTGCGATCTCAACTGGGTGCGGCTCGTCCATCTGCGCCTCGCTCTCGCGCAATTTTTCGATCACCCCGTGACCCATCATCATCTCGATGAAATTAAGTCGCTCGAGATCGAGCACGCGCCGGGATTCCGCTCGACCGCGCTTCTCCTCGTCGGCTGGCTGGCCGGACAACTGGAATGGGAACACCGCCCGGGAAAACAGAAATCGTTAGGCTTCGAGAAGGAGACCGAATCCGGCCGGCGCCAGATCCGCGTCGAGCTGCATGAGCGGAAAGGCGAACCGATCAATGGCTGCCAGCTCACGACCGACACGGCCGAATTCCGGATCGAGCATCGCAAAGGCTCGGATCTGCTCGACGTCTTTTTTGGTCGAACTGCGGGCCGGAAGATGCAGCAGAGATTGCCGGCCGGAAAAAACGACGTGGTCGAATTGGTCCAGGAAGAATTGATGCGGGGCGGGCCGCACCGCGTCTACCTGCGCGCGGTCGAGAAGGTGCGCGATCTGATCTAGGCCTCGACCTTGATCAGTTCGGGATCTTTCAATCGCGCGTCGTACACTTCCGACCAGGTCTGCTGGTTCATCGAGCACATCGGGACCGCGACCCACTCGCCACCGCGCTTGACCGCGCCCTTGAAAACGCAGGAGTCGAGTCGCGCCTGCACCACCGGATCATTGGCCGCGTTCGCGACCTGGGCCGCGTCCATGAAGTTATGCATCCCGACGCCGACGGTGTGGACCTGACCGCGCACTAGTGAGCGCAAAATTTCCGGCGGCGCATTCCGCGAAGTCATGTAGCGCCCGATCTGGTAGAGCGCCTTCGCCGCCAGGATCGGATTTTGCAGGAGGACGCCAAGGAGACGAAACGGCGGCGTCCCCGCATCGTCGTTCACGAGCGAGAGGCCGCCGATCTTGCGCAACACTTCGCCGAGCAGCTTGTCGAATTTCGGATCGTCCGGGAGAAGCGGGAAGATTTTCCCCGAGGGCCGCGCCACGAGGAGCGAAGCCCAGCTGTTGCAATCCGGGTGCCCGAAAATCGAAACATCGCGCCGCAGCGGCAAGTCCGACGCCTTCGCAGATTTTTTCCCAGACGTCGGCTGGCGTGATCGGGCGCTCGGAAAAAATCGTCCGGCCAGTGTCGGCTTCCGGCTGGAAACTGATCATGCGCCAGATGTAGGTGCGCTGCGGATCGGCCAGATACCAGCGCAGGACTTCGGGCACGTCGTCGATGTTCTTGCGCGTGACCGTAAAGCTGAGCGCGTACTCCAGCGGCAAACCGGTCCTGGCGCGCACGCGCAGCGCGAGGTCGGTGAAAGCCTGCCGAACGGGATGCAGATCGGCCTCCGATTTGATCCGCCCAATGGGATAGCCGTGCCGCCCAGCCTGGGTCATGTCAACGTGGACTGAGATCTGGCGCAGACCGCCTTCCACCACCAAGCGCTCGAGGAATTCCGGCTGCTCGATCAGCGTCTGGCCGTGCGTCATCAACATCGGGATCGAGCCGACGGAAATGGCATAACGAACGATCTCGATCAGTTCGTCGGGCCGGCCAGCCCGCCAGTAGGCGTCGGCCACGTCGCCGCCGGTGATCTGCAATCCGCCGCCCGGCCCTTGGAAGCGGCGGTTGGCGTCGATCTGTTCCCGGACCTGCGCAAGCGACGGAATCGGAACGGAGTTGGCGTTCTTCGGCAGGTAACAATGGGTGCAATGAAAGGAGCAATAACTCGCGCCTAACGTGAAGCCGCAGTGGGTCAGGTGCCGGCCGGCGATCTGGTTATCGGTCTGCAATTCCGGCGGGAGCGAAGCCCAGCGCTCCTGCAGGACGCGCGCTTTCTCCTCGGCGATCGGCCGGCGAAACGCGGTCCAGCGGGCGCGCCATTGTTCTGCGGAAGTCATTTTGGGCGGGGCAGCTACTTCGCCTCGTTCAACGACCAATCGTAATCCTGATAGTCGATCTTGGTGTCGTTAGGCAGAGGCGGTTTACGGCGTTTGTTGATGAAGGCGACGGGGCCGCCCGGGGCTTTGAAGTCTTCTTTGTACCAATTAAAGATGGTGGAGATGGCGGCGGTTTTTTTGCCCTCGTTGTACTGGACGCCGCGGGGCGAATTGACGAACCCGACCGAAAGTTTCTCGAGTTGCGCCTCGAGTTTCTCCGCCCGGAACGGCTCGGACAGCAGGGGCGGGCAGCTCCGGCTCGCGCAGTTGAGCGCGAAATGGATCCGCGGTTCGTTGAACTTTGGCCGGATGATCTCCTTCTCGAGGTGATTAAAGCTCATGTCCTCGCCCGCGACCTTGATTCGTTTGCCGGTGAAAAAGGTGAAGAGCAGATCCTTCACGCTCTTGGTCGGGTATTTCTCGAGCGCCTCGTGCAGGATCCAGGCGTTATAGGCGTTGATGTAAAAGGCGAGCTGTTCCTTTTTGTTCAATCCGGAAATCTTTTCCTGCGCGATGCCGTCGACGACCTGCTTGATGGCTTGCATGTCGGCGGCGTTATTCTTCCAGGCGGCATACTTGACCCCGCTGCTGGTGGCGTATTTGGCGAGGAGGCCGTTGTAGGTCTGGATCCATTTCGGTGAATGCTCCGCCCGCGCGATGGAGGCGGATGCAAACAGGAGTGCGAAAAAACCAAGTCGACGAAGAAGGATCGGTGATTTCATGGGAGGATTTTGAACGCCGGTGCCCGCCAGAGCAAGCCGGGATTCGAAGGTCAGACCGCGCCAAACTCCTGAAATAGAGCGCTCAAGGCCATGCCGCTCTTTTCAATCGCGAAGCGTTCCCCAGCGCGTTGCCGGCCGTTCTCGCCTAACGACATCGAGAACGGGCGATTGCTGAGGAGACGCCCCATGGCGTCGGCCAAAGCGGCGGGATCGTGCTCCGGCACGAGCAGACCAGTCGTGTCTTCCTCGACCATTTCCGGCACGCCGGCGACGGCGGTCGATACGACCGGCAGACCGGCGGCCATCGCCTCCATCACCACCGTCGGCAGGTTATCCATCCCGCCGCCGGTTTCGGCGACGCAGGGCAGGACGAAGAGGGCACTCCGCGCCAGGCGCACAATCACTTCAGCCTGCGGCAACGGCCCGGTCAGCAGGACGGCGCTCGTTAGGCCGGCGGCGGTGATTTGTTCCCGCAGCGCGGACTCGAGCGGACCTTCGCCGATGATCTGGCAGCGAAATTCTACCCCGCGATCGCGCAGGAGCCGGCCGGCCTCGAGCAAATCCTGGAAGCCCTTTTTTTCGATCAATCGGCCGATGGAAATAACAAGCGGCGGGCTGCCGGAAAAATCCGCGCGCTGAAATCGATCCAGATCGATCCCGTTGTAAACCCGACGAAATTTCGCGGCGTCGCCCGGGTATTTTTCCTGCAAGAAACGGACCCCATAGTCGCTCACCGTCACCACCGCGCGGGCTGCGCCGATGAGTTTGCCTAACGAAATCTCAAACGGCTTGGGCGCGAAAATGTCGTTGGCGTGCCCGGTGAAACTGAACCCGATCCCGAAAAAACGCTCGATCCAATAGGCGGTCCGCGCCGCCAGCCCGGCGAAATGGGCGTGGACGTGCCGCACCCCGAGCGCCTGCAGGCGCGGCCCGAGCCAGGCGGCCTGGTAGAGGCGGAGAAAATCGGTTTTGCGCCCCCAGGCCGCGATCTCCCGCGTCGCGGTCTCGGGCAGTCTTCTTTTCCGCACCTCCCGGTCCACCTCCCGGACGAGGTCGTCGTCGCCGGGCAGGTATTGCACGCGGTCGACGATCAGCGATTCCCAACCCTGCGGCGGTTCGTCGACCGGGCGCCGCACGGAAAAGATCGCCGGGGCACACGCCCTGCCGCCGCAATTCCGCGATCTCGCGATAGCAAAACGTCTGCGTGAACGAGGGAAAGCGCTCGAAAAGATAGGCCAGCCCGTTCATGGCAAAGGATTAGCGGCGAAACGAGCAGTTGGAAAGCGCTCTCCCGGGTAAAAAACCCAGAACCAACCGGCCTCCCGCACGACTCTTGCTACTTCCCAAAGGATGGTCCAACGCGACTTCTTTGCCTTTTGCAAGTCTCTCCGGCTTGTCGAGCTGAAGGCCATTGGCACGCTTTCGACGGTCAAACATTTCGGCGAAAACGAGGTCGTCTACTCCACCGAAGACCCGGGCAACGAGCTCTTTATCGTTACCCGCGGGGCGGTCGAATTGTTCCCGCAAAATGCCCGGCCCGGGGCCCCGACGACGGTTCTCTCCCGGGGCGATATCTTTGGCGAGACCGGCCCGCTGATGGAGCACGCGCGCGATCATTCCGCCCGGGCCTGCGCCGCCCTCAGCGTGCAATGTTTTCGCCGGAGCGATTTCCCCGAGATTCTCGATCGGGTGCCTTCGTTCTTTCTCTTCCTCTCCGAGAAACTGGCCAGCCGCCTCTTCCAGGCACGGGAACTGACGCAATCGCCCAACAACTCCCTCGAGCTCACCGGCAGCCTGGCCAACTTCGACATCGTGACCATCTACCAGACCATCATCCAATCGATGCAGACCGGTCTGCTGACGATCGCGGACGAAGATGGCGAGACCATCTCGACCTTTTATTTCCAAAAAGGAACTCCGCGCTGGGGTCGCTTCCAGCACCTGAGCGGCGAGGAAGCTTTCTGGCAGCTTTTCCTGCACGAACACCAGACGGGTTCCTTCTCGTTCTCCAATGAAACGCAGGTCGGCGCCAACTGGGGTGAAAACAGCGCGCTTACCGGCCAGGGCGACGAGATCCTGATCAACGCCATCCGGATGCGCGACCATTTCGACCATCTGCGGAAACGGATCAAGGACCGCTCCCAGCGCCTGAAACGGCAGAAGTTGAACCTCGAATGGGACAACCCCGACCTGCAGGACCTGCGCGCCGTGGCGGAAGAAATCTGGCAGCTGGCCTACAACCACGAGCTTTCGCTGGCGGAGTTGCACGGCCGGAGCGCCTTTTGTGACCTAAAAATCTATCGGGTGGTGGACGAGATGCTGCGGATAGGACTTTTCGCCCTCCAGCCAGAGAACAACCAAATGGAACTGGCGGAGAAATGACGAAGAACCTTTATCGAAACTTCGCCTGCCTCACAGCCGCGGCGATCCTTTTCTCCGGCTGCTCGATGCTGACCGCGCAAGGCCGGCAGGAACGGGCCTACTCGCGTTACGTGAATAAAATGAGCGCGGGCCGGGCGAAGCAGCAGAAGCGCTTCTTTTCCAAACAAAAAAACACCATGCCGGTGACCGAACCGAGCGAACCGATAATGACGACCGAAGCCTCGGGCCCGGAATCGGTCGGCGACAGCGGCGCAGCCTCGGGCGACAGCGGCGGGCAATAGCCGCCTAACGAACGCTCAATCGCGCTGGACCGCGACCGGTTTCCCCGCCTGGTCGATCGCGACGTAGGTGAAGACCGCCCGGGTCACGAGCAGTTGCTCGGTCCGCATGTAACGCTGGACCCAGACTTCGACCGGGATCTTCATCGAGGTGCGGCCGATCGATTCCACCCGAGCATAACAGGCCACCGTATCCCCCACCCTGACCGGTTGGAGAAACGACATGCCGTCGAGGGCGGCCGTGACGACGCGAGCCTTGGCCGTTTTCGACGCGAGAATGCCGCTCCCGAGATCCATCTGCGACATCAGCCAGCCGCCGAAAATGTCACCGTTCGGGTTCGTGTCCTTCGGCATCGCGACGGTGCGGGTGACGAGTTCGCCGTTAGGCTTGCTGGAAATATCGGGTGCGTCCATGGCGCGAGGCTAGCACATCGCGGGCGCGGCTAAAGGATGAGCATACAGTCGCCGTAGCTGTAAAAGCGGTAACGCGCGCGCACCGCCTCGGCGTAGGCGCGCAGGATAAATTCCCGGCCGGCAAAAGCCGCCACCAGCATGAGCAAGGTCGAACGCGGGAGATGAAAATTGGTCAACAGGCGATCGACCGCGTGAAATTCGTAGGGCGGATAAATGAAAATATCGGTCGCCCCTTCCTGCGCGAAAAAACGATCGTCCTGCCTTTCCGCCGCCTCGAGCACCCGCACTGAAGTCGTACCGATGGCGAGAATCTTCTCCGCCGCGTTGATCGCCTGCGCCGCTTCCTCCGAGATCGTGAAGCGCTCCGCGTGCATGCGATGTTCGGTGATCGTTTCGCTCTGGACCGGACGGAAAGTGCCGGTGCCGACATGCAGGGTCACAAAAGTGTGCGGCAACTGCGCCAAAATCTCCGGGGTAAAATGCAAACCCGCCGTCGGCGCCGCGACCGCTCCCGGCTCCCGCGCAAAAACCGTCTGGTAGCGGGTCGTGTCCTCGGCGTCTGCCTGCCGCTCAATATACGGCGGCAGCGGCATGCGGCCGCCGCGATAGGGATCGATCTCGCGTTCCAGCCTAACGATTCGCTCACCCTCGCTTTCGATTTCCTCCACCGTCAGCTCGACCCCGTCGAGTCGCGTCGTCGCGCCGATCCGCATCTTTCGTCCCGGCTTGACCAGGCAGCGCCAGCGTTGCGGCGCGACTTGCTCGAGGAAGAGAAATTCAATCGCGCCGTCGTCGGAGAATCGTCGCGCCGGGCGCACCTCGGTATTGTTCAAGACCACCAGGTCGGTCGGCTTAACGAACTGCGGCAGCTCGACAAACTGCCGGTGCGCGATCGTCTGCGCGGCCCGGTCGAGGACCATCATGCGCGCATCCTCGCGCCGCGCCAGCGGCCGGCCGGCGATCAGTTCGGACGGGAGCTGGTAGTCGTAATCTTTTAGCTGGGTGCTCATCTCGCTGCTGAAGGCCACGAGGTTAAAGGAATTGCCGTCGCCTGCAAAACCGCCAAACTGATCGCCGGCATGAGCGAGTTCACGGCAGCACTGGAGATGGCAATCGACGCCCTCGAAAATCTCCGGCAGACAAGCGATCGCCCGCCCCGCGCCAGCCGGTCCGCACTCGCCCGTTTACGCGCGGCGCCGCCTGCGCCTAACGACTCGGCGGAGACCGACAAGGCCGCGCGCCTGCGGCAGATGGCAGCGCGGATCGCGGGGTGTGTGAAATGTCCGCACCTCGCCAGCTTTCGCACCCAGACCGTTTTCGGAGTCGGAAACCCGGAAGCGGAATTGATGTTTATCGGCGAAGCGCCGGGCGCGGATGAGGACCGGCAGGGCGAGCCGTTCGTGGGCCGGGCGGGCCAACTACTGACCAAAATTGTCGCCGCGATGGGATTCAGCCGCGAGGACGTATACATCGCCAACGTGCTGAAATGCCGGCCCGACATGCCGGCCGGCGAGCCGGGCAATCGGAAACCGACGCCAGATGAAATGGCGACCTGCCTGCCCTACCTCGCAGAACAGATCGAGATCATCGGACCGAAAGTGCTGGTCGCGCTCGGAGCGACCGCGGTCGAAGGTTTGCTGCAGATTCGCGAGCCGATGGGCAAACTGCGGGGTCGCTGGCATTCCTACCGCGAAACGCCGCTCATGATCACGTTTCATCCCTCGTATCTGCTGCGAAACCAAAACAACGCCGAGAAGCGCAAGGTCTGGGAGGACATGCTCCTCGTTCTGGAACGGCTGGAACGGCCGATCAGCGACAAACAGCGGAATTTCTTTCGTTAGGCAGAGCGATCGCTAGCGAATAATCCAGAGATTGCACGGGATCACATCCGTCACCCAGGCGATCCGGCTCGAGAGTTTGGGCTTGGATTCGGCCTTCGTCTCGAGCGGGACGACGAGGAGGTCGGCCTCGACCGACTGGACGAAATTCGAGGCCGCGAAACCGGTGTTGCCGCGGATGCAGCGGGCCTCGATCGGGACCGGGGTCTGGCCGGCGGCGAGGATGAATTCCTGCAGGGCGATTTCCTCTTCGTCCAGCGTCCGCGCGACCGCCTTGCCACCCTTGTTCCGGCGCGCCGCCCGCGCCTTGTCGAAGCTGGTGTAATTGCGGATGACGTAAAGCCGCTCGCACTTTTCCTTTTCGGCCAGGCGCAGGGTGCGGCGGAGCGCGCCTTGCGCGTGATCGGAATATTCGGCCATGAAAACGATGTGCCGGAGCGGTTTCGGTTCCAGCTCGGGATGAGTGAAAAGCATGACCGAGCAGCTGGCCTCGCGGACGAGGCGGCGCGCGACATCTCCGAGGAACTGTCGATGGATCGGCTTCTTTTCCAAGGCGCCCGCAACCAGGAGGTCGACCGACAATTTCCGTGCGGCCGCCAGAATGCTGCTCCCCGGGTCGCCCTCTTCATAGTGAACGCTGCAATCGGGCGGCAGGTTCAATCGCGTGATCGCCTCGGCGAACTTGCTCTCCGTGGCGGCGTCGTGCTTGCCCACATAAATCATGCAAAGCCGCGCGCCAAACCGCTCGCGGACGCGATTCGCTTCTGCCAGCACCTGGTGGAAGCGCGGTGAGAATCCGGCGGCCACCGCGATCGATTGGTAGGCGGTTTCGTTCATCTGTTGCGGCTACTGTGGAACGTCAGACGCCGGAGGCAACCCGGCGGGCCGGTTTGGAGCGTTGAATTTCCCCGTTCCTCTGCGAATTTCCGCCCCATGCGACGCGCGATCTATCCCGGCAGCTTCGACCCCGTGACCAACGGTCATCTCGACGTGATCGAGCGGGCGCGGAAACTCTTCGACGAAGTCGTGGTCGCGATCGCGCACAACGACCAGAAGCAGCCGCTTTTTACCCTCGAGGAACGTCTGGATTTTCTCCGGAGCACGACCAGTTCGATGGCGGGTGTGACCGTCCTGCCGCTCGACGGCTTGCTGGTGGAATTCGCGGTCGAGCAGGGCGCCCACGCGGTCGTGCGCGGGCTGCGCGCGGTCTCGGATTTCGAGTTTGAATTCCAGATGGCGCTGATGAATCGCAAACTGGAAGCGACCGTGGAAACGATCTTCCTCATGCCGAAAGAAGAGTACACTTACCTAAGCTCGCGGATCGTGAAGGAGATCGCGCGGCTCGGGGGCGATGTCGGGAGTTTTGTCCCCGCTTGCGTGGTGGCAGGGTTTGGCGGGAAATTGAAACCGAAGAGGTCACCCAAGTGAAAATCCATCTGCGACAAATCTCGACCGAAGGGGTGCACCTGGAGGGCGAGGAGGATTGCCCGCTGCCCCAGCTCGACCCGCCCGAGGCGCGCTGCGCGGGACCGTTGCGTTACGACCTCGAGGCCGGCATTTCCGAAGGTGCGCTTTGGGTCAGCGGCAGCCTGGCCCAGCCGGTTGAGCTGCACTGCGTCCGTTGCCTTGAGGCGTTCCCGTTTGAGATCAAGGTGCCGGAGTTTGCCGTCCACACCGAGTTGGGCGGGCCGGAAGCGATCGACCTCACCCCGTTCATGCGGGAAGACATCCTCCTCAATCTGCCACCCTATCCGCACTGCGATCGCGAAGGGGGCCGGGTTTGCCCGGTGCCGGAAGTTTTGAAAAAGAAGGACGACCCTGGCGTGCTCGAGGCGCGGCCGCCGGATTGGAGCGCGCTGGACAAGCTCGATCTCTGATTCCTGCTCGTGCTCCTGCTCCAAGGCGCATGAAGTGGATCAGGATTAAGAGCTAGAGCAGGATTAGGAGCGCGATGCCCGGTTGCCTTTTCCAAAATCCCTGCTTTCCTATCCCGCTCGTATGGGAGTCCCAAAACGCAAAGTTTCAAAAATGCGCCTGCGCACGCGCAAGGCATCGCATCGCTGGCGGGCGCCGCAGCTCAACAAATGCACGCAGTGCGGCAGCACTGTCGCTTCGCACACCGCCTGCGCTTCCTGCGGCTACTACAAGGGCCGCCAGGTCCTGACGGTCGACGCCGGTTAGTTCATCCGCTCCGCATCGGGGCCACCCGGCTGCCACGCGATTGGGTTTGAACCCGAGCGCGTTCATTCGGTATCGTCGAGGCAACAGGGCGCTGGCTTCCGTCGTGGAGCAGCTCCGATCGCTCGATGATCTTCCAAGCTCACGCGCCCAAGGCTCCCCTCGATCAGTTCATCGAAGGCTTTATCTACTACGAGGGCCTCGAGTTCGTTCACAAGATCGACCGTCTCCTGCCCAATGGTGGCACTGAAATCCTGATCGATTTCCACGACGCGCCGCAGTTCATTTATGACAACGAGACGCTGAAGGAGATCCAGGCCTGCAATCACATCTGGGCCGCCGGTCTGAGAACCGAGCCGATTACCATTCCCTCTGGGAGCGGCTCGGCGATGATGGCTATCAGTTTCAAGAAAGGGAAGGCAGCGCCCTTTTTCCCGCTCCCGATGGATGAGATCGCGGATTGCGTCGTCGATGCGAATCTACTGTGGGCGGATGATTTCGCCTTCCTCCGGGAGCGCCTGCTCGAGACGGCCGACATCCCTACCCGGTTCCGTTTGGCGGAGGAATTTCTGCTCGAAAAAGTTGCGAACAAACTCGAATCGAATCCATGCGTCGCCTACGCGGTGGAAGAAATGACCCATCGCCCCGATCAAACCAACATGGCGCGGATGAACAATCAGATCGGTTACTCGCAAAAACATTTCATCAAGATGTTCCGCCAGGCAGTAGGGGTGCCACCGAAGTCATTTCTCCGGATCATGCGCTTCCAAAAAGCCATTCGCACGATTGAGGCCACGGCTTCGATGAACTGGAGCGCGATCGCGCACGAGTGCGGCTTCTACGACCAGTCGCATTTCATTCACGACTTCAAGCGTTTCTCCGGCTTCACCCCCACGCGCTACGCCGCGATTCACTCCTATTACCGAAACTATTTGCCGGTCGGATAAGTAAATTTTTTCCAATACAGCCGCCGCCGGTCCGGCCAGGGTTTGCCTCATGGAGAATCTATATATCAACCATCTGGCAGTCTTTGTCTGTGCGGTCTTGAGCCTGGTGTTGGGCGGGCTCTGGTGGTCGCCTCTGCTTTTTCAAAAAGCCTGGCAGCGCGAAACCGGCCTCTCCGATGAACAATTGTCGAAGGTCAATCCGCTCAAGATCTTCGGGTTATCGTTCCTGCTCGCCTGGATCATCTCCTACAACCTGGCGTTTTTTCTGGGCAATCACGGCACCACCTGGCGCTGGGGCGTAGCCGCCGGTTTGCTCGCCGGGGTCGGCTGGGTGGTCGCACAATTCATCATCATCGCGCTCTTCGAGCAGCGGACTTGGAAACACATCGCGATCAACGGCGGATACATCACCCTCTATTTTGCCGTGATCGGTTTCGTCCTCGGAATCTGGAGATAAAGGAGCGTCGCTATGCCACAAAAAACATCCGGTGAAGTTGAGAAAGAATTTATCGACGGACTGAAAGAGAAGACGGGTCGCGATCTGCAGGGCTGGCTGACCGCGATCGATGACCTGGGGAACACGAAGCGCAACGACCTGATCAAATGGCTGAAAGAGGAACAAGGATTTGGCCACATGAACGCTTCGCTCCTGGCCTCGATCCACGCCAACGACGGTAAGCCGGTCTACGCCAGTACCGAGGTGTTGCTGGAGAATCAATTCGCCAAAGCGGGCGAGCAGCGGGCGCTTTTCGACGCTCTCGTTGGATTCGTGAAGACGCATTTCCCGAGCGTGATCGTCCTGCCAAAAAAGACCTACGTTTCCATCTTGGAGAAACGAGAGTTCGCGGGCCTGAACATCAAGCCGCAGGAACTGCGCATTGGCCTCGACCTGGGGGATCGCCCGTTCGACGCCACGGTTTCCAAAGCGAAGCTGACCGGCCCCATGCCGCGCATCTCGCACATGTTCGTCCTAACGAACGCGCGGCAACTGGACGCGACCCTGACCGACTTGCTCCGGCAATCGCGCGCCCGATCGCATTGATTCCGAACGCAGTGCACGCCCCGGCGCGGGGTCGAGCGCGCCGTCCGTCCCCACTTTCGTTTTGCAATCGCCGCCCGGACCACTCAAATTGGCCACTCGATGAAAATCGCTCTCGACGCCATGGGTGGCGATTTCGGGCCGCCTAATCTGGTTGGCGGCGCGGTCCTTGCCCTGCGCGAATATCCCCAGATCGACAAACTTTTCCTCGTCGGCGACACGCCTCAGATTGAGGCCGAGCTGAAAAAAACCAACTGCAACGATCGCCGGATCGAGATCGTTCACTCCACCCAGGTCGTCGAAATGAGCGACGGCGCCGTCCAGTCCGTGCGGCGGAAAAAAGATTCCTCGGTCAGCCGCGCGGTCGACCTGGTGAAAAAAGGAGACGCCGCCGCCATCGTGAGCGCGGGTCACACCGGCGCCGCTGTCGCCGCGACCACAATCAAGTTGCGCACTTTGCCGGGAATCGATCGCCCCGGAATCGCCGCCATCATTCCTTCCGAGACGAATATTTTTGTCCTGATCGACGCCGGCGCGAACAGCGACGCGCGGCCCGAGCACCTGGTGCAGTACGGCATCATGGGCTCGGTCTATTCCCGCCACGTCCTCGGCTACAAGAACCCCTCGATCGGTTTAATGTCGATCGGCGGCGAAGACGTGAAAGGGACCGACCTGACCAAAGAGGTCTTTAAAATGTTGCGGCGCAGTCAGCTCAACTTCCGCGGCAACGTCGAGGGCCACGATCTCTTTGCCCATCCGGTCGAAGTCGTGGTCTGCGATGGCTTCGTCGGCAACGTCATTCTCAAAACTTGCGAATCGGTCGGCGATGCCATTTTCAAATGGCTCAAGCACGAGCTGGTCAAAAGCAAAATCCGCATGGCCGGGGCCTTCCTCGCGCAAAACGCCTTTCTGGCGATCAAGAAAAAGGTCAATTACGAGGAATACGGCGGCTCGCCTCTCCTTGGCGTCAACGGTATCTGCATCATCGCGCACGGCTCGAGCACACCCCTCGCGATCAAGAACGCTCTGCGCGTCGCGGCCGAGTCGATTGAACACGAGGTCAATCCACATATCATCGAAGAAGTAAGTCGCTACAATGAAACGCACGCCCCGCTCGAGCCCGCGGTCAGGTAAACCGCAACGCACTGTTTCGATCGTCGGCACCGGCAGTTACGTGCCGGAACGCCGCCTCACCAACGAGGACCTCTCGAAGATGGTCGAGACCGACGACGAGTGGATCACCACCCGGACAGGGATCAAGGAACGGCGCGTCGCGGCGGACGATGAATTCACCAGCGATATGGGCGCGAAAGCCGCCCTCGCGGCGATGGAACAGGCCGGGATCAAGGGTGAAGAGATCGATCTCATTTTGGTCGCGACTGCCACGCCCGACATGGTTTTCCCGGCCACCGCCTGTTTCATTCAAACCAAGATCGGCGCCAAAAAAGCCGCCTGCCTCGACATCTCCGCGGCCTGCGCGGGATTTCTCTTCGCGGTCGAGATCGGGCAGCAGTTCATCACTTCCCACACCTACGACACCGTCCTCGTCATCGGGGCAGAAAAGCTGACCACCATCACCGACTGGACCGAACGCAATACCTGCGTCCTCTTCGGCGACGGTGCCGGTGCCGCCATCCTGCGCCATCGCGACGGCGGCAGCCACGGCCTCATCAGCACGCACATCGCGAGCGATGGCAACTTCGCCGATATTCTCTGGATGCCCGGCGGCGGCTGCCGTCATCCGATTACCAAAGAAAACGCCGACGATCACCTGCAAACGATCAAAATGTCGGGCAAAGAGGTCTACAAACAGGCCGTCACCGCGATGGTCGATGCCGCCAAAAAAGTGCTCGAAAAAGCCGGCCTGACGATCGACGACATCGCCTGCGTCATCCCCCACCAAGCCAACGTCCGCATCATCGAGGCCATCGCCGACCGGTTAAAAATCCCGGTCGATAAGGTGTTCGTGAACCTCGATCGCTACGGCAACACCTCCGCCGCCGCGGTCGCGATCGCGCTCGACGAAGCCAACCGCACCGGGCGGATCAAGGCCGGCGACTACGTGCTCATGATTGTCTTCGGCGGCGGCCTCACCTGGGCCGGCTCGGTCATTGAGTGGTAGCGCTGTTTAGCCGGATCTGATGAGGCTGAAGACGGCCCAACCGAGCGCGAGCAGAGTGATCGCGATTCCGACGACGTAGTAGCCCAGCTCCAGCAGCAACGCCTTCAACCCGCTCGCCAGCCACGAGCCGCCATAGACGCGGCGGCATGCGACCAGCAGCCAGACGAAAATGAGGAAGAGCATGAAGTTCGTCTGGATCCAGTAGACCGTCGTCAGCTGCACTCCGCTCACCATGTAGAGCGGCCAGAACACGATGTTCAGCCCCGAAACCACCGCCGAGAAATGCAGGGCCATGACCAGGTGCTCGGCGAAAAAGCGCCGTCGCCCCAGGTATAGAAGCTGCAGGACCAACCCCAGGCTGAGCGGATAGATCACCTGGGTCAGATTGAGGTAACGTCGCCAGCGCCCGTTGAGTTCCTGGATCAGCACCGGCTCGCTCAGTTGAGTGATCTCAGCCAGGCGCTGGAGTTGCGCTTTCCACCCTCCGGAGGGATCGGCATTTACAAAAGTGCGAACGTCATAAACCGAAGTCGGCTG
This sequence comes from uncultured Verrucomicrobiae bacterium, assembly GCA_963834255.1. Classification (GTDB taxonomy): domain Bacteria; phylum Verrucomicrobiota; class Verrucomicrobiia; order Chthoniobacterales; family UBA10450; genus Palsa-1392. The sequence goes on along the minus strand of CAWIBC010000018.1, from coordinate 357,504 downwards.
GTAAACCGTGTAGAGGAAGAAACTGAGGGCAAACATCAGCAGGTAGATCTTGAGCGGCCCGAGGAAGCTCGTGCGACGACCCCGCAGGTATTCGTTCGTCAGGACGCCTGGGGCAAAGAAGAGGATCTTGAGTGTCCGCAACAGTTTGGAGTGCTCGAGATCGGTCACTTCCTGCACTGCGGTACCGAGAAAAGCGCTCAGTTTGAGCCGCGCTCGATCCGGGCGGCGCTCGCCGCAGCGGCTGCAGTACTCGCCGGTCAAGGGCGCGTCGCAGTTTGCACAAATGTTCTCGGGTTGCTCCATTGCGACAGCTTTCGCAAAAGCTCTCTACTCCTCGAAAAATAACTGGCAAGCGGGAAGCTTGCGCTACCTTTTGCGATGTTGATCGATACCCACGCCCACCTCGACTACCCGGATTTCGCGAGCGACTTCGACCAAATCCTGGCCCGGGCGACCGAGGCTGGCGTGACCCGGATATTAACCATCGGCACCTCGGTCGAGAGCAGCCGGCGCGCGGTCGAGCTGGCGGAGAAATATCCGAACGTCTATGCGGTGATCGGCGTTCATCCGAATGCGGCCGAGGAAGTGGACGACGACGTGATCACGCCGCTGCGCGAACTGGCGAAAAGTCCGCGGGTCGCGGCGATCGGCGAGACCGGGCTCGATTATCACTATCTGCCGAGCGCCGCGGTCGCGAAGGAGCGCACGACGCAGGTGATCTCAAATACGCTGCAAGCGGAAACCGACGAGCAAATCGAGAGCGGTCTCCACGACGGCGCGCTCAAGAGCAAACAGGCGAGCCTCTTTCAGCAGCAGCTCGATCTCGCGGCTGAGCTGAAATTAAACGTCGTCATTCACCAGCGCGATGCCTGGGACGACACGCTCGAGATCCTGCGCGAATACGGCCGGCAGGTGAGCGGTGTTTTTCATTGTTTCGGCGGCACGCAAGAACAAGCCGAGGAGGTGATCGCGCTCGGACACCTCGTCTCCTTTACCGGCATCGTGACCTTCAAGAACGGCGCCAAGGTGCGTGAGGTCGCGGCCGCGCTTTCGTTAGGCGAGTTCATGGTCGAGACCGATTGCCCGTATCTTGCCCCGGAGCCGTTTCGCGGAAAACGCTGCGAACCGGCGCACACCCGCCTGGTCGCGGAGAGCATCGCCGCCGCGCGCGGAATGAGCCTTGAGGAACTGGCCGAGGCAACGACGAAAACCGCCGAGGAATTTTTTCGCCTGAAATAAGTATGCGTTCACGAATCCATTTCTTTTCTCGTTTGTTCGGGGCGCTTGCGCTCGTTTCGTTAGGCACGTCCTGCGCCACGGTCGATCGCCGGCATCAGGTCATAATCAGCGTGCCCCAGCAACGGATGGCTTTGCTGAGGGATGGCGCGCCGCTGGCCACGTATCCGGTTTCGACCTCGAAGTTCGGGCTTGGCGATCGGCCGAACACGAGTTGGACACCGCTCGGCCGGCTCGAGATTGCGAAGAAGATCGGCGGGGGCGCGCCCAGCGGCGCGGCTTTCAAGGATCGGCGGCCGACGGGCGAGGTCGTTCCCGTCGACGCCCCAGGACGCGATGTCATCGTCTCGCGCATTCTCTGGTTGCGCGGCGAAGAGCCGCAGAATGCCCGCGCCTACTCGCGTTACATTTACATTCATGGCACGCCGGAAGAGCGAAACATCGGCCTGCCCGTGAGCTACGGCTGTGTGCGGATGCGCTCGCGCGACGTGATCGAGCTCTTCGATATCGTCGGCCAGGGAGCACAGGTCCAAATCGCAAACCAGCCGCTCGAATCGCTCGTCCCGGGGCTGACTCCCGTCACGGACCGGTTTGTTTCGACGCACAATTTCGCCCCGACGCAGATTCGTTAGGGCCTAACGTTGCTCAGGGAAGCTGACCGAGGTGTTTTTGCACGTTCGGCCTGGCCAGCAATTCCATGTCGGCGTCGACCATGATCTCGACCAGTTCGCGGAAACGGACTTTGGGTTCCCAATCGAGCAGCTTCTTCGCCTTCGCCGCGTCGCCGATGAGGAGGTCGACCTCGGCCGGGCGCTCGTAGCGTTCGTCGTGCTTGACGTATTGTTTCCAATCGAGGTCAACGCGGCCGAAGGCGATGTCGAGAAACTCCCGGATGGTGTGGGTCTCGTTCGTCGCGAGGACGAAATCGTCGCCCTCGTCGTGCTGCAGAATGCGCCACATGCCTTCGACGTACTCCGGCGCGTAACCCCAGTCGCGTTTGGCATCGAGGTTGCCGAGGAAAAGTTCCTTTTGCAGGCCGTGCTTTATCGCTGCCACCGCACGGGTGATTTTGCGGGTCACGAACGTCTCGCCGCGGCGCGGGCTCTCGTGGTTAAAGAGGATGCCGTTGCTCGCGCAAAGGCCATAGCTTTCGCGGTAATTCACCGTCGCCCAGTAGGCGAAAACCTTGGCCACGCCATAGGGGCTGCGCGGCCAGAACGGCGTCGTCTCGGTCTGCGGCACCTCCTGCACTTTGCCAAACATCTCGCTGCTCGAGGCCTGGTAAAAACGTGAGCGGATTCCGGTTTCGCGAATCGCCTCCAGGATGCGGATGGTGCCGAGGCCGGTGACATCGGAGGTGTACTCCGGGATGTCGAAGCTCACCCGCACATGGCTTTGCGCGGCGAGGTGGTAAATTTCGTCCGGCTTCAATTCGTAGATCAACTTCACCAGGTTGACCGAGTCGCTCAGGTCGCCGTAGTGCAGAAACATGCGCACGCCGTTGATGTGCGGGTCGGCGTAGAGATGATCAATCCGGGCCGTATTGAAGGTGCTGGCGCGCCGGATGATGCCGTGCACTTCGTAGCCCTTCTCCAGCAACAGGTCCGCGAGGTAGCTGCCGTCCTGTCCGGTGATGCCGGTGATCAATGCTTTCTTCATGCGCGCCTCGCTCTAGAACAAACCCGGTGCTCCGGCAAACATTTTAGCCCCCGGGAGCGGCGATGCTCGCGAGCACCGCCCTTTGCGCCGCGATCAGGTCGGCGATCCCCTTTCTGCCTAACGACAGCATCTCCAGAAGTTCTTCGTGCGTGAAAGTCGCCTCCTCGCCCGCGCCCTGCACCTCCACGAGGGCGCCGTCCTCCGTTGCGACGAGATTGAGGTCCACCGTCACGCCTTTGTCTTCCTCGTAATTCAAATCGACCACCGGCACGCCATCGATCACGCCTACGCTAACCGCGGCGACGAGTTTCTTGATCGGCAACTCGGCGAGTTTCTCTTCCGCAAGCAATCGCCGGCAGGCGACCGAGACGGCGAGGCTCGCACCCGTGATCGCAGCCGTGCGCGTTCCGCCGTCGGCCTGGAGCACATCGCAATCGACCCAGATGGTGCGCGGACCCAGTTTTTCCAAGTCGACAACCGCCCGCATCGAACGGCCAATCAACCGCTGAATTTCACTGCTGCGGCCGTCGAGGCGCCCCTTCGCGATATCGCGCGGCTTCCGCGTCAGGGTGGAATAAGGAAGCATGGAATACTCCGCGGTCAGCCAGCCGCCGGAGACCTTCTGATCCTTCATCCAGCGCGGAACGGATTCTTCAATCATCACGCCGCAAAGCACCCGCGTGTTGCCCATGGAAATGAGGACCGACCCGCTAGCATGCGGTGCGATATTGAGTTCGAAGGAAACCGCGCGAATCTGATCGGCGGCGCGGCTGTCGTGTCGTTGGTAGGTCGGATTCAAAGCCGCCCGCAGATTACCCAGATTCTGGTTCCGGGCAGGATAAATTATCTGCGGAATCCCCGCGCGTGACGCAAACGCGGATTCGTCATCGCTTTTGTCGTGCCCTTGCCGCCGGTCCGCGGGACCGGCTCAGCTGCGGTGCGGGCCGGGATGAATCGCGCTTTTTTCCTTTTCGTCCACGTCCGATGAGCGCGCGGCCCGCTTCGCGGGCGAGGAGTGCGACGGCGGGATGTTCGATCCGTCGCTCGGCCGTGATGAGGTAGAGTTGCGTTTGGCATTCTTCCGTCCGCCCGAGCACGACAAAGCCGTAACGTTCGATCGCCTCGCTCTCCACCACCGTGGGCACAACCGTGATGCCGATGCTCTCGGTGGCCACGATCTTCGCCATGGCGGCGTCCTCGAATTCGCCCGTCACGAGCGGTTCGACCTGCACCTTGCGAAACCATTTCTCAAGATCGCGGCGCAAGGCGGTGTTCTGCGTCGGCAGCAGCATCGGGGCGTCGTGCAAATTCCGCGGGAAACGACCGGCCAGACTACGCGCCAGATGGGGTGACGCACAGAACGTCACGCCACTCGCGCCGAGGCGGTGAGTGAAGGTTTTGACCTTGGCGCTGGAAGGCGGCGGTTCGTCAGCCAGCAAACCGTCGAGGCGATGCGCGCCGAGTTGACCGAGAAGGTCGTCGAGCTTTCCCTCATGGCAGGTGACGTGCACGGACGGCACATGCGCAAAGACGGGCCGGAGAATTTCGAGGCTGAGGAGCTTCGGGAAGGAATCCACCGTTCCCAGTTGCAGCCGCAACTTCCGAGGGCTGGGCGTTCGCCGGGCGGTGGTGAGAAGTTCCTGCCCGAGCGCGAGAATTTCATCGGCGTAGCCGTAAATCACCCGGCCAAAATCGGTCAGCACGAGCGAGCGGCCGCTGCGCCGGTAAAGAGTCTCGCCGAGAGCAGACTCGAGCTGTTTCACCTGCGCGCAGATGGAAGGCTGGGAGATGCGCAACTTCTCGGAGGCACGCTGCACGCTGCCCTCCTGGGCGACCGCATGGAAGTAGCGGAGGTGATGGTAATTCAGCCACTCGGATGGAAGATTCGTGGATTCCATTATATCGAATGATAACTGCGGAAATGAGTATTATGCAAATCCGCAACAAAGGACCCAAACTTCCCTATCCATGTTAACGCGCGCCTCCATCATCGCCCTTTTAATTGCGCCCCACGCCCGCAAAACCCTCATGAGACCGCCACACCAGCGCGACCCGCGAGCACGGCGAGGACTTGACCGGTGCGTTAGCACAGCTCGTTAGGCAGGCACCGTCCTTCTCACAATGACGCCTCAAATTTGGATCTGGATCGGCTTCGGCGTGTTCGTCGCGTCGATGCTGGCGCTCGACCTCGGCGTGTTTCACCGCCGCAGCCATCAGGTCGGGATGAAGGAAGCCCTCACCTGGAGCGGCGTCTGGATTGCGCTTGCCCTTCTCTTCGGCGCGGGCGTCTGGCTCTGGTACGGCAGCGAGAAGGGATTGGAGTTCATGACCGGCTACGTGGTCGAGCTTTCCCTGAGCGTCGACAACCTCTTCGTCTTCCTGCTCATCTTTGGCTACTTCAGCGTGCCGGCCCGCTACCAGCACAAGGTTCTTTTCTGGGGCATTCTCGGCGCGCTAATAATGCGAGCCGTTTTTATCGGCGCGGGCATCGCTCTGATCCAGCAATTTCACTGGATCATCTACGTTTTTGGCGCGGTCCTCGTCGTCAGCGGCGTGAAGATGGTCTTCAGCAAAGACAAGGAGGTGCAGCCGGAAAAGAATCCCGTGCTTCGACTTTTCCGACGCTTCGTTCCGGTCACGACAGAATATCATGAGGGCCGGTTTTTTGTGAAACCAGGAAAGCAGTGGATGGCGACGCCGCTATTCATGGTGCTGCTGATGCTCGAAACAACCGACCTGGTCTTCGCGGTAGATTCCGTGCCGGCTGTGCTCGCCATCACGACCGACCCGTTTATCGTCTACACCTCAAACGTCTTCGCCATCCTCGGGCTGCGCTCCATGTTCTTCGCTTTGGCCGGCGTGATGAAACTCTTTCGTTACCTCCATTACGGCCTGGCCTCGGTCCTGGTCTTCGTCGGTGCTAAAATGCTGCTGGCGGCCTTCTACAAAATCCCAACCCTGGCTTCGCTCCTCGTCGTCATCTCGATCCTGGCCGTGGCGGTGGCAGCCTCTCTCCTCCCCGGCGCGCGCCGGGCTTTACCTCAAAAGACGGCCGTTCTGCCGGGCCAATCCTGAAGGAAAATCACCTTCGTCCTCGGCCTGCTTTGGCTCCGCCCGCAGCCACCGAGCACACTCGCCGAGCCGGGGTCAGCCCCTCAAATGCGATCGGCCGTGCGAAATCACGGAGGGCTGACGAATTGCGGAAGGCGGTCCCGAAAGCTGAAAAAACTTTCACTTTTTCGAAAAAAAGTTCGTTTTCCCGGTTGACGAGGGGCGGGAGTAGGATAATTTCGCCATCCCGCAGGAAGCGGGGCTTCACCAGTCGAGAGATCGATGAAGCTTGGTTCTCGCAAATTTTGGGACTGCAAATTGAACTCAATTTTGTCCCGGCATGATGATCGGAAACGAAAATTATCGTCGGCGCCGAAGTTGAGTTTTTTGTCGCCCGGAAGTTGCGCGGAGCCGCTGGTTCTTTGAAATCTACATACAGGGTAGTAAATACAACTTTTTAGAGCTGAGTCTGAATCTTAATAAAGCTCCGGTCTTCGGATCGGGGCGGAGAGTTTCAGTTATCAAAGATCTCTGGTCCCGCAAAGACCGGAACAGATTGATCAAGCTACAAAGAGCACATAATGGATGCCTTGGTGCCAATAGGCGATGAAGGACGTGGCTAACTGCGATAAGCCTCGGAGAGCGGTAAACACGCTTTGACCCGGGGATTTCCGAATGGGATAACCTGAGTGGGGTAATACCTGCTCGAGTTCCTGTGAATACATAGCAGGAACATCGCGATACCCGGTGAAGTGAAACATCTCAGTAACCGGAGGAAAAGAAAGCGAAAGCGATTCCGTCAGTAGTGGCGAGCGAAAGCGGAAGAGACCAAACCACCAGCTTGCTGGTGGGGTTGTAGGAGCCCGATGTGGTAGTGCAACGATTAGATGAAGCGAATGGAAAATCGCTCCAAAGAGGGTGACAGGCCCGTAATCGAAAATCCGCGCACGCCTAGGGATTTCCTGAGTAATACGATGCACGTGAAACTTCGTATGAATCCACGCCGACCACGGCGTAAGTCTAAATACTAATTGGCGACCGATAGTGAACAAGTACCGCGAGGGAAAGGTGAAAAGAACCGCTGTGAGCGGAGTGAAATAGTACCTGAAATTATGTGCTTACAAGGTGTCAAAGCCCGCAAGGGTGATGGCGTGCCTTTTGCTTAATGAGTCTGCGAGTTAGTGTCAGTGGCGAGCCTAAGGCGTTCTGCGCCGGAGGCGAAGCGAAAGCGAGTCCGAAATGGGCGACCATAGTCGCTGGCACTAGACCCGAAGCCGAGGTGATCTACCCATGAGCAGGTTGAAGATTGCTTAACCGCAATTGAAGGACCGAACCCGTGAAGGTTGAAAACTTCTGGGATGACTTGTGGGTAGGAGCGAAAGACTAATCAAACCCGGTGATAGCTGGTTCTCCCCGAAATAGCTTGAGGGCTAGCCTCGTGTGCTGACCTGCGGAGGTAGAGCACTGGATGAACTAGAGCCCATACCAGGGTATCGAATTCAATCAAACTCCGAATGCCGCAGGGTGTAACACGGGAGTCAGTGCGTGAGGGATAAGCTTCACGCGCGAGAGGCAAACATGCCAGACCAGCAGCTAAGGTGCCCAAATACCGTTCAGTGGAAAGGATGTGAGGTTGCTTAGACAGTGAGGATGTTGGCTTAGAGGCAGCCATCATTTAAACAGTGCGTAATAGCTGACTCATCGAGCGATCTCGCGCCGATAATGATTGGCGATAAGCGGTATACCGAAGCTCTGGAAGACGAGTGGTTTCGACCATTCGGATTGGTAGGGGAGCGTTCTAGCGACATTGAAGCCGAAGCGGAAGCAACGGTGGAGTTTCTAGAAGTGAGAATGCAGACATGAGTAGCGACAAGACAGGTTAAATTCCTGTCCGCCGTAAACCCAAGGTTTCCTGGGGAAGGTTCGTCCTCCCAGGGTTAGTCGGGACCTAAGTCGAGGCCGAAGGGCGTAGACGATGGACAGCAGGTTCAATATTCCTGCACCGACTGTGGTTAAGTTGAATTGTACGCATGAATAGAGACAGTCCGTCGATTGAAAGTGACGGTCCCGCAAGGGGACGCTGAGGCCTCTGGCCAAGGTGGATCTGTTGACGTTTGTGCCAAGAAAAGCGATTCAATGTTCCCACGGTTGCCCGTACCGTAATCCGACACAGGTGGGTGGGTAGAGTATACCCAGGCGCGTGAGTGAAACCTCGTTAAGGAACTCGGCAATCTAGCCCCGTAACTTCGGAAGAAGGGGTGCCTCCAGCAATGGAGGTCGCAGTGAAATGGGTCAACCGACTGTTTAACAAAAACACAGCACTCTGCCAAGTCGTTAAGACGACGTATAGGGTGTGACACGTGACCAATGCGGAAAGATTACGGTAAGTGGTTAGGCGCAAGCCGAAGCTACGAGCCCAAGTCCCCGTGAATGTCGGCCGTAACTATAACGGTCCTAAGGTAGCGAAATTCCTTGTCGGGTAAGTTCCGACCTGCACGAATCGTGTAACGAGTTGACCGCTGTCTCAACGAGGAGCTCAGCGAAGTTGTAGTGGCGGTGAAGATGCCGCCTACCCGCAGTAGGACGGAAAGACCCTATGCACCTTTACTACACGCTGTTACTGTTGTTTCGATTTTGATGCTTAGCGTAAGTGGAAGACTTTGATGGAGCCCTTTCGGGGGTTCCTGAGTCGCCAATGAAACACCACCCTTCGGAATTGGAACAACTAACCTCTTGCCATTATCTGGCAGAGGGACACTGGCAGCCGGCTAGTTTTACTGGGGCGGTATCCTCCCAAAGAGTAACGGAGGAGTACGAAGGTTGGCTCAACCTGGTTGGCAATCAGGTGACGAGTATATGGATATAAGCCAGCTTAACTGTGAGACACACACGTCGAGCAGGTACGAAAGTAGGTCCAAGTGATCCGGTGGTTGAATGTGGAATTGCCATCGCTCAACGGACAAAAGGTACGCTAGGGATAACAGGCTGATCCTGCCCAAGAGCTCATATCGACGGCAGGGTTTGGCACCTCGATGTCGGCTCATCACATCCTGGGGCTGGAGAAGGTCCCAAGGGTCCGGCTGTTCGCCGGTTAAAGTGGTACGCGAGCTGGGTTCAGAACGTCGCGAGACAGTTCGGTCCTTATCCACTGTGGGCGCAGGAGAATTGAGGGGTTCAGACCTTAGTACGAGAGGACCGGGTCTGACGAACCGCTGGTGTTCCGGTTGTCGTGTCAACGGCAGTGCCGGGTAGCTATGTTCGGAAAGGATAAGCGCTGAAAGCATCTAAGCGCCAAGCCTATCCCAAGATGAGTTCTCCCTGAAGAGTCGTGGTAGACCACCACGTTGATAGGTCACTGGTGTAAGTGCAGTAATGTATTCAGCTAAGTGATACTAATAACTCGTTCGGCTTGGTCATTTACTTTTCAATTAACCCGTCGCGTCGGCTTAAAACCTGACGCGGCGGCAAATTGAGGGGAATGACAAATTAACAAAACGAAGCCTAGACTGTTGGAAATAACTTCCTGTATGTAGATTTCAGAGAATCGGTGTTCTTTGAGAGAAAATTAGTCGCGAGCGACGCAAGTCGCCGCCAGAAACCTGGCTCGAGATCTCGGCCCAGTTTTCTGGTGATCATAGCGCAGTGGCCCCACCCGTTCCCATTCCGAACACGGAAGTGAAACGCTGCAGCCCCGATGGTAGTGCATCTATAGGTTGTGCGAGAGTAGGACGTTGCCAGAACTTACGCCCGGCATCTTGGAAACAAGGTGCCGGGCTTTTTCTTGCCCGGAGCCCATTCCGCGCTCGCATTTTCCGACGTCCAATCTAATCCTTTTCACCATGGTTCACGCCCTTACCCCGATGATGCAGCAATACCAGCGGCTCCGCGCCAGCGTGCCCGCTGATACCCTGCTGCTTTTTCGACTGGGCGACTTCTATGAGCTCTTTTTTGAGGATGCCAAGGTCGCCTCCGGCCTGCTCAACCTGGCTTTAACCAAGCGCAACGAAGTCCCGATGTGCGGCATGCCGTATCACGCCGCGCCGGGTTACATCGCCAAGTTGATCAAGGCCGGCCGCCGCGTCGCGATCTGCGACCAGACGAGCGAACCGCAGCAGGGCAAGATCGTCAACCGGGATATCACGCAGATCATTAGCGCCGGCACCGTGAGCGATCTCGATCTGCTGGAATCGAAGCGTGCCAATTACCTCGGAGCGGTCTTCCACGAAGATGGAGTTTACGGCTTTGCCTATGCGGACTTGAGCACAGGCGAGTTTCGGCTCATGCAAGTTGCGGAATCGCGCAGCCTTCTCGACGAGTTTGCGCGCGTCGCACCTTCGGAACTGCTCATCAGCGACCAGCAGACCGGGGATTTCGGTGAATGGGCCGGTGCCCTGCCCTACGATCACTACGCGTTCATGACCGAGAACGCCCGCTTCACCCTCTGCGAGCACCTCAAGGTAAAATCTCTCGACGGCTTCGGATGTTCTGACCTGCCGCAGGCGATTGCCGCGGCGGGCGCCATTGTTCATTATCTGAAGCACCAGCTGCGCCGGAAAATCGATCACCTCGCTTCGCTCCGTTGCGATGCTCCGGCCGATCATGTCCTGCTGGACGCAGCCACACAGGCGAATCTGGAGCTTGTCAGTTCCCGCGGAGCGCGAGACATGAGTCTGCTCGCGGCACTCGATCGCACCGTGACTCCAATGGGTGGCCGAAGGTTGCGCAGCTGGATTCTGCAGCCGATTCGCGATCTTGAGGAACTCGAGTGCCGGCAGCAATTCATCGCCGATCTCCTGCAGGAGCCCGATCTACTCGCCTCGCTGCGCGAATCTTTGAAAGCAATCCGTGACCTGGAGCGGGCTTCCGGTCGCCTCAGCCAAGCCTCTGGAAATGCGCGCGACCTTGTCGCGTTAAAGGTCTCCCTCGAGCAAATCCCCGAATTGAAGCGGGAGCTGCGGAGATTTCTTGATCGCCTCTCTTTCGGAACCAATCGCCCAGCGGGATCGAGCAACGTGGAATTCCTCGCCGAGCGTTTGCAGAAGCACCTGCACGAGATGCCCATGCTGGCGAAAAAGTTGAGTCACGCCCTGCTCGACGATCCGCCAATTGCACTCAAAGAAGGCGGCATTTTCCGCGACGGTTTCAATCCGCAGCTCGACGAGTTGCGCCAGGGATCGCGCACGGGCAAGGGCTGGATTACCGAACTCCAGGAACGGGAAATCGCGAGTACCTGGAATCAAATCGCTCAAGGTGCGCTTCAACTCCGTCTTCGGCTATTTCATCGAGATCACGAAATCCAATCTCGCCAGCGTCCCACCGCACTACACGCGCAAGCAAACCACCGTCGGCGGCGAGCGTTTCATTACGCCCGAGCTGAAGGAAATGGAAGCCAAAGTCCTCGGGGCCGACGAGCGCGCGCGGCATCTGGAATACCAGCTCTTCCTTACCCTGCGCGATGAAACGTTAGGCGAACTCGGCCCCATTCAGGAGACCGCGGGCGCGATCGCAACTCTCGATGTCATTTGCGCCCTGGCCGAGACCGCCCGGCTTTTCCATTACTGCCGTCCGGAACTCGACACCTCCCTCCGCCTCTGCCTGAAAGACGCGCGCCACCCGGTGCTCGATCAAAACCTGGCGGAAGAAAAATTCGTGCCTAACGACACCGATCTCGACGGCGAGAAGCTTCGCCTCGCCATCATCACCGGACCAAACATGGCGGGCAAATCCACCTACATCCGGCAGGTGGCGCTGATCGTCCTGATGGCCCAGATCGGCAGCTTCGTCCCCGCGGCCAGGGCCGAGATCGGGCTCGTCGACCGCATCTTCACCCGGGTCGGCGCGAACGACGATCTCTCGCGCGGCCAATCCACCTTCATGGTCGAGATGAACGAAACAGCCAATATCGTAAACAACGCCACCGAGCGCAGCCTGATCATCCTGGACGAGATCGGCCGCGGCACCTCCACCTTCGACGGACTCTCCATTGCCTGGAGCGTGGCCGAGTTCCTGCATGACAAAATCAAAGCCCGCACCCTCTTCGCCACGCATTATCACGAACTGACGAAACTGGCAGAGGAGCGAAGCGGGGTCTGTAACTTCAACGTTGCAGTCCGCGAATGGAATGAGCAGATCATCTTCCTGCGCAAGATCGTTCCCGGCGGGGCCGACAAGAGCTACGGTATCCAGGTGGCCCGGTTGGCCGGGTTGCCCCAGGAAATTCTGAACCGCGCCAAAGATATTCTGTCACACTTGGAAAAGCCGAACGGCAATAGCGAGACCCGGGAATCGCCACGGGAAAAACGGAAACGCGTTTCTCCGCCACGCAACGAGAAGCCGCAGTTGGACTTGCTCTAGGCAAGCATGGGACCCCGGAGGCAAGATTTTTTCCCTGACGGGCCGCAGCTCGTCCTATAATAGCTAACGATTCGATCATGCCGGTAAAGAACGAGAAGGACCTAAGCGACCAGCAACGCGGCTATTGGCTCAAGGCGGTGGCGGCAATCGAGCTGCGCAATTTTGGCTACGCCATCGAGCTCCTGCAAAACCTGCTCAAGCAAGTGCCGGAATTCCTCACCGGCCGCCAGATGTTGCGCCGCGCGGAAGTGACCCGGGCCAAGACCGAAAAGAAAGGCTTCTTCAACATTTCGACCGCGCCACTCGCGGTCATGAAGGCGCAGCGGGAACTAAAGAAGGATCCCGTAAAGACGATCGAGCAGGTCGAGAAGATTCTCGAGATGGGCCCTTACAACCTTCAGGCCAACATGCTCCTGAAGGACGCAGCCGTGGCGGCGAATTTTCCGGAGATCGCCATTTTTGCAATGGAAACCCTGCTCGAAAACGATCCCCGCGACCTCAAAGTCCTGCACGAGCTGGGTCGCCTCTACCATCAGTACGACCAGAGCGACAAAGCCGTCGACATTTACAATCGCATCACCGAAATCAACCCGGTCGATCTCGAGGCCTCCAAACTCGGGAAGGACGCGGCCGCGCGCGCTTCGATGAAACAAGGCGGCTGGAACGAGGCGGAAAGTTATCGCGACCTGATCAAGGATAAGGAGGTCGCAGTCTCCCTCGAACAGCAGAGCCGCATCCAGTTGACCGGCGAATCGCTCGAGCAGCAGATCAACGAGACATTTGCCCGGCACGAAGCCGAACCGCAGAACGTCGACCTGGCCAAGCGTCTCGGCGTCCTGCACGACCAGAAAGACGATCTCGATGGCGCGATCGCCTGGTATCAATACGCCGTCGATCTCACGAACAAAACTGATCCGGGCTTGGTCAGGAAAGTGACCGACCTGAAAATGAAAAGACTCGAGCACCAGATCCGCGAAGACGAGCAATACCTCGCCCAGCACGGAAATGGGGCGGAACTTTTCGCCGAGAAAACGGCCGAGCTCGAGGCGGCGAAGAGGCAACGGGCCGAGATCCTGATCGACGACGCGCGCAAACGGCTCGATCGCAATCCGACCGATCTGCAATTGCGCTACGAGCTGGGCGAACATCTGACCAATGCCGGCCAATACCGCGACGCCCTGCCCGAACTGCAACGTGCGCGGCAGAATCCCAATGCGCGACTCAAGGCGATGAATCTGCTCGGCCGCTGTTACCGCGAGCTCGGCATGCTCGACCTGGCGGCGAAGCAGCTCGACGACGCGGCGCGGGAGATGACGGTCATGGACGCGGTAAAAAAGGAAATCGTCTACAACCTGGGCCTGGTTTACGAGCAGATGGGCGACTCCGATAAATACATCGAAGCGATGAAGCAAATTTACGAGACCGATTACGGTTATCGCGACGTCGCCGCCCGCGTCGAAAGTTCCTACAGCAAGTCGGCCGATGGATAGGGCGGAACCTGTTTCCCCCTAACCTGCTCCGCGCGCGGTCTTTCGCTGCGGGTCACAAATTACGGACCCGGTCCGGTATCACAGGACCGGCAGGGACCTTCACGTCCAAGACTCGACCTTCCGACGATAGGTAGATGCCGGGCGTAACCGGCACAAAAAATAACCAAGCTAAAAATAATCATAATGAAAAAGTATCTCTCAATGACATGCATCGCTGCGATCGCAGCCGTCGGATTCTGCCTCGCCTCCAACGTCAAGGCGGCGGAAGAAAAAGCCGGGACGGAATCGAAACTCAGCGCGGGCGACAAGCAGTTCCTGAAGAAGGCCTACAAGGGCGGAATGACTGAAGTCGAACACGCCAAGATGGCCAAGGAAAAGGCCAAGGACGACGCCACCAAGGAAATCGCCGAACGCATGATCACCGATCACTCCAAGGCGAACGAGAAAATTCTGGAAATGGCCAAGGAAGAAAACCTCGACCTTTCCAAGGTCGAGGCGAAACCGTCCAAGATGTCGGATGAAAACTTCGACAAGAAATACCTGACCATGCTGAAGAAGCATCACGAAAAAGACATCGCGCTCTTCGAGAAGGAGGCCAACGACACCGGGTCGAAGGAAGATTCCGACGTGAAGAAGTTCGCGAAGGACACTCTTCCGACTCTGAAAGAGCATCTCCATATGATTGAAGACGCTCTCGGCAAAATGCAGTAGCACCTTCTCTCTGCTCAAATGCGGCGCCTCCGTGCGGGGCGCCGCATTTTTTTGCGTACGACCCCTGCCCGTTCGACTTCCCGGGGGTCGTGCTCTAGCTTCCGCCCTGTCGCCTCCCCCGCCATCTTTTCGTTAGGCCATGAAGTTTTTTAAATCCATAATCCAGAAGTTTGCCGGCAAGCCGGTCGATTGGGATGAGCTCGAGGAAATGCTCATCCGGAGCGATCTCGGCGTTCCCATGAGCCTGCGCATCGTCGAGGCCCTGCGCGAGCGCGCCCTCACCCAGACCATCACCGCCCAGGACGTCGCGGAGGTGGCGCGCGAGGAAATCCTGCGCGTCCTCCCGATCCAGCCGGCCCCGATCCGTCCGCTTCCCGCAAAGCCGAAGGCGATCCTCATCGTCGGGGTGAATGGCACGGGCAAGACCACCTCAACGGCCAAGCTGGCTCATTATTTTCAACGCAATCGCCACAGCGTCCTGCTCGCGGCCGCCGATACCTTTCGCGCCGCGGCGATCGAGCAACTCGCGGTCTGGGCCGAGCGTCTGAAAATCGAAATGATCAAGGGACAGTACAACGCCGACCCCGCCGCGCTCTGTTACGAAGCCTACCAATCCGCCGACCGGCGCGACATCGAGTTTCTCATTTGCGACACCGCCGGCCGCCTGCACACCAAGAGCAACCTCATGGCCGAACTGGAGAAAATAAAACGCTCGCTCGCGAAGCACGATCCCGATGCGCCACACGAACGCCTGCTCGTGGTCGACGCCACCACTGGCAGCAACGCCCTCGCCCAGGCCCGGGAATTTCACGCCGCGGTCGATCTCACCGGCCTCATCGTGACCAAGCTCGACGGGAGCGGCAAAGGCGGCGTCGTGATCGCGATCCAGCACGAGCTCGGGATCCCGACTCGCTTCGTTGGCACCGGCGAAAAACTGGAAGACCTTGCCCCCTTCGACAGCCGCGCCTTCATCGAGCAGATGCTCTGATTCCGCGTCGCGGGATCGTTATCTTTCAGCTGCATTGAGCGCGGGACGATGGTTGGTGGTCTAAACCAGCATGAAGCTATCATACGCCCTGCTCATGACCGCGATCACCTGCGGCCTCGCGGTTGCCCCGGCCCGCGCCGGGAGCGGCCAAATCCACCGGGAACATGCGGTGTCAGATTCAAACCTCGTGATCAAGCGGGCGGCGAATTTTGGGAATCAATCGAATATCAGCCTGTTTATTAACGGCCACCGCGTCGGCACGCTCGGCTACGGGCGCACTTACCGGGGAAGTTTGCCGGCTGGGCTGCACCTCATCACGATGAGGCAGACGCCGCATCTGAACGATGCCTATCCCTACTCGCAGCAATGGATTCGGCTGCACCCGGGCAGAACTTCGACCTTCACCGCGATCTGGCGCGGCGGCGGCACCAGGATCGCGCTCGAAGGATCCTGACGCATTCAGCAGCGGCCACGAACTTCCGAGCAAAGGATGGCAAAGCGCCCTCCCCTGCTCCAGAATAGCGGCCGATGCTTCGGTTCATCGCCATCCGCCTGGCCCAGGCGATCCCGGTCCTGTTTGTCGTCGCGACCCTGACCTTTTTCATGCTCAAGCTCGCTCCCGGCGGGCCGTTTTCCGCGGAAAAGAGCACGACTCCAGAGATCCAGAAACAGCTCGAAGCCCACTACGGGCTGAACAAGCCGCTCTTCGTCCAGTATCTCACTTATCTCGGCACCGTCGTCCGGGGCGATCTCGGCCCCTCGTTTAAGTATCCCAACCGTACCGTCAACGAACTAATCGGCCAGGCGTTCCCGGTTTCGGCCGAGCTTGGCTTCTGGTCGCTCCTCGTGGCGCTGTCGTTAGGGCTGACGGCCGGGATCGTCGCTTCGCTTCGGCCGAACACCATTACCGATTACATCCCGAGCGGGCTCGCCATGATCGGGATCTGTCTGCCGATCTTCGTTCTCGGTCCGCTCCTCGTGCTCGTCTTTGCGCTCAAGCTCGAGTGGGTGCGAGTCTCCGGCTGGGACGACTGGATCGATCGCGTCCTGCCGGCGCTGACGTTAGGCGGCTTTTACGCCGCCTACATCGCCCGCCTCACTCGCGGCGGAATGCTCGAAGTGCTCTCGCAGGATTTCATTCGCACCGCCCGGGCCAAGGGCGCCTCAGCGGCGCGCGTTATTCTCCGGCATTCGCTCCGCGGCGGCCTCATCCCGGTGGTGAGTTATCTCGGGCCGACCGTGGCCGGGCTCCTGACCGGCTCGTTCGTCGTCGAGACGATCTTTCAAATTCCCGGTCTCGGCCGGTACTTCGTGACCGCCGCTTTTAATCGCGATTACACCATGGTCGTCGGCACAGTCCTTTTTTATGCCGGCTTCATCATCGTTTTTAATCTTCTGGTCGATCTCGTCCTCGTGCGGATGAATCCAAAGCTTCGTTTTGAATGAATCCGCCTAACGACATCGAAAGCCGCCGCAGCTCGCTCTGGCGTGATGCCTGGCACCGCCTGGCGAAGAACAGGCTCGCCGTCGTCGGCGCCTTTCTCCTTGGGTTGTTGACCCTCGCCTCGCTCATCGGCCCGGTTCTTCTCGGGCAATCATACTTCGCCCAGGATCTGCAACTCGGTGCCACGCCGCCGAGCGCGCAACACTGGCTTGGCACCGACACCCTCGGGCGCGACCTGTTGGCGCGGCTTCTCTACGGCGGCCGCATCTCGCTCGCGGTCGGGCTTTGCGCGACGGCGGTCGCCCTGACGATTGGGGTGTTTTACGGGACGGTGTCCGGGTTTCTCGGCGGCAGAGTCGACGCTGTCATGATGCGGATCGTCGACGTCATCTTCGCGCTCCCGTTTACGGTTTTCGTTATTCTCCTCATGGTCCTCTTTGGCCGGCGTTTCGTTCTCCTTTTCGCGGCCATCGGCGCCGTGCAATGGCTCATCATGGCGCGCATCGTTCGCGGACAGGTTCTCTCACTGCGCCGGATGGAATTCATCGAAGCGGCCGAAGCGCTTGGGCTGTCGAAAGCGCGCATCATTTTCCGGCACATGATCCCCAACGCGCTCGGTCCGATCATCGTCTACGCCACGCTCACGGTCCCGAGCGTGATGCTGCTCGAGGCGTTTCTCAGTTTTCTCGGGCTCGGGGTGCAGCCGCCGATGAGTTCGTGGGGCGTGCTGATCAAGGAAGGGGCGGAAACGATGGAGGAATTCCCCTGGCTCCTGATTTATCCCGGGCTGGCCCTCGCCCTCACGCTCTTCTCGCTCAATTTTCTCGGTGACGGCCTGCGCGACGCGCTCGATCCGCAGGCGGCGAAGGACTGATGAATTCGCCTAACGAGATTCTCAGGGTCGAAAACCTGCGCACTTATTTTCATACCCGCGCCGGGATCGTGCGCGCGGTCGACGGAGTGTCGTTCTCCATCGGAAAGGGCGAGACGCTGGGGATCGTCGGGGAATCGGGCTCGGGCAAGTCGGTCGCCTGTTATTCGCTCCTCCGCCTCATTCCCCAGCCGCCGGGACGAATCGAAGGCGGCACCGCCCGCTTCGGAGAGCTCGATCTCCTGCATTGCCGGGAAGAGGAATTGCGTGCCATTCGCGGCCACCGCATCTCGATGATCTTCCAGGACCCGATGTCTTCCCTGAATCCCTACCTGCGCATCGGAGACCAGGTCATGGAGCCGCTCCTGATCCACGGGCTGGCTTCGCCTAACGAGGCTTTCGACCTCGGCGTCGCAGCCCTGCGCGAGGTCGGCATCCAGGATGCGGAAAAGCGGATGCGCTCCTTCCCACACGAATTTTCGGGTGGAATGCGACAACGGGTGATGATCGCGATGGCGCTGATCACGAAGCCGGAGCTGCTCCTGGCCGACGAGCCGACGACGGCGCTCGACGTGACGGTGCAGGCGCAGATCCTGGAGTTGATCCGGCAGCTGCAACAAGAGCGCGGAACCGCGGTCGTTTTCGTGACGCACGACATCGGGATCGTCTCCGGCTTTTGCGATCGCGTGCTGGTGATGTACGCCGGGCGCGTGCTGGAGAGCGGCCCCACGGCGGAACTTTTCTACGAGCCGAAACACCCCTACAACCAGGCCCTGCAGCGCTCCATCCCCGCCCTGCACAAACGGGGGGCCGAGCTCCACACCATCCCCGGCGCGCCGCCCGATGTGACGCAGCCGATCCGCGGCTGTCCCTTCGCGCCGCGCTGCGAGTTTGCGGAAGAAAAGTGCGTCACTTCCGAGATCGCGCTGAAGGAAGTCGCGCCCGGACACGCCACCGCCTGCCTCCGCGTGCAGCTGGGCGAGATCGACCTCGCGCCCGCCGCCGTTGCCCGGGAATAAAAGGCGTCGTAAATTCTCTCACATCCGATGAATGAAACACCTGAGTCCCTTTATCGGCAGACCATGCGCAATGGCAGTCGTCGCTCCACCCTTGTTACGGGAGGCGCGATCCTGGCGCTGATCGCAGCGACGTCGCTTTACATCGGCCGCGCGGGCCAGAAAAATGAAGGTGCTCCTGCCAGCCCTTCCACGTCGGCAAGCGCCAGCGATATTCCTCAAACCACCACCGAGAGCAAAACCATGTCCGACACC
Source organism: uncultured Verrucomicrobiae bacterium (assembly GCA_963834255.1). Classification (GTDB taxonomy): domain Bacteria; phylum Verrucomicrobiota; class Verrucomicrobiia; order Chthoniobacterales; family UBA10450; genus Palsa-1392. The sequence continues at coordinate 338,429 of CAWIBC010000018.1, read as the reverse complement.
GAACTGCACAAAAAACTGACGCCCCTGCAATATCACGTGACCCGCGAGAACGGGACCGAGCCGCCGTTTCGCAATGAATATTGGGACAACCACAAGGCCGGTATCTATGTCGATGTGATCAGCGGCGAACCGCTCTTTTCCTCGGCGGATAAATTTGAGAGCGGCACCGGCTGGCCCAGCTTCACCAAACCGATCGACAAATCGCACATCGTCGAAAAAACCGATCGCACTCTCTTCATGGAGCGCACCGAAGTCCGCTCCAAGAAAGGCGACGCGCATCTCGGCCATCTTTTTGAAGACGGTCCGGCGCCGACTGGCATGCGCTATTGCATGAACTCGGCCGCTCTTCGCTTTATCCCGGTCGAGAAAATGCAGGAAGAAGGCTACGGCGAGTATTTGCATCTGTTCGAAGACAAAAAATAGGCTGGCGAGCGCGCCCGTCTCAGGGTGTCTTTGTAAATAGATGCAAGCGCCCTTCCTGGAGGTCCGCGATCTCAAGACGCATTTTCCGGTCGAGGAAAGTATCCTGCTGCGGCGCCAGGTCGGAACGGTCAAAGCGGTCGACGGCGTCAGCTTCACCCTCGCGCAGGGCGAGGCGTTAGGCTTGGTCGGTGAATCAGGCTGCGGGAAGTCCACCCTCGGTCGCACGATTCTCCAGCTCCTCCCCGCCACCGAAGGGAGCGTGGTGCTGGAAGGGCGCAACCTGAACCAGCTTCACGGCCGGGAACTGCGCCGGGCGCGGCGGGATTTCCAGATGATCTTTCAGGATCCCTACGCCTCGCTCAACCCGCGCATGACCGTCTTCGACGCGCTGGCCGAGGCCCTGCGCAGTCATCGCAAAATTACGCGCGCGGAACTGCGCCCGCGCGTTCTCGAACTCATGCGCACAGTCGGCCTCCTGCCCGGCGCGCTGAACAAATATCCGCACGAGTTCTCCGGCGGGCAGCGCCAGCGGATCGCGATTGCGCGCGCGCTCGCGGTCGAGCCAAAGCTGATCATCGCGGACGAGCCGGTCTCCGCGCTCGACGTCTCCATCCAGGCGCAAATCATCAATCTGCTCGCGCAGATCCGTCGGGAAATGAACCTGACCCTGATTTTCATTTCGCACGATCTCGCCGTCGTTAGGCACATCGCCGATCGGATCGCGGTGATGTATCTCGGCAAAATCGTCGAGCTTGGTCCGCCGGAGGAAGTGCTGGGGCAACCGCAGCATCCCTACACGCGGGCGCTCCTGAGCGCGGTGCCGATTCCCGATCCCACACGCGAACGTCAGCGCCGGCGCATTGTCCTGACCGGCGATCCACCTTCACCGATGAATCCGCCGGCCGGCTGTTTTTTTCATCCGCGCTGTCCTTATTGCATCGCGGCCTGCAAGGAAGCGATGCCGCCATTGGTCGATTGGCAGCCCGGGCATGCCGCGGCCTGCATTCGAGTGCCGGAAATTCTCGCCGGGACCGCTACGGCCGCAGAACCTTCAGGGCCGACGGCCTAACCTCGATCTCGATTGCACCGGGTTTCGGCTTTTCCTCGTCATCGTTAGGCCAGAGTTCGTCGTCGAGGTGGAGCGGTGATCTTTTCCAGTCGATCCGGAGCCGTTTGAAGCTGCGCACCGGCAGCGGAAAATCCGGCTTCTTTTCCCCGGCCAGGCGGGCGGCGAGATAATCCATCAGCGTCTCGCGCTCCGACTCCCGCGCCAGAACGAGATCGAATCGCCCGTCATTGGTCTTCGCCTCCGGGGCGAAGTTCAGGACCGGGCCGACCGAGCAAATGTTCAGCGCTTCGAAGAGCAGGAAGCGGTCGGTCAGCTTCTCGTCGTCGATCTGCAGCTTCCACTTCCGGGCGCGAGATCGAGAGAGAAGTTTGCGCAGCCGGGTCACGTGCTGCTGCATCTCTTCTTCCCGGGAACGCCCTTCCACTTCCTCCATTGGCGGAAGTCGCAGATACTCTGCGAGCAATCCTCCGCCAATGCCTTCGAAAAGGTAACGCCGTCCCCAGGGGCCGCGTGCCAGGCCAACATCGAACCCGCACAGAGTCCCCTTTCCGATTTGCGCGAGCAGTTTTTTCACCGGCCGATCAAAGCCGAGGGTGCGGGCGAGGTTGTTCGCCGTGCCTAACGGCAGCACGCTGAGCGGAGTCTCCCGGCCGATGAGTTGCCGCGCGACTTTCCCGACCGTGCCGTCGCCTCCCGCTATCAGGACGAGATCGGCGCGCCGGTCGAGAGCCGCTTTCCACTTCCGCTCCTTGGTCGAACGATATGTCACCTGGTGACCGTTCTGGCGCAGGGCTGCGGTCAGTCTTTTGCCGGAATATTCCTCGCGCCCGGCTTTGGGATTATGCAGGAGGGTCACGCGCACACCTTAATCTCGTAACGAACGCTGCGGCTGCGTGTATTTCAGCGCGAGCTGACCACGAAGACCGAAACTCTTTCCCGCCGATCGTTAGGCGAAGAGTCAGTGCTGCGGGCGTTCGACGACAAAGATGGTGATGGAGCTGGCCTTGCGCTCCTCGCCTCTCGCGACCACCCGAATCAACGGCTTCTTCGGTCGCGCCACATCCCAGGCGACATTCTTCACACTGGAGATCGGCGCCTTCTCCACCTGGCCGATTTTCGCGAAAGGGATTTCCTTTCCCGGCCGGAGAATGCCGGAGATGTAGGTGATCCGGTCGGTCTTATCCGCCTTGACGTAGATCGAGCTGAAATCCGACTTGGCTAATTGCCAGACCACCCGGCGCTGTTCCTTCCCCTGCTTCGCCGTTCCATCTTTGTCTCGGCCGCCTTCTTCGACGAACGGCTTCTCCGGATCGGACAAGGGATCCAGCTTCTCATGCGCCGCGGCGACCGACGTCCCCATCTCCAGACCGAGCAGGTCGGTTTGCACCTTAACCGACTCAGCAGCGGCGAGTCGCTCCTTGAAGGTGGCCAGCTTCGGCGTCGGCGCAGGCGTCGCCGAGGCCGTGCTCGTGGGCGAAGGGGAAGAGGTGGGCGAGGACCCCTGGTCGCTCGCCCACCCGCTTGATATCAGCCCGAAGAGCAAAGCTGCTCCGAGCAAATTCGGGACGGCCAATTTAAGAACGCTTTCCCTAAAACGGATTCTGGATGGTGAACTCGGTTCCACCACGGGTGGCGTCCTGGAGCGCGACGGCGTTGACGGCCGAGGAGCTGCCGCGCAATCCGCAGAAAGTGGATCCAAAACCGACCGTCGGACGTCCGTTGGCCGTGAGAATCGCGTTAATCTTCGTCGTCGAGAGCCGGACGGTGATGGTCTTATTCTGCTGGTTAATGAAACCACGATCCGCGTTGCCGACAATAGTGTCAGTGGTGGAGCCGTCGAAGTTACGCACGGTGGTGCCATAACGATAACTGCGAACACCGCTCGCATTGGTCGACGCCTGGACGAAGAACTGGTCGCCATCGTCCGACAAACCCTTGGAGTAAGAGTTACCCGAAATATTCACCACGCCCAACTCCGGCGCGTTCGCGGTGAAGTACATTTTCCACGAAGCGTTCGGGGGCACGACGGTGAGGTCAGAGACTTTCATGGTCGCGGTGATGATCGGTCCCTGGTTGGAGTCCTGCGACTTGTAAGCGATCGATATAATATCGACCGGATTTGGTTCCGGCAGGACGACGAGTAACCCGCTGTCCTGGTCCCAGGCGAAGTCGGTGACCTGTTCACCGCGCGGGCCTGGCTGCATGACTTGCGGCGTCACCCCGCCGGACGGTGGAGGAGTCGCGCCCGGGAGTGCAAAGGGCTGCGCAGGCAAGGCGGAGCCTTCGACTACCGCCGGGAGATTGCCGCCGTTAATGGACGGACCGGCGATCTGGCGCGTGACAAAGGTGTGACCGTCGAAGTCATTGTGATCGTCGGTGTAACCGATGACAGCGGAGCCCTGAGGATCGAAGTTCACCTGGAAATAATCGATCAGGTTGCGGTTCGGCGATTCACCGGTGAGCGGCAAGCCTTTGAGCGAGATGTTGGAAGCGTGGATGGTGTGATCGCTCGCCTGGACGATGCGGAAAGTCGGGTTGAGCGAATTCGCATCGAAGCTCTGGGCGAAATAGACTCTCCAGCGAGCGTCGTCGCTGTTGGCCTGGCTGTCCGTTCCATACCACGCCACGCCGATCGAGCCCGGCGTCGGGCCAGTGGCGATCCAGGGCATCAGGTTGATCCTCGTTGCCGGATCGGCCGGGTCATTGACCTGCACCGGGTTATTGAAGGTCGCGCCGTGATCTGAAGAGCTGGTGACGAAGACATTCGTGCCATCCGAGTAAGTGAGATAGACCGTGTTGGGCGTGCCACCGGTCGGATAATCATTCGCGACGCGCATCGCCACGAAGATATTGGCCGCGTCGGTCGTGGCCGGGATGACCTGGTTGACCGTGTAAGTTATAGGAGGCAGGCCGGGCGCGGGCGGAGTTCCGACCGCGAGTTTGCCGTCGTTTCCGCTGATGTAGACGGTGCCGTCAAAGCGATCAACATCGAGCGAACCGGTCTGGGAAATCGTCCCGACCACGGTCGCTGGGCCGTAGGTAAGACCGCCGTCGGTCGACTGCTGGGCGAAAGCCACCCCGGCGCCGAAGTTCCGATACTCGAGGTAGACGGTGTTAGGCCCGACGAATCCCATCCATTCCCGATCGTTCACCGGCACTCCGCCCGCGAAGTTACCGATGGGATTGAACTGAAAGGTCTCACCACGATCGAGCGAGCGGCCGATGGTGTTATTCGCCGCTGTAAGACTGGCATAGGCCAGGGAAGCCTCGCCTGTCGCCCCGATGCCCGTATAGGGACCGAAACCAACCGCGAGATCGATGTCGCCACCGCCCAGCGCGCCGGCAGAGAGCTGGTCCTGGCCAGCCGTCGATGTCGTGGAGTCCGGCTGACCGCGGTAGATCGGCACGCGCATGTTTGGATCGAAGTTAGGATTCGCCGCGGCGCCGAGGGTCGGCCGCAAATCGAGATACCAAAGGTCCACGCCCGCCGGTACGCCGCGGATGCCGCAGACGTAGTAGTTGCCCACTTCGTCAACCCGGCTGCTCGGCTCGCCGTCGGCGCGGGCGGATTGTGCTTTCAGCGGCACGTTAGGCGAAAAAGTCATGCCGCCGCTGATGTAGTTCGCGGTCCGGACCGGCTGTGCGGTAACGAGGGTGGCCGTGCCGTGAGGCTGATCGGCGCCCGGCGTGTTCGCGAAATAGACCGCGATGACGTTGAAGTCTCCGGTGCCGTCATTGTTTGGGTTAATGACCGCGTTCTCACTCGTTCCGGGGACGCCGCCGCCGGAGTTGCTCACCAAATCGCCATCGGAGCCATCCGGATTGCGCTTGTGAATGTAGAGATCGTAATCGTTCGACGGAGATAACCAGCTGATCGATATCGCGATCGATTTCCCAGTGTAATCGCCCGGTGCGACGGTAAGGATAAACGTGTCGCGGTTGATTCCCTCGATCGCGGCGGTTTCATCCGTCCCGCCGGTTCCGATCGCGGTCCCATCCCAGGATAAGGGCAGGACGGTGGTGGGAGTGATCGTGCCACCAGGCGGATTAGCGGCCGGCAGAGAGGCGACACTGAGAAGCGATGCTGCGGTCACGACAGCAAGGCGAGTAACGAATGAGGTAGCGTTTTTTATCATGGTTGAGGTGGTCTGATGTCTGCGATCTGGTGAAACCCTGTCCGAGATACGTTTCTCCGGCGGGCAAATGTCTTGTTCAAAGGCGGAAAATTCACGATTGGCGCGACCGGCGTCGGAAACGCAGCACCGCGACCCCGGCTGCTCCGCAGAGAACGAGGGCCACGGATGAAGGCTCGGGGATCGGCATGCCCGTAATGGACAAGGTGGTGTAAGCGGGAGTGATCCGGTCGAATTGCGTGTTGGGAATCACCAGCCCATTGGAGCGAGAGATCCCGGTCGAGTCGTAGACCGTCGCGGTCAAAAACCCGTCCTGCAGTGCAGCGAGCAGCGCACTCATGTTTTCCGGGGACCCGGTGATTGTGCGCATGATGAAGTCCTTTTGCCCGAAGTCGGTCGTGTCGTCGTACGAATCGAAGCCGTTTAAGAGGAGATTCTGCCCGGCATAGATGCCGTCGAGGCGAAGCGTAAAGGAGTTCACGTCGAAATCGTCATCGCCGAATTCCGTTCCATCGCCGGGCGGCGGAAAGGGCGTTTCATTCAGGCCATTTGCGCCCAGCCCGGTATCGCCATCGATCATCGTGAGGGTGATCGAGATCGAAGAAATGCTCAGAAGCTGCGACTGCCCGGTGAAATTAAAAGCCGAAGCCGCAATTGCAGCCGACTCACCCGCGCCGATCCCGCCGTTAAAATTGCTCTGCAGCAGAGTGCTGCTGATCGTCACCTGCCCCTGCACCGCGCACGTCAGCCAAAGCGCCCCCGCAGAGGCCAATCCAAGAATCTTCCCTCGCAAAAGCATCGTGTATCTCCGGGACGGTCGACTAGGAAGTCCGGCGGAGACGGCGAAGTTTCGGCGCCAAAACGAGCAGGAGCCCGACTGCGACCAAGGCGTAAGTGCCGGGTTCCGGCACGGCGTCGCTCAGCACCAGCGTGGTGGTGGCATTGAGCGCGTCATTCCCCACGAAAATATCGTTAGGAGAGAGAATCGTATCGTTGGGGTTGTCGGTGATGATGCTGCCGACGAGGAAACCATCCTGCAGATTGGCAAAGATGGCGGCGCCGATGGTCGAGTTGACCACGCCGGAGAAAGTGAGGGTGTCCTGCAGGCCGTTGCCGCGAAATCCGTTAAGCACCAATCCGGTGTTCACGCCATCCAGACCGAGGAAAAGATGATTGTAGTCGAAGCCCTCACCGTCAGTCAGCGACGAGTTACCGTCCTGCATGGTCAGCGTCACTTGGATGAACATGACGGAGGTCAGCGACGAGAAGTCGACGCTGAAGTCGTAGCCCGTGGGGGTGGTCAGCTTCGCCGGGTTAGTGGTCGAAAGGGCTTGGTTGGCGCCGTCGCCTTGGGTGACCGCTCCATTGATCTCGAGAACGGTCGAACTAATGGTGGTGGCCGAAGCAGTGCTCGCTGAGAGCGCGACAGAAACAAGAGCTGCGATCGTGATCGCGAAGGTGGTGACAGTTTTTTTCATGGATTTCGACTGGTGACCGCGCAGTTTAGAAAAGGCTGTGCGGTAAATGATGCAATGGTTGTTGACTGATTTGCCGGAAAAACTGCCGTGAAACTCACCCTGTGGATTTCCGGAAGGCGGTGTTTATTTCAAAACTAATCCGCGAAGCCAAGCAAAATCTTATGCGGTTTAGAAAAAAACGCGGTTTTGGTTTTTACGCCCTAGGCATCGCCGGTCAAAACTGACAAAAGCGTTAGGTCCGAACATGTGGGCAGGGCGACTTGCACACAGCGAAAATCGCAGATTCCCTTAGGAATCAGTCGCTCTTGGAAGCAGTGAAAGCCGACGCACATCTTCGGAGCGGGATTATCCGCATTTGCCAAGACGGTCGGCTGGCCCACCTGATTCTTCGGAATCCAGCGGCGGTTGAGAGTATACGGGGCAATGTCAACCGGGTCAGCGGGGTCGACCACCCGCAACTGCGTCGCGCAGCGGAGCCTGCGCTTAGATTCGCGCTGTGCGCGCGGAATTGCGCACGGTGATGCTGCTCTTGGCCAGCCCGGTGCGCAGAATGAGCGGGTTTGGGCGAACACTCGATCCGGATCCCAGCGCCTTCAGCGTGTCCCAGATCTTGACCCCCATCAACGAAAGCGCCACGAAGGGCAGCGCCGCGACCCAGAAAAGGGCGGCGCCCACGATCAGGGCTGGTTCCAGCAGGGACGTCTTCAGTTCGTTGAAGCTGAAGGCTTGTGTCGTAAGAGCGGAATCTGAATAGGTCGTGATCATGGCGGTGGTCGTGGTTGACTGGTTCGGTGAGTTTCGCCCTTATTATGAGCAGGTCGCATGCCCGGCTGGCGGGGCGATCGGGTCTTTTTCGCCCGGGTAAAGCGCTCCTGGCTTTCCGCTTTCCATTCTCCGCCAGCCGGGCCAAGGTTCCGGCATGCGAAAGACAGCCTTGCTGGGCTTTTTCGGCGGCGTGGTGCTCGGCTGCCTTTTTGGGGCGGTCATGGGCGGCGCCCCCGGAGGAAGCGACCGCCCGCAGCAGGAAATGCTGAGCGTCAACCAGAACACGGGCAAACCCCAGCTTCACATCAAGGGCAAGCCCGAGATCAAATAATCGCGGCTCTCCTGCGCCGCAGGGTTGGGCTCTAGGGAACCAAGACGATTTTCCCAAACGCGCCCGGCTCCAAGACCGCCCGGTGCGCCTGCGGGGCCTCTGCCAACGGCAACTCCTTCCCCACCACGGGGCGCAGTGTGCCGTCTTCCAGGCCGGCGACGAGCGCGGCGTGGAGACTCGCCAGTTCCTCCGGCGGCGTATTTGGCAGGACCATGCCCCGAATATCGGCATCGCGCGCCATGGTTTCGCGCGCGTCGATCTCCACCCGGCCCCGATTCCCGATCACGATCACCCGTCCGCGGGGCGCGAGGATCGTCAGGTCGTTGCCGAGATTCACGTTGGCGAGCATCTCGAGGATGACGTCGATCCCGCGGCCGCCGGTCGCCTCCTTGATCCGCGCCAGGTAACCGTTCGCGTGATGATCGAACACTTCGTGCGCCCCCTGCTCGCGCACCAGTTCACGTCCGCGCTCCGTGCCCGCGGTCCCGAAGACGCGCATCCCGTGGGCGAGCGCAATTTGCACCGCCGCCGTCCCGACGCCTCCACTCGCGCCATGGACCAGAACGGTTTCGTTAGGCTGAGCGGCGGCCCGCTGCATCAACCCGCGAAAAGCCGTCGCGTAGGGCGTTCCCATCGCCGCCCCCTGCGCAAACGAAGCCTTCTCCGGCAAACGATGCACCTGCTCGGTGCCACCGAGCGCATACTCCGCGTAGGTCCCGCTACTCGACCCTGCCAGGTAAACCCGGTCGCCCGGGCGAAACGCGCTCACGCCCTCGCCGACCTTCTCCACCACCCCGGCTCCGTCGTTTCCCGGTGTAAACGGCAGCGCCGGCTTCCGCGCGTAACTCCCGGCGCGAATGTAGGTCTCGACCGGGTTGACTCCGACCGCGTGCACCCGGACGAGAAGCTGACCGGACCCAGGTTCCGGCATCGGCACCTCGACCAGTTTCATTACCTCCGGCTCGCCAAATTCTTCGACACGGATTGCTTTCATCGCCGGCTACCTTAGCGCCCGGTCTTCGACTTTCTACCTTCTACTTTTCCTTACCCTCCCCATGCTTGGCGCGCCGGAAAGGGAAGCGCCATTTCAAAGCCGGGCGCTTCAACCAAGCCAAGGAAGGCAAGACGCTGATCTTGTTTCAGCTTTCAGATCGCCGCTTTTCAGCTATTTCCTCTGAGAGTGTTTTCTTCCGCCGAGCTGCGCCAACTCCGCGCCCTGAAAACGCCCCTCGGCGTGCAGCGATTCCTCGACGACATCCCGTATCACCTCGCGCCCACGGCCTGGTCGCCGCGCGTCGTCCTGCGCGAGCGCACCGCGCATTGCCTCGAAGGCGCCACCTTCGCCGCCGCCGCCCTGCGCGTGCTGGGCTATCCGCCCTTGCTCCTCGACCTCGAAGCCGAACAGGATACCGACCACGTTATCGCCGTTTTCAAGGTGCGCGGCCATTGGGGCGCGCTTGCGAAATCCAATTTCACCGGCTGCAGATATCGCGAACCAGTTTACCGCACCCTGCGCGAGCTCGCGCTTAGTTACTTCCACATCTATTTCAATCTCCGCGGCGAACGCACCCTGCGGCGTTACTCGCGGCCGGTGAATCTCAGCCAGTTCGACGATTACGAATGGATGATCTCGGAGGAAAACATCTGGGTTGTGCCTAACCATCTCTGCGACATCCCGCACACGCCGCTCCTTACCCCGGCCCAGGTAAAAGGGCTGACCCGCGTCGATCGCCGCACCATCCAAGGCGAACTCACGGGGCACCGCCGGGATACATCCAAGCCGACGCCGCGCATTTTCCGTCAGGCCTAGCTCTTCCTTTCGTTCACGCCCACGATTTCCAGGTCGCCCTCGGCGGCTTTGCGCAAGACCAGCGTCTTGCTCACTTTCCCGGAAGATCGCTTCGAACCGTTCTGCAATTCGTAGCGCAGCGGAAAAGTGACGCGCAACTTCCCATCCGCCTGCCGCGCGACCTCGACTTCGCCCGCGAGCCAAAACCGGCGTTGCGGCCATTGCCGATCATAGCGCAGCAAATCGCGGCGAACCTTCTCCCGGCTCACATTCGATTCGCCGAAATAATCCACCCGGTCGGCAAAGAATTCCAACTCCGCACCGATTTGTGGATCGAGGCCCGCGAGAACAAACGCGCCGACGTAATCCCGCAAACGCTCTTTCCCGTAGACGTCGGGCGCCGCCGCCGGCGCGGGCGGCGCTGGGGCCGGTGCGGTCGTTTTCGTTTTCGTTTTCGTGCGAGTCGTCGTGGTCGTCGCCACTTGCGCGGCCGGCGTTGGGGAGGCGCGCCCCGGGGCCTTTGGCGGAGCGATCTCGCCCGCATTCAATTTTTTCAAAAACTGCATGTCGCCATTGCGCAACCGTCGCCACGTCCCGGCTTCGGGCGCCGGCTCGGTGGCTGCCGTGGTGGTGGTGGCGACGCCCAGCGCCTGCGCGGTAGCGGCATCGAGTCGACCCGAAATGGAAAGACCCTGGCGAATCTGAAAACGGGTTACGGCCGCAGCCGTCGCGCTATCGTAAACACCAGTCGCGTTTCCGAAATAGAAACCGCCTTCTTTCAGTTTGGTTTGGACTGCCTTGACACTCTCGTCCGCGCGAACGGAAACCAGGCAAAGACTCGTCGCGAGCAAAAACAACAACACCTTTTTCATCACCAAGGAATCGGATGTGAGGCGCGAATCAGACCCTTCGCGGGGCCATGATTGCGCCTCTTCCCTAGAAAAAAAGAACGCCCCGCGCCAAGTGGCACGGGGCGTTCCCTTAGTTTCTCAAAAGATTAGGACCGCACCGCCTCTTCTTTCGGAGTCGACGACATCGACGAGCTCGTGATGTCTTCCGCGTTGGCGTCCTTCATGATCTTCTTCGCGGCATCTTCCTGGTCGCCGTCGTGCGCGTGCACCGCGATGAGGTAATTGCCGGTCCGGAGTTTCTCCTCATAACGCTTCGCCTCGATCTCCGGGATGCCCATCCCGACCAGACCGCCGACGATGCCGCCAGCAGTCCCGCCAATCGCTGCGCCGCTGAGCGCCGCCATGATCGGACCCGCGGCAATGAACGGACCCACGCCCGGAATCGCGAGCGCGCCGATGCCTGCGAGCAGACCCAGGACACCGCCGGTCACTCCGCCCGCGGCGGCCCCGGTGGTTGCGCCCTCGGGCGCCTTGGTAGCTTTGACATGAGCGATGTCATGCTTGCCTTCGGTGTCCGGCAAGAGAATGGAGATTTCGTTGCTCGGGAAACCGGCGACTTGCAGCCGCTCGACGATTTGTTCCGCTTGGGAATGACTTTTCGCGATACAGAATACTTGATTTTTTGACATAATATTTGGTGTTTCTATCTATTGGGTTTGGGTTGAGTTACTTCTCGGCTTCCACTTCGATCTGATTATCGATCTTGGCTTGACCGACCGATTTCGCATGTTTCTCGACCGCAGCTTTTTCCGCCGCAGTCTTGACCGGTCCGCGCAGAGTCACGACACCGTCAGCGGTGATGATCTTCACATTCTTGGCCGCCATGCTGAGGGAATCGTCCTGCATCACAGCGCGCCGAATGGCGGCCGTCATTTCCGTGTCGGCCGCGCTATTGGACTGATCGCCAGGTGTTTTCGTTTCGCCGGAGCGATCACGCTCGTTCCGGCCGGAGTTATCTGCCGCCGGAGCCGTGTTGTCTTCCGCAATCACGGAAAACGTCAGGCTGGCGAGACAGAGTAAGGATAGGGTTGTTCTTTTCATATTTTGGGTTGTGTCGCCGAAATGGCGACACTGGAAATACGGGAACCGTCCGTCCGCTGGTCCCATTTTTTGAAAGTAAATTTTCTTGACCTCGCGCCATGGCAAGAGCGGTCTGTTACCCTAACGAACCGGTATCATCCGGCCTCAATTAAAGGGGCAAAAGATAACCCGCTCAACCCCCGCGACTTCCTTGCTCGTTAGGCAGCATTTCTTCGCGCCGATGAAGCTGTCGACCCGCGCCCGAGAGTCTTTTCGTCAGGCCGGTCACGTCTGCGCGACCCGGCGTTATTTATCCGCCGCCGGCTCCATCTCCGAGGCCTCGAGCACGCGCTCACGCCGGACGTCCCAGCCTTGCCGGCGGCCGTCGCGTAAATCGAGCGCCACGAGATGCTCGCTCCAACCCGTCACGCCTTTCACCGTTTCCTGCACAATGCCGTAAAGCAGGAGGTGCCCCGGCATTTGATAACGATTGCGCAAATCGTGAAACGGCAGCGTGGCGGTCCACTTGGTTTGCAGATTGTCATCCAGCCGGGTCATCGCCACCCGGCCTTGCTCATCCAGTCGGGTCCGATGCACCACCAGCACTCCGGGCGGGTCCTGCAGGCGCAGCGGTTGCCGCGTACCTTGTTCGATCAGCAATCCCGCCTCCAAATATTCCGGCGCGCCGGACACGCGGGTCACATCAAAGAGCCGGTCGTGCGTGCCCTCGCTGAACTCCTTGGTCTTACCGATGCGCGCCGTCCAGAAAGTGCGCCGCGCTCTCGCGCCCTCGGGGTAAATCGATTCCGGCTTGGCCAGGTGGTCGCCCCATTCATCATTGCCGGCGAGAGCTGCTTCTTTCTCCGAATAAAAACCGAGCCATTTCCCATCCCGCATCATTTGGTAGGCGATAAAATCCTTCGTGTGGTAACCGCCATTCCAGCGCGTCGCCATGAATTCCACCTGCCGGAAATAATCGTCGTTAGGCGGAGTGTAGGGCTGGGCGCGAAACTCGGCCCCGCTGATCCGGAAACGCCGCGCATCCGCCGCTGTGATCACCAGCCCGCCATCGTAGGCATAGAAGTCCAGCTTGTTCGGAATCAAGCCGCGCAGGTTGGGGTTCTGCTGCTCGAGCGTGTTCCGGTCAGCCAGCGTGCTTCCGTCCTTGCTCGAGATCGCGACCGGCTGGTCATTGAGAAAGATCCAGACCACCTCGCCTTCCTGCCCGAGCAGCCGCGCTTGGGCGGTATGTCCTCCGGCCTCGTTTTTCACCGTCAGAAGCCGTTTTTTCCAGAGACGCTCGGCTGTCGCAGGATCGTGCGCCTGGAGATCGAAGTGGAAATAAATCTCCGTCACCCATTTCCCGATCATGCGACTGCCGCCGCCGAGATAGCGCATGCGTTGTTCCTCCTGCTTCAGCATCAGCCAGAAACGCGGTTCGCCTGTCGGCTGCGGGACGAGGGCGGGCGGACCTTCCCGTTCCACCGGATCGAACGAGCTTTTTGAGCAGGAGGAGCAGAGGTTGGCGAGCGCGAGTGCGAGCGCGGCCGCGAGAATCGGTTGCAAGCGGTTGATCATGTTTTTTAGGTTTGCCGGAGTTTCCGCGCCTAACGATTTCATGTCGATGCAATAAACCGCCGCAGCCTGGCCACGCCGCTCTCCTTGCCGCGCTGCAAGAACGGCTTGCGTTTTGCGCGAAGACGCTACGTTTTCCCGCACACCAACCAAGCGAAAGGAAAAAATATGGGACTGATGAGTTTTATCCGCGGCCAGCTGCTCGAGGTCATTGAGTGGACTGATGATTCGCGCAATACGATCTCGTTCCGCTTCGAAGACAACGACGCCGAGATCAAGCGCGGGGCGCAATTAATCGTGCGCGAATCGCAGGTCGCGCAGTTCGTTTACCTGGGCGAATTCGGCGACACCTTCGGACCGGGCAAACACAGCCTCACGACCGATAACATCCCGATCCTGACCACGCTCAAGTCGTGGAAGTACGGTTTCGAGTCGCCCTTCAAGGCGGACGTTTATTTCGTCACCACCCGCGTTTTCACCGGCCTGAAGTGGGGCACGTCCAATCCGATCATGATGCGCGACCAGGATTTCGGCATCGTGCGGGTGCGCGCTTTCGGCACCTACGACTTTCGGGTGAGCGATCCGAAATTGATGCTGAAAGAAGTGGCAGGGAGCGATCATAACTTCCGGCTCGATGAATTCACCGAGACGATGCGCTCGCGCATCGTCAGCATCTTCAGCGACGCGCTGGCGAGTGCGAAAATTCCCGTGCTCGATGTCGCGACGCGTTACCAGGAAGTGGGCGAGGCGCTTCTCCCGCTGATCAACCCGATCATCCAGGCGAAGTACGGCCTCGAGCTCACCAGCTTCGTTCTTGAGAACGTCTCCGTCCCGGCAGAAGTGGAGCAGGCGATCGACAAACGTTCGAGCATGGCCGCGGTCGGGAACTTGAACGATTACGTGAAATTCCAGATGGCGCAGGGCATGGAAAAAGGCGGCAGCGCCGGCGGCGTCGCGACCGAGATGGCGGTCGGGCTCGCGATGGCGCAGCAGATCATGCAGCAGCAAAACAGCCTGCAATCGACCGCGCCCTCAGGCAGTGCGGCCGCGGCCGGCGGCGGGGTGGCGTTGCCCGAACTTCTCACGCCGGCCCAGGCTGCCGAAGCGATCGGCGTGAGCGAAGCCGACGTCATGCAAATCCTGGAAAGCGGCGACCTGAAAGGAAAGAAGATCGGTTCCAGCTACCGCTTCACCCGCGCGGCCTTGAACGACTTCCTGCAAAGTTAAAAAAATGGCGGACGTCACCGCGCGGCAACGTTTCGAATGTCCGTCGTGCGGTGGCGCGGCGGAATGGTCGCCCGCCAAACAGGCGCTCGTCTGCCCATTTTGCGGCGCGGTCTCGCCGATGCAGCCCGGCACGGCCGCGATCGGCGCTGTTCAAGAACACGACCTCGAAAGCGCGCTCAGCGCCATCCCGGAAAGCGAGCGCGGCTGGGAAACCGCCACCCGTTCGGTCAAATGCCAGAGCTGCCAGGCCATCTCGGTTTTCAAACCGGAACGCGTCGCGCAAAACTGCGACTTCTGCGGTTCGCCCGCGCTCGTTCCCTACGAACAGACCAAGGCGCCGATTCGGCCGGAGAGCGTGCTCCCGTTTCAGGTCGACCAGAACGAAGTACGCGACAAAGTGCATGCCTGGTATCGCAGCCGCTGGTTTGCGCCGAACCGGTTCAAGAATCGCGCCTTCACCGACACCATCCACGGGCTCTATCTCCCCTACTGGACGTTCGATGCGCAGGTCGCGGCGGAGTGGATGGCGGATGCCGGGTATTATTACTACACGACCGAAACCTATCGCGATTCGAAGGGGAATACCCAGACCCGCCAAGTGCAGCACGTCCGCTGGGAACCGGCGAGCGGCGCACTCGAGCATTTCTTCGACGACGAACTTGTGCCCGCCTCGCGCGGAGTGCCGCCGGCTTTGCTCCGCGGAATCGAGCCTTTCCCGACCCGGGAACTCGCGCCCTACGACGCCGGTTACGTTTCGGGCTGGGTGGTCGAGCAATACCAGATCGATCTCGTCGCGGCCGCCCAGCATTCCCGCGAAGCGATGGACGCCGAGCTGCGCAAACTCTGCGCCGCGCAAATCCCCGGCGATACTCATCGCAACCTGCAAATCGACGCCGATTACAGCGCGCAAACTTTCAAGCACGTTCTCCTGCCGATCTGGCTGCTGACTTATCAATACAGCGGCACGACCTACCGCATCGTCGCCAACGGTGTCACGGGCGCGCTGGCCGGAAAATATCCGAAGAGCTGGATCAAGATCGCACTGCTCGTCCTCGTCCTCCTCCTCATCGGCCTCATCATCTTTTTCTTCGCCGAGGGTTGAACCGGCGCCGGGCGATCTCGTCCTTCCCGGAACAAAGCGTTGACGTATCGGCGTTCTCCTGATGAAACTCCCTCGCAGGCGGCGATTTGTAATCGCCGCACAACAACCACCAACTACCAATCACACTATGAAAAAACTCAAACTACTGGCGCTTATTTCCACAGCGGCGCTCGCGCTGACCGCTTGCAACAGCAAGACGGCCGAGACCGTCGAACAAAAAGCGGAAGAGGCGAAACAAACCATGGAGACCAAGGCCGAAGAAGCCAAGGACGCCGCCGCCAAGCAAATCGAGGAAGCGCAGGAAAAAGCCAAGGAAGCCGCGCCCGCCGCCGCTGACGCGGTCGACAAGATGGCGGAACAAGCCAAGGACGCGACCATGAATGCCGCCGAGGCAACCAAGGACGCCGCCGAAACAGCGGTCGACAAGGTCGAGGAGGCAGCGAGCAGCGCGATGGACTCCGCCAAGGAAGCGATGTCGCCGGCCGCCACTCCGGACGAGGCGCCAAAGCCTTAGTCTCGCAAGACAATCGTCCTGAAAATCCAGCCCCGGCCTCGAGAGAGGCCGGGGCTTTTTGCGTCCATCTCCAGGCGTGCAAATCCCACTGCGGGGTCTGACTTACGATTCGCTTCACCGAACCGAAAGGCATCGCCAAGCTGGCGAGAAATCCGGTTTTCCAACCGGAAAAAGGGCGACACGTGGATGCTCGTCCACGCCAACTTTGCGGCGGACCCATGTCTCCTTAACAGCCGGGAAAATTGAGGAAGGGCCGCCTGACGGATTGCGCCATGGCGGGCCTTATCTTTTCCGCTGTCAGTGCGGCGACGACTTAGGAAAAGGAAAGCTCCTACAGTTCCCCGAGCAGCGTGCCGACGGTGCGGCGGTCACGCGCGGGTTCAAGCTGGCTGACGAATTGCCGAAAGCGCGCCGAAAAGAGCTGGCTCCGGATCTCCCAATAACGCGCGATTCCGGGCGCGACGATGTAATGCCGGAGCAGCTCCTGCCAGCCGTGCCAGAGTTGTTCGTCCATCAGGCCGTTGACGTGATGAAAATGAATCGTCTCCAGCGCCTTGAGGAACTGATGGACCGCGTGAAAAAAACGGGCCTGGTCTTCTCGCGACAAAGTTTGAATGTCTTCCAAACCCGTTCCCCAGATGCGCGACATCTCCGCGTTCTCCATGAAGGTCTTGGTGACTTCGCGAACGGCGGACGCGGCCGCGTCCTGCGCCGCAACTTTCGCGACCCGGGTGCTGCGGTGAACTTCCTTCGCCAGGTAAAGCAGCGACAAAACCACGGCGATGGAACTGACAAATTGCGAAATTGCGTTGATCGCATCCCAATTCATTTTTTCGATCCCGGCTGGCTTATTCCGAGCAATCATAACATGACCTGCTCGCGCGGCGAGCCGAGCCCAAACGCAATCGCCATTGAAGCCTGCGGAGAAGTCGGCGAGAACTCCTGATGCGCCTTTTTCATCTTCTCCTGCTTCCGCTGATCTTCGGTGCCGCTCAGTTGCACGGCCAATCGCCCGCGCCCGCAGTCACGCCGGCGGAGACGGTGATTCACGTTGGCACATTGCTCGATCGGCCGGGAAAAGAACCGCGGCGCAATGTTTCGGTTTTGGTCAGGGATGGAAAAATCGCCGCGGTGCAGGATGGCTTCGTCCAACCGGCGGCCGGTGGCACGGTGATCGATCTGCGCGATCGCTTCGTGTTGCCGGGCTTGATCGATTGCCATGTGCATCTCGATTCCGATCGCGCCGGCATGGAAGGGCAGCTCGCCAGCGTGACCGACAGTGTGGCGAGCAGCGCCTACGAAGCCGCCTGGAACGCGCGCAAGACTTTGGACGCCGGGTTCACCACCGTGCGCAACGTCGGCAACTCCGATGGCGTCACCCTCGCCTTGCGCGATGCCATCGCCAAAGGCTGGGCCACCGGTCCGCGCATCCTCGATGCGGGTTCCGGCATTTCCACCACCTCGGGCCACATGGATCCGACGCTTGGTTTTCGCGAGGAATTGCATCCCGCGCTGGAAGCGCACGCCACCACTTGCGACGGCGCGGATGATTGCCGCCGCGCGGTCCGCAAACAGATCAGCCGCGGCGTGGACCTGATCAAGATCGCCACCACCGGCGGGGTGAACAGCCGCATCGGCCTCGGCCTCGGCGCGCAGATGCGCGACGATGAAGTGAAATCGATCGTGGAAACCGCCCACAGCTACGGCAAGAAAGTCGCCGTCCACGCGCACGGCGCGGATGGGATCGCACTCGCCCTGCGCGCCGGGGCCGATTCGATCGAACACGGCACCCTGCTCGACGATGCGGCGCTCAAGCTTTTCGTTTCCTCCGGCGCCTACTACGTGCCGACGCTCTCCACCATTAATGGTTACATCGAACGGATCGCCGCCAATCCCGACGCCTACGCCCCCGAGGTGCGCAAGAAGATCGACTGGCGCATCGGGATCACCGGCGAAGCCTTGCGCAAAGCAGTCCCGGCCGGGGTGAAGATCGCTTTCGGCACCGATGCCGGCGTCTCCAAGCACGGGCGAAATGCCGACGAATTCGAGCTCATGGTGAAGCACGGGATGACACCCGCCACCGCCATCCAGGCCGCGACGGTGAATGCCGCCGATCTTCTCGGCCTGAAGGATCAGGTGGGAACGATCGAACCGGGAAAAAGCGCGGACCTGATCGCGGTCGCGGGCGATCCGTTAGGCGACGTCACCGTTTTGAAGAAGGTCGGCTTCGTCATGAAGGAAGGCCGGGTCTTCAAGCAGGATCGTTGACGCGCGCTCTGCCACGCGCAGCACGCGGAAAGAAAGTTATTGCCCGGGCGGCTCCGATCCCAGTACGATCGTCGGCTCAAACATGAAACTCCACTTCATCTCCGCGCTAACCCTGCTCACGTTTATTTCCACCAGCCCGGCCTGGGCTCAGACAGCGCCGCTGCCTTATCGCATGCAGCCCTATGCGCTGGACAGTGGCCTGCATTCCAGCCTTCCGGGGGAAGCGGCCACCCGCGTCGCTGCCAGCAAAGTCGTCAAGGTTCCAGGCTCGCCCTGGCTGCGCTTAAATTTTAGCGGCGTCGAGCTTGGCCGGGCCAGTTATCTCACCGTCACTTCCCTCTACGATGGCGCCCAGCAGCGCCTCGACGCCCGCGCCCTCGCTCAGTGGAAAAATTCCAGCGCCTATTTCAACGGCGACGCTCTCCGGGTCGACCTCCATGTCGCTTCCGGGGACAAAAACGTCTTCGCCCGCATGACCGAAGTGATGGTGGGTAACATGGACGCGCCCGCCTCGCAGTGCGGCCCGACCGACGATCGCACGCCCTCGACCGATCCCCGGACCGGGCGTCTTCTCTCCATCGGCTGCACCGCCTGGCTCATTGCTGACGGCAGATTCATCAGCGCCGGGCATTGCGTCTCCTCGGCCGGGAGTGCGAATACCGTCGAGTTTAACGTTCCGCCTTCTTTGCCTAACGGCACCATTCAGCATCCCGGCCCGGAAGATCAGTATGTGGTCGATGATTCCACCCGCGTTTTCAGCAACGCCGGCGTCGGCAACGACTGGGGCGTCTTCGAGACCCTGCCCAATGCCCAGACCGGCATGACCGCGCTCCAGGCGCAGGGCGCATCCTTCAATCTGGTGCAGAATCTCGGACCCGCGATCATCCGCATCACCGGCTACGGAGTCGACGGCGGCACGGCCAACCAGACCAACCAGACGCACACCGGTCCCAACGCCGGGTCCTCCGGAACGACGATGCGCTACCAGACCGATACCGAGGGTGGAAACTCCGGCAGCCCGGTGATTGATGATACGACAGGCAACGCGGTGGGCGTGCACACGCACGGCGGCTGCAGCACCAGTGGCGGCGGCAACAACAGCGGCACCAGCACTTTCAACACTGCTTTCTGGGCGCAAGTCGGCAACACTTCTGGCGGCGACATTGAGTTGTCGGCCCGGGCCCGCAGCCGCGGGAGCATGAATTCCGTCCTTCTTCGCTGGGATCCGGCCGACGGCGGCGATGTGAACGTTTTCCGCAACAACGTCATCGTGCAAACCACGCCCGACGACGGCCGGACGCAGGACAACCTCGGCAGCATGACTGGATCATTCACCTACCAGGTGTGCGAGACAGATTCCAGCGACTGCTCCAACGAGGTGGTCGTCACCATCCCCTAACGGGTCGCCAGGTTTTACCGGAGGCGGGCGCGAGTTCCGAGAGGGCTCGTCTCGCCTCCGGAGGCCTTTTCGGGGCGGCTTGCCAGGCAGGTTAAACTTTCTGGATGGAAACGGACCCCAGTCTTGTTGGATTGCCCAAAGGCGTTTCGGCCGCGGAAGCTGCAGCGCAGTTTGAGGCTCTCCAGCAAAAGCTCGTACCGCTCTGGCGCTCGATCCAGGCGTTCAACGAGGACGAACAAACCATCGTGGTCGTACCCTCGATGTCGATCGACATGGCGATCACCGGCCTCGAAGTGCAGGCCTACGAGGAACGCTTTCTTTTTCTGCTGCTTCTCCTCACCCAGCCGCGCGCGCGCATGATTTATGTCACCTCGCAGGCGATTCATCCGAGCGTGATCGAATATTATCTCGATCTGCTCCCGGGCATCATCCCGCGCCATGCCATGCGCCGGCTCACCCTGCTCGCGCCCTATGACGATTCGGCCCGCCCGCTCAGCCTCAAGGTCCTCGAGCGACCGCGCCTGCTGCGGCAGATCGAAGCGGGGATCGCGGATAAAAAGCGCGCCCATCTCGTCTGCTACAACACGACTTATCTCGAGCGCAATCTCGCCCTCCGGCTCGACATTCCGCTCTACGGCGCGGACCCGCTCCATCTCTCTTTTGGGACCAAGACCGGCTGCCGGAAATTGTTTGCCGAGGCCGGGATCGATCACCCGCTCGGCTTCGATAACCTGCACACGATCGAAGAAGTGATCGCGGCCCTTCTCCAGATGCGAGCGCAGCGGCCTACGATCGCGCAGGCGGTGGTGAAGCTGAACGAAGGCGTCTCCGGCGAAGGCAACGCCCTGGTCGACCTCACGGACATGGCCCAGCCTAACGAGGAGACCATGCGCGAACGCCTGCGCGCGATGCGCTTCGAGCTCGCCTCCACCCGCTTCGAGGAATACTGGGAAAAATTCCGTGCCCGCGGCGGGATCGTGGAAGAGCGGGTCGGCGTCGGCGCGGCGGAAGTGCGCAGCCCGAGCGTGCAACTGCGGATCACCCCGCTCGGCGAGGTCGAGCTTCTTTCCACCCACGATCAAATGCTCGGCGGGCCGAGCGGGCAGAGTTATCTCGGCTGCATTTTTCCCGCTGACCCGGCCTACGCCGCCGCCATCACGCGCGATGCGGCCAAGGTGGGCGACCTCCTCCGCAACGCGAACGTGATCGGACGATTCGCGCTCGATTTTGTCGTCACCCGCGCCAGCGCCGGCGCGCCGTGGGAAACCTTTGCGATCGAGATCAACCTGCGCAAAGGCGGTACGACTCATCCGTTTCTCACCCTGCAATTCCTCACCGGCGGGAGGTATGACCCGGAAAGCGCCACCTTTGCCACGCCTAACGGGAGAAAGAAGTTTCTCGTCGCCAGCGATCATGTGGACTCGCCGCTTTTCCGCGGCTACACCCCCGATGATCTTTTCGACCTGGTGGTGCGTCACGGACTGCACTTTGGCCAGGTGCGGCAAACCGGCGTGGTCTTTCACATGCTGAGCGCGCTCGGTAGCGCCGGCCGACTCGGCCTGACCGCGGTCGGCGACTCGCCGGAGGAAGCGCGCGCGCTTTTCCAGAAGGCAGAAGCCCTCCTGAAGGAAGAGGCGCAGTTCACGCCGCTCTGAGGCGGACTGTCGGCGATCATTCAGCGCCACCATTTGCGGCCGACACGGCCGCCTCTACACACTCGCCACCGAAAAGAACCTCGTGTCTCCGATTTTTTTCCCTAACCCGACCGCTTTCCGGCGCTGGCTGCGCCAGAATCACGCTACCGCCCGCGAGCTTTGGGTCGGGTTTTACAAGAAGCACACCGGCAAGCCGAGCATGACCTGACCGGAGTCGGTCGATAGGCGCTCTGCGTCGGCTGGATCGACGGGATTCGCCGGACGATCGACCACGAGAGCTACTCGAATCGCCTCACGCCACGTTGACGTGGGAGCAACTGGAGCGCGATCCACATCGATCGCGTAAAGTTTTGACGAACGCGAAGCGAATGCTTCCGGCCGGGCTGCGGCGTTTGCCGCCAGGTCGAGAACAAGTCGGGCATCTGCGCCTACGAACGGGGTGAAAGAAGATTGCTTCGAGCCATATCGACCGGATGATCCGCAATAACAGAGCGGAGCGGAAATTCTTCGCGGTCAATCGCACGTCCTCCGCAAGACGTCGGCCGTAGCTCCGATTTGCAATCGGAGGAATCGACGTCGATTGCGGGAAATCGATCGCGGCTCCACGAGCCGGCATCGGCGTGAGCCCGCCCGTTCATCATTCCGGTTGATGGGAAGCGGAACCATCCCCACACTACGCGCATGCTTCCAATCTTCGGGCGCGCCTCGCGCGCGCTGTTCTCGAGTCTGCTCGCCGGCAGTCTGATTCTTGGCCTAACGACTCCAGCGGAATCACAGTCGCCCGCGGCGAAAGCAAAGAAGCCCGAGCCGACGTCCGGAGCCGGCCGTTTTCTCCAACGCGAGCCCCTCGCCTACGCCGGCCGCGGCGACGGAAGCACCGAGCGCACGGAAAAACCAGTTCGACGAAAAACTCTGGAGCGGGATGAAGTGGCGCGAGGTCGGCCCCTTCCGCGGCGGGCGCGCGCTCGCGATCGAGGGCGTGCCGGATGAACCGAACACTTACTACTTCGGCGCCGCCGCGGGCGGGGTGTGGAAAACGACCGACGGCGGCCAGAATTGGAAGCCGCTTTTCGACAAGCAGCGCACGACCTCGTCGATCGGCGCCCTCGCCGTCGCGCCGAGCGATCCGAACACGATTTACGCCGGCGCGGGCGAGGCGGCGCTGCGCGGCAACATCACCTACGGCGACGGCGTCTATAAATCGGTCGATGCCGGCCGCAACTGGCGCAACGTCGGCCTGAAAGATAGCCGCCACATCGGCGCGCTCATCGTTCATCCCGAGAACAAAGAGATCGTTTTCGTCGCGGCCGTCGGCCACGCCTACGGGCCAAACGCGGAGCGCGGCATCTTCCGCACGACCGATGGCGGAAAGAGTTGGACGAAGGTTTTGTTCAAGGACGAGAACACCGGCGCGATCGACATCGTCTTCGATCCGCATAATCCGAACACGCTTTTCGCCGCCCTCTATCAGGTGCGGCGGCAGCCGTGGTTTCTCTCCAGCGGCGGCGAGGGCAGCGGGCTTTATCGCTCGACCGACGGCGGAACGACCTGGCAGGAATTGAAGGGCCACGGTTTGCCCGAAGGAATCCTCGGCCGCATCGGCGTCACGGTTTCGCGCGCCGATTCCGAGCGCGTTTACGCGATCATCGAGGCGAAAGAGGGCGGCATCTTCCGCTCGGACGACGGCGGCGAGACCTGGGAGAAGATCAACGACGATCTCCGCTTCCGGCAGCGCGCCTGGTATTTCAGCAAAATCTACGCGGACCCGCGCTCGGTCGACACGCTCTACGTCCTGAACACCGGTCTCTTCCGCTCGGTCGATGGCGGGAAGACGTTCAAGCTCCTCCCGGCGCGGCACGGCGATCATCACGGGCTCTGGATTGACCCGAAAAATCCCAACCGCATCGGCTACGCGAACGATGGCGGCGGGAGTGTCTCGATCGACGGCGGCGAGACCTGGTCGACCCAGAACAACCAGCCGACGGCGCAGTTTTATCATGTCGCGACCGACAACTCGTTTCCGTATCGCATCTACGGCGCGCAACAGGACAACTCGAATGTTGGGATCGCGAGTCGCGGCGAGAACGGCGTGATCGGGCGGGAGGATTGGTTCCAGGCCGGCGGCGGCGAGTGCGGCTTCGTCGTGCCCGATCCGCGCGATGCCAACATCATCTACTCCAACAACGAGGGCTACATCACCCGCTACGACAAGGCGAAGGACCATTACCAGGACATCAGCGTCTGGCCGGTCGATAACTCCGGCCACGGCGCGGAAAACTCTGAAGCATCGCTTCCAATGGATCTCGCCGCTGCTCCTCTCGCCGCATGATCCCGACACGATCTACACCGCCGGGGAAGCGGTTTTCAAATCGACCAACCAGGGCCAAAGCTGGACGGCGATCAGCGAAGACCTCACCCGCAACGACAAGAGCAAACAAAAACCGAGCGGCGGTCCGATTCAGAACGACATCACCAGCGTCGAGTACTACAACACCATCTTCGCGCTCGCCGAGTCGCCCTTGAAAAAAGGCATGCTCTGGGCCGGCACCGACGACGGGTTGCTCCACGTCACGATCGATGACGGCGCCACCTGGCAGCGCGTCACGCCAAACATGCCGGAGTGGAGTCACGTCAGCCTGATCGATCCGTCGCATTTCGACGCCGGCATCGCCTACGTCGCGGTCGATCGCCATCGGCTCGATGATTTCAAGCCCTACATTTTCAAGACCGCCGACACCGGCCGGAACTGGACCGCCATCACCAACGGCATCCCGGAAGGCGCCTACGTCCGCGCGGTGCGCGAAGATCCGAAACGCCGTGGGCTCCTCTACGCCGGGACCGAGCTCGGGGTTTATGTTTCGTTCGACGACGGCGCGCACTGGCAGCCGCTGCAGATGAACCTGCCGACTTCGCCGATCCACGACCTCGTGGTGAAGGATGACGACCTCGTCGTCGCGACCCACGGCCGCTCCTTCTGGGTCCTCGACGACTTGACGCCGCTCCGCCAGGTCAACGACCAGATCGCGCAGGCCGAGATGAAACTTTACGTGCCGCAGACCGCGGTCCGCCTGCATTACCCGCAGGAATTTGATTCCCGCCCGCCGGTCGGGACCAATCCGCCCGCCGGCGCGATCATCAATTACTACTTCAAGAACGCGCCGAAAGGCGAAGTGACGCTGGAGATTCTCGACGCGCAGGGCAAAAGCGTCCGGCAACTCTCGAGCATGGAGAAAGGGGAAGACTCGCAGGCGCCGGAGTGGCCCGATCAAGTCGAAGCGCCCACGACCATTCCCGCAAAGGCGGGCATGAACCGATTCGCCTGGGACCTGCGCCACGCTCCCCCGGTGCACACGCCCGGCACCTTCTATTTCGGGAGCAACCCGCGCGGCACCCTCGCCCTGCCGGGCGAATACCAGGTCCGCCTAACGACTAACGGACAAGAGCGAGACCGCGCCGCTCCGCCTCGCGATGGATCCACGCCTGAAGGGCGCCGAGGATGACATCAAAAAATCGGTCGAGTTTTCCCTGAAGGTGAACGGGCGCTTCTCGCAGCTGCACCTGGCAGTCAACGAAATCCGCGACACCCGGTCGCAGCTCGACGCCTTCCGCAAGCGCGCGGGCGACGACGAGCGACTCCAACCCGCCCTCGCCGCCGCCGCCGACCTGGAGAAAGAGATGTCGGCCGTCGAAGAAAAACTGATCCAGGTCAACATGAAGAGCTCGGAGGGAAATCTCGTTTACCCGAACCAGTTGAACGAACAGTTCTACACCTTCGCCAAGGTGATCGAAGCGGATGCCGCCCCGACCGAGCCGCAGCTTGAAGTCTTCAAGATGCTGGATGGCCGCCTTGAAACGCAGTTGCAGAGCTGGACCCGGATCAAGAGCGAAGAGGTGCCGAAAGTGAACGACCTGATCAAGCAGGCCGACCTCCCGGCGCTGACCGTCGCGGCCGCGGCAAAACCGGCGCCGCCGTCCTCGCCGTCCCCGACACCGGCCGCATCGCCAACTGCCTCGCCCGCGCCTGCCGGTTCGCCGCCGCAGTAGCCTAACGAAAAGACCGCTAACGCATCCAGCCCTGGAGGGCACCGCTCCGTCGGTGCCGCGAATAGCGGAAGCGACAGAGCGCTTCCCTCCAGCAACCGCACCAGGATCTCTTGTAATGGACTTTGCGACCTTTGTGCTCTACGTGCGATCATCAGCCCAGTGCTGCCAGTTTGACGATGAGTCATAGCCACCAACACGAAACCGATTTCGGCCGCGCCTTTGCCATCGGCGTGCTGCTCAACACCGGCTTCATCATCGCCGAGGTGATCTTCGGTTTGTACAGCCATTCGCTCTCGCTCCTGGCCGACGCCGGCCACAACCTGAGCGACGTGATGGGCCTGCTCATGGCCTGGGCCGCGACCAATCTTTCCCGCCGCACTCCGACGCAGCGTTTCACTTACGGCCTGCGCCGCACTTCCGTCCTGGCCGCGCTTTTCAACGCCATCCTTCTCCTCGTCAGCATCGGCGCCATCGCCTGGGAAGCGATCCGCCGCATTCGCCAGCCCGAACCCGTTCTTGGCCAGACGATGATCTGGGTCGCCGCCGCCGGCGTCGTCATCAACGGCATCACCGCCTGGATGTTTGCCCGCGGCCGCAAAGGCGATCTCAACATTCGCGGCGCCTTCCTCCACATGGCGGCGGACGCGGCCGTCTCGGCCGGCGTGGTCGTGGCGGGCGTGGTCATTTTCCAGACCGGCTGGTCGCTCATCGATCCGATCAGCAGCCTCGTCATTGTCGTCATCATTCTCATCGGCACCTGGGGCCTGCTGCGCGATTCGGTCAATCTCGTGCTCGACGCCGTCCCGCGCGGGATCGATCCCGGGGCGGTGAAAAATTTCCTCGAGCAACTTCCGGGCGTCGCCGCGGTTCATCACCTGCACGTCTGGGGCCTGAGCACGACCGAGACGGCCTGCACCGCGCATGTCGTGAAACGCGAGCCGCAGCTCGACGACAAACTGCTCAAGACGATCGCGCACGAACTGCACGAGCGTTTCGGGATCGAGCACACCACGATTCAGTTTGAGCTTTGCGTCGGCGAAGATTGCCCGACCGAACACGACGAGCACCGGCACGAGGAGCACGCGCACTCATGAGCGCCGCCATCACCCGGGCGGTCCTGCTCGCCGCCGGCCGCGGCACCCGCATGCGCGACCTCACGAACGATCTGCCCAAGCCGATGATCGCGGTCCGCGGCAAACCGATTCTCCAGCACATCATCGAGGGCCTGCGCGGGGCGGGCGTGCGGCAGTTTCTCATCATCGTCGGCTGGCGCGCGGAGGTCGTTAGGGAAACTTTTGGCGACGGCGCGAGCCTCGGCGTTGAGATCGGCTACGCCACCCAGGTGGAGCAGGATGGGACCGGCCGGGTGGTGGAACTGGCGCGCAATTTTGCCGGGAGCGATCCCTTCATCCTCAGCTACGGCGACATCCTCGTCGAACCCTCCAATTACTCGTGCCTAACGAGCCTGGACGACGGCACCGAAGCCATCGTCACGGTCAAGCGCAGCGACGACGTCAGCCAGGGCGGCGCGGTCTTCGTCAACGAGCGTTTCGAGCTCATCGACCTGCGCGAAAAACCAAAACCGGGCGAGCCGACCAGCCCGTGGTACAACGCCGGGATCTACGCCTTCCGCCCGAGCATCTTCGATTTCACCGCCCGGCTCGAGCGTTCCCCCCGGGGCGAGTTTGAGCTCACCGACGCCATCCGCGCCCTCGCCCAATCCGGCAAAAAAGTGCAGGCGCTCGAGCTCAGCGGCGACTGGGCCGACGTGCGCGACCCCGAGATTCTCGCCCGGCTGAATCGTTAGGTAATCTCGTCCGTCGTCTCGTCCTCGGGCGATTCTTCGCCGATCTCCTCCTCGATCACGCGCCGCCGCTTGGGCGAGAGGAACGGCCGGAGAAATCCGTAGAGGAGATAGCTGATGAAAATCACCGCCGCCATCCAGTGATAGAATTTCACCGTCAGCGCGAGGACCGCGATGAGGAAGAGGAAGCGCGGAATCGATTGCGTCGTCCGCCAGTTCACCGCCTTGAAGCTCGGGTAGCGGAATTTGCTGAACATCATGAACGACAGGAAGAGCATCAGGACCGGGAGCGCGTACTTCCAGCGGCCGATCGTGCGCTGGCCTTCGTCGAGCCAGAGCATGAACAGCGTCAGCGAAGCGATCACCCCGGCCGCGGCCGGAATCGGGAAGCCGGTAAAGTTTTTGTCCGGGTTGTTCGACGGCCCGGCGGCGGCGACGCAATTGAACCGCGCCAGCCGGAGCGCGCCGCAGGCGAGGTAAACAAACGCGATCATCCAGCCGAGATTCTGGAATTCGCCGAGCACGATCTGGTAAACCAGCAGCGCCGGCGCCATCCCGAAGGAAACGATGTCGGCTAACGAATCAAACTCCCGCCCGAACGGGCTCTCGTGCCCGCCCAGCCGCGCCAGCCGGCCGTCGAGCAGATCGAAAATGCAGGCCGCGAGGATGAACCAGATCGCGTCGTGGAAATCCGAGGCCGCCTCGAGGAAATCGGCTTCCTGCGCGCCGTCATAGATCCGCAGGACCGCGGCAAACCCGCAGAAGAGGTTGCCCGCCGTCATCAGGTTCGGCAGGAGATAAATTTTTGGCTGGCGCGCGTCGGACATGATTCTAAAAAAGGCGCGCGATCACACTCGAGCCGCCGGCGACGCGGTCGCCCACCTTCACCAGCACAGTCGCGCTCAGCGGCAGGTACACTTCCGTCCGCGAACCGAAACGGATCATCCCGAAACGTTCGCCCTTGGCCAGCGAATCGCCCACCTGCGACCAGCCGACGATCCGCCGCGCGATCGCGCCGGTGATTTGCCTGACGACGAGCGTCGCGCGCGGATTCTCAAAGGCCCACGTCATCGCCTCGTTTTTCTCCGAGCATGCCGGGTTACGCGCGTCGAGGCACATGCCCTGGTGATGCTCGCGGTAAATGATCCGGCCATCGATCGGGGCGCGGTTGGTGTGCACGTCAAAGACGGAAAGGAAGATCGCCACCCGTCGCATCGGGCCCTTTACGATTTCGCTTTCCTCGAGATCCTCGATTTCCACTACCACTCCATCCGCCGCCGCCACCACCAGGTCCGGATCCTCCGGCGCGACCCGGTCCGGGTCGCGAAAGAAGGCAAAGGTGTAACCGATTAGCGCCACAAAAAGCAGCGCGAGCCACGGCAGGAAGAGCAGGCTCAGCAGCGTGAGGCCGACAAGCACGGCAAAGATCCAGCGGGCTTCGAAAAGAGTTTGGGCACGCATGAGAGGAAGGAGTGTCGGTTTCCCTGCTGAGCGGGTCAAGGCTCTGCGCTCAGGCGCATTGCACAAAGCCCCCGCCCGCTCCATCATCCGGGAACATGAGCGCGTCACTGTCCACCGCCGCCGATTTGCAGGTGCTCGAACACCCAATCGCCGCGGCCCAGCTCTCCATCCTGCGCGCCAGGGCCACCCCGCCTAACGACTTCCGCCGTGCCCTGCAAAAGGTCGCGCTCCTTCTCCTCGTGGAGGCCGCGCGCCGTTGGGAAACCGAATCCGCGCCGATGGAAAGCCCACTCCGATCCTTCGAAGGCCACATCCTGCCGCGATCCATCGTGCTCGTCCCGATCCTCCGCGCCGGGCTCGGCCTGCAGGAAGGGATGATGGCGTTAATCCCCGAGGCCAGCACCGGTCACGTCGGTCTTTATCGCGATCCGAAGACCCTCCAGCCCGTGCAATACTATTGCCGCCTCCCGGAAAATCTCGCCGCCGCCGAGGTGCTCGTCCTCGACCCGATGCTGGCCACCGGCCACAGCGCGGCCGAGGCCGTCACCCTCGTGAAAGCCGCCGGCGCCACCCGCCTCCAGTTTCTCTGCGTCCTCGCCTGCCCGCCCGGGATCGAGACCCTGCAGGGCGCGCATCCCGATGTCCCGATCGTCGCCGCCGCGATCGATCCGGAATTAAACGACGTTGGCTACATCGTCCCGGGCCTGGGCGACGCCGGCGATCGCTACTTCGGCACCGGTTAGATCCGCCGCGCCCCTCGTGGCCATCGGAGCTTGCCTCCACCCCTCGAACCTGTTTGGAATTCTCCCATGGAGCCGAGCGAACCGCGCATCGAAATCTTCGCCCCTTTCGGCGAAGCCTTTGAGACCACCACCAAAATCCTCTTCCGCCCCTTCGACCTCGCGAAGTGGTTCGTCATCGGCTTTGCCGCCTGGCTCGCCACCATGTTCGGCGGCTTCAGCTTCAATTACCGCAGCGGTTACAACAAAGACGACTGGAATTGGAAATGGACCACCGGCGGCAACATCTCGCTCGACGGGTTACCCCCCTGGGCCCTCCCGGTCATCATCAGCGGCGCCATCGTCGTCATCGCCATCGTCCTCGTTCTTCTGTGGCTCAACGCCCGCGGCCGTTTCATGTTTACCGACTGCATCGTGCGCAATCGCGGCGCCATCGTCGCGCCCTGGCACGAATTCCGCCCCGAGGGCAACCGCTACTTCCTCCTCCAGGTCATCATCAGCTTTTGCAGCACGCTCCTCGCCGGCGGCCTTGTCATCCTCTTCCTCCTGCGCTGGCATTGGAAAACGGTCATCGTTCCCCTGCCCATCCTCATCCTCCTCGGGGTCACCTTCTTTCTCGTTGCGCTCGTCATCGCGCTCATCATGAAATTCACCGTGCCGGTAATGTATCGCCGGCGCTGCGGCGCGACCGAGGCCTTCGGCGAAGTCTGGCGACTTATCGTCGCCAACCCGGGAGTCTTCATCCTCTTCGGGCTCTTTTACATCCTGCTCTACATCGCCGCCGCCATGATCGGCTGCATCGCCGCCTGCATCACCTGCTGCCTCGCTGCCGTGCCCTACCTCGGTACCGTCATCCTTCTCCCCCTCGTCATGTTTCTCTACACCTACCCGCTCTGTTTCATCCGGCAGTTTGGCGATCCCTATGACGTCTGGGCCGGCGTCAGCCCAGCCGAGCTGCCCGCCATCGATCCCAACGCCCCCCCGCCACCGCCCATCCCGCCGATCCAGCAGCCGCCACCGCCACAGCCGCCGCCACCGCCCGCCGTATGAAGCTCGCCTCCGCCATCGCCCTTACGCCGCTTGCCCGGCGCTGGCGCTTTCTCTACCTCTTGCTCCTCCCGCTCGTCCTTTTGGCTCTCGCCCACGATCAGCAGGGCGCGCTCCCGGCCTGGTTCCCCCTTGCCACCTCTTGCGGCGCGATCACGGGGTTGCCCTGCATCTTCTGCGGCATCACCCGCGCCATGCATCACCTGCTGCACGGCGAGTTCGCCCTCGCCTTTTATTTTAACTGGCTTGCTTTCCCTCTCCTTGCCGCCGCCGGCGCGCTCTATCTCCTGCACGCGCTCGAACTATTTTCCGCCCGCAACCTCCTCGCCGCACTTCCTCGTCCACGACTGACCCGCCGCTCCGGCGGCGCACTCGCCGCCGGCTTCGTTTTCCTCTGGGGCCTCCAGGTTTACCTCGCCGTCTCCCAGGACAAGACCGAGCTCCTCAATCCGCTCGGACCGCTTTACTCGTTAGTCGTGCACTGAGGAGCTGTAGCCGGGGGCGGTGACCCCGGCCTCCCTCTATTTTGCTTCGCCGCCCTGGAGCTCGCCCCGCTTGAAACGCCAACCGATGTGATCGATCTGCCAGCCGTCGCCGATCCGTGAGACCTGGATGTTGACCCAGACGGGCGCACCGGAGTCATAGGTCACCGGCAGCTGGAATTTTCCTTCCACCCAAAGACGGCGCGCGATCAGCCGGGTGGTGAATTTATGTTCCACCTCCCCGATGCCCAGGGGTGCTCCGAGTTCACGGGTTAACCGCTCGAGGAAATAATGCGGCGTAATGGCGCGCTCCTCATCCTTCAGATTGCTCCGCAGGAACTCTTCATCATGATAGACGAAGACCTGGTTAAAAGTGGTCGCGGCGAAGCGGAAGGCTTCGCTCTCGACTCCCGAGACGTACGAATAAAAAGCGAAGAGAGCACTGCCCAGGCTCGCGAGCAGGAGCATAAAGACCGCGGCGACAATGAGGCTTTCGCCCAGCTTGATCCGCTCCCGTTGGTGGCGAGCGAAAGCGTAAACCGAAGGGGCCAGGGCGAGATAAGAAAAAAAGATCAGCCCGCCGATTCCCGCGAGCAGCAGTGGACCGTCGCCGTCCCTGATCCCCCAGATGAGACTGGCGAACCCCGCGAGGGCAAAGAAGGGCGCGATGATCCAGCGCGGCCAGTTGCGGCCGACCCAGATGAAGTAAAGGAAGATGCAAGCGAGCCCGCCCAGTCCGGCAGCGAGAAGAAAGATGCGCAAATCGCCCTGTAAGATACTCCAGCCGATAAACGCAGCTTCACCGAGCAGAAGAAAGAAGGTGATGAAACAAATCGCGTCCCGCCCGCGCCGCCACGGCTCGCGATCGGGGATGGCTTCGAGCCAAAGTGGCGGGGGCGCGTCTTCGGGAGTCATGGTGATGGCTCGGGCGGGTCCGGCTCTTTCCATTCCAACGCCAGCAGCTCGATTCGCCAATGCCCATGCCAGCGGGCGACCTCGAGAAAGATGCGGGCGTCGGCCGCGGGATAGGTGAGACGGCTGGTGAAACGCGTAATCGGTCCCGGCACATTTGGATCGTTGTCGCGAGCGGCGGAGGCCACGAGCTTGATCGGTCCGGTCGGCACCCCCAGTTTCGTTAGGCTGGAGATGATGAACCGGCGGCGGTTAGGCGGATAGCCGGGCCGGGCGGCCGAGCTCAGGTTGGTGCTGAAATAGTTGAGGTCGTGCGCGACGACCAGTCTTTCCACCGTCCGCTGGGCATAAGCGCGCGCCTGATCCTCCTCCGATTCGTAATAGCGCCAGGCTACCCAGCCGCAGGCGAGCACAATCGTGCTCGCGATGATCAGGAGGAGCGTCGCGTCACCGGTCAGGGCCGCTTCGGCGGAACGCCGGGACCGGTGAGGGAGGCGCCCTCGTTGGAGCTTGGGAAGTCTGGAACGCATGCGACCGATTGCGAGCTGCGCGGCGCCTCATAGGTTACGACATGCGCATCGATAAGTTCACGCAGAAAATGCAGGAGGCGTTGCAAGCTTCGCAGGATCTCGCTTCCAAGGCCGGGCAACAGGAGATCACCAACGAGCATTTCCTTCTCGCCCTGCTCGATCAGAGCGAGGGTATCGCCCGGCCGTTGCTCGAGAAGATCGGTCTCTCCGCCGATGCCCTGACGGAGCGGCTGGAGGGCGCGCTGCAAAAATTCCCCCGGGTGAGCGGGGGCAATGTCGATCTCCGCCTCGGCAACGATCTGCGCAGCGTGCTCGATGGCGCCGACCTGGAAATGGCGAAGCTGAAGGATGAATTCGTCAGCGCCGAGCATTACCTTCTCGCCCTAACGAACGCGAACGTGCCCGCAGCCCGGACCTTGAAAGAGCTGGGCGTGACCCGCGACAAGCTGATGCAGGCCTTGCAGCAGGTGCGCGGGTCGCAGCGCGTGACCGATCAGAATCCCGAGGGCAAATACCAGACGCTGGAGAAATACGGACGCGACCTGACCGAGATGGCGCGCCGCGGCAAGATCGACCCGGTCATCGGGCGCGACGACGAGATTCGACGAGTCATGCAGGTGCTTTCCCGCCGCACGAAAAATAATCCGGTCCTG
This sequence comes from uncultured Verrucomicrobiae bacterium, assembly GCA_963834255.1. Classification (GTDB taxonomy): domain Bacteria; phylum Verrucomicrobiota; class Verrucomicrobiia; order Chthoniobacterales; family UBA10450; genus Palsa-1392. The sequence continues at coordinate 305,097 of CAWIBC010000018.1, read as the reverse complement.
ATCGGCGAACCGGGCGTGGGGAAGACGGCGATCGTGGAAGGCCTGGCGCGCCGCATCATCTCCGGCGACGTACCGGAGTCGCTGAAAAACAAAAAGCTCATCGCGATGGACATTGGCGCGATGGTGGCGGGCGCGAAGTTTCGCGGCGAATTCGAAGACCGGCTGAAAGCTTTCCTCAAGGAAGTGACCGACTCGGAGGGGCAGGTCATCCTTTTCATCGACGAGCTGCACACGATCGTCGGCGCGGGCGCGGCCGAGGGCTCGGTCGATGCCTCGAACCTGCTCAAGCCGCAACTGGCGCGCGGCGAACTCCGCACCATCGGCGCGACGACCCTGAACGAGTACCGCAAATACATCGAAAAGGACGCGGCACTGGAGCGGCGTTTCCAGCCGGTGATGGTGGACGAGCCGAGCGTCGAGGACACGATCGCGATTTTGCGCGGGCTGAAAGAGCGCTACGAAAATCATCATCGCGTCCGCATCCAGGACGCAGCGATCGTGGCGGCGGCGGTGCTCTCGCATCGCTATATCAGCGACCGGTTTTTACCCGACAAAGCCGTCGACTTGATCGACGAAGCGGCCTCGCGCCTGAAGATCGAACTCGATTCCAAGCCGACGGAAATCGACCAGGTCGACCGCGCGATTCAGCAACTGGAAATGGAGCGGCTCGCCCTCAAGAAAGAAAAGGATGCCGCGAGCAAAGAGCGACTCGGGAAAATCGAGAAAGAGATCGCCAATTTAAAGGAAGAAAGCACGCGTCTCACCGCGAAATGGCAAAGCGAGAAAGCCGAAATCGACAAGGCTGGCACTTTGCAGGCCCAACTCGAGAGTTTGAAGATCGAGCAACAACAGGCCGAGCGCCGCGGCGAGTTGAGCAAGGCGAGCGAGATCCAATACGGCCGCATTCCGGAGGTAGAACGCCAGCTGGTCGAGCATAACAAGAAGCTCGGCCAATTGCAGGAGAGCGGGCAGATGTTGAAAGAGGAAGTGACGGAAGAGGACATCGCCCAGGTCGTCTCGAGCTGGACGCACATTCCGGTTTCGCGTTTGCAGGAAGGCGAACGCGAAAAGCTGGTGAAGATGGAAGAGCGCTTGATGCAGCGCGTCATCGGGCAACACGAAGCGATCGTCGCGGTTTCAAACGCGGTCAGGCGTGCACGCGCAGGCCTGGGAGACGAAAACCGCCCGATCGGTTCGTTTATCTTTCTCGGCCCGACCGGCGTCGGCAAAACCGAACTGTCACGCGCCCTGGCCGAGTTTTTGTTCGACGACGAGAACGCCATGATCCGCATCGACATGAGCGAATACATGGAGAAACACACCGTCGCGCGCCTGATCGGTGCCCCGCCCGGCTACGTCGGCTACGAGGAAGGCGGACAGCTGAGTGAAGCCGTTAGGCGCAAACCGTACTCCGTTATCCTCTTCGACGAAATCGAGAAGGCGCACCACGACGTTTTCAACGTCCTGCTGCAAGTGCTCGATGATGGCCGCATTACCGATGGCCAGGGTCGCACGGTCGATTTCAAGAACTCGGTCATCATCATGACCTCAAATATCGGCTCGCAGTTCATCACCGGAGAAGCATCGAGCGAAGAACGCTCGCGCCTCGTGATGGACGCCCTCCGGCAACATTTCCGGCCCGAGTTCATCAATCGGGTGGACGAGATCATCATCTTCGACCGCCTGACCGACGACGACCTGAAGAAGATCGTCGAGATCCAGCTGCGCCGCCTGACGAAGCGGCTGGAAAGCCAGAAGATCACGCTCGAATTGACCGACGCCGCGAAAGAGCTCGTCGCCCACGAAGGCTACGACCCGGTTTACGGCGCGCGTCCGTTGAAGCGCGCGATCCAGAAGCAGATTCTCGATCCGCTCAGTCTCCAGATCCTGGCCGGGAAATTCCATGACGGACAGACGATCCGGGTCGATGCGAAGGGAGGCGCGATGGTTTTCACAACTCCCTGAGGCCGTCGTGATTGAACGCAAAGCCGAATGTTCTGTCTAAAACACCCACAATGAAAAAACTCCTCGCACTCTCACTCGCGGCCGCCCTCGCGGTCAGCGCGTCATCCGCCTTCGCCGGCGAAAAAGGCGCTCACAAAACCTGCTGTGCCAGCGAAAGCGGCAAAAAAGAATGCTCCGAGATCTACGCCAAGCTCAACCTGACGGCGGAACAAAAGACCAAGCTCGACGCCTTCCAGCAGCGCTGTGAAAAAGACGGCTGCACTGAAGGCAGCATGAAGAAATTTTTCGCCGAGGCGAAAGGCGTGCTGACACCTGAGCAGTACACCCAGCTCAAGGATGAGTGCAGCAAGATGGAGAAGCACGAAGCGAAAGCCGAGAGCTAAACGCTCGCAGAACCCTTTCGCAATTTCTCTGGGATCGCTGGGGTAGCGCACTCGTCCCGAGTGCTGGCGACGGTGTCTCACCGTCGCGAACTTTCCCTGAAGCGCAGGCATTTCAGCTTAGGTCTCGCTCGAGGCAGTAAAGTTCGTCGCGCCGAGACAGCGCGACCAGCACACGGGACGTGTGCGCTACCCGAGCCAGGGGGCGAGTTGGCGCTCGATCGCAGGCGTCAATTCAACTCGCTCACCGGCTTCGATTCGGACGGTGCTTCCGTTCTGGCGCATTAACATCAGCGTCACCGGCTGCGGCCCTGGCGAAGAGGCCAGGATATCGCGCACAGTGCGCAGTTCCTCGGCCGCGATCCCGGCGGGAAAGCGCAACGTGACCGGCTGATCCTCGCGAACGCGCGCCGCCCCGTGGCCATTGGCGTGGCCGTTGCCATTGGTGGCCGTGTCCTCCTCCGGCGGCGCGTCCTCCGGTTTGAGGAGCTTCACTTTTTGCGCGGTCGCCCGGACGGAATCATCGCGCTTGTCGATCGTGCCGCGGATCGCGATCACTTTGCCGGGCTCGAGCAGGCTCGCGACCGGGACGTAGGTCTCATTCCAAAGCACGACTTCTAGCGTGCCGGTGAGGTCCTCGACAAAGACGACACCGAACGGTTTACCTTCCTTTTTGGTGAACTTGCGGTCGACCTGCGCGATCGCGCCGGCGATCGTGAAGGTGGCGCGATCGTCCAGTTCGCCTAACGACGTGATGGTTTGGTATTTGCCGGAGGCGAAGAGATGCGCGTACGGGTCGAGCGGATGACCGGTGACATAGAAACCGAGCAGCTCCTTTTCGTAGGATAATTTCTCGCGCTCGCTCCAGACGACGAACTCGTGGCTCCGGCGCGCGATTGGCGCCGTGGGCAAATCGCCAAAGAGCGAGACTTGCCCGGAGGCGCGATCGCGATGGGAAGAGGCCGCCGAAGCGAGCGTTTCCTCGATGCAGGCGAAAAGCTCGGCGCGGTCGCGTCCGAGAAAATCAAACGCCCCGGCCTTGACCAGGCTTTCGATGATCTTGCGGTTCGCGATCCGGGAATCGACCCGGCTGCAAAAATCCTCCAGCGAGGTGAAGTCCCCTCCCCGCTCTCTTTCGGCGATGGCAGAGATCATCGCGCCTTCGCCGACATTTTTGATCGCCGCGAGGCCATAGCGGATGGCGCCGGTTCCGTTGTAGCCGGGGGCGGTGACCCCGGCCGTTTCGAGGCCCGGATTCCTCGTTAGGCCGGGGTCGGCGCCCCCGGCTACAGGCGTGAACTTCAAGCTGCTCCGGTTCATATCCGGCGGCAGAATGGGAATACCCATCCGTTTGCACTCGCCGACGAAGACCGAAATTTTGTCGGTGTTGTTGATCTCGTTACTTAACAACCCAGCCATGAACTCGACCGGGTAATTCGCCTTCAGGTAGGCGGTCTGGTAACTGATCACGCCGTAGGCCGCGCTGTGGCTCTTGTTAAATCCGTAACCGGCGAACTTTTCGAGCAAATCGAAAATCTTGTTCGCTTTTTTCTCCGGGATCTTGTTCGTGCGCTCGCAGCCTTCGATGAAGCTGGCCCGCTCTTTCGCCATCTTCTCCTTGTCCTTCTTCCCCATCGCGCGGCGGAGCAGATCGGACTGGCCTAACGAATAGCCGGCGAGCCGGTTGGCCGCGGCCATGACCTGCTCCTGGTAAATCATGACGCCGTAGGTCTCGGAGCAGATTTCCTCGAGCAGCGGATGCTCGTAGCGGATCTTCTTCAGCCCTTTCTTGCGCTGAATATAATCGCCGATGAGGTCCATCGGGCCCGGGCGATAAAGCGCGATCAGCGCCATGATGTCGTCGAGCTTTTGCACGTCGAGCTGCTTCGAGACGCTCGTCATGCCGCCCGATTCCATCTGGAAAAGGCCGATCGTTTCGCCGCGATTGAAGAGGCCGAAGGCGGCGGCGTTATCCATCGGGATGTTCTGGAGCGAAAACTCCGGCTCGCGCTGGCGGATCAATGTCAGCGTGTCCTCCATCACGGTCAGGGTCTTAAGGCCGAGGAAATCCATCTTCAGCATCCCGAGCTCGTTCAGCGGCCCCATCGCGTACTGGCTGACGATGTCGTTCCCCTTCGAATCGCGGCAGAGCGGGACGTACTCGGAGAGATCGCGATCGCCGATCACGACGCCGGCGGCGTGCACGCCGGCGTTGCGCGAGAGGCCTTCGAGGAGGCCGGCGTATTCCCAGAGCTGACGCGTCGCCGGCTCGCTCTCGATCGCGCGTTTCAGGTCGGGCGTTTTCTCCGCCGCCTGGGCGAGGGTGATGTTCAATTCGTTCGGGATCATCTTCGCGATCCGGTCGCAATCGCTGTAGCTCAGGCCCATGACGCGCCCGACATCGCGGACGACGCTCTTCGCTTTCAGTTTGCCGAAGGTAATAATCTGCGAGACGCGGCGCTCGCCGTATTTTTGCCTCACGTATTCGAGCACTTCGCCCCGGCGCGATTCGCAAAAATCGACGTCGATATCGGGCGGCGAAATGCGCTCCGGATTAAGAAAGCGCTCGAAGAGCAAACCGAACTTCAGCGGATCGATATCGGTGATCTCGAGCACGTAGGCGATGAGCGAGCCGGCCGCCGAGCCACGCCCCGGTCCGACCGGGATTCCATGCTGCTTGGCGAAATGAATGAAGTCCCAAACGATCAGGAAATAGCTGACGAACCCGGTCTTCTCCAGGACGTCGAGTTCTTTCGTTAGGCGCGCGCGCAGCTCGGGATCGTTCATCGCCCGCTCGCCGAAGCGTGTGCGCATCCCGGTTTCGCAGAGCTCGCGCAGGTAACCTTCGCGGGTCTTGCCCTCGGGCGGATCGTACTCCGGGAACTTCGAGGTTCCGAACTCCAGCTTCAGGTTGCAGCGTTCCGCGATCGCGACCGTGTTCGTGATCGCCTCCGGATGATCCGGGAACAGCGCGCGCATTTCCGCCGCGCTCTTGAAATAGAGCTCCGGCGTATAGCGCATCCGTTTCTCATCGTGCACCATTTTCCCGGTGCCGATGCAGATCATGACATCGTGCGCTTCGTGGTGGCTGCGCTCAAGAAAGTGGACATCATTCGCCGCCACCAAGCCGAGCCCAAATTCCTTCGCGATCGAGGGCAGGACCGCGTTGCATTTCTGCTGCGCTTCGATGCCGTGATCGTGCAGCTCGAGAAAGAAATTCTCCGCTCCAAGGATGTCGCGAAAAGTGGCCGCGCTCGCCCGCGCCTTGTCGAGCTGGCCGGCCTGGATCGCCATATTGATTTCGCCCTTGAGACAGGCGCTCATCCCGATCAGGCCCTCGCAATGGCGCGCCAGAATTTCACGATCGATCCGCGGCTTGTAATGCATCCCCTCCAGATGCGCGGTCGACATCAACCGAACGAGATTGCGATAACCGGTTTCGTCGCGGGCGAGAAGGGTGAAATGATAAGCCGCGTCGCGCTGCGAATTGGGCCGGTCCTTGATCGCTCCCGGCGCCATATAGGCCTCGACCCCGATGATCGGCTTCAGTCCGGCATCCGTTGCCGCCTGGTAAAATTCAATCGCGCCATGGAGATTGCCGTGATCGGTCATGGCGACCGCCGGCATCTTCATCTCGGCCGCCTTTTCCATCAGCTGCTTCATCCGCACCGCGCCGTCGAGGAGCGAATACTCGGTGTGAAGATGGAGATGAACGAAGGAATCGTCGGGCATGCACGGTCACTATAAAGACGCTGCTCGCCGCCTCAAGAAATCCCCGCCGGATCGCAGCCTTTTCTCTTGATCGTCGCTCTTTTTCTCCGCTACCCTCGCGAACATCAAAGGGCGCGAGCGAGCAGTGCCCACCACGAATATGAAAAAAATCCTCCCAATCGTCGCCCTGCTCTTGCTCGGGCAACTAACCTCCCTTTCAATCCCAGTCTTTTTCGGCCGCCTGCAGGAATCAAGATGACGGAAGAATCCCAGAAGTGAAGGCGCGCACGGTTGTCGTCGTCGTCCTCGCCCTGTTGGCGCAAACGGCGCGCGCCGGCAAGCTCGACAAACTCGGCGACGAGGTGGCCTATTTCTACCTCAACCCGTCCCGGGAGAATTTTCTTCGTCTCCAGACCGAGGCCGACCGGCTGGAAGATTCTCTCCCGAAAGAAAGTAATGCCAGCCTGCTCATTGCGGTCGAGATCGCCACTGCGGCAGAGAAGCATCATTGGAAAATCAGCGACGGCGGCCAAATTTCGCGGCTGGCGCAAGAGGTGCGGGCGGGAAAATCAGAGCTCGCCAAGTACGTCCGGGATGATTCGATCGTCGATGTCGTCAAGCTCGACATCTGGTGGGCAGGTTTCTGCGCCACCGGTGACGACCGATATCTGGCAAAGATTCTTCGTCGTGCGAAGCATCCGCAGCCCGGAGAACGCGCCGCGGATTTCATGATGCCAGCGATGGCAGCATGGTCGTTCAAAACCAATTGTCGTCAGCACAAGGCGGTGCTGAGATTCGCCCGCAGTTGTCTGAAATCGAACGCGTTTCCAGGCAAAAAGGAATTTTTGCAAGAGTGCGTCAAATACGGCGGGACGCATCCTCCAAGACGTTAGGATTTCGGGCGACGCTCAGGTTTTGAACTCGAATCACGCTCGGGTCAGTGGATTTCCGCCAGCGCCCTTTGGGCCAGCTTCTTCGCTTTCGGCTGGTCGAAACGATCGCTGCTTGCGGCGTTAAAATCCGCCTTCGCTTCCTCGGTTTTCCCGAGAGCGAGGTAAGCCCGCCCGCGATTGTAGAGAACGTAGGCGTCGTTAGGGGCGAGGGGTTGGGCCTGGTCGAATTCCGCGATCGCTTCTTGGGCGCGGCCGAGCAGGACGAGGGCATCGCCGCGGCGATTGTGCGCCTTGGCCGCGAGCGACGGGGCTTGGGGATGATCCTTCGGCAAACACTCCGGCAGCAGCGCCAGGACACCGGCGCAGGTTTCGACTGCGGCGAGGGCGCGGGTGGAGGGGCCGGTCGCTTCCTTGAGATCGTCTTTTACCCGCTCGAGAAGCACTTCGAGCGGCGGAATGGTTTCGGCATTCGGACCGTGGGCGCTCACGAAAGCCTTGAGGCCTTGCAGGCATTCCGCGCTCTGGCCCGCTTTCGCCAGCTTCGTTAGGGCGGCTGGATCGGAGGGCGTCGGAGTGGTGACCGGAAGTGGCCGTTCAATCCGGATCGATGGCTCCGGCGTGGGGAGAGCAGCGGCGGCCTTGCCCGCGAGGTAGATGTCGTCGCCGATGAGGCGGGAATATTCCGCCGGCACCTGTCCGCCATCCGAGCGGGCGATGACCGCCGCGCGGGTGCGCTTGAAGACTTGCTCGATCGTTAGGCCAGGCTGGCGCATGTTGTGCAGCAGCTCTTCGGTGTAGAGCCCGTTGGCGCCGTCGCCATCAAAGGCCGTCCGGCCGGCATCGGTGGAAAAGGCGATGAGGGAACCGGTCGGGGGCGTCATTTCGACGAGGCCGACGTTGCCGGTGAGGCTGCGATATTGGCTGTTGCGGGCGAGCGGGGTATTGCGGCAGGCGTCGAGGATCACGAGGTTGCAGCGCGCCCCGCCGGAGTTCATGTCGGCCACGGCCTGCTCGGCATTAAAGAGGCGCGTCTCGGCGAGCATGCGCAGAGTGGTCTGGCCCGCGCCCTCGGGACTGAAACCGGATTTGATCGGAATGAGGTAATTGGAACCGCCGACCGAAATGCCGTGGCCGGCGTAATAGAAAACCGCGATCTCGGCCCCGGGCAGAGTTCGGCGAAATTCATCGAGCAAACGCAAAAGCTGATCGCGGGTGACGTTGTGTTTTTCGATGACGGCGAAGCCTAACGAACGGAGAGTTGCCGCGACCGCTTTGGCGTCATTGTCGGTATTGCGCAGTTTGCCGACCGCCGTTTCGTAGCGGGCGTTGCCGATGACGAGGGCGGTGCGGAGACGAGTTTCCGCGGCCGCCCCGGAGGGCTGAGCGATCGTTAGGGCCAAAAGCAGGCCGAGACAATGGCAGAAAACTGCGCGCGAAAATCGATTGCGGGAATGGTTTAGAGGCATCGGATGCGACAAGCAAAGACTTTCCTGCTTGCCGCCAAAAGTGAAATTATGGGAATGAAATCTCAGTGCAGCAAATTCCATCCTTCTCGAACAGCCCGATTCGTTCCCCGGGCTGTTGGTTTCTGATCGCAATCGCGCTTTTCACCGGTTGCGCGGCTCCGCGGGAGTCAGTTTCGCCGACGCCGAACCTAATCCCGGGCGATCCCTCCGCCCCGTCGCAGGTGACGCCGAGCGAGGCGCTCGCGATGGCGGAAGTGTATGCGCGTCATTCCTGGCGGCCGTTTGCGCGCAATATTTTGCATGGACGCGATGCAAAGGGCGTTGAGGTCCACACGCCGGATGTGAATTACCGGCCGGCCGACGGTCGCGACGGCTGGTGGATTCCCGGCGAGGTGAACGAAGGCATTCCCTATAAATGGGGTGGGTTCGACGATCCGGCGTCCTTCGACCAGGCGATCGCGATGGGACATGCGGCGGGCGATGTTTCCAGCCCGGCCAAACGCAGGGCCGATAACAAGGCCGTGAGCGCTGCGGCGGCGGGCCTCGACTGTTCCGGGTTCGTCTCCCGTTGCCTGAAACTGCCCGCGGTGCACGACTCTTCGCAGTTGCCCTCTGTCTGCGATCGCCTCTCCTCGCCTGACGATCTGCAACCGGGCGATCTGCTCAACGTGCCGCACCGCCATGTGATTCTCTTCGCGGGTTGGGCGCGGCCTGATCGCTCGTGGATATATTATTATGAAACGGGCGGCATCCCCGACTGGAAACCGGCGCTTAAAGAATCGCCCCTGCAGGCCATGCTCGCCCTCGGTTTCCAACCCCTGCGTTATCGGGGCATGGCACGAGAGGAAATTCCCTCCGGCAAGGAAGTGCTGACCCGCGCGGTGACGGTGCGCGCGGTGCGGGTGGCGAACCCGATCATAGGCGAACCGTAGTGCGGCGCGGGCGTTTTCCGAGGCAAGTTCTGCGTCGGCAAGAAATCGGCGCTTGCGCTGCGGGCGCCTTCTCTGATTTTCTGATTGAAGCCGATTGAAAACCGATCGGATACCGCCACCTTAGACGCCCATGAAAAAACTCGAAGCGATCATCAAGCCGTTCAAACTCGAGGAAGTGAAAGAAGCCCTGGCCGAGCTCGGCATCGAGGGCATGACGGTGACGGAAGTAAAGGGATTCGGGCGCCAGAAAGGGCACACTGAGATTTATCGCGGGAGCGAATACACGGTCGATTTCCTGCCCAAGGTAAAAGTGGAAGTCGTCCTCGCCGACGACATGGTCGACAAAGCGGTCAGCGTGGTCGTGAGCGCGGCCAAGACCGGCAAGATCGGCGACGGCAAAGTTTTTGTTCTGCCGGTCGAGCACGCGGTGCGCATTCGCACGGAAGAGATCGGCGAGAAAGCGGTTTAAGAGACCACGGCAGGTTTTCCCTTCGGCGCGGGCAGGCGATGGCGCCTGTTGCAAATTTTTTACAATCCCGCGCTGGCGCTCCCGGGCGGTGGTGAGATTAAACGGTTTCCAAACTCAACCACTCCGCAGTCTTCAACTACGCCATGGCTAATAAAAAAACTCCGTCAGACGTCAGCAAGATGATCAAGGACCACGAGGTCAAACTCGTGGACTTCAAATTTACCGACCTGCCCGGTGCGTGGCAGCATTTCACCACCACTCTCACCGAGTACAACGAGGACATTTTCACCGAGGGCCTCGGCTTCGACGGCTCGAGTATCCGCGGCTGGAAAGTGATCAACGCCTCCGACATGCTCGTCATTCCCGACCCGGACACGGCGTGGATCGATATCTTTAACGCCGAGCCGACGCTCAGCCTCATCTGCACGATCGTGGAGCCGATCACGCGCGAACCGTACAATCGCGACCCGCGCGGCCTGGCGGAAAAGGCGGAGGCTTATTTGCAGAGCACCGGGATTGCCGATACCGCGTTCTTCGGGCCGGAAGCGGAATTTTTTATCTTCGACGACGTGCGTTACAGCAACGCCGGGAACGCTTCGTCCTATTCGGTCGACAGCGCCGAGGGACACTGGAATAGCGGCCGCGAAGAGTTTCCAAATCTGGGTTACAAGATCCGGGCGAAGGAAGGCTACTTTCCGGTCGCGCCGGCGGACACGCTGCAGGATTTGCGGAACGAGATGTGCCTCGAGTTGGAGAAAGCGGGCATCCCGATCGAGCGCCAGCACCACGAAGTCGCGACCGCGGGTCAGGCGGAAATCGATATCCGTTTCGCGCCGATGAAAATCATGGGCGACTGGATGCAGTACTACAAATACATCGTGCGCAACGTCGCCCACCGGCACAACAAGACGGTGACTTTCATGCCGAAGCCGCTCTTCGGCGACAACGGCTCGGGCATGCACACCCACATCTCGCTTTGGAAAGAAGGGAAGCCGCTTTTTGCCGGGAACGGCTACGCGGGCTTGAGCGACATGGCGCTCTTTTTCATCGGCGGCATCTTGAAACACGCGCCGGCGCTGACCGCGATCACCAACCCGACGACAAACAGCTACAAGCGGCTCGTCCCGGGGTTTGAGGCGCCGGTCAATCTGGCCTATTCCGCACGCAACCGCTCGGCTGCGATCCGGATTCCGACCTACTCGGCCAATCCGAAATCGAAACGGATCGAGTTCCGCACCCCGGACGCGGCGGCCAATCCGTATGTTGCCTTCGCCGCGCTTCTTCTCGCCGGACTCGACGGAGTGCAGAACCGAATCGATCCGGGCGATCCGCTGGACAAGAATCTCTACGAACTTCCGCCGGAAGAACTGGCCCAGGTGCCGAGCGTTCCGGATTCGTTAGGCGGGGCAATCGCCGCCCTGGAAGCCGATCACGCGTTTCTCCTGCGCGGCGACGTTTTTAATACCGACTTCATCAACAACTGGATCGAGATGAAGCAAAAGGAATACGACGCCCTGCGGCTGCGTCCGCATCCGTACGAATTCCAGATGTATTACGACGTTTAACCCGGTGGCCGCACCCCAACTCGTCCGCTGACTCCTGTTCGGCGGGCTGTGCTGGCTATCGGATGGTGCGGTGCGAGGCGCAGTGCATCGCCTCGACGGTTCGACGCTGACGGTTTCCTCTGGGGTAAAAGCGAATTCCCCTGGTCATGGGAATACAACATGCCGGATCTGCCGCCGCCGCTAACAATGGCCGAACCGGGAAAAGTCTTGCAACGCAGGGAGATCGTCCGATGTTCGTTAACGTTATGAATCTGCTCGCGTTTTTGGGCAATATCGGGGGACAGGAACTGATCGTTATCCTCCTGATCATCCTCCTCCTCTTCGGCGCCAAGAAGTTGCCGGAACTGGCGAAAGGAATGGGCAAGGCGGTGCGCGAGTTCCAGAGCGCGAAAGACGAGTTCAGCGACGAGCTGCACAACGCCGGCAAAACTCCCGAGAAGCCCGACGTGCGCCAGGCCGACGCCACCGTACCCCGGATCGACAGCGCCGCGACCGCGCGGGAAGTCCCGCCGCCGCCGGCCGATGCGCCCGCCCGCGCCGCCGACGAACGCGCTTCGCGCGAGGTCTGATCCGCGGCTAAACGCAGCCCGCGTTTCTTTCTGAGACGCGAGCCGCTGCCCCCGCGCGATAAGCATGAGACGTGCTTCGGATTTTATCCGATGACATCCGAAAGCTTTTCGTCTAAGCATACCGTCCCAAAAATTTCGCACCATGCCTGAGACTGATCTCCGTAGCCAAATCAAAGAAATGCTGGTCAAGAACCTGATGCTGCAAACGCCAGCCGATCAGATCGCGGACGACCTCCCGCTCTTTGGGCCCGGCGGGCTTGGCCTGGACTCGATCGACGCCCTCGAGCTGGTGGTGAGCATGGAGAAAACGTTTGGGGTCGGCGTTCCCAATTCGGAGGTCGCAGGCAAGGCGCTGCAAACCGTGGACTCGATCCACGACTACATCGTGGAAAAAACCGAACGCCCCGCGGCCTGAAGGCCGCTTCGCTTCCTGGGAGGCGCTACTGCGTTTCCGCGAGGTTGATCGCGTCGATCAATTGCCGGTAATGGCCAAACTGATGCCGGTGCGGCGTCAGCACGAGCCGGGGCAACTCCAGGATCTCAGGTTGATTTTTTTCCTGCGGCAGAGCGCCCCGCTGTTCGATCGAGCCCTCTCGCAGCAAATCCGCGAACTGCTTGTTTAACTCTGTTACCGCCTTGTCGGTCAATCGTTTGCAGATTCTCAAAACCAACTGCGAACCGACCCAGCGCGACGATTGGTAGTTGCGATAAAAGAGCAGGATGTGCTTCACCGCCGCCTCCACGTCGTGCTCGATCTTGATGAAATTAAAGTCTTCCTGGGAAATGAGACCCAGCTTGAGCAGATGGTCGGTCAGGAAGCGCATCCAGGTTTCCCAATAGCTGCCGCCGGGCCGATCGATCAGGACGATCGGGATGATAAGCGCCTTGCCGGTTTGCATGAGAGTGAGGGCCTCGAAGCCTTCGTCCATCGTTCCGAAACCGCCGGGGAAAAGGGCGTAGGCGTGGGTTTCCTTCACAAAGTTCAGCTTCCGGGTGAAGAAGTAATTGAAGTTAATCAGCTTGGAATCGCCATGAATGATCTCGTTCGCCCGCTGCTCAAAGGGCAGGCGAATGTTGAGCCCGAAGCTGTTTTCCCGGCCGGCCCCGCGCTGGGCCGCGCCCATGATCCCGTCGCCGCCGCCGGTGATAACCATGTAATTATTTTCCACCATCTGGCGCCCGAATTCCTCCGCCTGCTGCGCCTCGGGCTCGGACGGCACGGTCCGGGCCGAACCGAAGACGACCACTTTCCGCACGTCGCGATAAGGTGCGAAAATCTTGGCGGCATAGCGTAGCTCCTTGAGCGAGCGATTCATCAGCTTGAGGTCGCCCGTGCCCATCTTGTCGCGCGCCATTTTGAGCGCGGTCACGATCAGTTCTTCGATCAGTTCGGGAGATTTTTCCGCGCCCCAATCCGCCACCAGTTGCCGAATCCGCTCCTGAAACTCAGGCGGGATATTTGAACTCCGACGGATCGGCTGATCCACCACGGCGCTGCCAGTAAAATCTTCCACGGCGTAAGTTTGGGCTAGTTGGCGAATGGCGAACAGGGAAAACTGGAGCCGTTAGGCAGATTTCAGATCGGCCAGAATCTCGTGCATGTGGCGGATGGGAAGCGAATAGTGCCCCTCCCCTTCCACCATCTTCGCCGTCGAACGAGGGAAGCCGCGCGCCTAACGATTGCGCCAGCTGCCAGTGAAAGCTCCGGTCCTTTTTCCCGTGCCAGAGCCGGACTGGGACCTCGATTTCCTCCAGCGGAAAACCCCACGGTTGGGCGTAAATCTCCGCGTCGGCCATGAGCCCATCGGCCGAGGCACGCCAGGCCTGGCGCTGGCTTTCGAAGCAGGCCTCGAAGGCCGCGATGTCGCGCATGACAGTGGCGTCGCAGGGCTGCAAAAGCTTCAACAGGAGCGGGCGAAAGCGGAGCGGGACTTTGATCGAAAGAAACGGGCGCGCGGCGTGAAACCCGAAACGCAAGAGCCCTCGATGCCGCGGGTAAAAGAATAGCAACCAGCGATAGAGCGGAAGCAGCCCATTCCGGTCCGGCAGCTCTGCCAGCGGCGGCGCGCTGCTCACGGTCGCGATGGCGCGCACCCGTTCCGGCATTGCCCAGGCCGCGGCAAATGTATAAGGCGCGCCGCCGGAAATTCCGAGCATGCGAAACTCGCCGAGCCCCATCTTGTCGGCCAGTTCCGCGAGGAGGGGCGGCCAGTCGAGCAGCTTCCTCTCCGGATGCAGCGTCGAATTTCGAATCCCGGGTCGGTCGGGCGAGATGATTCGGATGTCGAGGTCGCGCGCCGCCGCATCGGTCAGCTCCGCCATGGTGCGCGAGCTGGGCCAGCCGTGGCAAAAGAAGACCGGGGTCCCGGTCGCGACACCGTATTCGGAAACGGCGACCTTCCCGCCGTTCTCGAGCTGGATTTCTTGAAAGGAAGATCGCATTTCGCGGAGAAACGTAGCCCAGCGAGTGGACGGCGGCGAAGCCGCAGGTTAATTCTAGCGCCAACGCTCCCAAATCGATGCCGCAATTTTCCTATCGCGCCCGCAACGCTCAAGGCGCCCTCGTCGAAGGCACGCTCAACGTGGCCGATCGCTCCGTCGCCATTCGCCAGCTCGAAATGCAGAATTGCACCCCGATCCGGATCGACGTCGTCGCTGGGACTCCGGAAATGGTCGATGGCAAACCCGCGCCGGCCGGCCCGCCGCCGACGCAAAATCTGAAGGTACCCCACAGCCAGCTCCTGATTTTCACCGAACAACTCGGCCACCTCATCCAGGCCGGGATGACGCTCGACGAGAGCCTGGGCGTGCTCGAGAAACGGCTCAAGCATCCGCGCGTGCAACAAATGACGAGCGCGCTGCACCAGTCGCTGGTCGACGGCCGCAGTTTTTCCCAGGCGCTGCGCGATTTTCCCCGCATCTTTCCCCCGCTCTACGTGAACATGGTCGGCGCGGGCGAAGCGAGCGGCGCGCTGCCCGACATTCTCGAGCGCGTGGTGCAGCATCTGATGCAGGAAAAAAGCCTGCGCGACCGCGTCCAGCAGGCGCTGATTTATCCCGCGTTTCTCGCCCTCGCCGGCTCGGTGCTGATCATCATATTCATCACCTTCATGGTGCCGCAGTTGACCAATTTCATGTCGCAAACCGGCGGCACGCTGCCGTTGCCGACCCGCATCTTGCTCGGCGCGAATCATCTCATCACTGGCTACTGGTGGCTCTTCATTCTCATCGTGATCGGCGCGATGGTCGGCTTCCGTGCTTTCGTCCGGGGCGATGAAGGGCGGCTGGCCTGGGACAAATTTCGGCTTTCCATCCCCGGCTACGGGCGGATTCGCCGGCACCAGTATTACGCCCAGTTCTCCCGCACCCTCGGCACCTTGATGGAGAACGGCATCCCGCTGCTCAAGGCGCTCGACCTTGTCACGGAAATCGCGGCGAACAAATACATCGAGGCAAAGCTGCGCGACGTCCGGCGCTCGATCATCGAGGGCGCCAACCTTTCCAGCGCCCTGGCCAAGGAAGAACTTTTTCCCGAGCTCTTCACCGACATGATGGCGGTGGGCGAACAAACCGGCCATTTCGCGCGCACCATGCAGACGATCGCCGATGTCTACGAGCGCGAGCTCGATCGCACGGTCAACGTCATCTCGGCCCTGATCCCGCCGGTCATCATCGTGCTTATCGCGGTCGTGGTCGGCTTCGTCGTTTACAGCATCCTCTCGGCAGTCTTCGAGATGACGCACAGTTTGCAGTTTCGGCCGCGCTAACATACGCTCGCCGCCGGGATGCTTTTTCGGTTCGTCGCGCTCGCGCTTTTATTCGTCGGGGTCGCCGCGCTTCACGCGCAGCAGGCCCTGCCCCCGCCCGGCGCCCAGGTGCTGAAACCGAGCCAATCCGCCGAGGCGGCGCCGGACAGCGCCTGGCTCGATCTGCGCCAGACCAAGCCGGCAAATTCGAAAATCCAGGCCGCGCCCGACTGGGTCGAATCGGTCTCCTTTGCCCCGGGCAAGCCGGCCGAAGGCAAGCCCGCGCAGAGCGTGTTCCGCATTCGTCTCACCCGGCCTAACGAGGACTGCCAGATCCTGCTTTTCCGCCTCTATTTCGACGACAAACCGGAGGAGCAGCCGGAGCTGATCGCGTGGGACGAATCGGGCACGCAGCTCCTGCGCTCCGGCTCGTTAGGGCAGAAAACCGGGCTCGCCACTTCCTCGAGCACGATCGTGCCGATGATCGGCGTCACCGCGATCGACGTGGAAGTGCCGGGCGACGGCCGTTCGATCCGGGGCGCCTATCTCGACTGGATGAAATCGAGCCAGGTGATGCGCCCGGTGCATGATGAGCCGCAGAGCTCGATGCCCGCGCCCTTTGCCGCCGCGCCGCCGCTCAAGGCCGGGGTGGAAGACGCGGAAGTTTTCGGCACTGTGACCGCAACCCTGACCGCCGACACGATTCCGATGGGCTCGAGCCTTCAGAATGGGGCCGGCTTTCAATTCGGACTCGAGGCGCAGCCGCTGGTCGCGCTCCTCACCTTTGAAGTGGCCAGCCCGCAGATCGAGGCTCCGCCGGAAATCTACGTCAATGGCCAGAACGTCGGCCCGGCCTCGCTCGTCCTGCCCGACCTGGCCGACCCGGCTTATCGCGGGCTCTCCCTTTCCCTCGTGCAAACGATGCAATTCCAATACACCGGCTGGGTGCGGGCGCAGAAGATCGTCCCGGCCTCAATCTTGAAGGCGGGCACGAATGATGTGATCATTCTGGCCGGCGCCGGGACTTCCGCCTCGGCCATCCGGGAAACGCAGATTCAGTTGAAATACCTCTGGGATAAATCTGATTACCTGCTTGAACCGTTGAAGTAGCCCCGCTGTCTCATCTTTTATGCGAAAAAATCAAAGTGCCTTCACCCTTCTCGAGATCATGCTCGTGGTCACGATTATCGCTCTCCTCCTCGGGACCGCGATCTTTAAGCTGGCCGGCAACGTCGAGTATGCGCGCCACAACCGCGTCGCGGCTGACATCCAGAGCATTTCCACGCAGCTCAAGCTTTACGAGAGCATGAACGGGTTCTACCCGACGACGGAACAGGGAATTCAGGCGCTCGTCTCCCAACCGAGTACCGATCCACAACCGCAACGCTGGTACCAGCTCTTCAAGGAATTGCCGAAAGATCCTTGGAACAACAACTACATCTACATCAATCCCGGCCGGAAG
Source organism: uncultured Verrucomicrobiae bacterium (assembly GCA_963834255.1). Classification (GTDB taxonomy): domain Bacteria; phylum Verrucomicrobiota; class Verrucomicrobiia; order Chthoniobacterales; family UBA10450; genus Palsa-1392. Next base: position 287,939 of record CAWIBC010000018.1, on the reverse strand, counting down.
AATTCGGGCGGCTACGATCTCTTCTCGGCCGGGCAGGATCGCAAAGCCGATACGGCGGACGATGACTGGGGCGGCTCCTAAAGCGCACCCGCTTTCGTTCCTCCCCGCCGCGGAACCCTCCTTCGGTAAGGCGAGACTCTGTCGAGCCGGGGGGAGGAATTTCGAGGCGAGATCGGCGGCGGCGCCTTACGGTTTCTCGAAATCCAGATCGTCTTCCGAGAGCTCCTGCGGCTGAGGCTGGGCCGGTTGCACCGGAGTTTGCGGGGTGCCTTTGCGCCGAATGGTCGGGCGCACGTGCGGCGGCGGCGTCGGAATCTGCGGGACCGCCATCGGCCGCTGAATCGGAACCTGCGGATTCCCCGTGGCTCCCCGGGCCGGAGCGCCGGGAGGCGGCGGCGGCTGGGCCGCGGTCGGCGCCGGATTTTGAATCGCCTGGCTGAGAAGCGCCTCGTTGAAGGTCAGGGTGGCAAACTGGCCGTCCTTCGTGATCGTGACCTTGGTTTCACCCACCTTGTCCGACCACTGAATGCTGGAGATGGAATAGCCGTGCACAGTTTCCTTCGTGCTCAGGTATTCCTTCAGGTTCTTGTCCGTGGTCGAGGCGATGGTGACGAAATCGCCGTCCGGCGAATGGGCGGCGTTGGCCACGTACAGGTCCTTCGCGAAATCGGGCGCGGAAGGGATGGGCGCACCCGCCGTCGCGATCGCAAAAGGCGAGCGTTTCACCATCGGCTCGTAGCGCGCAAACTTCTGCGTCGTCGGGAGATCGTCTTTCGCCAAACCGGGATTCGTCAGGCAAAGAAGCGTCCCTGCCGTGGCCAATAGGAGTCTGTTTGCATTCATGATTTGTTCCCGCTCGGGGCGAACCACTTGGCAATCTTGAAGCGCCCGCGCATGACTGTCGGGTCAGTCGCGTCGACCATCAAGTTGACGCTTTCGAAAACGATGAAGCCCTCCGGGCGTTGCGCGTCGTAGAGAAAACGGACGAGACCTGGCCAGTCGCTCTTGGTTTCGAAAGTGGCGGAGACCGACTGATGCGCCGGGGTCGATTCGACCGCGCCGATCTGCGGATTTTCGATCTGGACGTTGTGTTTCCCGGCGATCTCCTTCACCTGCGTGAGGAGGGTCGAGGCTTCGGCGGGGTTGGTCAGGTTCGGTTGGTTTTTCTTCAACCAATCGGCCCGCCGCTTCCACATCTTCTCTTCCTTGAGATAAATTTTCTGCTCGGTCCGGGCCGCTTTTTGCGCCGCGTAATCTCGCCGCGCGTCCGCGCTCATCCCGAAGAGCGCGCTCCAGATGACGATGTTCAGGATGAGGAAGAGAATCCCCGCCACGCCGAGCGCGAGGACGCGCTCGCGTTGACTCATCTGCGCGATCCAGCGGCCGATCATTTGGTTTTGCCCTCCAGCCGGAATTGCGCGTGATCGTTAGGGAGAATGCGCGGGGTGCCGAGATTGAATGTGAAAGCCTGGAGCTCGGGATGCTTCTTCACTTTCTCCGCCAGTTGATAGGCGAGCGCGGCCGAGGGCGCTTCGCCCTGCACGGAAATGTTGCGCGCCGATTGATCGTAAACCGTGATCCGGACGTCGGGGTTGGGCAGGCTCTCATGAAGGTGGAGCAGGATCTCGATCGGGTAATAATGCGGGTCGATCGCGGGCGCGAGCCCCTTCCAATCCGCCTCCGTGCGGCGGATGAAGTCGACCTTGGGCGCGTCGCGCTCGATCGATTTCTGGTAACTCCCGACCTGGAAACGAATGATCGCGACGTAGAGAGCAAAAAGGAGAAAGGCTGCCGCATAGGCGCCGCCCGCCCAGATCAGACGCTTGCGCCATTCCTTTTGCCTAACGAGCGCGGCACGCTGCTGGCGCCACGCCGCCGGGGCGAGGTCGAGCTTGACCGCCGCCGGCGGCATTTCCATCCCCATCAGGTTGGGCCGCTGGGAGAAAACGCGCTCGATCGTATCGCGCAGGGTGACGGAATTTTCGTCCAGCAGGATGGTGGGAAAAGTGGTGTCGATTCCCTGCAGCTCCGCGCTCAGGGCGAGCTGCGGCAGGTCGCGCTGCAATTGCTCGGGTCCGCTGCCATCGAGGGTGCGGGCGAGGCTGAGCTTGCCGTTCTCGCTGATGGCGGAGACGAGTTTCTCGCCCTCGCGGTAGATGATCAGGGCGCGCCCGGAAGCGGCGCGCGAGGCGGCGCGTTGCGCCGCGTAAACCGTGACCTGGCGGGGAATAAAACCGCGCTTCAAGAGCGGCGCGGCCAGTTCGGCCAGCTTCGCGTTGTGCACCGCGATCGAAGAAATGACGCTCTCGTTTTCCCCCTGCTCGATCAGCTCGAAATCGCTCGTCACTTCCTCGGGCGGATAAGGAAACGCCTTCTCCACTTGGAGCCGGACCATGCCGCCGAACTCGGTCGGGTCACCCGTCGGCAAACGCAGCCGCTGCGCGAGGATGGCGTTGACCGGCAGGGCGAAGACGATGTCGTCGCCGTCGGTGAGCAAGCCAGCGGCTTCATTCAGGTCGGAAACGCTTTGCACCTCCCAGGTGCCATTGGCGGCGCGGGAGCGGACCACATTCCAGCCCCCGCCGGCGGGCGCGATAAAAACAGGTGTGGATGCGGGTTCGATATTAATATTCCTTCCAACGAATCATCTGGGGCTGCGCTGCTTTCCGAATGATCATCTCGACCGTTCGGGTCACAGTGCCGGATTTGCCCACGCTCACCACGCGCACAACCTGGTCTTTGAATCCGATTACGCCCGAAAGCTGCGCAAATTGGTCCGGTGTGAATCCGAGCGCAAGCCGAACCTGATCGAAGGAATCGAAGACCGGATCGTCGTCCGTGCCGTCGATCTCATCCGGCCCGCGGCGATAGCTCAGGAATCGCTCCGCGATCTGTTCGTTAATCCCGGGCAGGGCAAGCAGGACCTCGCGCGAAGCCCAGACGAGATCGACCGGGCCGGTGCTGAAGAGGGTGAAGTCCGCGTCCCACCGTGGCCGGGCGGTAAACTTCTCCCAGGCCTTGACCTGTTTCAGTTCCTCGACGCGCTGGAGGAGGGAATTTTTTGGCTGGTAGCCGGACTCCGATTCCGCGCCGTTCAGGCGCGGCAGATCATTCGGATCCACGAAATCGAGCAGGCAATCGATCATCCGGTCGCGCTCATTCAGATCGATGCCATTGCCTTCGAGGTATTCCCGCAGGATGCCGATCCGCTGCGGATTTTCCCCGGCCAGGATCCAGTTCAGGTTCAACCGCCCGCCCTCGCCCGTGATGCGGGCATCGTAGGTTTGATTCCGCCCTAACGAACCGCGGAGGACACTGGAGCCGATCTCGACCGTGGGGCTGAGCGCGACCTCCGCGCCCGAGGCGGCCATGGCGGAAGCTTCCACGATCCGGTTGGCATCGCCCGAAAGGGTGAGCCGGGAATTGATATCGAGCGCCCATGCAATCACCATGGCGCTGAGCAAAAAAAGTGCCCAGAGGGCAAGCATGAGGGCGGCGCCGGAACGGCCGGCCGAGGCGGAAGGTCGCATGATCATCAAAGCGGCGAACGCCGGAGCGCGAGCACCGCCTCCCAGGGCACGGAGCTGCCCGCGCGGTCGATCGTCAGGCGCACCAGGTGCGGGAGTTTGCTCCGGTCGGTCCAGCGATCGACCCAGGCGTTGAGCCGGGGATCGAAATAGCGGATCTCCATGCTTCGCACCCCGCTCAGGAGCGAGACCCAGGTCTTGTTTTCGGGCACGGGGTTCTCCTCATATTCCGATTCCCGGACGAGGCCCAGCTCCATCTCGTCCCCGCGCTCGAGCGGCCGCAAGCGCATGGTCACGGAATATTCGCCCGCCGCATACCGAGTCAGCAACCCCGGCCCGGCCGTGCAGGTCCACGACATTTCATCGCGCGAGCGGCCGCTGAATTTAAAAGGCTCACCCGCCAGCGCCCCCTGCCCCGGCGGCAAATCCTGCAATTGCTCGGTCAGGAGATTGGCCAGGCCCTCGTAGCGGGCGTCGCGCTCGTTCAGCTCGGTGGAGAGACGCACCGCGGTGAGGTTCGTGCTCACGAATCGATAAATCGCCAGCGCCATCATCCCAAGGATCGCCACCGCCAGCGTGATCTCGAGAAGGGTGAAAGCCAGCTTCCGGCGCCGGTCAGCCCGCACGATAAACATAGAAGACGAGTTGCTTGTTTTGGGAGGTGCCTTGCCGGGACCATTCCGCGCGCAGGGTCACCCGGCTGATTCCAGTGATGATCGTATTGTCCTTATCCACCATCTCCTCCGGCACGCTTTTTTGGATCAGCTTTACGACACCGTAGCCAGTGTCGACGTTCAGTTCCTTCACCGCATCGGGCCGACCGGGGCTGGCCTGCAACTCTGCCATGCGATTGGCCAAGAGCTGGCGCACGCGATTCTCTTCCTCGCTCAGCGCGCTCGCGTTCATGCAATTCTCCACCGCCCGGCCCAGGGCGAGGACGCCGACGACGAAAATCGTCAGGCCGAGCAGCACCTCGTAGAGGGCGAACCCGAGCCGGCCTTTACCTCGCCGCATAACGGACAATCTCCGGGCGCGCGTTGAGCGGCGCATAATTCACTTCCCACGAACCGTCGGCCCCCTTGAAGCGGACGTTGGCCGGCTCGCAGGCGCCCGAAGGCCAGAAGATCCATTGCGCCAGCGGATCCTTCTCGAGCGCGGCCGGGAGGCGCAGGACGTAGGCGTGCCCCTTGTCGAGGACGAGCGACGCGGTCGGCCGGTCCGGGTCGCCTTCCACGATCGTTTCCGGGCGCAGGATGACGGATTGCCGTTGCCACTCGATCAAGTACGGGCGGCGCTCCTGCACGCTGCGTTCCTGCGCCATGCGCACGATCTGGTTCATGGCATCGAGCGAACGCTGCAGGCGACGATTCGCCAGCACACCCGTGACGCTCGGGATGGCGAGCAAAAGCAGGAGCATAAGAATGAAGACCGCAATCGCGATCTCGATCAGGGTAAAACCCGCACGACGCTGCATGGGCGAATTTTACGACGGCCGATGAAAATCACAACCATCCGGGTCGCAGGGCAGGCTGGCGGGCAATCCGGTACGCAATTCACCGCCAGAGAATAGCAATCTGTCGACAGCAGTTTCGTTTCCGGCGTGATAAAATCGCGGCATGATTGCGTCCGCTTTTCAGCCCACTGTCCCGGCCGTCGACATCTCGCCCCCGCGTCTGCGGCTCCGGCCGGAGCACAAGATTCTCCTCCTCGTCGCCGCCTTGGGAGTGCTCGGGGCGATGACCTGGCAGGGGCTCACCACCGGCGGCTCGCCCGATCCGACGCGGGCCAACGTGAGTCCAACGGTCGCGATGCTCGACATCGGCATTCTCGTTTTTCGCGAAGGGCTCGAGTGCATCCTCGTCCTCGCCGCCATCACCGCGAGCATGACCGGCGCGCGCAGTTATTGCCGGCGACCGGTCGCGTGGGGCGCCGGGATGGCTTTCCTCGCAACTCTCGTCACCTGGATGATCGCAGTGCGCATCATGACCGCGCTGTCGGATAATGTTTCGGCCCTCCACCTCCAGGCCGCGACCGGGCTGCTCGCGGTCGTCGTTCTGCTCGTGATCATGAACTGGTTCTTCCACAAGATTTATTGGGGCGGCTGGATCCGGTCCCATAATCGCCGGCGCAAGGCGCTCCTGGCCAGCGGCGCCGCCGCCAACGCCTCGCAAAGCAAGCTCATCTGGGGCCTGATCCTGCTCGGTTTTACTTCGCTTTATCGCGAAGGGTTTGAGGTTGTCCTTTTTCTCCAGACCTATCATCTGCGCCTCGGCGGCGCAGTCGTCCTGAAAGGGACGCTCCTCGGTCTCGGGCTCTCCGGGATCGTCGCCATTCTCACCTTCGTCCTGCAACAGCGGCTGCCATATCGCAACATGCTCGTGACCACCGGGATCTTGTTAGGCGGCGTGCTCCTCGTCATGGTCGGCGAGCAGGCGCAGGAAATGCAGCTCGCGAATTGGCTCTCGACCACGCCGGTGCCCGCACTCGTTAGTCTACTGCCGGACTGGGCCGGCCTCTGGTTCGCGGTCTTTCCGACCTACGAAACGCTGACCGCGCAACTGATGGCCGCTATCCTCGTCATCGGTTCCTACTTCGCCGCCCGGCGGGTCCGCTGCACCGCCGAGCCCTCCTCCTGATGGCGCCGACCTAACGACCTCGCACGATCTTGTAAACGCTTCCGATTCCCCCGCCGAAATCGGTCAGATATAGTTCGCCCGCGGCGTCCTCGCCGAAGGAAGTGGGGTTGAGCAGCGGGTAGTTGCCCCGGCGCGTCGGAAACAAGTCCGCCGTGATATCGGTGAAGTCGCTCGCGGTCACCCCGTCGTAGCGGAGCGTCCAGATCTTGCCGGTAAAATCGCCGTTTTCCCCGCCGAGGAAATCGGCGAAAACATAGAGCCCGCGCAGATCGCGCACCTGCCGGCCGCGATAGACAAAACCGCCGATCACCGAGATCCCGGTGGTGTGCGGGTAATCAAAAATCGGGTCGACCGCCCCGGGCGGCGGCGGTTCGTCCCTGAAGCGCGGGTTCTGGATGAATCCCTCGCGCACCCGCCAGCCGTAGTTTTCGCCGCCGCCGGGATTGGAGGCCTTCTGCACGTCGATCTCTTCCCGTTCACCCTGCCCGACGTCGCCGAGAAACATGTCGCCCGTCTTGCGGTCGAAACTGTTGCGCCAGGGATTGCGCAGACCGAGCAGCCATATCTCCTGCTTTTCGGTGGGGGAGCCAAAGAAGGGATTGTTCGTCGGGATCGAATAAGTGCCGGGCTCGTCCTCGATGTGAATGCGAAGGATTTTTCCCAGCAGGGTCCTCGTGCTTTGCGCGTTGCCGCCGGGCTCGATGTGCCCGATCCCGGTATCGTCGAAATGCCCGCCATCGCCGGTATGGATGTAGAGATTCCCTTCGTCACCCGGCCGCGGACTAAATCCGAGCCAGGCACTGTTATGGTTGATCTGCGGTTGATCAAACATCAGCAGGATCCGCTCGCTCGCCGGATCGGCGATGTCCGGATTCGCGGAAACCGTAAACTGCGAGATGTGACTGACGCCGGCGTCAAAACTGCCGCCGGGCGCGGTGTAGGCGACGTAGAAGCGGCCGTTGACCGCGTAGTTGGGATCGAACGTCAGGCCAAGCAGTCCCTGTTCGTTACCCAAGGCCGTGATCCTGTCCGAGACATCGAGGAAGGGGGTCGGATTCACCGTCCGTGATCGGAGCTGGATGATTTTAATCTTTCCGGTCTGCTCGACGACGAAGAGCCGGTCGCTATCCCCGGGAGGAGTGGCCAATCCGAGCGGTTGGTGAAAGCCGGTGGCAATCCGTTCGGCATCGATCGCAGCCTGGGTCAGCGGCGCGGTGAAAACGAGGAGCGAGAGGAAGACCGTTTGACCCAGGATGGAAATCGCGCGCGAGAACGCACCGGAAGTGGAATCGATCGATGTTTTCATCATGAAGTGGTTATTTTTCTTTACCGAATGAAAGAGCGCTGACCAGTGAATCCACCCTCAGCCTCGACCGAAGTAGCCATAAAACTTTTCCCTAACACTGTGCCCGAGCGAATTTTCGTGACAGGTTGCCAGGTGAAAATGCTTCGCCTGCCGCTCTGCGCCTGGCTCTTACTCGCGGTTGGCGCCATGGCAGCCGATCCGCGGCTCGAGAATGAAGTTCTTCGGCTCGATCTCTCGCTCGCGGATGCTTCGCTCACGGTCATCGACAAACGGATCAACCTTACCTGGCGGCAAAATGTGAAGCCCGGATTCAAGGTCGATCCCGGGACGTTGCGCGTGACCGCGAATTCGATTTCCGGCCGGGTTTCCGGCGCCCGGGAGACTTACGATCTCACGATCGAGTTAAAGGGCGGCAAGGCGGCCGGCTTCGATCTCACCGCCAAGCCTAACGAGCGTTACGGCAAATTGCCGCCGTATCCGTTTCACTTTATCGCCCCGGATAAGAGCTGGTCCTACGTCCAGAACACCAGCGGCGAAGGCATGCTAATGCCACTCGATCGACCAGGCGATATCAACAAGCCCTATGGCTGGGGCGGTAGCCAGCCCTGGTGGGGCCTGACCGATCTCGAGCGCGGCATGGCCGTGCGCCTCGATACTTTCCGCAACCCCGACACCCGCTCCGGGCCGGAAGACGCCACCGTCTACGCTTTTCCGCTCCGGTTGCGCTACGACTTCATCACCAGCGGCGGCTATGTCGCCCTCGCACAGCTTTACCGCGACTACTTCCTCGCCGCGCACCCCGAGATGCAACCGCTGCGCGAGCGCGTGGCCCGGCGCCCGCCGGTCGGGATGCTGAAAGATGGAGTCTATGTCTACTTTTGGGGAGAGAATCCGGCGGACGACCTCAAACTGGTCACCGAGATGAAGGCCGCCGGGATCGATCGCGGTTTCGCCGTTTTCTACGGCAAACGCCCGATCGACCGGGCACTCTTTGACGGCATCAAGAAACTTGGCTGGGTTCCTGGGTCCTATCGCATGCCGACGGGCAACCTTTTCCGCGTCGGCCGCCGTGGCTGGCCCAATGCCATCCTTACCGGGCGCATGTCGGAGGAGAAACTCCTCCGGGAAAGCAATTCCAAAGGATGGGAGCGCATTTGTGCGAAGTTCCAACTGCCGCGCTGGCTGGAGAAAGCGAAAGAAGCGATCGCGGACTATGGCACACAGCTCTTTTACTTCGACACTCTCATTGTCCAACTGGCCCCGTGTCTCAGTCCGGAGCATCCTTCCACCATCGAAGAAAACCTGGCCGCCCGCCTGAAGCTGGCGCAGGCGACGCGCGACCTGGGTACGGTCGTCGGTTCCGGCGAAGGCGCTTCTCCGACCTGGGCGCTTCCGGGGCTGGATTTCTACGAGGGCTCGATGTCACTCCGCACCTATGCCGACCCCAACCTTAGCATCCCCTCGGGTGATTTCGACACAGACCTTGGCGATAGCTATTCCTCGGACGCCGTGTTTGTCCTGGATGAGAAGAAAAGGATCCCGCTCTATCAACTCGCCTTTCATGACTACGTCGCCAGCACCTGGGTTTGGCGCGACACAAATTTTCAGAGCCGGCCGTTCGCGTGGAAGAAGGATCTTTTTAACATTCTCTACGGCACAATGCCGATCTGGCATATCAATCGAAAACTTTGGGAGAGCCACAAAGCCGATTACATCGCGAGTTACCGGGCAGTTGCTTCCGTCCGTTCCCAGGTTGGTTTTTCCCGCATGACCGGGCACGGCTGGCTCACGCCCGATCGAAGCGTGCAATATACCGATTGGGAGGACGGGCAGAGAGTTATCGTCAATTTCGGCACTCGACCCTACCAGGCCGCGAACCGGACAACGGTGGCGGCAAGATCCTTCGCCGTCGCGGCAGCTCCTGGCCGTTAGCGCAGGCTGGTCGTGGCAGTGGGCCACCCGTTTGCGTCCCCTCTGGGCCGCCTGTACCCTTCGCCTGATGACGCCACGGCTCCGAAACCTTCTCCTGCCTGCGGGCTGGATTGGCGCCGTTTGCTCTCTTTGTCTTTCGGTCAGCGCTGCCAGGCCGTCCGAGCAGAAGCGCTCGTCGTCCGCGGCATCGACCTCTTCCCGTCAGGATGATTCGCTGATTCTGCACCCGCCGAAAGACCTCGCCCTGCGCCCTGAAGGCGAACGCAAGGCCCGGGCGATGGTGGATTACGTCCTGGCCCTGGATTTGCAGGACGATGGCGAAGGCGAGAAAGCCCTCGAAGCTTTCGAGCGCGTGTTGGCGATTGACCCGGGGGAGATCAATCTCGCTACCCGTGTCGCCTTCCTGCTTACCCAGGAAGGAAATTATCCGCGCGCCATCGACATCCTGAAGGACGCGGTCAAGGCCGAGCCTAAACAACCCGGCCCATACCTTCAGCTGGCTTACATCTACGCCAAGTATCTGAAGAAGATGGATCCCGCCATTCGTTATGCGGAAGAGGCGGTGAAACTCGCGCCTAACGAGATCGAAGGCTATCAACGCCTGGCCGAGGTCCAGCTCACCGCTCGCAACCGCAAAGGCGCGCTCCACACCCTCGATCGCGCGGCCCGGGTCACGACCAATGTGCCCGCTTTCTGGACCCAACTGGGCAAACTCTATCTCGCTCTCCTGACCCAGGGCGATAAACAGCCCAAGCCGGACGAGGTGCAAAAAGTGAATGAAGTTTTCCGCAAGGCGCTCGCCCTCGCCCCGAGCGACGCCTCCGTCCTGACCGACGCGGCCGACTATTTCGCCGCCTCGCAGCAGGTGCAGGAAGCCATCCCGCTCTATCTCCGCGTGCTGGAACTCCAGCCTAACGATTCTAACGCCCGTGAAAAACTGGCCACCGGTTTTATGCTGACCAACCAGCGCGGCAAGGCGATGGAGATGCTCCAGGAAATCATCCGGCAACATCCGGAGAAATATCAGCCCTACGAACTGCTCGGGCGCGTCCTGGAAGAGGATGCCAAAGCCCTCGCCCAGGCCAACAAGCTGGAAGAGGCCCGGGCGGCCTATGCCAGGGCGGCGGCGAACTTTGAACAAAGCCTCCTCATCAACGGAGCGCAGCCGGATAACTATCTCCACCTGGCGGAACTTCTCATCGGCCGGCTGCGCGAGAACGAGCGCGCCGTGCGCCTCCTGGAGGAGGCGCGCCGGCGCTATCCTTCCGCGCCGCAGCTCACCTACCTGCTGGCGATCGCCTTGCGCGAGGCGAAGCAGAGCCAGGCGGCAGTCACGACTTTCGAAGAGGCCCTGCACGAGAGTGAAGCCAGCGGCCAGGAGGTGGTGAGCGACCGCTTCTATTTCGAATATGGCGCGGCGGCGGAACAAGCCGGGCTCTACGATAAGGCGGCCGAGCTCTTCAAGCGCTCCATCGCGCTCGACCCCGCCGACGCCGCCCAGGCCTACAACTATCTCGGCTTCATGTGGGCCGATCAAAACCGCCACCTTGACGAAGCGGAAGATTACATCAAGCGCGCCCTCGCCGCCGAACCGGAAAACGGCGCCTATCTCGACAGCCTCGGCTGGCTCCATTACCGCCAGGGCAAATACGAACAGGCCCTGGCCGAGCTGATGAGCGCCTCTGTCGCCCTCAAGGACGGCGACCCGGTTGTCTTCGAACACATCGGCGACACCCATGCCGCCCTGGGGCAGACGGAAAAAGCCGTCGAATTCTGGCAAAAGTCGCTCGCGCTCGACAAGGAAAACAAAAGGCTGGCCGGGAAAATTGCGGACGCTAAAGCTAAGTTGAACAAAGGCCAGGCTGCCGGGCCGACTCCGACCAAGTGAAGAAATATCCCACGCCCTGGCAGCGGAAAACGATGTGGGCCTCGCTCACTGCGATCTTTGTCGTCGTCCTTTTCATGATCGTCGGCACCGTCGTCTATCTCAGTGCCAACCTGATTGCGTTTCTTCAGCCGATCCTGATCCCGGTCGCGATCTCCGCCATCCTGGCTTATCTGCTCGACCCGGTTGTCACTTACCTGGCGAGGCGCGGCTTTGGCCGGACCAGGGCGGTCCTGACAATCTTCCTCATCGCCTTTCTCGCCATCGCCGCCTTGTTCGCGTGGATCGTGCCGCTCATCTCCATGCAGAGCGCGAGCCTCGCGCGCCAGCTCCCCGCTCTCACCGAGCGCTCGCGCGATCGCGTGGTCGATATGATTTATCGCTACGAGCACACCTTTGGTCTCGGTTCCGAGAGAGGCGAAACCAGCCCGGCGAAAGGTCTGATCAACTGGCTCCTCGATGGCCCGACCCCGACGCCCGCGGCCAGCCTCGCCCCCACCCCGGCTCCCAGCCCGCCCTCCATCAGCGGCGAAGTGATCGCGCCCGCGCCGGCCAGGCTCACCTCGGCCGACCGGCAACGCATCCAGGACTGGGTCGAAAAACAATTGCCCGCGATCGAGAAACAACTGCCCGACCTTATCTCCAAGCTCTGGTTACTGGTCAAAACCAGCGTCGGCGGCTTCCTCGGCGTGACCGGCTTTTTGCTCAGTCTCATCATGGTGCCGATCTATTCCTTCTTCCTCCTCAAGGAACGGCCCGCGATCGAGGCCCGCTGGCGCGAGTATCTGCCCTTGCGTAACTCTCCGCTGAAAGACGAAGTCGGAAACACCCTGGCGCAGATCAACAGTTACGTGACCGCTTATTTCCGCGGCCAGCTCCTCGTCTGTGTCGTCGACGGCATTCTCATCGGCACCGCTCTCACTCTCTTCGGGTTGAACTTCGCGCCGCTCATCGGGCTCCTCGTTATCCCCCTAACGATGATCCCCTACCTCGGCATCGTCATCTGCTGGGTCCCGGCCGTTCTCCTCGCCGCCGCGCAATGGGGCGACTGGTGGCACCCGTTCTGGGTCACGATCATTTTTATTGTCGTGCAGAATCTCGAGGGCCTCTTCTACGCCCCGCGCATCGTCGGCAATTCCGTCGGTCTCCATCCCATGACCGTCATCGTCTCCATCTTCATCTGGGGCCTGCTCATCGGCGGCCTGCTCGGTCCCCTCCTCGCCATCCCGCTCACCGCCACGATCAAGGTGCTCCTCGCCCGCTACGTCTGGGGGCCGCGGCTGCGCGAGGAAGTGATGGAGAACATCGAGGAAGTGCCGGTCGTGGCCGAAGCCGAGCCGGAGCCCGCTCGTTAGGCCGGTCTTGACGCCGGCGCGCTGAAACCTCTCGGTGGTTGCCAAGCGCCCCGGGTCAATCTAGGGAACGGGGCGAATGTCGATCAAACCAAAGCGCGTCCGGCGCAAACGCCGCCGGCAGGTCTCCTGGCTGCAAAACCTCCAGCTCCGGAGCGGGCTGGTCATTTCGATTTTCGTCGTCCTCGGTTTCGGCGTCGGGCTCTTCGCTTTTTCCTCCGTCCGCAAAGGCTGGACCCGCTGGCACAAAGCCAGCCTCCTCACCAAGGCAAACGATCGCCTCGAGCAGAATCAACTCGCCGAGGCCGAGGCCATGGCGCGCAAGGCGCTCGCGGTCGACGCCAATTCGCTCGTCGCCGCCCGCATCCTGGCCGAGTCGACCGAGAAACAAAACCGCGCCGAGACCGTCGCCTGGCGGGCCCAGATCGCGCGGCTCGATCCCGGCCTCGACAGCCAGCTCAATCTCGCCTCCGCTGCTCTCCGTTTCGGCCAGCTCGATGTCGCGCGCGACGCTCTCGCCAAGGTCGAGCCCGACGATCACGACAAGGCGCCCTTCCACGTCGTCGCCGGCTGGCTCTCGCGCGCCCAGGGCAACATCGCCGACGAAGAACGCCACTTCGCCGCCGCCGTTGCCCAGGAACCGAAGAACGACACCTACCAGTTCAATCTCGCGGTCCTGCAAATCCGTTCGCCCGATCCGGGAAAAAATGCCGCCGCCCGCAACCAACTCGAGCGCCTGAGCAAAGTCGCCCAGTTCCGCACCGAAGCCCTCCGCGCCTTGCTCGATCACGCCCTGCGCCAAAATCAAACCGAGGCGGCGAACGAGCTCGCCCAAGCCTTGCAAATGAGCCCGCAGGTCACCTTCAGCGATTACCTGCTCTGCCTCGATCTCTACCGGAAACTGAGTCCGAAACAATTCGACGCCCTGCTCGAGAAAGTGAAACCGGTCGCTGCCCGCGACAGCCGCGACCTCGCCCAGTTGCTCAGTTGGATGAACCGGAACGACCTCGCCGATACCGCCCTGAAATGGAGCGACAAACTCCCGGCCGACCTAACGAGCAAACCACCGGTCGCCACCTCCGTCGCCGAGTCCCTCGCCCAGACCAAAAACTGGTCGCGCCTGAAACGCTGGACCCGCAGCGGCTCCTGGGGCGAAGATGATTACCTGCGCCTTGCCTACCAGGCCTACGCCGCGCGCCGCTCCCGCCGCACCGCCGGCGAAGCCGTCGCCGAGTTCGAAGCGCTCTGGAATTCCGCCGAGGAAGCCGCCCTGGAATATCCCGAGCGTGAAGTTTCCCTCGCGCGGCTCGCTTCCGCCTGGGAACTCACCCGCGAAGCAGAACAACTTTGGCTGCGCGTCGCCAAAACCCCCGCCACCCGGCGGGAAGCGCTCGATGCCCTCTACGCGCTTTATCGCGCGACGAACGACCTGCCAAACCTTCATCTCACCGCGCAGCGCCTGCACGAAAGTTCACCCACCGAAATCGGCCTCGCGGCCAACGCGGCGCGTTTCGCCCTCCTCCTCGATCGCAACACCGCTGCCGGCCGCGCCCTCGCCCAGCAGGCCTACGAGAAAGCGCCTAACGAGGCCACCGCCGTCGTCACCTATGCCTTTGCCCTCTACGGCACCGGCCGCACCGCCGAGGCGATCGAGGTCCTGAAGAAACTTCCGCTCGCGCAACTGGACGACCCGCACGCCGCCGTTTACGCCTCTCTCCTCTTCGACGACGCCGGCCAGGTCGACCTCGCAAATAAATACCTCGACCTCGCCCGCGGCGGCGAGATTTTCCCGGAAGAAAAACAACTCCTGGAAGAGATCACTCTCCGCCGTCAGACCTCGGCCCCCGCGCCCAACGAACCATCCCCGACGCCGTCACCCGACGGAAGAATTAGTCGCCCACATTGGAGGGCGGGCGCTCCGCCTGCCGATCTCTCTCAATGCTCGTTAGGCTGGCGCGATGACTTTCCCGGCGCCCGCTCCCGGCCGCGGGCAGCTCGTCGCGCTTCGTCCACACGACGATCGCCCCGATCACGCTCGTGATCGCCAGGCCAATCCCGAACTCGTCGATCAGATACGCGGTCTTGCCCGTGTTCGTCGTCATGGGGGTAAAGATGAGCTGGATGGACATGTTCAGGCTCGCGTGGAGAAAGACCGCCGGCCAGACACTGCCCGAGCGCAGCCGCAGCCACGCCGCGATGAAGCCCATGGCGGTGATCATCACGGTAAAGCAGGTGATGGCAAACCAGGCCGGAGTGCCGGCGTTGTAGTCGCTGAAAAGGATGAGCGGGTAATGCCAGACGGCCCACATCACACCGCTGATCAACCCGAGGCCAGTGAACCCGGTCACCTTCCAAAGTTCCGGGACGAGAAAACCTCTCCACCCGATTTCCTCACCCATGGCGCGTCCCCCCTTGGCGATGAAGCCGGCCGTCAACGCAAGGAGAATGTAGGCGACGCAGGCCAGAGGAGCGGGCAGCGCGGCCAGGCCGAAGTCCTTGGCCACGCTTTGCACATAGCCCACCGCGTTCAGCCCGCCCAACCCGGTGATCCAGACCGGCACATAAACTGCGGCCACGCAAAGCAGCGGGATCAGATAGCCGCGGAGCCGATAGCGGGAGCCGCCCCAGCGCCAACCAAGATCGCGCAGGTTCTCGCGAAAGATCCATTTCGTGAACACCGCCGCCAGCGCCGGCGACCACATCAGGCCGGTGACGAGCGTGACATCTCCTCCGTAGGAACAAAGATACCAAAACGGAGCGCTGAGCAGGAGAGTGAGCGCGTAGAAAATTCCGATCTTCTGCCAGGTGCGAGCCTTTGTTTCGACCATTGGGTTCACGCCTAACGGGAACCCCCGTTCCGCGCAAGAGTGAGATTCCAGAGCGGGCCCGGTCTTCCCCACAGAAGAATCCTGATCGTTAACCGCGGCGCACGGCCAGGCATTGGCGTGCGGAAATTTATCGGGCAGGTGCCAATAGCATACTTCTTCCGAGAGACCGATGAGCACTTCCGCTCCGATCGGCGTCGTCTCCGTCGTGCTCGCGAGCGCGACCAGGCGGTGATTCCCTTCCAGGATGGTAAACGGTCCGGCCTGCGAGTGGCCCCAGAGGATCAGCGGCGGCCAGGCGCCGGGATCGGTGGACAGAGCGTGCGGTCGCCGCCGGGCCACAGCCGCCAGCTCATTCTGATCTTCGCAGGCGTCCCATCCACAGCGCCCTATCACCAGCAGCTCTTCCAAATGGGAACGCTCCAGTTTCCCCACTCGATACCAGCGGGTCGACCTTGGTACTCGCTTCAGCAATGCCCCGCGCAGCGGCCAAAGGAGCTCCTGCCGAATCGCATTTTCCCGGGCATCCGCAAAATTCGGCGCCAGGAGCAGGCGAGGATCAGGCGGTGGGGATATCGTATGCGCTTCGGCCCGAAGAAACACACACATCAGCTCCTCATATGTGACCGGGGTCCAGACCTGACCGGCCAGACGCAAAGATTCCGCGAGCATCTCTTCGCTAACGACACCCAGGATCAGCCACCGCGAACTGGAGGATGACAACGGACTTCATCCTCGTTTTTCGTCTGGGATCTTCGCGTCCGTCGAGATTTTTTTTGCACGATCCGCGCGCTGACCCGTATTCCTTCCCGCTTTAACATTTTCCTGGAGGGCACCGCGGCGGCGGAAATGCAGAAGGATGAAGGACGAAGGATGAGGGATGAAGTTCCCGATTCGCCGAGGACATCCGCGACTACTCAGCGAACACTTCTTCCTTCCTACTTCTGCCTTCTGACTTCTTCTTTCCCTGGAGGGCACCGCTCCGTCGGTGCCGCCGCTTCACTCGTCGGTGCCGCGGAATCGACGGAGCGATTCCCTCCAGCGTTTGGCTGCCCGGAACTCAGGCCGGGCGGCGTTCGTTGGGCGTGCGGTGGGGGAAGGCGTCGTCGCCGTAGGAGCGCACGACTTCGGAGATCACGATGTGGTAGCCGTTATACCAACGGGAATACTGGCGCTTGGCTTCCAGGTGGACGGGATGCGTGGAGAATTCCTTCAGGGCCTCGAGGTTGTCCCAATAGTAGGTCGTATTCTTCCTTTTCCCGTCCGGTGAAATCCAGGACTCGGCGCCGCGGAAGGCGGTCATGGAGCGTGCGACTCCGTCAATGATCGCGTTCAGCCGATGAAATTCCTCATCGTACTCGCCGGGTTCGAAAATAAAGGCTGCGGAATACATGGGATGGCTGGTCACCGCTGGAACGGCGCTGAGTGATCCTCAGTCCGAAAGGTGAGCACTGCAATCCGGACTCAGGTGCCGCGGAATCGACGGAGCGATTCCCTCCAGCGCTTCGCTCGTGCAAGGTCGAGAGGGTGAAGCTACCCCGTCCCAGACCTCACGACTCCTTCGACCGCAGGGCGGCGAGATTTTGGACGACCGCGAGAAGCTCGCCGGAATCGACCGGTTTTGGGACGTGAAGTTGAAAACCGGCACGGAGCGCACGGGTCCGATCTTCGGCCCGGGCCAAAGCCGTGAGCGCGACCGCCGGGACGGAACGTCCGCCGGGCAGTGTGCGAAGGCGGGCGAGAAATTCGTAGCCATCGTGGCCGGGCATGCCGATGTCGCTCAGCACCACGTGCGGACCGAACTGTTTAAACTCGGCGAGTCCTTCCTCCATCGAGCTTGCGGTGCGGACTTCCGCGCCGGCGTGCCCGAGGATGCGCCTGACAATCTCCGACGAATCCCCCTCGTCATCGACCACCAGCACCCTGACGCCGCTCAGGTCGGCAGGTGGCGCGGCATCATCCATCGCCACATAGCGTCGGGTTTCGGAGAGATCTTGTGGCGCGCGCCGCACCGACTGCAGCGGAAGACAGATGGTAAAGGTGGCGCCAAATCCGATGCCACCGCTCGCGACGCGGATACTGCCCCCGTGGAGTTCGGTAAAGTGTTTGGCGATGGACAAGCCGAGCCCGAGTCCTCCATGGCGTCGCGTCGAGGAGGGATCGGCCTGGCGAAACCGATCGAAAACATAGGGAAGAAACTCCGGCGCGATTCCTTGGCCGCTGTCAGAGATGGATATCTCTACGTGCGAATTACACCGCTCAATCACAACGTGAACCCGGCCACCCTTAGGCGTGAATTTCACGGCATTGATCAACAAGTTCCAGAGGATCTGCTGGAGCCGGTTCCGGTCGCCGGTGACGATTCCTCCGATGCTGGAGAAGGCTGAGATGAGACGGATTTCTTTCCCTTGCGCGGCCGGGCGCACCGTTTCCAGGCTTGCATTTGCGATCTTCTCCAAGTCCACCGGCTGCATGTCGAGGCTCACCTTGCCGGCTTCGATCGCACTCATATCGAGCAGGTCCTCGATCAACTGTGATTGGGCGCGGACGTTGCGCTCGATGACGGGAATTCCTTCCGCGAGATCCTCGGCGGTGGCTCCCTCCTTCAGGATTTGCACCCAGCCGAGGATGGCGTTCAACGGCGTTCGCAGCTCGTGAGAAAGCGTGGCCAGGAATTCCGCCTTCATCGTGTCGGCCCGCTTCAGCTGCTCGTGGGCCTCAGCCAGTTTGCGCAGCGCTTCCTTCTGCTCGGTAATGTTGCGCGCGATTTTTGAAGCACCCACCACTGTCCCGGATTCGTCCCGGATGGGAGAAATGGTGAGCGAGACGTCGATCAACGTTCCATCCTTGCGCCGGCGCACGGTCTCGAAATGCTCCACCCGATCCCCGCGCTGCAGCCTTGCCAGGATCTGCCCTTCTTCCTCCAACCGGTCGGCTGGCAGAAGCAGAGTAATGGAATGGCCGACAATCTCTTCCGCTGAGTATCCGAAAATCCGCTCCGCCCCCTTATTCCAGCTCATCACGATGCTGTGCAGATTTTTGCTAACGATGGCGTCTTCGGAGGAGTCGACGATCGCTGCGAAGAGTAGCTCAGTAGAGATAAAAGAGTTTTTCTCGTTCACCGCATATCCTCCGGTCGGCCTCGCTGAGCACGCGGCCACCCTCGTGAAGCGCCCCAGTGTATGGACCAGCTCGAGCCTTGCAAAGCATTCAATATCCTTCCGCTCAGAACAAATGTAGCTCGAGCAGCCGCCCGCCGCCTTGAGCCCTTGGAGGGCACCGCTCCGTCGGTGCCGCGGGGGTGGACGTTGCGGCAATGGAAGCGCCGCACCATCCCGCGGAATCGACGGAGCGATTCCCTCCAGGGAAGAAAAGTCAGAAGGATGAAGGATGAAGGAAGAAATCCCGGAGCGATGATGACTATGCGCTCGACTCTCGCTTGGAGGCGTCAGGCCACCGCGGCCAGGACAGCGACCGCGAACCGGCGGGAATCACCGTTTCTCGCCCGGGATCATGCGAAGGCTCGATCGCTGATTAGGTCTGGAGTGATCACGCACCAAAGTCTCCGAACAGGCTGCGGCGAATCGCCTCTGCTTCAGCAAGTTTCGCTGGATCAACGAAGACATCGATTTGCGCGTCGAGGCCAAAGCTGCGCTGGACGATGGCCGAAGAATCGATGCCATCATCAAACTTCGCGCGAAAGTCTATGGCGGCCTGCTCCAACGCGTCGAACAAACGCTGCGCCTCGGGAGGGCTGAAATTACCGATCGAAGCGAAATGCGAGTCGTCGGATTCAGGAACGGCGCCCATGGACTTGGAACCCTAGCGTTTCTCGTCCGGAATCTTCCGCCACTCTTCCCAGCCGATCTCGCGCCCGGGGAAAGCCACCTTCTTGAACGGCCATTCCTTCGCCAGCCACTCTTTCACGGCCGCGAACAGCCTCGTCTCCAACCCGCCGGCGAGTTCGCTTTGCCGGGCCCAGAGATACACCACCGCGTCATAGCCGCGCTTCGGCGTGGGATTGATGTAGACGCAGCCCGTCACCTCCGACTCCGACGGCGTCACCACGGTGTAGGCAAAGGAAGTGCGCCGTTGAAATTCCTTCTGGTGCCAGCCGAGATCGATCAGGTCCTGCTCAAAGCTGAGGCCGTCCGGCCACGACCCGCCGGGCCAGACGGTCTTGAGATGTTCCACGCTGGTCATGACCGCGTCGTAGTCCTTCACCACATCGTTCACGGTCAGCATGCGCAACCGGAACTCTTTCGTCTCGAGCTTTTCCGGGACCTTGAATTCCTTCGGGACAAAAGGCATGGGCGACTGCGCGCTCGCGTCTGAAGACATCGCCAACGCTAGCACAAGTGCCGTGAGCAGTGGCGCGGCGGTGGATTTAAAGGGCAGAGACATAAGGCGCTTTCGCAAACCCTCTCTCAATCCGTCGAGATTTTTTTGCACGATTCACGAGCTGACTATATATTCCTTCCTCGTCTTGGAGGGCACCGCTTCGTCCGTGCCGCGGAATCGACGGAGCCATTCCCTCCAGCCGAAAAAAAGCTAGTCTTCTGGTCGCCGCCTCGTCGGAGGGCGCTTTGACGGATTTCGCAGCATCGTCTCGCGGACTTTTTGATACATCGGCTTGGCGCAGATAGAATTGATCAGCGTTCTCGCTGTCGCGTCGCCGTCTGGGCGGCTCGCCGTCTTGTGGAATGCGTGCCCAGCGCTAGAATTCTGCGCGTCTGGCAGATTCAGCGAATGACATCGGACTCCCGTAAGCCACCAAAGTTGCGTAGCTCGAAGAAGTCTGAATAAGCAATCGTTACCAGAATCTTCGATCGACGTCTTTAGCGACTTCTCGCCAGCCGGAAGTGATCAGCAGCTCAGGCTTCGCGAACGATTGCGATGTAAACGAGCGATCAGTCCGAGACGAGTTCACCCTTGGCGGTACACGTCCGCGTCGACGAGTTGGGGTACATCTCGGAATTGGCGATCGACTAGTTCGAGGGCCTCGTCTAGCCGCCCGATTGGGTTGCCGGGCCCGATGTGCTGGAGTAGCTGGAGAGGTCAGTAAAATAATCTCGCCGTCGAATGGCCAGATGGCGCGAGATAGATGTGATCTGATTGAAGCACGCCTCCTGACCCCTATACCTTCCCCTCATTAGGGGTGACTGAGTGGGATCTTCCTTGGTCAAGCCGCTGGCGCAGTTATGAAACGTAGAGGTGCATTTCTGACTATGCCGGAACGTAAGCAAGTCGTTAAACCATTGCACGAACGAGCTCGAGCCTTTCATAAGCTGGCTTCTTGAAGTACATGTCGAAATGGTGCGATCGTTCGTTCGAACGAACGGGCGTGGGAGAACGATAAATGACGATCGCCTTCAGCCCGCGCAGTTGCGGTCAAGCTATGTCGAACACGAGGGACAAGAACCGTTCGCGAGCTTCCCGGGGCGCGCGATCGTCGTGAGTACCAACGCCACAGTGCCTCGCGGGTCACCTCGTCCGTGAGTGCGCTCTGGCGATCAGTGTCGCTGCAGATGCTCGGTCGCGGCGGCTGGGCGAGCAAGCTGCTCGAGCGCGATCGAGGAGGTGGTAACGAGAACGAAGAGTGAAGCCAACGGCTGAGCGCGAAATAGCCTCACGGCGCGGGTAGGGTACGCATTGCAGAATAATGCACTAAAGACACAGCGGCACCGAAATATGGGTTGACTGAAAGCAGAAGCGACGACTGTCGAGAGCAGCGCGAACTTGGTCAGTTTCAGGAGGGCGTCGATAAAACCAAATGGACAGAGTGCGATAAGAACGTTGATCGCATGGCAAGCAAGCCACACCACGACGAAGGCGACGACCGCCAGCGGAATCGTGACAACGCGCGGATCGAGCCCGACAACTCCGATCATAGATGCGAGTTGGACGGTGGGTTGATGTGCTGCCTGGTGCTCCGGCATGTGCCGCGTCATCTGTGAAACGATGAACGGGAGAAAGGCTGAACATGCGATCAGGCCGCTGAACTTGTTTTCGAATAGCTCGGCCACATCGAGAGGCTTTTTGACGAGCGGAGGCGCAGCAGCGCCGAAGAGTCTTTGAGAAAACAAAGCGCCATAAGCAAGAAGCCGATTCCCCAGACGTAGGGATGGCAGAACGCCAAGGCAAGCTGTCGCGAAGCGGCTCAAGCCGTGTGCATAGTATCGCCACGCACCAACGGAGCTGACCCCGAGAAGTGGCGATATTGCTACACCGGTAAGTTGCGACAGACCTTCTGCGAGGTCGACTCCAGGAACACGATCCGTTGATGGCAACTCTTGCGCAGGTGTCGGCTGATCTGCGAACAACGGAAGCGGTGCGAAGCACGCCGCAGTGGCTAAAATGGCAACAAAGTGGAGCTTCATGATACGCTCGGGATGGAGCGTTGAACACACCTAATGAGTTTCTCCCGCCCCCTTGATACCATCGAGTCCATGCTGCGGGCGAGTGTGCCCGCGAAGATAAATGACAACATCGGCTACTCCGACGATGCGATTGCCTAAATCAATGAAGAGATCGCTAGGCCCACCGGCAAATCGCCCCTTACGAAGTTTGGCGATTTTGGACAACGGAATAGATGTGACGCGATACACTCCCTTGAGAGGATTTTTGTCGAAATCAATTAGGCGCTTGTTGGTAACCCATACTCCTGAGTGCTTCTTTCGATACCGAAGCATGAAGAACAGACCAATGCCCCAGAAGAATGGCGGCACAAATGTCAGGAAAATGACTGCAATCCAGTGGAAGAAGGAAAAGGCAGGCTTGGCTTTGAATTCGATAGTTTCGCCTTCAAGCAGGGTGGGTTCTGCCGGGAGTTTTTCTTTGACCATTTCGGTTTCGTAGTTTGCGTTCATAGGTGTGGGTCTGTGGCCTAACAAGGGTGTGCAAAGGTTCGCAATTAATTACGAACAATTGTTCGTATAACTGGGTGGAGAAGAGGTCGAAAGGCATGTGGACCTTCGTGGCTGTGCGGGAGAATGACGAAAATCGGGCGCGGGTGGGAAGCATTTTTTTCTCCGGGCCTAACGGCAGCAAAAAACAGCCGGAGGCTTTCGCCTCCGGCTGCTTCGTTTGCGCGCCGCAATGTCTCGCGCGGATGCGGGCGACACGCCCGCCGCTACACTAGCCGCCGACCGTCAGACTCACCGGGTTACTCCATTGCCCGACCGCGTGATCGCCGACGCGGTAGATGGCGCGGTAGGTCCATTTCACCGGCGTGGCCGGGAAGGGCGCGGTGTCGGTGTAGTTTGGCGTGGTGTCGTAGGAGAGCAGGACAAAGCCGCTCCCGCCGCCGCGGTCGACCTGGATCTCGCAGATATCGAGGAAGGCGCGCTGCCCGCCCCAATCCCAGCCCACCAGCACGGTGTTGCCCTGGGTCTTGGCGGTGATGGCCGGCTGGATGGTGGCCATGTTGGGGCCGCTCTGCTCGGGGCCCTCGATCCCGAGGGCTTCGCCGATCGCGCTGTTGTAGGCGGCATGGGCCTTGATTTGTTTAACCAGCGCCCGGAAACGCGGCTCGATCCCGGGATCGACCGGCGGCACGGCGGCCGGGAAAGTCGGCGCGGCCGGCATGCCGGTGCTGGGCGGGGTGCCGCCATAGCGGGTGATTTCTTTCCAGCGCGACCATTCCTGCGCGCTGACCCGCGCGATGTTGTGGCAGGCCAGGGCGTAGCCGAAGTAGTCGGCGTCCGCCGCCTGCGCGGCAATTGTGGGCGCGCTCAGGCCGAAGGTGGCGGCGTAGGGGCCGATGTTGTTCTTGAAGGTATTGAGATTGGCGCCGAAGGCGCCGTCGTTGGATGGGACGAAGTCGGATTTAGGCATAGTGGATGTTTGTTAACTGTCTCTCTGGTTGTGTTTTGCGAAGAAATACGGGGTGTGGCAGAACGGTTCTGCCGTGTGGTTGGAGGCTCCGCTGGCGTGGCAGAACGCTTCTGCCGTGCGGTTGCGCGACGCACGCGGGGACCGGCGTGCGCAGGAAATGGTTCTGCCGTGCGGTTGGAGGCTCCGACGGCGTGGCAGAACGGTTCTGCCGTGCGGTTGGAGGCTCCGGCGGTGTGGCAGAAGGGTCCGCCGTGCGGTTGAAGGCTCAGGCGGTGTGGCAGAAGGGTTCTGCCACGCCGGGAAAACGTCGTGGCGCGACCCGGGAGCGGGTGCAGAAGCGGGGCGGAAGAGCGTCGTCATGGAGTCGGGAAATCCTGCTGGCGGGCGCAATCATGCCGGGTCCGCGGGGGGCCGACTATCCGTTGAAATACTTACGAATAATTATAACGGCGGCGCCGTGCTCCCGTGCTGCCGGTGCCACCAGGCCGCGGCCGCGCCCCGCGTTTCCACCTCGAGTTTGAAAAGGATGCTGCCGACATGGGTGTCGATCGTGCGTCGGCCGATCTGCATGATGCAGGCGATCTCGGGGTTTTGTTTGCCTTGGGCGACCCAATGCAGCACTTCGCTTTCACGCGCGGTCAGGGCGCGGGCAGGCGGCGAATCCGGGGCGGCCATGGGAGTCGGGAGTCAGGCCATTTTTTAGCGAAAAATTTTCCCGCGTGTAAACCGGAAAAAAACGCGGGTTTGCACCACGAAGATCACGAAGGGTTTTGGAGGGCACCGCGATGGAAAGGCAGAAGGATGAAGGAAGAAGGAAGAAGTTCCCGATTCGCCGGGGACGACGCGCGCGACCACTCAGCGAAACACTTCTTCCTTCTTAATTCTGCCTTCTGACTTCTTCTCGAACTGGAGGGCACCGCTCTGTCGGTGCCGCAGGGTGGACATGGCGGCAGGGTAGCAGCGCGCTATCCCGGCGGAAGCGACGGAGCGCTTCCCTCCAGGGGAGGAACACTTCCCCCGTTGACCGCCGCCCGCTTCTCCGCGAGGGACTGGGCGTGAACCTGGACACGATTATTCCCGTGCTCGCGGTCAGCGGGACGTTGCTGCTTGTCGTCACGAGCCTGCTGAATTTCTCCGTGTTCCTGCGCCAGTTGCGCGCCGGGCGCGAGCAACTCGAGACGACCCGGCGCCTGCTCGAGAACGCGCGCCAGGGTCCGGAGATCCAGCTCGTGCAGCGCGCCATGACCGAGACGTCGGATCACCTGAAGCTGCTGGTGGAGCGGCCGTATCTGCGCCCGTACTTTTACGATAACAAAGCCTGGGCGCCGGGCGACGAGGCGACCGCCGACGAGGTGAAGGCGATGGCCGAGCTGCTGCTCAATAATCTGGCGTCAGCGATCATTCATTCGGCGGCGTTTCCGCAATATCCGATCCGCGGAGTGGAGCAGAACATCCGGTTTCATCTCCGTAACAGTCCGGCCTTGCGCGAATTTCTGCTGGCGGCGTTTGACCGCTTCCCGCTCGCGGGGCTGGCGCTGCTCTGGCTCAAGAACGAGAACCGGGCGCAGGCGGA
Organism: uncultured Verrucomicrobiae bacterium; assembly: GCA_963834255.1. GTDB lineage: Bacteria > Verrucomicrobiota > Verrucomicrobiia > Chthoniobacterales > UBA10450 > Palsa-1392. Next base: position 263,067 of record CAWIBC010000018.1, on the reverse strand, counting down.
GGAGGAGCTGCGGCAATTGATCGCCGCGGCCGCGGCCGACCCGGCGGAGAAGGCGCGGCGGGAGCGGCTGCTCGAGCATCTGCGAGGGGTGGCGCAACCGGAGGCGCTGGAGCTGGCGCGTTACAGCTACGATCGGGCGCAGACGGTCTCGCTGGCGAAGTGCGGGAAGCCCGCGGAACGGCCCGCGTCGCGCTAGCAGGGGGAGGATTCAACCGCAGAGGACGCAGAGAGCGCAGAGGGAAGGCAAAGGATGAAGGCAGAAGGAAGAAGGATGAAGTTCCCGAGTGCTGAGGACTGTGCGCGCGATTGTGAGGTGTCCCAAAAATCCTCTGCGACCTCTGCGCTCTCTGCGGTTAAATATTCCCCCGTTGAGCCGGCGGAGGGACGCTAGAACTTTTTCTCGAAGCCGAGGAAGACGAAACGCTGCCGCGGATCTTCCAGCCCCGAAGGATAGCCGGCGACGTTGTTGGAGAAGGGGGGCGGATCGTCAAAGATGTTCAGGACGCCGACGCGCACCGCGACGCCGCTCAGCCAATCGTAACGCCGGGCAGTGCCGGCCGGCGGGACGACGGTCTTTTTGTCGTTAGGCGGATAGGCGGTGTCGTCGGTCGCGGCGCCGCCGGAGAAGCGGTACTCGACCAGGGCATCGAAGGTGGTGGAGTAATCGACCGTGCGATCGCCGAGGGCGTCCTCGAAGGTGTCGGTGTAATTGAAGGTGCCGACGGCTTCGAAGCCGCCCAGGCGCCAGCCGAGCTGGGCCCGGCCCCGCGCCCGCGGCCGGAGATAGGTGCCGGCAAGGTCGCGCACCGGTTCGGCGGGACTGGCTTGTTGTTCAAAGCTATCGATGAAGGCGGCGTCGAGCCGGAGGCTGAATTTGCCGGCCCTGGTCGGGGGCGAGAGGTACTCGGCGGCGATGTCGACGCCCTGCACCTTGACGAAGCCGAGGTTCTGAAACTGGGTGTTCACGAGGAGGATGTTGCCGGGAATGCCGAGGGCCTGGTCCTCGTCGGAGGCCGGGGCGCGCACGACGAGCCCGGGGAAGTCGCTCTCGTTATCGAGGATGAATTGCGGGTCGAGGCTGGCGACGGAGTTCTCGACTTTGATCCGGAAGAAATCGGCCGTGAAGGTGAACCCCGGGAGCATGGGCGGGGTGAAGACGATGCCGGCGGAGAAGTTATCCGATTCCTCGGCGTCGAGGTCGGGATTGCCGCCGGAGAGGATCTGGAGGGAGCTGCTCTCGTCTTCCGGCGCGCCGGTGACGAGGAAGCGGGTGGTGTCCTGGAGGTCCTGGGAAAAGGTGAGCGAGCCGGTGGAGGATTGGACGAGCGAGGGAGCGCGGAAGCCGCTGCTGTAGGAGGCGCGGACGATGAGCCAATCGGGCACGGGACGCCAGGAGAAGCCGATCTTCGGGTTCACGGTGCCGCCGAAATCGCTGTAGCCATCGCCGCGGAGGGCGATCTGCGCTTCGAGGCCGTCGATGCCGGGGATCTGCATCTCGGAGGAGATGAGCGGCGCATAGAATTCGACAAAGCCGCCGACGACGTCGCGGGAGCCGCTGGCGGAGGTGCTGTTGAGATCGATCACGCCGCCGGAAGCGGCGAAGGGGTCGAAGTGGTCGTCGAGTTGTTCGTGGCGGTATTCCATTCCAAAGGCGGTCGCGAGCTGGCCGGCGGGAAGGGCGAAGAGCGGGCCGTCGAATTTCAGGTCGCCGCCGACGATGCGGCTCTGGCCGGTGCGGGTGGTGGTGACGAGGAGCGACTGGATGGTGGCGGGGTTATTGATGTCGTCGCCGGCGCCGAAGACGTTAAAGGCGGTGGCGGGATCGGTGTCGGCGAGGGCGGCGATGACGGCGGAGCGGGAGAGATTGTTGGCGGTGCGGTCTTCGCTGTCGGTCTCGCTGTAAAGGAAGGCGCTCTCCATGCTCCAATTGTTAGGGAGTTTCACCCGCACCCCGGCGAGGGCGCGGTAGGCGTCGGTGTTGATCTCGTCGATGCGCGGCCCGGCCTCGGTGACGCGGTAACGAAAGAGGACGTCGTCGCCGAAGGGATTGAAGGGATTGGTCGCGGGGACGGAGATGCCTTCGACGTCGCCCTCGATCGGCGCGGGGGCGAGCTGCTGGGTGGTGGAGATATTGCGATAACCAAACTCGGCGAAGAGATCGACGTTCTCGGTCAGGCGGCCTTTCAGCCGGGTGTAAACGCCGTGGCGCTCGGTCTCGGGCACGAGCGGCTGGTAGGGCGCGCGATCGAAACGGTTGCGCCCGGGGGTGAAATCCTCCACTGCCGGCATGCCGTCGCTATCGGCGGGAACTTTCAAGGGATCGCCCGTGACCGGATCGAAGATGGTGCCGGGATTTCCGACCGAGCTGAGGAAACTGCTCCCGCCCTGGCGGCGCTGGTCGATCGAGCGCGAGAAATAGCGATCGGTCTGGAAGAGGGAGTTGCGATGGAAGTAATCGGCCACGACGACGGCCTGGAAGCCGCGGCGTTCGTCGGTGTAACCGCTCACGACCGAGGCGCGGTATTCGCTCGGCGTCGGTGTCGGTGGTGTTGCCATAGCCGGCGTTGATGAGGGTGCCGTCGAATTTTTCGAGGAAGCGGACGTTCACCACGCCCGCGATGGCGTCGCTGCCGTAGATGGGCGAGGCGCCGTCGCGCAGGATGTCGATCTGCTTGATCGCGGCGACCGGGATGGAGTTGAGATCGACGAAGGCGGTGATGCCGTTTTGCGCGAATGGGTAGGGAGCGAGGCGGCGGCCGTTGAGGAGGACGAGGGTGGCGTCGGAGGAGAGGCCGCGGAGGGCGATGGCGGAGCCGCCGGGGGAGAGGCTGTCGTTCTGGTTCTCGGTGAAGGTGGGGCCGGAATTCTGGGGGAGGTTGCGAAAGAAATCGCCTAACGAGTCGGCGCCGGAGCGCTCGACGCTCTCGCGGCTGAAGATCGATTCCGGCACCCAGGGCGGGGAATCGCTGCGGATATTTGAGCCGGTAACGACGAGATGATCGACCTCAAACGGGTCGGTGACGGCATCCTGCGCGGCGGCGCCGGCGACTGTCAGGATTGTCAGGGAGAGGGAGTAGAGGAAAGCTTTCCATGGCGACGGCATGGTCCGAAACTGACAGAAATGAAAGCTTTTGACAATCGCTGACTTCGCCCGGGCGCGATTTTGTTCGTCACAATGTCGAAATCCGGCGGCGCAACTGTTGCGCGCCGCCGAGAAAGTTGCCGTCGTCGGCGCTGGCGACGCCGCGCGAGTTCTGCGCTGGCGAGGGCGTTGTGATCGACCTCAACGATGAATTCGGAGGAGCCACCCGAAGGAAGAGCGGCCCAATCCTCCGTTGGCGCTCGCCGAGGCCGACCGAAGACGAGCGAGCCGGCGGGTGCCGCGCGTTTTGTTGTCGTTAGGCTAGGGGCCCGGAGAAACCAGGGGTGAATGGCTTTCATGGGAGGCTCGTCGGGCCATCGGTCCTGGATTTGCGGCCGCCGGTCCTTTGGTGGCGGCGCGGGTGTGCTAGCTTTCGCGCGATGGAACTCTCTCCGAAGTTTGAAGAGGCACTTCTCTATGCGACCCGGGTTCACGGAGGCCAGCTGCGCAAGAAGACGAACATTCCCTATATAGGTCACCTTTTGGGTGTGACCGCGATCGCAATGGAATACGGGGCGAATGAGACCGAAGCCATTGCCGCCCTGCTTCACGACGTGGTGGAAGATTGCGGCGGGCCGGCGCGGCAGCGGGAGATCGAGGAGAAATTTGGCCGGGCGGTCGGCGAGATCGTGGCGGGGTTGTACCGACACCGATCAAACGCCAAAGCCGCCGTGGCGGGAACGCAAAGAAAAGTATATCGCGCATTTGGACTCGGCCTCGGCTTCGACCCGACTCGTTTCCGCGTCGGACAAGCTGCACAACGCGCGCGCGATCGTGCACAGCCTGCGCGAAGACGGCGATGAGATCTGGCAGCACTTCAAGGGCGGGAAAGAGGGAGCGCTCTGGTATTATCGCGCGCTGGTCACGGCCTTTCGCAGGCACGGGGAGAACGCGTTGATCGCCGAACTGGATCGGGTGGTGACGGAGATGGAGGAACTGGCCGCCGGGGGTGCAGGGGGCTTTTCACGGGGTGCAGAAAATATTTTCGAATAAATCTTGCAGGGCCGGAACCTTTGTTTTAACCATTAGGTGTTCTGGGGGGAACAGCCGCCCTTCATACCCTTCGGGTGTGGGGGGCGGTACCTCAGAAATCTTCTCCCTCCCGACGCTCTTGCGAAAAAAATGTCCGCCCCGTCCGGGCGACGCCGCCCTCCGAGTCTAGGGCAGCGAGGTGCCGATCTGCTGCCTCACGCTGCGCGCATCGTTCCGGTCGATTCTTCCGTTCGCGTTCAGGTCCTCGCGGAAGTTTGTCCCGTCGGTCGCCTGGCCGCTGTCGGCCTTGGTCAGGTTGAAGTCAATGCTGGTGACGGTGGAGTCGCCATCGACATCGCCGAGCAGCAGTCCCATCGTGACGGCGGCGCTGGCCAGGGTTTGACCCTGGTCGTCCGTGACTCCGGTGAGAGTTACCATCACATCCTGTGCGTTGCAGGCCGGGGCGGCGAGGTTGACGATGTAGCGATGCGGATCGGTGCCATCGATCATGCTGCTCGTGACCGTGCCGCAGCTCGTGCTCGCGGCCGTTACACTCGTTAGGGCGTGATCGAAGGTGAAGTTGATCGTGTAGCTGCCCTGGCTGCCGCCACTGCGGCATTCCACTCCCGGCTCGCCGGCGAGCGGCAGGTCGATGGCAAAGCCGCCCTTGACCGATTCCGCGCTGAGCAGCGCCGGGCCGGTCGCGGGCGGGGCGACGCGGACATAATAGACATCCTGTTCGCCGTTGAAGGTGGCGGCGTAAGCGACATCGCCCCCGGTATTGTCGGAGACCATGGTGATGTAATCGCCCAGCTTGTTTTGATTGGGATAACCGAGGAAGGGATTGAAGGAGTTACTCACCGCGACGTTCGGCGCCCAGGTCAGGCCGCCGTCGGTGCTGTAGGAGTAGAAGAGCTGTGAGTCGGTGTGGTTGGTGGCATTGCGCGTATCGAACCAGACGCTGTCGATCCGCCCGTTTGGCGCCACCGCCATGGTCCCAAACCAATGCCATTTGTTCCGGTTTACGGGATCGTCGTTCACCCGCACCGGGGCGCTGAAGGTCTGGCCGCCATTGGTGCTGCGGACGAACATGACGTCGGTTCCGTTGGTCGCGCCGGTCGGAACCACGCTCGCCAGCATGTAGACATTGTTGTTCGTGCTCGTCCCCGAACGATCGACCGCGAGGAAGACCTGTCCGCTAAGTCCTTCCGGGTTAATCGGCTCAAAGAAGCCGACGCTGCCGCCGAGATTGACGGGAGTGCTTTGGTCGAAGGTCGGGGTAACCGCGCTGTCCCTGGCGTTACTCGAACGCACGCACCAGGCCTGACCGGTCCCGAGGTTCACGCCACCGATGAAGAGAGTGCCGTTGCTATCCACATCCGGCGTGCCCCAGGCGGGCGAGTTGGGAATGTTGATCGGGTTCAGCCAGGTGACGCCGCCGTCGGTCGAACGAGAAAACTGCCGGCCGCCGTAATTATTCCCGGCCGTGCTCCAGCATTGATATTGGAAGCCGCGTCCGATGCTGTTCGTCTTGTCGATCGTGAACCACTGCTTATCGCCGCCTGTGGCCGGCGCCAGGTTGGTCCAGGTCATGCCGCCATTGAGCGAGCGCCACATCGTGTCGAAGAAGGTCGAGAGGAGACTGAGGTAAAAGAAGTTGCCGCTGGCATCGGTGTCGAGGACGGGATCGCTGCGGAAGACATTGTTCTCGAGCACGCCGGGAAAAGTCCAGGTGCCGCCGCCGTTGGTCGTGTAGCCCCAGCCGGCCTGGCGAAAGTTGGAGGCGACACTGTTGAACTGGCGCCAGCCGATCGCGATTTTGTCTCCGTTGGTCGGGTCGACGGTGATGGAGGGTTCGTTCGCCGCGTCCCCGGTGATGTTTTGGCCGACCGCGTTGACATTCACCTGGAAACTGGTGAAGGCGTCGAACTGCGAGATCATGCGCGGCGACTGGCCGGTCCGCCAGAGCAAGGCCGGCGCGTCGTCGGATTTTTCCAGGGCTTCGGTCGGGAAGCGGCTTGTGCGGCAGGCTCTGCGCGGAGGCGGAGGGCAGTCCCGCGAAGAGGGAGAGGGACGCCAGGATTGTCGTTAGGGTGCCGAGAGAAAACCGCCGGTTCGTGGAAAACATGGGGTCGACCGTGAACCGCCGGCGGGTCGATTGTCAATCCAAACGATGTCGCCTATTCCGCGGTGGAGCGCCGATACGGGCGCTGCTAGACTGCGCCAGATGCCTACTTTTGAAGCGACCGATTTCTACGATCTCGATTCCCTCCTCACGCCCGAAGAGCGGCAGTTGCGCGACCGCGTCCGGCGCTGGGTGGACGATCGTTTCCTTCCGGTCGTGGCCGAGCATTATCACGCCGGCACCTTTCCGATGGAGCTGGTGCCGGAACTCGCGGAGCTCGGCGTCTTCGGTCCGACGATCAAGGGTCACGGCTGCCCCGGCCTCGGGAACGTCGCGGGCGGTCTCATCATGCAGGAACTCGAGCGCGGCGACAGCGGCTTGCGCACCTTTGCCTCGGTCCAGGGTTCGCTGGCGATGATGGCGATCGATCTCTTTGGTTCGGAAGAACAAAAGAGCCGCTGGCTGCCGGAGATGGCGCGCGGGAAAAAATTCGGCTGCTTCGGCCTGACCGAGCCGGACTTTGGTTCCAATCCCGGCGGCATGATCACGCGCGCGCGCAAGACCAGCGATGGCTACCGGCTGAGCGGCGCGAAGAAATGGATCGGCAACGCCACCATCGCCGATGTCGCGATCGTCTGGGCCAAGGTCGATGGCGAACCGGGCGTCGACCCGGATAGCTCCGCCGCGATTCGAGGCTTTCTGGTTGAAAAAGGGACGCCGGGTTTCAACGCCCGCCTGATCGACGGCAAACTTTCGCTCCGCGCTGCCCTCACCGCGGAGATCGACTTCGACGATTGCGCGCTTCCGGCCGATGCGCTCCTGCCCGAGAGCGGCGGCCTGCGTTCGCCGTTGAGCTGCCTCAATCACGCCCGCTATGGAATCTCCTGGGGCGTGCTCGGCGCGGCCATGGCCTGCTACGACGAAGCGCGGCAGTACGCGCTCGGCCGCGAACAGTTTGGGCGTCCGATCGCCAGCTTCCAGCTCATCCAGGCCAAGCTCGCGCGCATGTTGACCGAGATCACCAAGGCGCAGTTACTCGCCTTGCGCCTCGCGCAGATGAAGGACGCCGGATCGGCGAAGCATTACCACATCTCGATGGCGAAGATGAACAACGTCGAGATCGCGCTCGATGCCGCCCGCGTCGCGCGCGACATCCTCGGCGGGGTCGGGATTCTCGATCAGCACCAGTGCTTCCGCCACATGTGCAACCTCGAGAGTGTCAAGACCTACGAAGGCACCCACGACATCCACCTCCTTGTCCTCGGCCAGCAGCTCACCGGTATCCCGGCGTTCGGGTAGATCGATCCCGACTACCTAACGACGTTGGGACCTCCCGGTTGCCAAAGACGTCGGTCCAGCCGAGAAAAACGACACATGAATCCAAACAAGGCACTCTGGGAAAAAGGCGATTTCACGCGCATCGCCGCGAGCATGCGCGAAAGCGGCGAGGCACTGGTCGGGCGGATCGGGATCAAGCCCGGGCACAAGGTGCTCGACCTCGGCTGCGGCGACGGCACCACCGCGCTCCCGGCGGCGAAGCTCGGGGCCGACGTGCTCGGCGTGGATATCGCCTGCAACCTGGTCGAGGCCGGCAACAAACGAGCGCAGGAGACACGGCCTAACGAACCTGAAATTCCAGGAAGGCGACGCCTCCAACCTGGAGGGGCTGCCGGACAAGGAGTTCGACATGGTGGTGAGCGTCTTCGGCGCGATGTTTGCCCCGAAGCCATTCGAGGTGGCGAAAGAAATGGTGCGGGTAACCAAACCGGGCGGCCGGATCGTAATGGGAAATTGGATTCCAAACGACCCGACGCTGGTGGCGCAGATCCTCAAGATCAGCTCGGCCTACACCCCGCCGCCGCCGGAGGGTTTCGTGAGCCCGATGACCTGGGGCGTGGAGGACCAGGTGCGGGAGCGCTTCGTCGCGGCCGGTGTGCCGGCGGAGAAGATCGCATTCGAGCGCGACACTTTCACTTTCGAGTATCCGACCGCGCCGGCGACGCTGGTGGAGGCTTTCAAGAACTTCTACGGGCCGACGATGAACGCCTTCGAGGCGGCAGAGAAGAACGGCCGCGCGGCGGAGCTGCAAAAGGAACTGGAAGATTTGTTTAACCAACAAAACAAAAGCGCGAGCCCGGAGAAAACCTCGATCCCGGCGACGTTCCTGCGCGTGACGGTACCGGTTTGAAAATTGTCTGCGTTTAGTGTCGGCAGCCGGCCTTTCGATGATACGATCCGGGTAAACTAACGAAATTGACCCTGCGCATCGTTCTCCCAATCTGCCTTTTTCTAACTGCCATCGCCGCTGCCGACGGCGCGCCAAAGACGGTGGTCGAATTCTCGGAGGATAAGGATTTCGGCGGACTCGCGACGAGCCCGTATGAACCGACTCGGAAAGAACGGCCGTATTACAGGCGCTTATCCAGGGATGCCCGTTGGACAATACAAGAGTCAGCCGCAAAGAACGCGAAGAGCGACTTCAAGTTTGAATTCCATCTCGCCGGACACCGGGGCCAGTTTGTCGGCTGGTCCGGGATTGTGCGGAATATCGAGCGGGCGCGAGGTCAGCGTGGCGGCACGCTGTTGATCGAGAATAAGTATGCGGGGGACGTAACTGATGACCACATGCAGACCGTCGAGATCAAGGGCGGCGGGGACTTCAAAGCCGAGCTCACCCGCATCCCGAAGGATTTGATTCCGCTGGTCCTGGTGCGGGTTTACGGGGTGGTCGGTCAGGACGAAAAGGGTCTGCCGGTGATCAGGGCGGAGTATGTCCGGGTCTGGCGTTGGTTTCAGTTCAACTTCATGGATTTCGGCGAAGATCACGGCAATCCCGAATGGAATAAGGGTCTCCGCCTAAAACCGGGCGAGCGGGTCTATCGCAGCCGGCCTTCCCTCCAATATTACGCCGATCGCCTCGGCCCGACGGTCGCGCAATTAGAGGCTGGGGCGAAATGGGAAGAGGCCCGGAAAAGTACGCAGGCCCGGCTTGAGCGTCTCGACCGGTTTCTGGCCTCCATTCACGCCGCCCCGGTGGAAAGAGCGAGGTTGCTGGGAGTAAGTGTGATCTGCGGGGTGCTGGCGGGCGCTTTTACCCGGCGCATTCTCATCCTGCTCGGCTTGGTTGTCGGTCTGCAATTCGTCCTGATCGCCATGATCTTTTACGCGGCTCCGCTATTCCTCGAGGAGAGAGACGCTCAGAGTTGGCAGCTCTACCTTATCCCGATGTTCGGTCTGCAAACTTTTCTCTGGTCGCTTGCGGCGGCGCTGATCGTGTTTCTCCTCGGACGCATGGCGCATCGGGTAACGACCTCTCCTCCGGCAACCGTCTGAGGCGCGATATTGGATTACTCCGCCCGGCTCTGCACCCGCTGCACCAGCGTGACCGCGGCCATGAGCACGATCGCGGCGATGACCTGGTGCAGCCGCAGCGCGGCGTGGAAAAATCCCCAGGTAATGCAGACCGCGGCCAGCGTCTGCATCATTTCGAAATAGCCGGCGGTCGAGGCCTTCGTTAGGCGGAGCCCTTCGAAATAAATCAGGAGCGGGATGCCGCCGGAGATGGTGGAGAGCAGGATGAGCGCGCCGATCGCGGTCCCCGGGCGAGCCTGCGCCGCGGCCGGCCAGAGCGCGGCGCCGTGCAGCTTGCCCATGACGAGCAGGATGAGGGTCATGCAAACCAACCCGACCACGACCCGCAGACTGGCGGCGAGCCGGAGCGACATGCCGGTCATGACGCCGCGGCCGGCGACGGTGGAGAGCCCCCAGAAAAGCGCGCAGATGAGCGCGTAACCGGTCCCGAGATTCAACCCGGCCTGGGCGAACGATTCGCCGATCAGCCCGGGATAAGTGACCGAGACGAAAATGCCGGCGACGATCGCGATCCCGGCGAAAAGATAAAAGCCGCGCGCAAGCCGGTCGCCGAAAAGGAGGCAGGCCGCGGTGGTGGAAATGACCGGCTGGATGTTGAGGACCACGTTTACGACGGTGGGGTTGCCGTTCTTCAGCGCCATGGTGAAGAAAATCGTGCCGACAGCCGAGCCGGCGAAGCCGGAAAGGAGAAGGTAACCCCAGGTGCGGCGGTCGATCGTCGGGATCTCCTTTAGCCTAACGAGCAAAAGCGGCAGGAACATGAGGAGAATAAGGATGTGTTCCCAGAAGACGATCACCGCCGGCTCGAAGAGATCGTTCAGCGGAATGCGCCACGCGCTCTCCGTGCCCCAGAGCGCCGCGCCGAGCGCGACCAGCCAGGGACCGTAACTCCTACGCGGGCCGGTATGCTCGGTCATCGTCACGGTCTATCGTTCCGGCGCAGGCGCGTCAATGTTCCGGGTAGCGCACTCGTCTCGAGTGCTGGTCGCGCTCTCCGGGCGCGACGAACTTTCCGTGCGATCCTGGTTTTGCTGTAAAGCGTAGCATCGGTCTGGGAACAGCAACGGGGGAAAAGTTCGCGACGGCGGGACGCCGTCGCCAGCACTCGGGACGAGTGCGCTACCCGGCGGCGGATCGCAACGCGGCGCGCATCGCCGCGAGCGGTGCGGGACGATCGAACCACAGTTCAAACGCAAGCGCGCCCTGGTGCAGCAGCATCGTTAGGCCGTTGGCGCCGCGCGCGCCGGATTCCTCGGCCGCGGCGAGGAGAGGGGTCGGCGTGGCCTGGTAAACGAGATCGTAAACCATGAGATGCGGCGCGAGGAGTCCATGCGGCAGCGGCAACGGATCGCGCTGATGCCGACCAAGCGTGCTGGCGTTGATCACTAGGTCGGTGCGCTCGAGTTGAATGCGCAGGGCGGCCTCTTCCCAGGCGACGGCTTCGAGCCGCGCTTCCGGCCCGAGCACGCGCGGTCCGGCGAAATGAGCGGCGAGTTCGCGCGCTAGGGTTTGCGCTTTCTCGAGGGTGCGATTGACGAGGACGAGGCGCTCGCACTTTTCCACGGCGCATTGCCAGGCCACGGCGCGCCCCGCTCCCCCACCCGCGCCGAGCAGGAGCACGCGCAGGTCGCGCAGGTCGACCGAGAAAACCTCCCGCACCGCCCGCGCAAAACCGGGCGCATCGGTATTCCAGCCTAACGACTTGCCGTCGCGGAAGGCGATGGTGTTGATCGCGCCGATCCGCCGCGCCTGCTCGTCCACTTCATCGACGAGGGCGAGGGCGGCGATCTTGTGCGGCGCGGTCAGGTTAACGCCGACGAAGTCGAGCTCGCGAAAAAGGTCGAGCGCCTCCGCGAGGTCAGCGGGCGCGACCTGGAAACGCGCGTAGCGCATGGCGAGATCGCTTTTTTCGAGGGCGGCGTTTTGCAGCACGGGCGAAAGTGATTGCGCGACCGGGTCGCCGACGACGCCGAGACGGATCGCGGGAGTTTCGCCGGCAGTTTCCTTCCAGCGGCGCAGATCGGCCAGATCGTAAACTGCTTTCATCAGGAAACGCCCGCGGGATGACAAGCGTTCGCGGCGCGGTTAACGTCGCGCCACCGCATGTCCGACACCGTCCCTGATCCAGCTGCCCCGTCCGATTTCATCCGCGACATCGTCGCAGAAGATGTGCGGGCCGGAAAGGGCGTTCATACCCGCTTCCCGCCCGAGCCTAACGGTTACCTCCACATCGGGCACACCAAGGCGATCTGCCTTAACTTCGGCATCGCGCACGAGTTCGGCGGCGCCTGCAACGTGCGGATGGACGACACCAACCCGGCCAAGGAAGAGGTCGAGTTTGTCGACTCGATCATGGCCGATGTGCGCTGGCTTATCGCCGGCTGGGCGGACAAGAATCTTCATCTTCAGGAGAACGGCGCGCCGTTTTACGCCTCGGATTATTTCGGGCAGATCTACGAGTTTGCGCAGGAACTGGTGCGCAAGGGCAAGGCCTACGTCTGCGACATGAGCGCGGAGGAGACCGACGAATATCGCCGCCTCGGCAAGGACGGGCCATTCCGCAATCGCACGGTGGAGGAAAATCTCGATCTGCTCGCGCGGATGAAAGCGGGCGAGTTTCCCGACGGCGCGCGCACGTTGCGGGCGAAGATCGACATGCAGGCGCCTAACGTCTGGCTGCGCGACCCGATTCTCTACCGCATCCGGCACGCCACTCATCATCACACCGGCGACGCCTGGTGCATTTATCCCTCCTACGATTTCGCGCACGGGCTGAGCGATTATCTCGAAGGGATCACGCACTCGCTTTGCACGCTTGAGTTCGAAGTGCACCGCCCGCTCTACGATTGGATCCTGGCATCGCTCGATCTGTCGCGGCCGTTGCCGCAGCAGATCGAATTCGCGCGCCTCAATCTCACCTACACCGTCATGAGCAAGCGCAAGCTCAAGCAGCTGGTCGACGAGAAACTCGTCACCGGCTGGGACGATCCGCGCCTGCCGACCATCTCCGGCATGCGCCGCCGCGGCGTGACCGCGAGCGTGCTGCGCGATTTCGCCTACCGCATCGGGATTACGAAATATCCGTCGCTGACCGAGGTCGACGCGCTCGAGTACGCGATGCGGCAGGAGTTCAACCAGAGCGCGCTCCGCCGGCTGGCCGTGCTTCATCCGCTCAAGGTGGTGATCACTAATTATCCCGAGGCACAGACGGAGGAACTGGACGCGACGAACAACCCGGAGGATCCCGCCGCCGGCACGCGCAAGGTTCCCTTCGGTCGCGAGCTTTACATCGACCAGGCCGACTTCATGGAGACGCCGGTGCCGAAATATTTCCGGCTCAAGCCGGGTGGCGAAGTGCGTTTGAAGTACGCCTACATCATCAAGTGCGAAGAGGTGATCAAGGATGCCGCGGGCAACATCACCGAGCTGCGATGCACGGCCGATCTCGAGAGCAAAACCGGCGGCGCCACTTCCAATCGCAAGATCAAGGGCACGATCCACTGGGTGAGCGCGGCGCACGCGATCGACGCGGAGGTGCGGCTTTACGACCGGCTTTTCACCGTCCCGGAACCGGACGCCGACGGCGACTTCAAGTCGTTCATCAATCCGCACTCGCTCGAGGTCGTCACCGCCAAATGCGAGCCGTCGTTAGGCGAGGCGACTCCAGAGTTGCGTTACCAATTCGAACGCCTGGCCTATTTCGTGCTCGATCCCGACTCGCGGCCGGACAAACTCGTCTTTAATCGCACGATCACCTTGCGCGATACCTGGGCGAAAGAGACGAAGAAGAACTAGCTAACCGATCTGCGCGATACCGCGATCGAGCCGGCCGAGGACTTTCGCTTTCCCGAGAATCTCGAGCAGATGATAGAGACTCGGGCCGGCGTTGCTTCCGGTAACGGCGAGGCGGGTCGGGTGCACGAGCGCGCCGACTTTCACGCCGAGCCCGGTCGCGGTCGCCTTCAACGCCGTTTCAATCGCGGCGGCGTCGAAATTTTCCAGCGCCGCGAAGGCCGCGCGCAACGCTTCCAGGCGCGGCTTGTTCTCGGGGATGAAATGTTTCGCCACCCCTTCCGGCTGGTAGTTGATCTCGTCGGTGAAATAGAAGCCGCAGTACGCGGGCAGCTCGCTGAAGATGCGGAACTTCCCCTTGCAGGTGTCGAGCGCGGCCTGCGTGTACTCGGGCGGAAACTTCGTCGTGTCGATCCCGGCCCGGTCGAGGGCGACGCGGGCGAGCGCGTGGAAACGATCGTCCGGCAACTGGTGCGCGTACTCGCCATTTAGCCAGGTGCATTTGGCCAGATCGAAAGAGGCGTTCTTGCGATGGATTTTCTCCAGCTCAAACAGCCTAACGACTTCGTCGAGGTCGATCTTTTCCCGGTTATCCTTCGGCGACCAGCCGAGGAGGCAGAGATAATTGCAGACCGCCTCGGGCAGGAAACCTTCCTCGATGTAGGTGTTCAGGCTCGCGCCGACGTCGCGCTTGCTCATCTTCGAGCCGTCCTGGTTGAGGATGAGCGGGATGTGGGCGAAGCGCGGCGGCTCCGCCCCGAGCGCGCGGTAGAGCTCGATGTGCTTGGGCGTGTTGGAAAGATGATCCTCGCCCCGGATGACGTGGCTGATCTGCATCTCGAGGTCGTCGACGACGTTGACGAAATGGAAAATCCACGAGCCATCCGGCCGGCGGATGGTCATGTCGGGATGCGTTTCCGGGTTCGTTAGGTCGAAATCGATCTTGCCGCAGACGACGTCGTCGACCACGACATGCTCGCGCGGCGAACGAAAACGGATGGCGCCGTTTTCCTCGAAGAGGTGACCGCCTTCCTCGAGTTTCTTGAAATGGTGCTCGTAGATGTCGTTGCGCTGGCTCTGAAAATAAGGGCCGTAACTTCCGCCGGCGTGCGGGCCTTCGTCCCACTCGAGCCCGAGCCAGCGCAGCCCGTCGTAGATCGCCTGCGTCGCCTCCTCGATGTGGCGCGCCTGGTCGGTGTCCTCGATCCGCAGCACCAGCGTGCCGCCGGTGTGATGGGCGTAGAGCCAGTTAAAAAGCGCGGTCCGCGCTCCGCCGATGTGGAGGTAACCAGTGGGCGACGGGGCAAAGCGAACTCGAACGGCGGAACTCATTTGCGTCACCCTTCGCGAAAGCGGAGCAGGCCGCAAACCCGGCTTTTATTCGAGGAAGATTTTCCCGGCGCGGCGGCGGGCGTGGCGCCGGCGCGGCAAGTTCGTTTTCGCGACAGCGGCGTCGGGCGGGATCAATGCCCGGACGCGTTCGATCACGGCAAAGCCAACGTCCGACACCTCATGGCCGCGAAGCCAGCGCAGGATGGTGCGGCGTTGCAGCGCCACCGGCAGCTCGCGCAGGCGGCCGACTTCGAGAACGAGCGCACCTTCGCTCTCGTTAGGCAGAAGTTCGTCGAGCAGGCCTTCCTCCTCGCGCCAGGATGCTGGCCGCGCGCCAGAGGTTGGTGCGCACGTTGCGCCCAAACTCCTTTTCCAGCCACGGCACGATCTTGTGCCGGGTCCGGTTGCGCCGCGCGTGCAGCTCCCGGTTGCTGGCGTCCTCGCGAAACTTCAGGCCGTGTTCGTTGATGTAATCGTCGATCTCGGAACGCCAGACGCCGAGAAGCGGACGCACGATCTCGAGCCGTCCGTGCGTCGAACGCTCGCGCATCGCGCCCAGCCCGCGGCTGCCCGCGCCGCGGAGCAGGTTCATGAGAAAAGTCTCCACCTGGTCGTCGGCCTGGTGCGCGAGGAAGAGCGTGCGGCAACGCCGGCGCGCGGCGACGCGCTGGAAAAACGCCAGCCGCTCGTCGCGCGCCGTCGTCTCGAGCGATCGCTTCGTGCGCTTCGCGATCGCTGCGACCTTGGCCGAGCCAAGTTCAAATTCCAGCCCGTGCTTTTGCGCCAACCGCTCCACGAAACGCGCGTCCGCCTTCCCTGCCCGGCCGCGCAGGCCGTGCTCGAAATGGCAAACGATCAGCCGCCGATAACCGAGCCCGAGCAGCCAGTGCAGGAGCACGACCGAGTCGCGCCCGCCGGAGACGCCGGCGAGATAACGCCGGTCGTTAGGCAACCCGCCCGGGCCTTCGCTCCCCCACCCTGCGCCCTTCGCCTTCATCGCGTCGCGGCGTGCAAGCCGCGCTCGCCCAGCCACGGGATGGATTGCGCGGCCACCCGCTTCAGCCCAAACGGCTCGATCGCCTTGCTCCGGATGTGCGCCAGCGCCTCCTCCACCGAATCGGTCACGTAAACCAGGCTCAGGTCATCCGGCCCGATCGTCCCGAGGCGGGCCATCTTCTCCAGCAGCGCGATCAATTCCTTCCAGTACTCCGTGCCCATGACCACGATCGGGAAATTCTGGATCTTGCCCGTCTGGATGAGGGTGAGCGCTTCAAAAAGTTCGTCCAGCGTGCCCGCCCCGCCCGGCATGACGACGAAGGCATAGGAATATTTCACCAGGAGCGTTTTGCGGACGAAGAAATAATACATCGTCACCACGCGGTCGAGATACTCGTTAGGCGCCTGCTCAAAGGGGAGCCGGATGTTGCAGCCGACGGAGCGTCCGCCCGCTTCCCGCGCGCCGCGGTTGGCCGCCTCCATGATGCCGGGGCCGCCGCCGGTCATGACCGTGAACCCGAGGCGCGCGATGCCCGCGCCCATCGCCCGGGCCATTTCATATTCCGGGCTGCCCGGCTGGGTCCGGGCCGAGCCGAAGACCGTCACGCACGGCCCGACGAAATGGAGGACGCGAAACCCGCGCAAAAAATCCGCCATGATCCGGAAGAGAGTAAAAAATTCCGCAAAGCGCGAGTGCGGCCCCTCGAGCATGATCTCCTCCGCGCGCTCCGGCGGCGCGGTCACAGGCGTTTCAACCGGCGGCGTGGAGGATTCGTTCACCCTATTGCCTTAGCAACGCGCGGGGCATTGCACAATCACGCAGACTTCATCCGCGCACCGGGGTGAAGCTGAGGACGATGATCTGGGCGTGCTTCGGCTCCCAATGGCTGAGGTCGACCCGGAACCGGCCGACGCGTTCGCCGCGGGCGTGGCGTTCGCGATAAAGAAGACGGTAGAGATTCTCGGTCTCGCTCGTAGCTGAAGAAGGGGCTGTCGATGAATTCGTTCACCCAATTCATCTCCCGGGCGTCGGTGATGTAAAAGGTGATCTGCAAATCCTCGTCGGAGTTTTCCAGGATGATGACGCAGTAGTTGTAGACCTGCGGGCTGACCCATTCGCCCTCGTAGAAAATGACGCAGCGCTTCTGCACCTCGGTCGGACGAAACTTGAGGGTGTCGGAAAAATAAGAGCGGACGTTGGCGAAAGTGAGCGCACGCTCGGTCTCGGGCGCCGCCACCGGCGTGGCCGCGCACCCGACCGCGGCCATCGTTAGGCCGAGGAGGAAGAGACGTTTCACCCGCGGGCGCCTTCCCGCCCGCGGCGCGCCGGTCGGGGATGACTCGGCACCACCAGCACCGGACAGGAGGCGTGCCGGACAATGTATTCCGCCGTGCTCCCGAGCAGGACGCGTTTCAGGCCGGTCCGGCCATGGGTGGAGGTGACGATCAGGTCCGCCTTCATTTCCCGGGCGCGGCGGCAGACCTGTTCGCCGACGTGACCACGTTCCAGGACGGGTTCGACTTTCAACCCCTGCCAGTCGGGCTGGTCGACCAGCTCGTGCAATTTCTCCTCGCTCGCTTTCTCGGCCGCGGCGAGGAGCGGCGGCAGATCGAGCAAAACGTAGTCGGGGTGGCTGCTGTAGTAATGCAGATCGACGGAATGGAGCAGGATGATCCTGGCGCCGAATTGAGCGGCGAGCGCGCGGGCCAGGATGAGTCCCGGCGCGGCGGCGGCGGAGAAATCGGTCGTGACGAGGATGCGGCGCAACCGCACGGCCGGGTCTTTGGCCGCGCGCGGCCGGGGGCGTGGACGCGGTCTCGCACGATTTTTCAGGCGAGCCGGGCGCGGGCGGAGAGCTTTAGGCCGGAGCGCCATTTTCCACCTCCTCGCGGTCGGCCCGCGGGTGGCCCCACGGATCGGAAGATTGCCCGTGATGTTCCCCGCCGGTCACCAGCCGGATGGCCGCGCAAAGCCGGTCGATCGAGATTGGTTTGCCGAGACAGGCGGCGGCGCCGTGCCGCGTTACGACCGGTTCCATATGGCTTTCCTCGAGCGCGGTCAGGACAATGATGGGCGGGCGGCAATGCAGCGCGCTGATCGCCTCGAGCAAACCCAGCCCGTGGCTGCCGGGATCGACATCGACAATGAGGCTGTCGATCTCGTCGAACTCGCGGCTGAGGAAGCGGAAGGCCTCCGCGCTGTCGCGGCTCAGGCGCACGCCGTGGCCGGTGCGGGCCGCGGCTTCCAAAACGATGCCGCCGCAATCGGCGTCGGCATCCACCAGGAGGATGAGTTTGTCTTTCATAGTTTGCCTTTCGTTAGGGCAAAATAAGGGCGCGCGCCTCGGAGAGCGCGGCGTTCCTTGGCAAAAGCCGGGCGTTTCTTGACCCTGCCGGCGCACCGCCGCCAGGTCGTTAGGCAATTACCGCGCCAGGCTCTGGGCGAGCCGGAAAATTTCGAGGTCGAGCGGTTTCGGCCGGCCCACCACATCGGCGAGCGGCGTGGCCGTGATCTCGGCGCGCTGCATCCCGATGAGCACGCCGGGCCGGTCGGTGAGGAGTTGGTCTGCGGCCGCGGCCCCGAGGCGGCTGGCGAGAACACGATCAAACGCGGTCGGCGCACCGCCGCGCTGGACATGGCCGAGCTTGGTCACGCGCAGGCGAAACTGGAGGCGCTCGCGATGCTCGGCGAAATAGGCCGCCAGCTTTTCCGCGTTGTAGGCCGCGCCTTCCGCGACCACGACCAGGGCGTGAGATTTGCCGCGGTCGTAGGCAGCGCGCAATTCGGCGGCGACTGCTTCCGGCTCGCCTGGCACTTCAGGAATCACGATCACGTCCGCGCCGCCGGCGAAACCGGCCATCATCCCGAGGTAGCCGCAATTGCGCCCCATCGTCTCGACCAGGAAGCCGCGCTCGTGCGAGAGCGCGGTCACTTTCAACCGGTCGATCGCCTCGAGCGCGATGTTGAGCGCGGTGTCGACCCCGATCGTGATGTCGGTGCCGGGAAGATCGTTGTCGATGGTGGAGGCGACGCCCACCACCGGCAGGCCGTGCCGGGCGAGATCGTGCGCGCCGGCCTGGGAACCGTTGCCGCCGATCACGACCAGGCCTTCGAGACCGTGGTTGCCTAACGATTCCAAAGCGCGGGGCACGCCCGCCTCCGTCTGGAATTCGGCGCAGCGCGCGCTGCCCAGCATCGTCCCGCCGAGCTGCAGGATGTGGCCGACGTCGCGCGGGCCGAGCGGGACAAACTCCGCGCCGATCAAACCGGCGTAGCCGCGCCGGACGCCGAACACTTCCGCGCCGTGGAAAATGGCGCGCCGGGTCACGGCCCGGATGGCGGCATTCATCCCGGGCGCGTCGCCGCCGCTGGTCAGGAGCGCGATGCGTTTCATGGCCGGAACAAAAAAAGCACGGCAATTCGCAAGCACCGGGCAGGAAGTGCGCGGGCGTTGGCTTTAGTGACGAGGATCATGACCAATCACTTTACCCGGTCCGGCGCCGGCGATTCGAGGCGAAAGATTCGCGTGACCGATGAGCCCCCGCCTCGCAATCTTGGGATTGTGACGATGGATTCGCGCCCCGGCAACGCCCCGCGACATCGCGTGATGCTGGCCTTCGCGGCGTTTTGCGGCGTCTGCACGCTGCTCGGTTTTCTTTTGCCAAAACTGGGCGTGACGCCGCTGGTGGCGCTGCCGCTTTTTATTGCCGCCTATCTGGCCGGGGGCTGGTTCGCCTCGATCGATCTTGCGGGCGAGCTGCGCCGCGGCGAATTCGACATCAACCTGCTCATGATCGTGGTCGCGCTCGGCGCGGCCGGGATCGGGGCCTGGGTGGAAGGCGCGACGCTGCTCTTTCTTTTCTCGCTCAGCAACGCGCTTGAGCGTTTCGCGAATTACCGGACCGAGCAGACGATCGGCTCGCTCCTCAAGGCCGCGCCCGATACGGCCTGCCGGCGAGAGAACGGCGAATGGGTCGAGATCCCGACCGACTCGTTAGGCGTGGGCGACGAGCTGCTGGTTAAACCGGGCGATCTTTTCCCGGTCGACGGCGAAATCACCGAAGGCGCGACCTCGGCTGACGAATCCGCCCTCACCGGCGAGGCGTTGCCGATCTCGAAACGAATCGGCGATCCGGTGAGCGGCGGGACGACAAACCTGGAAGGCCGCGCCGTCATGCGCGTGCTCCGTCTCCCGGGCGAAAGCGCGGTGCAGCGGATTATCGAATTGATCGAAAGCGCGCGCGAGCAGAAGGCGCCGGCGCAGCGTTTCACCGACACCTTTACGCGCTACTACACGGTCACGATCCTGAGCGGGAGCGTGCTCTTTCTCGGCTACCTCCTCTATTTCCGCCAGGAGCCATGGGCGGACGCGCTCTATCACATGATGACGCTGCTGGTCGTTGCCTCGCCCTGCGCGCTGGTGCTTTCGATTCCGTCCGCCATCCTGGTCGCGATCGCGGCCGGCGCCCGCAACGGCATTCTTTTTCGCGGCGGGGTGGCGGTGGAGACGCTCGCGGGGGTGAATCATTTCGCCTTTGATAAAACCGGCACGCTCACGACCGGCGAGCTGGAGGTTTCGCGGATCGAGACCGCCGGCCTAACGACGGCGGAGGAAACGCTCGCGGCCGCGGCCGCGGTGGCGCAAAATTCTACCCATCCCCTCTCCCGCGCCGTCGTGGCCGAGGCGCAACGGCGGGCGCTTGCTCCGGTGGCGACGCACGATGTCGTCAACATTCCAGGCTTCGGGATGGAGGCGAGAATCGACGCCGGCCTGGTGGCGGTGGGGAGCCGGCGCCTGATGGAGCAGCGCGGCTTTGAGGTCGCCGGGTTTTCCTCGAGCGGCGCGGAAGCCGAGGTATGGGTCGCGCGCGACGTGCTGCTGGGCGTCATTTATCTGCGCGACCGGCTCCGGCCCGCCACCCCGGCGGTGATCGCGACTCTCCAGCGCGAGGGCAACTCGGTCGCCCTCGTCTCGGGCGATCGCGCTTCCGCCGCCGAGATGGTGGCGCGCGCCTCGGGGATCGAGGAAGTGCACGCCGATCTCACGCCTAACGAAAAGTTGGAATGGATCCATCGCTGGCGCCAGGAAGGAAAAAAGGTGGCGATGGTGGGCGACGGGATCAACGACGCCCCGAGCCTGATCGCAGCCGACGTCAGCCTCGGGATGGGCGCGCGCGGGTCGGATGCGGCCCTTGCCCAGGCCGACGTCATCCTGATGCACGACCGGATCGAAAATG
Source organism: uncultured Verrucomicrobiae bacterium (assembly GCA_963834255.1). Taxonomy (GTDB): domain Bacteria; phylum Verrucomicrobiota; class Verrucomicrobiia; order Chthoniobacterales; family UBA10450; genus Palsa-1392. Next base: position 242,098 of record CAWIBC010000018.1, on the reverse strand, counting down.
TCCCGACCGCCTTGCGCCTGAGCCGGCGGGCCCGCCGCATCATCCGGCAGAACCTCGTCATCTCGTTAGGCACGGTCGCCGTTCTGGTGACTTTCGCCCTGGCGCAGAAGATCAAGCTCTCGCTCGGCGTCGTGGGGCACGAAGGCAGTACCGTGGTCGTGGTCCTGAACGGTCTTCGCCTCCTTCGGATCAGACCTGGCCGCAATACTTGAAGAGAACCATCTCCGCGGTGCGGTCGGGAAAGTAGAAGCGGACCGCGCCATCGCGCCCGACGTAATCGCTCCGCACGCTGCAACTGGCGCGGCGGCTGTGAACCTGATGAATCCCCAGACGATCGCGCAAATAAAGCGCGCCCCAGGCTTCGACACAGACCGCGCGGTTTGTCTTCTCGCGCAACATTTCCTCCAGCGCCGGACGTTCCATTTCCGGATAGAGAATCGACTGCGCGCGTTCCAACTCGCCGTAGTCGAGTCCGCGCGCCGGGAAAATGCCACTCTCCGGGACCTGCGTCCACGGCGCCGTCAGGACGCCGACGCGCATTCGCGGGTCGAAGCCTTCGGCCGCGTGCTTGAGCGACCAGGTGCTGATGGAAATGCGGACCCGGCCGAAGCGCCCGGCGCGGATGGTGATCCAGACGTGATCGACCCGGCCCGGATCGGCGTCCGGCTCGACCTGGAAGTTGGCCGGTTCCCCGGCGACGACGACGAATTCCTCGGCCTGAAAGGCGAAGTCCTCTTTCTTGTTAGGCCGAGATTTTGATCTGCGCACCGGGAAGCGGGAGCATGCCGCACTCCGCGTCCGGCGGCGAGCAGATTACTCGCTCTTAAAAACGATCCGGCCGACAATCAGCGCGTAGCCCGCGATGAATCCGGCGGCCAGGAGAACGACGAGAAAATCCATGGTGCTCAGGTGGCTCCTTTCACACGTCCAGGCTAACGACCGTGCGAGACCGCTCTCGTCGGCGCTTGGGAATTGCTGCGCATTTCTTGCGCGAGAGGCCGCGCCGGCGCGTTTCCGCCTAACGAAATGGCAAGGGCGCGGATCAGCCCCGCACGATCCGGGGCACGGTCTCGCGCGCCAACTTGGCAAATTCGCTCACCACATCGCTTGCGCCGGAGCCGATGAGGCGGAGGAGCCCGATCTCAAGCGCGAGATTTTTTCCCTTCAGGCGAATGGCGGTGAGCCCGCTGGTGCCGCGAAGAGCGATCTTCGGCATGAGCGCCGCCGCTTTCAGGGGGGCGAGCGAACGCAGGAGGGTCTCAATGGCGTTGATCTCGGCGACGTTGCGCGGCCGGACCTTGTGCTCGCGACAGATCGCATCCGACATCCGGCGCATGACGAAAGTGTCGGGAAGCTGGAGGATGCGCTCCTGGTGCAGTTCTGAAACGGCGACGGTGCGCCGGCGCGCCCACTTGTGACTCTTGTGCACGATGAGGGCGAACTGGTCGGTGCAAAGCCGTTCGTAATGCAGGTTGGGCGAATGCCGGGTCAGAAAGCCGAGGCCGACATCCATCCGGCCTTCTTCCAGGGCAGTCTCGATCTCGGTCGAGGAAATTTCCTCCACGGTCAGGCGCACGCCGGGATGAGTGGCGGCGAAATCGCCGAGGAGCTGGGGAATGAAGGCGACATTGAGAATGGGTACGACCCCGAGATGGAGCGCGCCGCGCATCTGGCCGGGCTCGGTGCTGAGTTCCTGCAGAAAATTCTCGATCTCGCGCAAGATCGAGCGGGCGTGCCCTTCCAAAATCTTGCCCGCGGGCGTGAGCAAGATGCGCTTCCCCCGGCGCTGGAAGAGGTCGACCCGGAGGGTGGTCTCAAGGTCGCGAATCTGCTGCGAGATATTGGGCTGGGAAACCGCCAGGCGCTGGGCGGCGCGGCTGAAGCTGCCCGCCTCGGCCACGGCGAGGAAGTAGCGCAGATGCCTGATCTCGAGCGGGTCGTGCGTCATCCCGGTGAGATTGGCGGGAAGCGGCGGTTCTGGCAATGCTGCAAAATTTCCGAAGATTTTTCTTCCATAAGTTAATCTTATTAAGTTATTGTCGAAACCAGTAATTAGTTTTATCAATATTCTCATCCATGAAACCTTGGTCGACCAAATGGTTTTTACCCGCACCCCCAAACTGGGCTGGGCCCCGCCCCCAGCAGAATATCCCGGGCCCGATGGCTCATCGGGCTGACGGGGGCGGCATCGCGGCGTGCGTGCGGAAAGATTCGAAGAACCACAGCATGCAGGCTCTGCGCGGAGAACGCGCCGCGATGCTGACCGTTTGCTTCCGCGCCGGCCAGGAATCGGACACGAACCCGGCGGTTAGCCGGGGCGCAGTGGTTTAAGGCCTTTCCGGCGATCGCACCTCATCACGCTTTGCACCCAGAGATAAAATCATTAATGAAAATTAAAACCTTCGTTAGGCTGACGCTTGCTCTCCTCCTCCCCGTGGCGGCCGTTCTGCTCACCAGCTGTGGCAAGAAAACCGCCACTACGGAGGTGATAAACTCGAAGCGGGTCAAAATTGGCTACATCGGTTTGACCTGCGAGGCGCCGATCTACACCGCCTATGAGAAAGGCTTTTTCAAGGAGGAAGGGCTGGAGCCCGAGTTGGTGAAATGCAGCTGGGCCAGTTACAAGGACAACCTCGCCCTCGGCAGCTACGACATCACGCATCACCTGGTGATGTATTTCCTGAAGCCGATCGAACAGGGCCTCAATGTCCGTTTTCTCGGCGGAGTGCACACCGGTTGTCTGCGCGTGCAAACGGGAGTGAACAGCCCGATCAAAAAGATTCAGGACCTAAAAGGAAAACGGATCGGGGTTCCGGGAATGGGGACGCCGCCCTTCGTCTTCGCCAATCGGGTCCTCGGCACCAATGGGGTGGACCCGAGCACGGAGATCGAGTGGAAGGTTTTTCCCGCTGGCGAACTGGGATTGGCCTTGACCAAAGGCGAAGTGGACGCGGTCGCCAATGCCGAGCCAATCGGGACCCTCCTCATCGCCGACGGGAGGGCGAGAAACATCCCCGGGATGGACCAAGCCACCGATGCAGCCTACGCCGACGAGTACTGCTGTGAAATTATCGCCAATGGCAAATGGATCGACGCCAACCCGGACACCGCGGCGCGGGCGACGCGGGCGATCTTGAAGGGGACCGTGTGGGTGCAGCAAAACCCGAGGGCGGCGGCACAAATGGCGGTGGATAAGAAGTACCTCGCTTCCACGGTGGAACTGAACACCGTCGCGCTGAGCCGCCTGAAATATATCCCCTCGGTCACGCTCGCCGAGCAGAGCATTTATACCGCCGCGAAAGAGATGAAAGTGGCGAAGATGCTCGCGCCGACCACGGACACCGACGCGTTGGCGAAGAAGGCGTTTCGGCATCTTGATGGCGTATCCGACGACTGGATCAAGACGGTCAAAGTCGAGACTATCCCCGGCGGCCAGGTCGATCCCAACCAGGAGATGAAGCTTATCGCCGAAGTACTTCTCCAAGGGGCGCAAGCCGGGAACTGCTGCGCCCGGGAAGTTTACGACCAACCCGATCAGGCCGCGCCAAACCTGGCCGACCCCGAAGCAAAAGATCGTCTGAAGAAAAACCTGCTTACCAAGGAATGAACATAACCATTGAACCCACTGCAGCGACCGTTGCTACCATCCCAGCCACGCAGCAGCCCGCCATGGCGCTGGCCACCGCCGCGGTCACGAGGAAACGCATGCGGCCCCAAACCCTCCTCGCCATCCCGGCAGGGGCCGGGATCGCGCTCCTGATCCACTATTTCGTCCCAAAGATCGAAGAAGTGCCCCTCACGAACTACTACCCGATTCTCCTCTTCGCCGCCCTGGGTCTCGGGCTTATCGGGGCCGCGCTCTATCCCTTCCTCGATGGATTACGCAAGTGGATGCGGCAGATGTGTCCACTCCTGGGGGCAGCGCTCACCCTGCTTGGGATCTGGGAACTCGTGACTTATTGCCTGGGATGGATGCCGCTTCCCTACTTCCCCGGGCCGGAAGGAGTGGTGGCCGCTCTCGTGGGCGATCGGGCATTAATTTTCGACAGCACGTGGCACTCGCTCGTCCTCCTCCTCAGTGGATACGCGATCGGGACGACTTTGGCTCTCATCACGGGAGTGACGATCGGCTGGTTTCCGCATGCGCGTTATTGGGGGATGCCGGTCCTGAAAATCATCGGACCCATTCCGGCGACTGCCTGGATTCCGCTCGCGATGGTGGTGGCGCCTTCCGCGCTCTTTTCCGCGATGGGGTTGGTGGCTTTGGCGGTCTGGTTTCCGGTCACGATGCTGACTGCCTCGGGCATCGCCAACACCCGCACTTCCTATCTCGACGTCGCGCGCACCCTCGGTGCGGGCCGGGCCTACCTGATCTTTCGCGTGGCCATCCCGGCGGCGTTGCCAAACATCTTCCTTGGTCTCTTCATGGGACTAGGCACGTCCTTTCTCACGCTGGTGGTGGCGGAGACGGTCGGCGTCAAATCCGGGCTCGGCTGGTATCTCTCTTGGGCCCAAGGCTGGGCTGAATATGGCAAAGTTTATGGCGCACTGGTCATCATGGCGGCGTTTTTCTCCACCATCATGACGGCGCTCTTCAAAATACGCGATCGAGTACTGGTCTGGCAGAAAGGGGTCATCAAATGGTAACGCTCAACGATTCTCTTCCCGTCCTGGACGAAGCCGCATCCGTCAGGGTGCGACATGTCAGCAAGCGTTTTGATTCCGCGGACGGCGGCATCACTCCCGGAGCGCTGGCCCTGGATGATGTTTCGCTTTCAATCGCCGCCGGTGAATTGGTTTCGATTGTCGGCCCCAGCGGATGCGGCAAGTCGACCCTGCTACGCATGATTGCCGGCCTGCATCCGGCGACGACGGGCGAAGTCTCGGTCGGCGCGGAGCCGATCACAGCCCCGAGCGCCGAACGCGGCCTGGTATTTCAGGACCCAAGTCTGTTCCCCTGGTTAACGGTCCGAAGGAACATCGAGGCGGGCTTGGTCGCCCGCGGCGTCCTGCGCGAAAAACGCGCCGCGGTTGACGAATTCATGCGCCTGGTCGGACTGGAAGCCTTTGCCAACTCTTTTCCGCATCATCTTTCCGGCGGAATGGCGCAGCGCGTTTCGTTGGCGCGGGCTTTGATCAACCATCCCAAAGTGCTGCTGCTCGACGAACCGTTAGGCGCGCTCGACGCCTTCACCCGCATGCGAATGCAGGATGAGGTCCTGCGGCTCTGGCGCGCCCACGGCACCACCATGCTCTTCGTCACTCATGACATCGACGAGGCGATCTACATGAGCGACCGCATCGTCATCATGACCCAACGCCCGGGCAAAATTGAGCAGATCATTCCGGTGCATCTGGAGCGGCCGCGCGACCGGAGCAGCGAGGAATTCCTGCAGCTGCGCGGCATGATTCTGGAAACGATGCATTTCGCCGGTCAGCCGATGGTGGGCAACGAAGCCCATCCTCCACGCTAAGAACGCCGCCCTTACTTCCGGAAAGATCCATCAGCACTCCTTCAATGGGAGTCGCAATTCTTTGCTGTTTGGCCTTCCGACCCTACGACCGCCTCGGAGGGGAGAAGCTAACGAGCTGATCAGCAGGCGAATGGAGCGGGCGCGCCCTTGAGCGGATGGCGGACGGAGGCCGGCGCTTCTGGCAACGCTGCAAATTTCTGAGATTTCACTTCCATAAGTCTCACTTATTATACTATCGTCGTCACCAGTAAGTAATCGGTCTCATCAAACTTCCTATTCATGCAACCTTGGTTGAAGAGTCGACGGTCTAATCCAAATCCGGGCACCATGCGCGGCGGTCACGGTAAGTCACAGGGACTCGGCGCCATCCGGCAATAATCGGCTTCCTCTCCCAAATTCGCGTGAAACTTTTCCGGACTTTACTCATCCTTGGTGTCGGCTGGCTGATCATTATCACCCTCCTGCATGGCGGCTTGAACCTGCGCATGTTTGAGAAAAAAAAGCCGGGCAGCGAAAACAAATTCCGGGTCGGCTTTCTCCCGGTGACCTGTCACCTCACCTGTCCGGTGACCGATTTCATCAGTCGCGGCACGGCCGGGGAAAACATCTTCGAGCCGCTCCGGTTCAATAGCTGGCCGGAATTAAAAGAGGCGTTCCTCGCCGGGCAGACACCGGCCACCTTCATTCTCGCACCGATGGCGATCGCGCTGCGCGAGCAGGGAATCCCGATCAAGATCGTCTATCTCGGCCATCGCGACGGCTCGGCTGTGATGGTGCAGAAGGATTCAAACATCTACAGCATGGAGGATCTGCGCGGAAAGCGGATCGCGGTCCCGAACCGATTTTCCAATCAGCGCCTGCTTTTTTTCCGTGCGCTGAGGAAGGCGGGGATGACGATTGACGACGTCGAATTAATCGAGATGCCGCCGCCGGACATGCCAGCCGCGCTCTACGCGAAGGCGGTCGACGCGGTCAGCTCCGGAGAACCTTTCATGGGCCAGTGCGAGCTCGATGGTTATGGACGAGTGCTTTGGCTGACCAAAGACGTCTGGCCCAACTTTATCTCCTGCGTCCTGGCGGTGCGGGAGGACGCGATCAAAAACAATCGCGCCCAAGTCCAGCAATTGGTCGACGGCATCGCTCGCAGCGGGATGTGGCTGGATGAGAAAATGGACCACCGGATGGAGGCGGCCCAGTTCGTGAGCAAGAACTACTACAACCAGAACCCGCGGCTCCTCACCTTCGTCCTGAGCAAGCCGCCCGACCGGGTGAAATACACCGAGTTGCTGCCGCTGCGGAAAGATTTCGAAGAGATCGAAGCACTCGGCAAAGAGTCCGGCATCCTCGAGGGCACAGCGCATTTCGAGGATTACGTCGACGATTCGTTTGCCACCAAGGCCCAGCAACTCAAACCCTACGTTTATACCGCTCAAAAATGAACGCTACCGCCACCGCCGCACCCATGTTTCGAGCCGCACCGCGTCGGACCCGACGCCTGCCGGTTCAATCCGTCAAACTCGCTCTGCCGCTGATCGTCCCGCTGGCGCTTCTGATCGCCTGGCACTTCAGCGTGCGAATCTCGGGCAGCGATCTCTTCCCCACACCAGCGCAAGTCGGGCAGGGCTTCCTCGAACTAGCGCAGAAGGGTCTGCTGGTGAAATACATCTCCGCCTCGCTCTTCCGAGTGTCGTGGGGATTTGCCCTCGCCATGCTGGTCGGAGTGCCGGCGGGTCTCGTCCTCGGTTGGTATGGAACCGCCTTCCAGGCCTTTAATCCCGTGTTGCAAGTTCTGCGGCCGATCTCTCCCATCGCCTGGATCCCGATCGCGATCCTGTGGTTCGGCGTGAGCGATGCCGCGCCGGTCTTCCTCATTTTTCTCGCGAGCGTCTTCCCGATCACGGTTTCCTCCATCGCCGCGGTGCAGAACATGCAACCCGTCTATCTGCGGGCGGCGCAAAACTTCGGCCTCAGCCGCGGACAGCTTTTCCGTCAGGTCATCCTGCGCGCCAGCCTGCCGCAGATCCTGACCGGCATCCGGATTGCGCTCGGGGTGGCATGGCTGGTGGTGGTGGCGGCGGAAATGATCGCGGTCAACAGCGGTCTCGGTTACCTGATCATCGACGCCCGGAATGCGGGTAAACGTTACGACCTCGTCGTGGCCGGCATGATCATGATCGGGGTCATCGGCCTCATCCTCGATCTCCTCGTTAGGCAGCTGGAGAAATTCGACGAAGTGCGCTGGGGCTACGCCAACCGATGAGCACGAACGGTCTCGCCATCGACGTCCGCGACGTCTCCATGATCTTCCCGGGCAAAGGCGCGGGCGAAGAGATTCGCGTGCTGGAAAATGTCAGCCTGCAAGTCGAGCACGGCGAGTTCGTCTGCATCGTCGGCCCGAGCGGTTGCGGGAAATCGACTCTGCTTAATATCATCGGCGGTTTTCTAAAGGCGACCGATGGCGAAGCGCTGGTCGAAGGCGAGCCGGTCGACGGCCCCGACCCCCGGCGCATCTTCGTCTTCCAGGAAAACGGCGTTTTCCCGTGGCTGACGGTGCGCGACAACATCGGCTTCGGTTTGCAGCACAAGAAGCCGGAGGAGCGTGCCGCGCTCGTCGCGCATTACACCGAAATGGTCGGCCTCACTGGCTTCGAAGGCGCCTACCCGCGCGAACTGTCGGGCGGGATGCGCCAGCGGGTCGAAATCGCGCGCGCCCTGGCCGCGAATTCGCAGATCATCTACATGGATGAGCCGTTTGGCGCGCTCGACTTCATCACCCGCATCAAGATGCGCAACGACCTGGTGCGAATCTGGCAGGCGGAGAAAAAAACCATCCTGTTCGTCACCCACGACATCGAGGAAGCGGTCCAGCTCTCCGATCGGGTGATCGTGATGAGCCGGCGGCCGGCGACGGTGCAGAAGGAAGTGCCGATCGATCTTCCGCGCCCGCGCAACCTCGATTCGCCGCAGTATCTGAAGAAGCGCGACCTCATTTTCCACCTCATGGGAATGAGTCTGCGGGTCGGCGAAGCCGCTTCTACCTAACGACCCCCGCGCCCTTCAAAACAGAGCGGCGCCGTGACCGGAAGCGACCTTTTTTTGCCTGACGAATCCGTGACAAAAAAATTACTTCCATAAGCGTCCCTTATTGGTCTATTCTGAGTTCTCCGGTAAAAAGAGGACGTTGCGATCACGGGACGAGGCGACCCCAGATGGATGGCAACGGCGTCCGCTGACATGAAAAATGCTATCGGAGTTAAACGCCTACCTGGGAACGAATGGAGAATTCATCGATGGAACTGACCGTGCCACTCCGCAGCGCCTCTGCGGCGCCAACAATGGAGACCGACTCCAAGCTACGCCCGGTGCGTGTCCCCGGCTTGCTGCGGAAACGGCCGCAGACCCTGCTGGTGGTTCCGGTTGCGGCGTCGATTGGACTGGCGGTGCACTTCTTCGGTCCGCGGGCCGGAGTGGTTCCGACGACGAATTATTACCCCACACTGCTCGGGATCGTGCTCGCGCTCGGATTGATCGGCGCCGCGACGCAGGTTTATTCTCCGCGGCTGCGGAATTGGATGGTGCGGATGTGCCCGATCCTGGGCATGGCCGTTTTCGCGATGGCGATCTGGCAGTTGGTCACCACCTGCCTCGGCTTGCTGCCGATGCCCTATTTTCCAGGACCGGAAGGAGTCATGGCCGCTCTGGCCGACGACCGCGCGCTCCTCTTCGACAGCACCTGGCATTCGCTCTTCCTGCTCCTGGGCGGCTATGCGATCGGCACGGTGATGGCGCTCATCACCGGAGTGACAATCGGCTGGTTCCCGCATGCGCGCTATTGGGGCATGCCGATCTTGAAAATCATCGGCCCGATTCCGGCCACGGCCTGGATCCCGCTCGCCATGGTGGTCGCGCCGTCCGCGATCTTTTCCGCCGTCGGCCTCGTCGCGCTGGCGGTTTGGTTTCCGGTCACGATGCTGACCGCATCCGGCATTTCTAACACGCGCGCTTCCTACCTTGATGTCGCGCGGACGTTAGGCGCGGGGCAGACTTACCTCATTTTCCGAGTCGCGATCCCGGCGGCGTTGCCGAATATTTTCATCGGTCTCTTCATGGGGCTGGGCACTTCCTTCCTCACCCTGGTGGTGGCGGAAACAGTCGGGGTGAAATCGGGTCTCGGCTGGTATGTCGCATGGGCCCAGGGGTGGGCGGAATACGGGAAAGTCTACGGGGCGCTGGTGATCATGGCGGCCTTCTTCTCGACGATCATGACCCTTCTTTTTAAGATCCGGGATCGGGTCCTCGTCTGGCAGAAGGGAGTCATCAAGTGGTAGCGGCGATTCAAGCGCAAGACGACGCCGCCTCGCTGCGGGTCAGGCATGTGACCAAGGAATTTGACTCGCCCGATGGTGGGGTAACCCCGGGCGCGCTCGCCTTGGACGATGTTTCTCTCTCGATCGGAGCGGGCGAACTGGTCTCGATCGTGGGGCCGAGCGGCTGCGGGAAATCGACCCTGCTGCGCATGATCGCGGGCCTGACCGGGCCGACTTCGGGCGAGCTGGCGATCGGCGCCGAACCAATCACCGCCCCCTGCGCCGATCGCGGTCTTGTTTTCCAAGACCCTAATCTTTTCCCCTGGCTGACGGTGCGCAGAAATATCGAGGTCGGGCTAGTGGCGCAGGGCAAACTGCGCGAGAAGCGCGCCGAGGTGGATGATTTCATGCGCCTGGTCGGTCTCGAATCGTTCGCGAATTCCTTTCCGCATCATCTGTCGGGCGGCATGGCGCAGCGCGTCTCCCTTGCGCGCGCGCTGATCAATCATCCGCGCGTGCTCCTGCTGGACGAGCCGCTGGGCGCGCTCGACGCCTTCACCCGCATGCGGATGCAGGACGAAGTGCTGCGCCTCTGGCAAACCCGCGGCACGACCATGCTTTTTGTCACCCACGACATCGATGAAGCGATTTACATGAGCGATCGGATCGTCATCATGACGCAGCGACCGGGAAAGATCGAACAGATCATCCCGGTCGATCTCGACCGCCCGCGGGACCGGAGCAGCCCGGAATTCCTCGAGCTGCGCGGCGATATTCTGGAGACGCTGCATTTCGCCGGCCAGCCCATGGCCGGGAACAATAGTTAGGTCCGAATCCGGGCCGGCAGGCGAACCCAAAGATGAGCTCCGTGATTTTCGCGCCGTGCGTGAAATCGCATTGGACGGAGCCACACCGCCGCCTTACTTCTTTTCTCTTTTGCCAACCCATGCCACGCCGACCCAAAATCCCTATCGACGTTGACCCGGAGGAATCCGGCCCCCGCCTCCCGGCGGTGAGCCCCCAGCTGGAGCCGGGTGAACCGACCGACCTGGAGTTGATGCATGGCATCCAGCAGGAAGACCCGGAAGCGCTTTCCAAGCTTTACGATCGCTACAACGGGATCATCAAGGCGCTCATCCTGCGAGTTGTGCATAACGAGGCCGAGGCGGATGACTTGCTCCAGGAGATTTTCATGGAGCTGTGGAACCAGGCGAAGAATTTCTCGGCCCAAAAGGGGAAACCTCTCGGTTGGATGGTCACCCTCGCCCGGCGCCGGGCGATTGATGGCCTGCGCAAAAAACAGGCCTACATGCGGGCGGGCGAGCGGCTGCAGAATGAGACCGAACAACAGCCCGACGCCTGGGTGCACAACGCCACGGAAGAAGAAATTAACTTCTCCGACACAAGGATTTTGATCCGGAAGGTAATCAACGGCCTGCCTCCCGCGCAGCAGCAGGCGATCGAACTCGCATTTTTTCGCGGGATGAGTCAGCGCGAAATCGCCGCAAATACGAATACACCATTAGGGACGGTGAAAACGCGTCTCGAATTGGGCCTGAAAAAAATCTACGACGGCCTCAAGGAACTAAAAGATGAGCTTTGATGAATTCCAGAACCGGGCACGTTTGTACGTGATCGGAGCGCTGGAAAACGGCGAGGTCCGCGAATTTGAAGAAGCCCGCCGCGAGTTTGGCCAGAAGGCGGAAGATTTTATCACCGAATGTTATCGGCTCCACGAAGCCTTCGCTCTGAGCCTCAAGCCGGCGAAGTCCTCCGATGCGCTGAAAGAGCGGCTGATGAAAATGGTCCGGGAGCGCAAACCGGGCAGCGCCGGTTAGCGCCGAGCGCTTCTACTCGCCGGGCCCGGGCGAGCCGTCACATTCCATTTCACGCAGAATAAATTCCTGCAGGAATCCGTAGAAGTTAACCTGGAACAGGCTGAGGTCTCGCCGGGAACCGATGGGCGAGCGGTAGTGATCGCAGAGTTCCGCCTCGGTAAAATCAAACTTCGCTGCGATCGCGAGCCGGGCCTGATTGAGCGCGTTCAGCCAGGCCTCGGAATGCTCGTGCGGAATGCGCAGCGTGCTGTTCGCGAATGGCTTCTCTGTCTCTCCCAGCTGACGCAGATCGGATGCGACCGTCTCCGTCGCGGTCTGGAAGAGCCGGCGCAATTCCGGTTCGACATAGACTTTCCATTCCGCGCAAAACTCCATCTCGGCGGGTGCAGCCGGCGGGCTGTAAAGACGCTGCTCGGCGGCAGGGACAGAGTCGGGATTGGTGCTGACCGGGATCTGGCGCAACAGCTCGGCTAAAAAGGGATCGATTTCGCTGATCTCGAGACTGCCGTTGTTGCGCGAGACCTCCATCTCAATTCGTCCGCTCAATTGTCGCGAGCAGGAGATAACCGTGGAGCTGCTGGACGAACAACTCCGCCCGTTCCCGCACTCCGCTCCAGAGAATGGAGCGGCCATTTTGGTGCACTTCCATCATGTGGATCTCGGCCTTCTCTTTCGGATAACCAAAGACCTTCTGGAAAACCATCGTCACGTAACTCATCAAGTTTACCGGATCGTTATGCACGACCACATTCCAGGGAAGATCGAGCGCCTCCTTGGTTTTCGTCTCCTTTTCGATGTCGGGCGTTGCGACAGCGTCCATGATCTCCGGAAAAACCTGCATGAGAACGAACCAATACTTTCTGCTAAGCGGAACTCGGTGACCGGGATAGCAAGAGGAAACCGACCGCGGAAAGCATAACGAAAAGCATATCACGCAAGGCGCGTGAATCAACCGGCAGAGCGGGCGTGGAACGGAATTGCCGCGACGATCCGCTCCTGCAGCGCGGCCATGCCGGTCCGCTCCTGCTCCTTTCGGTCGTCGAATCCCTGGAGGTGCAGAAGACCATGCACGAGATAGAGGCGCAGCTCGTAGAGCCACGAAGTGCGCTGCGCTTTCGCCTGGCTCCACGCGGTTTCGACACTGATGAAAATCTCGCCGTGCTGGAAGGTGATGACATCAGTCGGGCCGTCGATCTCCATAAAGCGGCGATGCAGCAGGCTCATGCGCCGATCGGAAATAAAGACGACGTCAATCTGCGCCAGTTTCGCGAGGCCGTCGCCGCGTTCGCGCGCGCAGAGCGCCAGTGCGCGCCGCGCAAAATCCTCCAGCCCGGTGAGGTCGAGCGCGACTTTGCGCTGCCGATTAAAGACGGAGATCTGTGGGAAGGAACCCGGCTTCATTTTCGTTCCGACCGATCGAGCGCGACTAATTCGCGGTAGAGGTTTTCGAGTTGCGGCGCCGCCACTCCGGCCGCCTGCGCGGCACGGAGCGGCTCGCCCCAGATCGCGTCGACCTCCAGTTGGCGCCCGGAAAGGAAATCGATCAGCGTGGAGGGCTTGTAATTGCCCATCTGTTCGGTGTTTTTCATCTGCTCCAGCGCAACGGCGGTCGGTAAATGATGCCCGCAGGCGTTGGCGATGGCGATTGTTTCGTCCATTAAAGCGAGCGCGCGCTGGCGCAGCTTGTCATCGGCGAGGATGGCGGCGGTATCGACCCCGGCCGTCACCGCGAGGCCGTTAAAGGGAATGTTCCAGACCAGCTTGCGCCAGCGCTCGAGCGCGAGATCGGCCACGACGCGGCAGACCACGCCGGCGCGTTTGAATTCCCACGCGATGTCGTGCAGGACCGGCCGCGGGAAGCCGCGAAACTCCCCGAGCGCGAGCCGGCCCGAATCGGAGCGCTCGACCATGCCCGGTTCGACGCGGTTCAGACAGATGGAACAGATGCCGCCGAGGATTCGTTCCGCCCCGAAATGCCGGGCGAGGAATTCTTCGTTCCCGAGTCCGTTTTGCAAAGTAAGGATGAGGGTCTTCTCGCCTAACAATGGCGCGACAAGCGCGGGCAGCTCGGGGTTGGAAGTCGTTTTCACCGCCACAAGGACGAGATCGCAGGGACCAATCTCGGCGCTGGAACGCGCGGCACTCACTTTCGCGACGTGAAGGTTTTCGCTCTTGCTCCGGATGCGGAGCCCGCGTTTCCGCACCACCTCGAAATCGCTGCGCAGGAGGAAGTGCACGTCGCGACCGAAGTGCGCGAGCTTACCGCCATAGTAAAGGCCGATCGCGCCCGAGCCGACGACCGCGATCCGGAAATTTGGAAGGACGTGGCGGGATCGCATCGGACGGATTTTAACCGACCGGTCGCTGTTCCGCCTGGAAGTTCCGCGTGATGAGGCGCGCGCCTTTGTTGAAGGTGACGTAGGCCCAGGCCCACTGAAACAGGACCGCGATCCGGTTCCGGAACCCGACCAGATACAGGACATGAATGAACAGCCAAGCCAGCCACGCCGGGAAGCCGCTGAAGTGCACAATGTTCAAATCGGCCACCGCGCGGTTGCGGCCGATCGTGGCCATGCTGCCCTTGTCCCAATAATAAAAGCGCTGCGGCTTCGCGCCCTCGACCATGTGCAGAATGTTGCGCGCGGCATGTCGCCCTTGCTGAATCGCGACCGGCGAGACGCCCGGGAGCGGTTTGCCGTCTTTCGCGGAAGTGAAGTTGGCCAGGTCGCCGATGACCTGGACCTCGGGATGGCCCGGTATTGTCAGGTCATCCTGCACCACGACTCGCCCAGCTTTGTCCACCGGCACGCCTAACGTCTTCCCGACAAACGACGCCGTGTTTCCCGCCGCCCAGATTTTCACCCGGCAGGGAATGAATTTGCCCGCCACTTCGAGCCCGCCCTCGGTCAGATTCGCGGCGTGCGTGCCGGTGATGACTTCGACCCCGAGTTCCTGCAATTGCTCGAGGGCGCTGGCGGAGAGATCCTCGGGAAATGCGGAAAGCACACGCTTGTCGCCCTCGACCAGGATCACCCGCGCCGTGGAGGGATCGATATGCTTGAAATCCTTCGCCAGCGTCTCGCGCGCGATCTCGGCGATCGCGCCGGCCATTTCCACGCCAGTCGGGCCGCCGCCGATGATGACGAAATTCATCGCCGCCGCCCGCGCTGCGAGGTCCTGCGTTTTTTCGGCAAACTCAAACGCCATTAAGATGCGCCGCCGGATTTCGACTGCGTCCTCGAGGCTCTTCAGGCCGGGCGCGAGTTTTTCCCATTCGCCGTGCCCGAAGTAGGAATGCCGCGAGCCAGTGGCGACGACGAGGTAATCGTAAGGAATCGCGCGCTCCGTCGTGCGCACGAGGCGCGCCTTCACGTCAACCGCCTGCGCTTCGCCCAGGATGACCTCGATGTTTTCATATTTCCCGAGAATGCCGCGCACGGGCGCCGCGATATCGGCCGGGGAAAGGGCCGCGGTTGCGACCTGGTAGAGCAACGGCTGAAAAAGATGATAATTAGTGCGATCGATCACCGTCACCCAGACCGGCTTATTGCCGAGGTGTTTCGCCGCCTCCAGGCCGCCGAAGCCGGCGCCGATGATAACGACGCGCGGGAGGGCTGGTGATTGCGTTTCCATCGGCAAATGATCGCTGGAATAGGCGGAGCGTAAACAGAAAATCGGTTGTCAGCTCCGGACAGTGTGCTTATCTTCCGCGCCTTATGCCGAAGTCCATCGCGCGCAGCAAAACGAGGAAAGCAGTCGCCAAACGGTTCAAGATCACCGGAACCGGTAAGGTGCTCCGTTCCCATGCCACGCGCCGGCATCTGATGGCGACGAAGAACGCCAAGCGCAAACGCCAGCTGGCCAAATCGGGCCTCGTGCACAAGACCGACCTGCAGCGGATCAAGGCGAATCTGCCCTTCGGTTAAACGCGCTTTTCTCCCTTCTTCGGGGAAAGGCTTGACGCCGCAGAGGCGCAATCCCTAAAAGTGACGCGTCCATGAAAATCGCGTCTTTGCAGTACCCGCTCATTCTTCTCATCGCGCTCCTTTGCGCCCGTCCACTCGCCGCGCAGACCAGCGCAGCCGATCGGGCGCGGCTCCTGAGCGGCCCCAGCACTGTCCCGGTTCCCGGCAACCTGCCCGAAAGCGGGGTCGAGCAGGGCTACGCCGCCGCCAGCCCTAACGACAGCGATCTGGGCGAACAGGCCATCCTGAAACGGGTGGAAAAATACGAGCCGTTCACGCTCGAGACCGGCGTGCCGATTTATTACACCTCCAACGTCGCCCTCGTCGATCGCGGGCGGATGAGCGACGTCATTATAGCGCCCGTCATCGGTCTCACCTACGCGCCAAAGATCACCAAGACGCTCTACGGCGAGTTCACCCTTCGGCAGCAATTTTTCTACTACCAGGATTTCAGCAGCTTCGATTTTGCCAGCTTCGACGCCATCGCCGGGCTGGTTTATTACATTCCCCAGCTGAGCAACCTCACCCTGCGCGCGAACCTCGGCTACAACCGGCTCACCGCGACCGACGACTTCGACGACTTCTTTTCCAATTACGCTCTCGGGTTCAGCGCCGAGGTCCCGATCCGGATCGGCCGGGCCCAGCAGATTTCCTTTGGCGCGGATGCCAACATCAGCCTTTACGCCACGCCCGACCCGCCGCAGCGGAGCGACTTCGGCGCCTACATCGGCTACTCCGTCAATCTCAGCCGCAATTTTTCGCTCAACGCCGCCGGCCGCCTGGTCGTTAGGCCATACTACAACGGCGGCCGCACCGACGTGAGCGAGATCCTCGCCCTCAGCGCCAACTATCGCATCCGCGAATGGCTCGTGATCAGCGCGTTGACGACTTTTGTCGCCAACCAGTCCAACCGCAACGCCTTCGACTACGAAGTTTTCAACATCGGCGGCGGCGTGACGGTGAGCTGGAAATTCTAGGATCGGGGCCTGCGCAGCTCGTCGCGGCCTAACGCCTTCAGGCAAAGCCTTCGGCCCCCGAAATTTGCGCTGGGAGAAGGCTTGACTTCTTCGTTAGCTGCCTGCTAACAAATGGAGTCGGTGCCGATTGCGCACGGTGTCCAGGTCCTCGCACGGCATTGGTTCAAATGTCCGTCTATTTCTCGTGAACCTACTCACCCGCAAAACCATTGCCCTCGTCGCCGCGCTCGCTCTTTCCTTGGTCTCCGCACAGGCGGAAACCCTCAGCAAAGCCCGCGTCAGCCAGGTGATCCGCGATGTCAAACTCCTGCCTGAGAAAGACGCGGCGCGTCCGGCCAGGATCAGCGACGAAGTGCGCGATGGCACCGCCGTGCGCACGGGGGTGGATTCCCGAGCCGAGCTGACATTTACCGACCAGACTCTGGCGCGACTGGGCGCGAATACGATCTTCACGTTCAACGAAGGCACGCGTGACCTCGAACTCGGCGGCGGCGCCATGCTGCTCCAGGTGCCGAAGAACGCGGGCGGCGCAAAGATCAAGACTGCTCTGGTCACGGCGGCGATCACCGGCACGACCATCATGCTCGAGTATCACGCCGACGCCTTTATCAAGTTCATCGTCCTCGAGGGCACCGGACGGATCCTGCTCAACAACCGGGTCGGCGAATCGGTCTTGTTGCAAGCGGGCCAGATGCTGATCTTGAATCCAAAGGGCACCTCCCTGCCGCAGCCGGTGGAGGTCGACCTGGCGCGCCTAAAAAAAACTTCAGCGCTTCTTTCGGGCAAGTTCTCGTCCCTCCCGAGTAAAGACCTGATCGGGCAGGAAATCCGAGCGCAGGAGATGCTCAAGGCGCAGCAGGCGCTGCTCGATACCAATCTTGTCATCTTTGGTAGCGGGACCGCGGTCAGTTTGGTGGATGCTGTCGACCAGAAAACGGAGGCAAGCCGGGGAGGCGGCGGTCGGATGACGACGCCGACACCAACCCCGACCGCCACACCAACCCCGGCACCGACCGCGACCCCGACCCCCACGGCCACCGCCACACCGAGCCCGACCGCGACTCCCAGCCCCACGAGCACGCCGACGCCGACCGCCACGCCCACGCCCACAGCGACCCCCACACCCACCGTGACTCCCACGCCGACCGCGACTCCCACTCCCACCGTAACACCGACGCCGACCCCGTCCGCCACGCCGACACCGATTGTCTCCACCGCTTTCAAAGGCGGCACGGGCAACTGGAGCGATCCCGCGAGCTGGTCCCCGGGCACTGTGCCTAACAATGGCAATCAGGGTGCGGATTACGATGTGCTTTTCGCCGGCGGGACGCTGACGCAGGACATCGTGCCGGGAGTCACGATCAACCAGCTCTTCATGAGTGACGGCACCCTCATCCTGACAAATCCCCTCACCCTCGAAGTCGGCCTGCAATTCAGCGGCGGATCGATCCTTTCCGGCATCCTGAACATCGCCGGGACGAGCACGCAATCGGCGCTTCTCACCGTCGGGAACACGACGATCAATAACTCTGGCAGCTATCGCCTCGTCCTGGATGGCGAGGCCTTTCGCGGGGGCGGCTCCGCTTTCCATAACTCCGGCACCCTCACCGCCAGCGCCGCGGGTGGAAAAGTGACCTTCAATATCCCGCTCCTCAACACTGGCACCGTTGCCGCCGAGGCAGGAACCTTCGCCCTTACCGGTGGCGGCGCATTTTCCGGCGTCGCCTCGACCGCGAGCGGCGCGATTCTCCAGTTCGGGAGTGACTTCACCATCACCAATGGAACGCAATTCCTCGGCCTGGGCACAGTCCAGTTCAACAGATCGAGCATCACGACGCTCTCCGGCACGATCACGAACAACACCCACATCGTGCTCAAGGCGACCGGCAGCTTTGCCGATTTCGTCCTGAACGGGAACGTCACCTTCACCGGCATGGGCACGCTCTCCCTGGTCGATGCCGACCGGATCCGCGGCAATGGCGTTTTCACCAACGTCGGCACAACGATCGACGGCGAGACAGGTAACTCCGGCAGCTTCGGCAATAACGAAATCGGAATCATCAACCAGGCCGGAGGCATCATCTCGGCCAATGTTTCCGGTCTCATCCTCAACCTCGACCCGAGCCCGCTCAATGGCCTGATTAATCGCGGCACGATGCAGGCCCTGGATGGCGGCATTCTCCTTCTCAACGGGAACGGCGGAGGCTCGTTTACGAATAGCGGCACCATCCGAGCGCGGGACGGGGCTCTGGAATTCAGCGGCGACGTGACTTCCACCGGGACGGTGGATGTCGCGGCCGGCACGCTCTCGGTCACGGGCAGTTACACCCAAAACGCCGGAACTTTCCTGCTCAGCGGCGGAACGGTTACCTCTACTTCGGAGCTAAATTTCGTGAGCGGACTGATCGATGCCCGGGGAGTGATCGACGGCGGGATCACCAACAACGCCACGTTGCAACCGGCCTTGGGCGGGAGCGGCCTCAACGTGACCGGCGACATTACCCTGCTCGGCGCCTCGCGGCTCAGCTTCCAGTTAGGCGGCCTGACTCAAGGCAGCCAATATGGACATCTCAACATCAACGGGAGTTTGGCCATCGGCGGTGAGCTCGTCGTGAGTTTCGTCAGCGGTTTCCAAAACTTGGTCGACAGCGGCGATGAATTCTCCCTTCTTTCCGCCACGAGTGTCGGCCTCGGCGGCGCCTTCACCAATGTCGCGCCGGGCGGGCGGCTCGAAACCAGCGACGGTTTTGGTTCTTTCCAGGTCGACTACGATGCCACCCGCATCGTCCTTTCCAACTTCGTCCCAAACGGCGGTGAGTTTCTCAATTTCGCAGGCCTAGACTCGGTCGTCGGCGCCGGTGGCAATGGACGCAGCCTCAGCTGGAGTGCGACGAGCTTTACCTTCGGCGATGGCGCCAGAGATTTTCATGGCGCTTCCTTTAGTGGAGGAAATGCCGCCTCCGGGACCGCCTTCCTCGGGGGAGACGGCGGCAGTTTTGCGGCGATCGCGACCAGCGGCGACGTGAGCGTGAGCAGCGACATCGAAGCCTCCAGCGGCGCGAACGGCAGGGACGTCATCGGCGGCAAGGGCGGCTCCGTCTCACTCACCGCCAATAGCGGCGCGGTGACAGTGAACGACCGGATCCAGGTCTCGCACAACACATCCAACCGCCGGAGTTCCAGCGGCGGCAATATCACTTTGAAGAGCGGCAAGACCTCGAGTGTCGCGATCAACATCGCCAACACTGGCCAGCTCCTCTCGCTGCTCGACGCCGCTGCGCCCGGACCAGGCGGCAAGGTCGTCATTCAGGCGACCGCGACGACCGGCAACAGCCAGGTTAACCTTAGCGGCAAAGTGCACGCCGACCGCGGCACGATCGACGTCCGCAGCTCCGGCGCCAGCGGTCAGGTCAACCTGACCAACGCCGACATCCGTGCCGACACCCTGAAAGTCGCGGCTCTCGGCAACAATGGTGTCCTGCAGGTCGGTGGCGGCAGCTTGAGCGCCGACACGACTTTGCAACTCTACGCCCCGAACGGGAACGGCAAGGTCGTCTTCATCGGCAACGTCAGCCTCAACGGCAACTCGACCAAGAGCATCGCGGGCGACAGCGTGACGATTACCAACGGCGTCGTGGTGACCGTCAACGGCCCGAAAGCCAACGTCTACGTGAACAGCCAGAACAACATTCCCAAGGCCAACTACAGCGGCTTCGGCGGCAACGGCAACACCACCGGCACCTTCGGCGGCTCCGGCGCCAACGCACCGAAACCCCTCGGCAACGCCCCCGCCCTCGGAATCCCGCCCGGCGGGTAGGCGTGCCCCGCTTCGGTGGAACGCGGGCCGCGGTTCTCCGATTTTCGGAGGTCGAACATCGCCGTGGGGAGACGATTTGCCAATCCCCTGTCCCCTTTGGGGGAATTTTCTCGCGTTTAGAGGTGAAAGCTGCCTAGGATTCGCGGCTTTTCTTCTCGAACACCGTGAAAAACTCCGCAACCGCTCCCTATCGTTTGACCCCCTGTCGCAACCTCAACGCAACGTCAGTTCGAAAGCTTTTCCGCCACTCGATCGCAGCGCTCGTTCTCCTCCTCATTTTCCTGCCTTCCGGGCACGCGCGCGCCGCCCAGCTCAAGGAAGCGCGGGTCAGCCAGGTCATCCGCGACGTGAAGCTGCTCCCGCAGCAGGCCGCCGCGCGCCCGGCAGCGATCCGTGACGAAGTGCGCGACGGCACGGCCGTTCGCACTGGTGTCGAATCCCGCGCGGAACTGACTTTCACCGACGAGACTCTGGCTCGCCTCGGCGCAAACACGATCTTCAGTTTCAGCGAAGGCACACGGAACCTTGAGCTCGGCGGCGGCGCCATGCTCCTGCGCGTGCCGAAAAACGCGGGCGGCGCCCAGATCAACACCGCCGCGATCACGGCGGCGATCACGGGCACCACCATCATGCTCGAGTATCACCCCGACGCTTTCATCAAGTTTGTCGTCCTCGAAGGCACCGGCCGGATCTTTCGCAACAATCGGGTCGGTGAATCCGTCCTCCTGCGTGCCGGGCAAATGCTCATCGTCAATCCAAACGGAACGACTCTGCCCGATCCGGTCGATGTCGATCTCGGCCGCCTCATTAAGACTTCCGCGCTCCTTTCCGCTGATTTTGCGCCGATCCCGAGCATGAATTTGATCGCGAGCGAGATCAAAGTGCAGGAGAAAGCGAAAGCGGAACAGGCCCTCCTCGACACCAACCTGGTCATCTTCGGCGGCGGCACGGCGGTGACCCTGACTAATCTCGACGCCGTCGATCAACGTGCAGCGGTCATGGACGCGGCCGAGCCCACGCCTCCTCCACCGACCCCGACTCCGACCTCGTCCCCGAGTGCCACGCCAAGCCCGAGCGCCACTCCCACTCCCACTTCCACGCCAAGCCCAAGCAGCACTCCCACCCCCACCGTCACTCCGACTCCTACGATTACTCCGACACCGACGGTGACACCAACGCCAAGCGCGACTCCGACACCGACAGTCACTCCGACACCGAGCGCGACTCCGACACCGACAGTGACTCCGACTCCGAGCGCCACACCGACTCCCACCGCGACCCCAACCCCGACGGTCACCCCCACCCCGACTGCTACTCCTACTCCCACCGCCACTCCCACTCCGAGCCCAACTGCCACTCCAACTCCCACCGCGACTCCGACCCCGACTGCGACTCCCACTCCCACAATCACTCCGCCACCAGCAGACACCGCCACCTACAACGGCGGCACTGGCAACTGGAGTGACTCAACGAAATGGACCCCCGGCGTCGTGCCTAACAACGGCAACGGCGGGGTCGACTACGACGTCACCTTTTCCACCGGCACCCTCACCCAGGACATCGTCGCCGGCGTCACCATCAACCAGCTCTTCATGAGCGGCGGCACCCTCGTCCTGGCCAACCCACTGACGCTCAATTACGGCCTTCAGTTCACCGGCGGCAGCATCACCTCCGGCATCCTGAACATCGCGGGCGACAGCACCCAGTCCGCCCTCATGACGGTGAGCGGCACCACCCTCAACAACTCCGGCAACTATCAAATCACCCTAACGAGCGGAAACGTCTTCAGCGGCACCGGCTCCGTCTTTAACAACTCCGGCGCTGTGAACCGAAGCGGCGGGACCGGTGCAGTGACTTTTAACATCCCGCTCAACAACGACGGCACCTTCTCGGTCAACCTTGGAACCCTGACCCTGAACAGCGTCAACGGCGTGACGAACAATGGTGTTCTACAGGCCACGAACGGCGGCGTTCTGGTCCTGAGCGGCAGCGGTGGCGGGACCTTTGCGAACACGGACGGCATCATCCAGGCGTTCGACACCTCGGAGGTGCAACTCACGGCCGGCGCCAGCATCATCGGCGGCACCCTCGCCACCAGCGGGAGCGGGGTGATCCGCGCCAACGGTAGCCAGAATGTTTTCCTGACCGATCTCAGCAACACCGGCAGCCTTGTCTCCAACGATAACAGCGACCTCGGCTTCGCCGGGACGATCACCAACTCCGGCTCGATTACCGTCGCTTCCCTCGGCTCCGCGACCGACATCGAAATCCAGGCTGGCGGCGTCATTCTCGACGGCGGCGGGACGGTCACATTCGCGGGTGGACCCTTCGCCGGGATCAACTCCGCCGTGACCGGCACTCGCCTAACGAATGTGGACAACCTCCTGCAAGGCCAGGGTCGTCTCGGCCAGAACGACACCGCCTTCACCAACGGAGCCAGTGGCATTATCGAAGCCAACCTCAGCGGCCTCACTCTCACCCTCGATCCGGTCGCGGATGGAAGCGTGATCGATGCCGGCGCCGCCTTCCTGAACGACGGCACATTGCGGGCCAGCAATGGCGGCATCCTTGTTCTCACCGGCAACGGTGACGGCACCTTTAGCAATACCAACGGCACGATCGAAGCGCTCGATGGCTCCCAGGTCCAGCTCACCTCCGGGGCCAGCATCATCGGCGGCACCCTCGCGACCAGCGGGAGCGGAGTGATACGGGCCAACGGCAGTCAGAACGTTTTTCTGACTGGTCTCAGCAACGCCGGTAATCTCGTTTCCGACGATAATAGCGATCTCGGTTTGGCCGGAACGATCACGAACTCCGGCTCGATCACGATCACTTCGGCCGGCTCCGCCACCGACATCGAGATCCAGACTGGTGGCGTCATCCTCGACGGCGGCGGGACGGTCACGTTCGCGGGTGGACCCTTCGCCGGGATCAACTCCGCCGTGACCGGCACCCGCCTAACGAATGTGGACAACCTGCTGCAGGGCCAGGGCCGTCTCGGCCAGAATACCACCGCCTTTACCAACCAGGCCGGCGGCACGATCACCGCCAATGTCAGCGGCACGACCCTGACGATTGATCCGGTGATCGATGGCGGCGCGCTCGATCTCGGACCCTCCTTCCTGAACAACGGCATCCTGCGCGCGAGCAACGGCGCCGTCCTCCTCCTCACCGGAAGTGGCGGCGGCACCTTTACGAATAACAACCTGATCGAAGCGCTCGACGGCTCGGAAGTGCAGCTCACCGCTGGCGCCAGCATCATCGGCGGCACTCTCTCCACCACCGGCACCGGCGTTTTCCGCGCCAACGGCAGCCAGAACGTTTTCCTGACCAGCCTGACCAACAGCGGCACGCTTCTGGCCAACGATAACAGCGACCTCGGCCTCGCCGGGTCCATCATCAATTCCGGATCGATCACCGTCACTTCCCTCGGCTCCGCGACCGACATCGAAATCCAATCCGGCGGCGTCACCCTCACCGGCGGCGGAACTGTCACCCTGGCCGGCGGCGTCTTCGCCGGGATTAACTCCGCCGTCACCGGCGCTCGCCTGACGAACACGGACAATATCATCCAGGGCCAGGGCCGCATCGGCCAGAACGACACCGCCTTCACCAACCAGATCGGCGGCCTGATCCACGCCAACATCAGCGGCGCCACCCTCACGCTCGACCCCGTCGCAGACGGCAGCGTCGGCGACTCGGATCCCGCCTTCCTGAACGACGGCATCCTGCGCGCCAGCAACAGCGCCATCCTCCTCCTCACCGGCAGCGGCGGCGGCACGTTTACGAACAACAACCTGATCGAAGCGCTCACCGGCTCGGAAGTGCAGCTCACCGGCGACGCCAGCATCATCGGTGGCACTCTTTCCACCACCGGCACCGGCGTCATCCGGGTCAACGGCAGCCAGAACGTTTTCCTGACCAGCCTGACCAACAGCGGCACGCTTCTGGCCAACGATAACAGCGACCTCGGCCTCGCCGGGTCCATCATCAATTCCGGATCGATCACCGTCACTTCCCTCGGCTCCGCGACCGACATCGAAATCCAGGCCGGCGGCGTCACCCTCACCGGCGGCGGAACTGTCACCCTGGCCGGCGGCGCCTTCGCCGGGATCAACTCGATCGTCACCGGCACCCGCCTAACGAATACGAATAACGTGATTCAAGGCCAGGGCCGGATCGGCCAGAACGACACCGCCTTCACCAACCAGATCGGCGGCCTGATCCACGCCAACATCAGCGGCGCCACCCTCACGCTCGACCCCGCAACCGAAGGGAGCGTGATTGACCTCGGCCCCTCCTTCCTGAATAGCGGCACACTCCAGGCCAGCAACGGCGGCATCCTTCTCCTGAGCGGCAACGGTGGCGGCGCCTTTACCAGTACCGGCACGATCAAGGCCACCGGCGGCACCTTGCAGTCGACCGGCGCCGTGACTTCCTCGGGCACGGTCGATGTCGGAGCTGACACGCTCTCCATTACCGGCAGCGGCACCTACACCCAGAGCGCCGGCACCTTCCGGCTCGCCGGCGGGAGCGTCACATCCGCCACCGCGCTCGTCTTCAACGGCGGCCTCATCGACGCCCGCGGCACGATCAACGCCGCCATGACCAATGGCGCCAACCTCCAGCCCGCGCTCGGCGGCAGCGGCCTTGTGGTCAACGGCAACGTCACCCTTCTCAGCTCCTCGCAGCTCACCTTCCAGCTCGGCGGCCTCGTCCAGGGCAATGAGTACGGCTTCCTCAACGTCAACGGCACCGTTGCCCTTAACGGCAACCTCGTCGTCTCCTTCGTCAACGGCTTCCAGGCGAACAATAACAATAACTTCACCGTGCTCAGTTCCACCGCCCTCTCCGGCGCCTTCACCAACGTCGCTTCCGGCAGCCGCGTCACCGCCACCGATAACTCCGGCACTTTCCTCGTGACCTACAACGGCACCACCGTGATCCTCTCCGATTTCCAGCCTTCCGGCGAAACGCCTGCCGACTCCGGCGCAACCGTCGTCAGCGGCGCCGGCGGTGCCCAGCCCGGGAGCGACGCGCAGGCGCAAAGTCCCGAGACCATCGCGGCGAACAGTTCGCCGACGGCTCCCCAAGCGACTGCCAGTCGGAAGATCCCAGGTGCCCGCGGCCGAAGCGGAGCGGTTGCGCTCAGACTGCGTAATACCGATCAACTCCTCGATTTGCTCGAGGGCTTCGGCGCGACCACGACAAAGGGCAAGGTAACAGTGAACCCAGCCGCAGGCCGGAACCCTCGCGCACAGCCGCGCACCTCCGCGAATTCGCCGGCGACCGGAAACCCGCGCGATCATTTCCCAAAGCTTCCCAAGAACCATCGCAGCGAAAGGATCGCCAAATAGACAGCCGGCCCCGGCTCCGGCTCTGGAGGGCATCGCTCTGTCGATGCCGTCGAGGGTGGACGTGGATTCCAAGACTCGCCCATTCGGCGTTCCCGGAAGCGACGGAGCGCTTCCCTCCAGAGTCTCGCCCTACCGAGAAAATCGGTTGCGTAGCGCCCTTTCCCCGCTAACTTCCGCGTTCCTTATGGCGAAAACTTCCTGGCTCAATCGCAACGATCGCAAGCGCAAGACGGTGGCGAAATATGCCGCTCTCCGCGCTGAATTGAAGGCGAAAAAGGATTACATCGGCCTCTCCCAGCTTCCCCGCGACGCCAGCCCCACCCGCGTCGTTAATCGCTGCGAAGTGAGCGGCCGCCGGCGCGCCTTCATTCGCCGTTTCAAGATTTCCCGCCTGACCTTTCGCGAGCTCGCTTCTGCCGGCCTCATTCCCGGCGTGACGAAGTCGAGCTGGTAGCCCGCCGAGCGCGGTTCTCGGGTGCTCTCTCGGCATCCGCTCCATGAATTTTTCACTTCCATTTTTGGCCCTCGCGACACTCAGCGGGGGCGTCGCTGATCATTGGGACCCGCCTTCGCTTATCATCGCGAAGCTGGCGGCGATCGGCGCGCTCGTTTTCCTGAACGGCTTCTTTGTCGCGGCCGAGTTTGCCCTCGTCAAAATCCGGATGAGCCAGCTCGACGCCCTGGCCGAGGAAGGCCACACCCGCGCGGTCCAGGCCCGGACGGTGGCGGGCGATCTCGATGCCTACCTTTCGGCCTGCCAGCTCGGGATCACGCTCGCCAGCCTCGGGCTCGGCTGGCTCGGCGAACCTTTCCTCGCGCAAATGCTCCAGCCGGCTTTTGCGCTCCTTGGCATCACCTCGACGGCGATCATCACTACGATCTCGTTCCTCATCGCCTTCTCCGTCATCACCTTTCTTCACATCGTTCTCGGCGAACAGGCCCCGAAGATTCTCGCCATTCGCAAGGCGCTGCCGACCACGCTCTACATCAGCGCGCCGCTGCGGATGTTTTACATCATTTTCAAGCCGGCGATCTGGTTCTTGAACGGCTCGTCCAACTGGGTCCTGAAACACATCCTTCGCACCGAGCCGGTGAAAGAAGGCGAGCTCGCCCATAGCGAAGAGGAGCTGCGGCTCATCCTCGATGAGAGCGAAAAATCCGATGAAGTCTCTTCCATCGGGCGCGACATCCTGGTCAACGCGCTCGACATGCGCCGCCGCGTCGTGCGCGATATCATGACTCCGCGAGGCGAGGTGGTGTATCTCGATATCGAGCAAAGCTTCGACGAGAACGTGCAGAAGGCGCTCGAGTCGCGCCATACCCGGTTCCCGCTCTGCCGCGGCCATCTCGACCACACGGTGGGCCTCATTCACATCAAGGAGCTGGTCCCGATGATGCGCGACCCGGCACCCGACCTGATGAAGATCAGGCGCGAGCTCATCCCGGTGCCGGAAATGATGTCGCTGGAGAAGCTGCTCAACCTCTTTCTCGTCAAGCACGCCCACCTCGCGATCGTGGTCGACGAGTACGGCGGCACCGTCGGCATGGTGACGATGGAAAACATCCTCGAGGAACTGGTGGGCGACATCCAGGACGAGTTCGACGCGGAGAAGGCGGAGTTCCGCCAGATCAACGACCAGGAGTTCGTGGTCGATGGCGGGGTCGGGCTCTACGAGTTGCGCGACCTGGCCGATATCGAGCTCGAAAATTCCGATGTCAGCACGGTCGGCGGGTATGTCACCCACTTGTTAGGCCATCTCCCGAAACAGGGCGAGCAGGTCCCGATCGAGGATTACATCGTGACCGTCTCTCAAACCGACGGGCGCCGCGTGGGCCAGCTTCACTTCAAGAAGATGGCCGATGACGATGGCCAGACGGAGTAGCGCGCCTCAGAAACGCGCGAAATTTCCCACCACGTTGATCCCGCCCGCGGCCGGTTTGCCGTTCTCGTAGGCGGGCAGAAACTGCGCTTTCCTGACTGTGCTATCGAGCAGAATTCCCAGGCCGCTCCCCTTCGGATTCTCCGAAAGACCCGAGGTGCCGGTGACGGCGCCCTTGGCGTCCACGCTCACCACCGCTTCCGCCTGGCCGGAGACCACGATGCCCTGGGTAAGCGCGCTGATTTCCGTCTGCAACGCGCGGCGTAATCCGCCCACCAGCTGCGGCTGAATGTAGTTTGCCAGCTTGCCCACCCGGTCGCGATCGTGCGTCGCGAGCGAGACCACGATGACCGGTTTCCCGTCCTGGTGGATGAAGAGGACCGTGCCGCCGAGATAAACGCGCACTGGCTTGCCATTTACGGTCGCCGGCGTGAAGCGGCCCCAATCGAGGGCCTCCATGACCGCGCCTTTGAAGACGTTATTATTCGCGACCAGCGCATGGGTCGTCTCGACGATCCCTTCCTCGGTGATGTCGCAATAGAACTGGACCGCGCCGTCCATTTTCGCGGCAGCGGCATCTTTCGGGAAATGAAGATAGTGGGTGATGGAATCGGGCCCTTCCTGAACGAGCGCAGGCGTGACGGGCCCGGTGATGGGCGGCGCTGGCTGGGGAAGGGACGAGGCGGCTACTGAGGGCGTGGGCGTGGCCGGGAGCGGCGGTCTCGGACTTCTTCTTCTGGCAGCCGCTGAGAGCGCCGCCGACAAAGGCCAGCGTGAGAAAGAGATTTGCGAGCTGGCGAACGGAGATTTTTTCCATGGTGAAACTCGCAGGACGTAACCTCTGCGCCCGGCTTGCGCAAGTCGGCCCCCCGGCCCCGCACGGGAAAAAAAGCGCTACCCAAGCGCGCAAACTCGCCCGACATTTCGGTCTTATGGCATACGAACTACCGAAATTACCCTACCCGAACGACGCCCTCGCACCGCACATCGATGCGAAGACGATGGAAATTCACCACGACAAACATCATCAGGCCTACATCACCAACGTGAACAAGGCGATCGAAGGCAAGCCCGAGCTCGAAGGCAAGTCGATCGAGGATCTTATTGGCAATCTCAGCGCTGTTCCGGAAGACATTCGCACCGCGGTGCGCAATAACGGCGGCGGTCACGCCAACCATTCCTTTTTCTGGCAGATCATGGGCCCCAACGGCGGCGGCGAGCCGACGGGCAAACTGGCCGACGACATCAAGTCGACTTTCGGCAGCTTCGACGCTTTCAAGGAAAAGCTGGCCGACGCCGGGGTGAAACGTTTCGGCAGCGGCTGGGCCTGGCTGATCAAAAACAAGAGCGGCAAACTGGAAATCTGCTCGACCGCCAACCAGGACAGCCCGCTCATGGGGCAGGCCGTCGCGGGCTGCGAAGGCACGCCGGTTCTCGGAGTCGACGTCTGGGAGCATGCCTACTATTTGAATTATCAGAATCGCCGGCCCGACTATCTCAAAGCGTGGTGGAACACGGTCAACTGGGCCGAGGTTTCCAAGCGCTACGAGAAGTAGCCCACGACTTTACGCTGGAACTCGCAGGAGGCGCGCCCCGCAAAAGGGCGCGCCTCTTCTCTTTTTTGCGTGACCTCACCGCTGGTTACGCTGGCCGGGACGATGGCGAGACCGTATGTTGCCCGCGCCGATGAATCGATTCCTGCCCGCGTGCATCTTCTTTTTCGTCGGCATGGCGCTCGCCTGGCCGGTCCGGGGCCAGGATGCGCTGGCCGGGATCGATCTTCTTTACCCGGAGTTTGCTCATCCGCGAGAGGACGCCATTGCCGCGATCAAGCAGCGCGATTTTCGCTTTGTCGCGACTGATCGGCGGCGCACCGCGCCCGGCGTCGAGCGCTACCCGCGCCTGAAGGAGATTTACGGAGTGAAATTGATCAAGCAACGCTTCCGCATTTTCACCACCCGCTCGCAGAATTTCAGCTTTGGTTTGCGCGCCCGCGCCTACGCCTCCGCTTATAACCAGACGTTGCTCGAGTACCTCCTGCGCCGTCGCAAGGATGATGCCGGCCGCGAACGTTAGACTGCTGCCCCATTCGCCCGAGCATCTCCTGGCTCTGCGCGACGATCCCGCCCTTTACGAAACGCAATTCGGCATCGCGGTCGCGCCCGGGTTGAGTGAATTTCTCGGCGGCCCCGAGGTCGCGCCAAGTTTTCACGCGCGGTTGCGCGACGCGACCGCGGCCGATCCGTGGCGCGACGGTTTCGGTGTCCTCCACGTGGAAGAAAACCGCCTGATTGGCCTGGCCAGTTTCAACGGCCCGCCCGATGCCGCCGGTGAGGTGGAAATTTCCTACGCCATCGCCCCTGCCTACGAGGCACGCGGCTACGCCACCGCCGCGGCGCGTCTGCTCATCGAGAACGCCACGGCCAGCGGCGCGGTGCGGACGCTCCGCGCCCACACCCTGCCGGGGAAAACTGCTTCCGCCGCCGTGCTCGAAAAATGCGGCTTTAAATTCCGCGGCGCGGTGAATCATCCTGAAGACGGCGCGATCTGGATTTGGGAGCTGGTGGTGCCATGAATGATTTGCAGATCAAAGCGCTCGCGGCCGACGAAATCACCCGGGCCGCGGCCCTGTTCGCAATGCAACTGGCGGAGCACGACCTCCAGCGTTCGCCGGAGGAGCTGGTCTCTGCCCTAACGACCCTGCTGGCCGAGCCGGACCACGGTTTTGTTCTCCTCGCGCTGAGCGAGCAAAACCCGATCGGCGCCGCTTACGCCGCGCGCATGCTCAGCTTGGAGCACGGCGGCTGGATCGGCTGGCTCGAAGAGCTCTACGTCCTCCCGTCCTCGCGCAACCGCGGCGTCGGCTCCGCCCTGCTCGCGGCCACCATTGCGGAGGCGGCCGCCCGGGGCTGGGGAGCACTCGATCTCGAACTCGATTCCAGCCACGAGCGCGCCATCTCGCTTTACCAGCGGAACCGTTTTCTGCCTCTTCATCGAACTCGCTTTGTGCGCCGTCTCCGCTAATCGTATTTTCCAGATCGACCCGTTTTTTTATGCCAACGCTCCATCATCTCTTTGAAAAAAATAAAGCCTGGGCGGAACGAATCCGCCGCCAGGATCCCGAGTTCTTCCTGAAACTTTCGCGCCAGCAATCGCCCGAGTATCTCTGGATCGGCTGCGCCGACAGCCGCGTGCCGGCCAACGAAATCGTCGATCTCTCGCCCGGCGAATTATTCGTTCACCGCAACGTCGCCAACATCGTCGTCCATACCGACCTCAATTGTTTGTCCGTCATGCAATTCGCGGTCGACCTGCTGAAGGTGAAACACATCATCGTTTGCGGACATTACGGCTGCAGCGGTGTCGGGGCGGCCCTGCGGCGCTCGCGCCTCGGATTGAGCGACAACTGGCTCCGCCACGTGCAGGACGTGCGGCAAAAGCACGAGAGCATCGTGGCCAGCGCCGGAGACGAAGCGGCCAATCGCCTCTGCGAGTTGAACGTGATCGAACAGGTGGCCAACGTCTGCCAAACCACCATCGCGCTCGACGCCTGGGAACGCGGGCAGGAACTCTCCGTGCACGGCTGGATTTACGGATTGAAAGATGGGCTTCTCCGCGACCTCAACGTCACCGTCGCCGGCGCCGACCAGATGCCCGACACCTACGAATCGGCAATCGCCGCTTTGAGTTAACCGCAGAGCGCGCCGGGGACGACGTCGGCGCCGTTCCGTTGACCACCCCGCGGCACGCCCGCATAGTGTGCCCCTTCATGTCGATCGAGCTGACCCGCAACTTCTGCATCATCGCGCACATCGATCACGGCAAAACCACTTTGTCGGATCGCCTGCTCGAGCGTACGGGCACGATCCACGCCCGCGAAAAGCAGGATCAGCTTCTCGATTCGATGGATCTCGAGCGCGAACGCGGGATCACGATCAAGGCTCACCCGGTCGCGATGCGTTACACCGCGAAGAATGGCAAGGAATACGCCCTTAATCTTTCCGACACTCCCGGACATGTCGATTTCGCCTATGAAGTTTCGCGCTCCCTCGCCGCTTGCGAAGGAGCGCTGTTGATCATCGACGCGGCCCAGGGCGTCGAGGCCCAGACCGTGGCCAACGTTCACCTCGCCCACAAACAGGGTCTGACGATCGTGCCGGTGATCAACAAGATCGACCTGCCGAACGCCGACCTCCCGAGCGTGCATCGGCAGCTCGAGGAAATCCTCGCCATCCCGGCGGAGGAAGCGATCGATTGCAGTGCCAAGATGGGCATCGGGATCGACGAGATTCTCGAGGCCGTGGTTGCACCGCATCCCGCCGCCGCCCAAACCGAAGGACGGAATCCTGCGCGCGCTCGTCTTCGATTCGGTCTTCGATATTTACCGGGGCGTCGTCGCCTACGTGCGCGTCTTTTCCGGAAAGGTCACCGCCGACCAACAGATCAAGGTGATGAGCACCGACACGCGCTACGAGGTGAAAGAGGTCGGCGTTTTCACTCCGAAGATGAACGCGCAGCCAACGCTGAACGATGGCGACATCGGCTACATCATCGCCAACATCAAGACCACGTCGGAGCTGAAGATCGGCGACACGATTACCGATCTGCGTCATCCGGCAAAGGAACCCCTGCCCGGTTTCCAGGAAATTCATCCGATGGTTTTCAGCGGGATTTATCCGATCAACACCGCCGACTTCGAGCACCTCAAAACCGCCATCGGCAAGCTGCGGATGAACGACTCCGCTTTCGTCTACCAGCCGGAAAGCTCGGTCGCGCTCGGCTTCGGTTATCGCTGCGGCTTCCTCGGCTTGCTGCACATGGAGATCATCCAGGAACGGCTCCGGCGCGAGTACGACATGGATATCATCGCCACCTCCCCGAGCGTGATCTACGAGGTCGCTGACCACGCGCAACGAAGTCGTGCTCGTCGACAACCCCGCCCATCTCCCCGACCCGAGCGTGATCGAGGAAATCCGCGAGCCGATCGTGCGCGCCTACATTCTTTGCCCTAACGAATCGATCGGCGACATCCTCCAGCTCATCCTCGAGAAGCGCGGCGTGATGGATCACACCGAGTCGCTCGACACCAAGCGCGTCATGCTTCATTGCGAGCTGCCGCTGAACGAAATCCTGGTCGATTTCAACGACAAGATCAAAAGCATCAGCCGCGGCTACGCCTCGATGGATTACGAGCACGCCGGCTACCGCGCCTCGAACCTGGTCAAGCTCGACCTCCTCGTGAACGGCGAACCGGTCGATGCTTTTTCCACCATCGTGCACCGTGAGCGGGCCGAATCGCGCGGCCGCCAGCTCGCCTCGAAGCTCAAGGAAGTGATCCCGAGTCAGCTTTACCAAGTCGCGATCCAGGCCGCGATCGGCGGCAAAATCGTGGCCCGCGAGACCATCTCCGCCCTGCGCAAAAACGTCACCGCGAAATGCTACGGCGGCGATATTTCGCGCAAACGCAAGCTGCTCGAGAAACAAAAAGAGGGAAAGAAGCGGATGAAGAGCATCGGCAAAATCAACATTCCGCAGGAAGCTTTCATCCAGGTCCTGAAGTCGACCCAATAAGAGCGCGAAATTCCCTAACAACCGATTTTGCAAACTTCGTTCCTCAGCTAGCGTTCGCCCAATGTTCGAGCCGCGCTACATCAAGCACAGCCACCTCCTCATCCGGCATGCGGAGAAATTGATTCGCTACCGGCGCGATCGCCTGGGCGAAGCCACCCTCGCCGAGCTGCGCGGCCAGATCGAAAAAGTGCGCGCCGCGATGCAGGCCCGCGACCGCAAGGCCACGCATGAGGAATCGGAGCGGCTCGACGCCCTCCTGACCGAGCACACGCCGCCGCACAAGGAAGCCGGCTGGCGGGAAAATGTCGAAGTCATCCTGGTCGCGATCGTGGTCGCGATCGGCATCCGTTCCTATTTCATCCAGCCCTTCAAGATTCCGACCGGGTCGATGCAGCCGACGCTCAACGGCATCATCGGCCATCCCATGACCAAACCCGCGCCTAACGTCCTGCAGCAGGTTTTCGAATTCGTCGCCTTCGGCCGGAATTACATCGACGTCGTCTCCGGCGCGGAGAACACGGTCATCGAGGTCACGCCGAAGAAGATGTTTTTCTTCTTCACCCTTTCGCGCATCACCTGCGACCAGCAGTCCTTCACCGTTTACGCGCCGCCGGAGATTTTGCGGCAAGATTTCCAGGTTTATCCCGGCAACACTTATCACCACGGCCAGGTCATCGCTCGCGGCGCGGTCGACACCGGCGACCAGGTTTTCGTCGATAAAATGAGTTACAATTTCGTCCATCCGAAGCAGGGGGATGTCTTTGTTTTCCGGACCAACCAAATCCTCGGAATCAGGGAAGACCCGCAGGCGGGCGCGCCTTTTTATATCAAACGCCTGACCGGAACCCCGGGCGATGAATTGCGAATCGATTCGCCCAAACTTTACGTCAACGGCGAACTGGCGAAGAGCTTTGGCCTGCGCCGGGTGATGTCGCTGGAGGACCGCTACAAAGGTTACGCCCCGGGCCAGACATTTCTCGGTTCGCCGGCGCGCACTTTCGTCATCCCGCAGCACACCTATTTCGCCATGGGCGACAACAGCTACAACAGTTACGACAGCCGTTACTGGGGCCCGGTGCCGGAGGAAAACCTGGTCGGCCGCGGCCTCTTCGTTTACTGGCCCTTCACCCGGCACTGGGGCCTGATTCGTTAGGCGGAGATTTCGCGATGCTCGACGCGGTGCCGCGTGTCTACCCGCTGCTCGGGATGCTCCTCGGCTACGCGCTGGTGATGCTGACCAATCCCGTGCGGATCGCGCTCCGCGATGGGTTTCGCTGCAGCCTGCGTTTCAAGCGGCTCTGGCTTCTCTTCGCCCTTCTCGCCCTCGCATATTCCACTTTTCAGTTCGTCGTCTTCACTCCCTTCCAATCCGGCGCCGATCTGCGGATCGAGCAATTCGCTTTCTGGGAATCGTGGCATTGGCCGCTTTTCTCCCAGGTCTGGCGCGAAAGCCTGCTCCACACCGCGGAATCGGTCGCCGGGATCTTCGATGCTGCCGCCACGACTTACCCGCTCTCGATCCTGGCCGCGCTGCTCCTGATTGTGAATTGGCGCGGCCTGCACGGCAGCCTGGTGCGCGCCTTGCGCAAACAATTCGGGCTCGCCGGCTGGCTGATTTACCTGGGCATTTTGATCAGCGCCTTCGCCTCGCTGCTCAAGCCCTTCATCTACTGGCAGGGGCCCGGCCGCGCGCAGATTCTCTCCCCGGCCCATCTCCTTCAGACTTCGGCCGCGGTCGACACCGTGGCCTTCGTTTTCGAATATCTCTGCGCCGTTTACCTGCAGGTTTATTTGATCACGGTCTGCCTCGCCTGGATCAAGGGCCTGCATTTCCGCGAGGGCGAGCTGCTGCGCTTTGCCATGCGCCGCTTCAGCTTTGTCATGAAATGGCTCGGCCTCGTTCTGCTCGCGAGCACGCTGCTGCTCCGTCTCCCGCTGCTCCTCGCCTACTTCCGCGACGTGCCCGGCGTGCTCGATTATCTGCCGATCGGCCGGGGCGTGATGGCGGTGCTACTGATTTCCTTTGCCGCGATGCAGGTTTCGCTCGTGCTGCACAACGAAACCCTGGCCGAGGCTTTCCGGGCGCATTGGCAATTCGTTAGGCGGCATTCCTACCGGCTCGTCTGGTTCCTCCTCATCTGCGCGCTGCACTATTGGTTCCTTTCTCTCGCCGACACCGTCATCCGCGCGGCCGCGACCGAGCGTTTGCTCGCGCTTCTGCTCTGGAAAATTTTCTACGTCCTGGCGCGGGCTTTTGTCACCGGTTGGCTCCTCGCGAGTTGGGTCGCGCTCTTTCGCCAGTGCGAGATCGGGCTGGTCAATCGCGAAAGCTGGATCCGTTTTTAGCGCCATGCCCGACGAACCTTCCAGTGCCGAGGAAATCACCCGCGCCAGCCAGTCGAACCTGGCCTTCGCCTTCATCTCGTTAGGCAAGGAACGCCGGCGCGACATCACTATCTTCTACGCCTACTGCCGCCTGATCGACGATATCGCCGACTCGACCGAGCTGCCGGCGGAGGAAAAGGCGCGCCAGTTGAAAGTCTGGCGCGCGGCACTCAGTGGCCCGGTCGCCGAGGAGTCGCCGCTCGCGCCCGAAGTGCGCGGCCTGACCACGCGCTATGCCATCACGCCGGCGATGCTGGCGGAGATCATGGACGGCGTGGAGATGGACCTGACCATCGCCCGCTACGAAACCTTCGCCGCCCTGCGTCAATATTGTTACCGTGTGGCGAGCGCCGTTGGGCTCGTCAGCATCGAGATTTTCGGTTACAAAAATCCGGCCTGCCGCGAATACGCGATCGAGCTCGGCCTCGCCCTCCAGGTCACTAACATCCTGCGCGACGTGGCGAAGGATCTGGCCAACGGCCGCGTCTATCTGCCGCAGGAAGACATGGCCCGCTTCGAGTACCGCGAAGAGGATCTCGCCGCGCATCGCTACGACGAACGTTTCGTGCGGCTGATGCGATTCGAGGCGGAGCGCGCGCACGAATATTTTCGGAAAGCAGCCGCGTTGCTCCCGCGCGAGGACCGGCGATCGATGATCGGAGCGCGAATCATGGGTGCGATCTATCACGCGCTCCTGCAGAAAATGGAACGGGACGGGTTTCGGGTTTTCGAACGCGATTACCGGGTGAGCAAGCCGGCCAAGTTCTGGCACGTCGGCCGGGAGTTATTGGTTTTTTGAATAGCGCGCGGACGCATCCGTCCTATCTTCACAGTTCGAATCTAAATCATTATGAAAAAGTATTTTATCCCAGCGGTCTCGGCCGCGATTCTCATGCCGCTGATGCTCACATCCTGTGAGACGCCGGTCGGTCAGGGCGCCGGGTTCGGCGCGGCCACGGGCGCAATCATCGGCGGCGCCGCGACCGGACGAGTCCGCGGAGCTGCGATCGGCGCTGGCGCGGGTGCGCTCGCCGGGGCGCTTGTCGGCGCGGCCATCCAGGAAGACCAGGCTCGTTACTATCACGCGCCTCCCGGGGGCTATCCTTACGGCCGCCGCACCGGGACTCCGGGCTATGTTTACAGTCCGTACGGCCCGAACAACATCATCGACGTGCGCGGAGTGCCGCCCGGTGCGCTCGTGCGCGATCCATCGACCGGCGGAATTTTCCGCAAGCCCTAACGGCTTCGCCTAACCTTCTCGAACAACGGGTTGGTTCCGCTTCGGCGAGACCAACCCGTTTTCTTTGCCGGCTATTGTAGCTTCGTCCGCAATTGATCGACGATCTTTCTCGTCGCGTCGTCCATCCGCACCAGCTCCGGCCAGCCGCGGGTGTAGCCTTCGCCAGCTAATTTCCGGGTCGCATCCAGGCCCATGTGGGAGCCGACGTTTTGCACGCTCGGCGCGTGATCGAGCGAATCGCTCGGGTTGGTGATGATGGTGCTGTCGCGTTTCGGATCGGTGTTGGCGCACATCCGGAAAAGCACTTCGCTCGTGTTGTGCACGTCGCAGTCTTCGTCCACGACCACGATGTATTTGCTGAACATCATCTGCCCCATGCCCCAGAGACCGTGCATGACCTTGAAAGCCTGGTAGGCGTACTGTTTGCGGATGCTGACGAAGACGAGGTTGTGGAAAACGCCTTCCGCCGGCAGCGCCATGTCCACGATCTCGGGGAAGTTCATTTTGAACACCGGCAGGAAAATCTTCACGCTGGCCGAGCCGAGATAGAAATCCTCCATCGGCGGAATGCCGACGATCGTGGTCGGGTAAACCGCTTCCCGCCGATGAGTGATGGCGGTGAGATGAAAGACCGGGTAATCCTCGACCGCGGTGTAAAACCCGGTGTGATCGCCGAACGGCCCCTCCGGCCGGATCTCGCCCGGCTGAACGTAGCCTTCGAGGACGAAATCGACATCTGCCGGGACCTCCAGATCGTTCGTTAGGCATTTGACCAGCTCGACCGATTTCTTGCGCACGAAACCGGCGAAGAGAATCTCATCCAGCCCGTCCGGCAGCGGCGCGGTGGCGGCGAAAGTGTAGGCCGGGTCGCCCCCGATCGTGACCGCGACCGGCATGCGCTCGTTGCGTTCGTAATAGAGTTTGCCGTGGCGAGCGCCGACCTTGTGCACCTGCCAGTGCATACCCGTCGTGGCGCCGTCGTAGACCTGCATCCGGTACATCCCGAGATTGCGCGCGCCGGTTTCTGGGTCGCGGGTGTGGACGTTGGGCAAAGTGACAAAACGGCCGCCGTCGTTAGGCCAACATTTCAGGACCGGCAGATCGCCTAACGAAAACTCGCCAGCTCCATTCTCGAAGCGATGCACCACTTCCTGGCAGACGGCGGATTTGACGCGCTTCGGCCGGGCATGGAGCAGGTTTAATCCCTGTTTCAGGAGGGTCCAGCCCTCGCGCAGATCGGTCGGCGGTTTCGCCTTCAGGATGAGCGAAATTTCCTGCGCCAGATCCGCCACGCTCGCGACCTGGAGGGCAAGCGCCATCCGCTTCTCCGAGCCCATGGTGTTGATCGCGACCGGGAATTTCGAAACTTTGCCATCGACCAGCGGCTGCTCGAAGAGGAGCGCCTTGCCGCCACCGGGTGATTTCATTTCGCGATCGGCCCACTCCGCGATCACGAGATCGGTCTCGACCGGCGGGGCGATACGCTGCAACTCGCCGGCCTTTTCCAGAGCCGTGAGAAAGTGGGAAAAGGAAGCGTACGCCATGGTGGTTTGCCTGACGCTCTTTACCCTGCTTTCCGCGTCGTCGCCAGTGGCGCGCCCGGCTCAGCTTTGGCCGCGATTTTCAAAACCCCGGACGTCGGAGAGGGTGGAATCGCCGCCTTCATCCAACTCGCGGATAACGCTGAAGCTCCCGTCCGTCTCGAGCACCACAGCGGCGGCCGCGCCCAGGTTGGCGATTCCATGGCTGCGGAGCGCGGCGCGGATTTCGCCTTCCGTCACCCGCGCCCGGCACATGGCTTCTTGCTGTAATTTCCCATTCCGCAGGAGCAGGGCCGGCTGCGATTTCACCAGATCTGAGATGGTCCGGGAACGAACCGACAGCCAGGTGACGACAAATTGCAATCCGACCAGGAGAAGGAGAGCGGTCACGCCCTGGGCGACACTGGTGGTCTTCGAAAGCACCAGCGTGGCGAGAGTGGAGCCCAGCGCGATCGTCACGATGTAATCGAAGGCGTTCCATTTCGAGAGCGTCCGTTTGCCGCAGACGCGGAGGATGAAAATGAGCGCAACGTAAGCCAGGGCGCCGGCGACCAGGGTGCGGACTAGCGGCGACCAGCCGTCGAAGAAAATCTTTTCCATCATCACTTATCTCATTCGCCAGGCGTAAGTGATTCGATTGTCCGCGATCATTCTTCGCCGTCGAAATAGTCCAGCGAAGCGCCGCGCAGAAGCCTTCGCTCCGGCGAACGCACCAGCCACTTTTGGCTGTCGGGGTAGTAACAAGACTCGCCGATTGGATTATCGGCCACGACATAAAGCACGAGGTCTTCCTGGTCGCCGTCGTTCATGATCTGGTGCGCTTCGCCCGGTCCGAAAACAAAGGCATCTCCGGCCACGATGGGATTTTTTCCGGACTCGTCGCGGGCCGTGCCGCGGCCGGAAATGACGTGATAGAATTCCCACTGCGCGGAATGCGCATGATACGGATACGGCGTTTGGCCCGGAGGAATGCGCAGGATTTCGACCGCAAACGGATGGCGGTCCCGGGCATCGCCCGACTTCGAATCCCAGCCCAGAGCCTCGGAGATTTCGCGGCCGCCGCCGACAAACTTCCCCTTCGGTGAGCTCCAGGAGAACTCCTCGATTTCGTTGCTGTTAACCTTCCTCATCATCGGGCCGCCGCCATTGTCGCCGGGGAATAACGCGCCCGAGTTCGGGCCGCGGCTTTGGCCCTTTCCAGATCGCGATCGAGCGGAGTCGCCGTGGTGACAAGCGCATCGAGCAGTTCCCGAGACGCGCGCGCGATCTGCTCGACTGCGCGCTCGAAGGGCTCCTCGTTTGCCTTCGAGGGGCGGGTGAAGCCGCTCAATTTGCGGACGTATTGAATGGCGGACGCGCGAATCTCTTCCTCGGTCGCCGGTGGCTGAAAATTGTGCAGCCTCTTTATGTTTCGACACATAAAACCTCCTGTTTTTTCTGCCCTCACGAAAACGCTGAATCGGCCGAAAGTCGAGTCCTGAGCAGAACACAGCCGTCCCGCGCTACAACTCGAGCGGTGAAGAGCGTCGAGCCCCAGGCAAGGCACCTTTCTCGATCATGACGCAAAAGTTACGTTTCGTTTCGATCGTCCGCGGCCCTCGCTCCCGCCGAGTTTCATCGGTAAAAGTAACTTCGATTATTGAACGACCATCTTTCGCGGCGACGAAGCAAACTCGGCGCGCACGACTTACTTGGAAATTTGCCTTATGAAAATTGACGTCCTCATCATCGGCGGCGGACCCGGCGGAGCGGCCGCGGCCATGTTTCTTCTGCGGGAAGGCATCACCCCCGTCATCCTCGAGCAGGAAGAATTCCCGCGTTTTCACATCGGCGAGTCGCTCACGGGCGAAGCCGCGCAGGTGCTCCGGCGGCTCGGGCTGGCGGATAAGATGAACGCGATGGAGAACCCGGTGAAACACGGGGTGCGCGTTTACGGCACGAACGCGACCAATAGTTGGTACGTCAAAGTTTCCTCGCGCGACCAGGATTGGAACCTCTCGGATTCCACCACCTGGCAGGTTCGGCGGAGTGAATTCGACGCCATGATGTTGCAGGAAGCCCAGGATCGCGGGGCAAAACTCATCCGTGGCATCGCGAC
Organism: uncultured Verrucomicrobiae bacterium; assembly: GCA_963834255.1. GTDB lineage: Bacteria > Verrucomicrobiota > Verrucomicrobiia > Chthoniobacterales > UBA10450 > Palsa-1392. The sequence goes on along the minus strand of CAWIBC010000018.1, from coordinate 201,648 downwards.
CAAGTCGCTGAAGAATCCCGATGGTTCGCTCCGCGGAATCGTCATGCGCCGGCCCGACGGCGACGGAGGAAGAAATCGAAACCAAGGTGGTCATGGATTGCTCGGGGCAATCGACGTTTCTCGCCAATCAAAAAGTCACCGGTCCCAAATACATGGGCAGCTACGATAAGCAGGTCGCCTTCTTCTCCCATGTCCGCGGAGCGATGCGCGACAGCGGAACCAAGGGCGAAACCGCGCGCGACAACACCCTCATCTTCTACGCGCGCAAATTTCACTGGGCCTGGTTTATCCCGATCGACAAGGACATCGTCAGCGTCGGGATGGTGACGCCGCGGGCAAACTTCGTGGAGAAGAAGCAGACGCCGGAGGAATACTACCGGAGCGAGCTTTTCAACATTAACCCGGAGCTGCCGCGCCGGATCAAGGAACTCGACCTGGCCGAGAAAGTGCACGTGATCCCAAACTACTCCTATCAGGTGCGGGGCTTCTGCGGCAAAGGCTTCATCTGCATCGGCGACGCCCATCGCTTCATCGACCCGATCTTTTCCTTCGGGCTCACGGTCACGATGCGGGAAGCGGAATTCGCCGCCCCGCTCGTTAGGCAATACCTCGAGGGAAAGCTGGACGACAAGGAAAACCCCTTCGCCGAGCACCAAATGAGAGCGGAAAAAGGCATCGATAACCTGGAAGACATGATCGACCTCTTCTGGGAGCAGCCGTTTGCCTTCTCCACTTTCGTCCATTTCCGCTACACGGAACAAATGACCGACGCTTTCGCCGGCCGGATCTACGAGCACGAGCGGCAACCGTCGCCCTCGATTCTTTCCTTCCGGAAATTACTCAAGCGGACGCGCGAGTACGAGGCCGACGATTATTCGATCCCAATCGGCTCGCGCTATCATCCCGAGCGGGCGCCGCTGTGGGAGCCGGATTCACCGGTCCCTGGCACGGAGGAGTGGATCAAGCGCGGCCGGGGCGAGCCGGAGGCCGAACTGCGCGAGGCTTCCAGCGTGGACCGCGAATAGCAGCCATGGACACTCCAGCTGACATTCCCGCACGACTGATAGAATATCTCGACGAGGCGCGAGCGCCTTTACCGCCGATCAGTGATCCCGATCAACCACTTCAGATCGATTCGCTGGGGCTGATTCGGCTGGTGGCGTTCATGGAGAGCGACCTTGGCATAGAGGTTCAAGACGAGGAACTGGTGGTGGAAAACTTCGTGACCTTGCGGAGCATCGGTAAGCTGATTGCCTCCAAAACCGCACCTGAAGCGCCGCCCAACGAGACGCTTGGCCAACGGTCGTGACCCGTTAGGCGAAGCCCGACGGCAGAGACCTGGAATTCGGGCCTGCGGGCGTTTCGGCAGAGGTGCGCGCAAGATCCGGCCGTGAAAATCTAAATGTCAGCCGCGGCGCGGCACTATTTTCTCATCATCGGTATCGCGATTGCCGGGCTCGTCTTGATTCTCCGCGCCGGCAGCCACCTGCCCGCCCGCGGACCGGTCCCCGCGGTACGCCTGACAACTCCGAGCGGCAACCCGGTTTCGGTTGCGCCTTTCAGCCAGGCGGTGGCGGAACAGCTGGAGGAAAACGCGGCTGATCCGCTCAGCCGATTTTTCCTCCAGCTCTTTGTTGTGATTTCGGCCTCCTATTTCGTCGGTTGGATCTTCACCCGTTGCGGGCAACCAGCGGTGGTCGGTGAAATGATGGCCGGCGTTTTGCTCGGGCCCTCGCTCTTCGGTCTTCTCGCGCCCTATGGCGCCAATCACTCCAGCTCGGCGCCTTGATGAACACTCGCGGCCTGATGGAGCTGATCGCCCTGATTCTCGGCTACGAACTGCACATTCTTTCGCAGCGCGTCTTTAGTATCCTCGTCATCATGGCCTTGGTCACGACGATCATGACTGGACCGCTCTTGAGTCTCTTGGAAAAGAGACGCCAGCCCGTCAGTCACAGGTGTGCCCGGTTCGGCGACCTCGATTTAGTCGATCGCAATGTCAGAGAGGACACCGGCGAAAGCGTGACCCGGGGTTGTTTCCACCGTATGAATGAACTTCCGCATCGCGTCCAGGACTGGCACCTCGCTCCGGTCAAAGACCTCGCCCTGGAGCAGGCGCAGCACCTCGATGCGGTGTTTCTTGGACTTGATGAAATGCGTGAAGGCCGGAAGCAACTTGTAGTAGAGCCGGATGAACTCGTACCAGATCTCCGTGCCCGAACGGAGCTTGGTTTCATACGGTTTCAAAGCCGCCTCGCTAAAATCGTTATTTTCGAAGGTGTACTGGATTCGTTCTGCGGAATATTTTGCGCTGAAGAGCGCCACGCTCACGCCAGACGAAAAGATCGGGTCGACAAATCGCGCCGCATCTCCAATCAGGACAAAGCCATTGCCGGCAAAGGTGTCCATCTTGTAGCTGTAGTCGCCCTCCATTTTGAAGTCGTTAAGGCGTTTCGCGTCCCGCATGGCGTGCGCGAGGTCGGGGTTTGAAGCGACGTATTTCTCAAAATATTCTCCCGGCTCCAACCGTCCACCCTTGAACACTGCCTTCTCCGCCACGATGCCCATCGAGGTGATCTCATGCGTGATCGGGATCTGCCAGGCCCAGCCGCGTTCCACCGGCAGGAAATAAATGTGGATGTATTCCGAGGAAGCCTTTGTGCTCTTGTCGACATTCTCAAACCAGGCGTGGACCGCAAACTGATCGAAGATGGGGTCGTTCTTTTTCACCTTGAGCTGCTTCCCGAGCAGGGTATGGCGCCCGCTCGCGTCCACCACCATCCGGGCCGGAACATCGATCTCCTGTTCGGCAAAACGCATCCGCACCCCGCAGGCGAAATTGTTCTCGTCAAACAAGACCTTCGTCGCGCTGACTCCCTGGTAAACCTTCGTCCCGAGACTCTCGGCATGCTTCAACATGAGGAGATCGAACTTCTGCCGATCGACGTGATAGGTGTAATTCTGCTTCACACGCGGGGAAGGAAATTCGCTGAAAGCGATATCCGCCTCCCCCTTGTTCACCGGTGGATGCCAGGAAGCGCCATGCTTCTTCACAAAACCTTCCCGTTCCAGCACCGGCAAAAAGCCGATCTCATCAAACACCTGCACCGACGACATCACCATCGATTCGCCCACGTGGGGCCGGGGATGATTCGCCCCCTCGTAGATGGTGTTCTTGATCCCGGCTTTGGAGAGGTAACATCCCAGAGCCGAGCCGGCCGGTCCGCCACCAATAATCACGACATTGTCCGATTTAGAATTCATATTTTGCCTCAAAATCGATTCTGCGGAGCCGGGGGAGAGCGGCCTGGAATTCGATTTCCCCCAAAGTGAGCGAAGCCGCAATCGATTCAAGCTATGCTTCCATTGCTCAAACCTTTGTAATCGCAGCGAAACGAAAATGACATTTCGGATATGCTTATGTGCCGCAAGTTCGAGGCTTTTATTATGGACTTGCACAGTGCCAACGCTTTCGTCCGCGTCATCGCCGAAAATCATTCCCGCTATTCGGTGGATACCCAGCGCGCCCTTCTCGAAGGAATTTTCCAACTGACCGATGAGTGCCAGGAAAAATTGATGGCACGGGCCGATGCCACTCAGTTTGAAAGCCTGCAAATCACCCTCGGCCTGATCAAATTTTTCGTAAATGAGGCGCTGAAGAGTGGCGACCTCGCCGCGGGTTTCCGCTGCGCGCATGAATCTATTCAGCCGGGGGCGGTAGTGCCGTCAGAGTATGAGTAGGACCGCCGGCTTTGACGAGCGCCCCCGCCCCCGGGGCGCTCGCTTTCGGCGCGGCCCCTTTCTGACGCGGTGAGCTTGCTCCGCGAAATACTCGCGCTATCTCCATCCAAATCGCGACGCGGCTCGGCGCGCGCAAAAGCTCGTTTCTGCTCGCCAAGCGCGAAAGGTGCATTTAGATAACGCGCCATGCCCGCGCGCACCAAAAAGCAACCCGTCACCGTGGTCACCGGCGGCGCCGGCTTCCTGGGTTCGCACCTGACCGATCGACTGCTCGCCGAAGGCCACCGCGTGATCGCGATCGATAACCTCATCACCGGCCACCTGACAAACATCGAGCATCTCGCCGGGAACGAAAATTACCGGTTCATCAAACAGGACGTCACCCAATACCTCTTCGTTCCGGACGAGATCGATTACGTCTTTCATTTCGCCTCGCCCGCCAGCCCGATCGATTATCTCGAGCTTCCGATTCCGACTTTGAAAGTCGGCGCGCTCGGAACCCACAACACCCTCGGTCTGGCGAAGGCGAAGAAAGCGACGTTCCTGCTCGCTTCCACTTCCGAATGCTACGGCGACCCGCTCGTCCATCCGCAGAAGGAAGATTACTGGGGCAACGTCAACCCGATCGGGCCGCGCGGGGTTTACGATGAGGCGAAACGTTTCGCCGAGGCGATGACGATGGCCTACCACCGCTACCACGGCATCGACACCAAGATCGTCCGCATCTTTAATACCTATGGCCCGCGCATGCGTTTGCGCGACGGGCGCGTCGTCCCGGCTTTCATCGGCCAGGCGCTCGGCGGCACGCCCCTGACGATTTTCGGCGACGGCGCGCAGACCCGCTCTTTCTGCTATGTGTCGGATTTGATTGACGGCATCTTTCGCCTCTCGCAATCCGATTTCCACGAACCGGTCAACATCGGCAACCCGCGCGAGATGACGATCAAACAATTTGCCGAGGAAATCATTCGCATCACCGGGACGAAATCAGGGATCGAATACAAGCCGCTGCCGGTGGACGATCCGAAAGTGCGCCAACCCGACATCGGGCGGGCGAAGCAGATTCTCGGCTGGGAACCGAAGGTGGATTTTGAGGAAGGGATCGTGCGGACGATCGATTATTTTCGCCAGTGGCTGGAACGGGCCAGCCAGCGTTGAGTCATTTCTCGGGAAGAAAAAAGCTCGAGCGCAAATTGCTCGCTTTCCACAGGCGCTTCATCTCAAATGCCAACTCCATGCACCGAAAAATAGCCCTAACGATCCTGCTCGCCGCCTTTGCCGGCACTGTTTCCGCGCAAAACCGCGCCCTGGATTTTCAGGTCACGAAAATCACCCGCAACCTCATCGCTTCGCCGGAATTCAACTACAGCGGGGCCGAGAGCTACCGCACCAATTCGCGCGACCGCTGGCTGGAGGTGGAAGTGGAGTTTGCTTCCGCGCTCGAGTTTACCGAAGAGCTGACCCTGAAGTATTTCATTCTCGTCAACGGAAAACTGCTCACCGGGGAAGTGACCCACGTGAATATCCTGGGCGGGAAGGAACTGCGCTCCGTCCTTTATGTCCCGCCCCGTGCCGTCGCACGGATCATGGCCAATCGCCCGCTCACCGCCAACGCGATCGAGAATGTCGCCGTCCAAATCCTCCAGGGCGGTGCGGTCAAGGATGAGCAGAGTATGGCGCGCTCCCGTCCGCAATGGTACAGCGGTCTTACCGCCGTCCCCGGCTTCACTTTGAACAAGAACGAAACGCCGTTCGCGCCGCTTTACTGGGACCGCTACGAGCAGATCAAGCCGGCCGGCCGTTAGTCGCGATCCATGCCGGCAGCTCCTCGCATCGTTAGCCTCAATCTCGGTTCCCAATCGTTAGGCCTGGCGGAATTCCAGGCCCAGCCTAACGGCGGCCTTGTCCTCACCGGCTATCGGCTGCGCGAAATCCCGGCCGACCCCTCGGCGGAAACGGATCGCAATCGTCAGATCGGCGAAGCGCTCCCCGCCATGATGCGCGAGCTCGAGATCAAGGCTGGCCCGGTCGATTACGCCGTCTCGGGACAGTCGGTTTTCGCCCGCTTCGTGAAGTTGCCCTCGGTCGACCCGGACAAGATCGACCGCATCATCACCTTCGAGGCGCAGCAAAACGTCCCCTTCCCGATCGAGGAAGTGGTCTGGGATTACCAGCTCGTCGGGAGCAGCGACGCCGAGAAAATCGAGGTCGTGCTCGTCGCGATCAAGGCGGACCTGCTCGAAGGCATCAACGCCGCGGTCGAATCCGCCGGACTGCAAACGACCCGGGTCGACGTCGCCACCATGGCGCTCTACAACGCCTTTCGATTCAACTACAGCGAGCTAACCGGCTGCTCGCTCCTGGTCGATATCGGCGCGCGCACGACCAACCTTCTTTTCATCGAGCCGGGCAAGGTTTTCAGCCGCAGCATCCCGATCGGCGGCGGCTCCATCACCTCCGCCATCGCGAAGGAATTCAACGAACCTTTCGGCGCGGCCGAGCTGCGGAAGAAGCAGGACGGATTCGTTAGTCTGGGCGGCGCCTACGCCGAAGCCTCCGACCCGGAGGTGGCCCGTGTCTCGAAACTCGTTCGCAACACCATGACGCGCCTCCACGCCGAAGTGGCACGCTCGATCAGTTTCTATCGCACCCAGCAGCAGGGCAACCAGCCGCAGCGCGTCTTTCTCTGCGGCGGGACCGTGAGCACGCCTTACATGCGCGAGTTTTTCCACGAGAAACTTCAGTGGCCGATCGAGTTCTTCAATCCGCTGCGCAACGTCACCGTCGCCGATTCGGTTCCGATCGAGCAGGTCGCGCACAATGCCCATTTGTTAGGCGAACTCGTCGGGCTCGCCCTCCGCAGCACCATGACCTGCCCGATGGAGCTCAACCTCCGCCCGGCTAACGTCGTCCGCCGGCAACGGCTCGCCCAGCGCCGCCCGTTTTTCGTCCTCGCCGCGGCCTGTTTTATTCTCGGGCTGATCGGCTGGGGCTTTTATTTCGGGCGCGTTGCCAGTGTCCAGACTCAGGTCGCGGATAAGCTCCAGGGTGAGGTCGACCAGATGCGCACGGTGGAGACCCGAATGGCGAGTTTGCGCAAGGAAACCGCCGCGCTCGACGCTGTCGCCACTCCTTTGCTCAGCGCCATCGACGATCGCGCAGTATGGCTGCGCATTCTCGACGACCTGAACGCCCGCCTGCCGAAAGAAAACATCTGGATCACGGAACTCGCGCCCACTTCCGGCGGACGGATCATCGGCGAAACCGCCCCCGGCGTCGCCCCGGCCGCGCCCGCGCCACCGCCCGCCCGCGGAGCCGTTCCCAACGCGAAAACCGTGCCGATGATCGACGGCGTTTTCGTGCGGGGACTTTATCTTTCCAATCCGAAGCAGCAGGAAATCGTGGTCGATTATTTCCGCAATCTCCTCGCCTCGACGATTTTTGAAGTGGATGCAAACAGGCAATCGGAAGTGATCCGGCCGAGCACACCGACGAGCACAGAATGGGCCTATCCCTACGAGCTCCGCTTGAAACTGCGCCAGCCTTTCGCTCTGCCATGAACTGGTTTCAACAAAATCGGTTTCTCGGTTTCTTCCTCGGCGGCCTCGGCTTGGCGACGCTCCTCAGCCTTTACTTTCTCCTGCACCAAAAGGGCGCCGCCGAAGAAGCCGGGGCCCGCCTCGAAAACACCGTCACGGAGCTGAACCGCCTGCGCGCGAGCGCCCCCTTCCCCAACGAAGAGAACCTGCGCAAGACGAAGACCCAAACCGATAGCTACCGCAGCTCGCTCCTCGCCCTCGAGACGGAGTTGAAGAGCCGGATGTTTCCCCGGCCGCCGCTTCAGCCTAACGAATTTCAGGCGCTCCTCCGCCAGGCCGCCAACGCGGTGGAGGACCGGGCCCGCGCGGGCAAGGTCCAGCTCCCGGAAAACTTCAATCTCGGCTTTGACGAATATGCGACCTCCCTCCCGAACAGCGAGGCCGCCCCGCGCCTCGGGCGCCAGTTGCGCGCCATCGAGTGGATCGCCAACACTCTGGTCGACTCTCACGTCGATGCCCTCGTCAGTCTCACCCGCAGTCCGCTGCCGGAGGAAAAATCCGCCCCGACCCCGACGCCGGCGCCGCGGGGCCGAACCGCCCCGGCGAAAACGGCCGACGCCAACCTCAAGATCGTGGACTCGACCTCGGTCGATCTCAGCTTTGCCGCCAGCCCGGCCGCGACCCGGCGCGTGTTCAACCAGATCGCGGCGGCAAAAGAGCAGGTTTACATCATCCGCACTTTGCAGGTCCGAAATCAGGCCGACAAGGGACCAAAACGCGGCGGCGAAGCGCCGGCCGCGCCGCCCCCGCCGGCCGCCGCCTCCGGCACGGGCAAGCCGGCCGAACCGGGGATCAGTTTCATCGTCGGGACCGAGCATCTGAATGTGACCGCCCGGATCGAGATCCTGCGCTTCAACATTGCGGAAAAGGGGGTTCGTTAGGCATGGACTGGCTCCGGACTAATTACGATCGCGCCGCCGTCCTCGCGGCCGCTCTCTTTCTCATCCTCTGCTCGCTTTTCATTTTCCTCAGCGCCTCCGGCTTTGGGGAGAAATTCAGCGCCCTGCAGAACGTCCCGGCGCCGAACCACAAGATCCCGGCCGGCAAAGCGCCCGAGATCGTGGCGGCGATGGAGAAACTAAAGACGCCTGCGCAATGGACCGTGAGCGGCCGCTCCGGCCTCTTCGTCCCGGAAAAACATTTCATCGCCGCCGACGGCCAGCCCGCGACCCTGCAAAACACTCTCCTCCACCCGCCCGTGCCTAACGAATGGCTGGAGGAATTCGGCCTCCCGATCACCGATGCCGACGTTCTCCTCCAGGATGCCGATGGCGACGGCTTCACCAACCTCGACGAATGGGAGGGGCACACCAACCCGGTCGAGAACAAATCGCTCCCGCCCTACACCGTGAAATTGAAGCTTCGCTCCTTCGCCCAGGAGGCGTTCCCCCTCATCTTCTCCTCCTCCGTCGGCGATGCCTATGCCATCAACAACGTCGACCCGACCAAGCCGACGCAGTTCCTGCACATCGGCGAGATCGTCGCCGGGACTAAATACAAGCTCATCGGCTACACCGAGAAATTCGAGACCGACAAATACGGCACCAACATCGATGTCTCGGAGCTGACCCTCGAACAGGTCGACACCCACGACCAGGTCACGCTGGTGAAAGAAAAACGCGCCACCTCGCCGGAGTCGGTCGCAAACTTCCTCTACACCTGGAACGGGGCGGAGGAGACTTTCTCGGTCAAAAAGGACCAGGAATTTTCCTTGAAGCCGCTGGCGGAGATCAAATACAAGCTCCTCGACGTCCAGCCGGAGAAAGCGATCATCGTCGACACGCAAAAGCCTAACGATCGAATCGAGATCGGCCCGAAACGGTGAGTGTGACGAAGGGGATGGGCCGGCCGCTTCCCCTCTCATTCCCGGGTCATTTTTAGCTGCGTTATTTCCTTGCCGGGGTCAACTCCCCCCGCTACAACCGCGACCACTGCTCATGAAAGTTTCATCTCGCCGCGCCCGCCTGCTCCTTCTTATTTCCCTGCTGGCCGTTCCCGGCTGGTCGGCCAGCGCGCAGGACGTCCGAAACATTGCGGAGCGCGAAATCGCGCGGCGGCAGGATGCCGTCCTCCAAGGCCAGGCCGCCCTCGCTCGCGGCCGGATCGCGCTCGATGCCAAAGATTTTGCCAAGGCCTACGATGAATACCGCACCGCCGTCACTTTCCTGCCCGACGCCCTCACCACCGCGGGCGATCACGACGCGGCGGTCGATGGATTATGTCAGAGCGGGGTGAAACTGGCCGAGCAGCGCATCGCCGAAGGGAAATACGGCGAGGCCGAGGTCATCGTGCGCGACGTGGTCAGCGATCGTTATGCGCCCAACTGCCGCGGAGGCCAGACCCTCCTCGCCCAGCTTTCCGAGCCCGGCTATTTCAACAAGACGATGGGCCCGAAGTTCATCGCCAAGGTGGAGGACGTAAAGAAGCTCCTGAGCGACGCCGAGGGCTACTACAACTCCGGCCGCTACGATCTCGCCTTCAAGAAATACGAGCAGGTCCTCAACCTCGATCCCTACAACGTCGCCGCCCGCCGCGGCGAGGAACGGATCGACAACATCAAGACCCGCTACGGCGAGCAGGCCTATAACGAGACCCGGGCCCGTTCTCTCTGGCAGGTGCAGAAAGGCTGGGAAGAACCGGTCCGCCAATACGGGCAAGCCGTCGGCCCGATCACCGATGCTTTCGCGCGCGACGCCGGCGGCACGGCGCGGATCACGAACAAGCTCAACAGCATCATCATTCCGAAGATTGAATTCCGCGACGCCAGCATCCGCGAAGCAATTGATTTCCTGCGCCAGCAGGCAGCGGCGAACGATCCTTCGACCGAAGGCAAACGCGGGGTCGACATCGTCCTGCGGACGATGGCACTGGGCCGGGCCGAGGCGCCCGCGCCGCCTCCGATGCAGGAAACCGCCCCGCCTTTACCCGGCGAGCCGGAAACCGCGGGGATCGAGCCAACCCCCGTGCCGTTACCGGTCGCACCCTCGATTGCGCCGGGCGACGCGCGCATCACCATCACGCTCAATCAGATTCCGTTAGGCGAAGCACTGCGCTACATCGCCAGCCAGGCCGGCTTAAAAGTGAAAGTGGAGCCCTACGCCGTTTCGGTCATCCCGATCAACGAACAAAGCAGCGACCTTTTCACCAAGGAATACCGAGTGCCGCCGGGCTTCATCAGCAGCTCGGTCAACGCCGGCGCGAGCTCGCTGAATCAGGGACCGACCCGCGTCGGCGCGACCGGCACCGGCCGCGACACCCAGGAATCGACCGGCGGCCAGCAATTGGTCAACCGGCAGACCGCGCTCGATTTTCTGAAAGACCAGGGCGTTCCGTTCCCGGCCGGCGCGAGCGCGAATTTTCTCCCGCAAAGCAGCCGCCTGATCGTGCGCAATACAGAGGAAAACCTCGAGCTGGTCGACGCCCTGGTGGAACAGGCGAACGTTTCCGGTCCGAAACAGGTCGAGATCGAGGCGAAGTTTGTCGAGATCACGCAAAACAACCTGAAGGAACTCGGCTTCGACTGGTTGTTAGGGCAATTTAACGTCCCGGGCTCGAACCGCGTCTTCGGCGGCGGCGGCACCTCCGGCACCGGCCAGGCGATCAACCCGAACGACTTCCCGTTTGTCCCGCCCGGCGGTTCGCCGGTCGGCGGCTTTCCCGTTACCGGCGGCAATCGCAGCGGGCAGTTGGCCATTACCGCGAACGCGCTCGATGCGCTTCTTTTCGGCATCCCCGGGGCCAGCTCGCTCGCCCCCGGCATCTTCGGGCTAAGCGGCGTCTTCACCGACCCGCAATTCCAGGTCGTCGTTAGGGCGTTGAACCAGAAAAAGGGCGTCGACCTCCTCTCCGCCCCGCGCGTCACGACCAAGAGCGGCCAGCGCGCCGTGATCGAGATCGTGCGCGAATTCCGTTACCCGACGCAGTTCGATCCGCCGAAAATTCCGGATCGGACCGATTCCGGCGTCGTCGTCAGCGGAGCCGGCGGCCTCACCGGTGCCACCTCCGGCGCCTTCCCGGTCACTCCGACAACCCCGACGGGATTCGAAACGCGCAACACCGGCGTCACCCTCGAGGTCGAGCCTGTCGTCGGGCCCGATGGCGTCACGATCGATCTCAACCTCGTCCCGCAAGTGGTCGAGTTCGAAGGCTTCATCAACTATGGCAGCCCGATTCAATCGGTTTCGGTTAACGCCCTCGGCATTTCCCAAAGCTTTGTCCTCACGCCTAATGTCATCAACCAGCCGATCTTCAATTCCCGCAAAGTCACCACCAGCGTGAGCGTGTGGGATGGCCAGACCGTCGTCCTCGGCGGTCTCATGCGCGAGGACGTGCAGAAGACCGAGGACCGCACCCCGATCATCGGCGACATCCCGGTCGTGGGCCGGCTTTTCCGGACCAACACCGAGCAGCACATCAAGCGCAACCTGGTCATTTTCGTGACCGCGCGCCTGGTCAATCCGGCTGGTCAGCCCATCAATTCGCTCGAGGAAGACGAGGAGACCGAGACGATCAACCAAATCGAGCAACCGGTTCTGCCGCAGGTTCCGTATTACAAGAAGTAGAGCAGCTCGTCCGTCATTGTAGCGGCGGTCTGTGACCGCCGAAGCGCTCCGGGCTCCAAGGGACGAGGTCTGCCGCTCGCCGTTTTCCTCTATTACCGCCTGACTGTTTTTCATGCCCAAACCCTGCACCGTCATTGGTATCACCGGCGGCATTTCCACCGGCAAATCGACCTTCGCCCGACTGCTGCAGAAAATGACGGGCGCTCCCCTTTTCGATGCCGACCAGACGGCGCGCAGCCTAACGGATAACGACCCGGAGGTGAGGCGCCTCTTACGGGAGGAATTTGGCGAGGCGATTTTTTCTGCCGACGGCCGGTTGAATCGCGCCGCACTTCGAGCGATAGTCTTCGCCGACTCGGAAAAGAAGCGCGCGCTCGAGCAAATCCTCCATCCGCGCATCCGCCGCCAGTGGTCCACTGCGGCGGAGGAAAGCCGCCAGTCCGGCCAACTTTTCCTGGCCGATATCCCGCTTCTCTATGAAACCGAAGGTGAATCTTTATGCGACCGCGTTGTCGTCGTCGCCTGTTCCCATGAAATCCAGCAGCAGCGCCTGATGGCGCGCGCCCACCTCTCGCCCGCCGCCGCCCTCGCCATGATTGACTCGCAGATGCCGCTCCCACAAAAAATCTCCCGCGCCGATCACCTGATCTGGAATAACGGGCCGCTCTCCGTTCTCGAAGGGCAGGCCGCAATCCTCGCGCGATTCTTCCGCTAAACTCAAATGGACGACCAGACTCTCGCCGCCCCTGACCATAGCTCTGCCTCCGCCGCCGTGGCGCTCGAGCCTCACGAGCCCACCCCGGAGGTCTTCGATTTGCCCGCCCTCCAGGAGCTGAGCCCGGCCGCGCTCCAGGAATTATTTGAGCGCTTCGAACTCCATCCCCACCCTGGCCGGACCCGGCACCAGCTCCTGGTCGATCTCATGCGCCACCTCATCTCCCGCGGCCAGGTCGTCCGGACGAGCGGTTTCCTTGAGTTGCCTAACGACGGCCCCGCCATGTTGCGCTCGCCCCATTTGAATTTCCTCCCTCTCCCGGAAGATATCGGCGTCCCCCATCATCTCATCCGCCACTTCGGCCTTCGTCCTGGTCAGTCCCTCAGCGGCACCATCCGCCTGCCGCGCGACCGCGAAAAAACGCTCATGCTCGATCACGTCATCGCGATCGAGGACCAGCCGACCGACCAGTGGAAAACGCCGACCGCTTTCGACAGCCTGACTCCGCTGTTCCCGGAAGGGCGAATCATGCTGGAGAATGATTCCGAGGATTCTGCCTGCGTGCGCGCGGTCGATTTGCTCACGCCGCTCGGGCGGGGCCAGCGCGGCCTGATCGTCGCTCCGCCCCGGGTCGGGAAAACCATCCTGCTCAAGCAGATCGCGAAAGCGATTCGGATGAATCATCCCGACATCGTGCTCATCATCTTGCTCGTCGACGAGCGCCCGGAGGAAGTGACCGACCTGCAGCGGGAAGTGGATTGCCAGATTTATAGTTCGACCTTCGACGAACCGCCGACCCGGCACGTGCAGGTGGCGGAACTGGTGAGCGAGCGGACGAAGCGGCTGGTCGAGCAGAAAAAAGACGTCGTCCTTTTGCTCGACAGCATCACGCGCCTGGCGCGCGGCTACAATTCCCTCGTCAAAGGCAAGGGCCGCACCATGTCGGGCGGGGTGGAATCGAAGGCGCTGCTCAAACCGAAGCGCTTTTTCGGCGCCGCCCGCAATGTCGAGGAAGGCGGCAGCCTAACGATCCTGGCGACGTGCCTGATCGAGACCGGCAGCCGGATGGACGAAGTGATTTTCGAGGAATTCAAAGGCACCGGCAACATGGAGCTGCATCTCGACCGTTCGCTGGTCGAAAAACGCCTTTATCCCGCGATCCACATTCTGCAGTCGGGCACCCGGCGCGAAGACCTGCTCTATCATCCCGAGGAGTGGGAACGGGTGAAGTTGCTACGCAAGACGATGGCCGCGCTCCCGCCGCTGGAAGCGATGGAGCAGTTGATCAAAAATCTGCACGCGACCAAATCCAACGCCGAGCTCCTGCTCGCTGGCCTCCGGTGATCGCCTCCGATTCACAACTCGCGGAAATCCTGCCGCGGCTCCGGAAATACGACCGCGTCGCGGTCGACACCGAAGCCGACAGTTTGCACTGCTATTTCGAGAAGCTCTGCCTGATCCAGCTCACCTTCGACGGCCAGGACATCCTGGTCGATCCGCTCGCCCCACTCGATCTCCAGCCGCTCTGCACCGCGCTGGCCGAACGCGAAATTATCCTGCAAGGAATGGACTTCGATCTGCGGCTGCTCCGGCGGACGTTTGACCTTCCCGTGAGCCAGGTATTTGACACCGTGATCGCGGCCCGCATGCTCGGCCTGAAGGAGTTCAGCCTCGCCGCCCTGGTGCAGCAATATTTCGACGTCACCCTCGTGAAGGGCTCGCAGAAGGCGAACTGGGCGCGCCGCCCGCTTCCGCCCGCGATGGCGGAGTATGCGAAAAACGATACCCATTTTCTCATCCCGCTGGCGGCGAAAATGGAAGAGCAGATGAGCACGCTCGGGCGCCTGGAATGGTTTCGCCAATCCTGCCAGCGCGCGCTCGAACAGACTCTCGTCTCACGCGAACGCGATCCCGATGAAGCCTGGCGCATCACGGGCAGCGGAACATTGCCGCCGCAGGCTGGCGCAGTTCTGCGCGCCATCTGGCAATGGCGCGATCGCGAAGCGCAGCAGGCCGACCGGCCCTCCTTTCACATTTTGCAGAACAGCGCCATGATCGAGGCCGCGAAACAATTTGTCGCCGGGGAGACGCCGGATTTCCGGCATCTCTCGGAGCGGCGCCGGCGCGGCTACTTCGACGCCGCGCGCGAGGCTTTGGCCTTGCCGGAAAGCGCCTGGCCGCAACGCCCGCCGCGGATGAGCCGGACGCGGACGCCCAATTTCGACAAGAAGGTGGAAGAGCTGCGTCGGCGGCGCGACCACCATGCGAAGGAACTCGCACTCGACCCCGCCTTCATCGCCCCGCGCAGCGCGCTCGAAGGCATCGCCGCCGATCCCAGCCGCAGCCAGACGTTGCTGGTGCAGTGGCAGCGCGACCTGCTCGGGCTGTAATTCGTTAGGCGTTATTGCGCCGGCGGCATCGGCCCTTCCGGCGCCGCGACCGTGCCCGGAGCGGTCTTCTTCTGCTGCAGAGCATGGTAGGGCCCGGCGTCTTCGCTCGGATTATAGAGATCGCGACGGTTCGACAGGGTGGTGCAGGAAGTCGCGCCGACGGCGAACAGGCAAAGCAGAAGAAGTGGTTTCACGCCGGCATCGAATCAGATCAGTTTCAGCC
This sequence comes from uncultured Verrucomicrobiae bacterium, assembly GCA_963834255.1. Taxonomy (GTDB): domain Bacteria; phylum Verrucomicrobiota; class Verrucomicrobiia; order Chthoniobacterales; family UBA10450; genus Palsa-1392. Next base: position 186,418 of record CAWIBC010000018.1, on the reverse strand, counting down.
TGTCAACGCAGGTGAGAAACCGATTGCGCGAGCGGCTGCTTCGCGGAAAGTTTCCTCTCCGTCAGGGGCTATGGACTGAGGACTAACGAACCCCGCCAGGGCAGGAATGCAGCAACGGTAGTCTGATCCTCTTTGCCGTAGTCCTCTGGCGGTCTTTTCTTTTACGCGCCATGCTGCGTCTCCCATGAAGTTGCTCAAAGTGAAGTCCACGCGCTTCAGCGCGGTCGTCGAGGCCTGCGGGGAGCCGCAGGTTTACACCCTCTGGCAGGCGCCGGAAAAAGATCGCCATCTCCAGGGCCAGATCCGGCAGCACCGCGTCCTCTCGATCCAGCGCTCGGATTCCGGTTCGGAATTCGGCTCCGTCGGCCTGGCCAAACGAAAAGGGGCCATCCATCTCGTTTTCCCGAAATCCTTGAAGCGTTTCGCGGATCAGCGGATCGTGGGAATCAAATGGGAGCTGGTCAAAAAATAGCGACGCCCTTGCCTAACGACAAGTTTGCCACCGGCTTGAACGAGGAGGAACGCCGCCGTTACTCGCGCCACATCATGCTGCCGGAGATCGGCCTTGCCGGCCAGGAACGGCTAAAGGCAGCGCGCGTCCTTTGCCTTGGCGCGGGCGGACTCGGCTCACCCGCTGCACTTTACCTGGCCGCGGCCGGTGTCGGCACCATCGGGCTGGTCGATGACGACCGGGTGGCGCTCTCCAACCTGCATCGCCAGTTGCTCCACGGGACGAAGGATGTCGGCCGCCCGAAAACCGAATCGGCCAGCGAGCGACTGCGCGAGATGAATCCGGAGATCGAAGTGCGGCTGCATCCCTGCCGGTTCGAGAGCGGAAACGCGCAGGAGATCCTGCGCGAGTACGATCTGATCGTGGATGGCACCGACAATTTCGCCACCCGTTACCTCTCCAACGACGTCGCCGTTTTGGCGCGCAAGCCTAACGTTTACGGTTCGATTTTCCGCTTCGATGGACAGACGACCGTCTTCGCGCCCCATCTCGGCGGGCCGTGCTATCGCTGTCTTTTCCCCGAGCCCCCTCCCCCCGGCGCCGTCCCGAGTTGTGCGGAGGCGGGAGTGCTGGGCGTGCTCCCGGGCATCGTCGGCACGATGCAGGCGACCGAGGCGCTCAAACTCATCCTCGGCATCGGTGAACCGCTCATCGCTCGCCTCGTTCATTTCGATGCCCTGAAGATGAAATTCCGCGAGTTTAACCTGAAGCGCGATCCCGAGTGCGCGGTCTGCGGCGAGGAGCCGACGATCACGGCGCCGATCGATTACGAGATGTTTTGCCAGGGCGCGCCCGACCTGACGAAGGCCGTGCCGCAGATCCAGGTGCGCGAGTTGGAGGAGCGGATGCGCTCGGGCCGGCCCTTCCTTCTCCTCGATGTGCGGGAGCCGTTTGAATATGAGATGGCCCGGATCGAAGGGGCAAATTTGATTCCGTTAGGCGAGCTGCCGGCGCGCTGGCGGGAACTGGATCGCGAAAAGGAAGTCTATGTCTTGTGCCACAGCGGGGTGCGGAGCGAACGGGCGGCGGAGTTTCTCCGCGCCAGCGGCTTTCCCCGGGTCGCCAATGTCGCCGGCGGAATCGATGCCTGGTCGGAAGAAATTGATCCGGATGTCCCGCGTTACTAGCACGATTCGGCCCGCCCTCCTCGGTTGCCTGCTTTCGTTAGGCGTGCTCGCCGGTTGCAACCGCATGATCATGCCCCGCGAGGTGCAGCTGGGGAAGGATGCGGGCGCGAAAGCGGCCGAGGGCAGTTACGCGGAGGCGATCAATCTCTACGAAGCGGCCCTCGATGGCACCCCGGGCTCGGCCGACGTGCATTACAAGCTGGCCCTCATCTACGACGACAAGTTGAACGATCCGCTTAACGCGCTCCATCATTTCAAACGCTTCCTCGCCCTCGAGCCGACCGGGAAGCGGGCCCAGGAAGTGAAAGGCTTCATGAAACGCGGTGAGCTCACCCTCCTGACCAACCTGAGCGGCGATTCGATGGTCCCGCGCGCGGAGTTGGTGGAGTTGAAGAATGAGAACCTGAACCTGCGCAAGCAGATCAGCGAAGGCTGGGCGCAACAAAAAGCGGCCAATGCCGCCGACAAAGAAGCGCGGGCGAAGCGCCCGCCGGGCCAGAAGATCAAGCGCACCGGCAAAGAGCGCAGCTACAAGGTTCAGCGGGGCGATACCCTAGCCTCGATCTCGCGCAAGTTTTACAAGAACTCCGCGCGCTGGCAGCGAATCCTCGACGCCAATGCCGATCTCCTGTCCAAGCCGAGCGATCTGAAACCGGGACAAGAGCTGGTGATTCCGTAGGGGAGAAAATTTGCGGATTTCGATATTCGGATTTTCTCCTTATTGTCTTTGGCAGGCACTTTTATTCCCATGAAGACGATCGAACGAATTGCTCCTGATGTGGCCTGGCAGCCGATCAGTTTCGTGAACGCCTACCTGGTCGGTCGCCGGGGCGAGCCGTGGGCCATGGTCGACACCGGGCTGCCCGGGCGCGCGGAACAAATTTTTGCGGCGGCCGAGGCGTGCTTCGGCGCGGGCTCAAAGCCGGAGGCGATTTACCTGACCCACGGGCATTTCGACCATGCCGGCTCCGCCGGGCAATTGGCGAAGAAATGGGACGTGCCCATTTTCGCGCACCGGATGGAACTGCCGTATGTCACCGGCCGCTCGGATTATCCGCCGCCGGACCCGACGATCGGCGGTGCGATGGCTTTTCTCTCCCGCTTCATGCCGCACCGGACGCGCGACCTGGGCGAGCAGGTGCGGGAACTGCCTAACGACGAGCTGCCGGGGCTGCCGGGCTGGAAGTGGATCGCCACCCCGGGCCATTCGCCCGGGCATGTTTCATTTTTTCGCGAGGCCGACCGGGTCCTGCTGGCGGGCGATGCTTTCGCGACCATGAACATGGATTCCTGGATCGGGCTGATGAGCGGGAAAAAGGATCTCGCGCGCGCGGGCGCGCCCTTCAACATGGATTGGCAGGCGACGCGCGAATCGCTGCAGAAACTGGCCGGCCTCCGGCCTAACGTCGTCGGCTGCGGTCACGGCATTCCGATGAAGAACGTCGCGGTGCCGGAACGTCTGCAGCGCTTCGCCGAAAAATTCCGCCGCCCTCGACAGGGCCGCTATGCCCACGCCCCGGCGACGGTGACCGAATCGGGTGTGACGGCTCTGCCGCCGGCACCGTTCGATCCCGTCCCTCTCGCGACGGCTGGAGCATTGCTCCTGGCCGGGATCGCGCTCGGTTCCGGTTACATGGAAGACCGGTTGAGAGAGTAGCGGGAACGAACTTCCCCGTCAGGGCAGCGGCCGCCGGCCCCCTGGCGAATTTGTCGTGCGGTTCTCCAGCATCACGTGCCCGGCCCGCAGGCGGCCGGATGGGCTGACTCCATTCACACTCCCGCTCGAACCTGTCCGAGACGGAAGCGCAACCTTCCCGTTGGAACCAGCGGTGGTGCGATCGAGCAGGGCGAGCAGGTCACCGGTGTCGCCGACATTCACCGTCGGCACCGTCTTGCCGCCGCGTCCGTTGCCAGCCACCTTGGTCGTCCCTCCGCCGGTGGCGTTGCTTCCGCTCCTCACAGGTTTCTCTTCGCCGCCACCGTCATCGAAGGGCGGTGCGTTTTCGATCGGCTGCGGATCGTTCGCCCCCGCTCCGGCAAAGGTGCCGGTGGTCGACCCATTGCCGCCGAATCCGGTGTAATTTGCCTTCGGACTCTCGCCCCCAATGAACCCGGTATAGACATCGGCCGGAACCTGTCCGCCGATGGTGACGACGACGCCGTTCAAAATCGTCACCGTTTCGGCCGCGATGATTTTCGCGCTGTTGCCACCGAGGGTGACGTTGGAGATGAATTCGATCAGCCCGTTGCTGCCCGGCGCGTAAAGCTTGAGCGTGGTGTCGGCGGAAAGGGTCCCCTGCCCGATCGTGAGCACTCCGTTGTTGCCTAACGCGCCAATCTTGAGGATGTCGGCATTTGCAAACAGATTATCGCTGATGCCGCCGCCGGTATAAATCTCGCCGTTCAGGCCGGTGTGGCGAATATCGATCGTTCCCCGGTCGGCCAGGACCAGTCCTTTCACATCCACCTCACTGCTCGCGCCGGTCGCCAAAATCGAGATCTGGCCGCCGGGTCCCGGCGCCGCGCTGTCGAGCAGGGAAAGAAGTTCCCCGGTGTTGCCAATATCGATCGCAACGCCGGTCGCACGGCTGCTAGTGAGATTGATGTCGCCCCCGCTGGCGCTCCGGCGGATCGGCGAGATTTCACTATCGGCGGAGGAGACGAGGATGGTGGAGTCGTCCACCGTGATGCTACCCGGGGTCGTAATATTCACCGTGCCCCCGGCGCCGCGCGTGCCGGGCGTGAATTCCGGAAACGCCCCGCTCGACGCAGTAATATCGCCGTCGTTCAAAATGACGTCCCCGGTCGCAGTGATGTCGACCGTGCCACCGCTGCCACCCGCGACGGAATCGGTCGCAAAGTCGCCACCGTTCGCCTGGATCGAAGCGATATCGCCGCTCGAGCCGATCGTCAGGCCATCGCCCGTCAGGTTGATCGTGACGCTGCCGCCATCGCCCGGGTTGTTGTGCCCGAGGGTGACGGGATCGGGCTCCTGGCCGTCGAAGAAGAGGTTCGCGAGGGCCGGACCCGCGCCGCTAATCGTGACGGCGGTGAGAGTAAATGGATCGGGCGTAAACCCGACCGGATCGACCGCGGTGAGGGTGAGGCTGCGGATCTCGCCGACGTTGACCAGAGAGATCGCGTCGCCGGCGAGAAGGGAGTTGGCAAAAATGCTATGCGCCGCGCCGGCCGCTTCACCGACAGTGATGTCCGTCCCGGCCGTGATCGTGACGGCCCCGAGGTCGAACGCAGTGATCGACCCGCCCGCGGTGATCGAGGTCTCGAAGTAGAAGGCGTTAATCGCACCGGCGGCAAAAATGTTTCCGCCCGCGGTGATAAGACCGATCTGGTTGCCGGCACCAAGGTTCATGGTAATGCCGCCGTTAGTCGAAGTAATGTCTTCGCCGGCGATGAGTGAGCCGCCGGTCAGGATTATCCCGTTGGTCGCGCTGATATCGCCTCCGGCAGTGACGTGGCCGTCGACCAAAATCTGGTTGCCGACCGTGATGTCGCCGTCGACTCCGATGTTGACGTTATCGAAATCAACCGGTGTCGTTAGGTCAGTGATGCGGGCGATGAGCGAGCCGCCGATGTCGAGCGAGTCGGCATTGACGCTGACCGAGCTGGTGCCGCCGATGAAACCTTCATCGAGGACCACGTCGTTCAGGATATCGAAGGTCGCGTTGCCCGTCGTCTCCAGCGCCTGACTGAGGTTGACTTCGACGACGGCATCGCCGCCGATGGTGCCGCCGAGGTTGTTGATTCGGACGAGGAGGGTCGCGGCGGAGAGCGATTGTGCAGTGAGGCTGACGGTCGCGTCGCCGCCGATCGTGCCGCCGCCATAGCCGCCGCCGTCGTCAAAGTTCACGATCCGGAACGTGGCATCGCCCGCGCTCTCGATCGCGCCGGTGGCGGCAAAAGTGAGTTCCGCATTTTCTCCGATGGTGCCACCGCCGGCGTTGGAGATCTGGCTGAAGATCGAGCCGGCTGCGAGATCGCCCGCGGTCACCGTGAGCAGAGCGTCCGTGCCGATGAGAGAAGTGTTTTCGCCATCGGTGGTGTGTTGAGGATTTGCCAAAGTGCATCGGTTTCGACGCTGATGTCGCCAAACGCCCCAAAAGTAAGCGTCGCGCTCTCGCCGACCTCGCCGCCATTCGTGTTCGTGACCAGTGAAGACAGATAATCGCCGCTCGAGATATTGCCCGCGAACACGGCGACGGACATGCCGTTATCGATGACTCCACCAAAGCTGACTCCGACCGGCGTGAGGCCGCCGTTCTGAATCGAAAATTCCATCCCGCCGAGCGTCACGAGGAGGCCGGTCACATTGGTGACGTTCAGCGCGTCGGTGGCATCGCCGGGTGTCATCCCGAGGGTCAGGTTCCCGCCGATCGAAACGCTCGGTGCGGTCAGGCTGATGCTGGCCGGCCCGCCGAAGCTGCCGTTGCCGCCGCCGTCGTCCCGGTTCGAGAGGATGAGGGTGGCGTCGCCCGTGGTGGTAAAGGCGGCACCGGCGCTGAAGATGATGCTGGCGCCCGAATCGATCGTGCCGCCGTCGCGGTTGTTGATCAGGGCGTTGACCGAGCCAGCGCTCAGGGCGCCGCCCGCCATGACGAAGATATTGCCGCCGAGCCCGATCTGTCCGCCGCCGTTATTGAGCACCGAAAGGTCGACCGCGCCGGTGATCGAGATATCACTGCCGCTGTTGAGAAAAATGTTGGCCCCGATCGGGAGCGGAATCAGATCGGTGTTATCGACCGTGATCGTGACGTCTTCTCCGACGACGATGTTTTGGCCGGCGTAGAGCGAAGTGATCAGCCCTTCGGTCAGGAGGGTGGACTTGGTTTGCGTGATCGTTAGGGAATCAGTGATCTGAATGTCGCCCTCGGCGAGCAAGGCCAGGATCGACGAACCCGTCACGGTGGAATCGAAGAGCAAATCTGAGCCTTCTCCCCGGGCGTAAACGAGGAGCTGCGGAATATCCTGGAAGGCCAGATCGGAAGTCAGCGTGATCGAACCGTTCTCGGTCCCGAGGAAAAGGAAGTTCACGCCATCGAAGGTGAGCGTGCCGCCCGGTGCGCCGGAAGTCATGTCGCCGACGCTGATCAACGCGAGATTGTTCGGGCCGTCTTCGCCGGTGATCGATGGTCGGGTTGCCGATCAAACGCAGGGCGGAAAACTTGAAGGCGGTGATCGGCACCCGGTCGCCGACAAAAGTGTTTTCGTTCGTGAAGCCCACCTCTTCGTCGAACTCGGAGGTCGAGCCGAAGAACCAGGGCGCGGCCGGACCGTCCAAATCTTCGCCGCGATAGATCGTGCCGAAGTCGGTCACGCCGTTCGTCGTGATCGTGGGATCGGTGACGATGGTCGTGTCGTCGCCGATTTCATAAGGCGTGGCGGAAGCGATCACTGAAGGAGTGCCGAATTTGCTCGGTGTGGGCGTAACGCTTGGTGTCGGGGTAACGGTCGGAGTCGGCGTGATCGTCGGGCTGGGTGTTGCGGTTGGGGTTGGCGTGATTGTCGGAGTCGGCGTGACCGTTGCCGTCGGACTAGGTGTCGCGGTTGGGCTCGGCGATTCGTCCGGCCGCCGGGTCTCGTTGGCATTGGCCTGGTCGAGCGTGCTGGTATTGGTGGGATCGAGCAGCGATACCGCCGTTCCGGCGCCGAAGATGACGAGGTTGGTTTCCACCAAGGTGCCCTGGGTTTTCTGTGCGAGCTGCGCGCCTTTCGCCAGTGCAATGAGCTCCGCGCTCGGAAGCGGGTCGAACCCAGTGATCAAGAGCGAGGTTTTCATCAGACGATCGAGGTCGACATCCACCGGATCGGGCAGGCCTTCGCCCTTGGGATTGACGATGAGCATCTGTCCGGGGTGCAGGAGCACGGAATCGCCCGCGCGCTTGTTCCGGAAAATTCGCGCGACCCCTTCGAGCATGACGAACTTGCAATAGGCATCGGGGTGATACTCCAGCAGCATCGTCGTGCCAGTGATGGCAGCGGTGATCGCGGCGGTATTGATCTGCGCGCCGCCGGCGTCTTTCGGGACCCGCAAGAGCATGGCGCCCCCGCCGAGTTCGAGGTTACGGGTGCCTTCGTTGAAACTAAAAATCGTGTTCGCTCCCAGCCGCGCCAGGGTCTGGTCGGTGAAAGTAAGCTCGGCGCGCGATTCCACCCCGGTCCGCACCGCGGTGTCGTCGCGCACCGGGTCGCTCACCGCCGCCGGGCGCGCGGCCGCGGCCTTGGGGAGAAGCTTCACATCTTTGATCACCTGGGTAACGCGGGCTTCCTTCAATTTCGCCGCGCTCGCCGTCGCCAACGAAAGGCTGGCCAGGACGAGGCTTAAGCCAAGAAACTGGAGCGCGAACGGAACGCGGATCGAAAATAGGCGCGACTGGAGGCTCTTATTCATGGCTGCGTTTAACAGAGGTCGCGTAAAATGGTCAAGCTTCCTCGTTCAGAGCTCCCCCCGCGCCTCGAGGAGGACATCCGATGAGGTGCCGAGCTGCGTAGCTTCCCGGGATGTTTCCATTACCCAATCGTACATTTCCGCCGGATGCCGAAACATTGCGCGCCGCGCTCGAGGAGAGCATCAGCCGTGTCGTTAGGCCAGCCGGGCCGATGGTGACGGTGGAGGAAGCCGGTTATCCGAAGCTGGCCGCGATCCGCGTCTCGCTCGACGGCGCCAATGCCGGGGAACGTCCGCCGCCGCGCCCGCAACCGCCGGTGGGTCCGGTCGAGCCGGCTTTGGAAGTGGAAAATTTCGCGGTCAGCGGCCGGCCGATCCTCGTGCAGCAGGCCCGGGTGGAACTCAACTGCACGGCGCGCGATGTCCGTCTCGGCCAGGGCCGCGACCAGGATGGGAACCTGCTCCTGGTCCTGCAGGACGCGGCCGAGGGAAAGGTGGAGGTGGCGGTGGCGCTGCGCGATCTCGAGGCCCTCGTGCTCGCCGGGGCCAGGACCGCGGCAGACAAGCAGGGCGTCACCGTCGAGAGCGTCCGCATTGAACTGCAAGCGCGCTCCGAGCGCGCCCTCGAGGTGATGGTGCATGTCACAGCAAAGAAACTTTTTCTTTCCGCCGCGCTCCGGATCAGCGGGAGCGCGGAGATCGATGAGAAATTGACCGCGCGTCTTTCCGGCTTGGAGTGTGCCGGCGAAGGCACGCTCGGCACCCTCGCCTGCGGTTTCATCGCGCCGCATCTGGAGCGCTTCAACGGGCGGGAATTTTCCCTCATGGCGCTGCCGCTCGGCGAAGTGAAACTGCGCGACGTCCGGATCGCGGCCGGACGCGAGCTGCGGGTCACGGCGCAGTTTGGCCGCGCTGCCTAACGACCCGGAAGTTCCACCGCCAAAGAAGCGGAGCGCAGAGACGACGGAATTATCGGATTTAAAAGCTCCGCTTTCTCTGCATTCTCTGCGAAATGAATTCGAGCGACCCATTGCCCGCACCGCCACCACGCGCCCTCGGGTTGCTCCTGACCCTCGCCTTGGCGCGGCTGGTCCTGCATTGTGCGACCAACTGGCAGTATGGATTTCACCGCGACGAGCTCGGGCTCCTCGACGACGCGCGTTTTCTCGACTGGGGCTACGTCTCCTACCCGCCCTTCACGGCCTTCCTCGCGCACCTCGCCGTGCTCCTGTTTGGGCCGTCGCTCGTCGGGGTGCGTCTCGTCGCCGTCCTCGCGCAATGCATCGCGATGGTTTTCACCGGGTTGATGGCGCGCGAACTGGGCGGGCGGCGCTGGGCGCAGGCGATCGCCGCCCTGGCCGCGGCGGTGGCGCCGATGTCGGTCTGCATGGGCACGATGCTGCAATATATCGCGCTCGATTATCTCTGGTGGGTGCTGGCGGCCTACAGCCTGATCCGGCTCCTGCGCACGGAGAATCCGCGCTGGTGGCTCGCGCTCGGCGCCGTCCTCGGGCTCGGGATGCTGACGAAATACACGATGATTTTTTTCATCGCGGGCATCGTCGCCGGGGTCGTGCTGACGCCTGCCCGGCGCTATCTGAAAAGTCCGTGGCTCTGGGCCGGCGCGGCGCTCTCGCTCGCGATCTTTCTGCCCAATCTCCTCTGGCAGGTTCAGCACGATTTCATTTCGCTCACTTTTTTGCAGGACATTCACGAGCGCGATGTCGAGATCGGGCGCACGAGCGGTTTTTTCCTGCAGCAGCTTTTCGTGAGCGCGAATCTTTTCACCCTGCCGCTCTGGCTGGCGGGACTCTGGTTTTACTTGAAACACCCGCGCTATCGCCTGCTCGGCTGGATGTTCCTCGTGCCGCTCGTCCTGTTCTTCCTCGCGAAGGGACGTTTTTATTACATGGCGCCAGCCTACCCGATGCTTTTCGCGGCCGGCGCGGTCCTGTGGGACCAATGGCTCGCGCAACGCGGGACGAAAGGCGCGCGGATCGGGCGCGGCGCGACCTGGACGGCGCTCGGCGCCGGCGCCGCCTTCAGCGCGGTTACGATGCTGCCGATCGCGCCGATCAATTCCGCGGGCTGGCGCCTAACGAGCAAGATTCACGATAATTTCAGCGAGCAAATCGGCTGGCCGGAGCTGGCCGCGACCGTCGCCGGCATCTACCACGCGCTGCCCGAGGCCGAGAAGGCGCGGACCGCCATCCTGGCCGGCAATTACGGCGAAGCGGGCGGAATCAATCTCTACGGTCGCGCCCACGGCCTGCCGGAGGTGATCTCCGGGATCAACACCTACTGGTGGCGCGGCTACGGCGCGGAGCCGCCCGAGGTCGTGATCCTGGTCGGCTTTTCGCGCGCGGCAGCGGAACGGTTGGCCGAGCGGGTGGAGTTGGCCGGACACGTCACCAATCCTTATGGCGTGCAGAACGAGGAGACGAAGGATCATCCCGATATTTTTGTCTGCCGCGGTTTCAAGAAATCGTGGCCGGAATTCTGGCAAAGTTTCCAGCGTTTTGGCTGACAATAAATAAATGCAGCCTCGCCAGAAGATGAGAATGATACAGGCGGCCGCCCGAACCCGAAACGAGACGGCTCGCCCTGACGATTATGCTGATCAAGATTGGATTCGATATTGAGTTTGAGCTGCGCGGGCCGACCCCGATGGTCCTGATGCTCTTCGTCCACCCCTCGCGCCAGGACGATCTCCGCCAGCCGGAAGAGTTGCGGGTCGAACCCGAGGTGCCGGTCTCCTATTACACCGATCTCTTCGGCAACCGCTGCGCGCGACTGCTCGCGCCCGCCGGCAACATTCGCCTCGCGCTCGAAACCGTGGTCGAAGACAGTGGCGAACCCGATCGGCAATCGCCCGACGCGGTCCAGCACAACATCGAGAACCTGCCGGACGAGACCCTCGCCTTCCTCATGCCGAGCCGTTACTGCGAAGTGGACAAACTCACCGACATCGCCTGGCAGCTCTTCGGCCAGACGGCGCCGGGCTGGCCGCGGGTGCAGGCCATCTGCACCTGGGTGCACAACCACATCAATTTTGATTACCAGAAGGCCAATCCCTCGAAATCAGCCTTTGATGTTTACAACGAGAAGCAGGGCGTCTGCCGCGACTTCAGCCATCTCGCGCTCACCTTTTGCCGCTGCATGAACATTCCGGCGCGCTATGTCACCGGCTACATGGGCGACATCGGCGTGCCGGTGGTGCTGCCGATGGATTTCAGCGGCTGGTTTGAGGTTTACCTGGGCGATCGCTGGCACACCTTCGACGCCCGCCACAACATCCCGCGCATCGGCCGCATCGTCATGGCCGTCGGGCGCGACGCCGCGGATGTCGCGCTCACGACCAACTTCGGCAGCGCCACCCTGAAGAAGTTCTTCATCATCAGCGACGAAATCGTCGGCCGTCCCGGCCGGCGCGCGCCTAACGGAACGCTGGTTCCCGCTTTCGTCGCGCTTTCGACGCTCCGATTTCCCCTGGAAACGGACCCGCTGGATCGCACGCAGTGAAGCCGGCAATGTAGCGCGGAAGCAGGCCGACCCATCCCTCGGCCGCCCAGCGCGAGTGCGTTCCGGGAGGTGGAAGCAGTCGCAAATGAGACATCCGAGTCCACCAGAAATTGCCGCCGAAAAGCCAGAACCCCTCGAGCTGCATCCAATGGCAGCCATAGGCATGATGCGTCTCCAGGCTCAACAATGCCTCCCGCCATCGCGTCACGGTGTAGAAAGTCATCCGGTGACGCCAGTCGGCGTTGAAGCGACTGGGCGTGAACGCTCCCTTGGTGTGAGCGTAAAAGACAAATCCTTCCAAGGTGTGGCTCTGGCGTGAGAGCGCATTCAAGGTGACCTGTTCCCAGCCTTTCTGACTCGCGGCAACCTCTCTCCACCCAATGGAGTGATCGTTCAAAAATTCGCGGACTGCCGCGGTGTTTCGGTCGTTACCAACAGAGGCCGACGTTGAGTGAAAAGTTTTCTTCGGCCACAAGACCAGACGTCTGCAAAGCTTGAAGATGTTCTTCGACCGGTTCCCGCCACTCTCCATCGGCATAGATGTGATAAAAGTGATGGAGGGCAATCTCGATCATCGCTCTAAGGCGAGGTTTACTGCTTGCTCAGGCGGCGAAAGAGCCAGGCGCCGATGACGATGAAAAGCACGTTGGGAAACCAGACGAGCAGCTCGGGATGGATGCTGGCATTCGCCCGCATCGTGTCGGCGATGATGATGAAGAGGAAATAAAAGATCGCCACGATCAGCCCGGTGGCGAAGCCGACCGAAGTTTCGCGCCGATGGGTGGTGATGCCCAGCGGCACCCCGATGAGCGCAAAGGCGATGCAGGAGAAGGGAAAGGAAAAGCGCTTGTTGATCTCCGTCTTGGTCGCGCTCTGATCGCGCTGCGCGCCGGACTTGAGCTGTTCCATTAACTGCGAAAGCGAAAGCGCGGAACGGCTCGGGCGTTTCTTCTCCCGCTCGTAAAGTTCCTCGAGGCCGATCGGGAGCGTTCCTTCCGCCAGGCTGATGCCGTCCTTGATCTTGCGCAGGTCGTAGGGATCCTTCGCGTCGCGTTCCTGGTAGCGCGCGTCGTAGAGATGGAGCAGGAGCCGTTTGTTAGGCAAATCGGTCTCCAGCTTCCCGGTCCGGGCGTGCGTCACCCGCACCGGGAGATCGTGGTCGTCCATCTGGAAAACGAGGATGTTCGCCAGCTTGTTGCCCTCCTTTTTGCCCACGTAAATCTTCCGGCCCGGGAACTGGTCGATCACCTGGTCGCCGCCGAAAAGCGCGATCGGGTTCTTGGTCGCGAGATCGAAGATGCTGCTGCGCAATTTCTCCTGCGCCGCGGGCGCGACGCTGACATTGAGCCAGAGACAAATGCCGGTGCTGATGACGGCAATGAAGGCGAGCGGCAGGCAGATGCGCGTCACGCTCACGCCGTTGGAGCGGAGGGCGATCAACTCGTTATCCGCCGAGAGCCGGCCGAAGACGAGAAGGATGGCGGTGAGCAGGCCCCACGGAATGGTGAAGATGAGCGAAAAGGGCAGGACGTAGGCGATGAAGGTGAGGAGGAACTCGATCGGGACATCGTGATTGACGAGGAGCGGCAGGAGCTTGCGAAAGATATTGCCCACGACCAGGACAAGGCTCAGGACCGCGATCGCGAAGAGTACGTTCACGATCAGCTCACGGGCAACGAAGCGATCGATTAATTTCATGACGGCATCTTCAGGCGCCGTTCCCATCCGGCGCGCGCCGGATTTTGTCAACGGCTATCCGGCGAGGAAGAAAGGATGTGCCCGCTACAAGACGTTTCTGGTAAATGGGTTGTTACCAAGGCCCACGATTAAAGTATTGACCAAAGCCAGTGAACTTTCATACACCCATCGCCACAATCAGCGATAACTATGATTACCAACAACGATCAGATTGACTCCAACGCACCCCTTTCCATCTCGCCGCTCCTCGGGAAAGGCTCGAGTCGCCGCAAATTTCTCAGCCAGGTAACGGCCGCTCTCGCGACCGGTGCGGTCCTCGGCAAAATCCCGCAGGCCGCCGCCCAGACCGCGAACGGCAACGACCAGCCGGCGGCGTCTGATCCCCGCGTGCGACAGGCCTACGCCGTCCGGGTCTCGGTCGCGGCCAGGGAGGCGCAGATTCCCGTTCCCCCGCACACGACTAACGGCGACGAGCAGCTCTATCCCGACAAGTCGGGCAGCTACACGAAGGGCATCCTGCAGGACGGCATCGGGCTGGTGAACCTGGCGGCCTATAAGTCGTTCCGCAAAGCCATTAACAGCGGAAAATTCGAGGACTTCGAAAACGTCATCACCGGCGGCCCGCGCACGATGAACGGCCCCCTCGGCGGCCGCGCCTTTGCCTTGGAAGGCAGCGACGATGTTCAATTTGGCAACGCCCCCTCTCCAGCCAATCAAATTAATCAAATTGTCGTCCCACCGGCGCCTGCCGTGGCGAGCGCGGAGTACGCCGCCGAATTGGTCGAGCTCTATTGGGCCTCACTTCTTCGCGACGTGCCGTTCGCGGATTATTCGTCGGACCCCGTCGCCGCCGAAGCCGCCCTCGAACTGACCCGCCTGCCGGCCTTCACCGGCCCACGGGATAACCTGGGCCGGGTCACGCCGGATCTTCTCTTCCGCGGGACATATCCGGGCGACACCGTCGGGCCGTACCTCTCGCAGTTCTATATCCTGCCCACCTACATGGGGGTGCAGCCGATGGCGCAGCAACTGGTCACCTTCTTGCCGGACATCGATTACATGACCGACCCGACGACCTACCAGCAGGTCCAGAACGGGATCGATACCGGCGCTCCGCTCCACTTCGACCCGCAACTGCGCTACCTCCACGACGGCCGCGGCCTCTGCTCGTTTACCCACGTCGACGTCCTCTTTCAGGCCTTCTTCACCGCCTACCTCGTCCTCGGCAGCATGGGAGCGCCGGTGAACCCAGGGAATCCCTACGCTTCTTCGACCAGACAAAATGGCTTCGGCACTTTCGGCGGACCCGATTTCGCCGCTACCATCGCGGCCGTGGCGCGCCATGCACTAAACAGCGTGTGGTACCAAAAATGGTGGATCCATCTCCGGCACCGTCCCGAATCGGGCGGGGCGATTGTCCGCCAGATCCTCACCGGCGCGGGGAACACGCTCGATGCCCAGGTGCACGCCAGTGTCCTCAACTCGTACGCCGTCCAGCGCAGTTTCAATAAGTGGGGCGACTATTTTCTGGCGCAGTCCTTCCCCGAAGGTTCGCCCACCCATCCCGCCTACCCGACCGGGCACGGCGCGGTCGCCGGCGCCTGCATCACCGTCCTGAAGTTTTTCTTCGACGGGAATTTTGTCGTGCCGAACCCGTTGGTCTCAACTGCCGACGGCTTGGATCTCGTTTCCTACACCGGCGGGGACGCGGGCCAGATGAACGTCAACGGGGAACTGAACAAACTGGCCAACAACGTTTCCTTCGGCCATGGCGTCATCGCCGGGATTCACTGGCGCACCGACACCAGCTCTTCCATTCAACTGGGAGAAGCCGTCGCCATCAGCATGTTGCAGGATCGGGCCGCGACCTATCCGGAGAAATTTACGATCAACCTGACCAAGATCGACGGCTCGATCGCGACCATCACCAATCAGTAAACGGTCGCGGCCAGCGGGCGTCGCATTTTGCTTCCGGCACAAGCTTGCTAACTTGATCGCCGAATGCCGGAAGCAACCTATGACGTCGCCATTATCGGGGGTGGACCCGCCGGCAGCACGGCAGCCACGCTCCTCGCCCGGGCCGGCCGGCGGGTGATCGTTTGCGAGCGGGATAAATTCCCGCGCTTCCACATCGGCGAATCGCTTTTGCCGATCAGCATGAAGACGTTTTCCCGGCTCGGCGTGCACGAGAAGTTTGCCGCGGCCGGTTTTATCCGGAAGTACGGCGGCGAAATGGCCAGCGCCTGTTCCGAGGAAGGGGTGAAGTTTTATTTTAAGGACGGCTACCGCTCGCAGACCGAAACCTCCTACCAGGTCCCGCGCGCGGAGTTCGACAAGGTGCTGCTCGATCATGCGGCCGAGAACGGCGCGGAAGTGCGCGAGGAAACGGCGGTGAGGAAAGTCGAATTCTTCGAGGATCGCGTGGAACTGCACCTTGACCGCGAAAAAATCAGCGCCCGCTACGTCGTCGACGCCAGCGGCCGTCAATCCGTCCTCGGGAATCATTTCCAACTCAAGGAAACCTACCCGCACCTGCAAAAGATCTCGCTCTTTGCCCACTACGAAGGCGTGGAGGCGGATGAAGGCCGCGACGGCACCCTCACCCGGCAACTGCGCGCGACCGACCGCTGGTTCTGGTACGTCCCTTTGCCTAACGACCGGGCCAGCATCGGGGTCGTCCTCGACACCTCGCTCTACCGCCAGAGCAAAAAATCGCCGGAGGATTTTCTCGAGGAATCGCTCGCGGCGCAGCCTTTTCTCGCCCGGCGCATGACCCACGCCCGCCGCGTCACCCAGGTTTACGCGAGCGCCGATTTCTCCTATCGCCAAACCCGCCTCACCGGCGAACGCTGGCTCCTCGCCGGCGACGCCGCCGGTTTCATCGACCCGGTCTTCAGCAGCGGCGTTTTCCTCGCCCTTCTCGCCGGCGAAGAGGCGGCCGATCTTCTCGACGTCGTGCTCGATCATCCGCGGAAGGCGCCGCGGCTCTTCGCCCGCTATGAGCGCATTCTGCGGCGGGCGATGAAGGGTTATCTGCGTTTCGTCGACGCCTGGTATTCGAAGGAATTCATCGAGGTCTTCCTTTATCCGCAGGACGTCCTCCAGATTCCACCGGCCGTGAACGCCGTCCTTGGCGGCAACATCAGCGGCAGTTTCGCGATTCGCTGGCGGATGTCGGCCTTCTATTTCATCGTCTGGCTGCAACGCTACTTGCCGCTCTGTCCGCGCCGCACCCTCGTCGCGCCAAAGTCGGCGCCGCAACCGGCTCTCCGCTCCGCCGCCTAACGACCATGCATCGTCTCATCTTTACCCTGGCGGTGGCCTTTCTTTTCGCCCTGACGAGCTGCCAGGCGCTGCGCCATCAATTCGCCTCCCCCGAGCCCGGCTGGCAATCGAAGACCGGCCAGCTTCAGTATCGCAGCGCCAAAACCTCGCTCATCGGCGAAGTCCTGGTCCGTTATTCCCGGCAGGGCGATTTCGAGCTGACCTTCAGCAAAGGCCCGGGCGTGGTCCTGCTCACCGTCCGCCAGGACGAAAAGTTTGTCCGGGTCAGCGGTCCCCTCGCCCGCGGCTCCTGGTCCGGCCCGCCTAACGAAGCTCCGGCCCGCCTCCGCGGCTGGATTTCGCTCCGGGAATTGCTTCTCCGCAGCAAAGATCAACCACTCATCCGCCAGGCACTCGGCTCCGACCGCTTCACCTTCGCTTTCTAATTGTCGCGGTCGCTGATGTCGTACTCGAAGTTCATTGCCCGTCTCGTCACGCAGCACCGCGGCCTCGTCTGGCTCGCCGTGGTGCTCGTGGCCGCCCTCAGTCTCTACATTCTCGTCACCCGCCTGACCCTCGACACCGAGGTCCTCAACCTCCTTCCCGGCAAGTTCGAATCGGTCCAGGGCCTGAAAGTTTACAACAACGACTTCGCCCAGACCCGCGAACTGACTTTTGCCCTCGTCTGCCAGCCGGGCGACGTCGATCGGCTGGAGGAATTCGCCCCCGTCTTCGCCCAGCGTCTGCGCGAACAGCCGTGGAGCACACGCGTCCTCGGCGGCTCGCCCATGGAATCGCCCGAGGCGGTGACGGAGCTGCAGGGCCTCGCCGTCCCGCTCCTCCTTAACCTCGAACCGCCGGCTTTCGCCGAAACCGTGGCCATTCTCCAGCCCGAGAAACTCCAGGCCCGTCTTGCCCGGCTGCACCAGGAAATCGAAGCCGGCTCGCCCCGGCCGGAGTTTGAGCTCCAGCTCGATCCGTTAGGCGTGATCGCCCCCGCCCTGAAACCCTTTTCCGGCAATGCCGCCCTCGAGCAGGACCAGCCCCTTGCCTCGCCCGACCGCACCATGCGCGTGTTCCTCGCGGTCACGAATCAACCGTCAATCAGCGCCTTCGATTGCCAGGCGTTGATGGAAAAGGTGAACGCCTTTCGCGCCGGCGCGGCCGAGGGCTGGGAAGGCGCCGGCCCGCTCGAAGTCCTTGTCACTGGGCGCTCCGCCTACGTCGCGGAAATTTCCCTGAGCATGCGACACGACATCATCGTGACCCTTTTCGGCTCCATCTTTCTCGTCGGCGGCGTCTTCTATGTCGGGTTTCGCCGCTGGCTCCCGCTCATCGGGATGGGCTTCTCCCTGCTCCTCTGTTGCCTCGTCGCGCTCGCCGCCGGGCTCCTCATTTTCCAAGAGCTCAACATGGTGACGATCGGGATGTGCGCCATTCTCATCGGGCTCGGGGTCGATTTTGCGATTCTTATTTTCGGCCGCTACCAGCAGGCGCGAAATGAAGGCGCCGCCCACGCCCCCGCGATCGAGGAAGCAGTGGGCAAACTGGGGCAGGCGATTTTCTTCGGCGCGCTCACGACCGCGGTCGGTTTCATGGCTCTCCTTCTCGCCGATTCCGGCGGCTTCACCCAGCTCGGGGTCCTGATCGCGATCGGCATTCTCATCGCCGCGTTTCTCATGACGAGCGTCTTTTTTCTCTTCACCCGCGAACACTCCAGCCCGCCGCGCAGCGACTGGATTCTCGCCCTCGTCCGGCTCTACGTCCGCCGCACGCTGCGCACGCCGGGGCGGATTCTTTGGATCGCGCTCCCGATTCTCGTCGTCCTCCTCGCCGTCGCCCTCCTCCCACAGCTTCCGCTCGTCTTCGATGCCAGTACCCGCTCGATGGAACCCAAATCCAGCGATGCCGGCTACGCCCTGGCCCAGATCATGGGCAAAATGCCGACCCGCTGGGAACCGGTCCTGGCCGTGGTCCGCGCGCCTAACGAAGAGCAGTTGCACGATCATTGGCAGAAAATCGAGACCCGCTGGCGCTCGCTCGAGAAGACCGGCGCGATCAAAAGCTTCTCCACCCCGGCCGCGCTCGCTCTTTCCCCGCGCCTGATGGCGCAGAATCGGCAAAGCCTTTCCCAGATTGATTTTGCCGGCGCCCGCCGCGCGCTCGAGGAAGCGATCGCGCGCGAAGGCTTCAGCCGGGAGAGTTTCGCGGCCGGTTTTACGCTTCTCGATCAACTCGAAGCCGTCAGCCGCGGCACGATGGCGATCCCCGACTGGCGCAAAGCGCTGCCGGTTTCCTCGAGCTGGTGGTTTCTCGTCGAGCGCTATTTCGCGGCCGACCCGCTCCTGACCGTCGGCTTCGTGACCACGAATAAACCGGTCGAAACTTCCGACCAAAAGGAAATGCTGATGCGCGAACTGCCCGTGGCCGGAGTGCCAATGACGCTTTCCGGC
The DNA here is from genome assembly GCA_963834255.1 of uncultured Verrucomicrobiae bacterium. Lineage (GTDB taxonomy): Bacteria > Verrucomicrobiota > Verrucomicrobiia > Chthoniobacterales > UBA10450 > Palsa-1392. The sequence continues at coordinate 167,440 of CAWIBC010000018.1, read as the reverse complement.
TGGAGCTTTACCCTGACTGACCTCATCCCGTGGTCGCATCGCCAATTAATCCTAATCAGCACCCTGATGGCGTTCTTCGATGCCTTCCTCCTCGCCGTGCTTTATCGCGACTGGCGGCTCTGGCTGATCCAGCTCGCGACTCTCGCCCTCGCCATCGGCGGCATGATCGCGACCATGAAACTGGCCCACATCCCGCTCAATCTCCTGAACGTTCTCGCCTTCCGTCTCGTCCTCGCGATCGGGGTCGACTACGGAATTTACGTCCTCCTCGTCTGGCAACGGGCGCGGGAAATCGAGCATGACGTCGCCGGCGTCCTCAAGCCGGTCCTGCTCGCCGGCCTGACCGCGATCGCCGGTTTCGGCTCGTTAGGCCTGGCCAATAATCCGACTTTGAGCGGACTCGGCGTCGCCTGCGCCATCGGGCTGGCCTGGAGCCTTTTTGCCACCATCTTTTTTACCCTGCCCGCAGCAGCTCTGGCAGAACCGATGTCTAATGAAGCGCGTAAACAATTAGCCGGCACATGATCCCCAAATTTTCACTCCTCGCCTCCTTTCTTCTCCTCGCCTGCACCGGCCTCCAGGCGCAGCCGCTGGCGCCGGCCGAGGTCAAGGCTCTGCTCGAACGCATTCGCGAGAAACGGGCCGCCGCGCCCCAGATGCAGGCCGATTTTCAGGAGGAGCGATCGGTTCGCCTGATGAACAAGCCGATCAGCAGCACGGGCAAAGTCTGGTTTCAAAAACCGAATAAATTCCGCCGCGAAGTGCAGGGCAACTCGCCCAGCATCACGGTCAGCGACGGCCGGCAGCTCTGGATTTATTATCCGAAGTTCAAGTCGGCCGAGCATTATTCGTTAGGCAAACGCTCCCCGCTCGACGCCGGGCTCGCCGCCCTCACCGCCGCGCTCAACCTCGAGAATGTCGAGGGCAACTATCACATCCAGGCGAGCAAGGAGGAGAGCGGTTACGAACTGCAACTCGCCCCGCGCAATCCCTCGCTCAAGCGGCTGCTCCAAACTTTCACCATCCGGATGAATGCCGACCTGCAGGTGGAGCAAACCGAGATGGTGCAGCCCAAAGGCGATCGCATCGTGACCAAATATTCCAACGAATCGCGCGCCCCGATCGACCCTGCGCATTTTGCCTTTACCCCGCCGGCCGGGACAGACGTCACCACTCCGCTTGGTCGTTAGGGAGACGACCTCTTCGCCGGCCCAAAGCCATGGCGACAAAACCAACGCCTGAGATTTCGATTGTCATCCCGGTGGCCAACGAGGCCGCCGCGCTCCCGCAATGCCTCCGGCACATCGACCGCGGGCCTTGGGAAATCCTGGTCGTGGATGGAGGAAGCGAAGACAACACCCGCGCGATTGCAGAGGCGGCGGATTGCCGGCTTATCGCCTCGCCCGAGCGCCATCGTGCCCGCCAGATGAATCTCGGCGCGGCACAGGCACGCGGACGGATTCTGCTTTTCCTGCACGCCGACACCTGGCTCCCGGCCGGGGCGCTCGAGCGGGTCCGGTCGACCATCGACGAGCAGGGCGCCCTCGGCGGAGGCTTCACCCGCCGCTATCGCTCGCGCTCACCCACCCTCGCGCTCACTTCCCGCCTCGCCGGACTGCGCAACCGGCTCTTCGGCTGGCATCTCGGCGATCAGGCGCTTTTCGTTAGGCGCGACCTCTTTGAAAAGCTCGGCGGCTACCGCGACATCCCGATTTTCGAGGACCTCGATTTCTCGCGCCGGCTCCGGCGGCTGGGCCGGACGGTCACGCTCACGCCACCGGTTTCCTCCTCGGCCCGGCGCTTCCTCGCCCGGGGGCCACTCCGCACCACCTGGGCGGATTTGCTTTTGACCCAAAAATATTTGTTGGGCACCGACCCGAATGAGCTTTGCCAAGAAGCCGATGATCGCCTAAAAACCATGCAAGCCTATGAACGCCTACCTTGATCGCCTCGACGCACAAATCGCCGCCCGTCATCTCCTGACCCATCCCTTTTACCTCGCCTGGACCCGGGGCGAGTTGAGCAAGGAAACGCTGGCCGATTACGCCGGCCAGTATTACCAGCACGTGGCGGCCTTCCCGACCTATCTCTCCGCCGTCCACGCGCGCTGCGACGACCAACCGACCCGCCGCCAGATCCTCGCCAACCTGATCGACGAAGAAGCGGGCGACCCAAATCATCCGCAGCTCTGGAAAAATTTCGCGGCCGCGCTCGGCGTCTCCCCTAACGACCTTGACGAAACCAAACCCTGGCCGGAAACCGCGGAACTCATCGCCACCTTCCGCGAAGTCTGCCGCGAGGGCGAGATCGCCGAGGGCCTGGCCGCGCTTTACGCCTACGAAAGCCAGATCCCGGCGGTTTCGGAATCGAAAATTGACGGGCTGCAAAAGCACTACGGATTCGACGACCCGGAGACCTATCGCTATTTCACCGTCCACATCGAAGCCGACCGCGAACACGCCGCAGCGGAACGCGCTCTGCTCGAAAATCATGTGCGCCCGGAAAATTCGGCCGCCGTCAGCCAGGCCGCCGACCGGATTCTCGGCGCGCTTTGGGAACTGCTCTCCGGAGTCTGCCGCCGCCACGCCATCGCCTGCTAGGCGAGATCGGGAATAGCTGCCCGCTGCCGCGCTCCTACCCTCGGTGAAAAAAGGCGAGGGCACTTACAATCTGGTCGTCACCGGCGCCGGCACGGCCGGCCTCGTCACTGCCGCAGGCTCGGTCGCGCTCGGGGCGCGCGTCGCCCTGGTCGAGCGCAACCGGATGGGCGGCGACTGCCTCAACTTTGGCTGTGTTCCGAGCAAGGCGCTGATCTCGTCGGCGCGCCTTCTCGACCGCATGCGCCACGCCGAGAAATGGGGCCTGGCGAAGGTGGCGCCGCAGTTCGATTTCGGAAAAGTCTTCGCCAGCATGCGCGCGCGGCGGGCCGAGCTCGCGCCGCTTGATTCGGAGGAACGTTTCGAGTCGTTAGGGGTGGATGTCTTTCGCGGGGAAGCGACTTTTCTCTCTCCCCGCGAAATCGCCGTCGGCGACCAGAAACTGCGCGCGCGAAATTTCGTCATCGCCACCGGCTCACGCGCCGCGATTCCCGCCGCCATCGGAGCGAGCCAGGTCTCGTTTTTCACGAACGAGACCATCTTCGATGAGCTGAAAACGAAGCCGGAAAGCCTGATCATCGTCGGCGGCGGACCGATCGGCTGCGAACTGGGGCAAATGTTCAACCGCCTCGGGGTGAAGGTGACCATTCTCCAGAAAGGGAAGCGTCTTTTGGACAAGGAAGACCCGCCGGTGAGTGAATTCGTGCGGGAGCGGCTGGAAGCCGAGGGAGTGCGGGTTTTGACCGAGGCGGAAATCGAAGAGGTGCGGGAATCGAGTGCCGGCGTTTCCCTGCGTTGCGGCGGGCAAACAATTTCCGCCACGGCGCTGCTCGTCGCCGCCGGCCGCCAGCCGAACGTGGAGAATCTCAACCTGCAGAAAGCCAATGTCGCCTTTACGAAAAAAGGAATAACAGTCGACGAGCACCTTGAGACGACGCAGCCGGGGATTTACGCCATCGGAGACATCGTTGGCCAGCTCCAGTTCACCCACGTGGCCGATTATCACGCCCGGATCGCGATCCGGAACACGCTCGTCCCTTTTTCATTTCTGCGGCAGAAAATCGACTCCTCCGTCGTGCCCTGGTGCACCTATCTCGATCCTGAAGTCGCGACCGTCGGCCTAACGGAAACCGCGGCGAAAAAGAAGGGCGTCGAGTACGACCTGATCGAGCAGGAAATGAAAACGGTGGATCGCGCGGTCCTGGAACGCGCCGAAGCCGGCTTTGCCCGCGTTCTCGTTAGGCGGGGAAGTGATGAAGTGATCGGCGCGACCATCGTTGGCGAACACGCGGGCGAGCTGATTCAGGAGTTTGTCCTCGGCATGAAACACGGCATCGGCTTGAAGCAGATCGCCTCGACCATTTACGGTTACCCAACTTTCGCCAGTCTCGTCCTGAAGTCGGCCGAGAAGCTGAACAAGAAACGTCTCACGCCCCGGGCGCGCAAAATCACCGGCTGGCTCTACCGGCGGGCGCGCTCCTGATCTTCCGACGATGGGCTGGCTCAAAAAATACTGGAAGTGGATTGCCATCGCCGGCGGCCTGATCGCGCTCTCGGTCGCGATCTCTTTCCTGCCGGTCGGCGAATGGGTGAAAAGCTTCACCGACTGGATCCGCCACCTTGGTGTGGCCGGCGCCTTCATTTTCATCGGCGTTTATGCCCTCGCCGCGCTCCTCTTTTTGCCCGGCGCGATCTTTACCATCGCCGCCGGGCTGGTTTACGGGATTGTCGCCGGGACTGCAGTGGCCATCGTGGGGGCAACGTTAGGCGCGGGGATCGCATTCCTTGCCGGTCGTTATCTTTTTCGGAACCGGATCAAGAAGTTCGCCGGGAAAAACAAAAAGTTCGGCGCTATCGACGACGCGATCGGGAAGCAGGGCTGGAAAATCGTCGGCCTGCTCCGACTCAGTCCGCTCATTCCGTTCAACGTCAGCAATTATTTTTACGGCATCACGGCAATCGGCTTCTGGCCATATCTGCTGGCCAGCTTTGTCGGGATGCTGCCGGGCACGCTGCTCTACGCCTACCTCGGCGCGATTGGCCAGGCCGGTCTGTCCGGCGGAAAAAAGGGCTACAGTCCCCTCGAATGGACCTTTCTCGGAATCGGCCTGCTCGCCACCATCGGAGTGACCATTTTCGTGAGCCGGCTGGCGAAAAATGCCCTCAAGAAGACCGGCGCCGCAAAAAAATAATCGCCTCGTTAGTCTGAAGTCTCCCCGCCTCCCGCCGGATAAGCCCGGCCTTTCCAGACCGCGGGCCGACCGCGGAAGAACCTAACGAGTCCGAACCATTGGATGCCAAGGAGGGCCACGATCGCGGCAGGATGCAGAATGACGCTCAACCAGGATTGCCGGAATCGAAATGCGGCGAGCACTCGCGGAAGAAAAACGAAAAAACAGGCAACGGCCGCAAGCAGCCGAACCTGAGGTGCAGCGGGCGCGAGCAGAAGAAAGAAAGGAAGCACCTGGCCGCAGAGCAGGATGAAAGTCATGGGAACAATCACCGGGGGCGCGCCCAGGCCTTCGTGCGTGTTCTTGGCCAACCCGCGCCACACCTCGGCGTCGCGCTGATACATCCGGCAGGCGGCGAGGTTGGTGGCATCGCAGAGGTCAGTGGCGAATCCGTGTTCGCGGAATTTCTTCGGCAGCCAGAGCCCTTCGTGAATTCGTGCGCGGATCGCGCCGTGCCCGCCGCAGGCTCGGTAGGCGGTTGCATCGGCGACAAAGAGCTGGCCGCACCCCGCGCCGTAAGCCGGCTTCCGGGTGCGCCGCATGCGATAGAGCGGAAGGAAGCCGAGGAGGAGAAAATGGATCAGCGGAATGAGCAGCCGTTCCGAAAACGTGACCGTGATTTCACGCGGCACACCGCTGGCTAACTGTGCGCCCGATTTCTTAAGGTACCCAGCCAAACGGGCGGCCGAGCCCGGCGCGAGTTGTACGTCGGCATCGACGAAAATAAAAATCGGGGCCGTCGTTGCCGCGGCCAATTGGGCGCAGGCGAAATTCTTTCCGCACCAGCCCGGGGGCAGCGCTTCTCCCCGCAGGAGACGAAGTCGCGGGGTTTCGTCCATCATCCGCCGGACGACTTCACCGGTCCCGTCACTCGAGCCGTCATCGAGCACGATGACTTCGTCGGCGCCGCTCCCAAGGGCCGCCTGCACCGTCCGCTCGATTTTCCCGGCCTCGTCGCGCGCCGGGATAAGAACGGCAATTTTACCCTTCGCTGCGCCGGCCGGCCCTGGGGGTCGATAGGCCAGCAGGTTGACCAGGAAAAGCAGCGCGGGGACGCCGGCACAAAAGAGGGACAAGCCCGCGAGCCAGATCATAGCCGTCCATGATCCGCGCGGAATGCTTCCCCACGCAAACGGGCGCGCAGCCCGCGCCAGAGATCATATGGCAGGCTGACTCCGCTCCGGCTTTTCCGCAGGATCGTCCATTCGTTAGGCTGACGCCGCGCCGCGACGGCGGCGAGCCGGGCCTGAAGATCGGCCAGGCGCCCGACGAGCGCTCCACTCTCCGTTGCCGGCAGCGCTTCACCAAACGCGAGCAGCACCTCAGGTTTGCGCTCTTCCCAAAAGGAATACTCGATCGCCAGCGGCAGAAAGACCGCGCCTGGCGCGCGATCCGCCAGATGATCGATCCCCGGCGCGAAGACCAGCGGCGCCCGCACGTCGGCAAACTTCCCCTGGGGCGTGAGAAAGAGCGCCGTCCCTTTACGCTCCAAGATCGCCCCGGCGGTCTTGAGAAACTGCGCGGCGCCGCGCGTCGTCCCGGTTTCGACGGCGAAGAATCCGAGGCGCTCGAGGAAACGATAGCGCGCGAGCGCGGCCGCCTCGATCGGGGCGTAGGCGGTGCGGTCGCGGAAAAATTTGCGCCGCAAAACGAGGCAAACGAGCGGATCCCACCAGGCGGCGTGATTCAGGAACACGACCAGCGGACCGGGCGGGTCGTTAGGCGGAGCATCCGAGACAAGGAGACGGACGGAATGGAAATGTTTCCCGAGATACCAGGCGGCGTAACGGGAAAAAAGGGCCAGAAGCGGCTGCGAAATCGCTGGGACTCGGCCGGGCGTTCTCACACCGGTTCCGGAGTCATCCGTTGCCCGGCCCGGGCGCGGCGGCCGTTCGAGGGCGCACCGCCGAAATCCTGGTCGATCGCGTCGGCCGCGATCCAGCCCGACATCAAAACCATCGGCATGCCCGGCCCGGGATGCGCGGCGCCACCCGCGAGGTAAAGCCCGTGCAGATCCGGACTGCGATTGCTCGGCTTGAACGCCCCGAGCCAGCGACCGTGGCTGGCGATGCCGTAAATGGCGCCGTCGAGCACGCCGTAACGATCGTGAATATCCTGCGGGGTGAGCGCGCTCTCGGTCACGATCTCTTTTTCGAGATCGAGCCCGGCGGTGCGGCGCAACTTGCGCAGGATGACCTCGCGATATTTCGGCAGCATTTCCTTCCAGTCATGATGCTTCCTCAGGTAGGGCGCGTGCACCAGCACATAGAGCGCTTCCCCGCCCTCGGGCGCAACCCCCGGATCGGTCCGGGCCGGCGCGCAAACGTAACAGGTTGGATCCGGCGCGGGTTCGCCCTGGCGATAAATGAAATCGAATTCCTCGTGCGGATCGCGCGAGAAGACGAAGTTGTGATGGAGGAGCTGCTCCGGCTGCCGCTTCAGCCCGAGATAGAGCACTACGCCGGAACAAGCCGGCTCGTAACGCCGGCGGCGTTCGAATTTTTTCACCCCGCCGAGCAGTTCGCGATGCGTCCGCACGGCATCGGCGTTGGAAATCACAGCGTGCAGCCTAACGAGTTCCCCCGATTCCAGTTCCACCCCGGTGACCGCACCCCGTTCGTGCGTGATCCGGCGAACGCCGCTCCCGGTCTGAAGTTCCACCCCGAGTTCAGTCGCGAGTTGTACCAGTGCGCGCGGGATTTCTCCCGTGCCGCCGATGGGATAGGAAATGCCTTCGCTCGTCTGCATGTGTGCGATCCCGCACAAGACCGCGGGCGAGGCGTCCGGCGCCGAGCCGACGTATTGGGTAAAGTGATCGACCATCTGCGCGACGCGCGCGTCCGGGATGAAGCTCCGCACCGTTCCGCCAACACTGCGGCCCATCCGCATGGCAAGGACGTCGCCCAGCGTACCGGCCTGGACCATGTTGCCGGCATTGAACATGTCGCGCAGGCCGCCGACCGGCCGGTAGAAAAACCAATTGCGCGAGATGCGGTGGAGCCGTTCCGAAAGCTGGAGAAAGCGATCGTAACCCGCGGCGGAGGAGGTTCCGGGCGAAAAGCGACCCAGCTCCTGCGCCATGCGCGCGGAATCGGAATGGAGATCGAGCGTGCTCCCGTCTTCGAAGAACGAGCGCCACTGCGGATCGAGCCTAACGAGATCGATCGCGTCATCGACGTTACGTCCGGCTTCCGCAAAAATCCGGCGCAAGACGGAGGGAAGAGTCACAATCGTCGGCCCCATGTCGAACCGGAAACCATCCTGCTCCAGGACTGCCGCCTTGCCGCCGAGCCATTGGTTGCGCTCAAAAAGCACGACCGAGTAGCCACGCGCCGCAAGCGTGCAGGCGGAAGCGAGTCCGCCCAATCCACCGCCGATAATGCCAATGCGTTTCATGGTGTAGGGCGCGCCATCCTGGCCGCCCGGGGTTTGGCTTCGCTCCGGCTGGGCGTGCCGGCCTTCGCAGGCGGCACGTCTGCCGCCACGCCACGCTCGCGTGCGGCGCGAAGAAATTCACGGAACGATTTCCACCGTTCCCGGCCGCGGCCATACGCCATTTTGATGTAGGCAGAAAATATCTTCTCGTCGCCAGTCTTCGCTTCCTCGAGATGCGGAAGCCAGCGGCCCCGCCGCAGCGCGATGACATGCGGATAGGTGAACTCGCGCAAACCATCCGCGCCGCGAGTCGTCCCAAACCCGCTCGCCCGCACCCCGCCAAAAGGAAAACGCGGGTCCGCGGTTGGCGCGATCAGGTCGTTGATCGTGACGAAACCAGTCGGCAACTGCCGCGCCAGCGTGCGCGCGGCTTCTTCGTCCGCGGAAAAAATCGCGGCTCCGAGGCCATGCTGATTTTCGCGGACGAGGAGGAGGGCGGCATGGTCGTCGGCAAACGCATGCACCTCCAGTTCGCCGAGCCCGAGCTGCTGCAACCGGCTCGTTAGGCCGATGCGGGCGTTTTCGTGAACGAGAACCGCGTGCGGCGCCATGCAGGTATCGCCCGCATTCAGGCGCCGCCCGAAAGCGATGGCCCGGGCCGCGCGCTCGAGGTCGGCATCCTGCCTCACGATCACAAAATCGGCCCCGGAGAGCTCGAAAACGCCCGGGGTGTTTTGTTCCGCGAGCAGGGCGAGGAAACCGCGTCCGTTTTCCGAGGAGCCAGTAAAGATGACCTTGTCGACGCCCGCGCGGACAGCTTGCTGGGCCGCGGCCGGAGGTTCCGGCAGAATCTGCACGAGATCGCGATCGATCAGGCGGCGCTCGAGCAGTTGATCGACCAGCCAACGGAGCGGTGCGCTGCAGCCTTCGGCCGGCTTGAGGAGAACGGCGTTGCCGGCCACAAGCGCCTGCAACAACTGAACGCCGGCGAGAAAGAGCGGATAATTTCCCGGTGCCACGACGAGGACGACGCCGAAAGGCCGACGTTCGACGGTGAAGGAATGGCCGCGCAGCCAGAGGGGGCGGCCGCGGGTGCCAAACTTTTCCGGGCGCAGAAGGCGGGCCGCGTTTCGCTCCAGGAAACGGCAGGCATCGAGCAAGGGGATGACCTCGGAGGTGAGTTTCTCGGCCAGCGGTCGATCGTTAGGCTCAGCCGTCAGCTGCGCGAGGCGGACCGGATTTGCCGCGATCGCAAGCCGGAGCTGCGCGACGACAGCGAGGCGCTGGCGCAGGGTCGCGCCGGCCCAGCGCCGTTGCGCGACACGGGCGGAGGCAATGACCGCGTTCATGCCGCCGCCTCCTCCATCGGCATCGCGATTGGAAGTTTCGGTGCGGAGATTCCCAGATCCTGGAGAAGGAGGCGCGAGCTGATCCGGGCCGATTCGAAGATCACGGGCAGCCCGCTGCCAGGATGAGTCCCGCCGCCGACGAGATAGACGCCGTCGACATCCTCAAACCGATTGTGCGGCCGGAGGTGGAGGAGCTGCCCGAGACTGTGGGCAAGGTTAAAGGTCGCGCCGCGATGAATCTCGTACTGCTTCTCCCAATCGTCGGGAGTGAGCAGACGCTCGAAACGAATCCGCTTTTCCAGGCCAGTGAAGCCGGCCTGGGCCGCCTTCTGCAGAGCGAGGGCGCGGTAACGCTCGCGCTCGCGCGACCAGTCGACGTTTGGATGCTGGTGCGTGACCGGGACGAGAAAATAAATCGTGCTCATGCCTGCGGGCGCGAGGGTCGGGTCAGTGACGGACGCGTTCTGAATATAGAACGAAGGATCCTCCGAGAGCACGTGCCGGTTCTCGATTTCGTCGAGATTCCGCGCGTAATCGGCCGAGATGTGAATGTTATGGTGCGGCAGGTCGTAGCGTCCCTCGATCCCGAGATAGAGCATGAAGGTCGAGCAGGAGAACTTCTTCTTCGCCACCTTGCCCGCGTTCCAGCGCCGCAGCTTTTCGTTAGGCAAAAGCCGCGACATGGCCCGGGCAAAATCGGCATTAAGGACGATGGCGTCGGCCTCGTAGACACCGGCCCGGGTGCGAACGCCGGTGGCGCGCCGCCCCTCGAGCAGGATCTCCTCGACCGGCTCATCGAGATGAATTTCCACGCCCATCCGCCGCGCCACGCGGGCGAGCGCGGTCATGACCGCGCCGCAGCCGCCGATCGGGTGAAAGACGCCGTACTCGTATTCCAGAAAGGAGAGAATCGAAAACAGGCTCGGGCAACGAAAAGGAGACATGCCGAGATATTTTGACTGGAAGGAAAAGGCGAGCCGGATGCGCTCGTCGGAAAAAAAGCGACGCAGATAAGCATCGATCGATTGATGCGGCCGAAGGGCGGGAAGCATCTTGAGGAGAGGCCGGGTGAAGAGGTCTTTCCAGCTCGAGAACGAACTTTCCAGGCAGGGCTGCATGAGGGCGAGCTTGCGCCGGTTGTCTTCGAGAAAGCGGCCGAAGCCCGGGACATCGTTCGGCGCGAGAGCTCCGATTTGCCGCTCCATCTCGGCGCGCTCGGCGGTGCAGTCGATCTGGCCGCCCGCCCCGAAAGTGAGCCGATATTGCGGATCCAGCCGCACCATTTCCACCTCCGCTTGAAGCGAAGTGCCGGCGGTCTGGAGAATTTCGTCGAGGATGCGCGGATAAAGAAAGAAGGTCGGCCCGAGATCAAACTTGAAACCCTCGGCCTCGATCGTGGAGGTGCGCCCGCCGACGATCGGGAGTCGCTCCAGGACTCGCACCCGCACGCCCGCGGCGGCGAGCAGGATGGAAGCGGCGAGTCCGCCGGGCCCGGCGCCGACGACCACGACTTCGCGAGTGGCGCCTGGCCGGGTCGACCGTGCGGTTTTTAGGAAAGGGTTCATCGAGCGGTTCTCCGTTTGACCAGGAGAAACGGATTCATCTCATTACCCCCGCCCGGCGCCGCGAACCGTTTTCTACCAGTCCCTACTCTCGACTACATACTAATGAACGGCAATTTGTTATGCCGAAAACGTCGCTACGACTTCTTCTTCGGGCGCAGGTATAGAGTGCCGCTGTTGAAATCGAAAACGGCGCCGTGCATGCCGAGATATTCCGCCCCGAGCAGGCCGACGGCCGCGTCTTTGCTACCGCCACCGAGCAATCCCGCGCTGAGGGAGGTGATGGTGACGCTCGCGTTCCTGATCGTGAAAGCGCCAACCTTTAATTCGGGGAATTGACTGACCTCGATGGGCCGCGCCTTGGTGCCAAAACCCTGAGCGTAGAAGTTAGTGTTGTAACCGCCGAGGCGTGCTCTGCGCGCAAACCCCTCGTCCAGCACGGTGAGAAAAGCGCCGGTGTCCACAACGAGCCGGCAGGGTGTTCCATTGACGACGGCTGAGACGTGGAGGTGACCGCCGCGGACCGAAAGCTCAATCGGGGTGTAACCTTCCTTCGTCAGGATGGAACGGATGCCGGCGGAAATGCCTTTGGTCTGGCCCCGCGGATTGACCATGAGAAGGCGGTTGGAGATGTCGAGGACGGCGCCGTACTTCATCATCTCGCCCAAGCCGAAGAGACCGTCGGTCGACCCGTAGGCGCGATAGAGCCCGCTGCCGCCGGGTTCGGAGATGACCGCCGCTTTGACGTTGAGCAGAGTGCAATTCCCCATCGCGAGCTGCTGAATGCTGGTGCGACCGATCTTCTCTTTGCCTTTCCCGAAAGCGCCGTGGACCGCGATGTCGGTTTCTTCGCGGTTGAGGCCAAACTTTTTCGCCACCGCCTGGAAAATGACCGCGGTGGGCGAGCCGGTGTCGATCGTCAGATCGCCGGTCTTGCCGTTGATGGTGACCGGGAGGCGGTAGGTGTTTTGAATCTGGAGGAACTGGGCGCCGGCGTAGCCATGGGCGACGACATAGCGATCGACGGCGTTGAGCGCGACTGCGCCGCGCGCGGGAAAAGAGACGGGAGCGAGCAGGACAACGACGCCCGCCAGGAGGAGAAACTTTTGCATGGCAGCGAGGTTTAAAGGAGCGGGCAAAATCCGTCAATCACTCTCGAATCCCCGCTTCATTTCCCGCCGCCGCCATTCTATGCTCGCGCGATGAACCAGCACCATTTCCTGCGCGGGGCGCGCGTTTACCTTTCCGGCCCGATGGATTTCGTCGCCTCGCGGGCAGATGAAAAAAAGCTCGGCTGGCGCAACCGGATCGGCGATTTCCTGCGCGCGCAGGGCGCGATTGTTTTCGACCCCTGGTTCAAACCAGGCGTGCGCGGCGCGGCGCAGTACGGCCTCGAGGATATCAACACGATCGACGTCCGGGAGGAATGGACTTTCGAACAGGGCCAGGCCGGTGACGAAAAGCGGTCGCATTGCGCGGAGAAATTCTGGGAAACCCTCCACATCGATCTGCGGATGGTGGACACGAGCGATTTCACGATCGCCTTTGTCCCGACGAATATTTACAGCGTCGGGACCGTGCACGAGATCGTCCTCTCGCGTCTGCAATGGAAGCCGGTGCTTTTCGTTAGTCCGCCAGTCACCTTCCCCGCGCTCGACCTCCTGCGGGAACACCTGGAGGGGAGCAAGGACGCGCATGGCCTGCAATTGCTCGACCGGCTCGTTTCCGATGTGCCGATCAAGCCCAACCCGCGCGCCATTCCCAGTCTCTGGTACATGCCGCTGGTCGGGAGCGGGAATTTCTTCGACGGCTTTGGCTTCGCCGAGTACCGCGAGAAATTTGGCTGGGCCGACATCGCAATGGACGAGCGGGAGAGAATCCAGCCGCCGCAGAACCCGCTCCTGCCCTTCCTCGAGCGCCTGACCCACGAATTGCCGCAGCGCTGGGACAATCGTCTGAAAAAGTACGTGCCTAACGACGACTGGCTGCTGTGGGAACTCGACGAGCCGAAAGCGGGAGGCGGGGAAGTCCGTCGGGTGCACGAAAGCGGCGAAGCGGCGGAGTAATTGCAGAGCTACGACGTTATCGTGATCGGCGGCGGCGCCGCCGGGTTGATGTGCGCATTCACCGCCGGCCGGCGTGGGCGCCGCGTCGCGGTCCTGGAATGCAACGCGCGGGTCGGCCTCAAGATCGCGATCTCGGGCGGCGGCCGCTGCAATTTCACCAACGCTTTCGCGGGGCCGGAAAATTATCTTTCGGGCAACCCGCGCTTTTGCGCCTCTGCCCTGGCCCGTTACCGGCCGGAGGATTTCATTGCCCTGGTCGAAAAACACGGAATCGCCTATCACGAAAAAAAGCTGGGCCAGTTGTTCTGCGATTTCAGCTCCCGCCAGATCATCGAGATGTTGCTGGCGGAATGCGCCATCGCAGATGTGGACATCCGGTGCGGCTGCCGGGTCGAGTCGGTGGCGAAGCGAGAGCGCTTTTCGTTAGGCACGAATCGCGGTGAGCTGGAGTGCGATTCGCTCGTGATCGCCACTGGCGGCCTCTCGCTCCCGCGTCTCGGCGCCTCCGACTTTGGCTACCGGATCGCGGAGCAATTCGGGATCGGGTTGACCGAGATCCGCCCCGGCCTTGTTCCCCTCACCCTGGCGGAGGAGGAACGGGCCCTTTTCGCGCCGCTGAGCGGAGTCTCGCTCCCGGTCGTGGCGCGGGCGGATGGCGCGTCCTTCGCCGAGGCGATGCTGATCACTCATCGCGGCTTGAGCGGGCCGGCGATTCTGCAGGTCTCCTCTTTCTGGCGCGAAGCTGGGAACGTGACGCTCGACCTGCTCCCAGAGCATCCCGGCGCGGACTGGTTGCTGGCACAGCGCGAAACAAAAATGACGCTCGAGGATTTACTGGCGCGGGAATGGCCGGCACGATTCGCCGCCGCCTGGTGCGCTCGTTATGCGCCGCCCAAAGCGTTGCTGCAAACGCGCACCGCCGAGCTCGAACAGGTCGCGCGGCTCGTTCATCAATGGCCGGTGCGACCGGAGGGCACGGAAGGTTATCCCAAAGCCGAAGTCACGGTCGGCGGCGTGGAAACCGGTGAGCTGTCGTCCAAGACGATGGAAGCGCGGCGGGTGCCGGGCCTCTATTTCATCGGCGAAGTGGTGGACGTGACCGGCTGGCTGGGCGGCTACAATTTCCAATGGGCGTGGGCGAGCGGGCACGCCGCCGGCGAAGTGGCCTAACGACAGCTCCGGGTTGTCAGCGCCTCCCGCGCGACGCATGCTGGGGGACAATGAAGACCTGGATCGGAACCTCGGGTTTCCAATATGCCGAATGGAAGGGATCATTTTACCCGGAGGATCTGTCCACCGCCAAGATGCTTCCTTATTTCGCGGAGCGGCTCTCGACGACGGAGATCAACTACACTTTTCATCGCATCCCTTCGCCCAAGACGATCGATAACTGGCTGGCGCAGACGCCGGATAATTTTCGTTTTGCGCTCAAGGCGCCGCAGAAAATCACCCACTTCGCCAAGCTGCGCGATTGCCAGGACACGATCGCCTATTTTTACCGGGTCGTTTCCGCCCTCGGCGACCGTCTCGGGCCGGTCCTCTTCCAGCTCCCACCGAATTTCAAAAAGAACGCCGACGTCCTGAGCGCCTTTCTGCGCGAGCTGCCGGCGATGCGCGCGGCCTTTGAATTCCGCCACGAATCGTGGCTTGACGACGAGATTTTCGAAATCCTGCGCGCGCACAAGATCGCCCTCTGCCTGGCCGACACGGAAAAGCTGCCCGCGCCGACGACGGTGACGGCGGACTACGGTTACCTCCGGCTGCGGCGCGAAGACTACACCGCGGCGGACGTCGAGCGCTGGACCCAGTTCGTTAGGGAAAAAGAATCGACCTGGCAGGATGCTTTCGTTTACTTCAAACACGAGGAAGCGGGCACCGGGCCGAAGCTGGCCGCGCAGATGATTGAGTTGCTCGCGCATTGATCGCCTCTTGCGGGCTTGCCCCTGGCCGCCGGGAATGAAAGCTTCGGCGATGGAAGAAATTGCGGCCAACCTCGAGCGCGTCCGGCAGCGGATCGCGGAAGCCGCGCAAAAATGCGGACGCGCGGCTGATCAAATCGAGCTGGTCGCGGTCTCAAAGACGCATCCGGCAGAGAAGGTGCAGACGGTTTTCGAGGCCGGTCAGGTGCTTTTCGGCGAGAGCCGTGTGCAGGAAGCCCGGGCCAAGATTCCGCTCCTGCCTTCGCGCCTGCGCTGGCATTTCATCGGTCATCTGCAAAAGAACAAGATCCGTCATGCCCTCCCGCTTTTTGAAATGTTTCACGGGGTCGACTCGCTCGCTCTCGCCCAGGACATGCAGCGCATCGCCGAGGAGGACGGGATGCAGCCGCGGATTCTGCTCGAGGTCAACGTGGCGGGCGAAGCGAGCAAACATGGCTTTACCCCGGAGGCGGTGCGCCGCGAACTCGAATCCGTCCTTTCGTTAGGCAGATTGACCGTCGAAGGCCTCATGACGATCCCACCGTTCGCGCCGGAAGCGGAAGCGTCGCGCCCTTATTTCGTGACCCTGCGCGAATTGCGCGACCAACTGGAAGCGGATTTCGACGTCAGACTGCCGCAACTTTCCATGGGGATGAGTGGCGACTACCCGATCGCGATCGAGGAAGGCGCCACCCTCGTGCGCGTGGGCACGGCGATCTTTGGCGAACGAACCCGGCGCCAGACCGGGTAAATATTTTCAGAACGGTCTCACCCGCTCCCATGCACCGTATTTTCCTCGCCTCGCGCAACGGCCACAAAACGCGCGAGCTGGCGCAGATTCTCGGAGCGGATTTTGTGCTGGAAGATTTGCGGAGCCATCCCGAGATCGGCGAGGTAATCGAGGATGGCGCCACGTTTCTGGAAAACGCGCGGCTTAAGGCAGTCACGATCTCGCGCCAATTGCCGGGACTGATCCTGGCCGATGATTCCGGGCTGGAGGTGGACTCGTTAGGCGGAGCGCCCGGCGTTTACTCGGCGCGCTACGCAGGCGTCGGCGCGACCGACGAAATGAACCGCCACAAGCTGCGGGATGAACTCGGCCGCCTGGCGAAGGATGCCTCGCGCGCCGCTCGTTTTCGTTGCGTCCTGGTCCTGGCCCGGGATGGCAATGTCCTGGCCACGTCCGAGGGGGATGTGCGCGGACAAATTCTCGACGGGGAACGCGGCGGCGCCGGCTTTGGCTACGATCCGGTATTTCAACCGGACGGGTTCGAGAAAAGTTTTGCCGAGCTTAGCCCCAAAGAAAAGAACGCGATCAGCCATCGCGCCGCAGCCGCGGCCAAATTGCGCACCTTCTTCGAAGCTGGTAAGGCGACGTAGCGCTAGGGCGCGGGCGGTGGTGGAGGCGGAGGAGGAGGTGCGCCGCCGGGCGCTCCGGCGCCGGCGCTGCCCGCTCCGGCCTTGACCTTGATCTCGTAACCGACTTTGTCGATTCCCGATGTCCGGACGCGGTCGAGCAACTTGATCACATCGCCGTGCAAAGACTCTTTATCGCCGCTAATGAAAACTTTCGCGTTCGGATTGGATTTATGAAGCTGCATGAGACGCGGCATTACGTCGCCATCAGTCACCACTTCCTGGTCGAAATGCACAAGGCCGTCGCCATCGACGCGCAGGCTGGTGAAATCCTTCACCTGTGGCGGTGTCGGCTGCGCCACTGCTTTCGAAGACGGGAGATTGACCCGGATGCCCTTCATGTGGACCTGGCTCAAGCTCACCATCATGAAACTGGCGAGGAGAAAGAACATGATATCGATCAAGGGAATGATCTCGATCCGAGCCTTCTTGTGTGGGAGCGGTGATGGAAGTTTCATGCGTATCTCCGACGGCTAAAGCTGAGCGCCTTCCATGGTGTAGGTAATTGGAACGTAGACCTTGGTGTAGGCACCCGGCCGGCAGCGCCAGCGCCGAAAGGTCTGCATTGAGGTTTGGTCAAGGATCGCACTGCCCGTACTCTGGGTGACCTGCACATCGGTGACGGCACCACTGGAGTTAAAAATGAGCAGAAATTTTCCACTGCCGGTCTGTCGCGCACGTCGAGCCTCGTAAGGGTAGGTCGGACGCGGAGCGCTCGTCAGATTGGCTTTGGCCGAAATGAAACTGACCGGACCGGCTGGTGCAGGACCCGTGGGGCGGGAAGAGGCGACGCGCTCCCTGGGCTTGGGCGTCGGCGCATCTTTCGGACGCGGCGGCGGGGTCGGTTCCTCGATCGTAAACTCAGTCGGTTCATCCGGCGGCGGCGGCGGCGGTGGTGGCTCGTCCTCCGGCGGAGGAGTCGGCTCGGGCGGCAGCTCAGTGATGACGGCGTCGATCGGCTGCTGCGAAACGAAACCGGGGTCGACCGGGATCTCCTCTTCCTTATGGAGACTGGCGAAACCGATGGCAGCAAACTCAATCGCGAGCGCCCCCGCCAGGGATGCCCAAACCTGCCACTTGGGCGACGACGTGTAATATTGCGGTTGCGCCATGACTACTGGTTTCCCTGGTTGGCGATGCTGCTCGAGACGGAGGGGCTCTTGATTTCAAAGGCGATCTTGTAGAAGCCGGCCGCACGCACCTGCTCGATCAGGCGAATAATGTCTCCGTGATAAGTGTTCTGGTCGCCCCGGATGAAGATTTTCGCCCCCGGGCTGGCGGCGTGAACCTTGGCCAAGTTCTCGTAGATCTCGTTCGGCTCCATCGGCACCTTGTCGAAATAGATTTGCCCTTCCATATCGACCGAGAGGCTGACGTACTCGCGCTTGTTCTGAGTCTCACCGCTGATGCCGGTGGGCAGATTCACCTTCATGCCCTTCATGTGCACCTGACTCAGGCTGACCATCATGAAGCTCGCGAGGAGAAAGAACATGATGTCGATCAGGGGGATGATCTCGATCCGCGCTTTCTTGTGCGGGATAGGCGAGGTGAATTCCATGTCTTCCTTTAAAGATCGGAACGAACCTTAGGTGCGCGGATTGGTCGTGGTCATTTCGGCTTCACGCTTGGCTTTCGCGTTTGCCTCCAGCATCACTTCCAGGTTTGTCGCCGCGGTCTGCAATTCGAACTCCAAGTTAGACACTCGGGAAGTGAAAAAGTTAAACGGAATCAAAGCAAAGATCGCGAGACCGAGACCGCAAGCCGTCGCGATGAGCGCTTCCGCGATACCGCCCGTCACCGCCTGCACCGCCAGCTCTTCGTTGCCGAGGAAGCTGAACGATTTGATCAGACCGGTGATGGTGCCGAGCAGACCGAGCAACGGGGCCAGGGTCACGAGGGTGTCCATCACCATCAGGAACCGACCGGCGCGTTTGATTTCGATGCCGGCAGCCACTTGCAGCGCGCCTTGCAGAGAAGCGTGCTGGTGATTCAATCCGTTCCAGAGCATGCGCAGGACCGGGTCACGCGAACCGCGGGCCAATTTGGAAGCTTCGTTCACATCGCCGGTTTCGATGGCAGTGAAAACTTTTTCCACCCGCTTCGGATCGCGCCGCATCCAGCGCGCACCCCACCAGAAGCAACGCTCGATCACGACCGTCAGCGCGACGATCGAGATGATGAGGATCGGCCACATGATGGGGCCGCCCTGGTAGAAATTGCGGATGAAGAAGTTGTCGCTGTTATGCCCGGTCTTTTCCACGGCCGGTTCCGCGGCTGCCGGAGTGGCAGCAGGCGCAGCCGGGGTCGTCGCGGCCGCCGGAGCGGTCGTCACCGGCGCGGTGGTCGGCGCGGCCAGGGGATCGACCGCCGTGGCCGGAGTGGCCGCGGGATCACCCGGTACCGCGGGCGCGCCCGCATCAGGCGGAGTAGAGAGTGCGGGAGCTGCGTTGGGATCGACCGGAGCCGTCGCCGGAGAGGCGGCCGGATCCTGGGCAAAGGCGGCAAGCGCGAAGGTAAGTGAGCAGAGACTGACGATTAGCGTTTTTTTCATATTAGCGGGTTGATGGTGGAAAGTAATTTCCGCCGATGTTGCTGCGGTTGTTATCACAATGCAGATGAGTGGGCGTCCAGCAAAAACTTTTTCTTGTGGTGGTACGGCAGCAAATCATGCGGAGTCGTTAATAGTTCGGATTCACTTTTACAGTGGGATGTAGAGCAAGCCCAGTAAATTACTCCTAGGCAAGTTTTTTTCTTCAAGCGTTCCCCTCCCCGACGGAATTTCGCAGCACCGGCCAGTCGCCGATGCGCGCGACTAATTTGTCCCCGGCGCGGATGGGGCCGACGCCCGAGGGAGTGCCGGTCAGGATCAAATCGCCCGGCAAAAGAGTCAGCCCTTGGCTGGCGAAAGAAATAATCTCCGCCACTGGATAAATCATCTGGCTGGTGCGCGCTTTTTGCCGCACTTCGCCGTTTTGCTCGAGGGAGATTTCCAGGTCTGCCGTGTCCACCTCCGTATAAACGAAAGGACCGACCGGCGTGTATGTATCGAAACTCTTGCAGCGCGAAAATTGCTTTTCCGATTTCTGCAAATCGCGATCGCTGATGTCTTCCGCAATCGTAAAACCAAAGACGTAATCGAGCGCGCGCTCGACCGTGACGTTCTTCGCCGGCTGGCCGATGACAATCGCCAGCTCGGTTTCGAAATCGGTCTTGTGCTCCGGGTGCGCGATTTGAATGGTGCCCTCGTGCGGGAGGAGTGAACTGGGCGCCTTAAACCAAATCAGGGGCGAGCCGATCTCGCTCCGCTGCATTTCCTTGATGTGGTCGCGATAGTTCAGGCCGACCGCGATGACCTTGCTCGGTGCCACCGGAAGATGGACGGTCATTTCGCCTAACGACCGCTTTGCGCCGCTGAATTCGAGGCCGAGCCAGAAGGGCCGCTTCAGCAGGTGCACTTCCTCTCCGCGCACTTCGCCGTAGACGAGAGCACCCTCGGAAAGAAAGCCGCCGAAAATCCGCATGCGCCCGGGAGTCTTGGCGCGCTCCGCGGACTCGTCAAGCAAACCGCCCGCGGAAGTTTGGCCTAACGATTAGTTTCGCGGAACGACGGCGACGAAATCGCGGACGAGTTTGTATTCGGAAATCGAGATCGTTTTTTCGTTCGTTCGGCACCAGAAGGCGCTGGAAGATCCGCCATCCAGATTGAGCGCGCGCGTCACTTTGAGCGGGGCGAGCGCGGACAGGACTTTGCCCAGGCGCGCGAGCGTAACCGGCGCGCAATAGCCGAGCGCGACGCGCCCGTCACTGGTGGTGAGAACAAAGGTCCGCCGAGCGGAGCGCGTGTCGTCGAGCCCGGCGACCGGTTTCCCATGATCGATGAGGAAGGGGCCGCACTGGACCGCTTCGCGCCAGGCGCGTTTGCGCGGGAATTCGCTCGCGCGAAAAATTTCCACGCTTCCCTCCCGCGCCGCCAGCACCCCACTCAGGAGCCGCGCCTTGCGGAAGGGCGCGATCGTTTTCCCGCCGCTGATGAGGAGGCCGACGGGCGCGCCCTCCGGATCGAAATAGCCGCCGTTCACGCCGGCGAGGAATTTTTCGCTCGTCATGATTTCGGCCAAACGCCGGTCGGACGCCGGTTGATCGATCACACGCAAAGTCGCGTCCTTGCGCGAAAACCAGACCAGCCGCACCTCAACCTCGCTGCCGGAGCCGGCTTCGCCTAACGAATAGTGGAGATACTCAATCGCGCCATTCCCGCCCGAGGCGCGCGCGAGCGAAGTGACGCTCCAGTCGGCGCACGCCAGGGATGCCGAGAAAAAAGCAAAAACGAGCGCGAGAGCCGCGGTGCCGAACCGCCGGCGCTGCCTAAACCATGAAAACTGCACGGTTAGATAAAACCTCAGCGCGGCTACCCGCCGACCTTGAGCACGGCAAAGGTGCGGCTGCCTTTGCGATCGAGATAAATCAGGATGCCGCGGGTCGGGTCGGCTTTGCTCAGGGCCTGGCGGAAACTGGCCACCCCTGTGACCGGCTTGCCGTCCACTTCCGTGATGACGTCCTCGCGCCGGATGTCCTGCGCCGCGGCCATGCTGTTCTCGGCCACATCAGTCACGATCACGCCCTGTTGCACATTCAATTTCAACCGGCTCGCGACCTCTTTCGTTAGTTCCTGCACCTGCAGCCCAAAGCGATTGATGTCGTCTTCGCGGGCCTCGGGCTGCGGGATGGGCTGGCTCGCGGCGCGATCAATCTCGTTAGGCAGTTCGCCCGTCGTGATCGCGATTTTCATCGTCTGGCCCTTGCGCCAGACGTCGAGCTGGACGTTTTGCCCGACCTTCTTTTTCAGAATCTCATGCTGCAATTGCGTGTCGCTGGTGACGGGCGAGCCGTCGATCTGGGTGATGACGTCGAAAGGACGGAGCTCGCTTTTGTAGGCCGGGGCGTCGGCTTCGATCGTGCGCACGACTACGCCTTTCTCGACGCCCTTGAAGAGATCGCGAATGGAAGAGTCCTCGCCCAGCGTTTCAATCCGGATCCCAAGCCACGGCCTAACGATCTTGTTGCCGGCGATGAGCTGCTGGCCGATTTCGTTCACCAGGTTGATCGGGATGGCGAACCCGAGGCCGCGGTTGAGGCCGTTGATGAGCGTGTTCATGCCCACCACCTTGCCGTCGATGTCGCAGAGCGGGCCGCCGCTGTTGCCGGGATTGATCGAGGTGTCGGTCTGCAAATAATCCGCGATGTTGTAGCCGCCCATGGCGAGCAATTTGTTCCGGCCTTTCCCGCTGATCACGCCGTAGGTGAAAGTGTAGTCGAGCTTGAAGGGCGCGCCGATGGCGAAGGCAAATTGGCCGACCTTGACCGCGTCGCTGTTGGCCATTTGCACCACCGGGAGGTTGCTCGCCTCGACCTTGATCACGGCGATGTCGGTTTTTTCATCCGTCCCGACCACTTTGCCGGGAAACTCGCGGCCATCCTGCAATTTCACCTGCACTTTATCGGCGCCGTCCACGACGTGGAAATTGGTGTAGATGAAACCGTCCTGGCGGGCGATGAACCCGGAGCCTTCGCTCTGCACCGGCTCCGGCGCGCGCCGCGAGGGGTTGCGACTGGTGTCATCCGGCGGCTGGAAAAAAAGATCCTCCAGCGAAGGATCGCTGCCGTCGTTCTTCTTCGTCACCTCGATGATCACGACACTCGGGGCGACCATCTCAAAGACTTTCGCGAAGGCGCTGTTGAGTTGATGGACGACATCCTTTCCCGGCGCGGCGGCCTCCGCCGGAATCGTGGGCGTCGGCGGCACGGCGGCGGCGGCCGGCGGGGCGGCCGGAACAGGAGACGATTGCGCCGCCAGGCCGACCGGCCAGGCCAAAGCGGCAAGAAAGAGGCTAAAAAAGAGACGACGCATAGGTGGCGATTTTCGACAGAGCGCGCGGTGCGCCGTTCAAACAGTAGCGGGAAGCGTGCGAGCGGCAAGGCGCGCGCCGCAGGCGTTTCATCCTCCCCCGCCGAGCGGCCGATCAAGATCGATGAGGCATCCGGAAAACGAATCAGGGAAAGAGAAAAGAGGGAACCTGGAGGGCGGCGGCGCACCAAAAGGTGCCTTCATTGACACGATAGTTAACCACCTTAACCTTTTCTTCGAAATCAAAATGGTCACTCTCGCCGAAGGCAATACAGACGGTAAAAAGTTTATCTCCATGGCGCCCGGTTATTTCCCGGATGTCGCGCCGGAATTATGGAACGACTGGCGTTGGCAGCTCAAGAATCGCGTCACCACCCTGGCGCAACTCGAGCAGCACCTCGTCCTCTCCGAAGAGGAACGCGCCGGCGTTCTCCTCTCGGGCGACAAGCTCGCGCTCGCCGTCACTCCGCATTTTTTTAACTTGATCGAGCGCGACAATCCGGATTGCCCGATCCGGCGTCAGGTCATCCCGCGGGTCGAGGAAACTTGGACTTCGCCCTACGACATGGCGGACCCGTGCGGCGAGGACTCGCATATGCCGGTTCCCGGCCTCGTCCATCGTTATCCCGATCGCGTGCTCTTTCTCGTGACCGATCGTTGCGCGAGCTACTGCCGTTATTGCACCCGCGCCCGTGTCGTGAGCGGTGTCGGCGAACAGGAACTGCACACCGAGTTTGAAGCCGCCTTCAAATATCTCGAGGAACACACCGAAGTCCGCGACGTTCTTCTTTCCGGCGGCGACGCGCTCCTATTCAGCGACGGCAAGCTCGAAAAAATCCTCAGCCGCCTGCGCGCGATTCCGCACATCGAATTTCTCCGCATCGGCACCCGCGTCCCGATTTTTCTCCCGCAGCGGATCACGCCCGAGCTCTGCAAGATGCTGCAGAAATATCATCCGCTCTGGATGAGCATTCACGTCAACCACCCGCGCGAGCTGACGACCGAAGTGCGCGCCGGACTCGAGATGCTGGCCAACCATGGCATCCCGTTAGGCAACCAAAGCGTCCTCCTCGCGGGCGTGAACGACGATCTCGAGACGATGAAAAACCTCGTGCACAAACTCCTCATGTGCCGGGTGCGCCCCTACTATCTATATCAGTGCGACCTGATCAACGGCTCCACTCACCTCCGCGCCTCAGTCGCGAAGGGAATCGAGATCATTGAGGGCCTGCGCGGTCACACCACCGGTTACGGCGTGCCACAATTTGTCATCGATGCCCCGGGCGGCGGCGGCAAGGTGCCGATCAATCCCGGTTACGTTCTTTATCACGACAACGAAAAGATCGTGATCCGCAATTACGAAGGCAAAATCTTCGAATACCCCGAGACCGGCGGGGACGAGAGCGTGCAGTTTGCGCCCCAGCGCGAGTATCACGACGAGTATCTCTATTCCTGATCGAGGAAAAGCGCGGTCAGCGTGAATCTGATGGCGAATCCGGCCGAGCAGGCTGAATTTTCGCTCCCTTCACAAACAGGAAACCAGCGCTAACGGACCCGGAACTTTCCGGGGCAAATGGCACAGCGCTGGCTGTATCTAGAGGGGAAAGGGCATCTCCACGGGCTTCGCCCCGTCCCTCAGTTTAGCAGCGCGCGCTTGCCGCTGCCGCAGAGAACCTTTTTATGACCAACCCAACCTCACCCAATCTTGTCGACGACCGCGCCGCGGCGCAGAACCCTGATCGCAACGAGAACCGCGGAGCCCGCGTTGGCGGAATGCTGCGCGCGCTTCTGCTCGCCTGCGCGCTGATCGGTTCGGCCCACGCCGCCTCCGCCACGATGAAACCGGAGCCGAGCGGGATATACGATCAGCTCTTCGGCGCGCCCGGGACGGGCAAGATCGACCTGACAAATAACCCGTTGCTCGATAATCCAAACATCGATGGCTATCGCTACAAAACAGGCTGGGCCAAGATCCAGCCGGATAACGCCGCCACCTACAAATGGGACTCGATCGACTCCGCCATCGCGATCGCCGCCGCCCACGGCAAAAAACTCTGCATCAGCATCTCGGGCGGCCTCTCCGTGCCGGAGTGGGCCTACACCACGGCGCCCGTCATTTACAAATACAATATGCAGGAAACGGATCCTAAAACCGGGATCCCGATCGGCAGCCAGCCGCTACCGTGGGACACGGCCTACCTCGACAAATGGCGCACCTTCCTCGCCGCCTTCGCCGCCCGCTACGAAAACAATCCCGCCTGTTCCTACGTCGTCATGGGTGGCTTCATGCAGAACTTCAATATGGTCGTGGCCGGTCTCGAGGCCGACTTCAACGCGATGGAAAACCTGGCCAAAAATCCGCCTTCCGGGTACCCGGGACTGGTCACGTCCTACGCGGATTTCAGCGCCGCCTACATTCCCGCGGCGCAACGTGTCATCACCGATTACCAAACCTATTTCCCGACGACGCCGCTCCTCATGACGATGATGCGGGTGGTTCCCGGCGACCTCGGCGTTACCTTGCAAAACACCATCTCGGAGTGGGGCAAGGCCGCGTTCCCCGGGCAGGTCGGCACGATGGTCTCGGCTCTCTACGCGGTCAGTCCCCCGCACGCTCCGCCCCCGGCACCGTACAATTTCCCGAAAGGCTTCCAGATGGTCTGCCGCGCCATCGAAGACCCGGCTCGCACCTACATCGATCCCGATCCTGTCCCGATGCCGGCCTTCCCGATTCCGCTGCAGGATGCTTTGGAACACGCCGTCTCGCTCGGCGGAAAATTTGTCGAGATCTATGAAGAAGATCTCACCCCGGTCCTGGCACAGCCCGTCCTCGCGCTCATGCGCGCCAAGCTTCTGGCCAATGTCGGCGACGGCACCGGCGGGCCGCCCGATCCTCCGGGACCGCCATCGCCTCCGATAAACCTGCGCGTCGTCCCCTAACCGGGCTTGAAATTACTCCGGCGGCTCTTTCCGCCGGAGGAGTTCGGCCACCGCCGGATCGATGCTCTGGAGATGGAGATCGCGTTGCGGAAACGGAATCGTGATCTTCGCCTCGGCCAACTTGTCGGTTAAGGCGACCGCCACGTCGCTCTTGATCTGGAGCCATTGATCGTACTCGTCCGTCCAGAGGCGGACGCTGAAATTCAGCGAGTCGGTCCCAAACTCCGTCATGAGCGTTTGCGGCGGCGGGTTCTTCGCCGCCAGCGGATGGGCCGCGGCCACTTCGGTGAGAAGCGCGATGACCCGTTTCGGATCCGTCCCGTAGGCCACCCCGACGGCGATCTCGATCCGGCGCTGGCGATTGGAAAGGGTAAAGTTCGTCACCTTGTCGGAGATGAGCTGCCCGTTAGGCACGATCAGCTCCGAGCTGTCAAAGAGCCGGATGATGCTGGCCCGAATCCCGATCCGGCGAATGACCCCGACATCGTTCTGCACCTGCACGACATCGCCCACGTTGACCGGCCGCTCGAAGAGCAGGATGAGCCCGGAGACGAAATTGTTCACGATGTTCTGCAGACCGAATCCGATCCCGACCCCGAGCGCGCCGGCCAGGACGGTGAACTTCGTCATGTCCACCCCGAGCGCGGCGATGGCGACGAAGAAGCCCGCCAGCAGGACGACATAATGCAGCAGGGTCGAGATGGCGTAGGACGACCCGCGGTTGAGCTGGAACCGATCGTAGATGTCCTCCTCGAGCAGGAATCGGATGAGGCGCGAAAGCAGGACCGCGACCCACATCGTGAGCGCGAAGGCGAGGACCGCGCCTAACGAAATGTGGAGCGAGCGAAAGCTCACCTCCGCCCCCACGATCGCGCGCAGGCGCTCGAGCAGCGGCACCCGGAGCGAGAACGCGTCGAGCCCGAGCAGGATCCAGGTCACGAGCGCGACAAAGAAAACCCCGCGCGTCAGCCGCTGCTGCAGGAGCGGGCGATGCCGCCGGACCACGCCGAGCGCGGCCAGCGGCCGGACGTGGAGAGCAAAAAAGATCAGCCCCGCGACCACGCCGGCGGCGGCGTAAAGAAAGACCGCCAGGTAAGCGGTCACGAGCGACCCGATGGCGAGATAGTTCGCCAGCCGGAAAAAGCCGAGCGCGTTGGCGAGCAAGACCGCCGCAAACAGCACCAGCCCGACGCGCGCCGCCGCCCGCGTCGTCTTGTGCGAAGTCGTGCCCGTGGCCAGCGCCGGCAACCGGGTCGAGCGGATGAACCAGAGCAGAAAAATCATCCCGCCGACCATTTCCAGGAGGAGGATGAAACGCGACAGCCCCGGCAGCGAAGCCACCACCCGCCGCACCTGCCCGATGACGTAGAAAACGACCAGCGCGTTCACCACCGGATAGAGATGCCGGTCGATCAACTGCCGCAGGATGATCACGATCGGCGGCAGCGTGAGGGTGGCGAGGATGGCCCAGAACAGCCGCGGCGCGTCCTCAAAAAGCGGCCGGCAAACCAGCAGCGTCAGCACCGCCGCGGTCGCGATCGGCAGTTGCAGGACGCGGTTGGCGCGGGCCAGGAGCGGATCGTCGTCGGTCCATTTCGCGGCCCGGCGTTTCACCCAGAAAAGCGCCGTCGCCAGCCCGCCGAAGATGAGCGCGAGATAAAGAAACTGCGGCCAATCCCGCGCCATGTAAGCGCGGAGCTGGACGAGTTGCGCGCCAAAGGAATTCTGGCTCCCCTCCACCATCTCCTGCGCCGTCGCCCGGCGCACTTCCGGGCTCCAGATCGGCGCGCTGTCGCGCACAAACAGCTCGCTCACCGCCGCCTCCTGCGCCGCCCGCACCGAGGCCAGCGCGCCCGCCACCCGTTTCCCCTGCGCGGCGACGCGGCTTTGATCGGTCAGGAGCGCGGCCCGCCGTTTCTCCAGGGCCGCTTCGGTTTGGGCAATGGCGGCGAGCACGCCATCGATCCGTTGCCGGATCTCGGGCGGCGTCTCCGCGTCCTGCGCGGCCTCGCCCGTCTTTTGCCAGGTCGCCTGCAGCTCCGGGAGGAGCGCGATCTGCCGGTCGAGGACGTTGGCCCGGGCGGTCAGGTCGCGGGCCCAGAGGCTCAATTGCTCGCCCAATCTTACCCAGCGCGTCTCGATCTCGCGCAGCGTCTCGAGGAGAACGCCGGGCTTGAGCATTTGCGTCATCTCCGCCAATTGGGCGTTGATCTCCCGGGTCACCGCCGGCAGGTCGCGCCGGAGAGCGGGCGTGGCGACTTGCTCGGCCGGGAGCGCCTCCTGCAGGCTCGCCTCCGCCGCATCCGCCTGGGTGACGACATCGGCCAGCGGGATCGGCGTCGCGGCCGGTTGCGCAGTCGGGGAAGCGGAGGGCGAAACGGTCGCGCTCGGGCTCGCGGCGTCCTGCGCCTGAAGCGGTGCGAGAGCGAGGAGACTGGCCAGGGCGAGCAGGGCGTAGCGCCGATTTGCAATCGGCGTTCTTCTTCGATTAAAAATCGAAGCTACGTGCATTTCCGTTCGATCCCCATGAGGCGATGCGCATCTATGACACGACACTTCCGCATTGGCGACAGGCGGGTGCGACTTATTTCGTCACCTTTCGCCTGGCCGACTCGATTCCTCCTCGTTCCCAAGTGCAACTTGGGAACGAGAGGACTAATCCGAACTTTGGCAGGTTAGGGCACAACCGTGAGGGTGAGATCGTTGCCGTCGCCACCGCTGTAGCTGGCTTGGAGTTTATTGCCGTTCACCGTCACGATCGCTCCATCAGCCAGGTTGCTGAAAACACCGCTGATCGGGTTCGCGCTCGTGTTGCTGAGCACCCTGAGGACCGTGCCGAGCGTTAACGTG
Organism: uncultured Verrucomicrobiae bacterium; assembly: GCA_963834255.1. Taxonomy (GTDB): domain Bacteria; phylum Verrucomicrobiota; class Verrucomicrobiia; order Chthoniobacterales; family UBA10450; genus Palsa-1392. The sequence continues at coordinate 139,230 of CAWIBC010000018.1, read as the reverse complement.
CCCTGCGTCTTCCCTTTTAAGGTGATCGTGGCGTTGCTAATGGTGATGCCGTTGGCGATGACCAGGTCTGTGCGCGACTGGCTCGCCCTCGCTTTGAAGCCATAAGATACTTCGCGCCGGCGGTCAGGTTGAGACTTTGCTGCAAGGTCAGAGTCACTTGATTGCTGCTCCCGCTAGCGGGCGCGAGCGTGGCTCCGCCCCCGATCTCGACTCCACCAGAGATGATTCCCCCGCCGCCGAGCGTGCCGGAGTTGACGCTAACCAATCCGCTGCCAGTGGCCGAGCCAGTTTGGTTGGCCACCAGTAAGACTCCTGCGCTCACCGTCGTGGCGCCGGTGTAGGTGCTGGCACCGCCCAAAGTCAGCGTCCCGCTGCCGATTTTGGTGATCGTTCCCGTGCCCTCGATCACTCCGCTGAAGAGCGTGCTGAGTGAGTTGCTCCCGATGGTTAATGGATTCGACCCCAGCAGGACGACGCCGTCGCCGGTCAACGAGCCGATCGTGATCGCAGGGTGCAGCGAGCCCGAGACATTGAGCGTGCCATTGCCGACAAGCTCGATCCTGGCGGTGCCGCCCGAGGTCGTTGGGCCCGCGAATCGAATCTCCCCGCCGGCGACGCTGCCAGCATTAGCCACCAGGCTGGCGTTCCCCGCCGTCGCACTGGTCACGGCGGCGAATTGCACGAGGCCGGGAAGGGCGCCACTAAAATTGGTGCCATTGACGGTGATGCTGGCATCGCCCGCCGTGGACGAATCGCCGAAATAGATGTCTCCCCCGCCCGACCGGGCCGACGCCCCGCCTTCCACGGTGAAGATGCCCTGCGCCGCCGTCGCGTCGTCAAAAAAGCTGACGCTTCCACCGACTCCGTGATTGATTCCACCTTCGCAATGGAAAATTCCGTTCCCCGCGCTCGCTTGGTCCGCGAATTGGGTCGCGGCAAAATTGAAGTTATTCTCCACCCCACCCTGGACAATGAAGACGGTGCCGCTGCCCGCATTCGCGCTGCCTCTGAAAGTGATGACGCCTTGACCTCCTGACGCATTGCGCTGCGCGATGAAAGTCTGCGTGATCCCGGGACTATTGGTGATCCCGGCGCCCGTGATATCCACATCCGTCTTGGCATTCGTCCCGACGGCAAAGGTAAAGAGACTGGCGCCCGGCTCGAAAACCAGACCACTGACTTCAATGGCGCTCGAAAGCGAGATGGTGGTGGTGTCGGAGGTACTAAAGGTGGCGACGTCGGCTGAGCCATTCGGCACCGTTGCGGGTGTCCAGTTCGTGGCACTGCTCCAGTCGTTGCTGGCCGGATTAAGATTCCAGGTGGCGCTGCCGGCGTAGGCCTGCAGGGTGAGAGCGAGACTTAGGGTAAGAAGGAGCCGGGTTTTCATAGGCTTGGGTGTGGGTGGAGTTAGAATGCTCTGGTGGAAGAAAGATCATCCGGTCGCCGCCGTAGATTGGCTGGAGGGTTGCACCACCTTTAGTTCTAGCTGCCGCGGTCGACGAAATTCAAGCCGAAAACAATGCGCGGGCGCACCCGGGAGTGTTGGCCCGGGCGGCGCCCCTTCCTATCCCTGCTGGCAGCGCGGAGTTTCCCCCCTCGTTCCCCTCTCGTTCCCAAGTTGCACTTGGGAACGCACGCGGAAATTGTTTCGTTGCCTGAATGAGAGCCATGGCGCCTGTCTCCTGCGCCAGCCGCAGCTCGCATCGCTGGTGCGCGATGCCTTGTTGTTTTTTGAGAATCAACGCTACGAGCTGGGCGATTTTGTGATCATGCCGAATCACGCGCACCTGCTGATCGCGCCGCGGGCAGAGTGGGAGCTGGAGAGCGTGCTGCAATCGTTGAAGCGGTACTGTGCCCGGGAGATCAATGCGGCCCTTGGACGCAAGGGAACCTCTCTTTGGCAGAGGGGTTTCTACGATCATATCGTCCGGGATGAAACGGAATTGCTGCGCTGCCGGCAGTACATTCGGCTCAACCCGGAGAAAGCGCGGCTGCGAAGCGGGGAGTTTTTGCTGCGTAGCGCCGATTTGTAATCGGCGTGCCCCTGATCTCCGATTGAAAATCGGAGCTACGAAATTGCACCGCCCGGTTCTCTTCGTAGCGCCGATTTGTAATCGGCGTCCCCCGATCTCCGATTGAAAATCGGAGCTACGAAATTGCGCCGCCCGGGTTCTGCGCAAAGGTAGCGCATGCCCGATGACGTCCTCGCTCCCGATCCGCTTTGGTACAAAGACGCGGTCATCTACGAGCTGCATGTAAAGACTTTCCACGACAGCGACGGCGACGGGATCGGCGATTTCCGCGGGCTGATCGAGAAACTCGATTACCTCCAGGAACTGGGCGCGACCGCGATCTGGATCCTGCCGTTTTATCCCTCGCCCATGCGCGATGACGGCTACGATATCGCCGATTATTTCGACGTGAATCCGAACTTCGGCACCCTGGCCGATTTCAAGGCTTTCCTCGCCGCGGCGCACGAGCGCGGGCTGCGCGTGATCACGGAACTGGTGATCAATCACACCTCGGACCAGAACCCGTGGTTCCAGAAATCGCGTCGCGCCATGGCGCGACGGAATGCTGTCGCCGGGGGCGCCGACCCCGGCAGCTCGGCGACAGACAAGGAGCCCGGCCGGGGTCAACGCCCCCGGCTACAACGCGGACGATGACGCCTACGCGGATCTCTATGTCTGGAGCGATTCGCCGGAGCGCTACAAGGATGCGCGGATCATTTTCAAGGACTTCGAGACTTCCAACTGGTCGTGGGACCCGGTGGCGAAGGCCTACTACTGGCACCGCTTTTATTCCCACCAGCCGGACCTGAATTTCGATAACCCGGCGGTGCACGAGACGGTGCAGAAGGTCCTCGATTATTGGCTGAGCATGGGGGTGGACGGCCTCCGGCTCGATGCCATCCCCTACCTCTACGAGCGCGAGGGGACCAACTGCGAGAACCTGGCCGAGACGCACGTCTACCTGAAGCAGTTGCGCGCCCACATGGAGGCGAAATTCCCCGGGCGCATGCTCCTGGCCGAGGCCAACCAGTGGCCGGAAGACGCGGTCAAATATTTCGGCGACGGCGACGAGTCGCACATGAATTTCCATTTCCCGCTCATGCCGCGGATGTTCATGGCGCTGCAAATGGAGGATCGCTTTCCGATCATCGACATCCTCGAGCAGACGCCGGCCATCCCCGAGAACTGCCAGTGGGCGATGTTCCTGCGCAACCACGACGAGCTCACCCTCGAGATGGTGACGGACGAGGAGCGCGACTACATGTGGCGCGTCTATGCGACCGATCCGACGGCGCGGATCAATCTCGGCATCCGGCGCCGGCTCGCGCCGCTCCTGGCCAACAGCCGGCGCAAGATCGAGCTGCTCAACATTCTCCTCTTCTCCATGCCGGGCACGCCGGTGCTCTACTACGGCGACGAGATCGGGATGGGCGACAATTTCTACCTCGGCGATCGCAACGGCTGCCGCACTCCGATGCAGTGGAGCAGCGATCGCAACGCCGGCTTTTCCAAGGCGAACCCGCAGCAGCTCTACCTCCCGATCACGATCGATCCCGAGTACCACTACGAGGCGATCAACGTCGAGAACCAGCAGAAGAACCTCTCCTCGCTCCTCTGGTGGATGCGGCGGGTGATCGCGATGCGGAAAAACTTCCGCGCTTTTTCGCGCGGCTCGATTGAGTTCCTGCATCCCGATAATCCGAAGGTGCTGGCGTTTCTGCGCCAGCATGAGGGCGAGACCATCCTGGTGGTGGCGAATCTCTCGCGCTTCTCGCAACCGGTGCAGATCGATCTCTCGCGCTTCAGCGGCTGCGTGCCGATGGAGGTGTTTAGCCGCAATCTTTTCCCGCCGATCAAGAAGGCGCCTTATTTCCTGACGATCGGTCCGCACGGGCACTACTGGTTTGCCTTTCAATCGCAGAAGGAAAAGCGGACGACAAAAAAACGGCACGTACCGACGATCGACGCCGAGCCGAAACTCGCGGCCCTGCTGGTGAACAATCAGCGCGCCCAGCTCGAGCGGGAGATTTTGCCTAACTATCTCCGCACTTGTCGCTGGTTTGGGGCGAAGGCGCGGAGCATTCGCGAGATGCGGATCATCGAGCAGATTCCGGTGGCCGAGGATGCCGGGCAATTCTGGCTCGTCCAGGTCGACTACACCGACGGCGCGCCCGATGTCTATTCGCTGCCGGTGCAGCTGGAAACCGGCCCCGCGGCCGAGGCGCTGGCGCGCTCCACGCCGCAGGCCGTGATCGCGCGGGTCGGCGGCAAGGGCGTTCTTTACGACGCGCTCTGGGACCAGGAATTTCGCGACAGGATCTTTCAGCTCATGGCGACTGGGACCGATCTCAAGGGCCGGAATGGTCATCTCGTCGGCGTCGGGAGCAGCCTGCTGGAAGAGGAGCCGCGCGACCAAACGCCGGCCTCGCGCGTGCTCAACGCCGAGCAGAGCAACTCCTCGATTCTTTTTGAGGACCGCTTCTTCCTCAAGCTCTATCGCAAATTGGAAGATGGGATGAATCCCGATGTTGAGCTGACCCGGTTCCTGACCGAGAAACAGCACTTCGCGCACGTCCCGGCGTTTGTCGGAGCGATCGAGTACCGGCGCGCGCGCTCCGAGCCGACGGTGGTGGCGCTCTTGCAGGCCGCCGCGCCTAACGAGGGCGACGCGTGGGAGCTGACGCTCGATGCCGTCGGCCGTTATTACGAGCGAGTGCTGGAACGCAAAGGCGACCTCCAGGCGGCCACCGCCACACCCGGCCCGTTGCTCGAAGAATTGCTCGGCGGCGTTTATCCCGAGAAAGCAAAGCTGATCGGCCAGCGCACGGGCGAGATGCACCTCGCCCTCGCCGGCGAGACGAACGACAAGCGCTTCGCGCCGGAGCCGTTCAACGCCATGGCGCAGCGCTCGGTTTATCAATCGATGCGGGCCTCGCTCCGCCGGGCCTTTGCGCTTTTGCAGAAGAAGCTGCCGGAATTGCCGGAGGCGTTCCGGGCCGAAGCCGCGCAGGTCCTGGCGGCGGAGCAGCAGATCCTCGCCGCCGAACAGCAGACGCTCGAGCGGCATGCCTCCGCGATGAAGATCCGGATTCACGGCGATTATCATCTCGGGCAGGCGCTCTCGACCGGGAAGGATTTTGTCATTCTCGATTTCGAAGGCGAGCCGGCCCGGCCGTTGAGCGAACGCAAACTCAAGCGCTCCGCTTTGCGCGATGTCGCCGGAATGATGCGCTCTTTCCAATACGCCGCCTACAGCGCGCTCTGGCAACCGTCGATGCGGACCGAGGACGTGCCGTTCCTCGAACCGTGGGCCGACCTTTGGTATCGGCAGATGAGCGCGACTTTCCTCGAGAGCTACCTCGCGACCGCGGCGGGCGCGAACTTCCTGCCGCAAAAGGAAGGCGAACTCACTGTCCTGCTGGAGGCGTACTTGCTCGACAAGGCGGTCTACGAAGTCGGCTACGAATTGAACCATCGGCCGGACTGGGTCCTGATCCCAGTGCGGGGGATCAAGCACATCCTCAATCTCGCCTAACGAGCTGGAAGATTGGAATAAACGAGGCGCATGTAGCTCACACGAGGCATGAAACTCCCGCTCCATGTCCTCGCTGTGTTCCTCATGTTTGCCATCGAATCATCCGCGGCGGAGAGGCGTTTCCAGAGCGGTCCGGGGCAGACTTCGCTGGTCGAACTCTACACGTCCGAGGGCTGCAGCAGTTGTCCGCCGGCCGAAGCCTGGCTGGGCCGGCAAAAGGAGAACCCGGGTTTGTGGAAACAGTTCGTGCCTCTCGCCTTTCATGTCGATTACTGGGACCGGCTCGGCTGGCCCGACCGGTTCGCGTCGAAACGATGGACGGAACGGCAAAGCCGCTACGCCGCGCTCTGGCGGAGCGAGTCGGTTTACACCCCGGCGGTGGTGGTGAATGGGCGCGAGGAGCGCCGCTGGTCGGGCCTGCAACCGGGCCAGCCTAACGACAAGCAAATCGGCCTCCTGAGCGTCGCGACCAGCGATGGCAAGACTTTCGCGGTCGAGTTCCGGCCCGCGGACGAGTCCGCCTACGAGGTGCATCTCGCGCTCCTCGGTTCCGGCCTTGTCAGCAACGTCGGCGCCGGCGAAAACCGTGGCCGCAAACTGGCGCACGAATTCGTCGTCCTTGACCTGCAAAGCGCCGACCTCAAACCCGGCGCCGGCGTCCAGCGCGCCAGCCTAACGATCAGCGCCGCGACCGAACCTGGGGCGCCCCCGGCGATCGCCGCCTGGATCACGGCGCGCGGCCAGCTCATCCCCCTGCAGGCGACGGGCGGCTGGCTGCACTGATCTCCGCCTAACGATATCATCCCGCCGCCACTGCCGGGAAAATCGGCTTGACCGCGTCCGCCAATTTCCCTAAAAAAAGCCCGCGATGAAAATGAATCGCGCCCCCGTTCTGCTGGTCCTCGCCGTCCTTTCGACGACGATCGCCGCGGCCAATCCGGAGGAGATGGTGCGCTCGCGGATCAAGCGCGAGCCGGTCGTTTCCACCAACGTCGCCAGTGTCGGTTACAGCCGCCAGCTCCGCGCGCTCGAGATCGAGTTCACCCGCGGCGCCGTCTATCGATTTCTCGAGGTGCCGTCGCATGTTCATCGCGGGCTGGTCGAAGCCCCGTCGAAGGGCCGGTTCATCGCGGAAAATATTCGCGGCCGCTACCGCTTCGTCAGGGTGCGCGCCCCGCGGACCCGGCTGGCCGACGAGGCATCGCCTCCGGTCCTCAAGCGGGGCAAAAAAAATCTCACAGAAAAGTGAAAAATGTGCGTTGACGGGGGGGCGGTCCGCGATACTTTGTTCGTCCGCTGATGCGGCCTCGGGCTTCCCGGGGTGTTCTTCTTGGCTCAACTTCGAGCCGCCGGTTGTTGGATTATTCAGCAAGGGGCGGCGTTTGTCGTGGAGCGAAAGAGAACGGTTGATCTTTGACAGTGCAATTCTGGATTTCGTCATCACGACGATTAAATCGAAATTTGATCCGCCTCCGCGTAAAGCTACGGCGCGACGAATTTCGAGAACGAAATTCGGAAGGTAGAAGTCAGCGAAAATTGAATTGTGCGTTATACGTCGAGTTTCTTTGATTAAAAATTTTCCCGAACCGGTTCTTCGGAGCCGCGAGGGAATCTTAATTTGAATAAGATCGGACGAACACCGGCTTCCACTTACGAGTGGTGGCCGGTTTAGAATGGTCAGATTTCAGCTCCCTCTTCGTTAGCGAAGAGGGGCGCAAACTTTGTCCGGGATCAGCAATGATGCCGGCTCCAAATTTTTACGGAGAGTTTGATTCTGGCTCAGAACGAACGCTGGCGGCGTGGATAAGACATGCAAGTCGAACGGGATTACTTCTAGTAGCAATACCTGAAGTAATTTAGTGGCGAACGGGTGCGTAACACGTGGGGAATCTGCCGAGAAGTGGGGGATAGCTCGTCGAAAGGCGAATTAATACCGCATATGATCAGGGAAGACATCTTTCCAACATCAAAGCCGGGGCAACCTGGCGCTTCTTGATGACCCCGCGGCCTATCAGCTAGTTGGTGAGGTAACGGCCCACCAAGGCTATGACGGGTAGCTGGTCTGAGAGGACGACCAGTCACACTGGAACTGAGACACGGTCCAGACACCTACGGGTGGCAGCAGTCGAGAATTTTTCTCAATGGGGGCAACCCTGAAGGAGCGACGCCGCGTGGAGGATGAAGGCTTTCGGGTTGTAAACTCCTGTCATTTGAGAACAAGTGTAGCCAAGTAACTACTGGCTACTTGATAGTATCAGAAGAGGAAGGGACGGCTAACTCTGTGCCAGCAGCCGCGGTAATACAGAGGTCCCAAGCGTTGTTCGGATTCATTGGGCGTAAAGGGTGCGTAGGTGGCGTGGTAAGTCGGGTGTGAAATTTCGGAGCTTAACTTCGAAACTGCATTCGATACTGCCGTGCTTGAGGACTGGAGAGGAGACTGGAATTTACGGTGTAGCAGTGAAATGCGTAGAGATCGTAAGGAAGACCAGTGGCGAAGGCGGGTCTCTGGACAGTTCCTGACACTGAGGCACGAAGGCTAGGGGAGCAAACGGGATTAGATACCCCGGTAGTCCTAGCAGTAAACGGTGCACGTTTGGTGTGGGAGGATTCGACCCCTTCCGCGCCGGAGCTAACGCGTTAAACGTGCCGCCTGGGGAGTACGGTCGCAAGATTAAAACTCAAAGAAATTGACGGGGGCCCGCACAAGCGGTGGAGTATGTGGCTTAATTCGATGCAACGCGAAGAACCTTACCTGGCCTTGACATGCATCTCTAAACCGGTGAAAGCCGGCGAGTGTCGAAAGACACAATTTGCACAGGTGCTGCATGGCTGTCGTCAGCTCGTGTCGTGAGATGTTGGGTTAAGTCCCGCAACGAGCGCAACCCCTGTGAACTGTTGCCACTCTCTTTATTGAGAAGCACTCTGTTCAGACTGCCCTGTGAAACGGGGAGGAAGGTGGGGACGACGTCAAGTCAGTATGGCCCTTACGGCCAGGGCTGCACACGTACTACAATGCTCAGTACAGAACGATCCGAGACCGCGAGGTGGAGGAAATCTAGTAAAACTGAGCCCAGTTCGGATTGGAGGCTGCAACTCGCCTCCATGAAGCCGGAATCGCTAGTAATGCCGTATCAGCTACGACGGCGTGAATACGTTCCCGGGCCTTGTACACACCGCCCGTCACATCATGGAAGTCACTTGTAGCCGAAGTCGGTGCGCCAACCAGCAATGGAGGCAGCCGCCTACGCTATGAGCGGTAACTGGGATGAAGTCGTAACAAGGTAGCCGTAGGGGAACCTGCGGCTGGATCACCTCCTTTCTAAGGAGAAATTCAATCGGACAGCTCGAGCTTGCTCTTGCTGGATCGGTTTGAATAGGTCGACGGCTAAGCCCAAAATCTTTCGGGGTTTTGGAGATGCCGTTAAGCCCTCGGAATCGAAAGAGACCGAGGCTCAGAGAGAATCGAAACGGTAACGCACAATTCAGTTTTTGTTTGATTGCTGACTCTAAAATGCCGGACGGCTTACGCTGTCCGGCATTTTTTGTTTATCCGCGCGCCGACTGGCCGCGCCTTCGGCAGAGGCCACCCCTTGCCAGCTCAACCACCATCAAAACGGGTGAAAAGCCGGTTAGGCCGGGCGACTGGGAGGAACTGCGCCTGCCGCTTAGGGCAGGATCTCCCCGCGATGACTCTTCACCTCGCCGACGTCCTGACTATTGATTCCACCGTCCGTGTTAATGTCGGAGCGCAAATTGGAAAGCCTCGTCGTTTGCCCTTTCGCTGCCCGAGCCGCCGCGATATCGACATTGTTTACGATCCGGTCGCCATTCACATCTCCAAAAAGAATGCCAAAAGTGACTGCTGCCGAATCCAGGGTATTCCCCTGGTCGTCCGTCACGCCGCTCAATGTCACGGTGACGGTGTTGTGATTGCAGGCGAGCTCATTCAGCGAAACCGAAAGGCTATGGGCATCATCAGGATCGACTATCACCGGCCCGACCTTCCCACAACTCGAGGTCACGCCGCCGGCGCCGGTGACATTTTTGTTGAACGTAAAGACGATCTCGCCTTTCCCGTTGCCGGCGCGGGGTTCGATCGCGATGTCCCCGGTCAGCGGGAGATCAACATCAAACTCGCCCGTGCTGCCGTGAGTCCGGCGCGAGACCGCGCTTCCGAGAGCGAGGTCGCCGCCGCCGGCCGCGACGTAATCAAATTCGATCCGCGAGGTATTGAGCAACACTCCCTCGAAATTCTCTCCCGGCGTTTCGCCGCCGTAGCGATAGGGGGCAAACACGCCATTGAAGCGGGTCGTTTCCTCGAAGTAATGAAATGTCCCCTCCCCGGACCAACCCAGATCGGCGCCGATCAGCACCAGCCCGGTCACATTCCCCGGGAAAGGCTCGATCGGAAATGCGATGTCGGTGTAGAAATTCGCGGCGTCCGAGCCGGGAAAAGACTCCACGTCCAAATAAATCCGGGCCGTGACGATCTCTTTGCCGACGAGCGGATCGTCGGCCAAAAGCGCCGCCAGGTAGGAAGAACCGACCGGGGCGAAGTTGAACGTGGCCGTTTCTGCTTTCGCGACTGCTCCAGATGCCAGCGTTCCCGCGACGCAGACCACCACCAGAAAACCGCGCACCATTTTTGCCCTCAGACTTTGTAGATTCATCAAAGTTGTTAAGCCGCCCATTAGGGCGATTCAAGCGCGACTTACCCAGCCCCTCCAGAACAACCTCGAAGACGGCCTGTCGCGTTGCATTTTCCGATCTTCGACCTACTCTCTCACTCTTCGCGGGGGCATAGCTCAGTTGGTAGAGCGCCAGCTTTGCAAGCTGGATGTCAGGGGTTCGAATCCCCTTGCCTCCATTTTTCGCTCCCTCGAGCGAAAAATGTCACGCCGCAATCCCGCCCAGGGAAGAAGGCGAACCCTCGGTCACCTGGATCACTCCTCGTAACACTCCAGATACTTGATTCCTGAGCCGGTATTGAAAATCACCACCCGCTCCTCGGATTCGATCTTCCCGTCTCCGCCAAGTGCCTGCAGAGCCGCGAAACACGCCGCGCCTTCCGGCGCAACAAAGAGTCCCTCCTTGGCGCCGACCTCGCGCGTCACGCGAATCATGGTGTCGTCATCCACCGTAACGGCTCCTCCGCTGGATTTGCGCAGGATTTCCAGCATGAGGAAATCGCCCACCGCCTTCGGCACCCGCAGTCCCGAGGCGCGTGTGTGGGCATCGGGAAATTCAAGCGCGCTGGTGGCGCCAGTCTCAAAGGCGCGAACAATCGGCGCGCACCCAGCAGCCTGGACGGAAAACATCCGTGGCCGTTTCGCCCCGATCCAGCCCATCGCTTCCATCTCATCGAAAGCTTTCCACATTCCGATCAGACCAGTGCCGCCGCCCGTCGGATATAGAATCACATCCGGAAGTTCCCAGTTAAATTGCTCGGCCAATTCGTAACCGAGCGTTTTCTTGCCCTCGACCCGATACGGCTCCTTCAACGTCGACATGTCAAACCAACCCTCTTTCTCTTTCCGCCGTGCGATCTCCGCGCCGCAATCAGTGATCAAGCCGTCGATCATCGTGACGTGCGCGCCCGTTTCCCGGCACTCGATCACGTTCGCCCGCGGCGTATCGCTCGGCATAAAGATGTGCGCCTCGAGTCCGGCACGCGCGGCGTAAGCGGCGAGCGCGCCGCCGGCGTTCCCGGCGGTCGGGACCGCGAGTTTGGTCGCGCCGAGATGTTTTGCCATCGAAACCGCCACCGCCATTCCGCGCGCCTTGAAACTCTGCGTCGGATTGAGCGATTCATCCTTCACCCAGAGATCCGAGAATCCAGCCGCCTCCCCAAAACGCTCCGCGCGCAGCAACGGCGTGCCGCCTTCGCCTAACGAAACCGGCGCAGCATCGAGCGGCAGCGGCAGGACCTCGCGATAACGCCAGAGCGAGCGCTCGCGTCCGGCGAGCGATGCGCGAGTCAGGGTTCGCCCGGCCGCGGCCAGGTCGTAGACCGGGAAAAGCGGTTTCTGGCAGGCGGTGCACAAGTTCTGCAAACGCGACCACTCGTGCTGAAGTCCGCACGAGGTGCATTGGAGATGGGTCAGAAACATCGGGCAATGGAACGTATTTGCCGCGCGATGGAAAGGGCGTGACGCGGAAGATGCGGACGACCCCCTGCAACTTCCGGAAACTGCGGGCTGGCAGCGCGCGCTCCCCACACGTATCAATAGCGGCGCCTTTCTCATGGACGATCCTAACGAACCACGCCGTTCATCCGACAGCTTCGAGCGCGAAACCGTCACCGATCTCGACGACAAGACTCCCGATCGTCCCAAAGGTCTCGCCCTTCATACGCGCATCCTGATCGGTCTCGGCGTCGGCGTTGTCGCTGGCGTCCTCGCGAACATCGTGCTCGGCGGCGACGATCCGCGCGTCGTCTGGGTCGTCTCGAATATCACCGAACCGATCGGTACCCTTTTCCTCCGCCTCCTTCTCATGATCGTCGTGCCGCTCGTCTTCTCCTCGCTCGTCGTCGGCGTCGCAGGCATTGGCGACGTCCGCAAGCTCGGCCGCATCGGCCTGAAATCTTTCGGCTACACCCTGGTCATCTCCGCCATCTCGGTCGTCATCGGCATCTCGATTGCAAACACGATCCGTCCGGGCGAACGGGTCGACGCCACCACCCGGGCCGGGCTTGAAGAACGCTACGGGAGCGATGCCGCCCGGCGCGTCGCCGACGCCACGAAAAAACCCGCCACGGCCGATTCGGCCGCGATGCAGGTGGTCAAGACCCTCGTGCCCTCGAACCCCGTCGCCTCCATCGCCGGCATCCGGGCAGGCGCAGAAAGACAGACCGACACGCCGGACATGCTCCATCTTATGCTCTTCGCCGTCCTGCTCGGCGTCGCCGCCACCCTCGTTAGGCCGGGGGTCGCAGAACCGTTTCTGCGCGGCTTGCGAGGCCTCTTCGAGATTTCCTGCAAGCTCATCGACCTCATCATGAAGGTCGCCCCCTATGCCGTCGCCTGTCTCCTCTTTAATAACACCGCCCGCTTCGGAATCGATCTGCTCAGCGCGCTCGCCTGGTTCGTCGTCACCGCGCTTCTCGGCTTCATCCTCCACATGTTCGGCGTCTATTCCGTCTCGGTTTACTTCCTCTCGCGCATTAACCCGCTCGAATTTTTCCGCCGCATCAAAACGGTCATGCTGACCGCCTTTTCCACTTCTTCCTCCAACGCCACCCTCCCGACCGCCTTGCGCGTCTCGGAGGAAAACCTGGGCGTCCCGCGCGAAATCAACGCTTTCGTCCTGACAGTCGGGGCGACGGCGAATCAAAACGGGACCGCGCTTTACGAAGGCGTGACCGTCCTTTTTCTGGCCCAGCTCGCCGGGATCGATCTGACCATTTGGCAGCAACTCGGCATCGCCTACTTCGCCATCCTCGGCGGGATCGGAACCGCCGGCGTCCCGAGCGGCTCCATCCCCTTCATCATCGTCATGCTCGCCGCCTACGGCATCAACCCGGCTCTCATCGCCATCATTCTCGGCGTCGACCGCATCCTCGACATGTGCCGGACCGTCCTGAATGTGACCGGCGACATCACCGCCGCCACCTACGTTGCCCGCTCCGAAGGCTTCAAGCTTTTGGGACGAAGGACCTGACTTGGAACACTTGCCTAACGACGATCAGCGGCGCGCAATGGCTGAGTCGCGCGCGCCTCGTCCCTCCCGCTGGCGCGCGCGCTGGAACGCTTTTCGTTTCCCGATCGATCCCGAGAAACAGGCGCTGTTGCGCGCGCGCTGGGATTCCCTCCCCCAGGAATTGCGCACGCCTAACCAACTCGCCGGCCGCCATCTCACCCACTGCGGTTTCACGACCGGCGCGAGCTACTGCTCGTTTCGTTGCACCCATTGCTACCTGCCGGCAAACGCGAACGAGGTCCCGATCCCGTCGCTCGCGCAAATGAAGGAGCAGATCGACGCCAATCGACGCTTCCAGGGGCCGGGCGGCGGTTTGCAGATCACCGGCGGCGACGTGGCCGATGCCTATTGGCGCGCGGGGCGGCCGGAAGAACTGGTCGCGATCACGCGTTACGCCGTGAGCGCCGGGCTGGTGCCGATGTTAATGACCCACGGCCAAACTTTGCTCGAGCAGCCGGATTTCCTCGAAGCGCTCGTGATCGAGGGCGGGTTGCGCCAGGTCGCGGTCCACATCGACCTGACGCAGGCCGGGCGGCACGGCTTTCCAATCAACCGCCTAACGAGCGAGGCCGATCTCCATCCGGTCCGGGAATCGTTCACCAAACTCGCCACGCATATCCGCCAACGAACGGGCCTCCCCCTCGAACTGGCGCACAACTGCACCGTGACGGAGCGCAACATCGATTCGGTGGCGGAGGTCGTGCGCTGGTTCCTGGCCGATCCTGCGCGTTCGCGCATCTGGCGCATCCTCAGCTTCCAGCCGGAGGCAAACACCGGGCGGACCATCTTCTCCGCCCACCCGGTCACACCCAAGATCGTCTGGGAAAAACTTTGCCAGGGGATGGGCTTACAGCTCGACGGCAGCGCCTACCTCGGCGGACATCCGGACTGCAACCAGGGTGCTAGCCTGCTCGTCGAACAGCGCCGCGGGCGCTATTTTCCGCTTCTGCCTAACGACGAGAAAACGAAGGGAATTTTCGCCGAGATCCTGGCCACGATCGGCGCCATCTCGACCATGACGACCGATTCCGATGGCGCCGCTTCCCTCCTGCCCTACCGGGTCGCCGGCGCCTTTGCGCGCCATCCGAAACTTGCCGGGCGCACCCTGGCGCGGGCGGCGGCGTTAATCGGCACCGGCCAAATCCCCACGCGTTTCCTCTGGGCGCTCGCGACGGGGCGCGCGCACACGATCAACATCGGCACGCACAACTTCATGGATGCGAGCCAGGTGGCGAATGCGCCTAACGAACCGGTTACAAAGGCCCGGCTCGACGCCTGTGTCTTCAAGGGCGCGGTCAAAGATCGCGCGACCGGCGAATGGGAAGCGGTCCCGATGTGCGCGATGAACCAGTCGCGCTGGGGCGCGTTATATGAGGAGCGCCTAGGCGTTACTTCGCCTTCTTCAGGCTCGCCTGGTTCAGGTCGAGATCTTTTTGCTCGATCACCCTGACCTCCGGATAATTTTTCTTCAGCGGCTCGAGAAATTCATCGGCCTTGCCGACGATGATGAGACTGGTCGGTTGGGCGAGGTATTTCTTCGCGAAATCGGTCGCTGCTTCGCTCGTCACGGCGTCGATCGACGGGATGTATTTATCGAGCGTATCGAGCGGCAGATTGTAGGTCGCGAGATCGGAGATCTGGGAAACAAACCCGCGGTTCGTCTCCAGGCTGCGCGCATAACGACCGGTCAGGACCGCCTGGCGCGACTTCAATTCCTCGCCTCTCACCGGCTCGCTCACGAGGCGTTTCAGCTCGGTCTCCATCAACCCGGCCACTTCCGCGGCCGATTCGTTTTTCGTCTGGGCCGAGGCGGCGAACGGTCCCACCTCCCGCCGCGGATCGAGCGAACTGCCGGCGCCGTAACTCAGCCCGCGCTTGATCCGGATCTCGCGATTGATCCGCGAAACGAAGCCGTTCCCGAGCGCGGCGTTGGCGACAAGGGCGGCATAATAATCGGGCGACGCGCGTTCGATCGCCGGTCGCGCCACCGTCACCGCCGCCTGGCCCGCCTCCGGCATGTTGACCACGACCTGCGTCGGTTTCCAATCCTCCGCGCCGGAGCGCACTTTTTCTTTCGGCGCAGCCTGGCTGCTCTTCCAGTCGCCGAAGAATTTTTGCGCCCAGGCCGTGCCCTGTTCGAGCGTGACGTCGCCGGCCAGGATCAAAGTCGCATTTTTGGGCTGATAAAATTCTTCGTAGAAACGGACGATCTGCTCGCGCGTAATCGCCTGCACGGTCTCGAGCGTCCCGCCGGACGCGTGACCGTATGCGCCTGAGCCGTAAAGCACCCGGGTCGTGACAAAGCGCGCGAGAGAACCCGGCTGCTGCAGGGCGACGCGCAACCCGTCGAGCCGCTGGCTTTTCAAACGGTCGATCTCCTCCTGCTGGAAAGCCGGATGAAGCACGGTATCGGCCAAAATTTTCAGCGCTTCCTCCGCCTTGTCGGACATGACGACCACGCTCGCGGCCGAGCCGTCCCAGCCCGCGCCCGAATCAATCGAGCCGCCTAACGACTCGATCGCGCTCGCGATCTGCGGAGCGGACATCGTTTCCGTGCCCTTGGTCAGGAGGTCGCCGGTCAGGCTGGCGGTGCCCGCGAAACCTTCCGGATCGAATTCCGCGCCGTTTCGCACCAGCACCTGGGCGGCGAGGAGCGGCAAACCCGGGCGTTCGGCCACGATCACGCGCATGTCCGCCGACGCGGGCCTCTTTCGGCGTGGCAAATTTCACTTCATGCCGCTCCGAGGGCGCGGGCGGCGTATCGACTCCGCCGATGGCCCAGGCCGATGTCGCGGTCGCAAGAAAAGCGAGCGCCGGAATGAGAATAAATAAGACGTTTCATCAGGATTTCTTCTCCTCCTTCGCGGGCGCGGCGGGCTTCATTGCTTCCGGCAGATATTCGATCACGACTTTCTTCGTCTTCGTCAGGTATCGATTCATCGCCTCCTTGATCTGGTCGGCAGTGACGGCCTGGAGTTTGGCCAGGTCGGTGTTGACGCGGTTCGGGTCGCCATAGAGGACCGCCGCTTCGCCGAGCGCGCTGGCCTTGCCGTTGTTGGTCTCGCGCTCCATTAATTTCCCGGTCAGAAAACGATTCTTGGCCTTCGCCAGCTCCTCCGGCGTGGCGCCTTCCTTTAGGAACTTGTCGAGTTCAGCATTGAAAGCTTTCTCCGCCTCCGCCGGCGACTTCCCGCTCGCCAGAATCAACCTCGCGGTCAGCAACCCAAGGTCGCGGCTCAGGTCTGCACTCAGCGAAGCCTGTTGCGCGATCTGCTGCTCGTAAACCAGCGCCTGGTAAAGCCGCGAGGAATCGCCACCCGACAAAATCTCATCCGCCAAATTCAAGGCCGGCGCGTCCTCGCTCCGAAGCGAGGGGCCGAGATAAGTGATCGCGATCGCCGGCAGCGGCACCTTCGGGCTGTACTTCACGATCCGCTTGTCCTCCTTGCGCGGCGGTTCCTTCGCCGTCACCCGCGGGATTTTTTCCGCCGGCTTCTTGATTGCACCGAAATATTTTTTGACCCAACCGCGCAACTCGTCCGGCTGAAAGTCGCCCACGACGATGAGAGTGGCGTTGTCCGGCCGATAAAAGGTGGAGTGAAAAGCGCGCGCATCTGACAGCTTGGAAGCATCCAGTTCCTCGATGTTGCCGATCCCCGGCCGCTTGTAGGGATGAACGGCGTAGGAATTCTTGACCGTATCGAGAAAAAATTCGCCGTAAGGATTGGCCAGGATCCGCTGCCGGTATTCCTCCTTCACCACGTCGCGCTCGGATTTGAAATTGGCCTCGGTCAGCGCGAGCGACGACATCCGCTCCGCTTCCGCCCAGAGGATCGGGTTGAGATAATTGGAAGGGACGACCTCGAAATAAACGGTCACGTCGGGCGCGGTGTAGGCGTTGTTTTCGCCGCCGATATTTTCCGTCAGGTTGTCAAAAGCATCGGGCGTGAGGCGCTCGTTACCCTTGAACATCATGTGTTCAAACAAGTGGGCAAAACCGCTCCGCTGCTCGGGATCGTCTTTCGACCCGACCTGATACCAGACCTGGACCGCGACCGTCGGGCTGGAATGATCCTCGACAAAATAAACTTCCAATCCGTTAGGCAAAGTCTCGTGCTGAAACTCGAGCGGTGGAACCGAGACCGCAGGCGCAGTCGTCGCCGCCGCTTCGGCGGCAGGGCTCGGCGAGGCGACGGGAGCAGCTTGCGGCGGCTCCGTCTCCGCGAAAGCGAGGCCGGCAAGAAGGATCGAAGCGAAAGCGAGCGAATTTTTCACGGTTTTGTTCGACATCTTCGACGAGGATTCGTTGCAAACAATCGAGAATCTCAGGCGCGAAGCCGCACTCCCTGCCTCGGGTGCGCGGACTCGACGGTAGTGAAGCGAAACTGCTTAAGTGCCGAGATACCCGTCCAACTTCTCGAGCAGGCTGGACCAGCCTTCGTGATGGCGATCGCGCGAATCTTCGCTCGGCAGTTGCACATGAACGAGGCGCAGGTTGGTCCCGCCGTCGTGATCGCTCAACTCGATCGTCATCACGCTGTCGTGCGCCTTCCAATCTTCATCGTCGTCCCACTTCCAGGTGAAGACGATTTTCTTGTCCGGAATCAGCTCACGATATTCACCGAAAGCCGCCATTTGCTCGCCGTCAGAATCCTTCATTTCCCACCGATATCGGCCGCCAACGCGGATGTCTGCGGTGAAGTCGAGGGTTTGGACATCTTCGGGTCCGAACCATTCCTTCAATTGCTTCGGGTCGGTCCAGGCGGCATAAACGCGCGCGCGCGGCGCGTTGATGAAGCGCGTGATCTCGAGGCGAATGTCTTGATGCGTCGTCATGGTGGTTCAGCAACAACTGGCGCCGCCGTTCTGCGGAGCATTCTCATATTCATCATGCCGCAGGAACCAGAGACCGTCTTCATTGCGGCCTTTCGGAGCGCGGTCGAGCCATTGATACATGCCCCAGAGACTGTCGAGCCCGCGCGCATAGGTGGAGTAGGTGTGATAAATCTCGCCCTCCTCCCGCACGAACGCGCTCATGCCGGGACGCTCGCGCGTGTAGGTGGCGGTGTCGGTCCCGCTCATCCTGGCAAATTTATCCTCACCGTCGACCCCAGTCTTGGAGGGAATGCGAGCGTTTGCGGGCACGTTTATCGGCTCTTCGCGCTCGTAGTTGTACTCGATCCCTGCGCGCTGCTGCTCTTTGCTAAACGAGGCGGCGAAATCGAAGTTGAACTCGCCGCCGTGAGATGACGCCCAGGGGAAGGTCCAATCCATTCGGCGTTTGTAAGCCTGCAGCTTGGCCAACGGCGCCCGCGAGACCGCCCAGAGCATCACGTCATGATTGGCGAGGTGAACAGCGAAGCCGTCAAACCCGTCCGCGATCGCCGAGCAGGCTGGACAGCCCGCCGAGTACTCAGGGCCAAACATGAAGTGATAGATGAGCAGCTGCGAGCGTCCCCGGAAAAGGTCGCCCAGCGCAGCCGCGCCGTCGTCGGTCTCGAAATGATACTTCTTGTCGATCCGAACCCAGGGCAGCGCCTGCCGCTGCCGCGCCAGCTCGTCGCCGCGCCGGGTGAGTTCTTTTTCCGCCACGAGCAGTTCGCGGCGCGCCGCGAGCCATTCGGCCCGGGTGCCAGTCGGATGAGTCATGATTTTTTTCCTTTCCGTTCCGGTGATTCCTCTGTCTTTGCTGGTAAAGTTTTGCGCACGGCGAGGGCAGTCACTCCGCCGAGGGACGTGACGCAGGCAGCGACCAGGGCGAGGCTGGCGATGCAGGCAGGGCAGATGGCAATCACTTCGCCCCCTTCTTTGCAATCGCGTTTCCTTCTTCCTCCAGGTAAGCGGCAAGACGATCGAGCGAGCCTTCCCAGAATTTGCGGTATTCCTCGACCCATTGCGCCGCCTGCTGAAGCGGCCGGGCGTCCAAGGCCAACTCGTGCACGCGTCCGTAGCGGCGGCGGCGCAGCAGACCGGCCTGCTCGAGGACGCGCAGATGTTTCGAAACCGCAGGGAGCGACATGGCGTGAGGTTGGGCGAGATCGGTCACCCGCTGCGAGCCGCGGGAGAGATGAGCGAGAATGCGCCGCCGGGTGGGATCGGCGAGGGCGGCGAAAGTGCGGTTCAAAGTCTTTGGCCGAATATTTAACCATCTGGTTAACCTTTAGTCCGACCCGATCCGGGGCGCAAACGATTTTTTTGCGGCGCGAGGTGAACCGGAGAAACCGGCACGGACCTCGCCCTCCGCGCTTTCACCGACGAGGCGAGCCGGAAAGGTGAAGCGGGCATGGGCCTGAAAGGATTCGAACCTTTGACCCTGCGCTTATCAAGCGCATGCTCTAACCAACTGAGCTACAGGCCCGGTGCGCCGGAGGAACGGAACAGTGGTGGGTGATTCCGGATTGGTCAAGGCTCGGGCGAATTTTGCGGACCGAAGATCTGATCAAGTGCGGGACCGATGGAAGGCGCGCCCGGCGCGAGAGCCTGGAGACACCAGCCCGCGAGGCCGAGCAGCGCGGCGATGAGGAGCGCCGTCCACCACGTTTTGCGCACGGCGGTGCCGAGCCAATGCTCCTTCGCCGCCACCCGCAGATGGCGGTAAAGCGCGGCGATGATGAAAGCGTCGAGGAAGACTTCGGCGATGAGCGCGGTGGCCGAGAAAACCGCAAAAAGCAAAAGCCCACCGATAGTCACGAAAATGCCGATGAGCAGCGCCGGAATGCAGCCTTCCAGGTCGAAGGCCTCCGAAAAATCGCGCCAGTTCAGCCAGTCGGTCCAAAACCGGTCCACCGAGCGATGCGCTCGCAAAGATTCGTTAGGCGCGTCTTCCAGCAATTCCGTTTCGATTTCGCCGGCCGGAGGATCAAAGCGCGCTTTCTCAAACTCCACCCAGGAACGAAGGAGCAACAGGAACACAGCGTATCCGCCCAGGACGGCAACCGGATATCGCAGCCACATTGCCGCCACTCCGCCGTGCAGGAGGAGAACTGAAATCAGCAGCCCGGCCGTGCCGGTGAGGAAAAGAAGAAGGAAGAGGATGAGCCGCGGCGCACTCCGTTTCTCGAAGTAACGCTCCAGCGCCCGTCGCGCGCGGGCGCGCCATTTTTCGTCAGGCGGCGGTTGGTTCATCGGAGGGCGAAGAGCATTGCCAGACAAAGTGGACGAAGCGGCAGAGAAGGATACCGACAATCGCGCCGAGAGTGTCGAAGGCGACGTCGCCTAACGACGCCGTGCGGGTGGCGACAAACGACTGGTGCCATTCGTCCGTCGCGGCAAAAAGAATAGCCGGGAACAAGGCAAACGCCGCGCGCCGCCAGAAGCCGCCGAGCGGGTGCAAGGCGCGGAAAAGCAGCCCGCTGAGGATGGCGTATTCGGTCACATGCGCCGCTTTGCGGACAAAGAAATGCGCCTGCGCCAGCGCCTCCGGCGAAATCTCAGGATTGAGCCAGCGCAGGAAGGGACTTAAAAAACGCGAGGTGTGCTCGGCCGACATCAGGTCGGTCGAACCGAAAAACATCAGCGCCATCCAGAGCGCGACCGGGAGCCAGGCCTTGAGCAGTTGGCGGGAATTCAAGCCGGGAGTTTAAACGGCGAAGGTTGTCTGACAAACCGGCGCTCCCGGGTTAACCTCGGCGCGAAAATGAAGCGCCCGGCCATCTCGCCCCTCCTCTTTGAACCGCTCTTCATGGAACGCGTCTGGGGCGGGCGGCGGCTGGAGACTCTCTACGGGAAAAAACTTCCACCCGGGAAAATCATCGGCGAATCCTGGGAAATCTCCGACCGGCCGGAAGCGCAGAGCATCGTCCGGGAGGGACCGTGGCGGGGGAAAACCCTGCACGAACTTTGGTACAATCACCGCGCGGAGATCTTCGGCGAAGGGCTGCCCGATACGCCGCGCTTTCCCATCCTGGCCAAACTGCTCGACGCGCGGGAGAAGCTTTCGCTGCAGGTGCATCCGCCGGCGGCAGTCGCGGCGTCGTTAGGCGGGGAAAGCAAGAGCGAGGTCTGGTATTTCGCCGAGGCGGATGAAGGAGCGGAGATTTTTGCCGGACTGCGCGGCGGCGTCCGGCCGGAGGAGTTCGAGCGAGCGCTCGGTGACGGCAGCGCCGCCGAGATGGTTCCGCGGTTCGCGGTCAAAACGGGCGACAGCTTTTTCGTCCCGAGCGGACGCCTCCACGCCATCGGCGGCGGTAACCTCATCGTCGAGATCCAGGAAAACAGCGACACCACCTACCGGGTTTACGATTGGGCCCGGCGCGACGCCGCGGGCCGGCCGCGCACCCTGCATGTCGAGCAGGCGATGCGTTCGATCGATTTCCACGATTTCGAGCCCGAGCTCGTTAGGCCGGAGGGCGGGCTAATCGTGCGCTGCCCGCACTTCACGGTGGAAAAGTGGCAACTAAACGGACCGCGCACTCCAAATGAATGCCCGGTCTTCGCCCTGTTCTTCTGCCTGAATGGCGCGGTGAAAATGGCGGAGAGCAGAATCGCGGCCGGCGAATTTTTCCTCGTCCCCGCGGCAGCGCACGAAACGCCCATCGAGCCCGACGCGGACGGGACGATCCTCCTCCGCGTCACCCAGACGCCGGCCTGAGTGTCAGAGCGCCAGCCCGCGCGCCCGCCGCGACGTCTGCGGACCAAAAGGCTGCGCGCCGTCGATTTTCCAGCCGTCCGGCTCCGCCGAGAAACTGTAGAGGTAGCCGCGCCTCGCGCCGTCCGGCGTGGTCAGGAAAACCTGGGCGAAGGCCGCCCCGTCGGCGACCTCGACTGTGCCGAACTCGATCCGGTGCGCCACTGTCATGGAGGAAAAGTCGCGCCGGATCATGAGCTCAAATTGTTCTCGCGAAAATTTCTGCTGCACGCCGGAAGCAGTGTGGCGATAAGCGCTGTCAAAATCGTCCGAACGCAGTGCAGCGAGCTGCTGGTTGACGATCGAATACAATTCCCTGGCGGCGGGGACGGGCCTTTCCTTGCGATGGAGATGGGTGATCACCATCGCCGCCCCGCAGAGGGCGAAGAAAAAAAGGAGCACGGAAATTTTCAGCCACTTGTTCATCGTTAGGCACCGCCCGGATCGATCCGGCGAAGGTATTGGTAGGAATATATCCCGCTGTCGTGGCCGTCGCCCCAGCTCGGCTGAAGCGCGTAACCGCCGACCAGGTTCCAGCCCCGCAGCTCGAAGCTCTGGTCGGTGTAGCTGACATTTGGCCTAACGACGTCGCCCATCACATCCGGCTCCCCGCCGCAGGCGGCGCAGGGGCAGGCGGTGCGCAAAAAGCGCAGCGGGAGGAAGGTTTCGCTCCCGTCGTTCCACTCGATCGCCAGCTCGCTCCCGATCTGTTCGATGTTCTTTGGCTCGAGCCGCACGAGGCAAGCCTAGCAACGGTTGACGGCGGAGAGCAAACTTTCCGGCGCCCGAGCCGGCAATAAATTTCAGTTTCTTTCCTGCGTTCCTGTGTTCCTCGTTCTTCCTGCATGAGCGAACGCCGCAAACCGTACCCCTTCGATGTTCTGGAACCCAAGTGGCAGGCCCTTTGGGAAAAGAGCAACGCGTTCCATGCCCCCAACCCGGGCGAGCCGGGCTTCGATCCCTCCCGGCCGAAATACTACGTGCTCGACATGTTCCCCTACCCCAGCGGCTCCGGGCTGCACGTCGGGCATCCCGAGGGCTACACCGCGACCGACATCGTGGCCCGCTACAAGCGCCTGCGCGGGTTCAATGTCCTGCATCCGATCGGCTGGGACGCGTTTGGGTTGCCGGCCGAGCAATACGCGATTCGCACCGGGCAACATCCCGAGGTCACGACCCGGGAAAATATTGCGCGCTTCAAAACGCAGCTGAAACGGATCGGGTTTTCCTACAATTGGGAGCGCGAGATCAGTACGGCCGAGCCGAATTACTTCCGCTGGACGCAATGGATCTTCCTCCAGATTTACCATTCCTGGTTTAACCCGGAGACGAAACGGGCCGAGCCGATTTCCACCTACACGGGCGGCGATCCGGACAGCGTCCGCCTCGCTTACGTGGCGGAAGTGCCGGTGAACTGGTGCCCCGAGCTCGGCACCGTCCTGGCCAACGAGGAAGTGATCGACGGCAAAAGCGAAGTCGGCGGATTCCCGGTCGTTCGACGGCCGATGCGGCAATGGATGTTGCGCATCACCGCCTTTGCCGAGCGCCTGATCGACGAGCTCGAGCCCCTCGCCTGGCCGGATGGGATCAAGCTGCTGCAACGCAATTGGATTGGGAAAAGCGAGGGCGCGGAAGTGAAATTCGCGCTCCCGGATCACGAGGGGGAGATCACTGTTTTCACGACCCGGCCCGACACCCTTTACGGCGCTACCTACATGGTGCTCTCGCCGGAGAATCCACTGGTCGATCGCCTCACAATCGCGGAACAGCGCGCCGCGGTCAGCGCCTATTGCGAACAAGTCGCAGCCAAAAGCGATCTCGAGCGGACCGATCTCGCGAAAGACAAAAGCGGCGTCTTCACCGGCGCCTACGCGCTCAACCCGGCGAGCGGCGAGCGCATCCCGATCTGGATCGCGGACTACGTCCTGATGGGTTACGGCACCGGCGCGATCATGGGCGTGCCGGCGCACGACGAGCGCGATTTGGAATTCGCGCGCAAATTCGACCTCCCGATCATCGAGGTCGTAAAGCCTCCGGGCGAAGCGGAATCGATCGGTTTCATCGGAGACGGCGTGGCGATTAATTCTCCGCTGATCGACGGCCTAACGACTCCGGAGGCGAAACAAAAAATCACCGCCTGGCTGGAAGAACAGGGCCTCGGCCGGCGCACCATCAATTACAAACTGCGCGATTGGCTTTTCTCGCGGCAGCGTTATTGGGGCGAGCCGTTCCCGATCGTCTGGCAGGACGGAAAACACCAGGCCATCGCGGAATCGGAGCTTCCGCTTGTGCCGCCGCCGCTGGACGATTTCAAACCCACCGGTTCCGGCGAGCCGCCACTGGCGCGGGCGAAAGAATTGGGTGCGCTACTCGGACGTCGGCGACGCGGGAGCTGAACACGATGCCGCAATGGGCCGGTTCCTGTTGGTACTACCTCCGCTTCTGCGATCCGGCGAATAACGGACGTTTCGTCGGCGAAGAAGCCGAACGTTACTGGATGAACGTCGATCTCTACGTCGGCGGGACCGAGCACGCCGTGCTCCATCTTCTTTACGCCCGGTTTTGGCAGAAGGTGCTCTTCGATCTCGGGCACCTCTCCACCACCGAACCGTTCCAGCGGCTGGTGAACCAGGGGATCATCCTCGGCGAAGACGGCCGCAAGATGTCGAAGCGCTGGGGCAACGTGATCGATCCGCTCGATGTCATCGCCGAGTACGGCGCCGATGCTTTCCGCTGCTACGAAATGTTCATGGGCCCGCTCGAGCAGATGAAGCCCTGGAGCATGACCGGCGTGGAAGGCGTCTCGCGTTTTCTCGCCCGCGTCTGGCGCTTGGTGATGGAGGAAAACCAGGCGGGCGAATGGATTCTCTCCCCGACCGTGCAGGAGACGGAGCCAACCCGCGCGCAGTTAAAAGTGATTCACGCCACGATCAAGAAGGTCGGCGAAGACATCGAGGCGCTTTCATTTAACACCGCGATCGCACAGATGATGATCTTCGTGAACGCCTTCACCACCGCCGAGTCGGTGCCGGTCTCGGCCTTGCGGACGTTGCTCGTGGTTCTCAATCCCTTCGCACCGCATCTCAGCTCGGAGCTTTGGGAGACATTGGCGACTCGATTCCCAATCGCTCCCGAAGCGATCACCGACCAGCCGTGGCCGGATTATCAGCCCGAGTTCCTGGTCGAGGACGAAGTGGAGATCGCGCTACAGGTGAACGGCAAGGTCCGCGACCGGGTGACCGTTCCGATCGCCGCGACAAACGAAGAGCTGGAAAAGATCGCGCTGTCCAACCCGCGGGTGCAGGAATTCATCGCCGGGCTCACTGTTCGCAAGGTTGTGGTGATCCCGAAGAAGCTTGTCAACGTCGTCGCCAACTAAAATAATCGCGTCTTATGCTGAAAGAGTTCAAAGAGTTCGCAATAAAGGGGAACGCGGTCGACCTCGCCGTCGGCGTCATTATCGGCGCCGCTTTTGGGGGAATTGTTACTTCCCTGGTCAAAGATATTCTCATGCCGCCGATCAGCCTGCTGACCGGGGGTCTCGATTTCACTAACAAATTCGTCGTGCTTAAGGCCGGCGCCAACGGCGTGGCGGATTTCGCCACCCCCGCGCAGGCGGCGGCCGCCGGGGCGGTGACCTGGAATTACGGCAATTTCGTCACGCTGATCATCAACTTCCTCATCGTGGCGTTCTGCATCTTTCTCGTCGTTCGCGCGATGAACAAGATGAAGAAGCCTGCCCCGGGTGAGCCCGCGGTGGTGAAGGATTGCCCTGCCTGCGCGATGTCGATCCCGATCAAGGCCGCGCGCTGTCCCCATTGCACGACCGACCTGGCGCGCACCTAGGCGGCGGCACGATTCACATCAATCCGCAGGACGCGGCGCGGCGAGCAGAGCCAGATCCGGCTCTGCCCGTCGTCCTCCCAGACGACGCCGCCTGCCCAGGGTGAAAAAGCGGGCAGAATCCAGCGCCGGATGGTAGCCGTTTCCTGTTGCACAAAAGCCGGAAACTTCAGCCGCAACCCAGCCCCGTCCGTGATGCTGGCGGCCGGGTGATGATGTCCGATGATGCAAATGCGCCCGGTCTCCTCCGGCTCGCAATGGCCGTGCTGGAAAACGAACTCGGGCGTCTCCCACCGGGGCGCAAACTCAATCGCGCGTCCGACGTGCCGGTCGTGATTTCCGGCCAGGGCGATGACCTCACAGCGCTCACGCAACCGGCCGAGGAGGCCCTGGGCGGCGGTCGTGGAAGCCTTATCGTGGACCAGATCGCCAACGATAAGCAGTTGGCGCGGTTGATATTCCGACAGCAGCTCGATCAACCGCTCCTCCACCGAGGTCATGCCCCAGAGCGGCATGAGCCGACCAGCGGCCCGTTGGCTCAGCTCGTAGCCGAAATGCAAATCGGCCACTGCCAGCCACCGTTCCGTCTCGTGAAATAGCGCCAGGCGCCCGTCGAGAAGAACGTTAGGGGCGATGGCGACGCGGCCGGCGGTATGGTTGGGCATGAAATCGGCTCGGAAATTATCCCTTGCCATCCCCGCCTTCAACCGTTAAGCAGGCCACTTCCAGCCAAATGACGACTCCACTGAGACTTATCTTGGTGAGTGCACTGGCTCTCCTGACCGCCAGTTGCGCCACGCAGAGCCCCACGACCACTGCCACCACCAGCCCCGTCCGGCGCATCGCCAAGGTGCGCACCACCGCCTACACCCACACCGAACCTGGCGGGAATCGCAACGCCATTGGGACCAGACTGAAGGGCAAGCACGTGATGAGCGCCGCCTCCGATTGGTCGCGCTGGCCGCTCGGGACGAAATTTCGAATCGTGGACACGGACGAGGTTTTCAAGATCGACGACTACGGCAGCGCCCTGATCGGGACCGAAACCATCGATCTTTATAAAACCAACCGCCTCGCCATGAACAAATGGGGCGTGCGCCGGGTCGATATCGAGGTCATCGAATGGGGATCGCGGGAGGAAAGTCTCAAGGTTCTCACCCCGCGCAAAAAGAACCGCCGGGTGCGCCAGATGATCCTCGCCCTCTCGAAAAAGCCCGACAGCGTCGAGATTCTCCGCCGCTTCTAGGCGGACTTTCTTTTGACAGCGGCACGCACTGCCGCACCTTCCGCGGATGAAAATCTTCGTCGTCGGCGGGGCGGGCTACATCGGAAGCATCTGCGTCGAGCTTCTGCTCGATGAAGGCCACGAAGTCATCGTCTTCGACAACCTGACCGAAGGCCATCGCCTCGCGGTCGATGAGCGGGCGGCGTTTATCGGCGGCGATCTGGCGCGGCGGGAGGAAATCAGTCGCGCGCTCCAGGAAACGAAGCCCGATGCGGTCATGCATTTCGCGGCCAACGCGCTCGTCGGTGAATCGATGGAGAATCCCTCGAAATATTTCCGGAACAACGTCGGCGCGGGGATCAACCTCCTCGATGCCATGCTCGAGGCGGGCGTGAAGCGCTTCGTCTTTTCCTCCACCTGCGCCACCTTCGGCCCGCCTGAGCGGGTGCCGATCGACGAGACGCTTCCGCAGCGGCCGATCAATCCCTACGGCGAATCGAAGCTCATGTTCGAGAAAGTCCTGCGCTGGTACGATGAAATCCACGGGCTCAAATTCGTCGCGCTGCGTTACTTCAACGCCGCCGGCGCGACGGCGAAATTTGGCGAGGATCATCGCTGCGAGACGCACCTCATCCCCAACGTGCTCAAGGTCGCGCTCGGGCAAAAGCCGCAGGTCGAAATCTACGGGACCGACTACGAGACGCCGGATGGCACCTGCATCCGCGATTACATCCACATCCTCGATCTCTCGCGCGCGCACATCCTCGCGCTCGGGGCGAAAGAGAGCGCCTTCTACAATCTCGGCACCGGCGGCGGCGCCAGCGTGCGCGAAGTGATCGACGTCTGTCGCGACGTGACCGGCAAGGAAATCCCGGTGGTCGAGAAACCGCGCCGCCCGGGCGACCCGCCGCGGCTTATCGCCGCTTCCGAGAAGATCAAACGCGAACTCGGCTGGAAACCGCAATTCGAAGACATCCGCGCGATCATCGAGAGCGCCTGGAAATGGCACCTGAAGTTCCCTAACGGCTACGGCGACTAGGAGAAAAAGGAAACGCCCGCGGACACACGGTCCGCGGGCGCTTCAGAATCAATTCGCTGACGAAACCCGACTCGTTAGGGAGCCGTGGTCGTCGTGGTGGTCGTCGTCTTCTTGTAGTAAGAGATCGGCTTTTCCAGCGTCACCTTGGTCACAACCATGCGATCGCCTTCGCGAACGTAGGTGTAACGCACCGGCATATCGGGACGCAGCATCGACATTTCGACGGTGTTGCCTTCCGGATCGACGACGGTGGTCTGCTTCGTGAACTGGTACTGCACTGGCTCCGCGCTCGTCTGGCTGCGAACGGTCATAACGTTCGAGCTCGGGGTGAAGGCGGTGATGGTTCCCATCCCATCCAGCGAACTGGTGGTGGTGCTCACGCCGGTCGCGCCGGTCGTGGTCGTGCTCACGCCCGTTCCAGTGGTAACGTCCGCGCCACCCGTGGTAACCGTGGTGGAACTCGACTGCGCGAATGCGGTGCCCAGAGAGAGGGTGCAGACAGCGGCCGCGGCGAATAATTTCGTGAATGTATTTTGTTTCATGTTTGTCCTTTGGTTTTGTTGAACGGATGATCTCCGTCGTGCTTGTTTCCGACTCGTCCCAGCCGTTGTTTATTCATCCCCAATTCGGAAAGAACCTGACACCCGGTTGCCTTGCCGGAGGAAACCAGGCCTAATTTTTCATATGCAACCACTTCCAGGGTTTCGCGATTTCCTGCCGGACGACTGTGCCTTTCGCAACGCCATCTTTGCCCGCTGGCGCGAGGTCTGCCGCGGCTACGGCTTTGTCGAATGGGACGCGCCGATCCTCGAGCCGACCGAGCTTTATAAGAAAAAGAGCGGGCCCGAGATCGTCGCCCAGCTTTTTAATTTCACCGACAAAGGGGAGCGCGAAGTGGCGATGCGCCCGGAGCTCACGCCCTCCCTCGCGCGCGTCGTCGCCGCGCATGAGCGCGGCTTCCGCAAGCCGCTCAAGTGGTTCTCCATCCCGCAATGTTTTCGCTACGAGAAACAGCAGCGCGGCCGGCTGCGTGAACATTTCCAGCTCAACTGCGACCTGATCGGCGACGCCTCGCCGGCTGCCGATGTGGAGATGATCGCGCTCGCGATCGACCTCCTGCGCGGCTTCGGTTTCACCGCCGACCAGGTCGTCGTTAGGCTGAGCGATCGGGAATTTTGGACCGATCTGCTCCGCGCCCAAAACGTGCCGGAGGAACGCTGGAGCGAACTGCTCCAGGTGATCGACAAGAGCGAGCGCGAACCGCGTGAGAAAACCTCAGAGCGCCTCGGTCCCCTCGCCGCCCCGGTCTTCGAGGTCCTCGACGGCGGCGGCCGGAGCGAGAAACTCGACCTGCTTGTGCAACAGCTCGAGTACCACGGGCTTGCCCAATTTGTGAAGGTCGACCTCTCCATTGTCCGCGGGCTTGCTTATTACACCGGTGTCGTCTTCGAGGTTTTCGACCGCGCCGGAGCGCTGCGCGCGATCGCGGGCGGCGGTCGCTACGACAATCTCATCGCGCAGTTGAGCGACGGCGCCGTTTCGCTTCCGGCGGTCGGATTCGCCATGGGCGACGTCGTGCTTGGCGAACTGATCCGCGAAACGCCCGCGGCCTTTACCCGCTTCGCCGATGTCGTCAGGCAACAGAGCGCGCTCGATCTTTACCTCATCATCGCGAAAGAGGAACGCCGGCCTGAGGCCCTGCGCCAGTTGCAACAACTCCGCGACGCAGGCTGGCGGGTCGACTTTCCGTTAGGCACTGCCAAGGTCGGCAAGCAATTCCAGGCCGCCGAAGCGTCCGGCGCGAAAATCACCCTCCTCTACGGCGACGAGTGGCCCGCGGTGAAAATGAAAACTCTCGCCACCCGCGAGGAAGTGCTCGTGCCGCAGGAGGAACTGCTCACCCGGGTGAAGGAATCGTTCTCCGCCTGATCGAAGACACCGGCGGCCGGGATGGCACTTGCGAAGTTCCCCTCCTCGCCCAGAATGTCACGCTCCCGCAGCTGTTATGTATCGCACCCATCATTGCAACGCTCTCCGCGCCGCCCACATCGGCGAGCAGGTCTCGCTCGCCGGCTGGATCCATTCCCGGCGCGATCACGGCGGCGTCACCTTTATCGATCTGCGCGACCGCGAAGGCCTGACCCAGGTCGTCTTCCGCCCGGAGGAGAACGCCGAGATCGCGAAAGCCGCGCACCATCTGCGCGATGAAGACGTCATCCAGGTCGACGGCCGCGTCGCCCCGCGCCTGCCCGGGACGGAGAATCCGAAGTTGCCGACCGGCGAGATCGAGGTCCTGCCCTCGCGCCTGACAATCCTGAACCGGGCCGAGACTCTCCCCTTCCCGCTCGACGCCGAAGTCAGCAATGAAGACCTGCGCCTGACTTATCGCTACTTCGACCTCCGCCGTCCGCAGCTCACGCGCAACCTGCGCATCCGTCATCGCGTAACCAAGGCAACCCGCGACTATCTCGACAGCGAAGGCTTCCTTGAAATCGAGACGCCGATTCTTTCCAAGAGCACGCCGGAAGGCGCGCGCGATTTCCTTGTCCCGAGCCGCATTCTGCCGGGGAAATTTTACGCCCTGCCGCAGGCGCCGCAGCAGTACAAGCAGCTCCTCATGGTCGGCGGAGTGGAAAAATATTTTCAAATCGCGAAATGTTTCCGCGACGAAGATCTGCGGGCCGATCGCCAGCCCGAGTTCACCCAGATCGACATCGAAGCCTCGTTCGTTAGGCCGGATGATATCTACGCCCTGACCGAGGGTATGCTCGCCTCCATCTTCAAGGCGGCCCGCGGGATCGATATCCCGACGCCGTTCCCGCGCATGACCTACCGCGAAGCGGTCGGCACCTTTGGGAGCGACAAACCGGATCGCCGTTTCGGCCTGCAGCTGGTCGATTTCACGGAGGAATTTCGCGCCAGCGGCTTCAAACTTTTCCGCACCATCATCGAGAGCGGCGGCGTGGTGAAGGCGATCAATGCCAAGGGCTTTGCCGGGATCACGATCGGCCAGATCGACGAGATGACCGCGATCGCGAAAAACTTCGGCGCGAAAGGCCTCGCCTTCATCAAGATCGAGAACGGCGAATGGAAATCGCCAATCGTGAAGTTTTTTTCCGAGGCGGAGAAGGCCGCGCTCCAGAGCAAGCTCGCGCTGGAGGAAGGCGATCTGATTTTCTTCGGCTCCGATAAATGGGAGATCGCGACCGAAGTTCTCGGCCGCCTTCGCCTGCGCGTGGCCGAGATCCAGGGCCTAACGAAAGACTCCGAGGAGCTCGACTTTCTCTGGGTGACGGAATTCCCGCTCCTCCAGCACGACGCCGCAGAAGACAAATGGAACGCGGTCCATCATCCCTTCACCCGCCCGCATGCCGACGACGTCCCGCTCCTCGACGAAAAGCGCTACGGCGAAATGCGCGCCGAGGCCTATGACGTGGTCCTGAACGGAGTGGAAATCGGCGGCGGCAGCATCCGAATCCACGAACCGGATTTGCAGGCGAAGATGTTCGCCGTCCTCGGCGTGAACGAAGCCGACCAGCAAATCATGTTCGGCCATTTGCTCCGCGCCTTTCGGTTAGGCGCGCCGCCGCACGGCGGCATCGCGCTCGGTCTCGATCGGCTCGTGATGCTGATCTGCGGCGAACATTCCATCCGCGACGTCATGGCTTTCCCGAAGAATAACCGGGGCCAGGATTTGATGTCACAATCGCCCGCCGACGTCGATCCACGGCAGCTGCGCGAACTCGGGGTCAAGCTCGCAGAAGAAAAGAAGCCGTAGGCGCCGGGCGATCAGCGCATCGCGCCGGCCATCACATCGGTTGGGCTGAAGGCGATCGGGAAAGGCTCGAGCGGCATCGGCTCGTCGTGATCGAGAAATTGACGGCAGAGCGCGAAGAGATCCGCCCGCGTGCTACAGCGGCGAACCTGATGCAGGAAAGCGCCGGTCGGTTCCACCCCGAGGCCGATGAAGTTCATATATTTCTTCATGTTGCTGACCTGGCTGACTTCGCGAATGCCGGGCGTGCTGACGGCTTCGTAAAGCGCGTGCACATACTCGAGGACGTCGCGGCCGGTCGGGCGGAAAACAGGAAGGTCGCGGCGTTGTTCGCGGATCTGGCGGAAAAGCCAGGGATTGCGAATGACTCCGCGCCCGATCATGAGGCCGCGCGCGCCGGTGAGAGCGAGGACTTCGTCGGCCTTGTCCGCGGAATAAATGTTGCCGTTGGCCAGCACCGGGCACGACAGCGCGGCGACCGCGCGCGCGATAAAATCGTAACGCGGTGCGCTGCGATACATCTCTTTCACGGTCCGCGCATGCACGGTCACGAGGTCGAGCGCATGGCGCCGGAAGATGGGGAGCAGTTCATCGAAGACCGCGGTATCGTCGAAACCGATCCGCGTTTTCACCGTGAACGGAATCGTGATCGCTTCCCGCAATGCGCCGAGAATTCGGTCGATCCTCGCCGGGTCGCGGAGCAATCCGCCGCCCGCGCATTTTTTATAAACGATCGGGACGGGGCAGCCGAGATTGAGATCGATCGCCGCGACCGGATGCTGCTCCAGTTCGCGCGCGGTGCGGACGAGCGCCGCGATGTCGTTCCCGATCATCTGCGCGACGACGGGCCGGCCGGTGGGGTTTTGCGTGATGGAGGCGAGAATCTTGCGGTCGAGCCGCGAGTCGGGCAGGACGCGGAAGTATTCCGTGAAATAAACGTCGGCGTTCCCGTAACCGCTGATCAGGCGCATGAACGGCAGGTCGGTCACATCCTGCATCGGCGCGAGCGCCAGGATCGGCCCGCCGGACCGGAGCAGATTTTGGAATTCGACGCCGTCACCCATGACGGGGACAGCCTACACCGTTGGCTCGTTCCGGACGTGCGCTTTTGCGGCTTCGATCTGGCTCGCCGGGGTCGGGAAAAGAATCGTGATCGAGAGCGTCACGAGACAGCCGACAAAAACGAACCACGGCCAGGAAATCGCCGGCCACCATTCCGGCATGAACCAGCCGAAATTCCACTCCGCGTGTTTGAATCTGCCTTGAAAAAGCGCGCCGAAATCAAAAGCCGGCAGTTTGATTTTGCACAGGATCAACACCGAAGTGATGCCGACGATCATGGCGAAGACATTCACGCCATCCCGCCCGCGGCTGCGGGTGAGCATGCCGAGCAGAAACACCGCGAGCAACGCGCCATAAGTGTAGCCAAGAATCCCGATCGCGATCGGGATGATGGTGAGCTTGGCGTTGTGCAAAACCGCGTTGGCCGCCATCGCCGCGACGATGATCATGAGGACGCCGAAAACTGCGGTCGCGATGCGCGCGGCGCGGATCGCCTGCCGGTCGGTCGCGTTGCGATTGAAATACGGCAGGTAAAAATCCTTCGTGAAACTGGTCGCGAGCGCGTTCAGCGCGGCCGAAGTCGAGCCCATCATGGTCGCGAAAACGCCGGCGATGATGAGCCCGCGAAATCCGACCGGCATCTGGTTCACAATGTAGTAGCCGAAGATTTCGTTATCCGCCGCCGGCATGCCCGGATCGGGCACGACCGAGTAGTAAACCGAAAGCAGGATCCCCACGGTCAGGAACGCGCCCGCGATCGGGATGTCCATGAAACCGCTGAGAATGAGCGAGAGCCGCGACTTGCGATAATCCGGCGCGGTCAGCATCCGCTGCACCATGTCCTGGTCGGTCCCGTGCGTCGCCATCGTCAGCAGGGTCGAGCCGATAAAGGCGGCAAAGAGCGTGTACGGCTCTTCCAGCATTGCTTTCAAGGCCGGCCCGAACGGCAGGCTCGTGTCCCAACCGGTCTGGACCAGTTGCACGTTCCCGAGTCCGCCGAGATTTTCTTTCACCGTCTCGAAACCGCCGGGGATGTTGTGGAGGAGGAGGAAGATCGCGAAAATCACCGAGCTAAACATCAGGATGGCCTGGATGAGATCGGTCCAGACCACCGCCTTGATCCCGCCGACCGCGGTGTAAAGCGTCGTGATCACGGTCACGAAAATAATTCCCCAGATGTAGGTGTTGAGCGTGATCGGCAGCGTCGGGAAAAGATAACGCCAGATCACGACCATGATCGCGCCGCCGAGGTAAAGCCGAACGCCGATGCCGAGGACGCGGGTGAAAAGAAAAATCCCGCTCGCCATGTTCTTCGTCTTCGTCCCGAAACGGACGGTGAGGAACTCGTAAACGCTCTGGACCCGGTAATCGTAGTAGGGCTTGATGAAAGTGTAGGCGATGACGACCCGGGCCAGGATCGTGCCGATGACGAGCTGCCCGTAGAAATAGCCGCGGGTCTTGAATCCCTCCGCCGGCGTCCCGAGAAAAGTCGCGGCGCTGGTTTCCGCGGCCACGATCGAGGCGAGGACGGCCCACCACGGGATGGAACGCGAGCCGAGGGAGAAATCCTGCAGGTTCTTGTTCCGCCGGCCGGCCCAGAGACCGAGCGCGACGATGCCGAAGAAGTAGGCGAGAAGGACGATGGTATCGATCAGGAGGCGGGCATCCACGGATTGTTTGCTGCCAGAATTCGCGCGGAGCGCAAAGAGTTTTTGCAGCGGCCTCGCCTAACGTATCGTCGCTGATGGAAATTCCAGCGCCCGATTTCGATCTCGCGCTTACCCTCGACTCGGGCCAGACCTTTCACTGGGAATCGTTAGGTGCGGGATTTGTCGGGACGATCGGGGAGCAGGCGGTTTTCGTCGCACAGCGCGGGAGCACGCTCGAAATTTGCGGGGCGCCGGCGGAAGTGGCGGCGCATTATTTCGCCCTCGATCATCCGCTGGCGGAAATCTGCGCTTCTTTCCCTGACGATCCCGCGATGCATAGCGCGGCACAATTTTGCCGCGGCCTGCGCATCATCCGGCAGCCGCGCTGGGAATGTCTCGCCAGCTTCATCACTTCCTCGATGAAACAGGTCGCGCATATCCGGCAGATGTCGGCCAGGCTCCGCCAGCGATTTGGCGCGCCGATCAGCATAAACGGAACTCACGTATATCCCTTCCCGGCGGCGGCTCAGGCTGGCGGGCGCGACCGAGGGCGACTTGCGCGAGTGCGGTCTGGGTTATCGGGCGAAGAACCTGCTCGCGACGGCGCAGCGCGTGGCCGCGGGAGAGGCCGATCTCGAGGCCTGGTGCGCCTTGCCGGATGAGGAACTGCAGGCGCGCCTCTGCGAGCTGCCCGGGGTCGGCGCGAAGGTGGCCAATTGCGTCATGCTCTTTGCCTACGAACGCCTGGGCGCCTTTCCGATCGACGTCTGGGTCGAGCGCGTCCTGCGTGAGAAATATTTTCCGCGCCGCCGCAAATTCCGCCCCGGCGAATTGCAACGATTCAGCGCCCGACATTTCGGCAAACATGGCGGCTACGCCCAGCAGTATCTTTTTCACCACGCGCGCAAGACAACCCCGCGCCGTTTGTCACCTGCCCCGAGGTGAGATAATTTCCCGCCTGAAGAAACTCGCTCACCGTCCGACCCCGCGCTTTCGTTAGGCGCCGCTTTCCCGGGACGGCGTTGCACATGACGGAACCAAATCGAGATCGGCGCAAAGTCTGGTGGGCAGTGCTCGCCTCCATTGGGCTGCACTTGTTACTCGGCCTTTCGCTCGCGGCTTTCGGCGGCAAGCGACAGGAAATTGTGCTCGAGGAGCCGCAGGTGCCGCAGCTCACCATCATGCAGGAGCCGCTGCCGACCCCGCCGCCACTCGTGCCAAAAAATGCGCCGACGATCAGCGTCGACCCGGAGCGCAAATCCGCGGTCAAGCCAACGGTGAAGACATTCGAGGCGAACGAAGACACCGTCGCGGCGGCGGAGAAAGCCGCCACCACGGACAGCCAGTTGCCCGGGCAGGACGGGAAAGATCGCCCCTTCATGAACCTGGAGGAGCGCGAGAATACTTTCGCGAAAGCGGGAGCCGCGCCGCAGCCGACCCCGAGCCTGGCTCCGACCGCCGCGCCGACGGCCACGCCCACCCCTAACGAGACCGTGCCGCCGGTCGCGCCCACGCCCGCGCCCGATCAATTTGCCCTCCTGACCCAGACCCCGACGCCGGTTCCCTCCCCCACCGAGTCGGCGGAGAAGCAAGAAATTCCCACGCCGACAGAAACGCCTACCCCAACTCCGGAACCGACCGCCACGCCACCGACGCCGGCCTCGGCCTACCGCGATTTCCAGCAGAAGACGCTCATCCGCGGCGGGATCAATAATCGCGGCCGCTCGGCCGTCAACGCCATCGGCACGCCGCTCGGCCGTTACCGCAAGATGCTCGAGGACGCGATCGGATCGCGCTGGTACTATCATGTAAAGGCGAAGAGCGACCTGATCAGCATTGGCACCACTTCGGTGACTTTCGAAATCATGCCCGACGGAAGCGTGGGCAAATTGCGGGTAACGGAAAACACCGGGAACGAAGCCTCCGCCAGCGTCGCGTTGCGTTCGATTCAGGAAACAAAACTGCCGCCCATCCCCGAGGACATCCTCGCCACCCTGCCCGATGGCCGCTTTACAATGGAGGAATCCTTCACGATTTTCGCGAACCGATGACCGCAATTTTTCTCGCTGAGGCCACCAACCCATTGCAATCCGTCATCTCCTTTCTGCTCCGGGGCGGACTTTTCATGTGGCCACTTCTACTCTGCTCGATCGTCGCGCTGACAGTCATCATCCTGCGCACGATGGCGTTGCGGCGGAAGCACGTCCTCCCGCTCGTGATCGAGAGTGAGATCGAACGACTCTCGCCCGGCGGCAGTCCCGAGCGTCTCCTGCGCATCGTGCGCGAGGATAATTCCTCCCTCGCCCGCATCGCCCGGGTCGCGCTCCAGCATCTGCGCGCGCCGCGCTCGGAAAACATCGAGGCAGTCGAGACCCGCGCCCGGCACGAGATGGTCAACCTCGAAAAAGGCCTGATCGTGCTCGAG
Source organism: uncultured Verrucomicrobiae bacterium (assembly GCA_963834255.1). Classification (GTDB taxonomy): domain Bacteria; phylum Verrucomicrobiota; class Verrucomicrobiia; order Chthoniobacterales; family UBA10450; genus Palsa-1392. The sequence goes on along the minus strand of CAWIBC010000018.1, from coordinate 102,338 downwards.
ATCATCACCGGCATCGCACCATTGTTAGGCCTGATCGGCGCCGTCTCCGGTTTGGTCGACGTTTTTTCCCACCTCGGCCTCGGCACCGGCGCGGGCGACACGACGGCGATCGCAAACGGCATCGCCGAAGCGCTCAATGCCACCGTCTTTGGTTTGTCGATCGCCGTCCCGACCCTGATCGCGTTCAGTTATTTCTCGAAGAAGGTCGAAGTGATGTCGGTGGAAATGGAAACCCTGGTCGTGGAATTGATCAGCAAATGTTATTACGGCCGCATCCCGGAGGGAATGTCGCAGCGGATGACCCCCTCGGTTCCCTCGCCTTCCATGGCGCATGCGCCGACACCGTTGACCTAGCGCGCCCGCCGATTCGCCGCCATGAAGTTTGCCGTTCGGAGACGACGCGCCCCCTCGATCATCATCGTCTCGCTGGTCGATATCCTGACCATTCTGCTCATCTTTTTTGTCGTCTCGACCACTTTCAAAAAGGATCAGCCGGAAGTGCAGATCAATCTCCCGGAGTCGAAAACCTCGAGTGCAAAACCGGCCGAGCTCGAGCATGCGATCGTGAGCGTGGACGCGGAGGACGCGCTTCAACTCGACGGCAAGGCGATCGAGGTCGAGGAACTGCAGGCGGCGATTGAGAACATGGCCCCCGAGCGCAAGAGCACGCTCGTCTTGAAAGCGGATGAGAAAGCTTCCTTCGGGATCATCATCAAGGTGATGGACGCCTTGAAACTGGCCGGGGTGAAAAATCTCCCGGCCTTCACCCAGGCACCCGGAAAATGAACCTGCCGATCGTTCGTTATGGCGACCCGGTCCTGCGCGCCAAGGGAAAGCGGATCGAGCAGATCGACGACCGGATTCGCGAACTGGCCGCAAACATGGTCGAGACGATGCACGACGCCAACGGGGTCGGCCTCGCCGCGCAGCAAATCGGCGAAGCCTTGCAACTCACCGTCATCGATGTCGCCGGCGCCGAGGACCAGGAAAGCACGCTCACCCTCAACGGCGCCGAGCTGGATCCGAAAGCTTCGATGCCGCTGATCCTGTTGAATCCGGAGCTCGTTTTGGGAGAGGAAACAGCGGTCGCGCTTGAAGGCTGCCTCAGCTTTCCCGAAATCACGGGCGATATCCGGCGCTCCGTCGCGGTCGCGCTGCGCGCGCAGTCGATCGAGGGCGAGCCGCTGGAGATCGAAGCCAGCGGATTGCTCGCGCGCGCCCTGCAGCACGAGGTCGATCATCTCAACGGTATTTTGTTTATCGATCGGATGAGCGCCGCGTCCAAGGTGGCGTTGCGCGGCCGGCTGAAGCGACTGCAAAAAGAAAACACCCCGGCTTAGGGATTCAGAGCGCCTTGTACGACACCGTGATGTTGCGATAGACGTTCGGCTCTTTCTGCGCGGAAAAATAAAACAGCTCGAGGGCTGATTTTCCCACCACCCACTGGTAACCGACCAGGGTCTGTATCACGTCCGTGTCGTTGTCGCGCGAGCGTGAGACGAGACGCCCTGTTCCGTACTTTCCGTCGAAGTAACGCCGGATCTCGCCCATCCGCTTGTTATAATGTTCCAGCGTCCAACCCGGATATTCATACTGCAATTCGATCTGCTTCAGGGCGCCGTCCGTGAAGGTAAAAAGCGTCCGCTTTAGGCCGGGATGAATCAGGCCTTCCACCGTCCAGGTTTCCGCGCCGCCATTCTTTTCCCGGCTGACGGTTTTCGCCTTCGCCCCTTTCAGGACCTTCTCCACCCGGGGCGCAGTGTCGCTCCAGCGGAAACCGAACGGCGGAGGAATCTCCTGCGCGAGGGACGAACAGACCGGGAGGAAAAGCGCGAAAAAAGCGGCAGGCAGGAAACGCATTGCGCCTAACGACCGGAGAGATTGTAAACTTCGTAGTGCCGGACGAGCGGCTGGAGATACCGCCGCATCGCCTCGAGGTGACGAGGATCCTTCTCGTAGCGCTGGAGGGCGGCGCGATTGCGAAACGTGATCACGACTCCGAGATCGAAATCGCGCCTCGTTTGTCGGCCGGCGGCGGGAATCGGACCCCCGGCCTTCACCTTCACCACACCCGGGATCATGCGCAGGGTGTGCGCCGCCCGAATCACCTGCGCGCGATCGCCCGGTCGCTCGGGGTGCCGCAGCCAGACCAGGATCACCCGCGTCACCGCAGGCGCGACCGGCGGCGCGATCAGGCAGCCGCCCAGGAGCGCAGCGCAAATCGCCAGCACGACGCAGGGCGCGAACGACCGTCCGATTCGTCTTCTCCATTGTCTCATGCGCTTTTCGTTTTCGAATTTCGGGCATATCGACGTCTTGGCGAACCTTTTTGCGCCGCTTGCAATCCCGCGCCAGAGCCGCGAAGGGAAGGTCTTCACATTTCATTTTCAGACTTCGCCTAACGAACCGCCCCGACGCAAAAAAATCCTCTCCGAGTGAAAAGAAGGCACATGCCAGAGATGATTTAGCGTCAAGATTTTTTTGCGCGATTCGGCAAAATAAAGTTCTGATTTTTTCTTGTGACGAGGAGACCCGATTTCTAATCTGACGCCGCAGGCCGGGAGCGACAGAAACCGGGTGTGAACAAGATGTGAACAAGGTAAACGCCTGAAGACAGAGTGAAGATCATGAAACGAACAAGAAACTTTTTTGGGGCCAGCGATCCGGCGGCGACCCCAGTGCCGGGAAAAATCTCCCCGAATCACAAATCGCCCGTTTTCCCCTCGTATAACGAGTTTTTACGCCGGATTTTCCCTCGTGCTAACGAACAAATCCGTCCCTTTTGCTTCGGCCGGGCGGGTGGCGTTGCCGGCTCTCATTCAAATTTTCTGATCGCTTCCGGCGTTATTTAACGCTGTTAACAAGTCGCCATGGACGAGAAGTGTGCCCAGTTGTGGACGAAGGTTTCCGCAGCCTTAAAACCCCAGGTCAGCGCCGATACTTTCAAGCGCTGGTTTTCCGCCGTAAAATTGACCAGCGCGAACGCTGAAGCGGTCACGCTTTTAGTCCCGAACAACATTTATCAATTTTGGATCGAGAGTAACCACATGCCGGCCTTGCAGGCGTCGATCACCGATGTCCTCGGCGGCCCGCGCGCGGTCAAATTTGTCTGCGCGGTCGACACCTCGGCCGGCTCTGACGCCGCCGAACCGGAACCGGTTGTTTCCAGCCGCGCCCAGACCGCCGCTGCGCGCGCGAACAAAACGCCGGGCCTGAACCCGCGCAACACTTTTGAGTCCTTCGTCGTCGGGCCTAACAATGAGATCGCGCACGCCGCCAGCCTCGCGGTCGCGCAATCGCCGGCCAAGACTTACAACCCGCTCTTCATTTACGGCGGCGTCGGCCTCGGCAAGACCCACCTGATGCAGGCGATCGGGCAATACATCGGCGCGCGCGGCAAAAACACCCGTGTCATGTATCTCTCGAGCGAGTTGTTCATCAACGAGTTCATCGACGCCATCCAGCACAACAACCTGGTCAAATTCCGCAAACGCTATCGTCAGGCCGATCTGCTTCTGATTGACGACATCCATTTTCTCGGCGGCAAGGAACGTTCGCAGGAGGAGTTCTTCCACACTTTCAACACCCTCTTCGACGGGCATAAACAGATCGTCCTCTCGAGCGATCGGCCCGCGTCGGAGATCGCCAACCTCGAGCATCGGCTCGTCTCGCGTTTCGAATGGGGCCTGACCGCTGAGCTCCAGCCGCCCGATGTCGAGACGCGGATGGCGATTCTGCGCAAGAAGGCGCACACCCTGAAAATCAAACTGCGCGACGAGATTTTCGAATTTCTCGCGACGCGGATCAAAACCAACGTCCGCCGTCTCGAAGGTGCGCTCATGCGGGTGGCGTCGTTCGCCTCGCTCAGCGGTCGGGAGCTGACGAATGAGGTCGTTGAGCACCTCCTCAAGGACATTCTGCAGGAAGAAGCGCGCCGCGCGGTCACGATCGACCAGATCCAGCGCCGGGTGGCGGAGCATTACGACGTGCGCCTGGCCGACATGACGAGCAAACGCCGCCCCGCCAACATTGCCTTTCCCCGCCAGATCGCGATGTACCTGGCGCGCGAGCTAACGAAGGCCTCGCTCAACGAAATCGGCGAAGCTTTTGGCGGCCGCGATCACGGCACCGTCCTGCACGCCTGCAAGCTGGTGAAGAAGCGGATGAAGGAGCAGGACAAAATCCGGCAGACGATTTCGTTCATCGACAGCGCCCTGCAACGATAAGCTCCGCGCGAGATTGCGGTTGCCGGATAAAATCGGAAGCCTTACATCTTAACGACTCTCCTATTCCGCCTTCATGAAATTTAGCGTCACGAAAGAAAAGCTGCTCGAATGTCTGCAACAGGTTCAGAACGTCGTCAGCACGCGCACCACGCTGCCGATCCTCTCCAACGTCCTTCTGCAGACGAACGGAAGTGAAGTGCGCCTAACGACGACCGATCTCGACGTCGGCGTGCGCGGGAGTTTCGAGGCCACCATCGAAAAGGAAGGCGCCACCACCCTGCCGGCGCGGCGGCTCTTCACCATCATTCGCGAGCTGCCCTCAAGCGAAATCCAGTTCGACGTCGACGGCAAGAACGCCGCCTCCATCCGCAGCGGACAAAGCTTTTTCAAAATCCTCGGCCTGCCCGAAGAAGAATTTCCGCCGCTTCCGAAGTTCGACGACTCCAAGGTCGTGACCATCCGGCAGAAAGATCTGCGCGACGGTCTGCGCAAAACTTCCTACGCCATCTCGACCGATGAGACGCGCTACGTCCTGAATGGCGTCCTCTTCAGTTTCAAGGACAACAAGCTGACGCTGGTCGCGACCGACGGCCGCCGGCTGGCCATGCTCGACATCGATCTCGAATTTCCGCGCAGCCACGAAGCCGACATCATTGTCCCGACCAAAGCGGTGACCGAACTACAGCGGCTTCTGACCGACGACGGCGACGTGCGGGTGAGCGTAGGCAGCGGCCAGATCGCCTTTGATCTCAACAACACGCTCCTCGTTTCGAAATTGATCGAGGGAAATTACCCGAACTATCGCCAGGTCATCCCCGGTGAAATGAAGGAGCGGGTCACTCTCGAGCGCGAGACCTTTCTCAATTCTCTGCGCCGCGTCTCGCTCCTCGCGAGCGACAAGTCGAATTCGATCAAACTCAACTTTTCCAAGAACAACATCGACATCACCGCGAACACGCCGGAAGTCGGCGAGGCGAAGGAATCGCTGCCGGTGGCCTACAAGGGCCGCGAGTTTTCGATCGCGTTCAATCCGGAATTCCTCATGGCGCCGCTGCGCAACCTGACCGAGGACGAAGTTTTTCTCGACCTGATCGATGAGATGAGCCCGGGCGTGATCAAAATCCAGAGCCCGTTCCTCTACGTCCTGATGCCGATGCGCATCAGCTCGTAGACGTTCTCGAGCACCCGCGGGAGTTCGATTCCCGACATCGCCAGGTTCGGCGAACGCAAAACGCGCGCGTGGGCATTGGCCGGCGCCCAGATCGCCGGATCGGTCGGGCCAAAAAGCAGCAGCGAGGGCGTTCCGACCGCCGCGGCGAGATGGGAAATGCCGCTGTCGTGGCCGATGAAGAGGGCGCAGTTCTGCAAGGCGCAGGCGAGTGCCGGGAGGGGGAGATGCCGCGCCAGCTTCACCTTGCCTGAAGGCAAAGCGGCGGAGAGTTGCGCGAGACGAGCTTCATCCGCCTCGCCGCCGACAAGCAGGAGACGCCTGTTTTCATCCGCGCCGAGCAATCCTGACGCGAGTTCGACGAACCGCTCGAGCGGCCAGTTTTTCGCGTCGCTTCCGCTCCCGGGATGAATTGCGACGAGGGCGGAATCGATTTTCCGCTTCTCGTTAGGCCGAATTACCGCCGCGGGATCGTCGAGGTAGAGCGCGAGGCGCTCGAGCGGGCGCGCCAATTGCCGCGCGGCATGTTCCTGGTCGTTCACCTTCGGCGAACCGGCGAGGAAATTTCGCACCCCGGCCCGCTTCAGGTTGTTCGCGAAGATTTCATCGGGATCGAAGAGGTAGCTGACGATTTGTTGGAAGCTGCTGAAATAGGCGATCAGCTCAGGCGCGAGCTCGCCGTCGCGAGTGAAGAAGGTGGAGAGTCCGCCGTATTCGATCGAACGCGTTGCGGCTGCATAACCGCTCATCTGCCCGAGCACGACGATGTGCTGGTAGCCAAGAATCTCGAGGTGCGCAGCCGGAAACGAATCGCGCAGCAACTTGATCGCCGGGAGCGTGAGGATGAAGTCGCCGATCGCGCCCCCGCGAATCACCAGGATGCGGCTCAAGGCAAAATCAGATGCCTAGTAGGCGACGAACGCACAGACCAGGATGAGCGCGCCGAAGACGAAACCAACGCCGGAAAGCATTCGCCAGCGCCCAGCGGACTTCGTGCTCCACTGGATCTGGTCGCGCAAGAGATAAGGCATGGTCACCCAAAGCAGACCGGCCACAATCATGATGTAAGCCAGCACGGTGACCAACAAGCGGCTCGTTTCCGGCCGCAGGAAGGCCGCGTTGAGGAGAGGTTCGGCGGCCAGCAGACAAAGAATTCCGAGCGCGCGAACGGCGAGAAATTCATCGACGAAGCGCAGGACGAGGAAAAATCCAATCGGCAGAATGACCAGAAGCGGCCGGCGAAAACCGGAGAACTCCCCCATCTCCATCGTGGCCAGGAGCCAGACGCTCCAGATGAGATCGATTGTGAGCAGGATCGCCCCGGCCACGCGCGAGCGCGGGAATTGGGGGAGATAACGGCGCGCCGGCAAAAGCAAAGCCGCCGCGCTCAGGAACAGGAGCGTCAGACCCGCGATCAAGCCGGCGGAATAGAGGGAAATTGAGTAAGTCATGAAGCGGCGCCGACGGGCGGCAGAAGTTCTTCCATCGGCGCCAAATGACAACTCTCCGCCACCGTCGCTTTCACCCCCGACAAACTGAAGCCGGTGGAATGGGTCACCTGCAGGTCGATCAGCTGTCCGAGATCGCTCTCCGTCCCTTCAAAGACGACGATCTTGTTCGTCCGCGTCCGGCCCATCAGGCGCCGCGGGTTCGTCTTGCTTGGACCTTCGCAGAGGATTTCCACCTCGCGCCCGACCAGGCGCGCGCCAGCTTTTTTCGCCGCCGCGTCCACCACCGTGAGCAGATCCTGGTTGCGCGCTTCTTTCACCGGCTCCTCGATCTGCCCCGCCATTTCCGCCGCGGGCGTGTCGCTCCGCGCTGAGTAGCGAAAGACAAAGGCATTGTCGAACTGGATGCGATCGACGAGGGCGCGGGTCTTTTCGTAGTCCGCCTGCGTTTCGCCGGGAAAGCCGACGATTACGTCGGTCGTTAGGGCAATTTCGCGCTGAGTCGCGCGCAGCTGCTCGACCAGCCGAAGATATTTCTCCGCCGTGTAGGTGCGATGCATCGCCTTCAAAATCCGATCGGAGCCGGACTGCAAAGGCAGATGCACATGCTCGCAAAGCTTCGGCAGATCGCGCAGCGCCTCGACTAGATCGGCCCGGAAGCCGATCGGATGCGGCGAGGTGAAGCGCAGACGCTCCAGGCCTTCCACTGCGTGGACCGCCTCGAGCAACTGCACGAAAGGGCTCTTTCCGGCGACCTTGGGAAACTCGTGGCGTCCGTAGAGATTCACGATTTGTCCCAGGAGCGTGACTTCTTTCACGCCCTGCCCGACAAGACCGCTCACTTCCCTGACGATCTCGGCGATCGTCCGGCTACGCTCCGCTCCACGCGTCCGCGGCACGATACAGAAGGTGCAATGCATGTTGCAGCCCTGCATGATCGAGACAAATGCCGCCGCCTGCCGCGCGCGCAGGGTGTGTTCGCGAATCGTCTCCTGCGAGCCCGCCTCCTCCTCCGTGTCCACGATCGAGCAGCGCGGGTCGTCCATCCGGCGGGCGCGTTTTTTCGCGACCAGTTCCTCCACGTAATCGGCCACCCGATGAAACTTCTGCGTGCCCACGACGAGATCGACATGCGGCATGCGCTGCAATAACTCCGCGCCCCGCGCCTGCGCCATGCAGCCGAGAAAACCAAAAATCGTTTCCGGCCGCTCCTGCGCCATCCGGCCGAGCATCCCCATCTTGCCGAGCGCCTTCGCGTCCGCCATGTCGCGCACGCTGCAGGTGTTGAGGAGCACGACATCCGCCTCGGCTTCATTCGCCGCCGCGATGTAGCCGCGGTCGAGGAGGGAGCGCGCGACCTGCTCGGAGTCGCGCTCGTTCATCTGGCAACCGTAGGTTTTGATGAAAAATTTCGGCATCGGCGAGGGCCAACGATACACAAATGCGCCGCTCCCGCTATCGCCCGGCGCGCTGCTGGTCGTTAGGGAGGCGTGGCGAACCGGTTGGGAAACGGATCGGCTTTGAGGCGCTTCTTCACCTCCCGATCCGTCCACGGATAAGTGCCCTGCTCGTTGAAAATCGCGATTCCGATCACCCCGACATTGCGCGAGTCACCATACTTCTCCTGCGCATACGATTCTCGGACCGGGCTGAAACGAAAAGCCGCGACCGCCTCCGCGCTCTGCCGGAAACCATCCACCACCAGCGTGCCGCGCGGCGCGATCACGTAACCGCGTTTGCGCACCGACGCGGGCCGGCCGTCGAGCACATCCAGGCCATCGACCGAGAGAACGACCTCGAGCCGCAGCTCCGTCAAATTGCGCACCACGATCGAGTAACGGCGCCCTTCTTCGCCGACAACAAACCAGCGGTCGCCCACGGTCAACCCCGGCAGAATCCGGCCGCTTTGATCTTTTACCGCCACCGAGACCAGGCTCGCCGCCGGCCCGAAAATCACCGGCCAGGTGCGCCGCAACTGTGAAGCGGCGGCCATGGCTTCGATGCCGGGCCGATCGTTGTAATAGATGCCGGCGCTCGCCAGCGGCCGCTTCGGCGTGGCGCGTTGAAAGGAGGTGGCATCGACTAACGAACGCCGCGTTTCTCCCCAGCGCGTCCCAAGCCCGGGACGATCCTGCGGCGGCTGGGCAAAGGCGGAGTCCGCGCCTGCGCTGCGGGACCGCGTGGGCGGAGGCGGCGAAGCACAGGAAGCCAGAATGAGGGCCAGGATCAAAAGCCAGCCCGCGCGAAACTGAGGGCGATTAAATTTCATCGTTTTGCACCTTTCTCGAAAAAGATTATCCGCTTCCCAAGCAAACCCCGTTTTGAATAATCCCTGCGCACAATGAAATCAGAAAATGCGGCTATCGGCATCATCGGCGGAAGCGGTCTTTACCAGATCGACGGGTTTCACGACCCCCGGGAGCATCAGGTCGAGACGCCTTTCGGCTCGCCGTCGGACGTGATCATCGGCGGCGAAGTGGCCGGGCGCCGGGTTTTCTTTCTCCCCCGCCACGGGCGCGGGCATCGCCTCCTCCCGCACGAGCTCAATCACCGCGCCAACATTTACGCCCTCCGTTCGTTAGGCGTGCGCTGGATCATTTGCGTGACCGCGGTCGGCAGCCTGCAGGAACGCTACGCGCCGCGCGACGTCCTGCTGCCCTCGCAATTTTACGACCGCACCAGCCAGCGGGCCGACCACACTTTTTTCGGGAACGGAATCGCCGCCCACATCAGTTTTGCGGACCCGATCTGCAACCCGTTGCGCGACCTTCTGGCGGAGGTGGCGTCGTCGCTGGGCATCCGGATCCATAACGGCGGCACCTACGTCAATATGGATGGCCCGGCCTTTTCCACCCGCGCGGAGTCGGAACTCAACCGCCGCCACGGGTTTGATGTCATCGGCATGACCAACCTGCCGGAGGCGAAACTGGCGCGCGAGGCCGAGATCGCCCTCGCCACCATGGCCATGATCACCGATTACGATTGCTGGAAGGTCGAGGAGGAACCGGTCTCGGCCCAGACTGTGATCGAGCATCTGCTGGCCAACGCCGACACCGCCAAGAAAATCCTCGCAGCGGTCATCCCGCGGATCCCCACCGAGCCCACCTGGCCGGAACATCGCGCCCTCGATTCCGCCCTCGTGACGGACCGGTCGCTCTGGCCGGCCGCGACGCGGGAGAAACTGAGCGCCATTCTCGGCCGGTTCGAATAGACGTTCGGCCTGTGGAAGAGCGGGGCGTCACACCGACGGGAGGCGTCTGCCAGCCCTGCTCCGTGCGATAACGCATCGGAACCCCGGCTGCGAAACAATGCTTGCCGCCGGAAAGCAAAATATAGTAATTATAAAGAACCGGCCGGAAATCATCAGTTCCACCGGGTAGAAAAACGAAAAATGAAAACAAAAATTGCCCTCAGTTTGCTCCTGGCCGCGGCTCTCTTGCCGGCTTGCACGACAACCAGAACCGCGTCCACCAACACCGACTACAAGAGCGCGGGCTACGCGAACAATGCGGCCGAGCCTGCACCGCCCGCCGAAGGCCCCGAAGCCGACATTCCGGCCGAAGGCCCGGCCGATCCCGCCGTCAATCCGGCCTACATTCCGACGCCGCTCCTCCGTTCCAGCGCTGCTTCCAGTCCCTAGGGACTGGCTGCCGCCGGCGCGGCCAAACGCCCGATTGCTTCGCCTAACGAGGCAATCTGCTGCTCGGAATGCGCGGCGCTAATGGTGAGGCGGAGCCGGGCGGCGCCTTTTGCGACGGTCGGATAGCGAATCGCGGGGACGAAGAAGTTTTCCTCCTGCAACGCCCGGGCCAGGTCCAGCGCCCGGCGTTCGTCGCCCACCAGCCATGGAATAATCGCGGCCGACGGCTTGCCGAAGGCGGCGCCCTCGTCCGGCAGCAGCCGGCGAAGCTCCACCACCCGCCGCCAAAGCAATTTGCGGCGCGCCTCGCCCTCTTCCGAGTGCAGGAAGCGAATCGCCGCGGTCGCGGCCGCGGCCAGCGCCGGGGGCGGGGCGGTGGAGAAAATAAAGGAGCGCGCGCGATTGATCAGCCAATCGATCAGGTTGCGCGAACCGCAGATGTAACCGCCGCTCACGCCTAACGATTTGCTGAGGGTGCCCATCTGCACGTCGATTTCGCCCTCGAGACCGAGCTCGGCCGCCAGGCCCCGGCCATGCGGCCCGATCACGCCGATGGCATGCGCCTCGTCGAGCAGCAGCATCGCCTCAAAGCGTTTCTTCAGCTCAACCAGCTCGCGCAACGGCGCCCGGTCGCCGTCCATGCTGAAAATCGACTCCGTCACCACGACCACCCTGGCGTCGGGATGTTCGCGCCGGGCCCACTCCAAATGGCTCTCTAGTTTGCCGAGGTGATTGTGGGGAAAAACACGGAGCGTCGCCCCGCTCAGTCGCGCGCCATCGATGAGCGAGGCGTGGCAAAGTTTATCGAGGATGACAACATCCTGCTTGGAGGCAAGCGCAGGCAGGGTCCCGAGCGCGGCGGCGTAGCCGCTGCTGAAACAAAGCGCCGCCGGCGCCTTCTTCCATTTCGCGAGGGTGCTTTCGAGCGCGACGTGCGGCGATTGCGTGCCGCTGATCAAGCGAGAAGCGCCCGCCCCGACGCCAAACTCCTCGATCGCCGCGATCGCGGCCTGCCGCAGGATCGGATCCGAGGCGAGGCCGAGGTAGTCGTTGGAGGAAAAATTAACCAGCTGCCGTCCGACGATCCGCACCTCGGCTCCCTGCGGACTGCCGATCTCGCGCAATCGGCGATGGAGCGCGCGGGCGTGGAGGGCTTCCAGCTGTTCCTCAAAGAGATCGCTCATGTACGCGCCTCCGGGCGCGAGAATTACATCCGCCGGAGACCCCAGGAAAGCAACGCGGAAGCGTCCTGCCAAACGCCCGCCTTGCTGTCGCCGAGGATAACGACGATGACGTCGCGGCCCGGAATGGTGCCGCTCGCGATCAGGCAATGCCCGGCCGCGTCGGTATATCCGGTCTTCATTCCATTGCAGTAGGGAAGACGTTTCAGAATCTTGTTCGTGTTTTCCAGCTCGCGGGTGCGGCCGTCCGGATAACGAAAAACCAGCTGCGGCAAACAGACGATCGAGCGGACGGTTGGATTGGCGTAGGCCGCACGCGCGATCCGGGCGAGATCGCGCGCGGTCGAATATTGGTCCGGCATGGGAAGGCCGTTCGGGTTGAGGAAATTCGATCGCATCGCCCCGAGCGAGCGCGCCTTGGCGTTCATTTTCTCGGAGAACAGCTCGATGCTGCCGGCGTTGTCCCGGGCGAGGCAGCGGGCAACGTCGTTCGGGCTCTTCACCAGCAAAGCCCGCAGAAGATCGATCCGCTGGTAGGTTTCGCCCGCCTTGATGTTCAGCCGCACCGGCTCGGCCAGGGTGTCGATCCGCTGCACCGTCACGCGTTTGTCGAGGTAGCCCTCCTCGGCCACGATCAGCGCGGTCAGCAGTTTCTGGGTGCTGGCCGCAGCGCGCTGGGCATCGGCATTTTTCTCGTAGAGCACCTCGCCCGTGCGCGCATCCGCGACCAGGACGGAAGCGGCCTTGGTCCGGGGCGCAGCGATGTCGCCGTGGCCAAAACTGCTCGTCCCATACGCGACCTTCAGGTCGCTCTCGGAAACCGCGCGCGCCCGGCGCACCTCGGGCTTTTTCGCCTCGACCGCGCTGCCGCAGAGGAGCGCGAGCGCAATCGTCCCGGACCAGAAAAAAGGCACGGCGGCGCGGCGAATCATAGCGCAAACATTACCAGCAGGAAGCGGGCGCGCGCAAGCCTAACGATCCGTCCCGCGCTGGATGAGCTCGACCTCGTAGCCTTCCGGCGCGTCGATAAACGCAATCGCGCCGCCCTTGCCGTTCGGGTGCGGACCGTCGGAGAGCGGGTAACCCTTGGCCGCGGTCTGCCTGGCGAATTCCTCGATATTATCGACTTCGAAAGCGAGGTGGGTGAGGTCGGGCCCGACCATGACCGGCCCGCTTTCATCGAATTTGCAGAGCTCGATTTCCTCCTCGCTCCCGGGAGCCTTGAGGAAGACCAGTTGCGAGCCGCGCCCGGAAGTGTGGCGGCGCACTTCCTCGAGGCCGAGCACGTCGCGATAAAATGAAACCGTCTTTTCCAGGTCCGTCACACGATAGCGTGTATGCAGAAGCTTTTTGATCATCGCTATCTTATTGCGCCCAACGAGGCTTAATTTCAAATTCGGTTCTTCCCGAAAATCTTCACCCTATGCTTTGTCTCGGAATCGATAGCGGCACCAAAAGCACCAAGACTTTGGTGCTCGATATTGAATCCGGCAAAGTCGTCGCGCTCGCGCAACGCCCCTACGGCACGATCGAGGGCCTGCCTGCCGGACACGTCGAACAGGACCCCAAAATCTGGATCGACGCCGCGACCGAGACCGTGGCCGAGTGCCTGGAAAAGCTGGGCAAACGCCGCAGCGAAGTGAAAGCGATCGGGGTCAGCGGCCAGCAGCACGGCCTGGTCGCGCTCGATGAAGCGGGCGAACCGCTCCGCCCGGCCAAGCTCTGGTGCGACGTCTCGACCGAGGCGCAGTGCGAGGAATTCAACAAGGAATTCGGGCTCGAAAAACTGCTGGAGCAGATCGGCAATCCCGATGCTGCCCGGGCTACACCGCGCCCAAGCTGCTCTGGCTGAAACAGAACGAGCCGGCGAACTTTCGCCGCCTAACGAGTGTCCTGCTGCCGCACGATTACCTCAATCTCTGGCTGACCGGCGAACGCCAGATGGAATACGGCGACGCTTCTGGGACCGGTTTGCTCGACATCCGCACCCGCAAATGGTCGAAGCCGATTTTGAAATTCATCGATCCAAAATTGGAATCGATGCTGCCGCCGCTCCGTTCCTCCCGCCGCCCGGCCGGACTTTTGCGCAGCACATTGCGCGAGGAATGGGGCCTGGCCGAGGACGCTCTCGTCAGCGCGGGCAGCGGCGACAACATGATGAGCGCGATCGGCACCGGAAACATCCGCCCCGGCGTGGTGACAGTGAGCCTGGGCACGTCAGGCACGATCTGCGCCTTTGCCGAGGAGCCGGTGATCGATCCGAAAGGCGAAGTGGCGGCATTTTGCGACGCGACCGATCACTGGCTGCCGCTCACCTGCACGATGAACGTCGCGGTCGCGACCGAGCAGGTGCGGGAACTGTTTGGCTGGGACATTCCGACAATGGAAGAGCGGGTGAAGAAGATTCCGGCCGGAGCCGGCGGGGTCATTTTTCTGCCCTACCTGCAGGGCGAACGCACGCCCAACCTGCCCAAGGGCGTCGGCGTTTTTCATGGCCTAACGACCGCAACGATGAAGCCGGATTACATGGCCCGCGCGGTCGTGGAGGGCGTCACCCTCGGGCTCGCCTACGGCCTGCGACGTTTCAAGGAACTCGGCATCGTCCCGACCAAGGTCCGCCTTACCGGCGGCGGGAGCAAAAGCGCGGTCTGGCGAAAAATTGCGACCGATATTCTCGGTTTGCCGACGGTCGCATTGAAAGTCTCGGAAGGCGCGGCCTTGGGCGCGGCGATCCAGGCCGCCTGGACTTATTGCCAGGTGAAAGGCAAGCCATTGACCCTGGAAAAACTGGTCGACGACCTCGTCGTGGTGGACAAAAAGAGCAGCCTCGAGCCGGACAAAGAAGCGATGCTGCTTTATCGGGAACTGCTTTTGCGCCAGGTCGACTTCGCGAAAAAACTCAAGACCGGCGGTTATCTGTAAGCTCCGCGCGCGTTCCGTCCGCGATCAGTTGCTCGATCACCGCGAGTCCATCCAGGCACTGCGCCTCGGGGCCGAAGCGCACCACGGCCTGCCACCAGGCCTCGCGACCGATGCGCGCGCGCAGGCTTTGATCGTCGATCAGTGCCAGCAAGTGCGCGCGCCAATCCGCCTCGCTGCGAGCGACGTAACCATTCACGCCCGACTCGATCGCGGCGGCATACGGAGCCGTGGCCGCGGCAACCGTTGGAACCTTGAACAGCGCCGCTTCGAAAAATTTCAGCTCGCTCTTCGCCTCGCAGAAGGGATTGCCGACCTCGAGAGGAGCGAGATTGATGTCGAAACGCGCATACTCCGCGCCCAGCCCGGAATGCGGAACGACCGGACGCGTTTCGATGCGCGCGGCGTACCCGGCCAACTCGGGAAATTCCGAAAGATCGAGATGACCGACGATCGTTAAAGCCACTTCCGGCCGATCCGCCAGGATCGCAGCCAGGACCGCGGAAACTTGGGCAAAGTCTTTCTGGTGCGTCGGCGCGCCGGAGGCATAGCCGATGCGCAAGCGCCCGTCCGAACGCGGCGGGGAGGCGGTGAGACGGCGGGCGTCTTCCATCATCTCCCAACTGATTCCGTTAGGCCAAAGCAGCGCCCGCCGGCCGAGTTTTTCGGCGGCAGCGGCGAGCGGCGCGGTCGAGACGATGGCGCAATCGGCGGCGAGCAGACTCTGGCGCCAGCCGGCGACCTTGCCGGCCCAGCGTTCGCGCGCGGCCGGCTTGAGCGTGCGCAGATAATCGAAATACGGCTCGCGCATGTATTCGGGCTCGAACACGAGGTCGTCGATATCGAACGCGACCGTGATGCCACGTGCGCGACAGGCGTCATAAAGCGCAGCCACCCGCGCATCCCACGAGGCCCGGAAAAGGATGATCAAGGCGGCACCGGCCAGTTTCTCGTCGGCGAAATCGTTGAGCGCGCACCAGTTCGCCGAGAGCCCGCCGGCCTGCAGCGCGCGGCGTGATGTTCGACCCGGTAAAGATGCCCGCGCGTCTCGGGACTGTCCGAGATGAAAAGAATCCGCGCGGCCGCGCCGGCGCGATCGAGTTGAATGAGTTTCTCGGAATAGGCCGGGGAATAAGCGTGAACTGGCTTTTCGTTAGGCGGAACGGGCGCCCCGCTTTCGAAGGCGTCCCGGAAGGCGTCGATCCCAGCGCGATCAAGCTTCACCCTGGCCCGCAATCTGCCCGGCCAGATCGCGGTAAAGACGGGTCGCGACGCCGGGCCAGCCTAACGACTCGTTCCCGCCGCTCTGCTGGCGTTTTCGTCCGCGCTCGAGGGTTTCCGCGGTCGCGGCCAGCGGGACGGGATACTCGAAGCCCAGACGCTGAGCGATCGCGGCCAGCTGACCGGGACCGTCGGCAAGGAGCATCTCGTAGGTGAGCAGGGCGCGGGGCAGATCGCGGCTGCCGTGCTCGGCTTCGAGGACGTAGCGCAACCACAGCCAGTGCGCCCGCGCGATCGAGAGCGGGCCGCCTGGCCGCGTGAGTTCGTTGAGAACACGGAGTTGAAGTGATCGGGCGACCTCCCGCGGATCGCGCAGAATCATGACGACGCCAAAAGCGACTTCCAACTCCGTCAAGCAGGCTCGCCAGAAAGGCAGCAATCGGCAGAGTCGCGGATCCTTCAGCACGATCATCGGGGAAGCGGCGAGCGCTTTTTCGACCAGTGCGGCGGCGCGCTCGCGAAAGGCCAGCGCGGCGGCCGATTCAAACCACTCGGGCGGGATCGGCGACGGGTCGTGCCAGGAAGTGCCGGCAGCGACGAGGATTTCTTCGTTGAGCCGGGTGAGAGTTTTCGATTCGAAATACCCTCCGGGGTTGTCGGGCGCCGGCGGGAGAAGATTATCGGGCAACCCGAACCCGAGCGCATGCAACGTCCCCGCCAGGGCGGAGGTGCCGCTCCGATGCATCCCGAGCACGAGCACGACCCGGCGATCCTTTGCGCTCATGGCTTGGGCGGAAGGAACCGGCGCGCCTCGGGGGAGAGCTGGCCGAGATAATGAGGGCTAAACTGGGGCGGCGCATACGCTTTGCCGCGGACGCGCCGGTATTCCTCGTGGAATTTTTCCCACGGATGATCCGCCATCGCGACGTTGGTTGCGACCCCGCCGTGGTACTGGTGAAAAGTGCCTTCGCCGAGCAGGAGCACCGGCGTCAATTCCGGCGCGGCGCAGGCCAGCGCAAAAAAATCCAGGTTCACCAGCCCGCCCCCCGGCGCTTGGAATTCGCAGGCTGAATCCGCCCAGCCTAACGAACTGCCTTTTCGGACAGGGCGAAGCAGTTGCTCTCCGCGACGGTGGAAAACCAGCCCTCGCGACAGGACAAAGCCAGCGCCGAAATCGAAAAAAGCGCGTAACCGTTGGCGCGCCAGTCGACCGATTCGAGCAGGCGATCCTCGACCGCCTGGTTGTATCCGGTTTCGATCGAGACGTTCTGGACCGCGTCGCCGAGATGCCAGCCGAGGGTGTAAACGAACGGGTTCGAGAAGGCGCGGAACGCGGTCAGCGTGTGGTGCACAATCCCGGGCGAGAGAATTCGCGCGCCATCGACGCAGACCGCGACCGACTCGCTCCGCGCCAGCTCCACCCCGAGGTTCACCGCCTCCACGGGCGAAGAAGACGAGGTCTCGTGCCGATGGTAACGGAAGTTCGGCGCGATTCGTTCGACTTCCTCCGCCGGCAAGGGATCGCTCGATCCGTTCTCGACCACGATGACCTCGTAATCGTCCCCCGCGACACCGCGCTGATACTGCGGCGAGAGGGAAAAAAGAGTGCGCGGCGCCTCGCGGCGCATGTCGTGCACGATGACGATGACCGACAGCCTGGGCTTCATGCGCGGGGCATTTTCACGGCTCTACTTCGCCGACCCCGCGATTTCAGCAAGGCGGGGCGCGCGGCCGGGCTAACGATCTCCTCCATCATCTTTCTAGAGTGAAGAGGGGTTCTGTGGTTCTGTTAGCGCGAATGAAACTCGTCATCGCCGCCACCGGTGCCAGCGGCACAGTTTATCTTCAGCGTTTGCTTGAACAGATCGACCCCTCCGCGAACGAAGTGCACCTCGTGATGAGCGGGCACGCCAAACAAGTCGCCGCCACCGAGGTCGATCGTCTTGAAATTCCGCCGGGTGTGCTCAAACATGGCGAGAACGATCTGAACGTTCCCTTCGTCAGCGGCTCGTCCCGTTTCGATGCCATGGTCATCGTCCCCTGCTCGATGGCCACGCTCGGCCGTCTCGCGGCCGGCACGAGCGAGAGCGCGCTGCTCCGCGCCGCCGATGTTTTTTTGAAGGAACGCCGCAAGCTGATCCTCGTCCCGCGCGAGACGCCCTGGAGCCTGATCCACGCGCGCAATGTCGTCACCCTGCTCGAAGCGGGCGCGATCGTGCTCCCGGCCATCCCGTCGTTTTACAGCCGCCCGCAATCGGTCAGCGACGTGGTCGACACCGTGGTCTGGCGCATCCTGGACCAGATCGGACTGCCGAATCCGCGCGCTTATCGTTGGAAAGACGAGAGCAGCGAAACATCCCAAGCCTTGAAAATCGAGGGCTGGCGCGCGCGATGGCTGGTCGCTTTCGGTCATCGCTTATTGCAAATCTGGGCGCGCACTTTGCGTTTCCAGATTGAAGACCGGGCCAACGTCGTCGGCACTCCGCCTAACGAACGCTACATCGGCGCGCTCTGGCACAATCGGCTCCTCCTTCTGCCGTTTGTGCTCAAGCGTTATTTGCCAGAGCGGCGCGGCGCGGCCTTGATCAGCGGCAGCCGCGACGGCGCTCTTCTCGCCGACCTGGTGGAGCGCTTCGGTTTCGAAGTCGTCCGGGGATCGAGTTCAAAAAAAGGCGCGAGCGCGATGCGCCGGCTCGCCGAGGTCATCGCGGGCGGGAAAGACGCTGTCATCACGCCCGATGGTCCGCGCGGGCCGGCTTACGAACTCGGGCAGGGCATCGTTTTTCTCGCCCAGCAATCGGGCGCGGAAGTGGTGCCGATCAATCTGGAATACTCAAGCTATTGGCGGTTGAAAAGCTGGGACCGCTTCATTCTGCCCAGGCCATTCTCGAGCGTCCGCGTCATCTTTGGCGCGCCTCATCGGGTGCTGCCGACTTCGACCGATGAGGAATTCGAGTGCGAACGGCAGCGGTTGCAGGACGCGATGATGCAGCTAGTGGAGATGCGATGAAGTTGATCGATGGCAGAGAGACGGCGGAGAAAGTTTATGCCGAGCTGCGCGGGGAAATTGAAGCGCTCAAGGCCAACGGGACGACGCCGGGACTCGCGGTCGTGCTCGTCGGCGATGATCCGGCTTCGCGCGCTTACGTCCGGTCGAAGGACAAGATGTGCCGCGAGCTTGGTTTGCATTCCGTGAAACTGGAATTGCCCGCCGACACGACGCAGGACGATCTCCTCGCCCGGGTCGATGAATTGAATCGCGATCCGGCGATTCACGGCATTCTCGTCCAGTCGCCGCCGCCGAAACAGATCGACGAGGCGGCCATCATCCGCGCGCTCGACCCGGCCAAGGACGTGGACGGATTTCACCCGATCAACATCGCCAAGCTCGCACTCGGCGACGCGACTGGTTTCGTGCCCTGCACGCCGCTGGGTTGTTTGCGCCTCCTCCGGGAAAGCGGAGTCGAAATCAGCGGCGCGCATGTCGTCGTCCTTGGCCGGAGCATGATCGTGGGGAAGCCGCTCGCGCTTCTTCTCATGCAGAAAGGCAATGACGCAACGGTCACGGTGGTGCATTCGCGGACGAAAAATCTTCCTGCCATCACCCGCTCGGCGGACATCGTCATCGCCGCCATCGGCCAGGCCGGTTTCGTCAAGGCCGAACATGTGCGCGAAGGCGCGGTCGTGATCGACGTCGGGAATCAACCGCGTCGACGACGCCGAGGCAAAACGCGGTTACCGGCTGGTCGGCGACGTCGCTTTCGACGAAGTCGCGCCGAAAACGGCGGCGATCACGCCGGTGCCGGGCGGGGTCGGGCCGATGACGATCGCGATGCTGATGTCGAACACGGTCAAGGCCGCACGACTTTCTTCGTCAGAAAGCCCAGCACTCGCTTCTCGTTAGGCAGGAGACGGAGCAGGCTGGTGGTAAGCCGCGGGTGCTCGACGGCGTGGCGCGCGAGCGCGTTCACCCAAAGCCGGCCAGCATACAGTTTCTCATGAGCAGCGGAGTATTGCCGGTGATCGCCGGTGCGAATGGCCGCCGCCGCCAGTTCGCCGGAGCGGAGCGCATAGTAAATCCCCTCGCCCGTGAAAGGCTCGACCACGCGGGCGGCGTCGCCGACGAGGAACAGCCCGGGCCGGCCGGGAGGCAGCGGCGCGCGGGCCAGGGGCGCGATCGTGCGCCAGCCGTGGTCGGTGGAAATACCGAACTCGTCTTCGGCCCAGCGCCGAATCGCGGGCAGATCGTTAGGCCGGCTGACCAGGCAGAGGTTGAGCAAACCGTCCCCGACCGGCGCCTGGCCGGAATAACCCTCGCGCAGAAGCTGAAGAACGATCCGGTCGCCGAAATTTTTCGGCAGCGGAATGTGGGTTTGGAGCGCGACCCGGTCGCGTCCCTTGCGCGGCATCAGGTTGCAGAGCTGGGCGACGGTGGAATTGCGTCCATCGGCCGCAACCAGGGCGCGGGTCCGCTCTTCCGCTTGGTCGGTCCGCACGATCCAATGCCCGCCGTAGGCCACGGATTGCAACGTCACGCCCTCCCGGACCTCCGCGCCTAACGACCGGGCGCGGCGCAGGAGAAGATGATCGAACACGCTGCGCCGGATCGCGATCTCCGCGTTTTCACCCGCGGGCAGCGGCGAGCTGATCGCGCGCCCGTCGACGCCGATGAATTCGACCGTCGTCAGTTTTCCATGCGGCGCGGCCCGGACGTCGTCCGCCACCCCGAGGCGCTCGAGGACAGGCCAGCAGCTCGGATTCAAACAATCGCCACAGACTTTCTCGCGCGGAAAGACGGCGCGCTCGAGCAGGAGCGTGCGCAGGCCGGCCTGCGCGCAAAAGGCCGCGCAACTCGCGCCCGCCGGACCGCTCCCCACGATGGCGACATCCCACATTTTCGAGTACTCTCTCACGGTCGTGCCGCTGTCGAAGGAAAAGCCAGACCTGAATAAAAAAGTACACGAGGTGCCGCACAAGCCCGGCGTGTATCTGATGCGCGACCGCTTTGGCCGCGTCATCTACGTGGGCAAGGCGCGCGACCTGCGAAAACGGGTCGGCTCTTATTTCATGCCGTCGAAAATGGCGGTGGCCGACCTGAAGACGCGCGCGCTGCTGGAGGCGGTCTGGGATTTTGAAACGCACACCGTCGCGAGCGAGCCGGAGTCGCTCCTGCTCGAGGGCAAACTGATCAAGGAATACCGGCCGCGCTACAACATCTCCTTCCGGGACGACAAACGCTTCCTCGTCGTGAAATATGATCCGACCGAGGAGTGGCCGCGCTTTCGCCTGGCGCGGTTCAAGAAGGACGATGGCGCGCGCTACTTCGGGCCCTACGCGCACGCGGGAGCGCTGCGGCAGACGCTCAATTTCATGCGCAAAAAATTCGGCGTGCTCACCTTCGGCCGCGGCTCGCCAACGGAGCGCGAGCTGAAATCGTCCACCTACCAAGTGCCGATGCGTCTGAGCGAGATCAACGCCGAGACCTATCGGCAACGCGTCGCGCAGGCGGCGGAATTTCTCGAGGGCGCCTCGCGCGACATGATGAACGTGGTCGAGGAAGAGATGCAGAAAGCAGCCGCCAAGCTCGATTTTGAAAAGGCGGCCGAGCTGCGCAACATGCTGGAAGACCTTCGTCGCACGACCAAGCCGATGCGGCGTTTCACCCGCCACAGCCTGCCGAGCACGATCGATCCGGTGGCCGATGTGCAGGCGCTGGCGGACGCGTTGCAGTTGCCGCACCTGCCGAAGGTGATGGAGTGCTTCGACATCTCGAACATTTCCACCACCCACGTCGTCGCCTCGATGGTCTCCTTCCGCGACGGCGTGCCGGACAAGAATAATTACCGGCGTTATCGAATTCGCACGGTGGCGGGCCAGGACGACTTCGCGAGCATGGCCGAGGTCGTTAGGCGGCGTTATTCCCGCGTCCTGCTGCAGGCGCGCGCGGAGAATCCGGAAGCGGCCGAGTATTCGCAGGAAAATCCGTCGGACGCGATCGCCCGCCTCTCAAATTGTCATCCCGAACCGCCGCAGGACGGTGAGGGACCTCTCGAGGAACGCGCGGCGTCCTTCGCGGAAACAACATCGTACGACGCCAGAGAGGTCCCTCGCCGCGCTGCGCCGGCTCGGGATGACAACAGTAGAGAAGGGGCGACGATTTCGTTAGGCTGCCCGACCTGATCATCGTCGACGGCGGCAAAGGCCAGCTTTCCTCCGCCTGTCGCGAGCTGCAGCGGCTGGGCTTGCACGACCTCCCGATTATCGGTTTGGCGAAGGAGTTTGAGGAGATTTACCGGCCCGGCCGCGCCCTGCCTTTGCAGCTACCGCCGGATTCCGGCGCGCTGCGTTTGCTCCAGCGCATCCGCGACGAAGCACATCGTTTCGCCAACGCCTATCACCAGCTTCTGATGAAAAAGAGGATCGGCGAGAGCATCCTCGACGATTGTCCAGGAGTGAGCCAGAACCGGAAAAACCTGCTCCTGCGCCGGTTTGGTTCGGTCCAGCGGCTGCGCAAAGCGAGCGTCGTAGAAATTGCATCGACCGAAGGGATAGGCCAGAAGTTGGCGGAGGAAGTGCATCGCTTCCTGGAGCGGCACTAGGCGCTCCGCAGATTTACGCAGATTTACGCAGTTTGAAACTTCTCACGTCCGTGCCTTTCCCGAAAATCTGCCTCCATCTGCGGCCCCTGTGGATTCTCCTGCCATTTGTCGCGTCGCTCGCGCTCGCTCAGCAACCCGACGAGCAACCGGCGGCGGAAACTGCGCCGACGCCGTTTGAGGAAACGATCAAGCCGACCTTCGAGACCCAGAAACAGGCGCGCACCTACATCCTCGACATCCCCGCGCCGCGCGGGCAGATCACCGACCGGAATGGAAACCCGCTGGCGCAAAACAAGCTGAGCTACAACCTCGCGATCGACTTCCCTACCCCGCTCGACTTTTCCGACGCGGAGGCGCTCGCTTTCGCGCGGGAGCGAATCCGCGCGGCCGAGACGCGGCTCGGTCGCCCGGTCGTAATCGCCGACACGGCAATTGTCCGGCATTATCACAATCGCGGCTTTCTCCCCCTCGAGATCGCGCAGAATCTGAGCGACGAGGAGCGGAGCCGAGCTGCGAGACAATCTCCCCTCGGGCCTTTCGTTGAAGCCGATTTACATGCGCTTTTATCCCAATAAAAGCACCGCCGGCCAGGTCATCGGCTACACCGGCCGCACCAGCCGCAACGCCGACGGCATCATCCAGAACGGGCAGGTTCTTTGGCCGGAAACCGAGGGCCGCGAAGGCTTGGAATTGACATTCAACAGCATGCTGACCGGGCGGCACGGCAAGTACAAGGTTACCTTCGACCGTGATGGCCGGAAAACTTCCGAGCGCATCGTGGAACCACCCGTGCCCGGGTACAACGTCGTGACCACGCTCGATCTCAAGTTGCAGCAGATGGCGGAAAAGGCGCTGGCGGCGAAAGCGAAACGAGGCGCGATCGTGATCGTCGATCCCAACAACGGGGACGTTCTCGCGCTCGCCTCCTGGCCGACGTACGACCCTAACGAGTTCATTCCCTCCATCTCCACGGCCCGATTCAAGAAGCTGCAGGACGACCCAAATATTCCCCTCCTGCCGCGCGCCTACCGTTCCGCCTATCCGCCCGGCTCGACCTTCAAAGTCGCGGTCGGCCTGGCAGCGTTTGAGAGCAACACCATCACTCCGCTCGATCATTACGAATGCGTGCCCTCAATGAATGTCGGCAACGTCACGTTCCGGAACTGGAAAAAAACCTACCGCGGCGCGCTCGATTTCGTCCAGGCCCTGACCGAATCGTGCGACACCTGGTTCTACCAGGTCGGCATCGCGACCGGGGCGGCTCCGATTCTCGATTGGGCGGCGAAGCTCGGTTTCGGAACAAAATGCGGCATTCCATTAAAGGGCGAGGCCGACGGGCGATTGCCCGACGACGACTACATGAAGGCGACCCACGGCCGGCGGATTCTGAACGGCGACATCGCCAACATCTCCATCGGCCAGGGCGACATTCTCACCACCCCGCTGCAGATGGCGCAGTCGATGGCGATCGTGGGCAATGGCGGGACGTTTTATCAGACCCGCCTGGTCGAGCAAGTGCAGACGGTGAGCAATGAAATCGTCGCCGCCTATTCCGTGCGGGCCAAGAAAACGATCAACGCCTCGCCGATCGCGATGGAGCAAATCCGTACCGCCATGGTCGATGCCGTGAGCGCCCCGGCCGGCACCGCACACCAGGCCAGCCTCTCCAAGGTCGCGGTGGCGGGAAAAACCGGGACCGCGCAATGGGGCCCGAAAGAAAGAGAGCGAACCGCGGCCTGGTTTGCCGGTTTTGTGCCGGCGAAAAATCCGCAGTACGCCTTCGCCGCGCTTTACGAGGGCGACGTCGGCGCCGATGTCCACGGCGGTTCGTCGGCGGCGCCGATGATCGGAAGGATATTGCGGCAGGTTTACGGCGAGGGCGGCCGTGAGAAAGCCGAGACCGAGGAAGACAGTTCTAATTAGAGGGCAGCCGGGAGCGAGGGCGCGCTAGTTTTCGTGGTAGGCATCGATCCGCCACTGGCCGTCGTAGATGTTGATGACCGCGGAGCGAGAGACCACGGCGCCGAGCGGGTCGTAGCCGAGACTGAATCCCGGGCTGCCATCAAACACATCGATCTGAGCGAGTGTCGCCGCGTCGTAGGCATAAGTCTGGGTATCGGAGTAAACCCAGAGAACGCGACGGCTAAGAATCGGGCTGCAGCCATTTGGGAACGGGAACGGAATGCTCTGCACCACGCTGCCATCGGCCGGGTCCAACACCGCCACCTCGCCGCTGCGAATGGTGTAAAGGCTGCCATCCAATCCGATGCTCACGCCGCCGCCGAACTGGATTTGCGCGGTGGTTTGCGCCCAAAGCAGCTGGATCGAGTTGTTACTGGTGTAACGAAAAGCCAGCACCTTGCTGAGGTCTGTGTCGAGGTAATCGAGCTTCACATAGAACTCTCCGCGCTTCGCGTTGTAGGAAACGGGCGCGCCGCTGTCCTGGCCGCTGGTTGAATCGACGAAGAAATTATTCACTGCTCCCGTCGTCCGATCAAAAGCGTAGCCCCGCTGCGAACCGACCACGATGACCGACTGGCCGACGATGGCGGGCACCGAATTGCTCCCGAGATCGCCCGCTTGCGTCCACAGAATCTGCCCGCCGGTCTGCTCGATCTGGACCGCGGCGAGAACAGCGCCGTCGCTGCAATAGGCGACGATCTTGCCGGTGGCGGGATCGCGCACGAGCACGGGATCGAGGAAAGAGAGGAAGAGCGGAAGTTCCATCCGGTAAAGGAATGCACCCGTCGCCCGATCCAGCACCGTCAGGTTATCGACGAAAGTGACTGTTTTCATCGAAGCCCTCCACGACGACAAAGGAACCACCCACCGCCATGTTGCCGTAGTAGATGTTTTCGCCCGGATAGGTCCACAGAACCTGGCCATCGTCCAAAGCGAACGCGGAAACGGACGTGTCCGAGCCATCGATGCGCTTGGCATAGACGGTATCGCCGAGAATGAGCGCGCCGGTGTAGCCTTCGGCACTCCAGGCGAACTGTAGCTTTGCCGGTTTGACCGCGGCCGTGCTCCGACCGGTGTGAGCGTTGTCGTGCTGATAGTGCCCCCAGTTCTCGGACCAAGCCCCACTGATGGGGAGGAACAGACATGCGAGCAGGAGGGAAAAACGCCGGATTGTCATGCCTGATCCCTAACAAACCTCCCGGCAAGAGGTCAATGCGCGTTTTCCCCCGTGCCGCCATGACAAGGGCACGCGGTTGGAGTTTACTATCGCGTGCACATCGACTCGCCTTCCAGCGCGCTCCTGATCGTCGGCCATGGCTCGACCGTGAATCCCGACTCGAGCGGCCCGACCTGGCAACAGGCCGCCGCGCTGCGGAAGCGCGGGCTTTTTCGCGAAGTGGCCTGCTGTTTTTGGAAAGAAGAGCCGAGCCTGCGCGATGCGCTCCTCTTCTTCGACGACCCGGAAATCGCTGAAGTTTATGTCGTGCCGAATTTTATCAGCGAAGGGTATTTCACCGAGACGGTCATCCCGCGCGAGCTGGAGTTGAACGGGCGCCTGACGACGCGGCCGGGCGGGCAGGTGTGGAAATATTGCGCACCTGTGGGGAGCCACCCGGGCGTGACGGAACTGCTCCTGCAAAGAGCGCGCGAAGTCGCGCCGGGCGTCGCGGAAGCGGAAACCTCCCTCCTCATCGTCGGTCACGGGACGGGACTGAACGAGAACAGCGCGGTCGCGGCCAAACGGGAAGTGGAAAAAATCGCCGCCCTCGGCCGCTACGCCTCGGTCCAGAACACCTACATGGAAGAAGCGCCGCTGATTTCGGACTGGGCCAGCCTAACGACCACGCCAAACGTGGTGGTGGTGCCGTTTTTTATCTCCGACGGCCTGCACAGCTACCAGGACATTCCGGTGTTGCTCGGGGTCGAGCCGGAACCGACCGCGGCCGCGAGCCAGCGCGAAGTCTTTCAGCGCAATCCCCGCCAGCTGCACGGGCGCGATCTTTACTACGCCAGCGCGATCGGGACCGAGCCGCGATTTGCCGAAATCATCCTCGAGCAGGCGGCAGCTTTCGACGCCGCAGCCCTTGATCTCAGCCCGATTGCGTAAACTGTTGTTCTTACCAGCACTTTGAAAAACCACTCGACCAAGCTCTTGCAGGATCTGGCGGCCTTCCTTTTGGCCGCGCCCAAGACGCCCACCACGGTGAAGCGGGCGGCAGAAATGGTGCGCAAGGAGCGCGATTATCGCTGGATCGGCGTTTACAAAATCGAACGCGACGATTTCGTCATCGTCGCCGGAACCGGCGATCACCCCCCGACGTATGCGCGCTTTCCGATTACGCAAGGCCTTTGCGGGGTGGCGGCCGAGACACGCGAGACTCTCATCGTGGGCGACGTGCGGGAAGACGTCCGCTGGTTGCCTGCTTTTTGGACCACGCTCTCCGAAATCGTGGTGCCGATTCTGAGCGAAACCAACGGCAAGGTCATCGGCATCATTGACGTAGAAAGCGACAAGTTGAATGCCTTCAGCGACGACGATCGCGATTTCCTCGAGCACGTCGCGGTGCTGATGGCGGGCAAACTCTGCACCGCGAAAAAGACGAAGCATGCCCCCGCGCATTGAGCGGGTGCTCGCGCAATGGCTCGCCTCCGGTGCCCGGGGCATCGGTCAGGTCCTGATTCAAAAGAACGACGACGGTTTTGCCCTCTGCCACCGCGAGGACGAGGCCGGCGCGGAACTTCAGAGCTTCCGTTCGCCGGGCGACGCCGCCGGGATCGCGCGCTTCGACGATGCGGGGCAATATCGCCCGCTCAAGACCGCGCCAAACTTGCGCCACGGCTGGCGTCTGGAAGTGACGAGCCTGAGCGACCTCCGCCTTGTGCTGGAGGAATTTTATCCGGGACGCCTGGCGGCGCTGGCGGCGTGGGAATCGAACCACCTCGCCCCGACTCCGCTGCGCGCCACGCTCAATCGGCAAACCGGCATGTATCGTGTGGCGGCGAAAATTTCCGACGGCGACGCCGATGCCGTGATCGGGCGAGTCTGCCGCTCGGGCGGTGGCGAGCCAGGTTGCCTGCGGACGATTCTCTGGCCGCGCGATGAGACAAAGGCGCGGCCTTCATTGCGCCTGCCGCTGGATAAATACATCGCGCCGCTCGACCAGACGGGGCGCGGGGAAAATGTGCTGCCGTTGCTTTGCCAGGAAGCGTGCAACATCCTCGTGGCCGAGCTGCGCAGCGAAGTGAAAAAGAACTCCGGGCCGGAGTGAAGCGCCGCGGGAGGTCGCCGAGATGATCTATCGCTCCAGGACCGTCGTGACGATGGACGGCGCGCCGATCGAAAACGGCGCCGTCGCTCGTCGACGGCGAGCACATCACGGAGGTAGGCCGCTGGGAGGACGTGCGGGCGAACCGGAGCGGACCGGCGACCGACCTGGGCGAGGCCGTGCTGCTGCCGGGACTGATCAACGCGCATTGCCATCTCGATTTCACTGCGCTCCGGGGCGCGATCCAGCCGCAGCGCTCGTTCGCCGATTGGATTCTTCAGATCAACGGACTCCGCCGCGAGCTCACCGACGACGATTACCTCGCCTCGATCGCAGGGGGCTTTGTCGAGGCGCGGCTCTGGGGGACGACGACGATTGCGAATGTCGAATCCATGCCGGCGCTGCTCGCGCGCATGTCGCCGCCGCCGCTCCGGACGTGGTGGTTTGCGGAATTGATCGACGTGCGCCCGCGCTTGTCGCCGGCCGAGATGCTGGCGGATGCGCTCGCCTCGTTTCGCGGCAAGGAGAACTGGCGCGGCGGCTTTGGGCTGAGTCCGCACGCGCCCTACACGGTCTCGCCGGATTTGATGCGCCGCGCGAAGGAGGCCGCGAAACAGCACGGCATGCAGCTCATGATGCATCTCGCGGAGTCGACCGAGGAAATGGAAATGTTCCGGGAGAAACGCGGACGCCTGTTCGATCTCCTGCGCAGCCTCGGTCGCCCGATGGACGATTGCGGTGAAGGAAAAACGCCGCTCGCGGTGATGCTCGAGCGCGAGTTGATCGACGAGCGCTGGATCATCGTCCATTTGAATGAACTGACGGAGGACGATTTTGCGCGGCTGGAACGCGGACCGCGCTTTCACATCGCGCATTGCCCGCGCAGCAGCCGCTATTTCCGGCATTCGCCTTTCGACCTGCCGCGGCTTGCCGCGCTCGGGTTCAACATTTCCCTCGGGACAGACAGCCTGGCGAGCAATTCGTCGCTCAGCCTTTTCTCAGAAATGCAAACTTTGCGCGACACGCACCCCTGGCTCGCCGCCGAACGGATCCTGGAGATGGTGACAATTAATCCCGCCCGCGCCCTGAACCAGACGGACTCCCTGGGAAAACTCCGCGCCGGTTTCCAGGCCGACCTGATTGCGCTGCCGATTGAGAATCCGGGCACCGGCCTTTTTGAAAAGATCATCGGATGGAACGAACCGGTGCCGTGGATGCTCGTCGCAGGGGTTCCGGTGCCTCTGCCCTGACCCCGTCATATTCTCATATTTGCCTTTCCTTTTCTCATTCCTGAAATAATCTCCGCCCTGAGAATATGGCCAAGATCATCATAATCGACGACGAGCCTGCGATGGTGGAGGTGATCGTCACCCTCTGTCGCGAAAAAGGACATCAGGTATTCCCCTTCAGCTCCGCCGCCAAAGCGGTCGAGCAGATGGAGGCCATCGAACCCCAGATCGTCATCACCGACGTGAAGATGGAGTCGATGAGCGGGTTCGACGTGCTCCGGCACGTGAAGGAACATCACAAGCAGACGCTGGTCATCTTGATCACCGCCTACGCCTCGGTCGACACCGCGATCGAGGCCATGAAGATGGGCGCGCACGGCTACGTGCCGAAGCCGTTCAAGATCGACGAGCTGCAAATGACGGTGCAGCGCGCGCTCGAATTCCAGTCCGCCCGGCAGGAAAACACCTACCTGCGCAAGGAGCTCAAGAACAAATACAAGTTTGAGAACATCATCGGCTCGAGCCAGAAAATGCAGCTCGTCTATAACCTGATCAACAAGGTCGCCGACACCGACAGCACCGTCCTGATCCAGGGCGAGAGCGGCACCGGCAAGGAGCTGGTCGCGCGCGGCCTCCACTTCAACAGCAACCGGCAGCACCATCCCTTCGTCGCGATCAATTGCAGCGCCCTGCCCGAGAACCTGCTCGAGTCGGAATTGTTTGGGCACAAGAAAGGCGCCTTCACCGGCGCCGTCGCGGACAAGCGCGGGCTCTTCGAGGAAGCCAACCTCGGCACCATTTTCCTCGACGAAGTAAACTCGATGGCGACCTCGCTCCAGACCAAGCTCCTCCGCGTCCTGCAGGAGCGCGAAGTCCGCCGCGTCGGCGACAACAAGAGCGTGCCGGTCAACGTCCGCGTCGTCGGCGCGACCAACGAAGCGCTCCAGCCGAAAATCCGCGACGGTTCCTTCCGGGAAGATCTTTATTACCGGCTGGCCGTGATCCCGGTCGAAATCCCGGCCCTGCGCGAGCGGCTCGAGGACGTCCCGCTGTTGGTGAAACACTTCCTGGAAAAGCAGGCAGCCCAGACCGGCGACGGAACCGAAGAAGATCGACCAGAAAGCGCTCGAGCTGCTCTGCAGCTACGACTACCCCGGCAACGTGCGCGAGCTGGAAAACGCGATCGAACGCGCCTGCGCCCTCTGCGATGACGACACCATTACTGCCGCCGACCTTCCGCCACAAATCGTGGAGTTTGGCGACGAGGAAGCGGCCCGCAAGGCTCGCGGGATGAAGGCCATCGGCAAATCGCTCGATGAATTCATCCAGGAACAGGAGCGCGAGTACATCGAGGCGACGCTGGCGAAATTCAAAGGCGCGCGCGAAAAGGCGGCCAGCGTCCTCGGCATCAGCATGGCCACGCTCTACCGCAAGCTCGAGATCAAAGGGAAAAAGTAGCGCGGTCCCACGCCGCCCGGCGGACGAGGGCGCGTGTGGCGGCGGGGGGAAGGGTTGAGGTCATTGAAAACGAGGTCGTAAGCCGGGTCGCAGTCAAGTCCATCGTCTGGTTAGGCCTTCGCCTTCTCATCGCTCCCGAGTATCCCATGCCCGACTGTGGGGTATGCAGCGCCAAAGCCATCGCGGAACGTAGCCCCAAATCACGGCTAAGCTGAAGAGAGCCACCAAGAAGACGGCTAATACGACGTGCCACCAATCTTGCAGGGTAGCCTCATGCAATCCAGGAAACGAGGCGACGACCACGTACAGCCAGATCCAACAGGCGGCGGCGGGCACTACGGCGAGGACCCTGAACATCGGACGAACGGCGCCAGGATCGACACGATCTTGGGAGAGACGCTTCACGATATCTGGTCGAAGTTCGGCTTTTTTCACGGCGCGCTCCAGGGCCTAACGAGAACAAGATGAGCTGCCACGAGCGGAGGCGCGCGTGGCGGCGGGTGAATGGAAAGTAGTCATCGAAAGCAAGGGCGTACAGCGGCTCGTGGTCAGCTCCATCGCATGGTTAGATGGTTGGGTGTGCTATCAACGCCTAATATCAAAGATCTCCAAGAAGCCAATCACGATAATGAGATAACTAAATAGTAAAAGCACTATGGAAACGACACGCAAGATAATCTGCGGTCCTCGCAGCAAAGAACGCCCACGTGCCACCGGCGGCGGAGAGCACCATGAGACCCCGAGCGTCCCGATGACGCAGAACGTCGCAGGTGGTTCCAGTCTGCATCGCAGCACGGCAGGAAACACAATGCTAGTACGCAGCAGGCACTACCCGATCGTGCCGACGCATCCGTCTAACGAGACAGATGAGCTGCCGACTGGCGGCAAGCGTGGTGCGGAGTGAAATGGTTCTGGCCATCAACTGGGTCCGCGGGTCCCGGTCAGCTCCATGTTGCTTGGTGGTGGACGTTGCATCGGAACGTCCGAATCTGACGCTCGATCAGCGGCAGCGAGACAGCCATCGGCCTCACGTCCGGGACCTGTAGTCGGTCCAACCGGCGAAGTTCCATGCGAAAGAGCCTCGTCGAGAAGCACTGCGTCAAAGCCGCGTGATTGAGATAGGACGCGCAAAATGACGCTTCGGCTTGGTTGTGAAGGTGCGAATTGTCGTCATCGCATTTACCACCTAACGAGAACAAGATGAGCCACCACTGGCGAGTGCGCGCGTGGCGGCCGGATGTGAGGTTGGAGTCATGGAAAACTCGATCGTACGCCGGCCTGGTTGGCTCCATCGCCTGGTTAGATGGTTTGGCGTACATGATCAGTGAATTCGAGTCGGAATTCATCCGCGCGCTTTTTGAGTTGGCGGCGAGCTGTGGTCCGTCGGACAGTCCCGATGCCGCTTCCGCGTCGGATAGGATCGGCCGAAAGGTCGGAATTCCATATCCGAGCAGTTGTAGGACCGAAACAGCCTCCGCGAGAATGCGTCAACGCGGATTCGGAGAGATGGGTGGACTCTGCGCGCATGCCGCCATGCGGTGTAGGACCTCGGAAAGCGCGGCTCGAAGATCATGACGTGACCAACGAGTATTCGGCTGCAACGTGCAGTCTATTTCCGGCTTCACGGAGGCAGAGTGACTAGAAAGGCGGCTCGCGGCAAGGGTAGTTTTACCTCGATTAGGTCCTATCCAGTCACGAATTTAATCAGGCGCACTTTGCCGGGACGAGGCGCCGGTCAGGGCCCCGGTGGCGGCGGGGTCGGCTCTTCGGGCTCGACCGGAACTTCCGGGTCGGGCGGTTCGCCGGGACGGGTGAGGTAGATGACGCCCCATTCCCGGGCGCGGCGGCGTTTGCTCGGGTTGTCCTGGGCGCGGAGGTTGAATTCAATCGTGTCCCACATGTCGACGATGAGGGCGTCGATCGCGGGGCGATGGTTTTCGACGTCGGCCAGTTCGTTGTCGTAGGTGTCTTTGGCGGTGGTCTGGCTTTCGCGGGCGGCTTCGACGTCGGCCAGGGCGCCGGTGAGCGCGCTGGCGGCGGGCATGGCCATGGCGGTGGCGCCGGGCTCGGCGGCGAGGCGGGCGGCTTCGCCGTCGATGAGTTTGTGGGCCCACTGGTCGATCTCGGCGTGGCTTTGCAGGGGCGGGACGTCGGCGCGGTTGACGTCGAGCCCGTAGTAGGCGCGGTGGCTGCGGGGGAAGACGCCGCGGGTGACGCCGAGATTAAAGACCTGGATGAAATGGGAGACGGTCATGGCGAGAACGCCGACGGCGAGGTCGTGCTCGCTGGTGCGGCTGGCCTGCTGGGCAAGGGCGGTGGCGCTTTCGCCGATGTCGCGCTGGTAGAGGCTGTGGAGGCTGGCCGGATCGGTGAGGTCGAGGGCGGCGAAATGGGCCGCGGTGATGAGCCGGTCGGGGGCGGCGGTGGCGAGCCATTTGGTGTGGGCGCCGTGGAGGGCGGCGAGGCGTTGGCTGACGGAGTCGGGCAGATGTCGGAATGGCATAGGTGTTTTAGGAGTTTTCGGGTTCGGTTTTGGGCATGGTCGAGGAAAGGAAACGCCGCCGCGTGGCGGGTGGAGGCGGGCTGGGTCGTGCGCGCATGGGTGGGGTGAAAACGGGTGTCTGAGGGAAGTTTTACCGCCGCCCGCGCGGGTGGATCGAGAAAAAAATCGCGCCGCCGGCATTTTGTTTGTAAATAGCTTGTTCCCAATGGGTAATAGGTATGTTTTGCGGTGCAATAACGGGCCCCTGATGGGTCAGGGACGGGTTATTGCACCGCGGACCGGGCTCCTGACTTGTAAGGATGGGGCTATTGCATGTGGGAAGGGCCTCCTGACGCGTGGGCATGGGGGTATTGCATGGAGGAAAGGCACCCTGATGCGTAAGGATGGGGCTATTGCATGCGGGAGAGGCACCCTGACGGGTGAGGATGGGTCTCCCACATGCAGGAAGGGCCGCTGATGCGTCAGGGACGGGTTATTGCAGGTGGGAAATGGGGGCTGACGGAGCGCTGCAAAGTCAGAAGGCAGAAGGAAGAAGGAAGAAGTCCCGATTTGCCGGGCGCACGCGCTCACTCAGCGAAACACTTCTTCCTTCTGCCTTCTGACTTCTTCTCGAACTGGAGGGCACCGCTCTGTCGGTGCCGCGAGGGTGGACGTGGCGGCAGGAGGCGGGCGGAAGGCCAGCGCGGCGGTGCGGGAATTTATCGTTCACGGCGGCGGAGGTGGAGCGGCGCGCACCACCGCGGCACCGACAGAGCGGTGCCCTCCAAGGCGGTACGGAGGAGCGGGGCGCGCCCCGCGGCACCGACGGAGCGGTGCCCTCCAGGGCGGTACGAAGCGCACCAGCGCGGATTCCGATACGGCCTCTTGCCGGAGCGGCCCGCGAATGGGATAAACACGCTCGCATTTATGACTCCAATCAAAATTTGGCTCGGCTACCCTTATCCTCTCGGCGCTACCTGGCTCGGGAATGGCGTCAATTTCGCCATCTTCTCCGAGATGGCGGCGTCGGTCGATCTCTGCCTCTTCGATTCGCCCGATGCGCGCCAGGAAAATATCCGCATCCCGATGACGGAGCATACCGACCAGGTCTGGCACATTTTTTTGCCCGATGTGCGGCCGGGTCAGCTCTACGGCTTCCGCGTTTTCGGTCCCTACGATCCCGGATCGCGGCCAGCGTTTCAATAGTTCCAAGCTGCTGATCGATCCCTACGCCAAGGCGATCTCGGGGCGGATCAATTGGTCGGAGGAAATGTTTGCCTACGTCGTCGGCGGCGAGGCCGAGGATCTGGCGCGCGATTTCCGCGACGACGCCTGGGGGATGCCGAAGGCGGTCGTGATCGATAATGCTTTTGACTGGGGCGACGACAAGGCGCCGCGCATCCCGCTGCACAGCACGGTCATCTACGAGATGCACACCAAGGGGTTCACGAAGCTGAACGAGAAAATTCCCGAGGAAGCGCGCGGCACCTACTCCGGGGTCGGGCATGAGGCGTCGATCGCTTACTTGAAGGAGCTGGGGGTGACCGCGGTGGAGCTGCTCCCGGTGCATCACCACGTCAACGACAAGGCGCTGGTGGATCGCGGGCTGACGAATTATTGGGGCTACAACACGATCGGGTTCTTTGCGCCGGATCCGAAATTTTCCTCGACCGGGGCGACCGGCGGGCAGGTCTCGGAGTTCAAGGAGATGGTGCGCAAGCTGCACGCGGCCGGGATCGAGGTGATTCTCGACGTGGTTTATAATCACACCGCGGAGGGCAACCACCTCGGCCCGACGCTGAGCTTCCGCGGGATCGATAACCAGGCTTATTACCGGCTGATGCCGGAGGATCCGCGCTTCTATCTCGACTTCACCGGGACGGGGAACACTTTCAATCTGCTCCACCCGCGCACGCTCCAGCTGGTGATGGATAGCCTGCGCTATTGGGTGCTCGACATGCATGTCGATGGTTTTCGCTTCGATCTCGCCTCGACCCTGGCGCGCGATGCGAACGGGGTGAACAAGCTGCACGCTTTTTTTGAGATCATTCACCAGGACCCGGTGATCTCGCAGGTGAAGCTGATCGCGGAGCCGTGGGATGTGGGCGAAGGCGGTTACCAGGTGGGCAATTTCCCGGTGCTCTGGGCGGAGTGGAACGGGAAGTATCGCGACACGGTGCGCAGTTTCTGGAAAGGCGACGAAGGCAAGATCGGGGAGCTGGCTTATCGCCTAACGGGAAGCCCGGATCTTTATCAGCACAGCGGGCGGCGGCCGTACGCGAGCATCAATTTCATCACCGCGCACGACGGTTTTACGCTGAACGATCTCGTCAGCTACAACGACAAGCACAACGAGGCCAACGGCGAAGACAATCGCGACGGCGACAATAACAATCACTCCTGGAATCACGGCGCGGAAGGCCCGACCGACGATCCGGAGATCAAGCAACTGCGGCTGCAACAGCGCCGGAATTTTCTCACCACGCTTTTCCTTTCGCAGGGTGTCCCGATGTTGACCGCGGGCGATGAATGGGCCCGCACCCAGCAGGGCAACAACAACGCTTATTGCCAGGATAACGAGATCAGCTGGCTGAACTGGAACCTGGACGACGAGCAGAAGGCGCTCTTCGATTTCACCAAGCGGCTGATCCAGCTCCGGCACGATCATCCGGTCTTCCGGCGGCCGAAATTTTTCCAGGGGCGGCGGATTCGCGGGTCGGAGATTCGCGACGTGATGTGGTTCAACCCGGGTGGCAACGAGATGAGCGACGACGAATGGAATTCGCCCTTCGTCCGCTGTCTGGGAATGCTGCTGAGCGGCGACACGATCGACGTCCAGACTTTTGAAGGGGAGCCGATTCGCGACGACACCTTTCTCCTTTTGATCAACGCCCACCATGAGCCGCTGCAATTTGTCATGCCCGGCCAGAAGGAAGTGGAATGGGAACTTATTCTCGATACCGCTTCGGCCGAGGGCTTTGCTCGAGAGGCGCGAAAGTTTGTCTCCGGCGATGAAGCCGAGATCAAGGAACGCGCCACCATGCTGCTCAAGCTGGTGACCGGCTCGACCGCGCAGGCCCGGCACGAATCGTGGAAGAAACGGCAGTTCTCCGCGCCGCACAACGGCGAACCCAAAGCGGAAAAGCCGGAGGAAAAAAACCTGCCGGCGCCCGAGAAAGAGTGAACGCGAAGTGCGCGCGGCGCCCGATCCTGTTATGGTAATACCATGACACCGACTTCACTCATCGTTGTCGCCGATCGCGGCGGAATCAAAGCCTACAAAGTCAACGAAACGCCGACCCGCGGGGCGAGCCTGCAACTGGTGCAGGCGTTCGATATCACCGACGCGCACGGTCGTTTGGGCGACAAGCTAACCGACCAGGCCGGGCGTTTTCCGGTGAGCGACGGCAACGGCCGCCACGCCAACGCGATCGCGGAACGGACCGCGCTCGAGACCGAAACCGATCGTCGCATCTGCAAGCAGCTCGCGGAGCACATCGCCGAGGTGGTGAAGCGCGAAGCGGCCCAGGGCTGGTCCTTCGCCGCGCCCGCCTCGATCCATGCCAGCGTGACGGAATTACTGCCCGCCTCGATCCAGACGCGCGTGGTCGAGCATGTGAAGTCCGACCTGGTTAAAATCGAGCCCGCGAAATTGCATTCGCATTTTCGTTCGCTTCAGCCGTTCTGATTTCTGCGGTATAGTCCGGGCATGCAATTACCGGTGGAAATTACATATCGGGGCGTCGATAAATCCGATCAGCTCGACCAACTCATCCGTGATAAAGCCTCGCGCCTGGATCGGTTCTGCGATCACATCAGCCGCTGCGACATCGTGGTCGAGCATCCGAATCATTCCCAGCATTCCGGGAATCCGTTTCGGGTGCGGATCGACGTCACTGTTCCACCCGGCCATGAGCTGGTGGCGGATGAGAAGCAGGGCGCTCATGAAATGCACGAGCCGCTGAGCAAGGTGATCAACGACGCCTTCAAGACGATGGAGCGCCAGCTCAAGACGCTCGTCGAACGCCAGCGCCACGAATAGGCGCCGGCGAGCGCTTCGCTTGGCGGAGCGTTCGGTTCCAAATTTCCGGCCGGCAACGTTCCTCCAAGGGCGTGCCGACCGTGAGGGCGCATTCTAGCCGCGGCGGCTTTCGCCCGCTCTAGAACGCCAAAACTCGGCCCGGGGCGCGGCATGGCCGCTGCTATTATTTCCATAATAATAGCATGGACCGTAAATACCACTCCCGCACCTTGAAGGCCGCTCTCGTCGTTTGCGCCTCTTTCTTTTCCTTCACTTCCCTCGCCCAGGCCGCGCCCGGACCGACCGAATGGTTCGCCAATGCGGCTGACGGGACCCCGCTGCATTGGGTCGTCTATACACCGGCCGGGAGCGGTCCGTGGCCGGTCGTTCTTGTCATTCATGGCGGCGGATTCAAAGGCGGCGCCCCGACCAGCTCGCCTGAGTCGGCCAACTGCGGTCGCGACCTCGCCGCCGCCGGGTTTCTCGCTCTTTCGATTGAGTATCGTCTCGCGCCGCTGGGTTCCCTTCCCGGGCAAGTGAGCGATGGCCGCTTCCCCGATCAAACCGACGACGTCAAACTTGCCGTCCTCGCCGCCCGCCATGACCCGCGGGGGAATGGCCAGGTCGGTGCGGTGGGCGGTTCGGCCGGTGGTTATCACACCGTGTTTGCCGCCGGCACCGGGACACCGGGCGAGGACCGGTTGGATGCGGGGGTCAGTCTCTCCGGGGCCTATGATTTTACCGATACCACTCCCGGTTCCGGGTTGAAGGCCTTCACCAATATCGTGACGAATTATGTCGGGGTGACGACCGAGGACATCGAGGCGCTGCAGGCTGCTTCACCCGCCTTTGTGGTGGACGCCGAGACCTCGCCGCTTTTGCTCGTGCATTCGGAAAACGAATCCATGCCTTTCAGTCAGCAAGGCAGGTTTATCTCGGCTCTCGACTCGCTGGGGGTGACCAATTACCAGGCCTTAACCTTGCCCGGTTCCGCGCATTCCTTCGCGACCTGGCCCGTGATGAAGGAAGCGTCGATTGCATTTCTCGCTGCCATCTTCTCGGGCGTCCCGCCCCCTCCGCTGCCGACGGGCACGCCGGGCCCCTCCCCGACCGCGACTCCTGAGCCGACCAGCTCCCCGACTCCGCCGCCCTCGAAAGGTCCTACTCCCTCGAAAGTCCTGCTCAATGTCTCCACCCGCGTCGGCGTGCAGAGCGGGACGTCGGTCATGATCGGCGGATTCATCATCGCAGGTGAAGTGCCGAAGCAAGTGGTGATGCGGGCCATCGGACCCTCCCTCGCGAATGCCGGAGTAACGAATGCATTGAGCGATCCGGTTCTCGAACTCTACAACTCCACCGGCGCTCTCATCGCGCAGAACGACAATTGCTCGTCCCTCGCGCCCGACCGTATTCCCGCCGGCTTCGAGCCCGAGGACGGTCACGAATCGCTCATCTCGACCACCCTATCCCAGGGGACCTACACGGCCGTGCTGCGGGGGGCGAACGGCGCCATGGGCATCGGCCTGATCGAACTCTACGATCTCGATCCGGCCAGTTCACAGATCAGCAATATCTCGACTCGCGGCCTGGTCAGCGCGGGGAGTGAAGCGCTGATCGGCGGCTTCATCATCGGCGGCGAAGATCCCACGACGGTGGTCGTTCGGGCAGTCGGCCCTTCGCTCGCGGCCAGTAACATTCC
The DNA here is from genome assembly GCA_963834255.1 of uncultured Verrucomicrobiae bacterium. Lineage (GTDB taxonomy): Bacteria > Verrucomicrobiota > Verrucomicrobiia > Chthoniobacterales > UBA10450 > Palsa-1392. Next base: position 63,819 of record CAWIBC010000018.1, on the reverse strand, counting down.
AAACGCGCTGCCGAATCCTTCGCTTGAGCTCTACGACAGCGAGGGCTCGCTCATTTTTTCCAACGACGATTGGCGCTCCACCCAGGCCGAGCAACTCATCAACACCGGCCTGGCGCCGGCGGATGATCGCGAAGCCGCCATTGTCGCCACCCTTCAGCCGGGGAACTACACGGCGGTGGTGCACGATGCCGCCGCGGCGGAAGGCGTCGCGCTGGTGGAAGTTTACAACCTCGAGACGGACTGACGGCCCGCCGGTGCCCTCAGGCGCCGTAGGATTTGCTGAACTTCTTCTTTGATTCCGGTTCCGGATCAGTCGAAGCCGCCTCGCTCGAGGGAGCGGGCTGGACATCTTCTCCCGCAGGGGCCGTCTCCGGCGTGCCCTCAGGCGCGGCCGAGGCGGCCTCGGCGGGGCGACCGCCGCCTTGCGATGCTTCGACAAAAGCCATCTGCAGACTGGCGAGCGCATTGCGCAGGACGGTCGATTCCTCGGTCGTCAAGTTGCCGCGGGTCTTCTCCTGGATCATGACCAGTTGGTCGATAAACATCCGGGCGACCTCCAGGTTTACTTCCGCCTGGCCGGTCTGCGGGTTGGGGATCTGCCCGAGGAAAAGCGCGGCGTTCTGCGCCTGCATCATGACGAATTCGATGAAACGCTGGGTCATTTCTCCGGACTGTGTGGTTTTCTGAACTTCGGCCATAGGATGTGAGCTGGTTGAATGTTTTCGGTTGAGCGGTGATTAAAGCTTGGGCGCTGGGCGGACGGTCGCAAGGACATATGGTTGCTGAAAATATTTTGCCGCCACCCGCCGGATTTCTTCCGGGGTAATTTTTTCGATCTCGCTTTCGAGCTTTTGGTAATGGTCGAACCCGAGACCGTAAAGTTCGTCGAGCGCCGACATGTAGCCAAAGGAATCGTTGCTTTGGTTGGCGATGCGCTGCTGGCCGATGAGTTTCTTCTTCGCCCGGGCCAGCTCGTCATTCGTTAGGCCGGTGGCGGCCAGCTTGGCGATTTCGTCGAGCAGCGCCGCCTTGACCGGCTCCAATTTCCCCGGGTCGGTCCCAAGATAAAAAGCGAAAAGGCCGGAGACCAGCCCCTGCATCTGGCTCGCGCCCACATAGTAGGCCAGTCCCATTTCCTCCCGGATGCGGACAAAAAAACGCGAGCCCAGGTCGCTGCTGGCCTCGTCGATTAATTCCAGCGCATAACGATCGGAACTGAACATGTCGGCGCCGCGATAGCCCACCATCAGGACGGCCTGAGCTTTCTCTTTCAACTCCTCCACTGCCACCGTTTGCGAGAGCACCGGGGCGGGCGCGGTTTGTTGAAGGGCGAGTTCTCCCGGTTTCATCCCGGCGAGCAATTGCTCGAAAAGTTCCCGCACTTCGGCCGCGTCGACATTGCCGAAAACGGAGACGACGCCGTTTTTCGCCACGAGATGGCGGTCGCGAAAGGCGAGCAGATCCTTTTGCGTCAGCCGGCTGACCGATTCGGCCGATCCCTTCCCCCGCAAGGCGTAGGGATGTTCGCCAAAAAGCGCGCCGCGCAAAATATTCCGGGCCACGGTCGTGAGCTGTTCCTCGTCGTCGCGGATGCGAGCCAGTTGGACTTCCTTTTCCCGCGCCACCGCTTTCTCCGGCATTGTGGCATGGAGGAGAATGTCGCTGAGAAGTTCCGCGCCGAGCCGCAGGTCGGGCCGGGTCACGTCGAGCGAAATACTGAAACTGTTATTGCCGGCATCGCTGCCGAGATTGCCGCCGACCGCTTCGATCGTGTCCGCGATTTGCTCCGCCGTGCGCGTCGTCGTGCCTTTGACGAGCACCTTCGCCATCAGGCGGGTGACGCCGTTGGTGGCGCGCGACTCCGCCAGCAATCCGCCGCGAAAAGTCGCCACCATCGAGACCAGCGGCAGCCGCGGATCCTCCCTAACGAGAAGTCGAAGGCCGTTGGAGAGCTCAAATTTCTCCACCGCGCCGGCCGTGACCGCGACCGCTTCTGCCGCCTTCGGGGCGAGCGTGCCGCGCGGGTTTAGCGAAACCACGGTCAGGTTGTCCTCCACCAGGTAACGCCGGGCGACGCGCTGGATGTCCTCGAGCGAGACCTTTTGCAGCGCCGCGAGATAATCGCGGGTGAAATTGAGGTTGCGGGTGATGAACCAGTTTGAGCCCAGATCGGAAGCCTGGCCGCGCATGGTGGTGAGCGAGCCTAACGAATGACCGAGCGAGATCTTTTTCGCCTTCGCCAGCTCTGCCGCGGTCACGCCCGACTCCTGCAACTCGGCGATGATCGCGAGAATCAGGCGCTCGGCCTCGACCCGGTGTTCCGGCTCGAGCGTGGCGTCGATCCCGAGCAACCCGGGATCGCCCGGGGTGTAGGAAAAAGCCGAGATTCCAAAAACCAGTCCCGCTTCCTCGCGCACTCGCCGGTAGAGCCGCGAGCTGCGGCCATCGCCGAGGATGGTCGAGAGGAGATCGAGCGCCGGCACGTCGGGATGCGTGATCTCGGGCACGTGCCAGGCAAACGCGAGCCGCGTCAGCTCGGTCGGAAACTCTTCGTTGACCTCGCGCCGCCCCTGCTGCGCCGGCTCCTGCGCGATGTAGGGCGGCGGAAGGGAGCGCGCCGGATAAGCCGCAAAATGCTTCTCGAGCTGCGCGTAGACTTCGCCCGCATCGACATCGCCCACGACGACGAAGGTGAGATTGTTAGGCACGTAGCGCGATTGGTAATACTCGAGCACGTCCTGCTGCGTGAGCTGGTCGAAAATCTGGATCTCGCCGATCACCGGCAAACGATAGGGATGCCGCTGGTAGGCGGTCCTGAACATGAGCTGCCCCATCATCCGGTCCGGGTCGTCGGAGCACATCGCGAATTCGCGCCGGATGACTTCCTGTTCCTTGCTGTACTCCTCCAGCGGGAGGGTGGAGTTCATGGTCGCGTCGGCCAGGATGTCGAGCGCGCTCTTCACGCCCTCGCGCGGGACATCGATCCAGTAAACCGTCCGGTCAAAGGAGGTGTAGGCGTTGATGTAGCCGCCTTCGTCCTGGACGCTTTGCGCGATCGCATTCGGCGAACGCGTCTTCGTGCCCTTGAACAGCATGTGCTCGAGAATGTGCGAGAGACCGGCGCCGAGATGCCGCCCTTCGTGGATGCTCCCGGTGCCGCACCAGGCCTGCACGCTCGCGACCGGCGCGCTCCGGTCGGTCTGCACGATGATCGTTAGGCCGTTAGGCAGGGTCCATTTCTGCGCCGTCACCGGCGGGAAGGAAATGGCGGTGGAGTTTGCGGGCGGAGTGGTCTGGAGTCGGGTGGTGGTCAACATGGCGGCAAAATCGCAGGGGCGGGGCAGGCCCGCCCGCTAGGAAAGTTTCGGTGCGGGGAGGGAGGGCGGCAACTGCGCCGTCGGCTTCGTGTTCTCGGGCAGGAACGGTTTCACAAAGGCATCGTGAAAGGTGTAGACCGACTTGAAGTCCTCGAGCGAGTCCTGTTCCGTCTTCCCGAAGATTCCGGCTCCGATCAGATTAAAGACCATCTGCCCGATGTCCTCGCAGCGGTTCACCCCCCAGTAGGAGAAAACCGTCAGCGCCATCGGGCCAAATTCCTTCAGGGCGTAGAGCCGCACGCCCTCGAGCAATTCCGGACCGGCAACGTGGCGGACCGCGGCGCCCTTGGATTTCTTCTGCTGCTTGGTCGTATAATCGAGCGCGTCGCGCAAAAAGACATAAGCGTCGCGATGATAACGCTGGTCGGTTGCGACGATCGAATCGAGTGCTTCGGCAAATCCAATTTTCTGCATGGCAAGGGAGCTGCTCAGGAGGGGAGCGAGCGCTATGATAATCAGCAACCGCGACGTGAGCAAATGATGTAGGGTTGATTATGCGCCTGGTTCTCCTCTGTTTTCTCTGCGCCATGCTGACGACGGCGGCGCCCGCCATTGACCGTGCCCTCGACGCCAGCGCTCACCGCGAGCAATTGCGGCACGAAAAGTTTCTCCAGGAACACCCGGGCTCCGCCGAGGCCCACGCCCGCTACGCCGAGTTTTTGTCCGAACACAACAACCTCCGCGCGGCCGTGATGCACTGGCGGACGGCGCAACTGCTCGCGCCGCGCAATGCCGCGATCGCAAACGCGCTCGGCGGGGCTTATCTGCGGATGGGCAAGGCGGCGAAATCAGCCGCCGAGTTCACCCGCGCCATCGGCCTCGACAGCACCAATGCCGCTTATCATTTCAACCTCGCCAACGTCCAGTTCATGCTCCGCCACGACCTGACCGCCGCCTGGAAGATGGAACTGCCCGACGTTCTCCGGCTCGCCCTGGCGGAGTTTCGCGAAGCGAGCCGGCTTTCGCCTAACGACATCGAATATGCCCGGGCCTATGCCGAGACCTTCTACGGCGTCCCGGATGCCGACTGGACGGAAGCGGAGGCGGCCTGGAAACATGTCCTCACGCTTTCGCCGCAGAGTGATTTCATTTACCTGCAGCTCGCCCGCGTCAGCCTGAAGCGCGGGGACGCCGAAGGCGCGCGGCAATTTCTCCACAAGATCGTGGACGCCCGGCACGACGGCTTGAAACGGAAGCTTTTGGCGCAGGCGGACCGCCTTTAGCGCGCGGCTCAATTCGTCTGCATCTCGATCGAGTCGAGATAAACCGAGATCGGATCGCGCCGGCGCGGGAGCGCTTCATCCTCTTTCCGGCGCGCCTCGATCAGCTGCGAGAAAACACCGCTGCTCGTCTTGCTCTGGGTGGCTTCGAACCAGTTGAGGTAATCGTCGATCGCCGTCCCCTGCTGCTCGATCACCGCCCGGTAGCTCGTCAGCCGCGCCAGCCGCGGCGCGATGCCGCGCGTCTGGCCGCGGGCGAGCAATTCCGTCAGCTCGTAAGCTTCCTGCACCAACGGCCGGTAGGAGGGATGGGCCTGCGCCCCAAGAAGCTGGAGGCGCTGGCCGACCTGCCCGAGCGCTTCGCGGTGGGCCGGCAATTTTCGAAAGGCGTTGTATTCGCCTAACGAGTAGTCGCGCGCCGTCCCGTCCTGCGCCGGAAGGGAAAAGCGCAGCGCCAGATCGAGCCGGGTCGCGGTTTCAGCCGCGCTCAGCATCTGGTAGCGGTCGGTCGCGGACAGTCCGGCCACGCTCAGGGCCCACCATTTGCCGGGAGCGCGCCCCAGCGTCTCGGGAAAATGCGCGCGCAGGTCGGCCATGCGGTCGTTAGGCGCGTCCGGCAGATCCTGGATGAAACCCGCCAGCTGGGAGTTGCCGCCGGGAGTGCCGAGGAGCAGCTGCACCAGCGCCCGGGAGTAGGCCGAGTGCAGCCGGCGCGAGGGCGCGTCGAGCTGGGCCCGTTTCTGGCTCACGATTTCCTCCAGCGGCGCGATCGTTTTCGAAGCCACGATGGTGCGCAATAATTTAGCGTCGTCATCCGAGTCGCGGCCCGGCTCGAGGGCGAGCACGCCCTCGACGAGCCAGTCGGGCGGGGTCACGTAAGGCGTGCCGGCCGCGATGTGGGCGCGGTTGCGATACATCATCTCGACCAGAATCGCCCGCAGAAGCTCGCGCTGCACCGGGCGGCCCTTCATGTCGCTGGTCAGGAGCAGATTGAGCTGCAGCTTCAAGCCGTAGCCGAGCTGGCTGAAATCGAGCTGGGCCACTGGAGCATCGGGGAAATTCGCCCGCGGATAATCGAGATTCACGATCAGCGGCGTCTTCCACCCGTCGCGCTGGCCGAGGAGCCGGAGGAGGTTCGATTTGGTCCGTTCCGCCAGCTCGCACATCGCCCCGCGCACCCGGACATCGGCGCCATACACCAGGAACTGGCGCGAGGTGCTCGTGCTGCGCGCTTTAGGCGGCGGCGAAAGCGGAAGCGCTCGCCAGGCAGAGAGCGAGCGCGAAGGCGAGGAAGGTTTTGGGCGCGGCCAGCATGAGGAGAGGGAGGGGAGAATACGCGATTTTTGCAGAGAAAAGGAGCGGAAAATTTTGGCCAGCCGTGCTATCTTTGCGTCGGTGCAACAAAGGAAAATGACTATGAAAATAACCAGGACTTTGACGATGGCGGTAGTGATCGGCGGCTTGCTGGCTCTTGCCACGCCGGCCGACGCGCAGAGGCGCGGAGGCGGGGGCGGCAGACAGGGTGGCGGCGGGAATGGGGCGAATTTCCACCGCGGCCACTCCAATCATCATGGCCATCACCATCATAACCGCGGCCGGGTAAATGTTTACTTCGGCGGCTTCGGTTACCCGGGATTTTATGGGTATCCTTATTATGGCTATCCCTACTACGGTTATCCATTCGGCTACGGCTATGGATACGGCTACCCGGTCACCGCCTATCGCACATACGACCCGCGCGGGATCTACGAAGGCCGGGTCGTAAATCCCAACCGGTCGACAAACGATGGCGGGGGCAAGGAAGTCTCTGACGCCAAGCGCGTGCAGCGGCAGCTCTCGGCCGCGGGCTACTATCGCGGCGCGATCGACGGCGTGGTCGGCGACGGCACCCGCCGCGCGATCCGGAATTTCGAACGCGACAACGGGTTGCCGGTGGACGGCCGGATCGACGACCAGTTGCTCTCGACCATGGGCCTCGGCTAAGGCACGGGCGACTTCGTTAGGCGAAGGGGGCGCTCAGCGCGTCACGACCAGCGTGACCGACTGGGGATGAAACTCCACGCCGGCCAGGCGCGAGACGGAGTTGCGTTCGCGGGCCAGGCTCTCCCAGGCTTTGCCAAAGAGAACGTCGGCATATTTCATGATGGAACGATGAATCGGCAGCCGGCCAATGTATCCACCGGTGGTGTCGCCCGCGATTTTGCCGTTCGCGATCGTCACCCGATACGAGCTGCCGCTGAAAATCGAGAGCTTGAGGATGCGCCGCTCGATGTGAATCGTGCATTGCCCCTCCTGCAGCTGAACGAAGACGCGCTTTAAGGGAAAGAAGCCTTGTTGCGACGGGCTGTCCTTGCGCCGGAGGGTCGCGGCCAGGTAGCTGTTCACCTGCTCTTCGTTGTAAACCAGCGTCGCCGGCTGCCGCGAAGAGAGGGCCGAGACCATGTCCATATTGATCAAGGGAGCAAAGCTGTAGCTCTTCGGCGCGGCCGGCAGATCCGGCGGCAGGAGCATCACGATCACCGCCGCGAGACAGAACGCGCCCAGCAACATCTTGGCGAACTGAAACGCCAGATGTTTGACCTTGCCGCGGTTAGGTGAAAACATCTTTTTCAGATGCTGGCGGGTCCGTTCTTCGGTCGGTTCCCCCGCGGTCTTCGGCTTCACCGCCGTGCGATCGAGACGCGCGCCGCAGCTGTGGCAATAAATCCGTTCGACTTCGTTTTCGTGCTGGCAATCCGGGCAGATCAGGTTGGTCATGCTCCGTCGCCTTTCCTGGCTTTTGTTTCCGCTTTCTTCGCTGGAGCCGTCGCTGGTGCGGTCTTGGGCTCGGATTTCCCGCCGCCGCTTTCGCCGCCGCCGCCGTTCTTTTCACTTCCGCCGGAAGTTTCTTTTTTGGCGCCTTCCTTGTAGGAATTGCTCCGGTAATCGGTGATGTAAAAACCGGAGCCCTTGAAAATGAGTCCGGCTCCAGTGCCGAGGAGGCGTTTCACCTTCCCCTTCCCCCATTTGGCCTGCCGGCAAAGTTCCTTCGGGCAGACCGTAAACGCTTCATCCCGCATCGATTGGTAGGCGTCGAAACTTTGGCCGCACTTTTGGCAGGCGTATTCGTAGGTCGGCATGGATTGAGCTTGTCTGGGTAGGATCGTGGCCAGTGTCAGCAAATTTAAGCAGAATTCAAGCCGCACCATGCGGTCCCCTCGTCCGTCCGGTCGCCTTGACTTTCCAAACCTGCCCGCGTTACTTGCGCTTCCTTTGCTCAAAATGCCTTTCCTTCGCGCTAAATTTCATCCGTTGGTTGCCGCCCTTGCCTTCGCCGCTCTGGCCGGCTGTGGCGAGGATGACCCGCGGCTGGTCTATGGCGAGACGCAATATCTCGGCGGCGTCTACGGAAATGCACCGGTCGCTTCCACCGCCCCGACAGACAGCGTTTCCTATTGGGACGGCGACGGCGTTCCCGGAAAGCCTTCCATCCGGATCAGCATCAATGAGCAGCGCGCCTATTTTTACAAGGACGGGAAACTGGTCGGGATCTCGCAGCTCTCCACCGGTCGCGAGGGTCTCGATACGCCCGTCGGCAAATACAAGATCACGCAAAAGGACGTCGACCACGCGTCCAGTCGTTATGGCGATTACGTCGATGCGAATGACAACGTCGTCGTCCCAAATATCGACAACGAAAAAGATCCCAAGCCGCCCGGAACCAAATACAAAGGCGCGCCGATGCCGTATTTCATGCGGATTGTCGGTGGCGTCGGCATGCATGCCGGTTATCTGCCCGGCTATCCGGCCTCGCATGGTTGCATCCGGATGCCGGAATTCATGGCCGCGGAGTTTTTCGAAAACGTCCAGAACGGCACTCCGGTCACGATCGAGCCGTAGCCATCGCTTTCCTTCGCATCCGCAGGGTTGCCCGTCGTCGCGCAGGGGTTAAACTCCTGCTCCTCGCGAAATGATCATCATTACCCAACCGACTGTGACCGATGCGCAGATCGACCACATCGTGGCGCGGATCGAGGAATTTGGCCTTCGCTCGCAGGTCATGCGGGGCGAGTCGCGAGTCGTCATCGGGATTATCGGCCCCGATGAAATCATTCGCGAAAAACCGATCGGCGCCATCCCGGGAGTCGAGTCGGTCGTGCCGGTGATGAAACCCTACAAGCTGGCCGCGCAGAAGAATGGCGGTGCCCCTCCCCCCATCTCCATCGGTCGAGTTGCTTTCGGCAGCGAACAGCCCGTCGTGATCATCTCGGGTCCCTGCTCGGTCGAGAGCAAGGAGCAGCTTCTTTCGATCGCAACCTCGGTCAAAAAATCGGGCGCACGCGTCCTGCGCGGCGGTGCTTTCAAGCCCCGTACTTCGCCTTACAGCTTTCAGGGTCTGGGCGAGGATGGGCTCCGTCTCCTCGCCGAAGTGCGAGCCGAGACCGGTCTCCCGATTACGACCGAGATCATGGATACGCGTGACCTGGCGATGATCGAGAAATACACCGATTGCCTCCAGATCGGCTCGCGCAACATGCAAAATTTCGCCCTGCTCAAGGAAGTCGGCCGGAGCAAGCTCCCGGTCCTGCTCAAGCGCGGCTTCAGCGCCACGATCAACGACCTGATCATGAGCGCGGAGTACGTCATGAGCGAAGGAAACCCCAACGTCATCCTCTGCGAGCGTGGCATTCGCACTTTCGAGACCATGACCCGCAACACCCTCGACCTGAATGCGGTCCCGATCTTGAAAGCCAAGACGCGTCTGCCGGTCGTGGTCGATCCGACGCACGGCATCGGTTTGCGCGAATTCATTCCGCAGATGGCGCTCGCGGCCGTCGCCGCCGGTGCCGACGCGGTCATGATCGAAGTTCACGATGAACCGGAACGCGCCCGCAGCGATGGCGAACAGGCGCTTCGCCCGGAGGTCTTCGACGATCTCGTGCAGCGAATCCGGGCCGTGGCGGAAGCAGTCGGACGCGAGTTGTAGCCGGGGGCGTTGACCCCGGCCGGTTGCGCGGCCGATTGAACTTCCCTCGCCTTTCGGCGAGAACATGACGTGGAAAAATCGACCGGCGCCGGGCTGCTGAAACTTGTCGCGCAGGCGGAGCCAATCGCGCGGCAACTGGAGGCTTTGCGCGAAGGCGTGCGGCCGGTCGTTTTCTCGCACGTCATCGATTCAGCGCGGGCTTTTCTGGTCGCGACGCTGGCGAGTGAGATCAAACAATCGCTCTGGATCATCTGCCCGAGCGTTCGCAGCCAGGAGCTGTTGCACGAGAGCCTGATCAATTGGGTACCCGGCGCGCTCTTTCTCCCCGAGGCGGAATTTCTCGCAGTCGAGAACATTCTGCCCGACCAGGAAATTGCGGCGGAACGGCTGGCGCTCCTCAGCCAGGTGGAGCACACGCGCCAGCGCCACGTCATCGTCGCGACCCTGGCCAGCCTCGGGCAACCGGCCCCGAAACGCGGCACGCTGCGCGCCGCTGCGCTCCGGCTCCGGCGCGGCGCGAACGAATCGCTGGAGCGGATCACAGAGTCGTTAGGCGAAGCCGGCTACGAGCGCGTCCCGCAGGTCACCACCCGCGGTCAGTTCGCGGTTCGCGGCGGAATTCTCGACCTCTATTCCTGGCAGGCCCCGGCGCCGGTCCGGGCGGAATTTTTCGGGGACGAGATCGAATCGCTGCGCGAATTCGACCTCGATGCCCAGACTTCGCAGCGCAACCTGAACGAAACCGAGCTCTTGTTAGGCGCAGCCGACGACCAGAGCGGGAAGGTGCAGGATTACATCGCGCCGGATCATCTCCGGGTCGTGCTCGAACCGGACGCGGACGAAGCGGCGGACATCGTCATCACCGAGGGCTCGCGCGAGGAGGCGGTGGAGGATTTCAGCGGCGCCTTTGTCGATTGCGAGATTGGGGAGTTCGATACCGGCGAGTTCATCATTGCGGAAGCAAAACGGCAGCAGTTCTTCGCCCGCCTGACGAGTTGGCGCGAGAGCAATGCGCGGATCGCGATTTATTTCCAGACCGAGGGCGAGATCGAGCGTTTCCGCGAGATCATGGCCGAGGCCAAGGTGTCGTTAGGCGGAATCGATTTGCTCGAGGGCACGCTCGGCCGCGGCTTTTGCTTCCCCGCCGCCGGGCTCGTCGTCCTCGCCGCCGCGGAAATTTTTGGGCGCGCCCCGACCCATGGTCGGCGCCGGCTGCAGCGGACCGCGAAGTTCGGCACCCAGCGCGCGCAGATTGATTTCAGCGATCTCAATGAAGGCGACCTCGTCGTCCACCTCGAGCAGGGCATCGGGCGCTTCCACGGCCTGCAGAAAATCGGCGAGGACGACTCGGCCGAAGTGCTGGTGCTGGAATTCGCGGAGGAGGCCAAGCTTTACGTGCCGCTGGAGCAGGCCTTCATGGTTTCGCGCTACGTCGGGGTCGGGAAAAAATCGCCGCCGCTCAGTTCGCTGGCGGATGCGAAATGGAGCCGGGCGAAAAAGAACGCGGCCGCCTCGATTTTCGATTACGCGGGCAAAATGCTCGCGCTCCAGGCCGAGCGCGAGACCCAGCGCGGCCACGCCTTCGGACCTGACACGAAGTGGCAGCTCGAGTTCGAGCATTCCTTCCCCTTCCGCGAAACGCCCGACCAGCTAAAGGCGATCGCCGAGACCAAAGGCGACATGGAAGAGCCGCGCTCGATGGATCGCCTCATCTGCGGCGATGTCGGGTTCGGCAAAACGGAGGTGGCGATTCGCGCCGCCTTCAAGACCGTCATGGAAGGCAAACAAGTCGCGGTCCTCACCCCCACGACCGTCCTCGCGCAACAGCACTTTGAGACGTTCCGTCAGCGCATGCTCGACTACCCGGTGCGGATCGAAATGCTGAGCCGCTTCCGCTCCCATGCCGAGCAGCGCAAGGTGCTGGAACAACTCCGCGACGGCGGCGTCGACGTCGTCATCGGCACCCATCGTCTCATCTCGGGCGACGTCATTTTCAAGGATCTCGGCCTGGTCGTGATCGACGAAGAGCAGCGCTTCGGCGTCCTGCACAAGGAGAAATTCAAGGAGCTCTTCAAGCTCGTCGACGTCCTCACCCTCTCGGCCACGCCGATTCCGCGCACGCTTTACCTCGTCGTTAGTCGGGGTCAAGGACATGTCGACGATCGAGACGCCGCCGCTCAACCGTCTCCCGGTCGAGACCGTGATCTGCGGCTACGACGAGCGCATCATCCGCGATGCGATCAACCGCGAGCTCGAGCGCCAGGGGCAGGTCTATTTTCTGCACAACCGCGTCATGTCGATCGAGAAAACGCGCGACCGGATCGCGGAGCTTTGTCCGGGCGCACGGGTCGAGTTTGGCCACGGGCAGATGGACGCGGACGAGCTGGAAAACGTCATGCAGCGCTTCGTCGCGGGAGAAATCGACGTCCTCGTTTGCACCACGATCATCGAGAGCGGGCTCGATATTCCCAACGCCAACACCATCATCATCGACCGGGCCGATCGCTTCGGGCTGGCCGATCTTTATCAACTCCGCGGCCGGGTCGGCCGGGCCGAGCATAAGGCCTATGCCTACCTCCTCCTCCCGCGCGACATGATGACCGGCGGCGTCGCCCGGAAACGGATCAACGCCATCCAGCAGTACAGTTCGTTAGGCGCAGGTTTCCGCATCGCCATGCGCGACCTCGAGATTCGCGGCGCCGGCAGCATCCTCGGGACGGCGCAGAGCGGGCACATCGTCGCGGTCGGGTTCGATCTTTATTGCCAGCTGTTGAAGCAGGCGGTGGCGCAATTGAAAGGCGAGAAGATCAAGCCGCGGCTGGAGGTCGATGTGCGGCTGGATTTCGTGGCCACCAACGAAGGCGAATTCCTCGCCGCCGGCCCGGACAAACTCGTGCCCGCCTTCATCCCGACCGGTTACATCAGCGACGCCGCCCTGCGCATCCAGGCTTACCGCGCCCTGGCCGAAATCACGACGACGGAACAGCTCCAGCGCCTGCGGCGCGACTGGCGCGACCGCTTCGGAAAGTGGCCGGAGGCGGTTGACAATTTGCTCCTGCTCAGCGAAATCAAGCTTTCCGCCGCCCGGGCTCGTCTCAGCCGGGTCGAAGTGCGCGAGAGCAAATTGATGCTCACGCGACAGGGGGACTTTATCCTTGTCGGTGGTCGATTTCCTCGTTTAACTTCCGGTAAAATTGAGCTCAATCTCCCTGAGGTCTGGCAATGGATAAAGCAACTTTGAACTTCATTTGGCGTTACCCGACGGTCGCTCTGCTGGCCTTCTCCTGTCTGGGAGTGGCGGCGACAGCCTCGCCCACGCGTGGCGCGGAATCGGTCAATGGCATCGCTGCGATCGTGAACGAAAAGGTCATCACCTACTCCGAGGTGCGCGAGCTGGTCGCACCGCGCGAGCGCATCCTCCGCTCGCAATATTCCGGGCAGGAGCTGGCGAACAAGATTTCCGAGGTGCGCAAGGCCGGGCTGCAGGATTTGATCGATCGCCAGCTCATCATCCAGGCATTTGAAAAGGACAAGCTCCAGATTCCGCCGCACTTCATCGACGAGCGGGTCGACGCCGTGATTAAAGAAAATTTCGGGGGCGATCGCAACGCCTTCATCAAAACGATGGAGTCGCAGAAATACACCATGTCGAAATTTCGCGGGCTCGAGCGCGACAAGATCATCGTACAGGCGATGCGGGCCAAGAACGTGACCTCGAACCTGATCATTCCGCCGGGGAAGGTGGATGAATTTTACCGCAAGAACCGCCAGCTTTTCGCGAGCAAGGCGCAGATCAAACTCCGTATGATCATGATCCCGGGACACACCGAGGCGGGCAGCGGCGCGGTCCAAAGTTCGATGGCCGAGGAGATCCGGGCCAAGCTCATCACCGGCGCGGATTTCGACAAGATGGCGCAGATGTATTCGGAAGACAGCACCCGCGAGCTGGGCGGCGACTGGGGCTGGGTCGACGATAAGACGCTCGCGCCGGAGCTTTCGCAGGTCGCGTTCGGCCTCAAGCCGGGCGAGATCAGCAAAGTCGTGAACGTCGGCGGCAACCACTACATTCTCAAAGTGGAAGCGCGCCAGGGCGGCGAAGCCAAGCCGCTCAAGGATGTCCGGGCCGAAATCGAAGCGCGTCTCCGCCAGGAGCAGGCCCAGGAGCTCCAGGAACACTGGCTCGCCAGCCTGCGCTCGAAGGCGTACATCAAGACCTTCTAGGCGCTTCCAAGTTGCCTCTGGCGGCAGGCCGACCACAGTTGTGCCTTGCGTAAACGCATCGGCATCACGTTAGGCGATCCGGCTGGGATTGGACCGGAGATTGTCCGCGGCGCGCTGGCCTCGGGGAAATTGCCGGAGGCGGATTATCGCCTGCTCGGCGAATCCGAGGGCCATTCGTTAGGCCAGCCGACCCCGGAAAGCGCCCGCGCCGCCCGGGCTGCGCTTGAGGAATCCGCCCGCCTCGCTCTCGCCGGTGAGCTGGATGCGGTCGTGACCGGACCGATCCACAAGGCGCGCATGTACGAAATCGGCTTCGAGTTTCCCGGCCAGACGGAATTTTTTGCCGCCCGTGCCGGGGTGGAAAATTTCGCCATGCTCCTGACCGGCCGCCGGCCTCACCGTCGCCCTCGTGACCACGCATATTCCCCTTCGCGAGGTGACCGAAAAACTGCGAACCGACGAGATCGTCCGCGTCGGCTTGCTCCTGGCCGATTTTCTTTCGCGCAAGCCATCCGCCCGGATCGCGGTCGCCGGCATAAACCCGCACGCCGGAGAAGACGGCGCCCTCGGCCGCGAAGAAATCGACCTCATTGCCCCCGCCGTCGCCGAACTAAACCGCTCGTCACTCGTCACTCATCATTCATCACTCTCCTTCTCCGGCCCCTTCTCGCCCGATACGATTTTCCACCGGGCGGTGGAGGGAGAATTCGACGCCGTGCTTTGCATGTATCACGATCAGGGGTTGATTCCGCTCAAGCTGCACGCGTTTCATGAAGGGGTGAATGTCACGCTCGGACTCCCGTTTCCACGCACCAGCCCCGATCATGGGACGGCCTTTGCCATCGCCGGTCAAAATATCGCCCGCGCCGAGAGCATGATCGCAGCCATCCGGCTGGCGGTGGAACTGGCCGCGCGCGCACCGAAAAATGCATAACCGAATCTCACCGCTCCATCTCGCATTGCTGTTGCTGACGGGCCTGGTTTTCTTCTGGTCGGCCTGGCGGCCCTACGATCGCATCACCTGGTGGCTCGAAGTCGCGCCCGGGCTGCTCGGTGCCGCGCTCCTGATCGTGACCTATTCGACCTTCCGGTTCACCACGCTGGTTTACACCCTGATCGCGCTCCACATCATGCTGCTCTGTGTCGGCGGACATTACACTTACGCGCGGGTGCCGTTTTTTACCTGGATCGAACCCTTTTTCGGATTTGAGCGAAATCATTTCGATCGGCTCGGCCATTTCATGCAGGGCTTCGTCCCGGCCCTGATTGCCCGCGAGCTTTTCATCCGGCTGCGGGTCGTCACGGCCGGCGGGTGGCGTTTTGCCATCGTCATTCTGATCTGCATGGGCATCAGCGCCATTTACGAGCTGCTGGAGTGGGCCACGGCCCTGATCTCAAGCGAGGCGGCGGAGTCGTTCCTCGGCACCCAGGGCGACGTCTGGGACACGCAGACGGACATGTTCATGGCCCTGGTCGGCGCAACCTGCGCCTTGGTCTTGCTCAGCCGCTGGCAGAATCGCCAGATGCGCCAACTCCCGAGCCGCTGGTGATGTCGCCCGCAAAATACCTGACCGTTTTCAATCTCGGGATCCAGAACACGTTTGTGTACCGCTGGAATTACCTGCTGCGCGCCGTCTTCGGCATCATCCCGCTGGTCGGCACCGTTTTCCTCTGGCGCGCCATCTTCAAGGAAAGCGGCGGCGGGATGCGCGGCTACGACTACGGCTCGATGGTTTATTATTATTTGCTCACCATCCTGGTCAGCAATCTCGTCACCCCGACCGAGGACGAATGGCAGATCGCGGCCGACATTCGCGAGGGCCAGATCAATTCCTTCCTGACCAAGCCGATGAGTTATCTCGGCTATCGCTTTAGCATTTTCCTGAGCGGCCGGCTGGTGTACACCGCAGTCACGATCGTCCCGATCGCAGCCATCTTCTTTTATTTTCGGCGCTTCATCATTCTCCCTACCGACCCCATGACCTGGCTGGCGGCGTTCGTTTCGCTCGTGATGGCGGCCTTCATCCAGTTTTTCCTGACCTACGCACTCTCGATGATGGCGTTCTGGATTCTCGAAATCTCGACCATCGTTTTCATCGTCTACAGCTTCGAATATTTCCTCGGCGGCCAGATGTTTCCGCTCGATATCATGCCGCCGGCGGTCCAGGCGGTGATGAAATGGCTGCCCTTTTACTATGAGCTCTTTTGTCCGATCGCGATCTTCCAAGAACGCCTCAAAGGTCCCGAAATGTGGGGCGCGCTCGCCATCCAATGCGGCTGGATGCTGGCCATGTGGGCCGCAGCCCGGTGGATGTGGAAACGCGGGCTCGGCCATTACCAGGCGGTCGGCGGCTAGCAGTTTTCCGTTGCGCGAAAGCGCGCTCCTTCCCAGATTCGCGGCACCGTGGACCTGAAACGCTATCTCACCGCCCGCCAACAAGAGGTCGACCGCGCCCTCGAAGGTTTTCTCCCACAAGCCTCGAGCAAGCCGGCGACCATCCACAAGGCGATGCGCTATTCGCTCTTTGCCGGCGGGAAACGGCTGCGCCCGATCCTCTGCCTGGCCGCGGCCGAAGCCTGCGGCGGCCTAACGAGAAGCGCCCTTCCCCTCGCCTGCGCGCTGGAGTGCATTCACACCTACTCGCTCATCCACGACGATCTCCCGAGCATGGATAACGATGATTTCCGGCGCGGCCGGCCGACCTGCCACAAGGTTTTCGGCGACGGCATCGCGGTCCTGGCGGGCGATGCCTTGCTCACGATCGCGTTTGAAATTGCGGCCGAAGCGGAAGCCTGGCCGCGCTACGATCTGCGGGCGATTTTCCGGGAAATTTCCGTCGCGGCCGGCAGCCGCAAGCTGATTGCCGGGCAGGTGGCGGATCTTGAGGGCGAAGGCAAGAAGCACACCCTGGCGCAACTGCGTTACATCCACGAAAACAAAACCGCCGCCCTGCTCACCACCTCGGTCCGGCTCGGCGCGATGAGCGCCAATGCCACCGCGAAGCAGCTCAGCACGATGAGCGATTTCGGCCAGGCCCTCGGCCTCGCGTTCCAGGTGATCGACGACATTCTCGACGTCACCCAGACGAGCGAGAAGCTGGGTAAGAGCGCGGGCAAGGATGCCGCCGCGCACAAGGCGACCTATCCGTCGGTCCTCGGCCTGGAAAAATCGCGCATCGAAGCCGGCCGGCTGACCCGGAGAGCGCACGACGCGCTGCGGCCGTTAGGCAAAAAGGCCGAGACGCTGGGCGCGCTCGCGAACTATCTGCTCCAGCGCGAGTACCTGATCTTTCGCCCGGGTAGCGCACGCGTCTCGCGTGCTGGTCGCGCTGTCCCGGCGCGACAACTTTGTGCAAGGCAGGCGAACGGAATAGTTCGCGATGGCGAAACGCCATCGCCAGCACACGAGACGTGTGCGCTACCCGGAGAACGCTCCGCGCTACGCCAGGACGAGATTGGGATTGATCTCAGTCGTGAGGGGCGTGGATTTGCCGCGTCCCAGGTGAAGTTGGGCCGCGAAACCGATCATGGCCGCGTTGTCAGTGCAAAGATCGGGCGCGGCGAAACGCAATTCCAGCCCCGCCCGTTCGCAGCCTAACGACATCTGCCGGCGCAGCTCCTGATTGCAACTCACCCCGCCGCTGACGGTGACCAGCTTCCGACCGGCCCCGCGCGCCGCCGCGATTGTCTTGGCCACGAGCACTTCCACCACCGCGCATTGGAAAGACGCACAGAGATCGGCCCGGTCTTCCGCCATGGTTTTCGGCAGGAGATAGCGAACGGCGGTTTTCAGCCCGCTGAAGCTGAAATTGGCGTCGCCCGAGTGGAGCATGCTGCGGGGCAGGGCGAAGCGCGCCGGGTCGCCTCCTTCGGCGCAGCGCTCGATCTCCGGCCCGCCCGGGTAAGCGAGCCCGAGCATTTTACCCACCTTGTCGAAAGCTTCCCCAGCCGCATCGTCGACCGTCCGGCCGAGCACCCGGTAGTTGCCGAGACCGTCGACCACGACGAGCAGGGTGTGACCGCCACTCACGATCAGGGAAACGTTAGGCGCGATCTCGCCTTCCCCGGCAAAGAAGGGTGAAAGCAAATGGCCCTCGAGATGGTTGATCGCCAGATACGGTTTGCCGAAGCCGAGGGCGAGTCCCTTGGCGAGCGAGGCGCCGATCATGAGCGAACTGGCCAGACCCGGTCCGCTGGTCGCGGCAAAGGCCTCGACTTCGCCTAACGAAACCCCGGCGGTCGCGACCGCGCGCGCAAGGAGTCCGGGTGCGCGTTGCAGATGATGCCGCGAGGCGACCTCCGGGACGACGCCGCCATAGGGCTGGTGAGCTTCCACCTGCGAGGCGACCTCGCTCGCGAGCAGGTCGCGCCCGCGCAGAACGGCGATGGCCGTCTCGTCACAGGACGTCTCGATCGCAAGAAGCAGACTCATGGAGAAAAATTCGAAATCCGAATATCGAAATCCCAAGGAAATTCCAATTTTCGAAGCAAAAGAGAATGTTCAAAACGAAGCGGCCCGCGGGCGAAGCCGTTTCGAACCTTCGAGTCTTCGAATTTCGAATTTCCTTCGGATTTCGATATTCGGATTTTCCCAGCTACTTCTTTATCGCATCGACCTTGGGCGAATTTTGCTGGGCGTAGATCATCACGCCCTTGAGGGCGTCGATCCCGCGCATCATCTGCAGGTCTTTCGTCTTGATGATGCCGATGGCCTCGGCCGCCGGGATCTTGTCATTGTTGCGCAGGGCGGCGACGGCGCGGTCCTGCTCCGGGGTGAGCGGCACGAGAATGTTAGGCACGACGCCGTTGCCCTGGATGACTGCCTTGCTCGGGGTGTAATATTTCGCCGTCGTGAAACGCAGGGCCGAGCCATCGGGCAACTGCATCACGTTTTGCACCGAGCCTTTG
Organism: uncultured Verrucomicrobiae bacterium; assembly: GCA_963834255.1. Lineage (GTDB taxonomy): Bacteria > Verrucomicrobiota > Verrucomicrobiia > Chthoniobacterales > UBA10450 > Palsa-1392. The sequence continues at coordinate 45,127 of CAWIBC010000018.1, read as the reverse complement.
CCGAAGGTGGTCTCGCCGACCACAATCGCGCGATGCAAATCCTTGAGGGCGCCGGCGACGATCTCCGAGCCGCTCGCACTTCCTTCGTTGACCAGCACCGCGAGCGGAAAGCGCGGCCGCTCTTTCCCACCGCCCGGGGTGGAATATTCATATTTCTGCGAGGCAGCGCGGCCCTGGGTCGAGACGACCTTAGTGTTGGGCGGGAGGAATTGGCCGAGAACATCGACCGCGACGTTGAGCAGGCCGCCGGGGTTATTGCGCAGGTCGAGCACGAGCGCCTGCATTCCCTGCTTCTGTAAATTATCGAGCGTCTTGGCAAACTCCGCCGCAGTGGGCTCGTTGAACTGCACGATCCGCACGTAGCCGACCTTGAACGGCCCGGTCAGCTCGGGATCGAGCAACTGCCCGCCCTTCACGCTCGCGACTTTGATCTCTTTGCGCTCCAAGACGTAATCTTTGATCTCCTTGTTGGAGGGCCGAAGGATGGTGAGGGTGATCTTCTGCCCGGGCTCGCCCCGGAGGACATTGATCGCGTCCTGCAAGCCCAGTTTCTCGGTCGAGGTGCCGTTGATTTTCAAAATCTGGTCGCCCGCCTGAATTCCCGCCTTCGCCGCCGGCGTGTCTTCCAGCGGGGTCACGACGGTGAGCAGATTATCCTTGATCGCGACCTCCACCCCGAGGCCGTTGAAACGGCTCCGGGTGTCGTCCTGCATGTCCTTGAAGTCGTCCGGATCCATGAACTGGCTGTGCGGATCGAGCGACGAAAGCATGCCCTTCATCGCGGCGTAAATCAGGTCGTGGTAGCTGACCTTTTGCCCATCGACATAATCCTGCCGGATGAGCTCGACCGCCTTGGCAAAAGTGGCGATCTCCGCGTAACCGCGATCGTCGGCGGTGACGGCGGTCGGTTCCGGATCGGCGGCGCGGACCAGGCCGGCGATCGAGAACGAGAAACAAACCCGCAGCAAAGGTCGAGGTGAGCGTGCGATAAGGCCGGGAACGCTTCATAATTTTCATGTTTGGACGCAACCGAGTCGATTGTCGTTCATTCCGTCACTTTTGCCAATCGGCGGGGGCATGACAAGCGGCGGCTCCCCTCCTAGACTGGGCCGATGAAATCGCTGCGCCGTCGTTTGCTTCCGGTCCTGCTTGCTTTCGGCATCGCGCTTCCCGCGCTGGCAAAAGAAAGCGAATCCAAGAGCAGCGACGCGGAATTCCAGAAGATAGCGCTCGATTTCATTAGCGGCTATCTCTCGGCCCGCCCGCTCCAGGGCGTGGCGCTCGGCTATCACCAGTACGACGGCAAGATCGGCGACTTCAGCCGGCTCGCGATCGATGCCGAGGTGGAACGCCTGAAGCGTTTCCAGGAGCAGCTGGCCAAACTCGACCCGGCCAAATTGAGCAAAGGCGCAGACATCGATCGTCGCATCCTGCAGACCGCGATCGCGGGCGAGCTCTTCCAGATCGTGGAGATGGGCATTTTCGAGAAGCAACCCGATGGTCTATGCCGGCGCGCTCGACCTGAACATTTACATCAAGCGCGACTTCAAACCGCTGGAGGACCGGGTGCGCGACATCGTCATGATCGAGGACCAGGCCGCCAACATCATGACCGCGGCGAAGACGAACCTCGCTCCCGTCCTGCCCAAACCCTACGTCGAGCTCGCGATCCAGATCGCGAACGGTTCGGCCGATTTTCTCGAGAAGGACTGGTCGCGGCCGAACTCAAGGACGTGAAGGACGAGGGGCTCATGTCCGCCTTTCCGGGATTCGAACCAGAAGGCAGCCGCGGCGATGCGCGATTTCGCCGGCTGGCTAACGAAAGAAAGATTGCCGAAAGCCACGGCGGATTTCGCGCTTGGCGCGGACAAATACCAGAAGATGGTCGCTGGAACGGAGCTGGTCGACATGCCGCCGGACAAGCTCCTCGCCATCGGGCTGCAGCGTCTGAAAGAGGAACAACAGATCTTCGCCGACGCGGCCAAGATCATCGACCCGAAGAAAACGCCGATCGAAGTTTTCAAGCAGATCCAGAACGAACATCCGAAACCGGGCGAGTTGATCGCGGAGGTGGCAAAAGGCCTCGAGCAGATCCGGCAATGGGTGCTCGATCATCACATCGTCGCCATCCCGTCGGAAGTGCGCGCGACGGTGATGGAGACGCCGCAGTTCGATCGCGCGACGAGTTTTGCCTCGATGGATACGCCGGGGCCGTTCGAGAAAAAGGCGACGCAGGCCTACTACTACGTCACGCCGACCGAGGAAGCGTGGCCGGAAAAGCAAAAGAAGGAATGGCTGACGGCGTTTAATTTTTACACGACCGAAGTGCTCACGATCCACGAGGCCTACCCGGGGCATTACGTGCAGTTCCTCCACCTCAACGCCTCGCCGGCGACGCAGGTGCAGAAAATTTTCACCAGCTACGCCTTTGTCGAAGGCTGGGCGCACTACACCGAGAAAATGATGCTCGACGAAGGCTTCGGAAGCGTGCCCAACCCGACGCCGGAACAGAAAGATTCGCGCCGCGAAATATCGCCTCGCCCAAGCCGTTGAGTCGCTCCTGCGGCTCTGCCGCCTCGCGGTCTCGATCAAGATGCACACCCAGGGCATGTCGGTCGCCGACGGCGCGAAATTCTTCCACGAAAACTGCTACTACGAACAAAAGCCCTCGATGTCGGAGGCGATGCGCGGAACTTACGATCCGGGGTATCTCAATTACACGTTAGGCAAACTCCAGATCCTGAAACTGCGCGACGATTACAAGGCGCAGGAGGGAGCGAATTTCTCGCTCGAGAAGTTTCACAACGAAATGCTCAAACACGGCGCGCCGCCCATCCGCCTCCTGCGCGAAATCATGCTCAAGGACCCGGCAAAGTGGGACGCGGTGCTCTAGGCGGAAGACTCGCCTAGGCCCAGCGCCGCCGAGCTTTGCTGGCCCCGCCGCGGGAAAGCGAACGCGCCACGCCCGCGATGGCTCCGGTCACAACCGCCCACGCCATCGCCTCTCTCCAGGTGGAATCTTCCGCGTCCGGATTGTCAGGCGGTTCCTGGCCGGTCGCGGAGCGCCAACCGGACTTGAGCAACGACCGCGCGGTCGTAGCCCCGGCCACGGCTGCCACCAAAGTCAGCGCCGTCCACGCATTCTCGCGCGTGAGCACTCGATCGCTCAATTCCTGCAGTGTTCGGTTCATCGACGTCTCCTGAAGATATCGGGCGCAGGTGCCGGATTGGACCTGCGTTACTCCTCATCGGCGTCCTCGCCCCCGAAATCTTCGGGAGCGAGCAGTTCCGGCAGGAGCGGCTCCGGATTGCTCGGCGATTCCTCAACCGCGCGCAGCCTTTTCGTAATAACGCGCGAGCGGAGATCGACCTCGTCGATCTTGTTTGAGGCTTCCTGCAGTTTCTTCTTCACCCCGTCGAGCACGCCGCCAAATTTCCCAAACTCCGTTTTCACCGCCGCGAGTAAATTCCAGACCTCGCTCGAACGCTTCTGGATGGCGAGGGTGCGAAATCCCATTTGCAGACTGTTGAGCAGCGCCGCCAGCGTGGTCGGCCCGGCGATGATCACCCGGCAATCGCGCTGCACCTGCTCGACCAGCCCGACGCGCCGGATCGCTTCCGCATAAAGCCCCTCGGTCGGCAAAAACATCAGGGCAAAATCGGTCGTCCGCGGCGGGTTGATGTACTTGGCGCAAATGTCCTTCGCGCTTTTGCGCAATTGTCCCTCAAGACTCTTCATCGCCTCCTCGGTTGCGACCGGATCGGCCGCCTCCTGCGCCGCGATCAGGCGCTGATAATCTTCCACCGGAAACTTGGCGTCGATCGGCAGCCAGACCGGCGCGCCATTCTCGTCGCCCGGTAGTTTGATGGCGAACTCGACCATCTCTCCGCCGCCCTCGCGCGTCTTGACGTTACGCGCGAATTGATCGGCCGTAAGCACCTGCTCGAGCAGAGTGCCGAGCTGCACTTCGCCCCAGCCACCGCGCGTTTTCACATTCGTCAGGACGCGCTGCAAACCGCCGACATCGCTCGCCAATTGCTGCATCGCGCCGAGCCCCTGGTGGACGCGCTCGAGGCGCTCGCTCACCATCTGGAACGATTCGCCGAGCCGTTTTTCCAGCGTGCCCTGCAACTTCTCATCCACCGTCGCGCGCATTTTCTCGATCTGGCGCGAGTTATCCTCCTGCAGTTGCTGCAGCCGCAGATCGACGACCGAACGCAGCGTCTCCAGCTTCGCGGCGTTCGACTCGGTCAATTTGCCGGTCTGGTTCGCGACCGTTTCGAGCTGGCTCCTGAGGATGTTTCCGATTTCTGAAATCGATTTCAGGTTCGTCTCGCCTAACGAACGGAGCGATTCGTTCAATTCTTCCCGCTGCGCCTTGGCGGCCTTGGCCGCTTCCTCCCGGCTCCGGGCCGCTTCCTCACGCAACATTCGTTCCTCGCGCTCCTGCGCGCGGTCGAGCGCCTCAAAGCGCTGGAGCCATTCCCGGCGCCGGCTGAGGAGAAGAAATCCGCCCGCGATGACCGCACCGGCGATCAGTCCAAGAAGAGCGGTGAGTAACGGATCCACCTCTAGCGATTAACAGTGGCGCGACCTGCTTTCAAGCCATGGCCGCCGCCCCGTCTGGTTCGCCGCCTCTTCTAGTTTGTCATCCTGAGCCGCGCAGACGGCGAAGGACCTCTCGACTGCAATCCACGCCAGCTCGCACTCCAGACGCCGCGCTGAAATTGCCAGGTCCCTCTCCGTCCGTGGGCGGATCGGGATGACAGAAGGAAGCGCTGCGCTAGAACGAAAGCCGAACCCCGCCATAGGCCGCACGACCGAGCGCCGGAAAACCGAAGACCTCGGAGTACTGCTCATCGGTCAGGTTATCGATCCGGCCGAAAACCGTGAGGTGCTCGTTCCAGGCATATTCCGCGGCGAAGTTGGCGAAGGAATAATCCTCGATGTCGAAATTCGGCCCGCCGAAGTTCAGTTCTTCCCGCGCGTTGACAAATTTTCCTTCCGCTGTGGTCCGCAGCTTCTTGAACCAGAGATACGACGCGGAAACGTAAAACTCATTTCGCGGCCGGCGCGGCAAACGTGCTCCGGGCAGCTGCGAGATATCGGCCGAGGAAGTTTTTTCCGCCTCGAGATAGGTGTAGCTGGCCGCGAGGGTCAGGTTCTCGATCGGCCGAGCGCGGAGTTCCGTCTCGATGCCCTGGGTGCGCGCGGCGCCGAGATTGATGGTGTCGAACTGCCCGTTCAGGCCGATCACGTTCGAGAGATCGTTGTGAAAATAAGTCGCGCCGAGCACGACCCGGTTATCCCAGAGCGGCTGGGTGATGCCGGCGTCGAACCCGCGAACTTTTTCCGGAGTGAGGTTGAAGTTGTTTCCGAAAATCTTGTCCTGACTGGTCGGCGGACTGAATCCAGTCGCGTAGCTGGAATGCACGATGGTGCCGGTCGGCTTGAGTTTGTAGCTACCGGCGAAGCGGTACGTCCAGACGTCGCCGAACTGGTTGAAGTGATCGAAGCGCCCGCCCGCGACCAGGTTCAGTCCCTCGAGCGGCTTCACGCTCGCCTGCAGGAAAACCGCCGTCTCGTTCGTCTGGTCGCTGATGAAGGTCGGCTGTGGCCCAAAGATCTGCGAAACAAAGGGGCGCTCCTGTCCGGCATTGACGTCGCTGTAGAAAAACCCACTCGTTAGGGTGAGCCAGGAAGCGGGCTTGAGATCGTTTTGATAATCGATCGTGAAGCGCTTGAAGAGGGCGCGGGTCGGGCCGACGAACCCATCGTCGTTCGGGTCGTTCACCTGCCGCTCATGATCGTAGCTCACGATCAGCTTGTGCTCCCACCATTCGAACGGCCGGTAGTCGAGGTGGGGCGCGATCAGCCAGCGCTCGGTCAGGAAATTATCGGACGGCTTCGGGTTGAAAATCGTGTTCGGATTTCCAGCATCGCTCAGCGAATAGGTCGAGAGAAGGCTGAGCCGCAGCTGCTCGTTAGGCGACCAGCCCAGATTGGCGATCGCGCTCGAGTTTCGATACTGGTTGTTGGGTCGCGCATTATCGGTGTCGAAGCGGCTCGCGCCTAACGAGTAATCGAACTGCTGCCAGCTCCCGGAAGTCTGGAGCGATTCCCGGAACGTGCCGTAGGAGCCGGCTTCCGCGCTGAGCGAGCCGGAGGGCGGTCCGCTACCCTGTTTGGTGAAAATCTGGATCACGCCGGCCAGGCCGCGCGGGCCGTAGAGCACGCTTTGCGGGCCGCGCACGACCTCAATGCGGTCGATGTTGTCGGTGGTGAGGTCGGCAAAGTTAAAAAGCCCGGCCAGCCCCTGGTTGATCGGGATGCCATCGAGCAGGACCTGGGTGTGCTCGCTTTTCAGTCCACGGTTGAAAACAGAGGTGAGCTGGCCCGGCGCCCCGCTTTGCACCACGGACAAGCCGGGAATTACGCGCAGCGCATCGGCGACGCGTGCGATCTGTTTTTGTTCGAGATCCTCGGCGGTGATGACACTCACGCTCGCGGGCGTGTCCTCTTCCGGGATCGGAACGCGCGTCGCGCTCACGACCAGTTCCGGCGTTTCCGGGCCGAGCGGCGAAATCGCATCCTGTGCCACAACAACAATAGGCTCGGCCAAAAGGCCAAGCCCGACGACCAGCAACCACCGCCACTTTCGACGATTTAGATTCACAACCTACCTCCATGAAAAGAGAGGCGGACGGGTCACTTGCCAGCGGCTGGTCCACAACTCTCATTCTTCTTTTCTGCGAAGAAGTTTTGTCGCGCCGGCCCGCACCCGCGGCGGCACGAATGAGGTGGAGCGGGCAAATATTCTGGCTCCTGGTTCCGGCCCCGAAAATTCGAAGCACGCCTTCTTCCCGCCTTCACCGTCCGCCGGCATTTTGCCGGACGCCCGATTGGCCATGGGAAGTCGTCCCCAGTTACAGCAGCGCAACTGCTCCCGGTTTGCACGGGATTTCTCGCGCCGTTCCACTGATCAAACTCGCAAAGAACTGGCCGACAAGTAGCGGCTTGCGCTTCCGCGCTCAAGATTTATCTGTCACCTTCTTCGAAACTGCGCGCCGTGAACTCAAAAACTCCTCATTTCCTCGTCACCGGTGGCGCCGGCTTCATCGGCTCCAATCTCACTCTCGCCTTGCAGGAAAAATTTCCGGCAGCGCGCCTGACGGTGATCGACGATTTTCGCTCGGGCGATTTTAAGAATCTGCGCGGCTATCGCGGCGACTTTGTCGCGGCCGATCTCTCCTCGCTCGATTGGGACGCGCAGCTTGGCGGGGAAAGATTCGACGGCATTTTCCATCTCGCCTCGATCACCGACACCACGGTGCACGACCAGTTCCCGCAGGTGCACGACAACGTCGAGAGCTTTCGCCGGCTGCTTCGTTTCGCGCAGCCGCAGCGCACCCGCATCATCTACGCCTCCTCCGCCGCAACCTACGGCGCGGCCAGCGGGGTAAACCTCGAGAGCCACGAAGCCGCCCCGGCCAACGTTTACGCTTTCTCGAAGGTGATCATGGATAACCTCGCCCGCCGCGCGGTGGCGGACGACCCGGAGTGGAAAATCGTCGGCCTGCGTTACTTCAACGTTTACGGCCCGCGCGAGGCGCACAAGGGCGTGCCGGCGAGCATGATTCTGCATCTCTCGCGCCAGATGCGGGAGGGCAAGCGCCCGCGCATTTTCAAGCACGGCGAGCAGAAGCGCGATTTCGTTTACGTGAAGGACATCGTCCAAGGCACGCTGCGGGCGCTGGAGGCGAAGGAGAGCGGAATCTACAATCTCGGCTCGGGCCAGGCCCGCTCTTTCAACGAGCTAATCGAGATTCTCAACCAGTCGTTAGGGACAAATTTCGAGCCGGAATATTTCGATAACCCGCACGCCCATTACCAGCCGCACACCGAGGCCGACCTGACCAATGTACGAAAATCGTTAGGCTACGAACCCGAGTTTCCGCTTGAAAAAGGGGTGGCCGATTACATGCGCTGGTTGTATCCCGCCTGACCAAAGTTCAATGAAAGCCAAACGACGCTCCCAAAGCCCGGAAAAGATCAACGCCGCGCTCGCGGCCAAGAAAGGTCCGGTCTCGAAATTCATCGCGCGGAATTATCGCCACTTTAACGCGGCCGCGTTGCTCGACGCCGCGAAGGGCTACGAGACTCACCTCGCCGCCGGCGGCAAGATGCTGATGACGCTGGCCGGGGCGATGTCGACCGCCGAGCTCGGCATTTCGCTGGCGGAGATGATCCGTCGCGACAAGGTGCACCTGCTCGTCTGCACCGGCGCGAACCTGGAGGAGGATATTTTTAACCTCGTGGCGCACGACCATTACGAGCGGGTACCGCACTATCGGGAGCTCACCCCGGCGGACGAACAGCGTTTGCTTTCCCGGCACATGAATCGTGTGACCGACACCTGCATCCCCGAGATGGAGGCGATGCGGCGGATCGAAAAGGCGGTCCTGGCAGAGTGGATCGCGGCCGACCGCGCCGGGGAACATTATTTCCCGCACGAGTTCATGTACAAGATTCTTCGCAGCGGGAAACTGAAGAAAAGCTATCAGATCGACCCGAAGAATTCCTGGTTGCTCGCGGCCTGCGAAAAAAATCTGCCGATCGTGGTGCCGGGCTGGGAAGATGCGACCCTCGGCAACATGTATGCCGCCGCGGTCATGCGCGGCGACGTGAAGAACGTGCACACCGTCCGCACGGGCATCGAATATATGACCTGGCTCGCCGACTACTACACGAAGAACGCGAAGAAGCTGCGCAACCGCGAGGGCGCGATCGGTTTCTTCCAGATCGGCGGCGGCATTGCCGGCGATTTCCCGATCTGCGTCGTCCCGATGCTGCATCAGGACCTGGAGCGCACCGGCGTGCCGCTCTGGGGTTATTTCTGTCAGATCAGCGATTCGACGACGAGCTACGGCAGCTACTCCGGCGCCGTGCCGAACGAGAAGATCACCTGGGGCAAGCTCGCGGCCTCCACACCGAAGTTCGTAGTCGAAAGCGACGCCACCATTTGCGCGCCCCTGATCTTCGCCTGGGTGCTCGGACAGTGACCCGCTAGCCTTCCCAGAAAAATTCGGTCGGCCGTTCCATCTCCGCTGCGAGGCTGCGGTGGACAGGGCATCCGAGCGCCGTCTTCTCGAGGAGCTCGCGCTGCGGATGATTCGCCGGCAGCGGGATATGCACTTCCGTCGTTAGGCGACCGATGCGCCGGGGAGCGTCGGTCATTTCCTTCTGCACCTGCACGGTCATTCCTTTCAACTCGATTTCGTGGCGCGCGGCCACGATCGCCATCGTGGTCGCAATACAGGTGCCAAGCGCGGTGGCGACAAGATCAGTCGGGGAGAACGACTCGCCTTTGCCCTGGTTATCGAGCGGAGCGTCGGTTGCGAGAGTGGTGCCCGAGGGACCATGCGCCGCGCCGCAATGCAGTTGGCCGGTGTAATCGATCGTAATCTGAACCATCGCTCAGCATCGGCTGCGGTCGCGCAATCTCAACCCTGCCCCAGCCAGACGACCCCCGCGATGACGACCAGGAAATAAGGCACGAGCGTCGCGGCGCCGGGATATTCTTTTGCCATCCGCTGGCCGAAAAAGAGCGCCAGCAGCGCCAGCCCCGACAGGAGCACGCCGTAAAACGCGATCGTGGAATCGCGGCGGAGCAGCACCATCACGCACCCGATCGCGCTCAAGGCCCCGGCGGCCAGTTCCATCACCGTGATCACGCTGAGGAGGAGCGGAACCATTCCCGCGAGCGGGCTTTTGGCGAAGTGACCGGTGAGCCATTCGAGATTTCCTTTCCGGTCGAGCACCTTGTCGATGCCCGACTGGAGGAAAAGAATGGCGAAGAAGGCCGAGATGAGCACCTGGAGCGCGAAGATGGCGCCGGTCGACGAGTGTAGAGTGAGCATGGCGCGATTCTAACGATCAAATCCATGCCGGGAAAGCGCCCTCTTTGCGGCCCCGGCGAATGGGGAAATAGGCCTTGCGCGCCCGGGGGCACTGGACATTATTGCTGTCCGCCAAATTTCGGCGTGCGGGTGTAGCTCAGTGGTAGAGCACCTCCTTGCCAAGGAGGACGTCGCGAGTTCGAGTCTCGTCACCCGCTCCCTCTTCCGAGCCCAAATGGCGCAACCGCGGGCTCGTCCACGCAGCCCCTTGGGTTGAGCCACGTCCAAGACTTCAGTTTTTCTGTAAAATTTGAATCCAAATCCGCCCCGCGCTGCATCTCACTGACAAATCTATGAACATGAAATCCGCCTTCCTCATCTGCGCCTTCGCCTTCGCCATGGTGGCGACCGCACCCGGCCAAACACTTTCCCCGACGCCAGAGAGCACCCCTGATGCATCGCCAACAGCAACGCTGGCACCGGAGGCCACCGTGGCTCCGACCGCCGTCCCGGTACTGGCAGCCTCTGTGACACCATCTCCCACCGCCGTGCCCGTAGCAGCGCCTGCCGCCACTGCCGACCCGGACATGAAATTCGACCGGGAGGAGGAATTCGACCGGGCGATCGAACGCAAAATCAAGAAGCACCTCAACATCAACGTCAGCGGCGACAGATCCCCCGACTCCGACGGGGACGACCACTGGTGGGTCCCGCTCGTCATTCTCACCGCCTTGGTCGCTTTCTTCGGCACCCCGGTCGCGGTCGTCGCCACCATCATGTATTTCAGCTTCTCGAAGAACCGCGCCATGCACAAAACCGTCAGGATGATGGTCGAAAAGGGCCAGCCCGTTCCTGAATCGCTCCTCAATCCACCGCCCGTCGTCCGACAGCGCTCCGACCTGCGCCGCGGGATTACCCTCCTCATGGTCGGCACGGGGTTGATCATCTTCCTCGGCGCCGTTGTGGGACGGCGGTGCCTGGAGCATCGGCATCATCCCCTTCATGATCGGTCTCGGCTATCTCCTGGTCTGGAAGCTCGACCTCCGCACGGATGCCCCTTCCCCCAAGGTGTAAACTCCTGAGGTGCCGCTCAATGATGCCGATCTCGTCGCCCGCGTCCTGGTTGACGATGACCACCACGCCTTTGCCGAACTGGTGCGCAATCACCAGTCGGCTGTGCGCGGCCTTCTTCGGCAACTTACCCGCACTGACCTCGCCCTCGCCGATGACCTCGCCCAGGAAACTTTCCTGCGCGCCTACAAAAACATCCGCAGTTTTCGGGGCGAGGCGAAATTTTCCACCTGGCTTTATCGCATCGCCTACAACTGTTTCCGCGAGGATGCCCGCAAACGAAAGGAACTGGTCGGGATCGACGAATCGCTCCTCGAGGCCGAGCAGGATCCGCAAACCATCGACCCGGCCTTGAAACACGATCTCATGCACGCGCTCCAACTTCTTCCCCTGCACGAGCGCTCGGCCATTTTGCTTTGCTGCCAGAATGGTTTATCGCATGATGAAGCAGCGCGCGTCCTCGAGATTCCGCTCGGCACCGTCAAGACCAACGTCCTGCGGGGCCGGGAGAAACTGAAGAAGACGCTCGCGGCATGGAGCACCGCCTAACGACAATGGACGAACAAATCCAGGAAGATTGGCTCGAACGGCGCTTGCGCGAAGAGGCGGCCTATATTGACGACGCCGGTTTCACCGCGCGTGTCGTGCAGAAACTCCCCGCGGCGCGGCCGCGTCGCTCTTACCGCGCGGCCATTCTGGTCGGGATCACGTTCCTCGCCAGCGTCATGGCCTATTTCATCTCCGATGGCGGCCGCTTCCTCATCGTCGAAGCCTATCGTCTCGCTACTCTGCCGATCGGCCTGGTCGGCTTGTTCGTGATTTGCGGCAGCCTGGCGGTGACCGCGATCGCGGCCAGCGCCGCCTGGAACAACGTCCGCGAGCAACGTTAGGCGAAAGCGCCTTCGGTGAACACATCGGGGCGAGGCGCTGTCTAACGCTCTGCCGATGAGCGCGCTCCACCTCACCATCAACGGCCGGCCGCGCCAAGTGGAGGTGGACGACGACACACCCCTGCTCTGGATTCTGCGCGACTCGTTAGGCATGACCGGGACCAAGTTCGGTTGCGGCGTCGGCGTTTGCGGATCCTGCACCGTCCTCGAAAACGGAAAAGCTCTGCGTTCCTGCCAGATCCCGGCGCGGGAGGCGGCCAATCGCTCCTTCACTACGATCGAGGGCCTTTCGACCGACGCGAGCCATCCCTGCCAGCGTGCCTGGATCGAGGAGGACGTCGCGCAATGCGGCTTTTGCCAGCCCGGCATGATCCTCAGCGCCTGCGCCCTCCTCCGCGAGCAACCAAATCCGACTGATGAAATGATCGACGCCGTCATGTCGGAGTCGGTCTGCCGTTGCGGGACCTACCCGCGCATGCGCAAGGCGATCCACCGCGCCGCCGCTCTCATGCGGGAGAAAGCGAAATGAACACTTCGCGCCGCACCTTTCTCAAAACCGCCACCCTCGGCGGCGCAGCGCTCGTGATCGGATTCGACGGGCGACGCCTGTTCGGCGCGGAGACCGCGGCCGCGAACTTTCAGCCTAACGGATGGATCCGGATCGACGCGCAGGGCAGCCTCACCCTTACCCTCGGCAAATCGGAAATGGGCCAGGGCGTGCGCACCGCCCTGCCCATGATCCTGGCCGACGAGCTCGGCGCTGATTGGTCGCGGGTGAAGGTCGTGCAGGCAATGCCGGGCCCGGATTTCAAGCGCCTCGGTACCGGCGGCAGCGGCAGTGTCCAGGGAAGCTGGAAACCACTCCGCGAAGCCGCCGCCGCCGCACGCGAGATGCTGACCGAGGCCGCAGCGAAGGAGTGGCAGGTCGATCCCGCAACTTGCGCGACCGAGGCCGGCGCGGTCCGGCATGGAGAGAGCGGACGGACTCTTCCGTTCGGCCGACTAGTGGAGGCGGCCGCGAAACTACCAGTCCCGCAAGCGCCGGCGCTGAAAAAAACCGAGGATTTCCGTCTCATCGGCCGGCGCACTCCGCGGATCGATGCCCGCGAGATCGTGACCGGCGCGACTCGAGTACGGGATCGACACGCGCGTTCCGGGAATGCTTTACGCGTCGCTCGAGCGCCCGCGGTCGTTAGGCGCAAAAGCGGGGAAGCGGAACGAAACCGCCGCCCGCGCAGTGCGCGGGGTGAAAGCGGTCGTGGAAATTTCGAACGGCATCGCGGTTGTCGCCGACTCGACCTGGGCAGCGCTCAAAGGCCGCGAGGCGCTGGCGGTCGAATGGGACGAATCGCAATCGGTCCTGTTCGATTCCGACCAGCACCGCCAGGTCCTGGAAAAAGCTTCCCGCGATCCGGGGATCGTCCTGCGAAGCGAGAAGCCGGAAGCGGCGGCCGCCGTCGCCCGTACGCTCGAGGCGGTTTATTACTATCCGTTTTACGCTCACGCGCCGCTCGAGACGATGAACTGCGTCGCGGCTGTCACGCCCAACGACTGCGAAATCTGGGCGCCGACCCAGGCGCCGAACGGCTTGCAACAGGACGCGGCCGAAATGCTCGGCCTTGCCCCGGAGAAAGTGAAGGTGCACGTCACCACGATCGGCGGCGGCTTTGGACGCAGGCTGGCGAACGATTATGCCTTCGAGGCGATCGAGATTTCGCGCGCGGTGAAGGCGCCCGTGCAGCTCCTCTGGACTCGCCCGGACGACATGCGCCACGGCCATTTCCAGGCGCCCTCGGTCCATCGCCTGAGTGGCGCACTGGATGAGCGCGGCGAGATCGTCCGCTGGCGGCACACCAAGGCCGGCTCCCTGCACAACCGGGGCGGTGTGGAGAAGCCGCCCACGCCTAACGACGCCCCGTTTTACCAGGGTTACGCCTGGGGCGTTTACGATCTGCCCTACACGGTCGGGGATCTGGAAATGGCTTACGTGCCGGTCGATCTGCCGGTGTTGCACGGGCCGTGGCGCGCGGTCTTCGCCCCTGGAAGCGTTTTTGCCCGCGAATCGTTCATCGATGAACTGGCCCATGCACAATCGACCGATCCGCTCGCTTTTCGCCTCGCTCTTTTGCAGGGCGACGAGCCCCTCAAGGCCGGTGACCTAACGATCGATCGCAGCCGGCTCCGCCGGGTGCTCGAAATGGTGCGCGACAAGTCCGGCTGGGACTGGAAGCAAAAGCCCAAGCCTGGTCAGGGGCGCGGCGTCGCCTGCAGCGTCTACGACGCCGATACCCACATCGCTTATGTCGTCGATGTGAAGATCAAGGACGGCCACACACGCGTGACACGAGTGGTGGCCGCGGTCGATTGCGGCATCGCGATCAATCCCATCGGGATCGAGCAGCAGATTGAAGGCGGGGTGATCTGGGGTCTCTCATCGGTCCTGAAAGGTGAGATCACGTTTCGCAAGGGCGCGGCCCAGCAGCAAAATTACGGCGACTTCGAGGTGGCGCGGATGCGCGACGCGCCGATCATCGAAACGCACATTGTCAAAAGCGACGCCGGCCGCCCCTTTGGCCTCGGCGAACCGCCGGTGCCGCCGATTGCACCGGCGATCACGAACGCCATCTTCGCCGCCACCGGAAAGCGAATCCGCCACCTGCCGATTCAGCCGGAAGATTTCGCGAGCTAGGCTGGCGTAGTGTCTACAAAAATTTGCTGCGCGGATTTTACATCGCGCGCAATCTGCTCGCGCAGCGCAGCCAGGTTTTCGAATTTCTGCTCGGGCCGCAGGTAGTGCAGGAATCGGAGCTCGATTTCCTTCCCGTAGAGATCCTGGTCGAGATCGAAGACGTGAAACTCCAGCACACGCTGCGGAATTTCACTCTCAATCGTCGGACGAACCCCGAGATTGACCACGCCGCGCAGCTTCTTTCCCTCGAGCAACCCCTCCGCCGCATAAACGCCATTCGGCGGGAATTGCTCGCTGTGCGCGCTCAGGTTGGCGGTCGGGAAACCGAGGCTGCGCCCGAGGTGTTTCCCCTCCTCCACCGTCCCGAGGATGGTGTAATCGTGGCCGAGCATCCGCGCCGCGGTCTTGAAATCGCCCGTTTCCACGGCCCGCCGAATCGCCGTGCTGCTCACGATCGTTCCCTCCGCCGTGACCGGTTCGACCCCCACGACAGCGAACCCGAGCTCCGCTCCGAGTTCTTTCAGGAGCGCGAGATTGCCGGCGCGGTTTTTCCCAAAGGACCACTCCTGGCCGACGCAAATTTCGCTTAGCGGCTTCGCCGCCGTGACCATTTGCCTAACGAAATCGGCAGGGGCGGTCGCAGCCAGGGCACGATCGAACTTGAGCACGAGCAAATGCGAAACGCCGAGCGCGCGGATGAGCTCGATCTTGTGCTGCGTCGCCGTGAGCAGCCGCGGGCTCTCCTGCGGACGCAGGATCTTGGCCGGGTGGGGATCAAAAGTCACCACCACCGCCGTGCCACCCGCTTCCTCGGCATGCCGCGCGGCGGTCGAGATCACGGCCTGATGCCCGAGATGAACGCCGTCGAAGACGCCGATCGCGAGAAAAACCGGTCCGGGGATTTGCGCCAGCTCCGGAATCGACCGCAGGATGCGCATGAAAATTTGCGCCGTTAGGCGCCGCGCATGCGCGAAACTTCCGGCAGGGTCAGGATTTTCTCCAGAATATCGATCGGAGGCGAGTTCTTGATCTGGTCCACCGTCACCGCCCGGGTCAGGTCGAAACGGCCGGAGCGGGTCCGGCGCAATTCCTGGAGATGGGCGCCGCAGCCGAGCTCTTCCCCGATGTCGTGGGCGTAGGTGCGAACGTAAAATCCTTTGCTGCACATGACGGTGAAATCAATCTCGGGGGCTGCGATGCGGTCGATGTTGTAGCGATAGATGTGCACAAGGCGCGGCTCGCGTTCGACCGTTTTCCCCTGGCGCGCGAGTTTGTAGAGCGGCACGCCACCCTGCTTGATCGCCGAGACCATCGGCGGCATCTGGTAGAAGTCGCCGCGAAATTTATCGAAGGCCGCGCGCACATTTTCCTCGGTCAACTCCGGAACGGAACGCTCCTCGGTCACCTTTCCGGCACGATCCTGGGTGTCGGTGGTCTGGCCCAACTTGAGCGTGCCCACGTACTCCTTGTCCTCGCTCATGAGCAGGTCCTGGATTTTCGTTCCACGCCCGAGGGTGAGAATGAGGAGTCCGGTCGCGATCGGGTCGAGGGTGCCGCAATGGCCGACCTTCTTGATCGAAAGCTGTCGCCTAACGAGCGCGACGACGTCGTGCGAGGTCATCCCGGGAGCTTTGTCGACGAGCAGGACTCCGTCGGGTGTAGCGGTAATCGACACGATGGCGGTGCTAGCTTTTCATCGCCGCGACGGTCGCCACGGCGGCGGCGATGACTTTTTCCGAGGCCTCGTCCAATGGCCCGGGCATCCGGATGCCAGCAGCCAACTTGTGCCCGCCGCCCTTGAAGCTGACGCAGATGGCGCAGACATCGGCCCGCTCGTCTTTCGAGCGCATGCTGACGCGGACTTTGCCGCCTTCCAGTTCCTCGAAAAAGATGGCGATGATGACGCCCTGGATGGCGCGGAGATGATCGATCAGGCCTTCGTTATCCTCGGGAATCACACCGAGTTCGTTTGCGGTCGCGAGCGGCAGACTGAAGCTGGCCACTTTGCCGGCGGCGTCGAAACGCATCCGGTCGAGCAGGACGCGGAGAAGTTCGATCCGGCGGCGGGGATAGCTCTCGTAAAGTTTTTGGCTTAACTCGCCGACCTTGATTCCGCAGCGGAGGATGTCTGCCGCGATCTCAAAGGTGCGCGCAGTCGTGTTCGGATATTGAAAAGAACCGGTGTCGGTTGAGATGGCGGCGAAGAGGTTTTCCGCGATCGGTTCGTCGAGCGGCAGCTCCTGGCTCTGCAGCAATTCAAAAAGAATCTGGCCCGTGGCAGGCGCGATCGGGTCGATGTGGACGAGATCGCCGTAGCGCGGGTTGCTCGGGTGATGATCGATGTTGATCCAGACCTTGGCCTGGCCGACGGCGGCGAGACAGTTGTCGCCGAGCCGTTGGCGGGTCGCGGTATCAAGCGCGAGGACGACGTCGAAATCCTCCGGCTCGTTAGGTGGCATCGAAACCAGCTCGCCGCCGGGAAGAAAAGAAAACTTCTCGAGCAATCCCTCTTCGTTCCAAACCTTCACCTTTTTGCCCATCTTCTGCAGGGCGAGGCCCATCGCGATCTCGCTCCCAAGGGCATCGCCGTCCGGGCGCACATGGCTGAGGACGACAAAGGTCTCGTGCTCGCGCAGGGCCTGGGCGATTTCCGCAAAGGTCGCGTTGGTGGAAGAAGTCTTGGGCGGTTCGGCAGTGGTGGTGTTCATTCGTTTTCGGATTTTTTGGGCGGTTCGATCTCCTGCAGGATCTCGAGGACGCGGTCGCCGCGCTCGATCGAATCATCGAGGTGAAAGACGAGATGCGGCGTGTATTTCAGGACGACGTGTTTGGAAAGGCCGGCCTGAAGCGCGACGCGGCTGGCTTCCAGTTTTGGCAGGACCTCCTTGCGACCTTTCGAGCCGAGCACGCTGATGAAGACGTGGGCCGATTTCAGGTCGGGCGTGACGTCCACCTGGTTCACGGTCACAAGCAGGTTTTCGAAGGTCAGCTCGCGCACGAGCAGGGCGCTCAACTCCCGTTTCAGGAGTTCGTTGACGCGGAGCAGTCGATGTTTCATAAGGTGGGGCAAGCTAGGCGCATGCCTCGATTCAATTCGCCAGGAGTCCGGCGTTACAGTTTCTGTGCGACCTGCTCCAGCTGGTAGCACTCGATGATGTCGCCGACCTGGTATTCGTTGAAGTCGCCCAGCTTAATGCCGCACTCGAGTCCGACGCGGACCTCTTTCACGTCGTCCTGGAAACGACGCAGCGTGGAAAGCCCGCCATCGTAAACCGGCTGGCGGCGGCGGAGCACTCGGGCCCGGGCGGTGCGGCTGATGCGACCGTCGGTGACGAGGCAGCCGGCGACGATACCGCGGCTGAGCTGGAAGACCTGCTTCACTTCGGCGTGGCCGATAACGGTCTCGCGATGTTCCGGATCGAGCAGGCCGGCCATCGCTTCCTTCATCTGGTCGATCAGCTCGTAGATGATGCTGTAAAGTTTGACCTGGACGCCTTCGCGTTTGGCGGCGCCGACGGCGTTGCTCTCGACCTTGATGTTGAAGCCGACCACGACCGCGTTGGACGCGCTCGCGAGCAAAATGTCGGACTCGGAAATCGGGCCGACCCCGGAATGAATCATCTCGAGATCGATCTTCTTGCTCTGGATTTGGCCTAACGACGCCACCAGCGCCTCGAGCGAACCCTGGGCGTCGCATTTCAAGACGAGACGCAAAACCTTCTTGCCGTCCGCGGCCTCGAGCAGACTCTCGAGGGTGGCGCGCTGGGGCATGCTCAATTTCGTGGCGCGCTTGGCCGCGAGACGCTCCTCGCTCAAAACCTTGGTCGACTTCTCCGATTCCATGACGAGGAATTCGTCGCCGGCGTTCGGCAGTCCGGTAAATCCAAGCACCTTCACCGGCGTCGAGGGCCCGGCCGACTTGATCGGTTTGCCGCGATCGTCGACCAGCGACTTCACTTTGCCACCGTAATCGCCGCAGATGAACGGCTCGCCCACTTTGAGCGTGCCCATCTGCACGATGACGGTCGCGGTCGGTCCGCGCCCGGCTTCGACCTGCGCTTCGATGACGGTGCCGCGCGGAGTCGCGGTCGGGGAGGCTTTAAGCTCCATCACTTCCGCCTGCACGGTCATGTTATCGAGGAGC
Organism: uncultured Verrucomicrobiae bacterium; assembly: GCA_963834255.1. Taxonomy (GTDB): domain Bacteria; phylum Verrucomicrobiota; class Verrucomicrobiia; order Chthoniobacterales; family UBA10450; genus Palsa-1392. The sequence continues at coordinate 26,433 of CAWIBC010000018.1, read as the reverse complement.
TCGTCGATTCCGGTTCCCTTGGTCGCCGAAACGGGGACCACGATGGTATCGCCACCCCAATCTTCCGGGGTGAGTTCGTGTTCCTGAAGCTGTTGTTTGACGCGATCGATGTTAGCCGAGGGCAGATCGATCTTGTTCACCGCGACCATAATCTTCACATGCGACGCGGCCTTGGCGTGATTGATCGCCTCAATCGTTTGCGGCATGAGCCCGTCGTCGGCCGCAACGACCAAGACAACGATGTCCGTGACGTTGGCGCCACGAGCGCGCATGGCGGTGAAGGCGGCGTGACCGGGGGTGTCGAGGAAAGTGATCTTCGTGCCTTTGTAATCGACCGAGTAAGCGCCGATGTGCTGCGTAATTCCGCCGGCTTCACCGGCCGCGACACGGGTCTTGCGGATCGCGTCCATGAGCGAGGTCTTGCCGTGGTCGACGTGTCCCATGAACGTGATAATCGGCGCGCGGAGCTTGAGCTCTTCTTCCTTCTCGATCACCGGCGGCGGGGGCGCGACCACGGTCTCCACGATTTTGTGGACACCGCCGCCTTTTTCGCGGCGCTCCATTTCGAAAGCGAAGCCGTGCTTGTCGCAGATCTTGGTCGCGACTTCCGGTTCCACCGTCAGGTTCGGGTTGGCGAAAATATTGAAGTCATCCATCAGCTCCTTGATGAGCTGGAAATTTTTTACCCCAAGCTGAGCCGCGAGATCCTTGACGATGATTGGCGGCTTGATGTGGATGATCTTGCGGCCGTCCTCAGTCTCGGTTTCGACCTCGCCGACTTCTTCAGGCGCGGCGACCTCGGCGGCCGCGGGTTTCTCTTCGCGCACCGGCTCGGGCGGAGCAGGCGTGGCGCGAATGCGAGAAATAGGAGGGAGAAAGGTGCGCTTGGTTCCTTCCGCAGCCGGAGCACGCTTCGCCTTGGGAGTTTGCGGATCGATCAGCGAAACGCTTTCTACCGCCGGCTTCTTCTCGGGCGCTGGCTCGACCGGAGCAGCCGCTTTGGCGGGCTGGCGTTTGGCCGTGATCGGGGTGAAGGCGGACTTGGTGGCAGTTGCGGTGACGACAGGCTTGGCCGGAGTGGCTGGTTGTGCGGGAGCAGGAGGCGCGGCCGCGGCTGGTTTGGTCGGAGTTTTCTCCGCGGCGACAGTGTCTTCGCTCGCGGTGGACTTGGAACTCTTGGCGGTGGTGGTGGTGCGGGAACGAGTGGCCGACGACTTAGCAGGTGCGGCCGCTTTGGCCGCCGTTTTGCGGGCAGGCGCTTTGGCCGCCTTGGTTTTGGTCGTCGTTTTCGTTGGCATTAAAGTTCCTTAAAATTTTGCTCATGGCCGTGAGCGGTTAGGCGCGGCCATTGTCAGGGTGAAACTGCTTCACGATGCACCGCCTCGTAAATTTCGCGCGCCTTCTCTTCTTCCACGCCGAGGATATCGACGAGGTCCTGCATCTCAGCATCGCGCAATCCTTCGAGATTGGTAAAGCCGGTTTTCACCAGCGTCATCGCCTGCTCTTCGGTGATCGGCAACGCCGTCGAAAGCGTCTGGGCGGCGTGGGCCACCTTCTGCTCGACCGCGGTCGTGCTCGGCGCTTCCTTCTCGATATTGATTTCCCAGCCCGTCAGCCGGCTCGTTAGGCGGGCGTTCTGGCCTTTCTTGCCGATCGCGAGCGAGAGCTGGTCTTCGTCGACCGAGATGGTGGCGCTCTTCTTCTCGATGTCGAAAACGAGATTCTTCACTTTCGCCGGCTTCAGCGCTTCGAGGACAAATTCCTTCGGGTCGGAGCTCCAGCGGATGATGTCGACCTTCTCGTTGTTCAGCTCGCGGACGATGTTTTTGACCCGGGAACCGCGCATGCCGACGCAGGCGCCAACCGGGTCGACTTTCGGATTGTCGCTGAAGACCGCGATCTTCGTCCGGTAACCTGCTTCGCGCGCGATGCCGCGAATCTCGACCGTGCCGTCCGCGATCTCGCTCACTTCGAGCTCGAACAAGCGCCTGACGAAATTCGGATGGCTGCGCGAGATGATGATCTCGGGCCCGCGCACGCCGTTCTCGACCGCCACGACATAAGCGCGCAGCCGGTCGCCGACATTGTAGTCCTCGACCACGACGCGTTCGCGCTGCGGCATGATCGCTTCAAATTTTCCGAGATCGAGGATGACGTCGGAGCGATCGAAACGACGCACGGTGCCGCTCACAATTTCGCCCGCGCGATCCTTGAATTCCTCGTAGATCATCTCCTTCTCGACCTGGCGGATGCGCTGCATCATCGCCTGCTTCGCGGTCTGGGCGGCGATGCGGCCGAAATTTTTCGGGGTTACTTCGACTTCGATCGCTTCGCCCACCTGGGCGTCGGCTTTAATCTTGCGCGCTTTATCGAGGGAGATTTCGTCCTGCGGGTTGGTCACTTTTTCGGCCACCAGGAGATTCGCCAGGGCGCGAATTTCACCCGTCTTCGGATCGATGTCGATATGCAGGTCGCGCGAGGCGCCGACACTTTTTTTCGAGGCCGAGAGAAGGGCATTCGAGACCGCCTCGATCAGGATTTCGCGTTTGATTCCGCGTTCCCGCTCCAGGTAGTCGAGCATGGCAATGAATTCGGCGTTCATAAAATTAGCGTCCGCCGACAAAAAAGAGTGGGACACCGGCTCCCACTCCAATCCACAACGGACTAGGCGCGGAACTTACTTTTGGAGAGCGCCTTCGTCAAGCTGCGGTTAGAGGCGGACGCGGGCGGTTCATTCACCGCAAAGGACGCAGAGTTGGGAGAGCTGGGCAACCGTAAATCTTTCTCTGCGCTCTCTGCGTTCTCTGCGGTTACAATCCGTCCGATGTCGCAGCAGCGGGCTTTGATTCTGGTTCTGATTGTGTGGGCGGCGATCTATCTGCCGCGCCTCGGTTCGCTCGAAATTAAGAGCGAGGAGGGACGGCGCATTCTGCCGGCCGTGACCATGCTCGAGACCGGCAATTACATCGTGCCGCAGGTCGGGAGCGAGCCCTACCTGCGCAAGCCGCCGCTGGTCAACTGGCTGGTCGCCGGTTCTTTCAAGCTCTTCGGCGTGCGGAACGAATGGGCGGCGCGGCTGCCTTCGGTCCTCTGCGTGCTGGCGGTCGGATTGGCGTTCGTCCTCATCGCGCGGCGCAGCCTTGGGCCAAACGGATCGGTCGTGGCCGGGCTGATGTGGCTAACGAACTTCGGCCTGCTCGAAAAGGGCCGGATGATCGAAATCGAAGCGCTGTATGTCTCGCTGACCGCGCTCGCGTTCATCTGCTGGCTCAGCTGTTGGAGAGATAAACCGTGGTGCGCCTGGATAACGGCGGGAATTTTTCTCGGGCTCGGGCTGCTGGCGAAAGGTCCGCTCCACCTTCTCTTCTTCTACCCCGTCGTGCTCGCAGTCTTGTGGCAGGCCGGCGAGTTAAAGCGCCTTTGGAGCTGGCCGCACTTTGTCGGGGTGATGCTCATGCTGGGGATTTTTGCGGCCTGGGCGATTCCGTGTTTGCAACAGGTCCAGGCCGGCCACGCCACCACGGTTTGGGCGAAACAGTTCTCCGGCCGGGTCAGCGGAGATGATTTCAAGCTCGGAGACTGGCTGATGAACATCCCGCGCGGCCTGGCTTACCTTCTGCCATGGATGGCGCTGCTGCCCTTCGCCCGCTTCGGCTTGCTGGAAGACAAGGCGGACCAAAAACTCTGCCGCGCCTTGTCGTTAGGCGTGGCCATTCCCTTCCTCGTCGTCAATCTCCTCCCGGGTGCGCTCCCGCGTTACACCATGCCCCTGCTCGCGCCGGCCATCTGGCTCCTCGCCATCTTCATTCGCGAACACGCGCTCGTCTGGCCGAAACCGCTCCGCAAAGTTATTACCTGGACAGTGGTGGCGACCACGATCGCGCTATTGATCTACACGCTCGCCATCATTCCCGTTCTGCAAGGCCGGGCCAAGGTCCGCCCGATCGCGCTCCAGCTCGAGACGGCGATTCCGCCGCACGAAAAACTCTACGCGGTCGATCCCGATTACCAGCCGTTCCTCTTCTACCTCCGGCGGCCGATCGTGTATGTCAGCGAGGTGCGCGACCTGCCGACGGAAGCGCGCTATCTCCTCGTCCAGCCGGCCGATGAAAAGGAGGCCCTGAAACGCGCCGAGTCGATCCTGCGGATCAAGGATTACCGCGGGCGCCGGGTCATTCTTTTGCGGGTGCGAGCGAATTCGCCGGGGGCGGATTGACAAAAGGTCGGAAACGAATTCGTTAGCAGGCTAACGATGAGCGAGTTCGACTTGGAAACGATTGGCCCGCTCCTGCATGAGACGGCGCGCGTCTGGCGGCACAAACTCGATCAGCGGTTACGCCCGCTCGGTTTGAGCCAGGCGAAGTGGCGCACCATCGCTCACCTTGCAAACGGCCGGTTGACCCAATGCGACCTGGCCGACCGGCTCAGCATCGAGGAGCCCACCCTCGCCCGACTCCTCACCCGGCTGGAAAGCGCCGGCTGGATCAAGCGCGAGAACGCGCAGCACGATCGCCGCTGCAAAACGGTGCATCTGCAACGCAAGTCCAGCCGTTTGTTACAGCAGATCGAGGCGACGGCGCGCGAGTTGCGGCATGAAATTTTGGCCACGATTTCACCGGGCGACCTGCAAACCTGTCTCCGCGTTTTGGCCGAGATCCGGGAAAAGGCCGCTGCCGCCGAGGCGCAGCCCGGCAACGGAAAGACCGCAAGCACAAAGCAATAATTATGATCTCCGCCAGCAAAGTGAACGTCGCGGGCCGCGAGATGGCCGGAAATATCGAGCGCCGCTCCAGCCGCAAATGGATTTATCTTGGCGCGGGCGCGCTCGGGGTCGTCGCGATTCTATTTCTTCTCCGCACCTGCGGCACGGCCGAGAAATCAGCCGCCCGTCCGCCCCGCCCCGTCTCCGTGGCCAAGGTGATCACGAAAGACGTGCCGCTTTATCTCGATGAAATCGGCACCTGTACCGCTTTTGAAAGCGTGCAGGTCCAAGCCCAGGTCAGTGGGCAGCTCATCGAGCGGCATTTCAAGGACGGCGCCGATGTCAAAAAGGGCGATCTCCTTTTCACGATCGATCCGCGGCCTTATGAAGCTGCCCTTGCCGCCGCCAAGGCGGACCTTTTCCTGGCCCAGTCGAATCTGAAACGACAGCAGGAATTGAAAGCCCAGGCCGTGACCGCCTCGCAGGAACTCGACACCGCGCAAGCCAACGCCATGCGGGCGGAAGCGGCCGTGGCCGCCGCCCAGGTGAATCTCGATTACAGCTCCGTTCGATCGCCGATCAATGGCCGCATCGGCCTGCGCCAGGTGGATGTCGGCAACACCGTCACTTCCGGGAGCAACGGCGGCGGCGGCGGCGCGGTCCTGGTCACGATCGACAACCTCGACCCGATCTACACCGACTTCACCATCGCCGAGCCCGATCTTCCACTCGTTAGGCAGTACCTCGGCGGAGCCAACGTCAAGGTGTTGACCGATGCGGAGAACGACAACATTCCGCCGCGGGAAGGCAGCCTTTATTTCATCTCCAACACGCTCCAGCCCGGCACCGGCACGGTCCAGGCCCGCGCCGTGACGCCCAACGCCGATCGCGCCCTTTGGCCGTCGCAGTTCGTCCAAGTCCGGCTCATTCTCGATACAATCAAAAACGCCAAACTGGTGCCAAATGGCGCCGTCCAAATCGGCCAAAAAGGGCCCTACGTTTTCGTGGTGAAGAAGGATTCCACCCTCGATCTCCGGCCGGTCAAACCGGGCCAAACCCAGGACGGCGACCTGACCGTGATCGCGGAGGGATTGGAAGCGGGCGAGACCGTGGTCGTTCGCGGCCAGCTCCAGCTCGCCCCGGGCACGAAGGTGATTGTGAAGGAAGAGGAAAAACCCTCGCCTGACGTCGCCGCCAAAGGCACCGGCGCCGCCCGGCCCTAACGACGATGGAATCGGACGATCACGGCCAGGGCAGCCAACCCACCGACGGCGCCAGCGCTGGCCCGCCGGAGGGGCGCCTTGCGGCGCAGAACGAAAGCAAGGGCGTGAAAAAGCTCGTCCAATTTTCCTCCGGCCTTTCCCGCCCGTTCATCCAGCGGCCGGTCATGACCATGCTGCTGACGGCGTCCATCATCGTCTTCGGCATCCTGACCTACAATCAACTGGCGGTGAACGATCTCCCGGCGGTCGATTACCCGGTCATCCGGGTGAACGCCTCCTACCCCGGGGCGAACCCGGAGACGATGGCGAACACGATCGCGACGCCGCTGGAGAAACAATTCACCCAGATCCCGGGGATCGAACTTTCCACCAGCACCAGTTCGCAGGGGAACACCTCCATCACCCTGCAATTCGCGCTCAACAAGGGCATCGACGCAGCCGCGACCGACGTGCAATCGGCCATCCAGCGCGCCAGCGGCCAGCTGCCTAACGACCTGCCGAGCCCGCCCACCTTTACCAAGGCCAACCCGAACGATCAGCCGGTCGTGTTCATGGCCCTGACCAGCGACACCCTGACCGACGGCGAACTCTATCGCTACGGCTCGACCCAGGTGCAGCAGCGGATCAACATTTTGCCCGGCGTTTCCGAGGTCAACATCTACGGAGTCAAAGGCGCCATCCGGATCAAGGTCGACCCCGGCGCCCTCGCCACGCGCAACCTGACTTTCGAGGAATTGTCCGCCGCGATTCGCTCCGGGACGTCTTATTCCGGCGCGGGCCAGTTTGATGGCGACACCAAGTCGATCACCCTCCGGCCTAACGGCCAGATCGAGACGGCCGAGGGCTATCGCAACCTCATCATCAAGGGAGCGGAGACCAGCTCGCCGGTTTACCTGCGCGACGTCGCCAAGGTGGTCGACGGCGTGGAAAGCGAGCGCATCTCCCGGCATTTCTTCGCGCGCGGTTTTCAGCCGCCCGCCTCGGTCATCGTCTTCGCGGTCTCACGCCAGGCCGGGGCTAACGCGGTCGAGGTCGCCCGCTCGGTCCGCGATTTGATTCCGGAACTGGAGCGCGAGCTGCCGGGCTCGATCCGGCTCATTCAAACTTTTGACCGCTCCCGCTCGATCGTGGAGTCGCTCCACGACGTGCAGATCACCCTCGCGATCGCTTTCGGGCTGGTGATTTTTGTCATCTTCGTCTTCCTCGGCCGCGCCACCGACACCCTCGTCCCGATGGTCGCGCTTCCGATGTCGTTCCTCATCACTTTCATCGCGATGTGGGCGCTGGGTTATTCGGTGAACAACCTCACCCTGATGGCGCTGACTTTGGCGATCGGGTTCCTCGTCGACGACGCGATCGTCTTTCTCGAGAACGTCGTTAGGCGAGCCGAGGCCGGGGAATCGATCTATCGCGCGACCATGAACAGCGCGGGCGAAATCTCCTTCACCATTCTCTCCATGACCCTCTCGCTCGCGGCGGTTTTCATTCCGCTTGCCTTCATGCCGGGATTGTTAGGGCGAATTTTCCGCGAGTTCGCGATCACGATCATTGTTGCGATTCTCGCCTCCGGCCTCGTCTCCCTCACCCTCACGCCATTGATGTGCTCGCGGATGCTGAAGGAACGCGACCCGGGGCATCGCAAGACCTGGACGGAAATATTTCGTGAGCCGGTTCTTCAACCCGATCCGCGATCTCTACGGGCGCTCGCTCGACTGGTTCCTCGATCGCGGCTGGCTTGCGCTGCCCATCGTGCTCGCCTGCGCTTTCGGCGTTTGGTTTTTCTTCACCCAACTTCCCTTCACTCTCCTCCCGAGCGGGGACAGCGGCGTGATTCGCGGCTTTTTTATTGTGCAGGAAGGCGCATCGCCCGAGCAGCAGCGCCAGCTTCAGGAAAAACTCGATCCGGTCCTGCAGGCGAATCCGGCGGTGGACAAATATTTCACGGTCGCGGGGCGCTCCGGGCTCGGCGCGGGTGTGTTCACGGTCATCTTTTTGAAGGAAGCGAATGAGCGGGCCGCGATCGAGGAGGTGACAGCGGAATTGCGCAAGGCCGCGAGCGGCATTCCCGGCATCTTCCCCACCCTCAACCCGCAGCCGGTCCTGCGGATCGACATCGGCGCGACCGGCAGTTCGTTTGGGCGATACACTTATGTCCTGAGCGGGATCGAACCGGAAGAGGTTTATGCCGCGGCGGAAAAACTGGAGGAACGCCTGCGCGATTACGACGGCTTCGCCAGCCCGCCGCGTTCCGATCTTTTCCGCAACACGCCCAGTCTCGACATCGACATCGATCGCGCGCGGGCGGGACTTTACGGCGTCTCGACCAACAGCCTGCAAAGCCTGCTCCGGGCCGCTTATTCGCAAAACTACGTCTACCTGATCAAGCAGGCCGACGATCAATACCAGGTCATCGTGGAAGCGGACGACAAGGCGCGCACCGGACCGGAGGATTTCAAGCAGATCTACGTGAAGTCGGCGAACGGCGATAAGCTGATCCCGGTTCGCGCCCTAACGACCTCGACCCAGACCCTCGGCCTGCAATCGGTCAATCACACCAACCAGTTTACCAGCGTCACTTTCGGCTTCGATACCAAGCCGGGCGTGGCGCTCGGCGATGTGACCGAATTCATGAACCGGACCGCCGCCGAAGTCCTGCCCCCGACGGTGAAAGGCGAGCTGCAAGGCGAGGGCCTGGTGCTGCAACAGCTCTTCCAGGCTCTGCCCTTCCTCGTCATCGCGGCGATCTTCGTCATGTATGTCATCCTCGGCATTCTCTACGAGAGCTACGTCCATCCGATCACCGTGCTCTCGACCCTTTTCCCCGCGGTCGTGGGCGGGCTGATGACGCTCTGGCTTTTCAATTCCACCCTCTCGCTTTATTCGGTCATCGGGCTCTTCCTTCTCATGGGCATCGTGAAAAAGAACGGGATCATGATTGTCGATTTTGCGCTCCATCGACTGGACCAGGGCTTTGACCGGCGCACCGCCATTCACGAAGCGAGCGTCGAACGGTTCCGGCCGATCATCATGACGACGCTGGCCGCGCTCATGGGCGCGCTCCCGCTCGCCTTCGGTTTCGGCGCGGATGGATCGTCCCGCCGCCCGCTCGGTCTCGTCATCGTCGGCGGCCTGATCGTGTCGCAATTGATCACTCTCTACATCACGCCGGTGATCTATCTCGCGCTGGAATGGTTCCAGGAACGCGTGCTCGATCGCGTACCTTTCCTGCGCAGCACGCATTCCCACCATGAACTCGCGGAGGACGGTCAGCGGGCCGCGCTGGAACCCGCCCCGGTCAGCGCCCGCTAGGTTCCCGGAAGCGGAATTCGCCCTAACGAGAAGTCATCCACTCCATCGCCTTCGAGGCCAGCCGATCGAAGGCGCGCACGGCCAGCTCAAGATGCTCCTCTTTCGTATCCTCAATCTTGTTGTGACTGATCCCATGCAGGCTCTGCACAAACATCATCACCGTCGGAACCTTAGAGCGCGCCACTTCCGCGGCGTCGTGCAGCGGGCCCGAGGGCAAGCGATGCGACTGGCCGCAGGTTTCGCGAATGGCCTCGTCGCAGAGATCGACCAGCTTGTCATCGAACGGCAGCGGCTCGATCTGCCACAGCCGTTCCCACGACACCGTCACGTTCCCTTCCGCGGCGAAACGTTCACTCGCTTCCCGCGCCTCGCGCAGCATGGCGGCGAGCGCGGTCGCGTCGAGATGCCGCTGGTCGAGGGCGATCCGGCATTCTTCGACCACGCTGGTCACGATTCCCGGTTTCGTTAGGCAAGAGCCGATGGTGCAGACGCCGCCGTGGCGGTCGGTGATGCGGTAAATCTCCGGGCTCATCTTCGCCGCCGCGAGGAAGGCATCCTTGCGCCGGTTCATCGGCGTGCTGCCGGAATGTGCCGCCTGCCCGTGGAAAGTGATGGCGTGCCGCTCGACTCCGAAAGTTCCGAGGACCGCGCCTAACGGCAGTCCGAGATCGAGCAGGACCGGCCCCTGCTCGATGTGCAACTCGAGATAGGCCGCCGCGTCGGCGAGTTGGCGGTTCGATTCCTTGACGTTCTCGAAATCAATCCCCTGCCCGTGCAACGCTTCCGGCAAGGAAACACCATCCTTGTCCGTTAATCCGCGCGCTTCCGCCATGTCGAGGTTGCCCGAGCAGGCGGAGGAACCGAAAAGGCTCTTCCCGAAACGCGCGCCTTCTTCGTCCGCCCAATCCACCAGCCGCACTGTCACCGGCGGTTGGCCCTTGTACTCCGCGCCGATGCGGCGCAGGATTTCGAGCCCGGCGAGGGTGTTGAGACAACCGTCGAGCCAACCGCCGTTCGGCACGGAATCAATGTGGCCGCCGAGCAGGAGCGCCTGTTCCGATTTGCCGCGCAGCGTCATCCAGAGGTTACCCGCCGCGTCGCGCTCGACCTCGGCGCCCGCTTCCTCTGCTTTCGCCGCCAGCCAGCTCCGCGCTTTCGCCCAGGTTTCGGTGAAAGCGATTCTTTGCGCGCCGTTCTCGTCGCCAGTCAGGGCACGCAATTCTTTCAGCTCGTCGATCGTTCGGCGCGGGTTCAACTCAATCATGCCGGAATGCTAGAGAACCTCGCAGAGCGCGACAAGCCGGCTCAGAGATCGCCGAACGCATTCTGTTTCGTGATCGTGCCCCGGCTGCCCTGCTGCTGAATCAGCTTTGCCACCAAACCCGTCCAGCCGGTTTGATGACTCGCGCCCAGGCCGGCGCCGGTGTCACCGTGAAAGTATTCGTGGAAAAGGTAGCGCTCGCGGTCGTCCGCTCCGCCTAACGAATCACCGGACGCGCCCGCGAAGGGACGCTTCCCGTCCTCCTCCGAAAGCCAGAGCTTGATCAGGCGGTTGGAGAGTTCGTTCGCAATCTCGTCCAGGGTGAGGAACTGCCCGGAACCGGTCGGGCATTCGACTTTGAAATCGTCCCCGTAGTAGTGATGAAACTTCTGGAGCGACTCGATCAGGAGAAAATTGATCGGAAACCAGACCGGGCCGCGCCAATTCGAATTCCCGCCGAAAAGCCCGCTCTGCGATTCGGCCGGCTCGTAGCCGACCACCTTTTCTTCGCCGTGCACGTTAAGGACGTAGGGATTGGCGCGGTGAAACTTGCTCAACGACCGCACTCCGTAATTGCTCAGGAATTCCTCCGGATCGAGCATGCGCCGGAGGAGACATTTCATCCGATGCCCGCGGGTCAGGGCGATGAGCCGCCGCTGTCCCGCGCCCGGCACTTGCCAGTGCGAAATGAGTTCGGCCAGATCCGGACGATTCTTCAGGTACCACTCCAGACGCTCGGCGAAACCGGGCATCGCCTCGAGCAGAGCAGGCTCGATCGTCTCCACCGCCAGCAGCGGCATGAGCCCGACTAACGAGCGCACCCGCAACGGCAGATAACGGTTCCCCGGGGTGTGCAGGACATCGTAAAAAAATTCGTCGGCTTCGTCCCAGAGGCCGATCCCCTGCCCACCGGCGTTGTTCATCGCCGCCGCGATCCCGAGAAAATGCTCGAAGAATTTCGTCGCGATATTTTCGTAAACCGGATTCTCCCGCGCCAGCTCGAGCGCGGTCCGCATCATCGTCAGGCAAAACATTCCCATCCAGCTCGTCCCGTCGCTCTGCTCCAGCCGGCTGCCGTCGGCGAAAGACGCGCTCCGGTCGAAAACCCCGATGTTATCGAGTCCGAGAAAGCCGCCCTCGAAGATGTTGCGGCCGCCGGAATCCTTCCGGTTCACCCACCAGGTGAAATTGATCAGGAGCTTGTGGAAAACGGTCTCGAGAAAAGCGCGATCGCCCTTCCCGGTGGCGTGCTCCTCGATTTTGTAAACGCGCCAGGCGGCCCAGCCGATGACCGGCGGGTTGACGTCGCTGAAGTTCCATTCGTAGGCCGGGATTTGTCCGTTCGGGTGCTGGTACCATTCGCGCAGGACGATATCGAGTTGGCTCTTGGCGAATTTCGGGTCGACCAGGGCGAGCGGGATGCAATGAAAGGCGAGGTCCCAGGCCGCATACCAGGGATACTCCCAGGCGTCGGGCATCGACATCACGCGCTCGTTGTAGAGGTGGCTCCATTCCGCGTTGCGTCCGGTCTTGCGCTCGTTAGGCGGAGGTGGCTGCGCCGGATCGCCCTCCAGCCAATCCTCGACCACGTAATGGTAGAACTGTTTCGTCCAAAGCATGCCGGCGAGCGCCTGGCGCTGGATGGCGCAGTGTTCCGCGCTCAGGCAACTGGGCGCGAGGGCGCGGTAGAACTCGTCCGCTTCCCGCCGCCGCTGGGCGAAGACGTGATCGAAGTCGCCAAAAGCGTGGATTGCCGGCTGCTGGATCTTCTGGAGGCGGAGCCGGACGGCGCGCGATCCCGCGGGCGCGAGCGCGATCTGGTACTGCACCGCCGCCTTGGTTCCCATGCGGTCCGGGTTCACCGCCGCGGTATTTCCCCTGACGACGGCGTCGTGAAAAGCGTCCTTCACGTGCCGGGAGTTGTTCGGGGCGCCGTAAAGAAGCTGCAGATTCGTTTCGTTCTCGGTGAACAAGAGCGGGCCCGCGGCCTCGGCCACGAGCCGGTATTCCCCAAGCGTGTCATGGCTCGCCTCAATCACCCCCACCGCCGATGAGTGATCGCGCCCAACGCGCAGGTTGGGCCGCGGCTGATCCGCCGCCCAACTCCAGGTGTTGCGAAACCAAAGAGTCGGCAGGAGATGGAGGACCGCCTTTTCCGGCCCGCGGTTCGTCGCTGTGACTTTGATGAGCAAATCGTCGGGCGCCGCTTTGGCATACTCGATCGTGATCTCAAAAAATCGATTCTCGCGCAGGACCCCGGTCTCCCAGAGCTCGAACTCCGGGTCATTCCGGGATCGCGCGGCGTTTTGCCTAACGAGTTCTTCGTAGGGAAAGGCCGCCTGCGGATAACGATAAGTCATCCGCATGTAGGAATGGGTCGGGGTGTTGTCCTCGAAGAAGAAAATCTCCTTCACGTCCTCGCCGTGATTGCCCTGCGGACCAGTCAGCCCGAAAAGGCGCTCCTTCAGAAACGGGTCGCGCCCATTCCAAAAGGCGAAAGCGAAACAGAGGCGCTGCTTGAAATCGCAAATCCCGCCGATCCCGTCCTCGCCCCAGCGATAGGCGCGGGAGCGGGCATGCTCGTGCGGGAAGTAATTCCAGGCGTCACCGTTGGCGCTGTAGTCTTCGCGCACCGTGCCCCACTGCCGCTCGCTCAGGTAGGGCCCCCAGAGGTGCCAGCGTTCTTCGCGCTGGTCGTTTTGGGCGAGCCGCTCCTGTTCCGTATTCATCGCGGCAAAGTTACAGGCGGAGAATCATTTCGGCATCCATTTGGCGAACCAGCCGAGGTAGCGCTGATAACGATCGAGAATGTAACTCGGCTTCTTGAGGGTGTGGAATTGATCCGGGTAGATCACCAGCTGGGTCGGCACGCCCAGCGTTCGCAGGGCCTGATACATCTGCTCGCTGTTGAGCAGGGGAACGTTGTAGTCGCTTTCTCCGCAGAGAAACAGAGTCGGCGTCTTAATCTTGTTGGCCTGGAGGAAAGGATAGGAAAGTTTTTCCCAAACCTCCGGATGCGCCCAGGGCGAACCGAGCTCGTACTCGTAGTCGCGAATGTATTGATCGGTGCCGTAGCCGGCGAGGACGTTGGAAATGGAAGCGCCGCTGAACGCCGCCTTGAAGCGGGTGGTGGAGGCGATCAAATAATTGGTCGACATTCCGCCGTAGCTCCAGCCTCCGACGCCGAGCCGTTCGGGATCGGCCAGGCCGCGGGCGATGGCATCGTCGACCGCCGCGAGATCGTCCTGCACATCGACGCTCCCCCAGGCGGCATAGATGCCCATGGCAAAGTCGGTCCCCCGCCCGGTCGATCCGCGCGGATTGGGCATGATGACGAGATAGCCGTGGGCGGCGAAGAGTTGTTTCTCGAAATCGAATTCGTTCGCGTACTGCGACTGCGGTCCGCCGTGAGGACGGAGGAAGACCGGCAGTTTACTCCCCGCCTTTTCGTTAGGCGGATACACCAGGAATCCGTGAACTTCCGTTCCGTCCGCGCTCTTGAATTTTGTTTCCTCGACCCGCCCGAGCTGGACTTGGGCGAGGAAGGAATCGTTTTGTTTCGTCAGGCAGCGCAGCTCGCCACCCTCGGCCGCGAAGATCTCAAAGGGCCGGTCCGGCGTGCTCGCCAGGACGATGACCTTGCCGTCGTTGCTCACGCTGTAAGTCTGTCACTTTTCGCCGTCCGCCCACGACGGGCTCGGGTTTGCCGCCCTCCGCCGGCACACGGACGAGCGTATCCGCTCCGTCGTCCTCGAGGATGGCGAAAATCGATTTTCCATCGGGCGCCCAACGCGGCTGGACGAAATTGCGATCGAGCGGCGCGGTCAGGTATCTGGGCTCGCCCCCGGCCGCGGGAATGGTCGCGAGGGAATGCGTCGCATAGGCAATTTTCTTCGGATCGCCGCCGTGGATGTAGGCGATCGTTTTTCCATCCGGGCTCCAGGCCGGCGCGCTTTCCCAGTCGGGATGAGCATCTGCTTCCACGGTCGTGGTCAGCTGGCGCTCTTTCCCGCCCGGTTTCGATTCGATCAGGTAAATGTCCCAGTTTTCCGTCCGATCGGCGTCCTCGCCGCGCTTGCTCGCAAAGGCGATCTGCTTTCCGTCGGGCGACCAGGCGGGCAGGCTGTTATCGTGCGGGCCACTCGTTAGGGAAACGAGCTGGCGCGTTGCGAGGTCGAGCAATTTGAGGTGCGACCAGCGGTTCGTCAGGTAACCGTCGATGTCCTGCTTGAACTGGAAGCGATCGATCACGATCGGCGGTACAGTCTTTTTTTCTTTCTCCTTCGCTTCCGGGTCGCGCGGGTCGGGGTCGCCCACCACCAGCACGATCCGTTTTGAATCCGGCGACCAGGCGAAATCGTCGATGCTCCCTTTTTCCGTCGTCAGCTTTTCCGCTTCGCCGCCGGCGCTGGAAAGGATCCAGAGCTGATCGTTCTCGTTCTCGTCCGTGCGGCTGGAAAGGAAGGCGAGCCATTTTCCGTCCGGACTCCAGCGCGGGTGCGACTGCGCGGTCTCGCCAAAGGTGAGGGCGCGATTTTCCGACCCGTCCCATTTGGCCAGCCAAAGATTCTTGGGCTGCTTGTCCTTCGCCAGATCCATCGTCCCGACGACATAGGCGATGCTCTGTCCATCCGGGGAGAAATTTGGTTCTTCGACCTCGCGGATGGCCGCGAAATCTTCCGGTTTCAAGGGCCGGCGCGGTTCCGCGCCTAACGAAATCGTGGTGCCAAGGAAGGAAAGAAAGAGAACGGAACGGAAAAGCATGGCAGACAATAGCAGACGGTTCGCCCGTCGAAACGCGGCAAAATGCGGGCGCGCCCGGGAGGAATTGCCTGCCCCGCGACCTCAATCCGGCCCGGGCTTGTCGTAGAAGAGGATATTGACCAGAAGGGCGATTCCGCCGCCGGCGGCGGAGAGGAAAAAGATGATCGCCAGCCCGGGATAACCCCAAATGCGGAAACTGGTATCGACGCGCATGAGCAGGGCCGCGCCTACGATCAGCGCCGCCAGAATGAGACCGACGGTGATGCGATTCGCGACTTTCTGGAAGCCGTCGATCAGCGTGCGCTCGTCGATCGCGTCGACCGTCACCTTGAGTTCGTTATTCGAGATCGCGTCGAGGATCTTGTTTATCCGCGCCGGAAGTCGCTGGACCAGATCCTTCAGCTCGAGCATGCCGCTGAAGAGATTGCCCGGGGAAAGACTGCGCATGAGCCGCTGCTGCATGATCTGCGCGGCGTTGCGCCGGATGGAGGCGTTCGGATCGAACTCCGGCGCGAGGGCGCGGCCGACCTGGTCGAGATTGAGCAGTGTCTTGCCGAGCATGGTCAGTTCCGGAGGGACGCGGATGGCGTTCTCGGCCGAGCATTGCGTCACTTCCAGGACAAGCCGGCCGACCTGCATTTGCTCGACCGTGGCGGTTTTTTGTTGCGCCACGATTTCGCCGATCCGGCGGGTGAATTCCTTCGCGTTAAAGTCTTCCTTCCTTTCGCCAATCTTGATCGCAATGTTGGCCGCCTCGTCGCCCTGCCCTTCCGCGATCGCGAGCAGGAGCTGGAGCAAATCTTCCTGCAGCTTCGGCAAAATGCGGCCGACCATTCCGAGATCGAGAAGCGCGATCCGATGATCGGGCGTGATGAAGACATTGCCGGGATGCGGATCGGCGTGGAAAAAACCGTGCACCAGAATCTGCTCGAGATAAGCGCGGAAAAGTTCCTCCGCCAGCGCCGCGCCATCGAAATCCATCCGCACCAGCGGGCTCAGATCCGTGATCTTTTTGCCGGGCACGAACTCCATCGTGAGCACGCGCGAGGTGGAGTAATCCGAGACCGGCGCCGGGACAATGATGCGGGAAAAATTCTGCAACTGCTCGCGGATGGTGGTGAGGTTGGTCGCCTCCATCCGGTAATCGAGCTCCTGCAGCAGGCTCTTGCGGAATTGCTCGAGCATCTGGCAAAACTCGTAGCGCCGGCCGAGCTCGGTGTGCTGGTCGAGGAACTCCGCGATGTCCTCGATCGCCTCCAGATCCTCCACCATCTGCTCGCGGATCCCGGGCCGCTGTACCTTGACCGCGACCGCGCGGCCGTCGCGCAGGGTGGCGCGATGAACCTGGCCTAACGACGCCGCTGCCATCGGCGCGCTTTCGAAATTGCTGAAGGCTTTCGACATCCGCACGCCCAGCTCGGAGCTGACGATTTTCTCGACCTCGTCGAAACCAAACGGTTCCACCTTGTCCTGCAGGCGGGAGAGCGCGGTCAGGTAGGCTTGCGGGAGGAGTTCGACCCGGGTCGAGAGGAGTTGCCCGAGCTTCACGAAGGTCGGTCCCAGCTTCTCGAGGTCGTCCGCCAGTTCGTTCGCCTTCGCCGCTTCCGCCGGCGCGACGCGCTGCTCGGCGGCGAGAGTCTCGGAAAGTCCGCTCTCCTTCACCAGGTCGGATCTGCCGTACTTCATGAAGATCCACGCGATCTGGCGATAGCGATTGAGATGCTGCGGTTTGAGTGAAATGCCCATGATTGCTGGCCGGTTTCCAGCACCAGCCATCTGTAAAAACGGAATTGGAAAGCAAAACGGCCTCTTTTCAGAGGCCGTTGCAGATTCTGTATGTGCTTTCCGTTAGGCGGCGGCGGTCTGGTAGCTCGCCTCGTCGTCCTTCTCCAGCCAGTCGAAGAGCGGCGTGGTCGCGGGATCGAGCCCGAGCGGCTTGACCGCATCTACATACCACTCGCGCTTCTCCGGGTTGTCGTAGGGAATGTTGGCCAGCATTTCGTCGCACCAGGCGGCTTTTTCCGCCTCCGTCTTGGGCGTGCCGTTGGCGTCGACCCACTTCGCCATTTCATCGTCGCCCTTGCCCTTCGCGACTTCCGCCTTGAAGGCGTCGCCGGTCACGCCTTTCCAGCCGAAAAGCATGTTATCGAGCGGGCAATCGAAATGATATTCGCCGATGTCGCCGGCCAGCAGCGCGCGGCATTTGTCGAGAGTGCGGCCGAGAATCACATAACCACCGACGCGGGTTTTAGGGCTGCGCGGCGCTTCTTTGGTCAGGTCTTTTCCGTTTACGTTTTGTTCCATAAGTAAGGATACGTTCGATGGATGCGGAGTCGAAACAAGATGCACTTTCTGACCTCCGCGGGGACGCAAAGCGGGGCTCGCATCCGAATCAGGAGCATGAGCCAACAAAAAGAAATCATTTCAACATTGAATAACCTGATCGAGACCCTGAAGGACGGTCAGGAAGGGTTCAAGCAGTCCGCCAGCGGCGTGGATGACCCGCAGCTGAAGACGATGTTCGACACCCTCTCTCTCCAGCGGTCTAAATTCGCCGGCGAGTTGCAGAGCGAAGTCGTGAAACTGGGCGATTCCGACCCGGAAGATTCGAGCAGCGTGAGCGGCTCGATGCACCGCGCCTGGATCAACGTCAAAAGCGCGGTCACGAACCGCGACCGTCACGCCATCCTCGCCGAAGCCGAGCGCGGCGAAGATTCCGCCGTCGCCGCCTACAAGGACGCGATGGAGAAGGATCTGCCCGCCCCGATCAAAGACATCGTCACCCGGCAATCCGCCGAAGTGAAAGCGGCGCACGACAAAGTCCGCGCCCTGCGCGACAGCGCGGCACAGAAGTAGCCGGAACCACATTCAATCTCAGGCAGGCGGAACGCTTCGGTGTTCCGCCTGTTTTGTTTCGCCACTGCATCATCGACGATCTCAGCCGCATGCTGCCGATCGGTTTCGGCCGCCTCGCGCTTCTCCATGAGATCCACTACCTGCTCAGGCGCTACATCCTTCTCCAGTTCAGCCAGCTCCGAATCCTGCGCTACTTTCACATCGAGCCGGACCGCGATGGCGCGCACGAGCGCAATCAGTTGCTGACGGCATGCTGGGCCAGCAGGCTCACCTGCAGATCGAGATCGGCTCGTTTCGCCGCCCGCTCCCCCATCCGGTTCTGCGTGATGAGGACAAAGGTGGAAAGAAAGATGGCCCTCCACCGAGGCGACCATCGCGAGAATAATAAAGTCGGAATCGAATTTCGGGAACGGAGTCCAGGAGAGATTGCAGACGATCCATCCGACAACCACGACAAGCTCGAGCAGAACTAACCCGAGACTGCCAGTGAATCGAGTCACCCGGTCCGCGAAGCGGACGCCGAGCAGGGACGCGATTCTGTTCACTGCGTTGGCGATCGATGAGCGCCTGGATATTCCGATCCACCACGCCCGCCATCCAGCCGTTGCCTTGTTGCTTTTCCATGCGCTCGGGAACCCTGCCTGTCGCGGTTTAGATTCGGATCGCAGCCGGAGATCTGGATGTCCCGGGAACAAGATAGGAGTTTTTCCGGGTCCGGGGAGGACTGTTAGGCCGACCCGCCAGTTGCATTAGGAATCAACTCCAAAGCTCGTTCGCGATGATCCAGAATGCGAACTGCCCGGAGCCGGTCAGAGTCGAGCATGCACTCCCTATAGACACGACCCCACGTTCTGCGATCCTCAATTCACGACGCTGCACCTGATCCACATCCAAAGTTCACGAATTCTCCTGAACGCGCATGCTAAACAGCTGAATGTCTTTCCCATTATAATGCCATGCACCAACCATGACCCATACCCGAACATAGCCCTGAACGGCCCCCAAGAAAACTTTCTGGAATGGTTGAACAACCTGCTGGCCTAGGCTGGCACCCTGAGTCACCAGAGTATTAAGATCGACTGCGCCACCAACTTCGGAGTCGTATGTAAAGTATGTCAGCGTCGAGGAAGTTTGATTTACGGCGTACAAACTGCAGAGTGTAGATTCACTGGAGCATTCCGTATAGTAATATGCGCCGGGAATCGAGGTAACTCGCAGCGGCGAGGAGCTTGTTTCCGTCGTCTCACATCCGACTAGCAGTATCGACAATATGATCAGCACCGCAACCCCGGGGATGCCGTTCCGATGCAGCTCCGTCTGACGCGTGGGGGGGTAGATTCTCTGTATATGAGGCATTTCTTTCATATCTCTCCTTAGCAGGGTCGTATGATGCTACGTGTCGATCCGGGCCCTATTCCTCGCCGTCGCTGTTCTTGTCTTTTTCAGCCGGAGCGAATGCTTTTAGGGCAGTCTCTTGTAGTTTCCTCAGTTCCTCTTGCTCCTTCGCCCACCTAGCTCTCTGTTCCTGGCGAACCGCTTCCTGCTGGCGCTCCCTTTCCGCTTGGGCTTCTTGGCGAGCTTCTCGTTCAGCCTTCTCCTTGGCGAGCCGCTCCACCATTTGCTCGTGCTCTCGCTCGCGCTGAGCTTCGAGTCTCTCCCGTTCGCGCTGCCAGACAGCCTGCCTCTCCGCTTCTGCTTCAGCCCGTTTCTGCCTTGCACGCTCTTGGCTGCTTCGGACAATCTCCGCGTCGCTAGGACTGGAGGATGATCCGCCGTTTCCGTGGCCATTGTAATAGTCTTGCGATATCGCCGTCGAAACTCCCAGCACCGTTGCGACACCTACGGCGGCCCACACCCTATATTGGTATACCCGATTGTACTTGCGTCTCACATTCATGCTTTTCGGTCCTCTTCTGATTGTTGAATTTTTCCTTAAAATGCCCGTCCTGAATTAGTGATGCCCCGAAGAATGCGGTGGCTCACGCCGCGGTGCCATATCTTCAGTGTGAATGATTTGAATATCCGGAGTGTTTACCCATGTTGTAGTGAAGCCTCGCCCGACCTGGATGAACTGCTCCGGTCCTAAACTCCGGATTCCGTTAATTGTATACACCTCGCAGTACAGTTACTAAAATAGGGTCTCCTCCCCGCATCTCGAAGCTAATTCGATAGCGACCTCCGCTCGCACCGATTCTGTAAGCGTTCAGCGAATTTCTCGAGTCAACAAGTACTTTTCCTTGTGCGATTGATGGGGTGCTCCCTAGCTGAAGCACGAAGGCGACACACATTAGAGACGCGATTCTGCGCCAGATTTTGCTGGCGCCTTGTTTTTGTACTGACATTTTCATATAGTTTGTCCCGAGTGGTGCTCACTGTAACGATCCTGCGCCATCAGCACCTCACAAGCGAAGGATTAGACCGTCGTTTTGTTTGTCTAACTGATGAAGTTCATTCTGTGCTCATCTCGCGTCTCCGTAGTACTTGATACCAGACGATTGAGGCCGCCCCGCGCGCCAGATAGTTCCCGCCCAGCTACCTTGAACTGTGTATTGTTGGGCTGCCTTGATGCACGCCATAGCTTCTGGCAATGAGACGCCAGAGACAATACGCGAGTCACCGGTCGGCATGTGTATGACAGCGTTGTAGAGAGAGGAAGGGCTCGTGGTTGGCGAAGCCAGGGGCGGACGGGTGCGTTTACCGTCGAAGGGATTGTTTGTCGTTTGAGCAGCAATAAGCGTCGCGAGCGCGCAACATCCTACAAACACACACATCCGTAACAAAAGTGCATGTTTCGATCTCATTAAGAGCCAATCAATATGAGTCATGCAGCTATGGTTCTTTCAAGGCGTCTGTCAGGGTTTTCCCGGATTGCCGGCCCGCGGGGTTCGCAGACGGGAGCAGTCGAGTAGACCAGGCCCCTCCCAATTCGGGGTGCGGGCAATCCATTGGAGAAGCATGCGAATGCCTGTCATAGTTGCAAACCCAGCTCTGCGCACCTGAAAACCTCTGGGCCATGTACGCTTCCTGATATGCCCGCCTTACGAGTGATTGTCCCTTATCGTTGATGTGGCTCATCGCTGTCTGATAAGGTACTAAACCGCGTCGATACTTCCCTTCAGTGGTCTTCGTGTAACACATGAAAAATGCCTTGTTGCCATCAAAGGCCCATTCTGGACCAAACGGACGAGCGTCCACAATGCCGCCAATTGTGGCAGCCACTTCTTTTTCGACGAGTAGGTTTACCGGTTTGCTACTGATGCCATAAAAAATGGGATCGCCGACCCTGGTTTCTCCCGTCAACACATTGTTCCAAGCGTTCACACGAATCAGCGCGCACTCGCCGACTCGCTGTCCATTACCCGGAGCCAATCGTGTCGCTAAACTGCGTTCCATGTTATCCAGCTTTTTTGAAGTGGCGACAGCCAACTGTAGATTGGAAAGAAATTCGACAGCCGTGCTAGCAGCACTGAATGCGGCTGGCGACCTGGCCATGTCCTGCTTAAGTTGCTGGGCCAGCTCAAGCTTCAGCGCTTCGGTATCTCCCCACGCAATCCGAGCGCCAAACATCAACGAGAACACTAGCAGCAGCATTCCAATTCGACTTTTTCGCCTCATTGACATCTTTATGGTCACGCTTCTCATGAACATTATTGGCCTTTCTTTATGTTCCGATACTTGGCCAAGGTCTCTATGTTGGCTCGCTCAATAGAGCTTAGATCCTGTTCGATTTCTTCAAATGAGGCGCCGTCTCGAGGCGTATACCAGCCATATCTGCTGAATTGCTGCCTGAGCTCAGGTTTCGTCGCGAATTCGGCCCCGTGCCGTGCATACACTTCATTGATCGCATAGCGGAGCTTTGCGTAACTCATCGAGCCAGCCTCTTCGTCGCTGATCAAGCGAGTGCGCGTCTGAGGATAGTGTTCACCAACATATGAGGGCACGTCAGCTTCGCCTGTTGAGGTGGTATAATTTGACGTTACCGGGGTTTGGGGCTGATCCGTCGTAACTGCCTGACCCGCCTCGGCCTGGAGGCTATCTTGTTGCTGTTCTCTCCTTTGCCTGGAGCGTTCGATAGATGCGTCGATCTCTCTGTTTCGTTGCTGCTGATGTGCAAGAGCGTCCGCGGCGACATCCCTGACTACCTGATTTGTTTTTTCCACGCTCGCGGCGAGCTTTTCTGCGGATATCCTGTTGCGCTCCATCTGTTCTTGGAATCTCTGGCGAGCGGCCTCTTGTTGCTCCTGCTGCTGGCGTCGGCTCTCTGCCAGTTGTTGTTGAAATCGCTCGGTGGCTTGCCGCTGCTGTTCCATGATAGTTTGAGCCCAAGATTGAGCAACAGTTGCAGTCAGTAACACAATGAGGACTGCCGCAGACGACCTGAAGAGCGATCCTGGCGCTCTATGGGCGAGTTTAAGTGTTGAATTCCTCTGGTTCCTCCAGTTCGCAAGGTTTGTTAGTTTATTCATAAAGAGAGCGATTTGATTTCTACTGGCTGCCTTTCAGGTAATTAAAACGGATTCTTTTCTTGTTTGGTTCGCTGGAGCAAGTGACGAAAGGCCCTTACAAGTTTTTGTGTTAAGTCGTCATCCAAAGGCAGAGGGATGAGGAGTTGCAGTCGGTTTCCACTGCGTTTAATCGCCAATACGTCAATGCCGCCTGGGTGTTGGCTCTCGTTAAGATCCTCTCCTTCTTTCGTTTGTCGGTAGGACACAATCACGAGTTGGCTCTCGCTGCAGGATGCCCAGTCGCTAACCGTGTTGGTCTGCTTCCAATCGACGTCGGAGGGGTCCCGCAAGCTTGGAATGATCGCCTTTGGTTTACCGGATGATTGCATATGGTAAATCTTCAGGGAACCCGACCCTCCGACGTCTATGCTGAATTGGTACTGTCTACCGACCGTGCTACCTCCCGCTATGTAAGAGTCTATGTAGAACGAGAAATCGGGGTCCGCCAATACCTCGTTGATCCAGGATACAGTTTTCTCAAGGGTCATTCCTTCCGCTGCCGTTTCGTCACCCCGAACTGGGCTTGCAAAAGACAACGCTGCCAGGCAGCAAGAGATTGCTGCTAAACTATAGAAGGAACGAAACGTCATCTCGATTCTTTATTAGGTGAATGATCTGCCTATCTGGATCGCGCAATTCGGAAAGCCCCTTTGTCAGATATGCATCCTGTAGCTATAACCAACCGCGACCGTTTTGGTGAACCTTCCGTGAAACTGTAGTGCCGATTCCATTCTAGCGGTCACCAGTGCGGAGTTGGCTCGGCGTTTGCCTCGCATGACCTGACCATCTGTGTAAATGTGTATTCGCACATTTTGTTTCCTGGTGTTTGGCGCAAACACTCGTGATACCATTTGTTCGCATCATCTAAGCATTCTTTTCTGGTCTCGGCATACGCCGTCCAGAGGCAGCCGGTGGCGCCTGCGAACAACAACAGAGCTATAGTTAATCTTTGTTTCATCGGTTTTGATCTTTCTATTTTACGTGCCGGTTCTCCTCGGCGAAATGGTTGAAGGGGAAGATTTGGAGTGGGGGTGGCATGTGAGCCCGAATCCGCTGTTGGAGGAGCTGTTGGCTAAACGGCGGCAGTCCGCTTACGGGGCGCGCACTTGGAGTCAAGGCTAGCGCTGGAGAGTTGACGAGTCGATTAATAGTAGCCTCAGGCTCTAGGCTGCTGATAGCCGCCATATTTGAGTACAGGTCGGCAACAATTGGTGATGGGCGTCGAAATGCGCGAGGCCTAGTCTTCCAGAGCGGGCGCCCAAGACCATGCCTGGTTTTCAACATTTCAAGTGCTTGCGTTGAGGTTTCGCACGGCCGGATTCCATTGCTCGGAAGTGTCATGTTAAGGCTCATATTTGAGGAAACTGTTCCTTCGCTGAAGAGGGCACGTTATCAGAGTAGACGGCGTGATGAACACCGGGGATATCCCCGGTTTTCACACAGTCTTACGAGGGACGTCGCACCCATTGGGTGGCTCCTTTTCGAAGCGCATCTGTATCTGCATAGTCGAGTTTGGACTTTATCCGCTCGCGGTAGTACTCGATGGTTTTGCGACTAAGGCCGAGTTCACGGGCGATGTCTCCGGTTCCGCCGCCCCGGCCGATCAGGCGGAAGACGTGAAGCTCGCGATCAGTGAGTGCCGAGAAGGATGGCGCGCCGCCACTGCTCCGGCCTCTGTGTCGTATTGGCCGGGAACTATCCCGCGCCGGCGCGACGGCCTTGCGGATCGCGTCGATCAGCTCACGGGCTGTCGCGCGCGGGGGCAGCCAGGCCAACGCTCCGGCGTGCAGCAGCCGTTCGGCGTAAGACTCCTGGCTGCGAGTATTGGTGAGGATGACGCGCGTCTGTGGGAAACGCGCAACGATAGCTTTGACCAAATCGATGCCGTCGCAACCTCTGAGAAAGAGGTTGAGCACGAGGACATCCGGCTTCCCTTTCTCAACCAGAGCAAGTGTGCTTTTCTTGTCGTGAGCAACACCGCAGACCTTTAATTCCTTTTCCCGACCGACCACGCAGGAGATGCCTTCACGCATTAGCTCGTCGTCCTCTGCAATGGCGATGCGAAATTTACGCTGACGCGGTGGCTTGACTGGGTTTGGAGGCACTGGGTTTAAGAACGGCTTATCCCGGCACCACGGCGGTGGCGATGTTGCTGGGTTGGCCGATCTCGTTGTCGGCGAGGACGCCGACGATGTGATACTCACGCTCTTCGGGGGTGCCGGGGGTGGCGACAGGGGTTTCGTCGTTGTAGGGGAAGCGGACACGTTTCGCGACCAGGAGCCGCCAGTTGGTCTCGCCTTCCATCCGCACGTAGATGTTGAAGCTGTCGACACCGCGTTTTTTGCCCGTTAGGCGGGGCATGCCGTTGATGAGATCGACTTTGATCACGGGTTTGTAGGTCACATGATCGATCGGTTGTTCTGAGGGAGTCACGACTCCCAGGTCCTGCCCGATGCCAAGGTTGTAGGTGGGACTGGTCTTGAGGTTGTTGATGTCGCGGCGCACTCCGGGCATCGCAGTCTGGAGAGTCTGGCGCAGATTGCCGACCGCCACGTCGAGCTCGCCCTGCTGGTCGAGCACCGCCTGGGCCTTATCTCGGATGCTGCCGACGGGAGTCTGGAAAGCGGTGACCTGCCCCGCGAGTCCAGCCAAGACCAGGGCCGAGGAGGGCGATCTGGTCGAAAAGGTTGGTGGCACGATCGTAGAGTTGCCGAATACCGTGACGATCCCAGCCGGTATCACCGATAAAGCGCGAATTTATCTGGATTTGCTCCGGGGGGAACAGGTCAGCCGGGAAGATTTCCGCCCGGCTCAGTTGGGAAGAAGTAGGAAACTTGGGCTGCGTCAGCCGCAGATAAGGGATGATCGGAGTTCTCCCATCAGGTGGCCAAATTCTTCTCGGCACATCCGCTTTATCGGTGTGATCCTTGGGGCTCTGGCGGATAACCGTGACTTGCACGATTTCATTCCACACGTTCCCGACGTAGCCCGCTATCCGTACAATTACGCATTTTTATCTTGCCAGCGGATAACCTGCGGACGCTAATCCTGATCCAGGGATCTGATGACCCGCCTGACCTCCCGTCAAATGCGCGCTCTAAACCGCGTGCTGCTTTCTCTTTACGAGGACGTAACCGCTCCGCGACCACTGGATCTAATCATTGATTTGTGCGAAACACTGCTACCGGTCTCGTCCATCTCGGTCGATGGGGCGGACCTGCGCTCAGGGCGAATCACCCATCGCGGCGGCCGACGCCTTGAAGCAATCCCGCAGGTCGAAGAAAAGATGAAACTTTACGGGCACGAAAATCCGCTCATCGCCTACGCGCAGCAGGGAAACTTTGCGCCGGCCCTGCGGGTTTCGAACTTTGTTTCGTTCCGCCAGATCAAACGGACAAATTTTTATCAAGAACTCGCAATCTACGTCCCAGAATGGCGTGATCAGGCGGCTGTGGCGGTGCGCCTCCCGGGGGAGTCTCTCGGTTTTGCGTTTAATCGCGACCGCGTGTTTTCCGATGAGGAACTCCTCGTCCTGGAGCTTCTCCAGCCGCATCTCGAGAAGGTCTTGCATCGTTGCACGCAATACCTGCACCTGGCGACCGAGCAGCCGCTGACGGCGCGGGAACGCGAAGTTCTGCATTGGGTGTCGGAGGGAAAGCGGGATAGCGAGATCGCAGCGATTCTGGGCGTGAGTGTACGCACGGTCGAGCAACACGTGCGCGTCTGTTTGCAAAAGCTCGGAGTAGAAACGCGCGCCGCTGCGACCGCCGCCGTCTGGCGCGCACGCATGCAGGTCGGGTAGCATCGAGTGCG